>JAWKNC010000002.1:0-661060 GCA_041391945.1 Allomuricauda sp. | reverse complement strand
TGGGCGTGGGCACGCACATCAAACTTCAGGTGCTTAAACCCTTGGAAAACAATGGAGACGCCGATAGGCTCATTGCTATGGTGGAAGAACACATCAAAGCACATATTACTGTTTAATGGATCAGGAACAGCTTATAGCGGAAACCATTGCCTTTGTAAAGGAAAAACTCAAGAATGCGGAAGGGGGACACGATTGGTTCCATATTGAGCGGGTATTCCATAACGCAAAATTGATTTCCCAACACGAAAAAGTGGATATCCTTGTTGTACAATTGGCAGCATTGTTACATGATATCGCCGATCCCAAGTTTCATGGTGGGGACGAAAGTCTGGGACCAAAAATCGCTTCTGATTTTCTCAAGTCGAAGAGCGTGGACCATCAAACCATAGTGCATGTGGCCAATATCATCACGCACATGTCTTTTAAAAATAGCTTGGAAAAAGGGCAAAACCCTTTTGTATCAAAAGAACTGCAGGTGGTACAAGATGCGGACCGGCTGGATGCTATGGGCGCCATTGGCATTGCGCGGGCCTTCAACTATGGAGGCTTCAAGAACAGACCACTTTATGATCCCCAAGTGCCCCCAAACCACAACATGACCAAAGAGGAATACAAAAAATCCAATGCCCCCACCATTAACCATTTTTACGAAAAACTGTTGTTGCTCAAAGATCAAATGAACACGGGTATAGGGAAGGAGTTGGCAAACGAACGACATGGATTCATGTTAAATTTTTTACAACAATTCCATAAAGAGTGGCATGGGGAACAATAACCCTTTTCCTCGTCCAGTTTTTTGTATCTTGAAGCCCGCAAACAACGAAATAAATCCAAAATGCAAAGAAGAAAGTTCCTCAAAAATGCCGCGGCGGCTTCCGCTGCGTTTTCAATCGTTCCAAGCCATGTTCTGGGAAAGACCCATGTTCCTCCAAGTGATACCCTATATGTGGGCGCTTTTGGTGTGGGCGGAAGGGGCCATGGTGTCATCCAAGGGCTCAACGCCACGGGCAAGGTAAAGTTTGTATCCTTTTGTGATGTGGACGATCGCCGTGCCAAACAAACTTTTGACCTTTTCCCCAACGTAAAACGATATAAGGATTTTAGGAAAGTCTTCGATGCGCATTTAAAGGATATCGATGCCATTATGGTCGCCACGCCCGATCATATGCATGCCACCATTGCACTTCCCTTTATGCGGGAAAAGAAGCATGCCTATGTGGAAAAACCGTTGACCCACAACATCTACGAAGCCCGGTTGATGACCAAAGTGGCCGAAGAAAATGGAATAGTCACCCAGATGGGCAACCAAGGAGCTTCCAGTGATGATAGCAGAATTGCCCGGGAATGGGTCGAGTCTGGCATCATTGGCAAAGTACACACCATTGATTGTTGGACCAACCGCCCTGTATGGCCACAAGGTGTTCCGGTACCTACCGAAAAACAAGCGGTCCCCAAAGAATTGGATTGGGACCTTTGGCTGGGTCCAGCCGCAATGCGGGATTACAATGAGGCATACCTGCCCTTCAAATGGAGGGGTTGGTGGGACTTTGGCACCGGTGCATTGGGAGATATGGGTTGCCACATCATGGAGACCCCCTTCAGTGTTTTGGACCTGGGTTATCCTACAGAAGCAGAGGCAAGCTGCACTACCGTCTGGGTCGGCGATTTTGTGGAGGCCGATTATAGCCCATCATGCCCGCCGTCGTCCAAAATACATTTAAAGTTCGAACATGAACACCATGGCGACATTGCACTGAATTGGTACGATGGGGGGATCAAGCCAGACCTTCCTGATGAATTAAAGGATGGTGAAACCATTGGCGATAGCGGCGGTGGAACCATAATGTATGGAGACAAGGGCATATTGGTCTGCGATACCTATTCTAGAAATGCAAGACTGTTGCCATCTGATTTGATGGCTTTTTACAACACCCCTAAACCCAAATATCCTAGAGTTCCCAATAGCGTTGAGGGACACCAAGCCAATTTTGTGGATGGATGCTTGAACGGCACCCCAACTTCTTCTAATTTTGCCAAGGCCGGCCGATTGACCGAGACGGTCCTAATGGGTAATTTGGCCGTAAAGGCCTATCAATACAAAGTTTTGAAGAAAGGTAAGAAAATTGGGGATTGGGATCCTTTTGATTACCCAGGTAGACGCAAATTGCTCTGGGATGGGGAAAACATGAGGATAACCAATTACGAAAAAGCCAACGAATGGGTTACCCGGGAATACCGCAAAGGATGGGAATTGGTCTAAGTGAAACTATTGTAAAACAAAATAAAGGATTGGTAGTACCACGTACGCTTGGACTCCATGTCACATTTAAACAAGTTAAAATTTATATGAAGAGGATTTATTTAGTGTTGTTCGTCGCATTGCTCTTGGTGAACTGCAAACAAACCGACAAAAAGGAACAGATGGTGGAGGAACCCAGAGGCGTGGAGAACATTGCCTATAAATGGAGCCAAATGGCCATCACCGCAACTGCAAACGATACCGAAAAATTTAAGCCAAGGCCCACCATCACCTCCAGATATTTGGGGCTGATATTTGTTTCCATTTTTGATGCCTGGTCCAGATATGATGAAAAGGCCGTTCCGGTATACCTTGAAGGTGTGGACAGAAGGCCTTCTGACGAACAGACCCTTAAAAACAAGGAAATAGCCATTAGCTATGCGGCATACAGGGCCATGAACGAATATTACTTCACGGACAAAGAGTTGTTCGCAAACTTTATGGTTGAGTTGGGCCTTGACCCAAAAAACGAATCCTTGGACCCGACCACCCCAGAAGGTATTGGAAATTTGGCGGCCAAATCGGTAATCGAGGCAAGAAAGGGAGATGGCTCAAACCAGTATGGGGAAGAAGAGGGCTCAAACGGAGTCCCCTATTTTAACTATGTGGGTTATGAACCTGTAAATTCAGTGGATAAAAATGTAGACCCCAACCGTTGGCAGCCCAAATATTTTTCAGATGGCAAGGGAGGCAAATTTGCCCCGAGTTGTCTTACTCCCTATTGGGATAAGGTAAAACCGGTATCCCTCAAATCTGGAGGTCAGTTTCGTCCTGGACCTCCTCCCAAAATAGGTTCGGAGCAACTGGAAAAGGAGGTACAGGAAGTCATAGAAATGCAAGCAAACCTAACCGATGAGCAAAAAGCCTTGGTAGAGTTTATGCGGGATGGGCCGCAGTCTGTCCAACAGGCCGGACACTGGCTAAAGTTTGCCCAAGAAGTTTCTGTTAGGGACAACCATACATTGGATGAAGACGTAAAAATGTTTTTCTACAACCAAGTTGTTGCCATGGATGCCTTTATCGCTTCCTGGGACTCAAAAATGTACTACGATTTTGCCCGGCCCTACGCCTTGGTACATGAATACTACGACCAGCAGAAGATAAAAGCTTGGGGAGGTGTTGGCAAGGGAATGATGGAGATGGACGGCAGCCAATGGCGCCCCTATTCCCCAGATACTTTTCTGTGCCCTCCGTTCCCCAGTTACACTTCTGGGCATAGTACCATCAGTGGTGGTTGTGCGGAGGCCCTCAAATTATGGACAGGCAGCGATGAGTTTGGCAGCGAGGTAAAACTGGTGGCAGGTGCCATGACCGAGCCCGATAATTTGGGCGACACCGTTACCCTTAAGTTCCCAACCTTTACCAAAACCGCGGAGATGGCCGGAATATCGCGCGTTTTAGGTGGTTATCATATACAATCTGATAACATTGCGGGACTGGAACTGGGTAGGGACGTGGCCCATGAAGCTTGGAAATTTTATAGGAAACACATTGGCGAGTCCATGTGATCCTTACGGATTCATTTTCTTTTGATAATGTCTTTTGACCAGGTCATTTTCGCTCAGGTCAATGGCTTTCTTTAAAGTGGATTTATGTTTCTGCGGTTGCTTCAACTCGGACCATAGTTCCGCCTTTATGGCGTGGAACAGTCCAGACTGATCAAAATCAGATTTTTTTTCGAGCAGTTCGAGTTCCATCATGGCCTTTTCCGCGCCCTTTACCTTGGCCAAGGGAATAATGCGGTTCAAAGCCACCATGGGGGAGTATTGAAGCTTCAGTTGTACATCATAGAGATAAAGGATACTTTTCCAATCAGTCTCGGCAAAAGTCTTGGCTATACTGTGATAGTAGGAGCGCGCTGCCTCCAAATGATAATTGGAGGGCGTCCGATTTGGAGTGCCCGCATTTTCCAAATGCCCGATCCCTATACCGATGAGCTCTGCATTATATTTGGTGCGGTCTTGGTATTCCAAGGTGACCAATTCCCCTTTTTCGTCCAAACGGGCATCAAATCGTGACGCGTGAAAGCACATCAGGGCAATCAGGGCATCCAAATTGGGGTGTTTGCAATACTTGTTCTCCTGGAGCAAAAGGGCCAACCGTAGGGCCTCATAACAAATATCTTTCTTGATGATCTGGGAACCGGATGTGGCTGCATATCCCTCGGTGAACATCAAATAAATGATCTGCAATACCCTAAAAAGCCTTGATTGCAATCCCATCAATACTGGTATTCGAAGCATCTGCACCTCTTCCCTGAACTTCTTTTTTGCCCGGGTAAAGGATTTGGCAACAGCTTCTTCCTTTTTTAGCAATGCCTCTGCCAGTTCCTTGTTGCTAAAACCCCCTATGAGTTTCAGGCTCAAAACAATTTGGTGCTCTTGTGACAAGGAAGGATGGCAACAGGCAAATATCATCTTCAGTTGGCTGTCGGAAATGGCGTCATTCATGGGGGGTTCCCCATCATGTTCCTGTTTTGTCAATGCTGTAAGCTTTTCCAATTCTTGAAAGCTCACCTTTTTGTCCCTTCGAAGCACATCGATCAGGGCATTGTTGGCCACCCTGTATAGCCAGGAAGTGGGATTGTCCGGGATTGATTTGTAGGCCCAAACCTGCATGGCCTTTATAAAAGTCTCTTGGGCGGCGTCCTCTATCTGCTCCAAATAGGAAGTACCATACTTGTGGGTCAAAACAGCAACCACTTTTCCGTACTCATTGCGGAAAAGGTGGTCGATTGTTCTGTTCAAGTGATTTTCTTCCATCCCAAAAAACAAAAAGCCCGACTCACATCAGGCTTTATTGGCAACATTAAATTTTAGTGATCCTCCATGGAATTGATTTCCCGTACTTCCACAAAGGCTCCTTCGTAATCAAAAATGGGACAGCCTTTGGATATCGCTACCGCCTCATCGATATTTTTTGCAGATACGATCAAGTATCCACCTACCATTTCGGCACCTTCTGCAAATGGGCCGTTGGTGACCACTTCACCCCTATTGCGGACCACTTTCCCGTCTCTTTCCAAGGGGAGCCCGTCCAAAAGTTGGCCTTTCTCCCTAAGACCTCCCATCCATTCTCCCCACACTTGCATATGGGCCTGTTTTTCCGCTTGGGACAACTTGTCGTAGGCGTCATCCCCTCCTCTAAATAAATACAAAAAATTACTCATTGGTTTTAGTTTTGTGTCCAAATCATGGACTGGTTATACTTTGTTCACGCCCTTATGACGAAGATTCAAGTAACCTTTGGACATCTCCTCATAAATTTATTCAAAATAATTTCATTTGACCGCTCTTGTATTGTTCATGTAGGTCCTTGTTGAGTGGTGGAAAGGCCCGATCTTTAAAATACCGCAGGCGGGCCAATTTGGCCATGTCATGGATTTGTGTGGCGATATTGCCCTCACCCCTGGTCCTAAGTCCAAACCTGCTATCGTTTATGGAGCCTCCGTGGCATTGTTGGATCAGGTTCAAGACTTTTTCGGCCCTGTCCGGCATGGCTTTTTTGATCCAATCCGTGAAGATTTGGCCAATGGCACCGTTCAACCGCACCACTGTAAGGCCAAAGGACAAGGCGCCATGCTCTGCCACGGTCTTTGCCAATTGCAAGAGTTCGTGGCTATTGATTCCAGGAATCATTGGGGCCAACATGGCATTTACTGGAATGTTGTTTTCCGACAATATTTTGATGGTATTCAATCTTTTTTGGATGGATGCGGTGCGGGGTTCCAGTTTTCTCCGAGTTTTCTCCGAAAGGGAGGTCACTGAAATGTTCACTCCCACCAATTGGTGGGCATTCAGTTCGGTTAGGATATCCAAATCCCGAAGGATCAGGGCATTTTTTGTGATGATCCCAACGGGATGTCTATATTTCAGAAAAACTTCCAGACACTTGCGGGTTATTTGAAATTTTTGCTCTGCAGGTTGGTAGCAATCCGTATTTCCGGAGAGAACAATGGTCTGGGCCACCCAATTTTTATGCCCTATTTTGGCCTCCAAAAGTTCTGGGGCGGATTTTTTGACCAAAATTTTTCGCTCAAAATCCAAACCTGCACTATAGCCCCAATACTCGTGCGCATTTCTGGCATAGCAATAAATGCAGCCATGCTCACATCCTTGATAGGGATTCATGGAATACATCATCCCAACGTCCGGACTGTCAACTTTGTTCACAATGGTCTTTGGAAAAATGGGGATATATTGTGTCTTGTTGCTCTCCGGTTCCTCCCCTTCTATGCGGCAGAACTCCAGGAAGTCTTCCCGCATCTCGTAGACGTGCTGAAGAAACTTGTTGGGGGTATTTTTTTGGGCGCCCCTGCCCTTGAGCAATTCTTCAGGTTTCATATTTTGGATTTATTCCAAATTAATGGAAATAATCCAAATATTAATGTTTAAAATGTTAAATAACATTTTAAGAAAGGACATCAATTGAAATCCACCTTCACCAATTGTTTCTTCCCGCCCCTTTTGGCATAGAAGAGCATATTGCTATCCGCAATATTCTTTAAGGGTTTGGACACCATTAGTGGAAGTCGGGCCTCTTGCTGGTCTATGATCTTTTCATAATCCATAACCCCATTTTCATCCAGGGATATCAGAAATACGTTTCGGTTACGGCTCAGTCCCTGTTTGAAAATCAACCGTTCGTTATTGATCAGTTGTGGATTTTCCGCGGCGGTACAGATAAAGAAATAGGTTTTGCCATTCTTAAAATAGGAGCTGTAGGATGCATAATCGCCATCTCCTTGGGTAACCTCAGTCTTATTGATATTTCTGGCCCAGGCCATTTCCCCATTCGCCTTCAATTTGGCGCTTACAATATCGTTGTAATGATACCTTTCGATTTTCACACGTTGCCCGGCACCGGTAACTTCGAGCCCTGTGGTGACAAAATACTCCTCGGCATTGAAAAAGAGCTCCTCATCTGGGGTGATTTCCACATTTTTGAATACTAGGTTCTTGATCACCTTCTCTTCTTCCCTACCAAATTTGTCCTCCATGAACTGCTGGGAAAATGGGTTATATTTTTGGTTGTTGATTTCCAAGGTGTTCGGATTTAGGTCAAAATAGGCAATTCCGTTATAGCGGTCATCCTTACGATCCGCGTAAAATCCCGCACAGACCAGTCTGTTGTTCAACATGATCGGGTACAATGCCTCCGGATATTTGCCTGGATCTGCAAAGGACTGCGTTTTGCTTCCCTCTTGGGATATTTTGATCAGTTCGTATTGGAACTTTCGTTCATCAACCTGAAACCGTTTCTTTTTGAAATAGGCCTTCCCAACAATATAGGCCGTCCGTAGGTCTCGTGTAAATGCCACATTTTCAAAAGCATAGTTCTTTTCCTCAATCTCATCGGAAAAATCAAACTCAAACTTTTTGTTCAGCGCCGTGTCATAGGAATGGATGATGTGCTTGTCGCTCTTTCCCTTTTTGTGATGGGTGCTTATTATGAACCCCGTTCGTTCTTGGTTGAAAAGCACGGTAGTGGAAAATCCACTGGAAAAATCCCTGTTGTAATAGTTTTTCCCTACGGGATCGTTCACCTCCTCTGAAGCAATGGAAAGCAGTTTTTTTGCCGTAAAATTAAATGTGATTATGGGGCTTGTGTGCACCCAATACTCATATTGGCCCCTATCCTGGTCATAGTTGAGGAACAATAGGTTCAATTGGCCATTTTTGAGGAAGCCATCCACAAAATCCAGCCCCCTCAATTTATAATTGTATTCGGAAACCAATTCCAGGTTACTGTCGTAATGTTCTATCAAATATCCCTTAGGCCTCAGAATAAGCCCTTGGTAGTAGGCCCGTACCAAAATATAGCCGCCGGTCCCGTCCTCATCTATGGTCATTAGGTTGGAATAGTGGTACCGATCGTTGAATTTTTCCCCAAAATTATAGGAAACAGGCATTTTCTGGGCTCCTGCAACCAATCCCATCAATAGGGAACACAGTAGAAAAATCTGTTTTTTCATCATAGTCTGGCTTGGTTAAACCAATGGCTATGATCCAGGGAAGTCCGCTTTTCGTTTTTCTAAAAAGGCCGATGTCCCCTCTTTGAAATCATCCGTGCCAAAACAAGTGCCAAAGGCATCGACTTCGGCGGCATAACCATCAGGGTCATACATAAAACCAGCATTTATCGCTTTTATTGCATATTTAATGGCCACTGGGGAGTTATTCGATATCCTGCTCGCTATTTTGATACAAAGGGGGAGCAATTCTTCTGGGGACACCACATGGTTCACCAATCCAAAATCCACTGCCTTGCCCCCATCGATCATACCTGCCGTCATGATCATTTCCATGGCCCTTCCCTTGCCGATGAGCTGCGGCAAACGTTGGGTTCCCCCGTATCCCGGAATCACTCCTAGGGAAACTTCTGGAAGCCCCATTTTGGCATTGGTACTGGCCACCCTAAAATGGCAGGCCATGGCCAGTTCCAGCCCTCCTCCCAGTGCAAACCCGTTGATTGCGGCAATTACAGGGGTGGACAGGTTCTCCACCAGGTCAAAAAGTGATTCTTGCCCCTCCGCCGCCAACCTTTTTCCCTCCGCAACGGAGAAATTGGCAAACTCTGAGATATCCGCCCCTGCCACAAATGCTTTTTCGCCACTTCCCGTAATGATGATGACCTTGGTTTCCTTGTCCTCATCCAATTCCTTGAATGCCACATGGAGTTCCTCAATGGTGCGTTTGTTGAGTGCGTTCAGTTTTTGGGGACGGTCAATGGTAACAATGGCTATGCTGTTCTCTTCTTCAATGTAGATGTTCTCGTAGTTCATATGGTGTTATTTACTTTAATCCAACATGGTTCAACTGTTTATTCTTCTTTTGGAAATTTTATGGTGAATACGGTTCCCTTGCCCACTTGTGAGGTAAAATCTATGTTCCCTTTATAGTTTTCCACTATGTTTTTGACCATGCCCAGTCCAAGGCCCATGCCACTGGACTTGGTGGTAAACTTTGGTTCGAATATCTTGTACTTCAAGTCATCGGAGATGCCCACTCCGTTGTCCGCAACCGAAATCTTAACGGTATCGCCCTCACTGGCCACGGTCACCAATATCCTGGGCGATTCCACATCGGGTACGGCCTGAATGGCATTTTTGACCAAATTCGTCACGACCCGTATCAACTGGGTACGATCTAACTTGGCTATGATCTCTTTTTCATCAGAAATGAAATGGATATAATCTTCGTTGAATATTTCCAGTGCCAGCTTCACAATCTTTACCACGTTCAAGGTCTCATTTTGCTGGGCGGGCATATTGGCAAAATTGGAAAACGCCCCGGCAATATTGCTCATGGTATCTATTTGTTGTATCAGGCTTTTTGAAAACTCCCTTATCTTGGACTGTGCCATGGGGTCCTTTGGGTCAAACTTGCGTTCAAAGCTCTGTACGGTAAGACGCAGGGGCGTCAATGGGTTCTTGATTTCATGGGCCACTTGTTTCGCCATTTCCCTCCAAGCCTGTTCCCGCTCACTACGTGCCAGTTTTACGGCACTCTCCTCCAACTCGTCGATCATCCGATTATAGGAATCCACCAGCTGCCCAATTTCCTCTCCAGGGTTTTCAATGTAGATCTTTTCATTTCGTTGGGTAAGATTGGTCCGTTTCATCTTATCTGAGACCGTTTGTAGGGAACGGGTAATGTACTTCGAGACAAAATAGGCCAAAATGATTGCCGAAAGCAGCATCAACAGATACACCCCTGCCAACCTGAACAGAAATTCCCTAAGCTCTTTAACGTTAAAGGAATTGTCCTCAAAGTACGGTAGGTTCATGATGCCAATGGGCTTGAACATGTTGTCATTGATATAGGTATAGGAAGCCTTGAAATTGTCTCCGGCCGCTGATTTCTCCTCCACGTAGCGCCTATTGGGGCTTATCAAAAGGTTGTTTAAAATTTCGGCGTCCAGACAATTGGAAATGGAATCGGCCTCAAAACTGGGCCGTGAACTTTTTACCAAGGAGCCCTCTAGGTCATAGATGTTGAAATTCACGTTTTGAACATCGGCTATCTTGTAGATCTCATCCATGAAAATATACTCAAGGTTCTCCTCGGTCACTGGATAGGTGGTTTCCCTCAGTGCATAGGAGATGCTTTGAAGAATCTGTTCTTCTTTGCGCTCCAATCTGTTCTCGTGGTAATCCTTGCTCTGTTCCCGATATTGGTAAATGGTTATCCCGGCAATCAAGACGGAAGCAATCACCACCAATAGGATCATGGTGAAAAAAATCCGGGATCGAAGTGAGAGTTTGCTCAGCAAGCTGAATTGATTTAAGGTAAATTTAAACAATTATCGAGCCAAATGAGACTGAAGCGCATACACAAGGTTCAAGTTCAATAGGCCTCTCCCTATTTTGAACTTGAACTTAAACTTGTACTTGAACTTTTTATGCATTGGGGTTTTTATTCCGGTAACGCTTGTACAGCCTTATTCCCATCATCAAAAGCATGGCCAATACAAAAATTCCAACCACGCCATAGATCCAATTGAACGCATTTTTAAGGATTGCCAGAAACACCACTGCAAAAAGAATCAGTGTGGTCACTTCGTTCCAAATGCGCATAAACTGGGAAGTATATTTTACCTCATCGCGCTGCAGCTGTTGGAACATTTGATGGCATTTTAAATGGTAAATGTACAGCAATACCACAAATGCCAACTTTATGTGCATCCAAGGTTGTTGGAGCCACGAGGGCATAAGGATCAACAGCCAAATGGCGAACACGGTGCATAGTATTGCCGATGGCCATGTAATGATGTACCACAGGCGTTTGGTCATCAACTTTAGCTGAGTGGTCAAGATTTTCCTGTCAGGGGAAGGTTTTTGCGATGCTTCAATATGGTAAATGAACAGTCTGGGCATATAGAACAACCCTGCAAACCAAGTTACCACAAAGATTAAATGCAGCGATTTGATATAAGGATATAACAATATCTCAATCTTTAAATTTTACATCCGTATGGCCCCAACACCATTCTCCCACAGCTTTTTGTTGAAATTGGGAATATCTGATTTCATCAACGTCTCCGCTCTTTGTTTAAGTCCTGCCCATTGCGCATCGAGTTCCTTTTTCCTGTCCTTTGAGGCTTGGTTGATACGTGGTAGGGCACTGTTGCTCTGGTTCATCAAAAATAGGTACTCTGCGGTAAACTTATTGGGAAAATTCTCCACGTCGTCATAGGCCTGCGATTTACGCTGTACCATATCCCCATCCCAAGCCTTCAACCTGTCCAATAGGGCTTGGCCTTCTTTTTTAAGTTCTTCATTGCCCAAATCTTTCAACAATTCCTTTAGCTGTCCTTGAACCTTGAACAAGGTGTTCACCTTGTTGTGCATATCGGTCAAATTTGTTTCCAAATCCGACATAAAGCTATGGTGTTCCGCAAAACGGGCAGGGGTCATATCCGTATTGGGTGTGGGCACCACGGTCCCCTGTACAGAAACAGTCTCATCCCCTGCTTTCAACCGAAGGGTATAACTTCCTGGCGGGACCTTATGCCCTGTAAAATCAGCCTCCATATAAACATTTGGTATTCCAGGGATAATGGCTGTCTTCAAATCCCATACGAAACGGTTCAATCCCTTATCGGTGCCCAAAACTGGGGCCGGTGGTGGGCCACCACCATTGTGGGGAACATAACCCTCATCACTTTTGGAGCTATAGCTGCGCAAGATTTTGCCCTGGTTGTCCAAAACCTCCAAGGCAATCTCCGTACTGTCCATGGCCTTTGGCAAATTGTAATGGATGACCATTCCGTTTGCCGGGTTTACTCCTTCGTAGGGATTGGTGCTCTCCACTTTTTTGGAACTGCTACTAAGCGGGCTGAACCAAAACCCGTTTACGGCATCCTCAGGTCTGTAGAGTTCCAACTTATCTGAGTTGGCCTTGTATTGGGAAAGCGTGGTAATATCATCCAAAATCCAGAATGATCTTCCCGAAGTGGCCACGATCAAATCCCCTTGGTGAACCTTTAGATCAGTTATAGGTGCCCTTGGCAGATTTAACTGTAAGGGTTCCCAATTTTTTCCATCGTTCCAAGAAATGTAGAGTCCTGTTTCCGTTCCTGCGTACAACAAACCTTTCCGTTTCTGATCTTCCCTTACCACCCGTGTAAAGGCACCATAAGGGATTCCGGCGCTGATGTTGGCCCAGCTCTTTCCGTAGTCGGTACTTTTGTAAAGGGCAGGGGTATAGTCGTTGAATTTATAGCGTGTTGTGGCGATGTAGACGGTGGCAGGATCGTGTGGCGATACCTCAATGGCATTGATCAAGCACTCCGCCAACCCTTTTGGGGTAATATTTTCCCAAGATTGGCCTCCATTTTTGGTGACATGCACCAACCCATCATCACTGCCCGTATACAGTACTCCTTTTTCATGGGGAGATTCCATAATGTAGGCCAAAGTACCATAGTTTTCAGCCCCAACGGCCTCGTTGGTGTAGGGCCCTCCCCCATTTCCCTGTTTATCGTCTTGATTTCGGGTCAGGTCCGGGGATATTTCTTCCCAAGTAACGCCATTGTCCCGTGTACGAAGTACCAATTGTGCCCCGTGGTAAAAAGTGCCCGGTTCGTGTTTTGACCAAATAATGGGGGCGTTCCAGTTATACAGGTATTTCATGTCCCGCGCTTCGCGACCCAAATATTGAATGGGTGCCGCCATGACATCGGTGGCCATTTTAGATTCCGAATCCAATAACTCAATGGTCCCCAAATAGCTCCCCCCCATCACGTAGTGTGGGTTATCTGGATCGAAAGCCAAAAAGGCGCTTTCCCCACCTGCGGAGTAGTGCCAATCTTCCCTGCCGATGCTCCACCGGCCTACGGAAAGGCTTGCAATCTTGACCGAAGAGTTATCCTGCTGGCCAGCATAGATGTTGTAAGGGAAAAGATTGTCGGTATTGATGCGATAAAACTGAGCTGTTGGCATGTTCTCCGGAAGGGTCCAGTTCTCGCCATAGTCAAAAGTAATAGTGGCCCCACCGTCATCAGCCATGATCATGTTCTTGGAATCGTTTGGACTGATCCAAAGATCGTGCGTATCGCCATGGGGCACTGAAATGGTTTTCCAAGTTTTGCCCCCATCTTCGGAACGGAACATTTCTGCGCTCATGACATATACGGTGTCCTCATCATTGGGATCGGCAAATACTTCGATGTAGTACCAGGCACGTTGTACCAATCGATTGTCGCCACTGGCCATGCTCCAACTTTTTCCCGCATCATCGGAAACGAACAACCCTCCCTTATCGGCATTGGAATCACTTTCGATCACCGCATAGACCTTTTGCGAATTTGCAGGGCTCACCGCAATGGCCATTTTCCCCTTTTCTTTGGGAAGCCCTTCTTCTAGTTCGGTCCAAGTATCCCCTCCATCCGTACTTTTGTAAAGGCCACTGCCCTCACCGCCACTGATCACGATGTTGGGTTTTCGTTGATGTTCCCACATGGCTGCGTACAATACCAACGGATTATTCATATCCATGGAAAGTTCAGCGGCCCCGGTGCTTTCGTTCACAAACAGAATGTTTTTCCATGTTTTGCCCCCATCCATGGAGCGGTATACCCCTCTTTCTTTATTAGGAGCGAACAACGCCCCTTGGGCCGCCACATAGACAATGTCAGGATTGGTAGGGTGGATAATAATACGGGAAATATGCTGCGTTTTTTCCAGCCCCAACTTGATCCAGTTCTTTCCTGCGTCATTGGATCGATACACACCATCTCCGTAGGAAGTCATCACCCCACGTGGTGCATGCTCTCCCATGCCACAGTATACAATATTGGGGTTGGAACGGGATACAGAAACCGCTCCCACCGATCCCATTTCAAAAAAACCATCGGAGATATTGTCCCAACGGCTCCCGGCATTGGTGGTCTTCCACAATCCGCCGCCTGTGCTCCCCATATAATAGGTCTGGGGACTGCCCACTACACCGCTTGCCGTTACGGAGCGACCTCCTCTGAATGGCCCAATGCTCCTAAATTTTAAGGGTTTGAAATATTCATTCGCGGTCTGTGCAAACGCCAATGTGCCATAAAGTGCACATAGCAGAAGAAATCCTTTTTTCATGTTTTGGATGGTTATTTTTCTATGTTCAAATATTCCAATTTGAGGTTGTTGAATTCGGCATTGAAGGCTTTGATCTCATCATCCACCAATTTGTCAAAGGCAGTCAATTGTGTTTTGATCTTGGCGGAAAGCTCGTTCTTGACAGCAATATCCTGCTCCGTTGGAGGAAAATCATCAATGGACACCAAACTGTTCAAATGCCCCAGTTTGTTGGTCAACCGAATGGGAAAGTTCAGCGGATCCTGATTGCTTCGGTTTTTGGTCTGGTACAACGCTTTCTCAATTTCCCCAAAATCCTCCTTCATCTTCTTGGCCTTTTCTACCAAAGCTTTGGTAGCTTCGTTGTCTTTGTATTGTTTCATGAAGGCATCCAATTGGGTATTGATCTTCCGTATTTTCTTGATGGATTGATGGGCCCTGTCCACAGTTTCGTTGATGTCCGATATAAAATCGTATTGCTTTTGCATATCGGCCACGGAAACCTCGGCCCTTGGGTCTGGAAGAATTTTAAATTCTTGGGATTGGTCGTTTCCATTCATGTTAAGGTGCACTTTATAGGACCCAGGAACTGCCTTGGCCCCATTCAAATTGGCCCACCATAAAATCATTCCTTCCAACTTTTCCGCTCCCTTGCCCCGGGTGTCCCAAACATGGGTATTGCCTCCTTTCTTGGCATTTAGCTTTTTGTCCTTGTCCTTTGCATAGGTGCTATAGAAAGCCAAAGTGTCTCCGTTCATTTTGGTATAGGTGAGCGCCACACTGTCCTTTTCAGAAAAATCCTTCAAATAGAAATGGGTGATTACCCCATTGGGATGGTTCTGTCCTTCGGTCTTGGAAGGCTCCTTTGCCACGACACCCTTGGTACGATAGCTGTCTTTGGGATGGTACAGAATGGCCTCGGCAGATTTTTTTGAAGCATCCAACTGATGTAAAACGGTTAGGTCATCAATGATGTACAGGCTTCTTCCCTGGGTGGCCACGATAAGGTTGTCATCTTTGATGGCCAAATCCGTAATGGGTACTATGGGCAAATTCAACTGGAATTTTTCCCAGTTTTGTCCATCGTTAAAGGAGATATACATACCGGTTTCCGTTCCGGCATACAACAGCCCTTTCCGTTTTGGGTCCTCACGAACTACACGGGTAAAATGTTCATCTTCGATACCGTTGGTAATCTTGGTCCAGGTCTTTCCAAAGTCCGTGGTCTTGTACAAATAGGGTTGGAAATCGCCCAACTTATAGCGGGTTGCGGCCACATAGCATGTGCCTTCATCAAAGGCGGAGGGCTCCACGCTGTTGATCATGTTCCACTCGGGCATATTGGCCGGGGTCACATTCTCCCAAGTTTTTCCTCCGTCTTGGGTCACATGGACCAATCCATCATCGCTGCCCACCCAGAGTAATCCTTCTTTCAATGGACTTTCGTTGGCGGCAAAAATGGTGCAGTAATATTCCACGCTGGTATTGTCCTGCGTAATGGGACCCCCACTGGAAACCAATTTGGCGGGATCGTTACGGGTAAGGTCCCCACTCAGTAGCGACCAACTCTGTCCTTCATTGGTGCTCATGTGCACATGGTTGGAGAAGGTATACAGTTTTTTGGGATCGTGCTTGCTGAACATAATGGGGAAGTTCCATTGAAAACGGTATTTCATCCCATCGGCCCCATATCCCATGGGGTTGTCGGGCCAAACATTGACCCCCCTTACGGTTTTGTTTTTGTGGTTGACACGTGTCAAAAATCCTCCGTAGCTGCCACCATACACTATGTCATCATTGGAGGGGTCCACGGCAATATGTGCCGATTCACCTCCTGCGGTTTCCTCCCAATCACCCTCTCCAATTGATTCACCATCGCTTCTATGGTTGATCCGTATGGTGGAGTTGTCCTGTTGGGCCACATAAATACGATAGGGAAATGCATTGTCCGTGGTCACCCTGTAAAACTGTGCGGTAGGCTGGTTGTAATAGGTGCTCCATGTTTCACCGGCATCATAGCTTATCTGCGCACCTCCATCATCCCCAATGATCATGCGCTGGGAATTTTCAGGGGCAATCCAAAGATCATGGTGATCCCCATGCGGGGCATTAAAGGTGTTGAAGGTCTTTCCGCCATCTGTTGATTTATGATATTGGACGTTGAGCACGTACACAATGTCCTCATCCTCGGTATCGGCATACACACGGGTATAGTACCATGCCCGTTGCCGCAGTTTACGCTCATCATTGACCAGCGACCATTTTTTGCCTCCGTCTTCGGAACGGTACAAGCCGCCTTTTTCCTTATTTTCCACAATGGCCCAGACCCGTTCGCTGTTCTTAGGCGATACCGCTACGCCGATAATTCCCAAAGTATCTTTTGGGAAGCCTTCATTTTTGGATATTTCGGTCCAGGTTTCCCCGCTGTCCGTACTTTTCCACAGTGCCGAACCATCCCCTCCACTGCTCAAACTATATGGGGTACGTTGCACCCGCCACGTAGAGGCATACATGATTCTTGGATTGTTGGGGTCCAAGGTCAAATCCACAGCTCCCGCCTGATCATTGACGTATAGTATTTTCTTCCAAGATTTGCCACCATCGGTGCTTTTGTATACCCCACGTTCTTGGGTGGGTTTATAGATATCTCCCAAAACGGCCGCATACACGGTGTTGTGATCCGTAGGGTGGACACGTATTCTTGGAACATGACGACTTTTTTCAAGTCCCGCTTTCTGCCAGGTTTTGCCAGCATCCTCAGTTTTCCAAACCCCATAACCGCTGGATACATTACCGCGAACCGTAACCTCACCTCCTCCAACATAGATCACATTGGGATCATTTTTGGCCACCTCCACCGCTCCAATGCTTCCGCCAAAATAACCGTCAGAAATGTTTCTCCAAGTACGGCCACCGTCAGTGGTTTTCCATACACCACCACCGGTAGCTCCAAAGTAAAAGAGATTGGGCTCTCCTGGAACGCCCGTTACCGCTGCGGAACGACCACCTCGGAACGGCCCGATCAAGCGGTACTCCAAACTGGAATATAGTGCTGCGGGATATTCTGGAGCTGTTTGGGTATTTTTTCTTTTTTGGGATTGGGCAGATGGGATACAGAGTACAAAAGCCAGTGCCATCAAACTGACTTTTAGAAAGCGAGTCTTCATTTTCGTGTGTGTTGAATTAGTCGGTCTTAAAAGTAGTGAAAAAGACAGAAAAAAGGTTCCCCAATATTTTGTACTTTAACCAACCGTATTTAACCCAATCACATCATTATGCCAAATTATTTCAAGGCCGCTATTTTTATCTTACTCATTGTGGCCTGCAAAAACCAGTCAAAACAAACCTCAGAAGAACAAACTACCCAAAATGAACAAAAACCGGAAGCAGAATGGATCTATCTTTTTGATGGCACCAGTACGGAAGGTTGGCGGGGCTACAACATGGACTCCCTGCCTCCCGGATGGACCATTAAGGACAGCACTTTGACCTTTGATACTGCACTTGGTTTGGAACAAGACTATACCGGCGGAAAGGACATCCTGTATGGAGCCGAGGAGTTCGATAATTTTGAACTGTATTTGGAGTGGAAAATCCCCGAAGGAGGCAACAGCGGTATTTTTTACCACGTAAAGGAAGGGTATGATGGCCCTCCCGTGGTGGCGCCGGAATACCAACTTATAGATGATGAAAACTATGCCAACATCCACGATTTGGTGGGATACAACTCACAATTTGGCGCTGAGCATCCTGAGGTGCTCCAAGATTGGCAGAAAACAGGAGCCGATTATGCGATGCATGTAGCGGACGAATCACAAAAGCAGTTGAACCCGGTGATGGAATGGAACTCTTCTAAAATTGTATTTACCCCTGAAAAGGTAGAACACTGGCTCAATGGCAAAAAATTATTGGAATTTGTGCCATGGTCAGAAGAGTGGAATGCCAAAAAGGCTTCAGGAAAATGGGACAATGCCCCCGACTACGGTAAGTTCAAGACGGGGTATATCGCCTTGCAAGACCATGCCAGCCCAATTTGGTTCCGCAATATTAAGATCAAAAAATTATAACCGACAAAATACACGTAATGAACAAAAGAGAATTTATCAAAAAAAGTAGTGTGGGTGCCCTGGGAATTATGATGGCCCCCTCATTGTTGAAAGGATCCATGATCAAAGAACGGTTGCGGACGGCCCATATCGGTGTCGGTAATATGGGAGCTGCCGATCTTGCCGCTATTTCTTCCCACAATGCCGTGGATGTGGTCGCCCTTTGCGATGTGGATGCCATCAATCTAGCTGCTGCTCATAAACTGCATCCCAAAGCCCGGATATTTTTTGACTACCGCGTAATGCTAAAGGAATTGGACGACGAGATTGATGCGGTGATCGTTTCAACACCAGACCATACCCATGCCCCGGCTTCCCTGTTGGCCATGCAGATGGGCAAACCTGTGTATTGTCAAAAACCATTGACGCACTATGTGTCGGAATCCCGTGCCATGAAAAAGATGGCCGCCGAAAAAGGATTGGTGACCCAAATGGGCATCCAAGTGCATTCGTTTTATGATTATAAATTGGCCACGCTATTGATTCAATCTGGAATCATTGGAAAAGTGCATACCGTGCACGCCTGGTCTCCCAAAAATTGGGGATATGATGGGCCTATGCCCGAAGGTGAAGACCCCGTTCCGGCACAATTGGACTGGAACCTTTGGTTGGGCACCTCAAAAGAAAGAAGCTATAAGGAAGGCATGTACCATCCTGGGAATTGGCGAAAACTGATGGATTATGGCTGTGGTACCCTTGGCGATATGGGCGTGCATATTTTTGACACTCCCTACAATGCCCTTCAATTGGATGTGCCAAGAACCATCATGACCCGATGTAGGCCCACCAATGGCTTTGGATATCCCGAAAACAACACCGTTACCTATGAATTTCCGGCCACCGAATACACCACCGAATCCTTAAAATGGATTTGGTACGATGGCCCAGGTGCCCCAGAACTGAGCGAAGATCTTTTGCTCCCCGGAATGACCCTGAAAAAGGATGGCAAAAAGTCTGGAGAAGAAAACATGAAGGACAAAATGTCCCTGGATGCTAAAGTAGCTGCTGAAAATGAATTGCCAGAGCAGGGTGCCATGTTTGTGGGTGAAAAAGGTCGCTTGCTGTTGCCACACTTTATGCAGTTGCCCAAGAAAATCAGAAAAGGAAAGTATGTTGATATTTCCAAGGAAATAGCCAAACTCTCTGCAGCGCATAATTTGGGTGATCCCATCCGGAACTATGATACCGAAGGACCCAAACATTACCACCAGTTTGTGGATGCCTGTATGGGTAAAGGGGAGACAACCGCTCCATTTGCCTATGCTGCGCGATTGACAGAAACCATTTTATTGGGCACCATTGCAGGTCGTTTCCCTGGAGAGACTTTGCACTGGGATGCGGAAGCCGCAAGATTCAAAGAAGAAAAGGCCAATCAATATTTGGCCGGGGACTATCGGGATTTTTAGGATTTTGAAGCAGATGCGCCATTCATGAATTGGAAAAATTTACTCATATTTATCATGGCGCCGCTCCTTTCTTTTTCCCAAAACCGTCTTCGGGATCACGGTGTTGAAATCGGTGTACTCCATCCTGGTCCCTTAAATGCGATAACGGATGTCCCCGGGGTACTCGTTGGGCATACAACCTTGAATAAGGGTGATCGCATCCGTACCGGAGTCACGGCCATCTTACCTTATGATGGGAACATCTTTCAACAAAAAGTTCCGGCAGCCATTTATGTGGGCAACGGTTTTGGCAAGTTGGCCGGCTCTACCCAAGTGGAAGAATTGGGCAATTTGGAAACTCCCATTATTTTGACCAATACGCTTTCGGTGGCCACTGCGGTGAATGCCGTAGTGGGCTATACCCTAAACCAATCTGGCAATGAAGAGGTCCGTTCCGTAAATGCTGTGGTGGGCGAGACCAATGATGGCCATCTCAACGACATCCGTGGTAGGCATGTCACCGAAAACGATGTGCTCCAGGCTATCCAAAAGGCTAAATCTGGTCCTGTAGCTGAAGGAAATGTGGGCGCGGGAACGGGAACCATTTGCTTTGGTTTTAAGGGAGGTATCGGAACCTCAT
The DNA here is from genome assembly GCA_041391945.1 of Allomuricauda sp. Lineage (GTDB taxonomy): Bacteria > Bacteroidota > Bacteroidia > Flavobacteriales > Flavobacteriaceae > Flagellimonas. The sequence continues at coordinate 640,563 of JAWKNC010000002.1, read as the reverse complement.
CCAGAATTCTTCCAAAAAAATCTGGAGGGTACACCGTAGGTGTGCTGGTGCAGACCAATTTTGGGGGAATGCTGAAAGTGGCCGGGGTTGATGTGGGAAAAGAATTGGGGCATTTCTCCGATAACTTTAAATATTCCGCAGACGGTTCTTGTATGATGGTGGTCCTGACCGATGCTCCCTTGGACTCCAGAAACTTGGAACGCTTGGCCAAAAGGGCCATGTTGGGTCTGGCAAGGACCGGAGGTATCGCTAGCAATGGCAGTGGCGATTATGTAATCGCCGTTTCCACGGCGGAAGCCTGTAGGATTCCGTATGAAAGCGATGAGCCCATTCAAACAGTGCCCTCTTTACGAAACGAGGCCATGACCCCGTTGTTTCTGGCCACCATTGAAGCCACAGAGGAAGCCATCCTGAACTCGTTGTTTATGGCAGAAACCATTGTAGGCCGGGATGGGCATACCATTGAGGCACTTCCCAAGGAAAAGGTCCTGCAAATGCTAAAAGAAGCTGGGAAAATCAAAAAATAGAGACCGCTATTGCTGTCCCAAGGCATAAATGGCAAAGGAACCCAACCAATGCCCCCCTTCATAATTGTCCCCCACCAAATTGGGAAAGGAATACGTCAAATGTTCATGTGCCAAATGCAATAAGTGACCGTACTCTTCAGGATACTGGTTGGCCAGTCCGTAGAGCACCCATGCCCTGCTGAAATTCAGTCCATCCAAGTGCACCAATTGTCCATCTTCACGATCACCGACCAAGGCCACAGCCATATCAAAATCAGGTTTCCGAAGCTGGGGCATAAATTGCTCCATCCACTTCAAAAATGCTGCTTTGTCCAAAATACGCCGCATCAAATCGAGCTCTTCAAAACAAGGAGATAGAAAATCGGCGCCACTCGGCTCCCACGTCAAGGGGCAACCCGCATCATTTTGATAAAAATCCAAAGCCCGTTGTTTTATCGCCTCTGCCAAAGCCGTGTCGTTTAGCGTCTGGGCATAATCCCAGGCAAAGGCCAGCGCAAAGGCCGTATTGGTATGGGTACCCACCCGCACCGGGTATTGCAATTTGGGCAGGTAGCTGACGAACTTTTCGGAAATGAGCTGTGTCAACGGTTGCAAATTGGTTTCCAGTTCCCGGGCCAAGGGGTCGTCCCAGGTATGGAGTTCCTCGACCAACTTTAACAACCAGCCCCAACCGTAGGTTCGTTCGTAATTTTTGTTATGCTCCCCTTGAAAATAGACCACTTCCTGTGCAATGTTTACTTGTGAAATATTTTTGCGCAAGGTAGTGCGTACCCTTTCCGCTTCTGCCAGATCAGGAAATTCTTTGAGCAACCGAACCATGGACCAATTGCCGTGTACCGCCGAATGCCAGTCGAAACACCCATAAAAGGCAGGGTGCAACACTTGGGGTTCTCCCAAATCTTCCTTGCTCCCCAACGTATGTCCCAATTTATTGGGGTATTCCTTTTGGACACATTCCAAGGGCAGGGTCACCAACCGGTTGGCCTGCTCCAAGGTCAAAGTGATTTTTTCTGCAACAGGCGGCTCAACTTTCTCTGTTTCAGTGGCTGAATTTTTAGGGGTTTCGCCGCAGGAAACCAACAGTATCAAGACGGCAATCAAGGAGATTTGTAGTGGAAACTTCATCAGGTTATTTGGTTTTTATCCGTTTGAGATGGACAATGTAACAAAAGCCCTCAATTTCACACTAACCTAACAGGAACATTCCGCAATTTTTATAGTTTTAGAACAACTATACGGAAGAAACTGAAACCAGTTCAGTTTGACGAAACCATTACGATAAAGAATGATAGCGTCACCCTGAATTTATTTCAGGGTCACACCAAAATTTAAGATATTTAAACATGAGAAGCTGAAACAAGTTCAGCTTGACGGTTCCATAACAAAAACAAATCTAAAAACACTATAACCATGGACATTTTTGGAAAAATCAAGGAAAAACTCAGCAACGAGTTTATTGATATTATTGAGTGGCTCGACTATACGGACGACACCATTGCGCACCGATTTGAGCGCTACCAAAACGAGATCAAGAACGGGGCAAAACTTATTGTGCGTGAAGGGCAGACCGCTGTTTTTGTGAACGAGGGCCAGTTGGCCGATGTCTTTACCCCGGGCACTTATGACCTCACCACCAAAAACCTGCCCATTTTGGCCACCTTAAAGGGGTGGAAATACGGTTTCAACTCTCCTTTTAAGGCCGAGGTCTATTTTGTGAACACCCATTTGTTCACCGATGAAAAATGGGGCACCAAAAGTCCCATTACCTTAAGCGATGCCCGTTTTGGGTTGGTGGAGATACGGGCGTTTGGGACCTATGCCTATAAGATTTCGGATGCCGGCAAGTTCATCAAGGATATTGTGGGGACGGACAGCAACTTTACCAATTTTGAAATCAATGAGCACCTTAAAAGTCTGATTGCAACACGGTTTACCAACACGGTGGGCCAGGCCAATCTGCCCATAGAACTGTATGCCGCCAACACCACCGAGCTTTCGGATACTTGCCGTGAAGTGATGGCCCCAGAGTTTCAGAGTGTGGGCATTTCGTTGGAGAAATTCTACATCGAAAATGTCTCCATGCCCGAAGACCTCAAAAAAGAGATTTTTGAATACAGCCGTATCGATAAATTGGATTTGGACAAACTGGCAAAGTTCAAGACTGCCAAAGCCATTGAGGCTGCCGCCAAAAATGAGGGAGGAACGGCCGGTGCGGGCATGGGCATGGGTATGGGTTTTGTACTGGCCCAGCAAATGGGGGGCATGATGGGCGGAACCCAAATGGGTGGTCAACCTGTAGCACCCCAGGGAGGTGGACCAGTACCCCCTCCTATGCCTGTAGCCGTACAATATTTTTATGCCGTGAACGGTACGCAACATGGTCCCGTTTCTTTTGAGCAATTGCAGGCACTGTTTGCCGGACGTACCGTTAACCGCGATAGTTTGGTATGGAAACAGGGCATGGCCGCATGGACCCCATTGCGAGAAGTGGAGGAACTGAAATCGTTCTTGGGGGGCAGTACTCCACCGCCATTGCCAGGACAATAATTTTCACTTTGCCATTCCTGTGAAAACAGGAATCCACAAGAATAAGATTCCCGCCTTCGCGGGAATGACAGCATGGAAGAAACCGTAAAAGCAACCGAACTCAAAAAAGCCTGCATCAATTGCGGTGCTGAGCTGAAGTACAAGCCCGGGACCACAAACATCCGTTGTGAGTACTGTGGGTATGAGGAGGCCATCAAAATTGATGAAAGGGGTTTCGAGGAACTGGAACTATACCCCTACCTCAAGGAAATGGGCTCGCAGCGGCACAGTGAGGAAATTTCCATGTTGCATTGCAAAAACTGTGGTGCCAACCAACATGTGGAGGAGAATTATAAATCACTCCATTGTGTGTATTGTGGCTCTCCCTTGGTACTAAAGGATGCCTATAAAGAAAAATGGATCTTGCCCGGTGCGGTACTGCCCTTTCAGATTGACCAAAAGGAATCTTTTGTCATTTTCCAAAAATGGGTAAAACGGCTGTGGTTCGCTCCCAACAACTTAAAAAAGGCAGCCTTGGACCCTCAATTTACCAAAGGGCTGTACCTCCCCTATTGGACCTTTGATGCACAGCTCACCGCTACCTACACGGGCCAGCGGGGTGAATATTATTACGAGACCCAACGGGTGCGTGACGCCCATGGAAAGATGGTGACCCAACAAGTGCGGAAAACGCGATGGTACCCCGCCTCGGGACGGGTTTCTGGATTTGTTGATGATACCTTGATCAAGGCCTCCCAACAAAAATCCGGAAGGATTCCCCGAAACATTTCACATTGGGATTTGAAAAAGCTGCAGCCCTTCAACAGTGGGTTCCTTTCTGGATTCGTCACGGAAAAATATACCATTTCCCTGAGCGAGGGACATTTGCATTCCAAGGAAGTGGCCCGGGAGATTGCCGAGCGTTGGTGTCGCCAAGATATTGGTGGGGATAGCCAACGCGTGACCAACATGGATATGCAACTTTCCGAAGAGACCTTCAAGCATATATTGTTGCCTGTATATGTGAGTGCGTATCGGTACCAGGGCAAGGAATATAATTTCTTCATCAATGGGGAAAATGGGCAGATTTCCGGTACCCGGCCCTATAGTTTTTGGAAGATTTTCTTGACCGTGGTCTTTGTCCTAGCCGTTATTGGGATTCTGGTTTATTTCTTTAAGTAAATCCAAAAGTATTGGTGTCATCTGCCAGAATCTCTACCTTTAGCTTATGTCAAAACAAATTTCCTTAATAACCCTCTTTGTCTTGCTCAATATGGGCATAGGTCGGATGTTTCAGGAAAGTTTGGGGGCTACCTGTTTTTCGGAACTGTCCATCCTTGCGGTGACCAGTTTCTTTTTTTGGAATATCTCTGCCAAACCCATCAAGGCTTGGGCCTCCAAATGGTCTTTGGCCCAAGATTCGAAGAGCTTGATGATCCAGGGCAGTTTGGGATTGTCGGCCTCCGCACTGAACATTATCATTGGGCAGGCTTTGGTGGTTTTCTTGATGACAACGGTCTACCAATGTTCCTTTCCTACGTTCAATCTGTTGCATGCAAGCCTTACCAACAATGTGGCCGTGAACTTGCTCTGCTATTTTTCCCTGCTTTTCTATTTCGTCAACACAGGTGAGAATTCAACGCATGAAAGCCCGGGCCTAAGTGAAAAATTAGACAATACCTCAATTCATGTATCTAAAGGAGGCACAAAATTCCTATTGCACACCGAGGAGATCATCTATGTGGCGGCCAGCAATAATTGTATTGTGTTACATACCGAGCGAGGGAGATTTGTCAAGTACCAAAGTTTAAAATCCTTTGCAAAAACAATTTGCCCAACAACCTTTAAAAGGGTGCATCGCTCCCATTTGGTGAATGCGGCTTTCATCGACTGTATCCAAAAAAACAATAGTGGTGACGGCACGCTTTATCTTAAAAGTGGGGACACTATTAAGTTCAGTAGGACGTATCTTAAAGCTTTGGGTTCGATATAGCCCAGCGACTTACCCTTATTTTCCAGCAACCCGCTCAATAAATTTGGGAAGTCCTTTTTCCAAATAGTAGTTTGTCACCTAAAATCACAACATGAAAAACTATCTTATATCCCTTGGATTATTGACCCTCCTCTCCTGTGAGACCAAAACCGATGTCCCGCTTGTTTCTACAATCGATATCGAAGAAGACCAACAGACACTTCGTCACCTCAAAGAAGTGCAATGGCCCAAAGCCTATCGGGAACAGGATACCATTCTGCTCGCTGCAATTTTAGGCGATGATTTTCAGATGATCGACGATACAGGAAATTGGTCCAACAAACCCAAGGAATTGGCGTGGATCAAACAGCATGCCATGCAGCACGATTCCTTCTATTATGAGATTAAGCGATTGGATGTCTTGCCCAACGGCACGGCTATGATCTGTGGCACGGGCCATATCATCAACGACTCAACGGAAACCACCTATCAATCCAGCAATGTTATGGTGAAGCGTGAGGGTCAATGGAAGGCGATAGCGTCCCATGTATCGGGCATCAAAAAAGTGGACTGAAACTTAAAATTCTGCTAACGTCCACTTGACTCGGTCAGTATTTTAGTATTTTTCTTCAAATATCACCCCATGAGAATACTGACCGGGCTGTGGCTCTTTGCGCTAACAGTTTCTTGTACCCAGCAAAGGAACCGTGTGGAACTTACTTTTGAAAAAGATTTGATCCCCGAAGGCATTGCCATCGATCCCCACGCAAAAAAAGTATACCTCAACAGTCTCAGGCTGGATAAAATCGTCCGTTGTGATCTTGATGGAAGCCACGCGGAAAATTTTATCGCCAGCAACCAGTATGACTATTTATCTGGATTTGGAATGACCGTTAAGGGAGACACCCTGTTTGCCTTGGGGAACGTTCTGCCCAAGGCCAACAACAAATCAATCCTATTACTACTGAACACTGTCTCGAAGGAACTTATTGCCTCCTACACCTTGGAGAATGACCATTTTATTTATCTCAATGATCTAGCGGTGGATGCCAAGGGAACCGTTTATATCACAGATTCCGAAAGTAACGACATCTATACGGTCAACGAAACCAAGGGCAGTTTGGAGGTTTTTTTCGCAAGCGATGAGATCAAACACTGCAACGGCATCACCATTTCCCCCGATGGAAAACTGCTCTATTTGGCTTCCTACACCAGCGGGGTTCGCATATTGGACATTGCCTCCAAAAAATTGCTGAACCGACCCAATGGCCATAAGGGCATCGATGGCTTGAAATGCTACAGAAACAGCCTTTTTGCCATTGTAAATGCCAGAAGGGACCCAACAAAAAACGGTGTGTTCCGGTTTGCATTGAACGGGCAAGGCACAGAGATCATAAAGGCCGATAAAATGCTGGAATTCGAAAAACCTTCGGATATCCCTACCACTTTTGCCATTTATGGTGACAGTATGTATTTTGTTTCGGATTCACAAATGGACAACTTCGACCAAGAATCCAATGACATCATCGCTCCCGAAAGGCTAGAAAATTATCGGTTGGTACGCCAAAAGCTATAAGCTTATCACGCAAAAGGCTAGTCTAAAAATTCCAGACAGACCGGACTGGGCAACTCGGTCTCATGCAAGAATTCCAAACCTCCACTGATGCCATCCCTTTTGAAAATAACGATGTTGTCACTTTTTTGATTGGCCACCAACAGAAATTCCCCAGTGGGATCCAACGTAAAATTACGGGGCCAATCTCCATGTACGGATTCCCTGCCTTTTGTTTCCAGTTTCCCTGAATCGACGTCCACACTAAAAATCACAATCGTGTTTTCCCCTCGGTTTGAGCCGTACAAAAATTTCCCATCGGGAGATAGATGGATGTCCGCACAAAAACTTTTGCCATCAAAATCTGGTTCCAGAGTACTTGTAGTTTGGATTTCTTGATAGTCTCCATCGACATCCTTTTCAAAAACGGAAACGGTACTATTCAGTTCATTGATCACATACAGGAATTTTTCCCCTTCACCAAAGGTGAAATGTCTGGGCCCCGTACCATTGGCAAAAGCTATGGAAGCTTGATCTGCAGGCACAAATTGTCCTTCTTTATTTTGATATCGTTTGACCGCATCCAATCCCAGATCGGTCACAAAAAGTCCATCAGCCGTAAACTGTGCCATATGCGCATGGGCCGTTTTGGTGGTATCCAGAACTTTATGGTCAATAATTTGTGGGTCTGTGCCAAGTGCCCCTTCCTGCGTAAGGGCAAAGATGGACACATTGCCCCCATTGTAGTTGCAAACGGCCAGATGGCCATCTCCAGATAATGAAACATGGCAGGGATGTGCACCCCCGGATCCCATACTGTTTTGAAATTCGAGAAGCCCATCCTGCAGTTTGAAAGCGGAGACCCCCCCGCCCAAACTGTCAAAATCTGCAGTTTCCTGAACTGCATATAGGTTTTTTTTGTCCTTTGAAATCTTCAAATAGGAAGGATTGGGCAATGTCGCGGCCAAGCTTTGGTTGAGCAGTGTTCCTGTTTCGGGATCGAACGTAAACTTGTAAATACCCTTACTGGCACCATCGGTATAGGTTCCCACAAATAGTGTGTGCATTTGTTTTTTTTCAGATTTTTCGGCACAGGCCGTCATCAACATAAGCAGCAGCCCATAGAAAAGAGTTTTTCTCATGGATACATTTGGATTTGGGCCCTAAAATAAGGAAAACCTACGTTCCAAAAAGTGATTAGTTGACTAACTTGGTCCTTACCTCCTTCACCAAAAAATACCCGGTCACCAAAGTGGCCATCACATCGGCTACGGGAAAGGACCACCATACCCCCATTTCTCCGATGAGGTGTGGCAATATCAAAATCAAGGGGATAAAAAAGAATCCTTGCCGGGTCAAGGTCAACAACAGGGCAGGTATCGCTTTGCCCACAGCTTGAAAATAAGCGGCACCTATCAATTGCAGTGCAATGATCGGGGTCGCCAGAAAGACCAATCGCATGGCAAGTGGCGAATGTTGCAGCACAAAGGCATTGGTAGCCAACTCCTCCGCAGGCAAGTCTGCTTTGTTGCTCAGGAACAGGGAGGCAATTTCCCCGGGGAAGACCATCAAAATAATAAACACAACGGTGGCCACCAATGCGGCATATTTTATGGCAGTATAGATGGATTCCTTAACGCGATCATATTTCATGGCCCCGTAATTATAGCCAGCAATGGGCAAAAATCCTTGGGTGACCCCAAAGGCGGGGAAAAGGGCAAACATCAGCATTCGGCCAATGATCGCATACACGGCAACCATGGGTTCCCCTCCCAAATTGAAGAGGATATTGTTCATCAAAAGATAGGTGATACTGGTAACGGCCTGGCGCGCCAGGGTTACAAAACCAAGCGCACTGATTTCCCTTAAAATCTCCCGATCTAGGCCAAAATGGGAGAGGTCTATCTTCAATTCTGAGTTTTTGGACAGGAAGAAATAAAGGATATAACCAAAGCACAAGAGGTATCCTCCTGTGGTGGCCCAAGCGGCCCCTTGCATGCCCCAATCAAATATATAAATGAAAACATAGTCCATGATCAGGTTCCCCACGGAGGGGATGATCATGGCTATCATGGCAAACTTCGGCTTTCCTTCCGCGCGTATGACCGTGTTTCCCATCATACACAAAGCCAAAAACGGCACTCCATACAAAATGATGGTATAGTAAATTTTGGCAGGGGCAAAAATGGATCCCTTGCCTCCAAAAGCAGGGATGAGACTGTCCACAAAATAGAGCCCCAAGGCCACCATGGTGATGGTGACCAACAAGGTAAGCGTAATCTGGTTGCCAAATGTTTTTAGGGCCTTTCCCCTGTTATTGGCGCCGAGGGCCCTGGAAATAATGCTAGACCCCCCTATTCCGATAGCCATCCCCAATGCAGCGATGAAAAAGGAAACGGGCAAAACCACGTTGATGGCGGCAATGGCGATTGAGCCGATCCAATTACCCACAAAAATGGAATCGACCAGTACATTCAGGGACATCACCAAAATACCTATGGATGCCGGTACAGCTTGCTTGATCAACAATTTTCCTATGGGTTCAATGCCCAATTGATCGGAGGATATTTTTGCCATTTTTGCGTCGGTTATTGAATATTGGGTTTTGTCAAGAGACCATCAAATTTAATAGGTCTCGACTGCGCTCGACCTGACATGCATTCATGATGGCACTTTGTTGTTGGTGTGCCATTCTATTATCCATTGGGCCATCAACATTGCCCAATCATCCCTATCGTTCAAGCAAGGGATATGCACAAATTCCTTTCCCCCTACCTTCAGAAATTCCTCTTTCCCTTCCATGGCAATCTCTTCGAGGGTTTCCAAACAATCGCTTACAAAAGCGGGAGTGATCACGGCCAATCTTTTTATGCCTTCCTTGGCCAATCTTTCAAATTCATGATCGGTAAAGGGTTGCAACCATGGGTCGCGGCCCAATCGTGATTGAAAGGACGTACTGACCTTTTCATGGTCCAAATCCAGTTCTTTTTTCACCAATTCTGTGGTAGCGTAGCATTGATGTCTATAACAGGTATGGTGCGCCACAGAATTTGTGGTACAGCATTTTGCATTAATCTGGCAGTGGAATTTGGTCGGGTCCGATTTTTTGATATGCCTTTCTGGAATCCCGTGATAGGAAAACAGAATATGGTCGTATTCAAAACCTTTCAACCCTTCTGCTATGCTGTGGGATAGAATTTTTATGTAATCCTGATTGGCATAAAAAGCCGGCAAGGTGGTGATGTGCATCTGGGGAAAATGTTCTTGCTGCACCTCCATGGCCTTAACCACCACGGTCTCGTAGGATGACATGGCATAATGGGGATATAAAGGAACCAACAACATCTCATCCACGCCCTGATCCTTTAGCTCTTGCAATGCATTTTTGATGGTCATGGAACCATAACGCATTCCCAAGGCAATGGGAATGTTCGTATGCTGGCGTACTTTTTCGGCAAATCGTTCCGAAATGACGATCAAGGGAGAGCCTTCTTCCCACCAAATTTTGGTGTAGGCCTTGGCGGAACGTTTGGGACGTGTATTCAGGATAATCCCGCGGACAATGATGTTTCTAAGGACAGGGTTCACATCAATGACGCGTTCGTCCATCAAAAACTCATCTAAATAGGGCTTTACATCTTTGGGGGTAGGGCTATCTGGAGAACCCAAATTGACCAATAAAACTCCTTTCGGCACTATACAATGTTTTAGGTTCCAAAAATACAACATGGCACCGACTTGGCATTTCCCTATCCAAAATAGTTTCTTATGGTTTGATAATGAAATTCAATCTACAATTGGGCCCAACAATCCAAGCTTATAGATTTTCTGTCCTATTTTTGTAGCCATGAACTCTTTTTGGAAAAGATTTTCAAAGGATTCCTGAACTATGGATAGCGTTCCAATAAAATGATAGGAAAAAGTATGAATCTAAAAATAGCATTTGTTCTATTGCTAATCGGGTCTATGTTAAACGCCCAACAGATAAGCTGTTCCCCAAAGGACAAGCCTCTTTTTGAATCGAAACTTGCCCAAATCCAACCGGTGCAGGCTTCCACCTTGGGAGATTCCATTATCGCTATTGGAAAATCATTCCTGGGAACGCCCTACGTGGAAAAAACACTGGAAATAGGGGATACGGAAACTCTGGTGGTCAACCTACGTGGGTTGGATTGCACCACTTTTGTGGAGAACGTACTTGCGTTGGGCCTAATGGTAAAACAGGAACAGGCCACCTTTGAGGACTTTGCGGGCAGTTTAGAAACCATTCGGTATAGAAATGGGGTTCTGGATGGCTATCCCTCCCGTTTGCACTATTTTACGGAGTGGATCCGGGATAACCAGAAAAAGGGCCTGATCAAGGATATTACTGCGGAACTGGGTGGAACACAGCTCAATAAACCCATCGATTTTATGGGAACACATCGTTCATTGTACCCTTTTTTAGCGGATGATGGAAACTTTTTAGTCATGCTGGATGTTGAAAAGGAACTGGCAAAGGAGACGCTTTGCTATTTGCCCCAAGACCAGATTAAAGGAAAAGAAAAACGTATCCATTCCGGGGATATCATTGCGCTGGCCACTTCCATAAAGGGACTCGACGTGACCCATACCGGTATTGCCATCCAACAACCTGATGGCCGATTGCACCTTCTACATGCCTCGAGCAAAAATGGAAAGGTGGAAATTACCCAAGAGCCCCTGGCAGATTATCTGAAGGGCATTAAGAGCAATATTGGAATCGTTGTGGCGAGGCCTACCTTATTTTCGTTTTAGGCACCATTCAATGCCCCCCAATATATGTTGCCTGAAATCGGGGTCGTCATATGCGGCTTCGGTATGTCCCAACCCCGTATAAAAAACCCTGCCGCCATCAAACTCATGGTACCACGCAATAGGATGGTTGTTCCCATTGATGCCTCCCTGATAACTCGACTCATCCAGCTTCATGAGCACATGAACGTCGGGGTTCAAATCTTTAAAATTGTACCACTCATCAAAATGCACCCATACATCCTCCAGATGTGCCGTGGAGGGATGGTTTTTATCGATTACATAAATCTTGGCCTTTTGTTGTTCCGGATGGCTCACAAAATAACCTCCCACCAATTTTCCGTACCAAGGCCAATCGTACTCCGTATCCGATGCTGCATGGATGCCCAGATAACTTCCGCCATTTTTTATATAGTTCTCAAAGGCTTTTTGCTGATTCTCATCCAAAACATCCAAGGTGGTATTCAAGAAAACCACCAACCTGTAGTTTTTTAGGTTCTGATTGTTGAAATCCTCCCCTGTCTCTGTCTGCAAAGCGACAAAGCCATGTTTGCGGCCCAGTTCCCGTAAGGTCTGTACGCCTTTTTCAATGGACGTATGGCGATATCCAGAGGTCTTGGTGAACACCAATACCAATTCCGGCATTTTTACTCCTTCGGTTTTTTCCGTTGCCGGAGGTTCTTGGGCATTGGTTTGGAATATGAAGCAAAAAACCAATAACAAGGATAATTTGGGAAATTTCATGGTAAACATTTTAGGTGCTTGAAGTTAAATATTTTTTTGGCGTTGTGCCGTATTTCTTTTTGAAAGAAGCAATAAAATGGCTTGCCGTACTGTATCCTACCTTAAGTCCAATCTCGTTTACATTATGTTTTCCGGTTTCCAACATTTTACGGGCGTACTCCATCTTATAATCGAACAGAAATCCGTACACAGAATCCCCATAGATCTGTTTGAACCCTTCCTTCAGTTTTTTTAGGCTGAGGCCTATTTCCTTGGAAAGTTGGGCCAATGTAGGGGGTTCGGCCATCCGGGAAATCATGATTTCCTTGGCCATTTTTATCCGGCGCACGTTGTCCTCATCGGCTAGAAAGGGGCACTGTTCCAAATCGGCATCCTCTGTCTTGTTAAAATACAGTGATATCAGTTCGTATACCTTTCCCGTCATGTAGAGATGTTTGATGGAAGGATGCAAATTGTAGTTCATCAGCTGACTCAGGACCACTGCAATGGCCGGAGATACCATTTCTTGGGAATAGTACTTCTTTTCCATGTTCTCACCGCTCAAAAAAGGAATATAGTCTGCCTCCTTCGAAAAAAGGGAATGGAACATTCGAATGGTCATGACAACGGACAGCAACCAAGAATTGGAATGTACAATAAGGTTCAAAGGCAAATCTTTTTGGGTGTTGTAGAGCAATAACGAGTTTTCCTCTGTTACTTCCAGAAAATAGTTTCCTTCGTTAAAATTGAATTTGGACCTGCCTTTCAAGCAAAAATGAAATTGGATAAACGAACTATCTATTTCACGTTCAATGACTTGTGGGTCCCTGGTGTCGTTCTGGATCTTAAGGATATAAAACCCATCCTCTACCAGAATTTCATCGTAAGACCCTTTGGCGACATTTTCCATGGCTTTAATTGATTTGATCTGACCCATTCTTTAATTTAGAATGACTCTAAATTAAAGGGGGCTTAGTCAAAGTTAGTAATAAAATCAATGCTTTTGACCATGTTCAAGAAAATTTGGATTGAAAAGGCAACTGTATATCGCCAACAGTTCCGCTAGCGTTATTTTTTCATGGATAACACTCCTATTTTTGTGTTGCGATTTTATCCTTTTATGAGGAACTACCATATTTCAAGACATAATTCCTTCTATGCCGTAGGACTTAGTTACAAGAAGGCGGATGCAGAGGTCAGGGGGAAATTCAGCTTAGATGTTCCGGCCATTGACCATATTATGGCAAAGGCGAAAGAACTGGGGATTGATGGGCTTTTGGTGATTTCTACCTGCAATCGGACAGAGCTGTACGGTTTTGCCCAACACCCTTATCAACTTATAAAGCTTTTGTGCGATGAAACGCATGGCACCGTGGAAGAATTCCAGGAGGTGGCCTATGTATACAAAAACCACGATGCCATTTCCCATATGTTCAGGGTAGGAACCGGCCTGGACAGTCAGATTTTAGGAGATTTTGAAATCATCAGCCAGATAAAGCAGGGCTTCTACCGCGCCAAAAAGCACGACATGGCAAATCCGTTCTTGGAACGTCTCTGCAACGCTGTCATACAGGCGAGCAAGCGTATCAAGACCGAAACGGAACTCTCTTCCGGGGCTACTTCGGTGGCTTTTGCCTCGGTAAAATATATTCTGGACACCATTTCTGATATTTCAGGGAAGAACATCCTGCTTTTTGGTACTGGCAAAATTGGAAGGAACACCTGCGAAAACCTTATCAAGCACTCCAACAATTCCCATATCACCTTGATCAACAGGACAAGGGAGAAGGCGGAGGACATTGCCGGAAAGTTCCATTTGACCGTAAAGGATTATGGCGATCTGCAGACAGAGATCAGGAAAGCGGATATTCTTGTGGTGGCTACGGGCGCTCAGCTCCCCACCGTTTCCAAAGCATTGATCTATACCAAAAAACCACTTCTGATCTTGGATCTTTCCGTTCCCAAAAATGTATCGGACGATGTTTTGGAGCTGGAAAATGTCTCCTTGGTGCATCTGGATCAGCTTTCCCAAATTACGGATGACACCTTGGCCAAAAGAAAAGAATATGTCCCCAAGGCTGAAGCCATCATCGAACAGGTAAAAAAAGGGTTTCTGAAATGGTTGGAAACCAGAAAGTTTGCCCCCGTGATCAATGCGCTCAAGGAAAAGCTCAAGACCATGAAGGAAGAGGAAATCGACTTCCATTCCAAAAAAATCTCTGATTTTAACCAAGACCAGGCCGAGATTATTACGGAACGCATTATCCAAAAAATCACCAAACAATTTGCCAACCACTTAAAGCGCTCCGAAGTGGATACCGAAGATAGCCTGGAGCTTATCCAAAAGGTTTTTCAGTTAGAAATCGATTCAAAATGAGCAAGATCATTCGAATCGGGACCCGCGATAGTGAATTGGCACTGTGGCAAGCCACTACCGTACAGGAAAAGCTCGAAATTTTGGGATACGATGCCTCTTTGGTTCCCATCAAATCAACCGGGGATGAGGTTCTGGACAAACCGCTCTACGAACTTGGGATTACCGGCATTTTTACAAAGACCCTGGATATTGCCCTGTTAAAGGGCCAAATAGACATTGCCGTGCACTCCATGAAAGATGTCCCAACCCAACTGCCCAAAGGCATTGTACAGGCAGCTGTGCTAGAGCGGGCCATGGCCCATGATGTTCTGGTGCACAAAGGTTCGGACTTTTTGGAATCTGGCCGTCCTGCCACCATTGCAACCGGTAGTTTGAGGAGAAAAGCGCAATGGTTGCACAAATACCCAAACGATAAAGTGGTCGATTTAAGGGGAAACGTGAACACAAGGCTCATCAAACTCATTGAAAATGATTGGAACGGTGCCATTTTTGCCCAAGCGGGTCTGGAACGTATAAAATTGATGCCCAAAGATGCCGTGTGCCTTGATTGGATGGTACCTGCCCCTGCCCAAGGCGCCATGCTGGTGGTTGCCAAAGAAGAAGACCCATATTCAAGGAAAGCCTTGGAAAAGCTTAACCATAAAGAATCAGAAATGGCCACGACCGTAGAGCGCGATTTCTTGCGAACGCTTGAAGGTGGCTGTACGGCCCCGATCGGGGCCCTTGCCAAAATAGAAGACAATGTGGTATATTTTGAAGGCGTTCTTTTTTCTTTGGATGGCACCCAAAAAATCAGTATTGAGAAAAGTATTCCCGTTTCAAAGGCCACAGATTTTGGAAAGCTTTGTGCCAAAGAAGTTCTCCAGAACGGAGGGGATATATTGATGCAGCAAATCAAAAATGAAAACAGTGCTCTCCACTAAAATATTGACCCCTTCCCAAAAGGAACTGTTCCTAAATTCAGGGTTGGGTTTGGTGGAATATGACGCACTACATATTGAACTGTTGGAGACCGAGATTCCAAGTGGATATGAGAACCTCATTTTTACCAGCAAGAATGCGGTAAAGGGATTTTTAAATTTGACAAAGGATTTAGATCATTCCAATATAAGGGCATTTTGCGTTGGTGATAAAACAAAAGCAGTTTTGCTCGAAAATCGCCTTAACGTTGTAAAATCAGCCGAAAATGCCTTCGAATTGGCCAATTTTATTGTGAAAAAACATAAAAACGACCGATTTCTGTTCTTATGTGGCAACAGAAGAAGGGAAGAGCTGCCAGAAACTCTAAAAAAAAATAACATTCAGTATAAAGAATGCGTTGTGTATCAAGCACACCCTGTCTCCAAAAAGTTTGATCGCTTTTTTGATGGCTTGCTTTTTTTTAGTCCAAGCGGAGTAAGAAGCTTTCTCTTGGAGAATTCCATTGGTAGTGAAGTCCTCTTTTGCATTGGTGGTACCACCACAGCAGAAGCCAAAAAACATAGTTCCCACATAATAACAGCCAGTACACCAACCGTAGAAAATGTGTTGGTCCAAGCAATAAAACATTTCAAAAAAGCATGATCAAAAACGATTTGTTCCTAAGAGCCCTTAAGGGCGAGATCGTAGACCGTCCCCCTGTTTGGATGATGCGCCAAGCAGGGCGTTATCTGCCGGAATTTATGGAGCTTCGCAAGAAATATGACTTTTTTACCCGTTGTCAAACCCCTGACCTGGCATCGGAAATTACGGTACAGCCCATTCGCAGGTACGGGATGGATGCAGCCATTCTCTTCAGTGATATTTTGGTGGTTCCGCAGGCCATGGGCATCGAAGTTCAGATGAAATCCAATTTTGGCCCCTATTTGCCCAATCCTATTCGCTCACTGAGAGATTTGGACAGTGTCATCGTACCCAATGTCGAAGATTCTTTGGGCTATGTGCTGGAATCCATTGCCATGACCAAGGAAAAGTTGGACAATGAAATCCCCCTTATCGGTTTTGCGGGCTCTCCCTGGACCATTTTGTGTTATTGTGTGGAAGGGCAGGGAAGCAAAAGTTTTGACATGGCCAGGGGTTTTTGTTTTACACAACCAGAAGCAGCGCACGAACTCCTTCAAAAAATAACCGATACCACCATTGCCTATCTCAAAGCCAAGGCAAGGGCCGGTGTCGACGCGGTACAACTATTTGATTCTTGGGGTGGGATGCTTTCTCCCAAGGACTATCTTGAATTTTCTTGGCCGTATATCCAACAGATTGTGGATGCGCTGAAAGATATCGTTCCCGTCATTGTTTTCGGGAAAGGATGCTGGTTCGCTTTAAAGGAGATGGCACGATCCGGGGCTTCCGCCGTTGGGGTGGACTGGACGTGTTCTGCACAGAACGCCAGATATCTTACCGGTGGGAATATTACGCTTCAGGGCAATTTTGATCCTGCCAGATTGTTGTCGCCTCCATCAGAAATCAAGAAAATGGTGCATCAAATGATCCGGGAATTCGGAAAGGATAGATACATTGTCAATTTAGGGCACGGCATATTGCCAAATATTCCCCTGGAAAATGCCAAGGCCTTTATAGATGCGGTTAAAGAGTACAGGGAGTGAACCCGATTGTCATATTAAAAAGGGTAGACCCCAAAAATATACTGAAAGTTATATTTATTGGGCTGGGGAGTCCCCTTTATATTGTGCCCACATTGCGGGCCACCGAGCAATGCATGAAAATTTCCACGGACCATTATGGTCGTTTGCACCATAAAAATGGACCGGCCAATGCCTTTAGGCATGCCCTATGGAACTGTTTGATTGCGAAAAGGTGCTATGTTTGGCAAAAGAACCCGCAAAAGGCAGTCTCTTGGGCCAAAAAAATAACGGATTGGCATGAAAATGCTTTTCCGAACCGGGAACTGGCCAGAAAAATGGACCTGCACAACAATGCGGTAGGGCGCATCATTTTTGAAGACAACATCGGGAAGACCGAAAATGAAATTGTGGAAATGCTCAACAAAATGGCACGTCATTCAATCAAGATTGACGCCCATTCCAATATGACCGAGCTTAAAAACCAACTGGTCCACATTATTGACGAAGCATGAAGGACAAATTTTACAACTACATAGAACATTTGCAGGATACCATCACCTCCAAACTGGAAGAAGTGGATGGAACGGCGACCTTTAGAGAAGATTTCTGGAAACGACCAGAAGGCGGTGGCGGAAGAACCCGTGTCATTGAAAATGGGGCCGTTTTTGAAAAGGGTGGCGTCAACATTTCCAGAGTGTATGGGGAACTCCCCAAGAGCATGCAAAACTATTTTGGTGTACAGGATGCCAATTTTTTTGCCTGTGGCCTCAGTTTGGTGATACATCCCAAAAATCCCATGGTGCCCACCGTCCATGCCAACTGGCGTTATTTTGAAATGTACGGCACGAAAGGGGAGATTGTGGACCAGTGGTTTGGGGGCGGACAGGACCTTACCCCCTACTATTTGTTCGAGGAAGACGCGAAACATTTTCATGGTATCTGCAAAAAGGCCTGCGATGCCCACAACCGAGAATTTTATCCCACCTACAAAAAGAAATGTGACGAATATTTTTGGAATGCACATCGTAATGAGGCCCGCGGTGTTGGAGGACTTTTTTTTGATTATTGCAAGGCAACCGATTCCATGGAAATGGAAGACTGGTACAACTTTGTCTCCGAGGTTGGAAACAGCTTTTTGGATGCGTATATACCTATCGTTATAAAAAGAAAGGATGTCGCCCACACCCAAAGCCAAAGGAATTGGCAAGAGATCAGACGGGGCCGGTACGTGGAATTCAATCTGGTCCACGATAAGGGAACCTTTTTTGGGTTACGAACCAATGGCCGCATTGAAAGTATTCTGATGAGCCTTCCACCCCATGTGCAATGGAGATATAATCACCATCCTGAGAAAGGAAGTGAAGAAGAAAAATTGGAACATATACTCAAAAATCCTAAAGAATGGGTGTAAGGGCTATTTTGGTGATGGTTTATTTCACGTTGTCCATGGCTCCTCTGTGGTCCCAGGATAGCCTGTACATCAAAACCTTTCCAGATAAGCTAACGGTTCGATTGGGCATGCAGAACACTTCCAACAGCTTTGTTGTAAATGATTCCCAGGACAACTCCGAGGTGGAATTCAAACCAAACGATAAAACCTATTTGGGGATATCCTTTCTTTTCCGTTCCGTAGAGCTCGATTTGGGGTTTGCGCCAAATTTCCTTTCCGAAAATCGAGACAATGAAGACTCCAAACTCTTCACGCTCAATTTTAGAATGTTCTTGGGAAAATGGATGCAAACCTTTGACTTCTATAACCAAAAGGGCTTTTTTGCAAACATTGGGGACACCTCTCTGCCCTTTCCGGGCCTGAAGACTTTAAAGATAGGAGGGTCTACCAGCTATGTGTTCAACAGCAACTTTTCTTTCAGGGCGATAGGTTTTCAAAATGAATGGCAAAAAAAGAGTTCGGGCAGCTTCGTTCCCAGATTTACCTACTACTATACCCATCTTAGCTTTGAGGACGACACCATGGAAGACAGCAGTGAACATATAATGGATATGGCGCTGGGCCCAGGGTATTATTATAATTTGGTCTTGGGACAGCATGTGATTTTAGGTACTGGTGCCACGGTAGGTATGGGTATGCACCTTTCCAGATCGGAAGGGGAAACCTCCACAAACTTCCTTGGCCAAGCATTGTTCAGGATTGCGTTGGGATATAATTCTGAAAGGTTCTTTACCGGCATCAACCTGAACGCCCAACTATTGGCCTATGAAGAGGATGATTCAACAGCCGTTGGAGATGCTTTGTCCTTCGCAGAGATGTATCTTGGATATAGGTTCAATGCCCCAAAAAAATGGGTGCAAAAAGCGGATAAATTCAACAAAAAATATGGTCTCGACTAAAATATTTATCGAAATTTAAACTGAAATACACGAATTTGCCACGATGAGACAACGCATATTTCAAATAGACGCCTTTACGGACCGCTCCTTTGGAGGAAATCCTGCTGCAGTATGCATTTTGGAACGCTGGTTAGATCCAGATTTGATGCAAAAAATAGCCCAAGAGAACAATTTGGCGGAAACTGCCTTTGCCGTTAAAAAAGATGAGGTATACGAACTTCGCTGGTTCACCCCAGAAGTAGAGGTGGATCTCTGCGGACATGCCACTTTGGCAACGTCGCATGTACTTTTTAACTACTACGACCACACAGAAGATACCATTCGGTTTTATTCTCCCAGAAGTGGCGAATTGATCGTTAAAAAAGCTTCCAATGGGTGGATGACCATGGATTTCCCAACGGATAATGTGGTTTCCATCCGCAATATTCCCGAATTGGACAACGCCATTGGCCTTACCCCGACCAAAACCTTAAAGGGAAAGACTGATTACCTGTTGGTCTACAATTCGCAACCAGAAGTTGAAGCCATAAGCCCTAACTTCCATTTGTTGAACCAATTGGATTGCAGAGGGGTCATTGTTACGGCCCCCGGTGAACAAGTAGATTTTGTTTCCCGTTTTTTTGCGCCGAAGTGTGGTATTCCGGAAGATCCGGTAACCGGTTCCGCCCATACTTCCTTAACACCCTATTGGTCACAAGTATTGGGAAAAACCAAAATGACGGCAAAGCAACTTTCAAAAAGAGAGGGTGACCTCATCTGTGAACATTTAGGGGAACGGGTTAAAATTTCGGGAAAAGCTGTTCCTTATTTAGTTGGTGAAATCATTATTTAGCCAAAATTTAAAACTAAAACCATGTACCCATTGATTCGAAATAGAAGACTCCGCGCCACCGAATCCATTCGTAGATTGGTCCGGGAAACCCTGGTGACCCCAGATGATTTTTTGGTCCCCCTTTTTGTAGTGGAGGGCAGAGACATAAAAGAGGAAATCCCTTCCATGCCCAATTACTATCGCCTTAGTCTGGACAATCTGGAAAAAGAGGCAAAGGAATTGTGGAAAATGGGCCTCTGTGCCGTACTGCTTTTTGTAAAGGTCCCGGACAACCTCAAGGACAACAAGGGAACCGAGGCGCTAAACCCCAACGGGTTGATGCAAAGGGCCATAAAGACCGTAAAAAATGCCTGCCCACAGATGCTGGTGATGACCGATGTGGCTTTGGATCCATTCTCTTCTTTTGGCCATGATGGCATCGTTGCCAGAGGCCAGATCCTCAACGATGAAACTTCGGGAATCTTGGCTGAGATGAGCATATCCCATGCCGAAGCCGGAGCCGATTTTGTGGCGCCCAGCGACATGATGGACGGTCGCATCCTCACCATTCGGGAGGCTTTGGAAGATGAGGGTTTCCAGAACACCGGCATCATGAGCTATTCCGCCAAATATGCCAGTGCCTACTATGGCCCGTTCCGGGACGCCTTGGATTCCGCTCCGGTGGATATGGCCAATGTCCCCAAGGATAAAAAAACCTATCAAATGGATTTTGCCAATCGCTTTGAGGCCATTCGCGAGACCCAAATGGATATTGATGAGGGAGCCGATATTGTGATGGTAAAACCTGGGCTGCCCTATTTGGACATTGTGCGGGAAATCAAAAATGAAGTAGATGTGCCCGTGGCGGTCTATCAGGTTTCTGGGGAATATGCCATGTTGAAAGCGGCAGCGGAAAAAGGCTGGTTGGACCATGACGCCGTAATGCTTGAACAACTGACCGCCATAAAAAGGGCTGGAGCCAATATCATTGCCAGTTATTTTGCCAAGGATTTTATCCGTACTTTGGGATAACAACGCACTTCATGAAGAAACCAATTCTATTGTTCCTGTTCTTTGTCCTATTGATCCAAATGGGAATGGCCCAAAGGGAATTGATCCATGCCCATCCTTCGGAACTCGGGTTCGATGAAGCTTTCATCGATCAAAAAGTGGATTCCATCATGACTCTGGGCATTCAAAACCAAGCCTTTCCCGGGGCACAATTGCTGGTGGCCAAGAACGATACGGTAATCTTCCATAAAGCGTATGGATACCATACCTATGACAGTGTTCAGCCTGTGGCCACCAACGACCTGTACGATTTGGCCTCGGTCACCAAGATCATGGGGCCGCTGCCCGCACTCATGAATCTTGTAGATGAACACAAGCTTGATTTGGATGTGCCCTTCAGTACCTATTGGAAACCCTGGAAAAACCGAAAGGACAAAAAAGACCTTACCTTAAGGCAGATCCTGAGCCATCAGGCAGGACTGATCCCCTACATTGTCTTTCTACAAAAAGTAGTCAAAAATGGGAAGATAAAAAAGAGGTTTGTCCATAATACTCCCAGTAAACGGTTTCACCTGCAGGTTTATGCCAACCTATTCATCAATGATCGATTCCAACGAAAAATGAATCGTATAATCAATCGCTCCAAGGTGTCCGAAGAGAAAAAGTACCTATATTCCGGACTTTCCTTTCTTATTTTTCCAACGCTGATAGAGGAATTGGCCCAAACGGATTACCAGACCTATATTGCCGAAAATTTCTACAAGCCCTTGGGGTGCCACACTTTGGGATATAACCCCGGCAAAAAGAATTTTGCAAACCATTTCGTTCCAACAGAAAATGACACCCTATTCAGAAAGGCCGTGGTAAAGGGATGGGTACATGATGAAAATGCCTCCTTAAAGGGAGGTGTATCTGGAAATGCGGGTTTGTTCGGTACTGCCGATGATCTGGCCAAAATGATGCTCTTTTATGAAAACTATGGTTCTATTGGAGAAACACAGCTCATTTCAAAAGAAACGGTGAAAGAGTTTATCAGGGTCCAATACCCAGAAAACGAAAATCGAAGGGGATTGGGGTTTGACAAACCTTTGTTGAACAACTCCGAACTTCCCCTTGCAGAGGCCTATCCGTCACCTTTGGCAAGCAGTGGCAGTTTTGGGCACTCTGGGTTCACGGGCACCTTTGTCTGGGCCGATCCAGAAAACAAATTGGTGTTCATTTTTCTCTCCAATCGGGTATATCCCACACGGGAGCACGGAAATCTGTACGACCTCAATATCCGAACCGCGCTCCACCATGTCTTTTATGAAGCACAATCAATGACAGCAACAAATTAACGATTCGAAGGCCTTTCTCTCTTTTTGTAAAAATTTTGTAAGCTTTTTGGGGAACGATTTACTAATAGGATAAAAATCGTCCAAAAAAATTGCAGCATGCCTTCCTTTTATTGTAAACCGCATTTCATTTTGATGTCGGCCTTCTTCCTATGTTTCGGATGCATTGGAAAAGATTACATCGATGATTTTGTAGAGCCATCCGTCCGCATCAACAACCCCATAACAGGGTTACAGACTTCGGCGACCCATACCTACATGGCGACTTTTTTCAACAACATTGGTCAGCCTGAGGATGCCTTGATCCTATGGTCAAGCTCCAACGAGTCCATCGTAACCGTAAATGAGCAGGGCGTGGCCACCGCCTTGGCCGAAGGTGAAGCCACCATAAGTGCGTCTGTCACCGTTGGGGGTAGTACCATCGTGGATCGGAACATGCTTGTGGTTTCCCCAAATGAAACGGGAAACAATGAAGCGTCCAACAAAAGTGGAACCATCATGACGACCAGTGGCTATGAGCTGCAGGGAAGCTTCACCCTTGAAACGAATGGAAATGGCCTCCTCCTGTTCATCAACAATGACTATAAGGCTTCCTCCAGCCTTCCAGGGCTTTTTCTTTATCTGACCAACAACCCAAACTCCGTCAACGGCGCCCTTGAGGTGGGGGCGGTCACGACTTTTCAAGGGGCACATTCCTATGTCATTCAAAATATAGGCATCAACGACTACCAATATCTTTTGTACTGGTGCAAGCCCTTCAGTGTAAAAGTAGGCCAAGGCCAAATCAATTAACCATAACCACTAGCATACCATGACAAAATATCGTCTTTTACTGATTATAGTCCTATTGTTTCCAGGCCTGTTTTTCGGACAATGGCCCCGAAAAAGCGGAAACGGTTACTATAAACTATCGGCATGGTACTTGGAGGCCGATCAGCATTACACCGATACGGGAAAAATTGAGCCCAATGCCACCCGCGGACAATTCAATGTGAACCTTTACGCCGAATATGGACTGACCGATCGTTGGAATTTGGTGGGCTATATCCCCTTTTTCTCGCGCACCTATCAAAACGAAATTTTTTCGAGCACCACCAATGAGCTTATCACTCCTGGAGAATCCATAAATTCCATTGGCGATGTGGACCTTGGGGTCACCTATTCCATTTTCCAAAAAGAAAAACTGGCCGTTTCCGCAACTTTATGGCTTGGCCTTCCTACGGGGAATGATTCCGGAGGCAGTGATGGCAGCTATCAAACCGGTGATGGTGAGTTTAACCAAATGCTGCGCGTCGCTGCGGGAACTCCGTTCAAAATAGCCAACAATCCAAGCTATGCCAAAATCTATGTGGGATATAACAACCGTACCCAGAATTTTTCCGATGGGTTCAGGACGGGAGCCGAACTGGGCATACAGTTCTTCAACCGCCTTTGGATTGCTGGCAAATTGGATATTGTGCAATCCCTGCAGAACGGTTCCCTGAGCGCCCAGAACAACCAAGGTAGTATTTTTGCAAATAATGTGGAGTTCACGGGATTGGGCGTGGAAGCTGCCTATTATCTTACCAAAAAATTGGGAGTATCGGCCAATTACGGGGGGGCCCTGGACGGACGTATCATATATGCCTCACCTTCCTACGCCATTGGTGTTTTCCTTGATGTAAAATAGGCATCCTTTAAATTAAAAGGCGCTTGTCCAGCTATTTGGAAATTTAGCTACTTTTGAATCAATCCCAAGGTATATGGGTGGTCACTTTTTTCAAAAAATGGTCCCCTAGTGGCCCGCATCATCAAAGAAAGAGACCAAAAGCCATGTATTTGGAAAAAGATCTAACAGATAAACTGGCTTTCATAGTATTGAAGAAAAAAGTAAAATAAAGTAATGGAAATTGCTTATTTACAAACTCCTATAGGATTTGCAGAGTTTCAAGGCGACGAAAACGGCCTCGCTTCAGTCTCTGTTTTGAATGAAAAAATGCCGATTGGTATAGTTCCAGAGACTTTGGAAGATGCCGTATACCAGTTCAAAGAGTATTTTGAAGGTACACGTACACAATTTGACCTATCATTGAACCCTTCTGGAACCGATTTTCAAAAAAAGGTTTGGAATGCCCTGCTGGAAATTCCTTACGGAAAAACCATTTCCTATTTAGAGCTTTCCAAAAGATTGGGAGATGTCAAAGCCATTAGGGCGGTGGCCGCAGCCAATGGAAAAAACCCTCTGTGGATCGTGGTTCCCTGTCACCGCGTCATCGGAAGCAATGGTGATCTTGTGGGCTATGCGGGCGGGTTGCATCGAAAAAAATGGCTCTTGGAGCACGAAAGTCCTTCGCCACAACAATCGCTCTTTTAATTTCTCACAAAATAGGTGGGGAAAAAGGGTGTGGAAACCTGTAACAACAATTCACCTTTTGCCGAAACCACCAAGATGCCACCTTCCACCTCATCATCCAACGTGCCGTAGGCGATCAAAAACACAGCTTGTGATGGATCATAGCTTTGGGTGGTAATCGCAATAGACTTGCCAATTTCAGTTTCCGCTTGGTTCACCAATCCCGCCAAATCCAAAAAAGAGGTCGTTTTTGTGTTGAGGTCATAAATAGCGGGGCCCTCTACAAATCTTGAAGGCTGTGGGTATTGAAAATTAAAGTACAGTTGGTCGTCTTCAAGGACGATGTTGTTGATCACCCCAGGAGAAAAACCCAGTGTAACATCCACCTCGATACTTTCCATAAACGAAAGATCATCTGCAGAGTGGATGTCCAATGCCGCCTTTGCCTCATTTTTTACAATGGCAATGTCCCCTGCCTCTGTGACAAAAAAACTAATGGGGGTCGGTCCCAGAATTAGGATTCCCCCAATGGCCATAGTGGCTATATCATAATGGGCAAGCTTGTAAACACCCAAATTGTCCCTAAAGGCCATATAGATTTTCCCATTGTACAGCAGGGGCCTATACGTGGATGCCACATTAAAATCAACTACGACGTCTTCTTGGGCCGTTCCGATCAACTCCACGTCCTGAAGCCCCAGATTACTGCTCCCCGCGGGCCCAAAATACCCGAAAAATGCCCTGAAATCATTGTTTATGCCCCAAGTAACGGCCTTCTCTGGGGTAATTGTGTAGAAATTTTCATAGATGTTGATCTCCTCGGTGGTCAAATTTTTGAGTGCCAAGGAAAAGGCACCATTTCTAAATGTATAAAAGGAAAGTGTTTCCCCTTGCTGCCCTAGGGTGAGATAATTTGAGGACACTCCCAATTCCTGTGTAAGGTCAACCGTTGTGCCCGAGGCACTATTGCCATCATAGGAAAATTGATATACCTTGTCCAAATCCTCCCCAATGGCAACAAAGCTGACTTTTTGGGAAGATGGCACACTTGCTCCAGAATCATCCGAGGAACATCCGGCTAGGACCATGATGGGCACTATCCAAATCCATTTTCTCAATTTCAAAGCTTTTTTTGTCAATTACAATATACGATTTATTGTTTCACAGGGTACTTTTACATTCCAAATTAGTATTTTCCTACATGATCAAAAAAATCCACTTGGAGCATGTTCTCTTTTTGGACATTGAGACCGTTCCACAAAAACCAAATTTTACAGACTTGGATGAGATATCCCAATTGCTTTGGGAACAGAAGTCGCAATATCAACGTAAGGAAGAAGTGAGTGCCGAGGACTTTTATGAGCGCGCCGGTATTTGGGCCGAATTCGGGAAGATCATTTGCATTTCGGTGGGGTATTTTACCTTTAAAGGGGGGCAGCGAAGTTTTAGGGTCACTTCCTATTATGGGGAAGAGCCCAAGATCCTCACACAGTTCAAGAAGCTGCTCTTGGACCATTTCAGCCAAGCGAAGCATTTGTTGTGCGCCCACAACGGCAAGGAGTTCGACTTTCCCTATATAGCCCGTCGTATGGTCATCAATGGCATTGACCTACCCTATAAATTGGACCTTTTTGGTAAAAAACCTTGGGAAGTGCCCCATTTGGATACGATGGAGCTTTGGAAGTTTGGCGATTACAAAAACTATACCTCCCTAAAACTATTGGCCCATGTACTGGGAATCCCTTCCCCCAAGGAAGATATGGATGGCAGTATGGTGAAGGATGTCTTCTACGGGGACAACGATCTGGACCGAATCGTTTCATACTGTGAATTGGATGTGGTGACCACGGCACAGGTATTCCTACGGATGCGGAACGACGAATTGTTATCCGATGGGGAAATCAAAAAAATATAACAGGTTGAGCTTTTGGTCATGCTGAACTTGTTTCAGCATCCCATGTTACTTTTATGAATCGGGAGAATCTGATGGGACCCTGAAATAAATTCAGGGTTACAATATTCTTTGGTTTGTATGAAATCAAAACAGTATAATCGGCAAAAGTAAAAGCCTGATCAAAAACTTTGCCCTTCTTCCCTCATTGCCAATTACTCCGTATGTGTTATGGCTGGGCATGGCTCAGTTTTTATAGAATTTGGTACTCTGTATGCCTGCATAGTCCTGTACCACCAAAATGTACAATCCAGATGCCAAGGCCGAAACATTGATGGATCCCTCAACATTGCCCCTTTTGATGGTGTTTCCGGAAGTGGTCACGATGGAATACTCGGCGTCTTTGGATAGATGGGCCTGTATGGTCAAGTAGTCCACAGCGGGGTTCGGGAATACTGTTACCGTAAGTTCTTCGCTATAGCTCAAGGGTTCATAACTGAACATCTCGGTATCTTCCCCATTGAATTCAAACTCTAGGGTCTCGGAAAAATCGGAAGTGGCATTTTCGGTACAAATGGAACGGACCCGGGCTTCGTAAACAACACCTTCTTCCAAACCAGTGAGTTCAAAGTTGTTCTCCCAAAGCAGTTCACTGTTCCATGAGTCGGCATTGTAAGCTTTATACTGTACTTCAAAAAGGGTCTCAGGTGCTTCAGTCCAAGAAATGGTGGAGCCATTTTCATTGGAAGAAACCAACTCCAGTGCTGAAGGAACCTCCGTACTGCATTTTGAAATTTGGGCCCCGCTCACAATCAATGAAAAATCCTGAACACCATTGGTAAGGGTCCCTTTGTGGGAAATGGTAATGGTATACTCCCCTTTGGCATTGGCAATTTCAATGCGTTCATAGGGATCTACCTTGTTATCCCCTTTTGTAGCCGCATCATTGGCCTTTGCAGGGTTCAATTTCCAGGGAAAATAGGTTTCGCCATTTTTGGTGATCCGAATGTCCAGATCGTTCCTCAAAGCCGGTGTGGTTGCGTTCAGTTCTCCACTATTGATGTATTCGCCCTCTGGGTCGGTCCAGGAAATGGAGGCCATCAAGGTCTCTGATTCCTTTGCCGTCACTGTAATGGAAAAAGTTTGGCCTTGTGCTAGGCTTTCTTCATTGATCAATGCGGTATAGTCTTTATTTTGAAGTAGCTCCGCAGCGGCTTTGGCGTTTATGACGCCCCAGCCCATTTTATAATCGGGCCCTTTGGCATTTACATCATCCGCAGTGTGAAGCGCCAGTCCCTTTAGTGTGGCCGCTTTCATATAGCTACCGTACAATTCCTCATGGTATTGCTGCAACAGCAAAAGAGACCCTGTTACCCCGGGTGCCGCCATGGAAGTTCCTGCGGAAGTCTCATAACTTGTGTTGGTAGCGGAACTGGTGGATAGTATGGAAGATCCATCTCCTGCCAAATCGGGTTTTATCCTTCCATCGTCCACAGGACCAAAACTACTGTAGCCGGCAACGGTTGCTTCTTCCAATTCGCCCTTGCTTCCAATCTTGGTGTTCGCTCCAGCAATGGTAAGTCCGTTCTTGGAGGTTGTGAATCCCAATAAAAGGTCAAACCCATCCGCGGTCTTACCAAAGTTTGGGGTTGCATTGTCATAAGAATTTTGCGCATTCCCTGCAGCGGTCACCATTAAATAATACGGGGCATTATACATGATCTTATCCCAGTCTTGAGACACCTTGATGTAAGAACCAAAATACCAATCGGGCACTCGGTCCGATTTGATTCCGTAGGAATGGTTGCTCAACAAAAGTCCGTTGGCTGCAGCTTCGGCCACTTCAATCTTGTCACGGGTCCAATCGTGGGTCAAGGCCTTGGCGCCAAAGGCCACTCCCTTGGCGTTGGGTTTTACCCCGGAGGAAATCAAGTTTCCCGTAACCAAAGTGGCGTGTAGGTCAATTTCGATGGAGCTGTCGGCGTTTTTAGCCCGGGTATCAAATTCTTGGTGGGTGGTAAGCGCCACACCTGCATCCCAAACGCCCACTTCCATTCCGCTTCCATCTAGACCCAGGTTCAAAAGGCCATCGGTATATAGCGTATGGGCCCGGGAGGTTTGTTTGGATGGGTCGTTCAGTGTGGTATAAAAAATAGGAGTTCCATCTGTGCCCAAGTCCTTAAGGGCAACTACAGAACCATCCTGAAGCTTTTCTTTCTTCTTAAAACCCTTGGATGCCAAAACTTGACCTATTTTGGACGCTTTGGCTTGCTCTTCCATTTCCATTTCACGGATAAGGGAGCGCATCTTATCTTGGTTATAAGTGGCTTTGATAAATTCCTTGGAACTCTTGGACTGTGCAGTTACGGAAGAAGCACCCAAAAAAACAAAAAGGAGGAAGGAACAAATTCCCGTAGTCCAGTGTAGTTTTTTGTAATCCATAAATTAAGCTTTGGTAAGACTTGGATTACAAATGTACGTTCAGATTGCAAAATCATCGATAAAAACCTTTATTAATTCGATGAAATGCACTCTGTTTTTCCTAAAGTTGTTGTGAAAATTAACTTTTATGTTGTGTGCTATTTTTCCTTCTCTATACTATCTGTTTTCCTCCAAGATCACGTATACCGGAAAATGGTCGCTATACCCTCCCAAATATTTTTTCCCGGCAAACGTCCTGAATGGATTTCCTTTATACCTTCCTTTCCATTCGGTAAGAAATCTTGGGGCAAAAACTTTGGCCTTTTTAAAGGTGTGGGTCCCTTTTTCATAATTTAAAAAGGTGTGGGAAACCAGAATTTGATCGAATAGGTTCCATTTACCCTTAAAATTGGTACTGCCTGAAACCGGGGACAACAAATTTTGCATGGGGTTGATGAACATTCCAGTGGACATCAGCTTTTGGATGCTTTCCGAGTTTGGGTCATCGTTAAAATCCCCCATGATGATACAATTGGGGCTTTCAGCTTCAATAGCTCTCAATTTTTCCAATATGGTTTCGGCCGCTTTTATTCTTTTATAGTCCGTTTCCTCCGCCCCTTCCCTTCTGGACGGCCAATGGTTCACAAAAACATGTACTTCCTCGTTATGCAGTTTTCCCTTTACGTACAAAATATCCCGAGTAAGGTCTCTTTCCCCATTGAGATTATTGATCAGCAAAGGGATGGTTTCCGAATGTACCACCGCAAAATGTTCTTTATGGAAGATAAGGGCCGTGTCAATGCCCCGTTCATCCGGGGAATCAAAATGTACAAACCCGTAGGGTTCCCGTTTTAACGATTTTGCATCGAGGAGTTCCTGTATCACTTCTTTGTTCTCCACCTCGGCAACTCCTAATAAAACAGGAGGGGCATCACTGTCCTGCAATCCAATCTGGGCAATGGTCTTTGCCATTCTTTTCACCTTCCGCCTAAACTTCGACATGCTCCACCTTCTAAATCCTTTAGGTGTAAAGTCATCGTCCATGGTATTGGGGTCGTCCTTGGTGTCAAAAAAGTTTTCTAGATTATAAAAGGCTACGGTATGTTTATTTTCTGAGCGGTACAACTTGAATGGAATTAGGAACATGTCCCAGGTTACAAAATCCAAAGTACAAAAAACAGCTTCCAAAACATTGATTAGATTTGCACTTTAATTGATTCCATGCTAGAAAAGAAGTCCATAGACCATGAAAACTCAGTGCTCATCGGTGTGATCAACTCCGCCCAGGATGAAACCAAGGTCAATGAATATTTGGATGAACTGGAATTTTTGACCTATACTGCCGGAGGTGAGGTCAAGAAAAGGTTTGTGCAACGTGTTGAGGTCCCCAATCCCAAAACCTATATCGGAACTGGAAAAATGGAGGAAGTGGAACAGTACGTCAAGGAAAATGATATTGGTTCCGTGATTTTTGACGATGAGCTCTCGCCTGCCCAACAGAACAATATTGAAAAGTTGCTTCGCTGTAAAATTTTGGACAGAACGGGTCTGATCTTGGATATTTTTGCCCAACGTGCGCAGACCAGCTATGCCAGAACGCAGGTGGAACTCGCCCAATATGAATACCTTTTACCCCGTTTGACAGGTCTATGGACCCACTTGGAACGGCAACGTGGGGGTATTGGAATGCGCGGTCCGGGTGAAACCGAAATTGAAACGGATAGACGGATCGTTCGTGACCGCATAGCGCTTTTGAAGAAAAAGCTGTCCAAAATAGACCGCCAAATGGAAACCCAACGCAGCAACCGTGGTGCCTTGGTGAGAGTGGCATTGGTGGGGTATACCAACGTGGGCAAATCCACTTTGATGAACGTCATCAGCAAGAGCGATGTGTTTGCCGAAAATAAGTTGTTTGCCACTTTGGATACCACGGTACGTAAAGTGGTAATAGGCAATCTCCCTTTTTTGCTGAGCGATACGGTAGGGTTTATTCGGAAACTGCCCACCCAATTGGTGGAAAGTTTCAAAAGTACCTTGGACGAGGTACGGGAAGCCGACCTTTTGCTCCATGTGGTGGACATTTCGCATCCCAACTTTGAAGAGCACATCGCATCTGTCAACCACATTTTGGATGAAATAGGCTGTGCCAACAAAAAGACCATCATGGTGTTCAACAAAATAGATCTGTATAGGCCGGAACATGTGGATGAGGATGATCTGGTGACGGAACGCACCACGGCCCATTTCACCATCGATGACTGGAAGAAGACATGGTTCAACAAAATTGGGGATAGGGCCCTTTTCATTTCAGCATTGAACAAGGAAAACCTGGACGATTTTAAGAAACGGGTCTATGATGAGGTCCGTGATATCCACGTAACACGGTTTCCCTATAACAATTTTTTATATCCAGAGCACTTGGACCAGTATTAGACCCTTTGGACGAGGTGTAGGTTTTTTCGGTGAAATACTGCCTACGTTCAATCCCACCACAAATTTTGGAAGGTTCACAACAAAAATTTAAAGGCTAGCCACGTAAAAACTATTTTCATATTGTTTTTAAGTCTATAGTGTCCAACCAAATCTATATGAACTTAACCTACTTAGACCATGGTCTTAAAAACACCCCAAATCACATAATAACCCCATAGAAAAGCCCTCCAAAAAAGAGGGCTTTTTTATTGGTCAGATGCTAATCGGTTTTCGCGTCACATTTCGATTGCGCTCAATATAACATATATTTAATAGCCGCTACCTAAAACAGTATAAGAGGAGCGCTATATTCGAGTTCATTTGTGCAATTCGGGTCAAACCAATTAAAATTTATAACTCAATCCAAAGGTCCAATAGGTCTGCAGCTCATTGTCAATGGTATCGAAAGTGGCAGTGGGATCTGGGGTCGGTGCATTGTTCACAATATAGTTGAGGGTTTCCTGCTTGTTGCTCCTCAAACCAAAATCAAACCCTACCCCGATTACTTTCCAAAGGGTATAGGCAAAGGAGTTGGTCCAGGTCCAGTTACTGAGATCCCCACTTTCATAGCTCTGGAACATGGACAGGTTGCTCTTAAAGTTGACTGCTCCAATTTTCTTGGTATAGTCGGCAACGATCTTGGCTCCCAAAGATGAATTGAAAATGGTATCCTCATTGCTGAACACAAAGTTATAGTTAAGTGGGTGGATCACAACGATCAGATCTGGAATAGGTGTCCATGTAGCCCCGACACCCACATCCAAATACCCCGGGTCATTGAAGTTGCTCAAAATTGTGGTCCGATATTCCGCCAAGGCGGAAATGGCGAACTTTTCACTGAGTTTTCTTCCGTAGAGGGAAGAGATATTGAACACATCGGTGGCCTGACGGAATCCGTCATCATCATTGGGGTCATCCTTGTCATCCAATTTTACCCAATTCAAATGGACGCTCGCGGCATTGCGCCAGAAGAATTTCTCTTCCTGTTGGTTGGCAAAGGCATTTACCGTAAAACCTATAGTGCCCGAAGAATTGTTGGGTATTCCTTGAGCAAACCAATTGCTGAAATTGGAGAGGCTTCCGCCAATAGTGCCAAAAGCGCCAATTTTCCATCCGGGCAATGCATCCAATTGGGCCTGAAGGGCATCTACCCGACCTTGGATGGCCGCTATGGAATCTTTCTTAGGGCCAATCTGCGCTTTCAGTTCTTCTTCCGTCTGTGCGGTTGCCGTAATAACAAGAAAAAGGGAGGCTGCTGCAAAAAGTGCTTTTTTCATAGTATGGAGTTAATGTTTAGTGCCATAAATGTAAGAAATGTCTTCTTAGCAACACATGGCTATCAATTGAAACGGACGGTTGGTCAAACGGCAGTGCCCTCACTGCGCTTTTCCCTTTTTCTTTGGGCAATAAAAAATCCAAATTATCATGAAAAAAATTGCCTTCCCCATAGTGCTCGTACTCTCCCTCTGCGTGGCCGTGCTCTCGTGCAACAGGGACGACGGCCCCACCGGACCGGACCCCATCTACGGCTACCCCAACCTGAACCTGCTCACCCCAACGCCCAATACCGGGCCAGTGGGAACGGTCTTCACCATCACCGGCCAGAGCTTTTCCAGCGTCCCTTCCGAAAATATTGTAATGATCGGGGATGCCGTGGCGCCGGTCGTCAGTGCC
This sequence comes from Allomuricauda sp., assembly GCA_041391945.1. Taxonomy (GTDB): domain Bacteria; phylum Bacteroidota; class Bacteroidia; order Flavobacteriales; family Flavobacteriaceae; genus Flagellimonas. The sequence goes on along the minus strand of JAWKNC010000002.1, from coordinate 607,254 downwards.
CTACCCTATGCACTCAGGGCAGTAGTTCCGGACGGTGCCGTAACGGGGGCCATCAGCGTCACCGTCAAGGGGGTCACCCTGGACGGGAACACCTTTACCGTAACGGAAGTGCCCGTCACCGCTGTGGCTCTGGACAGGAACGGGCTTACCCTCTACCCTTATCCCCAATACGCAACAGTCCTCCAGGTCACCTCGGACGTTGGCGACAACACCGTAATCTGGAGCAGCAGCGACGAGACTGTGGCCGCTGTGGATGAAAATGGCTTGGTGACGCCCCTTGCCATAGGTGAGGCTACCATCACCGCCATGGTGGGCAATGGCTCCGCCCAGTGCAACGTGGAGGTGGTCGACGGGCCCGTGACCGACCTGCAGCTCGACCTTGCCGATCTCGAGCTCTACAGGGGCGGCTCCGCTACCCTTTCCATCGACACCTTTGAGGCAGAGGTGGAACAGACGGGGGATGTGGTGTGGAGTTCGGACAATGGGGATGTCGCCACTGTGGACCAGGATGGCACAGTCACCGCCTTGGCCGTGGGGACTACCACCATCACCGTTTCCGTGGACAACGCTTCCGCTTCCTGTACCGTAACGGTCAATCCCAATGTCTATGTGGCAGGAGGTTTCACAAATCTGAATGGAACGGACGTGGCCCGGATCTGGATAAACGGCACCGCCACCGATATTACCGATGGATCCAACAACGCCTTTGCAATTTCCATGTTCGTGGACAAGGATGACAGGGTCCATGTGGTGGGAAGCGAGAAAATCAACGGGGTCGACACTGCCATGCTGTGGGAGCTAGAGGGTGGCGAGGTCGTCAAGGCGGCTCAGCTCCCCAGCCAAGGGAACGAGGCCTATGCACGATCTGTGTTCGTAAATGACAACGGCATCAGCTTTGTGGCCGGTTGGCAGATACACAACGGGGCCTATGAGGCCATGTTGTGGCGGAACCAGGTGGCCAACCCATTGCCCGGCATGGGATCTGAAAGCAGCGGTGCCCATTCCGTCTCCGTGGATGGTGGTGGGAATGTCTATGTGGTGGGTTATGAATACATAAACGGCATCGATACAGCAAGGATTTGGGAGAACGGGGTGCCCATTGATCTTCCCATGCCAGGCACTGTTACCCAGAGCGGCGCATTTTCGGTATATGTTGATGGGGACGATGTCTATGTGGCGGGGTTCTACCGTCTTCAGGATCCCCACTACATTGCCACAGTTTGGAAGAATGGCATCGTCGAAGAAGTTGGCGATGGAACCACTTCCACCTTTGCATGGTCCGTCTTTGTCAGTGACGGGGATGTCTACGTAGGTGGAAACGAACAGGCATATCTATCCAATGACCCCAAACTTTGGAAAAATGGGGTCGCCAGTGATCTTCTAGGTGAAAAAAACACCTCTAGTAGTAGTCCACCCGTACGTTCGGTGTTCGTGTACGGTGCGGATGTTTATGTGGCCGGATCCATCCTCCCCGAAAATGGGTCGTTTGTGGCCATATTGTGGAAGAACGGCATGCCCATCAACCTAGAGGGGGGCGAATACGCCACTTCCGTGTTTGTAAAATAGCCTATTTCCAATACTTAACCACATAATATTAAATCATGAAAAAAATCACCTTCCCCATAGTGCTTATGCTCTCCCTCTGTGTGGCCGTGCTCTCCTGCAACAGGGACGACGGCCCCACCGGCCCGGACCCCATCTACGGCCATCCCAACCTGAACCTGCTCACCCCAACGCCCAACACCGGGCCCGTGGGCACGGTGTTCACCATCACCGGCCAGAGCTTTTCCAGTGTCCCCTCCGAAAATATCGTAATGATCGGGGATGCCGTGGCGCCGGTCGTCGGTGCCCTGCCCTATGCCCTTAGGGCCGTCGTTCCGGACGGTGCCGTAACGGGGGCCATCAGCGTCACCGTCAAAGGGGTCACCCTGGACGGGAACACTTTTACCGTCACCGAGGGCTCGGCCCTCAGCCATTCCCAGCTTACCCTCTATCCCTATCCCCATTATGCAACGGCCCTCCAGGTCACCTCGGACACAGGGGGCGATACCGTAATCTGGAGCAGCAGCGACGGGACCGTGGCCACCGTGGACCAGGACGGGCTGGTGACGCCCCTGAAGATAGGGTCCGCCACCGTCACCGCATCCATTGGGGCCGTCCCCCTGGCCCAGTGTGCCGTGGAGGTGGTGGACGGGCCCGTGACCGCCCTGCAGCTCGACCCCACGGAGCTCGAGCTCTATAGGGGCGGCTCCGCCTCCCTTTCCATCGCCACCCTCGAGGCAGAGGTGGAACAGACGGGCGCCCCGGTATGGGAAAGCAGTGACCAGGGCGTGGCCACCGTGGACCAGGATGGGAACGTGACCGCAGTTGACCTTGGTACGGCCACCATCACCGTTTCCGTGGACAATGCCTCCGCCGCCTGTACCGTAACGGTGAGCCCCGATGTCTATGTGGTCGGCACTAAGACTACTGCTAATGGAGTATCATCTGTCGCCCGAATCTGGATAAACGGCACCGCCACCGATATCACCGATGGGTCCAATTCCGCTGGGGCAGCTTCAGTGTTCGTGGACAGGGATGACAGGGTCCATGTGGTGGGAACCGAGGAGATAAACGGGGTTGACACTGCCATGTTGTGGGAACTAGAGGGTGGCGAGGTCGTCAAGGCGGCCCAGCTCCCCAGCCAAGGGAACGAAGCCTATGCACAATCTGTGTTCGTAAATGACAACGGCATCAGCTTTGTGGCCGGTTACCAGAGAAACAACGGGGTCAATGAGGCCATGTTGTGGCGGAACCAAGTGGCCAACCCATTGCCCGGCAAAGGGTCTGCAGACACTGTTGCCTATTCGGTCTCCGTGGGTGATGGTGGGGACGTCTATGTCGTGGGGAATGAATTCATAAATGGCTCCTTCACAGCAAGGATTTGGGAGAACGGGGTGCCCGCCGATCTTCCCGTTCCGGGCACTCTTGATCTTAGCGCTGCTAATTCGGTATATGTCGATGGGGACGACGTCTATGTGGCAGGATACTACCGTCTTCAGAATACAAACTTCACAGGCGCAGTCTGGAAGAATGGCATCGCCAGTGACCTTGGCGATGGAATCGATGACACAAATGCACAATCCGTTTTTGTCAGCGATGGGGATGTCTACGTGGGCGGATATGAATTTAAAAATGGATCCTATACCGCCAAACTTTGGAAAAACGGTGTAGCCAGCGATCTTCCGATTGAAAAAAGCAGTCTTATTTCACCCGTACGTTCTGTGTTCGTATATGGTACAGATGTCTATGTTGCCGGACGCGTCCTTCTCGAAGAAGGTGGGTTGTTTGTGGCCAAATTCTGGAAGAACGGCGTGCCCAGCAACCTATGGGCCGGACATGCCACTTCCGTGTTCGTCAAATAGCCTATCCACAATACTTAACCACATAATATTAAATCATGAAAAAAATTGCCTTCCCCATAGTGCTCGTGCTCGCCCTTTGTGTGGCCGTGCTCTCCTGCAACAGGGATGACGGCCCCACCGGCCCGGACCCCATCTACGGCCATCCCAACCTGAACCTGCTCACCCCAACGCCCAACACCGGGCCCGTGGGCACGGTGTTCACCATCACCGGCCAGAGCTTTTCCAGTGTCCCCTCCGAAAATATCGTAATGATCGGGGATGCCGTGGCGCCGGTCGTCGGTGCCCTGCCCTATGCCCTTAGGGCCGTCGTTCCGGACGGTGCCGTAACGGGGGCCATCAGCGTCACCGTCAAAGGGGTCACCCTGGACGGGAACACTTTTACCGTCACCGAGGGCTCGGCCCTCAGCCATTCCCAGCTTACCCTCTATCCCTATCCCCATTACGCAACGGCCCTCCAGGTCACCTCGGACACAGGGGGCGATACCGTGATCTGGAGCAGCAGCGACGGGACCGTGGCCACCGTGGACCAGGACGGGCTGGTGACGCCCCTGAAGATAGGGTCCGCCACCGTCACCGCATCCATTGGGGCCGTCCCCCTGGCCCAGTGTGCCGTGGAGGTGGTGGACGGGCCCGTGACCGCCCTGCAGCTCGACCCCACGGAGCTCGAGCTCTATAGGGGCGGCTCCGCCTCCCTTTCCATCGCCACCCTCGAGGCAGAGGTGGAACAGACGGGCGCCCCGGTATGGGAAAGCAGTGACGAGGGGGTGGCCACTGTGGACCAGGATGGCACGGTCACCACCTTGGCCGTGGGGACTACCACCATCACCGTTTCCGTGGACAACGCTTCCGCCACTTGCTCCGTAACGGTGAGCCCAGATGTCTATGTGGCTGGGTTTAAGACCATCAATGGAACGTATGTGGCACGCGTCTGGAGAAACGGCGCCGCCACCGACATCACCGATGGGTCCAACAACGCCCAAGCATATTCTGTGTTTGTGGATAGGGATGACAGGGTCTATGTGGTGGGAAATGAGCAGATCAACGGAATTTACGTCGCCATGCTGTGGGAGCTAGAGGGTGGCGAGGTCGTCAAGGCGGCCCAGCTCCCCAGCCAAGGGAACGAAGCCTATGCACGATCTGTGTTCGTAAATGACAACGGCATCAGTTTTGTGGCCGGTTGGCAGAAAAACAACGGGGCCAACGAAGCCATGTTGTGGCGGAACCAAGTGGCCGACCCATTGCCCGGCACAGGCCTTGGTGGTGCCTTTGCTTTTTCCGTCTTTGTGGCTGGTGGCGGGAATGTCCATGTGGCAGGGACTAAACAAGGTGTTGCCGAGATTTGGGAGAACGGGGTGCCCACCGATCTTCCCGTTCCGGGTACTCTTATTAATAGCAGTGCGCATTCGGTATATGTCGATGGGGATGACGTCTATGTGGCGGGACAATACCTTACTCAGAATTCCCCCTACATTGCCACAGTTTGGAAAAATGGCATCGCCAATGACCTTGGCGATGGAACCACTTCCACACATGCACAATCCATCTTTGTCAGCGATGGGGATGTCTATGTAGCGGGGTATGAAATCTTAAACGGAATCTATACCGCCAAACTTTGGAAAAACGGGGTGGCCAGTGACCTCTCCAGTAATGGAAGTGATTTCGCATATGTAGCTTCGGTGTCCGTATACGGTACGGATGTCTATGTGGCCGGCTACACTACCGAAAATGGGTTGGATATAGCCAGATTGTGGAAGAACGGCGTGCCCATCAACCTAGGGGCCGGACATGCCACTTCCGTGTTCGTCAAATAAAACAACATAATCTCACCATTGAACAATGCCCGGCCTAGACCGGGTTTTATCGTTTCTTTTTCAACCACCCTTTCTCCTGAAACAACTCAAACCCGCCTTACATCAATCCAAAGCAAGGTCATATCAACTGTCCACCATTTCATTGGCCATTCTGCAGTTCCTTGCAAGCCTTAACCTTAAAAATTTCCATCATGAAAAAAATTGCCCTCCCCATAGTGCTCGTGCTCTCCCTCTGTGTGGCCGTGCTCTCCTGCAACAGGGACGACGGCCCCACCGGCCCGGACCCCATCTACGGCTATCCCAACCTGAACCTGCTCACCCCAACGCCCAACACCGGGCCCGTGGGAACGGTCTTCACCATCACCGGCCATGGCTTTTCCAGCGTCCCTTCCGAAAATATCGTAAGAATCGGGGATGCCGTGGCCCCAGTCATCAGTGCCCTGCCCTATGCAATCAAGGCTACCGTCCCAGAGGGTGCTGTAACGGGGGCCATCAGTGTAACAGTAGACGGAATTACGGTCACAGGAAATACTTTTACAGTAACGGAAGAAGAGCTCATCAGTGTGGTTCTCGACAAGGATCAACTGACTCTCTATCCATATCCCAACTATGGGGGGACTCTTGAGGTCACCTCTGACTTGGAAGGAAACACCGTGATCTGGAGCAGCAGCGACGAGACTGTGGCCTCTGTGGACCAAAATGGTGTGGTGACCCCTCTAAAAATAGGCACTGCCCTTATTACGGCCATGGTGGGAAACGGTTCTGCACAATGTGTGGTCAATGTGGTGGACGGCCCTGTGACCGACCTACAGCTAGACCTCACGGAGCTTGGGCTTTATAGGGGCGGCTCCACCTCCCTTTCCATCTCCACCCTGGAGGCAGAGGTGGAACAAACCAATGATCCGGTTTGGAGTTCCAGTGATGAAACTGTGGCCACCGTGGACCAGGATGGGAATGTGGTCGCCATAACTACGGGAACGGCCACCGTCACCGTCACCGTGGACAATGCGACTGCTTCTTGTACCGTAACGGTGAGCCCCGATGTCTATGTGGCCGGTTACATTACAATCAATGGTACTAGGGTTGCGCATTTATGGAAAAACGAAGTCCCTACTGCTCTTACTGACGGAACAAATCTTGCTGTTGCATCTTCCGTATTTGTTGACCAAGAAAATGTCCATGTTGCTGGTTATGAAACCGTAAATGCCGCACCAAGGGCCAGACAATGGCAAAATGGCAATGAAATCGCGATTACCGATGAATCAAACCTTTCCCTTGCTAATTCTATTTTTGCAAGTGGATCAGATGTATACGCTGCAGGTTATGAACGGGTGAACGGAATCAATGTTACTAAACTATGGATAAATGGAATCGCAACTGACCTTTCCAACGGTTCTGAGGATAACTTTGCCCAAGGTGTCTATGTACAGGGAACAGATGTATATGTTACAGGATATGCTGCCATAAACGGTACCTATAGGGTCAAACTTTGGACCAATGGCATAGCTTCTGATATAACCGATGGTATGAACAATGCCTTTGCCAATTCAATTGCCGTTAGCGACCAAAATGTCTATATAGTTGGCTATGAAAATGCTAATGGGATCGATGTTGCCAAACTGTGGACCAATGGGACAGCTTCTAACCTTTCCGACGGTATCAACAATGCCAATGCCAGTTCAGCATTCGAGCAAAATGGGAATGTTTATGTTTCCGGTTATCAGGAAGTAAATGGGGTGAAAGTGGCTAGGTTATGGATCAATGGTATTACCACCAACCTCACCGATGGAGCCAACAATGCAAGCGCCAATGCTGTTTTTGTATATGGAACAGACGTTTACGTAGTAGGTTATGAAGTAATGAATGGTATTACAATTGCCAAAATCTGGATAAATGGTGTTCCTGTGGAGCTTTCAGATGGTATCGAAAATGCAAATGCGCTTTCAATTTTTGTTGAATAACCTTTTTATCTCTTGTTGAACAATAATGCCCGGCCCAGACCGGGCATTTCCGTAATATAAGACCAACATGCCATGGGATTCCTCAACCGACAGACGGCATCCATCAATCGCCCGTGCCCTCTTCCGGCATTTTGTCGTTAGTTGCAGACTTTAACCAATAAAACCCAAATCATGAAAAGAATTGTACTTGTGGCATCGCTGATACTTTGCGCGGGGCTGGCCGTCCTTTCCTGCAGCAAGGATGATGGCCCAACAGAGTCTACACAGCAGAGCCCAAAAATTGACGGCTTTAGCCCCACTATGGGCCCAGTGGGCACGAACATCTCCATCACCGGAAAGAATTTTAGCGCCACAGCTTCCGCCAATACGGTAAAAATCGGAAACACCACCGCCACGGTGACCAGTGCCTCCGCCACCAAGATCTTTATCACGGTCCCTCAAGGGGCCACAACGGGAAAGATCAGTGTTACCGTAGGTGGAAAGACCGATACCGCAGGCACGTTTACCGTGACAGAACCCGTTGCCGATTTTCCCATCGTTGAAAAAATTATAAATACAAATGGACTCCAAGAAATAAATCCAACTGATATAATTGCTATTGTTGGAAGTGGGTTTAACCCTCTAGAGACCTATAATGTTATCTTTTCAGGCGGTGTACAGGGCACAATTAAATTGATTGAAGAGGGCTTTATCCGTGTCGAAGTCCCCGAAGGAGCTACAACAGGAAATATTATATTGGAATATAACAACCTTAGCAACGCGATTGGACAAGTGGTAATCGTTCCAAATCCAACTACCTATGTGGTTGGGTATGTTTCGAATGGAAATACAGACACTCCAAAATTGTGGATTGATGGAGTTCCTGAAGATATAGTTAATTCAAAAAGTGTCAATTCCATTTATGTGGATGGTTCAGATATCTATGTGGCAGGGAAATCCATTGATGAAAAAGCTACTGTTTGGATAAATGGAGAACCAGAGTACTTAACAGATGGCACTACGGAAGCAGAAGCAAATACTGTCGTTGTTGCCAATGGAAGTTATTACGTTGCGGGTTATGTGGCTACTGATCAAAACACTTCCAAAGCCGTCACGTGGAAAGATGGAGATGTTTTATACGAATATACAGATGGGTCCTCTCCTGCAGCAGCCAATTCACTTACGATTAAAAATGATATAGTATATGCTGTTGGATATCTATATGATGAGGTTAAGAGCAAAGATGTCCCAATGTTATGGATCAATGAACAAGCTAATGAACTTATTGGTGCCCCATCTACTGACAGCGGCCGCTCCAGTGATGTAATTATTGATGAAGATGGTATAATATACGCCGTTGGATATCTTAATTCTGGTAATGAAATTAGAGGGATACGTTGGAGATATGGAAGTAGTGGAAATACTTTTGGTGACATTGGAAAAGAAACCTATATAAGTTCTATTTTGTTAAATGGAACTTCTGGAGTATTTGATTCTTATATGGCCGGGCACATGGAAGCCGAAACAGGCTCCATAGCGGTTTTATGGAAAAGTGGAATTCAATCAAATCTCACCACTACAGAAAATAATGGAGAAGCCTATGATGTTGCTGTACATAAAGAAGATGTATATGTTGTAGGTTTTGAAAATGATATAGCCAAAATTTGGAAGAATGGAGAATCGTTCTTAGATCTGAATGACGGCAACAATAATTTTGGAAGAGCCTATTCTATCGTTATAAAATAGGATTTCCAAATTATTAGAAAAACTCCGGCCAAAATGTCCGGAGTTTTTGCTTTTACTTCTTCTTAAAGATTGGCACCGAAGAACACGCCTCGCCATACATCACACTTTTGGCCACTTGCTGTATTTTGGTAATGGCCATGAGATAGGCATTTTCGGGAACTGGTTTATGGGAACACCCTTTGATGATGACCGGCTTATCTTTGAAGTTGGAAACATCCAAATTTTCAACAATGGTTTGGTAAAGCGAAGTTTCCAGGTCTTCCAGATTCCCGATTACCACTTTTTTGGCATATGGGATCAACTTTGAGGCTACCAACATATAGGCCCAACTGGGGATAATGGCATCCGAAGAACATTGTAGGGCCACATAAGTATCCTCGTATGCTGGCCAATCCTGCTGGTCAACATGAGCCCTAAACTCCTTTTCCTTCAGAATCATCCCTTCATGCAGCCAATCTTTGATGTCCAACACCTTTCTTTCTCCTTTTTGGTAGTAATCCTCCAAATCGAAGGTGATCAGTTGGCTTTGGGCTACGCGATTTATGATTTCAGACATGGGTCAAAGGTAAAGGGTTTTCGGGTAATGGGAGAAGGGTTAAGGGTTGAAGGTCTTGGGCAAAAGGTGAAGGTTCAAGATTCAAGGTTTAAAACAGCTTTAGGCGGATAATTGTCAGTTCGAGCGCAGTCGAGAACATTTTGCAAACCTATGATATATGCCATGTTCAGACCATTCGTGAAATTTGTGTCCGACTATATGCAAACGCCTTTCCCTACAATAATCCGAGTTCCAATTTCGCTTCCTCACTCATCAGTTCCTGCGTCCACGGGGGATCAAAGGTGATTTCCACTTCCACATCGTTGAGATCGTCCAAGGATTTTACCTTTTCCTCCACTTCCACGGGCAAGGTCTCCGCCACTGGGCAGTTAGGAGAGGTCAAGGTCATCAAAATCTTGACATCGTTATCCTGATTGACAAATACATCGTAAATCAATCCCAGTTCATAAATATCAACCGGAATTTCGGGGTCGTAAATGGTCTTCAGGACCCTTACAATTTTTTCTCCCAGTTCTTGGGTATCTATGGTGATTTCCTCGCTCATTTTGTGCTAGCTTAACATGGGTTCCGTATAGTTAAAAACTGAATACTGAACAGATAGTTGTTAATGTCAGGTCGAGCGCAGTCGAGACCCTATTGAAACTCCAAATTTTAATGCCCTCTCGACTGCGCTCGAGGTGACAGATTCTATTTTAAGTGACCAAAATTAATTTAACTGTGCCTGATAGGCAACCGCATAGAGTTTCAGTTGCTTGATCATGTTTACCAATCCATTGGCCCTTGTAGGGGATAGATGTTCCTTCAATCCTATTTCATCAACAAAACTTAGGTCCGCATCAATAATGTCCTGGGGTTTTTGATGGCTCAGTGCCCTAATAAGTATGGCTATGATTCCCTTGGTGATGATGGCATCACTGTCCGCAGTAAAGACTACTTTGTCATCATCCAACCCTGCATGTACCCACACTTTGCTCTGACATCCTTTGATAAGGTTATCATCCGTTTTGTATCGTTCCTCTATCAGCGGCAGGGATTTCCCCAATTCAATGATATATTCATAACGTTGCATCCAATCATCAAACATGGAAAACTCGTCCACTATCTCCTCCTGTATTTCCTGTATCGTCATGGTTCGTGTTTCTTCAAAAGTACAATTCGAACTGTTCGTTTTCAAAGTTACGACATCGTATTACAACAACATGCTTTTGGCCCGCTTAACGCCTTCAACCAATTTATCCACTTCTTCCTTGGTGTTGTAAAAGCTGAAACTTGCCCTTACCGTGCCGGGAATCCTGTAAAAATCCATGATGGGCTGTGCGCAGTGATGGCCCGTACGCACGGCAATGCCCAATTTGTCCAAAATAGCCCCGATATCGTACGGATGGATGCCCTCTATATTGAAGGAAATGACCGAGGTCTTATGTTTTGCAGTGCCGTAGATCTTCAATCCTTCGATGGCCAATAATTCTTCAGTGGCATACGTCATAAGTTCCTCCTCATATTGGGCAATGGCCTCAAAGCCCAAGGCATTCATATAATCCAATGCGGCACCAAAAGCGATTCCCCCGCAAATATTTGGGGTCCCCGCCTCGAACTTATGGGGAAGGTCTGCATAGGTGGTCTTTTCAAAAGTGACCTCAGCGATCATTTCCCCACCTCCTTGATATGGTGGTAATTTGTTGAGCCATTCTTCTTTTCCATATAACATTCCCACGCCGGTCGGTCCACACATCTTATGCGCAGATGCTGTGTAAAAATCCACATCCAAAGCTTGAAAATCGGATTTGATATGTGCCGCGGCCTGCGCCCCGTCTATCAAAACAGCGGCACCTACCTTGTGGGCGGCATCTATGATTTCCTTAATGGGGTTGATGGTGCCCAGTGCATTGGAAACGTGGTTGCAGAACACCAGTTTTGTGCTTTTGGAGAGCAGGGCATGGTATGCCGCCATGACCAATTCCCCGTTCAAATCCATCGGGATGACCTTCAGCTCGGCCCCTGTTCTTTCGCAGAGCATTTGCCAAGGCACAATATTGGAATGGTGCTCCATGGCCGACACCAATATCTCATCTCCTTTCTTTAGGAAGGATGTAAATCCCGTGGCCACCAAGTTGATGCCATGGGTGGTCCCCGAGGTCAAAATCACTTCATATGCCTTTGCAATGTTGAAGTGCTGTTGAATTTTTTTTCGGGCAGCCTCATACGCATCCGTAGCCTCTTGGGACAAGCTGTGCACTCCTCGATGGATGTTGGCGTTGTAGTTTTGGTAATATTCCACAATGACATCAATGACCTGTTGGGGTGTCTGGGATGTTGCCGCGTTGTCCAAATACACCAAAGGTTGCCCATTGACCTTCCTGTTTAGAATGGGAAAATCTTTTCTAACCGTGGCTACGTCAAACGAGGTCTGTATCATGGGATGGTATCTAGACGTTCAATCAAAGCTCAAATCCGACACGCACACCCAATTTGCTGGCAATGATCTTGTTGATTCGGACCTTCAATTCCGGAATCCGAACACTTTCCAAGACATTGTTCGCAAAGGCGTACATCAATAGGGCAGTCGCCTCTTTTTTGGGGATTCCCCTAGACCGTAGATAGAACAAGGCTTCTTCATCCAACTGGCCTATGGTACAACCGTGGGAGCATTTTACATCATCCGCAAAAATCTCCAATTGGGGCTTGGTATTGATGGTGGCCTGATCACTGATCAAAATATTGTTGTTCTGCTGAAAGGCATTGGTCTTTTGGGCTATCCTGTCCACAATGATCTTCCCATTGAATACCCCTGTGGATTTTTCCCCGAAAATTCCTTTATAATCCTGATGGCTCTCACAATTGGGTTGGGCATGGTGCACCAAGGTATGATGGTCCACATGTTGCTTTTCGCCGAGAATGGTGACCCCTTTTAGCGTGGAATCTATCCGCTCCCCTTCCTGGTAAAAGTTGAGGTTGTTCCGGGTCAGTTTCCCGCCAAAGGAGAACGTGTGCACCCTAACCGTACTATTGTCCTTTTGTGAAACGTAGGTGTTGTCTATGAGGGATGCCGTGTTGGCATCGTTCTGCACCTTATAGTAGTCCACAATGGCATTCTTGGCCGCAAATATTTCGGTAACCGAGTTGGTGAACACCTCATTGCCCGTTAGACTTTGGTGTCGCTCGATTACCTGCAGTTCCGCATTTTCTTCGGCAACGATCAAATTTCGGGGCTGCAACATCAGTGCCGCTTCATTCCCAGTGGCCAAATGCAAGATCTGGATGGGTTTTTTGGGCATCTTGTTCTTGGGAATATAGATGTAGGCCCCCTCCTTACTGAAGGCCGTGTTCAAAGTGGTCAACGATTCCTCTTTGGAGGCTATCTTGTTAAAATAGACATCTATCACCTGACGGAACATGGGTTTGCTAAAAGCAGAACTCATCAAGCATACGTCCACCCCATCATGGGTGGTCTCGGACAGATATGAGCTATAGACCCCATCCACAAAGACAATTTTGTAAGTGTCTATGTCATGCAAAAAGTATTTTTTGATATCCTTGTATTCCAGCGTACTTTCTTCTTTGGGAAAAATGCTGAAATCCACTTTTTGCAGATTGTTCAAAGATGTGTATTTCCATGCCTCCTCCTTTTTTGAAGGAAATCCCTTTGCCTCAAAATTCTTTATGGCCTCGGATCGTACCTCGTGTACAGGGTGGTCCAAGTCCACATTGTTCTCAAAGGCCAAAAATGAAGAAAGTAGTTTATCTTTTAAATCCATTATTATTCAATTGTCAGATTTCAGATATCTGAAGTCATATATCTATTTAGACCGTAGCTTCCTGCTTGATCCAATCGTATCCTTTTTCCTCCAGTTCTAGGGCCAATTCCTTGGTGCCGGATTTGACGATCTTACCATCATGGAGCACGTGCACAAAATCTGGGACGATGTATTCCAACAAACGCTGATAGTGGGTTATCACAATGATGGCGTTGTCCTTGCCCCTTAGTTTATTAACACCATTGGCCACAATGCGGAGGGCATCGATATCCAATCCGGAATCCGTTTCGTCCAAAATCGCCAACTTGGGTTCCATCATCGCCATTTGGAAGATTTCGTTCCTCTTTTTCTCCCCTCCAGAAAAGCCTTCGTTCAAGGAACGCGATAGAAATTTTCGGTCTATATCCAAAAGTTCCGCTTTTTCCCGAATCATTTTGAGCATTTGGTTGGCCGGCATATCTTCCAGGCCCCTTGCTTTTCTGGATTCGTTGATGGCGGTCTTGATAAAATTGGTCACCGTTACCCCAGGGATTTCCACAGGGTATTGGAACGATAGGAATATACCCTTATGGGCCCTTTCTTCCGGTGCCAAATCTTCAAGGTCTTCCCCATTCAAAGAAACACTTCCCTTGTTTATCTCAAATTCCTCTTTTCCCGCAATTACGGAAGCCAGCGTACTTTTTCCCGAGCCATTCGGGCCCATGATGGCATGGACTTCCCCGGCATTTACCTGAAGGTTGATCCCTTTCAGGATTTTCTTGTCTTCTACGCTTGCGTGTAAATTTTTGATTTCTAGCATCTGTTCTTCTTCAAATATTATTTTAAATAGTTGGGTGCTTTCGGAAATTTTTCAAAATCGCCCTTGGCGTGCTGCAGATAGACCTTGGCCCCCTTTTCTTCGGCAAAGGCCTCAAAAGCCGCCATGCTGGTCCTGGTCTGCGCCACATCATAATTGAAAATGGGCACTCTGCGGAATTCCCTGTTCTCATAAAAATGGTACATGTCACCAGATAGCAATAACGGTCCATGTTCCACCAAATCCAAATACAGTACTTGGTGGCCAGGAGTATGCCCGGGCATAAACTTCATCACCACACTGCCATCCCCAAAAACATCGTAATCCCCATTAATCTTTTTGATGTTGGTAAGCCCCTTAATGGCATTATAGCTATCGGCGTTGTTCTTTTGGCTTTCTTCACTGGTGATAAAATCGTATTCCTTTTCTTGGACAATCCAAGTGGAACCTGCAAACACATTGGCGTGGCCCACATGGTCAAAATGGGTGTGCGATAGGGAAATGTAATCGATGTCACCAGGCGTCATGCCAATACTGGCCAGTTGGTTGACCACAGAATCTTTTCTGGAAACCGTAAAGGCCCCATCGGGAGAGGTGAACGGTTCTGCCATGCCTACTAGCCCTTCGGGAAGGCCTGCATCCCACATCAATGTTCCCTTGGGGTGGACGATTACATAAAAAGCATCGGCAAATTCTTTGGATTGGCCCGTATAAGTAGTGTCTTGGGAGAAAAGTTCCAACATATTGGCCACTACGGTGCCGCCACTGAACGTATATAGTTTTATCTCCGGTTTGGCTACTTCAGTGGCCCGGCTCTCATCAGAAGCTGTTTCTTTTTTTGCTTGTTTACAGGAAAACATTCCCAAAACAATGAACAGTACAAATATCTTTTTCATGGTATAGTGTTTTGTTATCCTACTGATCCCTCTAAACTTATTTCCAGTAATTTTTGTGCTTCCACGGCAAATTCCATGGGAAGTTTGTTCAATACCTCCTTGCTGAACCCGTTTACGATCAATGCAATGGCTTTTTCGGTATCGATGCCGCGTTGGTTGCAATAGAAAATCTGGTCCTCTCCAATTTTGCTGGTGGTGGCCTCATGTTCTATCTGTGCGGTTTTGTTCTTCGCCTCAATGTAAGGGAAGGTGTGTGCCCCGCATCGATTGCCCATCAACAACGAATCACACTGCGAAAAGTTCCTGGCATTCTCTGCCCTACTGTTCACCTGTACCAATCCACGGTAACTGTTTTGGGAATGACCGGCCGAAATTCCCTTGGAAATGATGGTGCTTCTGGTATTCTTGCCCAAGTGAATCATTTTGGTCCCAGTGTCGGCCTGCTGAAAATTGTTGGTGACCGCTATGGAATAGAACTCTCCGATGGAATTATCTCCTTTCAAGATGCAGGATGGATATTTCCAAGTTACTGCTGAGCCCGTCTCCACCTGTGTCCAAGAAATTTTTGCATTGTTCTCACAGAGTCCACGCTTGGTCACAAAGTTGAATACCCCGCCTTTGCCTTCCTTATCCCCTGGATACCAGTTTTGGACAGTGGAATATTTTATCTCTGCATTATCCATGGCAATGAGCTCCACTACGGCCGCGTGCAATTGGTTTTCGTCCCGCATGGGAGCGGTGCATCCTTCCAAATAGCTCACATAACTGCCCTCGTCGGCAATCACCAAGGTGCGCTCAAATTGTCCGGTCCCCGCTTGGTTGATCCGGAAATAGGTGGACAGCTCCATGGGGCAACGCACCCCTTTGGGGATATAACAGAAAGAGCCGTCTGAAAAGACCGCCGAGTTCAACGCTGCATAGAAGTTGTCCTTTTGGGGAACCACGGAGCCGATGTATTTCTTCACCAACTCGGGGTGCTCTTGAATGGCCTCAGAGATGGAACAGAAAATAATCCCTTTTTCGGCCAGGGTCTTTTTGAAGGTGGTCGCCACAGAAACGGAGTCCATGACAATATCCACGGCCACCCCAGCCAATTTCTTTTGCTCCTCAACGGATATTCCCAGTTTCTTGAAGGTGTCCAACAATTCTGGGTCTACTTCGTCCAAACTGTTGTACTTGGGTTTTTTGTTGGGGGCCGAATAATAGGAAATATCCTGAAAATCCGGTTTTTTATACTTGATATTGGCCCATTCAGGTTCTTTCATTTCCCTCCAGGCACGAAAGGCCTCCAAACGCCATTCGGTCATCCATGCCGGTTCTTCTTTCTTCTTTGAAATGGCAATGACGATGTCCTCGTTCAACCCTTTGGGAAGTGTGTCGGATTCAATATCGGTATAGAAACCATATTCATATTCCTTGGTTTCCAGTTCTTTTTTTAACTCTTCTTCTGTGTAAGCCATATCTTTTCTAAGCTAAAAGTTAAAAAGTCAAAACAGTTAAAGACCGCTTCTCTTTCTAACATACTTAATATAATTTGCAAGCTGTTTTGAAATATCAATCACTTGGTTTTTACAATCAACCAACTCATCAGCTTTAAAATACTCTATCTCTTCCATTAGATTGAAAAGATTTCTTACTTCTCCCGCCGAACCTTTTGAGAAATAAAGAAACCTGATCAATTCTTTGTCTGTTTCCCTTTCAAAACCCTCCGAAATATTGTTGGAAATTGAAATAGCCGCTCTCCTTAATTGATCAACCATTGCAAAATCTTCTTTCAAAGGACTTTTCTTCAATAAATCATAAACTTTGGCAGTAAACTTAATTGCCGTTTTATAAACCTCTAAATCTTCAAAAGAGCTATACATCCTAAATTAACTTTTAACTACTTAGCTCTTTGACTTTTATTTAAAGTGAAAAACTCTCTCCACAACCGCAGGTACGTTGGGCATTGGGGTTATTAAAGACAAAGCCTTTTCCGTTCAATCCCCCTGAATACTCCAATATGGTTCCTACTAGGTACAAAAAGCTTTTTTTATCCACTAGGATGCGTACGGCATTGTCTTCAAAAATCTTGTCTGTTTCAGCAGCTGTTTTGTCAAACTTCAGTTCATAGGACAATCCACTGCACCCCCCACTTTTTACGCCTACCCGTACAAAGTCGGTGGAAGCGTCAAATCCTTCTTCTACCATCAGGGACACCACTTTTTGTTTGGCTGTTTCCGAAACTTTAATCATTCTTACTTGGATTTATTCTAAATAGCCTACAAATATAGTCTATATGTAGGGTTTTACCATATTTCCTAACATTATAATAACGAATAATTCCATAGGGGTTTTCTATGGTGCACCAATTATTTTGAGTTCTGATTATCCTCCTTACTTTTGCCAAATGCTAGAAGACAAGAACCCACCGCGCACCTCCTTGGAAGAATTGGGAGAATTTGGACTCATTGACCATCTCACCCAAAACTTTACATTGAACCAACCTTCATCCATAAAAGGTGTTGGGGATGATGCGGCCGTGCTGGATTTTAAGGGCAAAAAAACCGTCGTCTCCACAGACATGCTAGTAGAGGGCGTTCACTTTGACCTCAGCTACATGCCGCTCAAACATTTAGGCTACAAGTCTGTCGTCGTGAATCTTTCCGATATCTACGCCATGAATGCCATGGCCACTCAAGTGACCGTTTCCATTGCGGTTTCCAACCGTTTTCCGTTGGAGGCCCTAGAGGAATTTTACGCGGGTGTGGCCACTGCATGCAAGTTTTACAATGTGGACCTGGTGGGCGGGGATACCACCTCCTCCAACAAGGGCATGCTCATCAGTGTTACGGCCATTGGCACGGCCGATGATAGTGCGTTGGTTTACCGCAGTGGGGCCAAGGCCAACGACCTTCTGGTCGTTACCGGAGATTTGGGCGGCGCCTATCTGGGGCTTCAAGTATTGGAGCGCGAAAAAGAAGTGTTCAGGGTAAACCCCAACAACCAGCCCGACCTGGAACCTTATTCTTATATTGTGGAACGACAACTCAAGCCCGAGGCTAGAAAGGACATTGTGGAGCTGCTCAAAAAATTGGATGTGAAACCAACCTCCATGATAGATATCAGCGATGGTCTCTCCTCGGAAATTTTGCACCTGTGCAAACACAGTACTGTGGGCTGCAACCTTTTTGAGGATAAAATTCCTTTGGATCCCATGGTGATTTCCACAGCAGAGGAATTTAAAATGGACAGTACCATGATCGCTTTGAGCGGAGGGGAGGACTACGAGCTTCTGTTCACCATTGACCAAGCCGATTTTGCGAAAATCAAGGGAAATCCCAATTTAACGGTTATTGGGCATATGACCGAGCAGAAAGAGGGAGCCCATTTGATTACCAGAAGGCAGACAAAAATCCCGATCATCGCACAGGGATGGAATTCCTTTAACGTCTAAAGACAAAAAAATCCCGAAAATCAAGCGCAACTTCACTAATCGGTCTTGGGGCACGCGACACATAGCATAAGGTACGTACTTAAGTTTTCGGGATAAACCTGAAATCTTCACATAAAACAAAAAGAACGGGTTAGGCCACGTGCTGCACCACCCTGTTCTTTCTTTTTTGATACATATCTTCCAAAGCGCTGTTAATTTCCTGCATTTGGGGGGTAAGCTCAGAAAGTTTACCGCTTACATCCGTAGTGACCTCTTTATGACAATGGATGCATTTATACTCCTTGATGTGCTGGGTCACTTTTTTGGAGACCACATAATGGTGTCCGAATAAATTGCAGAAGAAAGAAGTGAATTTGTTGCCATGTTGGGTAGTGGAAGTTTTCATAAGTTTGGTTTTGTTTGGGGGAAGGCATTCATGCGATTTGGGGATCGAAAAATGCAAAATCAGTTAATTGTAATTTTTCTTTATACGTTTAGTTTTGGTTGAACAGTTTATTTACACAACGATTGTTGATAACTTTTTATTTTGCCCACATTCCCCTAAAAAAAAATTTTCGATGAAATGCATGCTAATCGTCAAAAAGTTAGCTTTCTTCGTCAAACTTCACTTTCGAAATATACTATATTGAAAAACAATTATCAACAATTTATGAACAAAAAATCGTTAACTGTGACCTCATTTGCCCTGTTCTCTCTTTTTTTTGGAGCGGGCAACCTGATCCTCCCCCCACAACTGGGGTTGAAATCCGGAGATTTGTGGTGGTGGGTCACTTTGGGCTTTTGTCTATCGGCAGTTTTTGTTCCCCTTTTGGGCATCTTGGCCCATGCCAAACTGCAGGGCACCATGTACGATTTCGCCAAAAAGGTCTCTCCCACTTTTAGCTTGGTGTACTGCTATATTGTCTATGCCATTTCCATTTCCCTGCCTTCTCCCAGAACGGCTTCGGTGACCCATGAAATGGCCATTGGCCCCCTTTGGGATTCGCCATCACTTGCCACCAGTCTTGTCTACTTTGTACTGGTCTATGTTTTTGTCATCAATCGTTCCAAGGTTTTGGACCTTGTGGGCAAATTGCTCACCCCAGGTATTTTGATCATTCTGTTCCTTATTGTGCTCATCGCCGTTTTTTCTTTGGATTTCAGCTTTGGGGCCTCAGAATTTGACCATCCGTTCAGTCACGGTATTTTGGAAGGCTACCAAACCTTTGATGCCATTGGCGCAGTGGTGGTGGGCGGTGTCATCATTGTTTCGATCAACCTGAAACAAGGTGGTGCATCCTATGAAGCCAAAAGAACCCTTATCCGAAATGCGGGCCTTTGGGCAGGATTCGGACTGCTTGCCGTTTATGCCGGACTTATATTGACCGGGGCACTGTTCAGCGAATCGTTTGTGCATGATGTTTCCCGTACGGAACTATTGAACGGCATCAGCGTGAAGACCTTGGGGAACAATGCCACCATCCTGCTTGGCGTTTTGGTGAGCTTGGCCTGCTTCACGACCGCGGTGGGAATCGTTACCGGGACCGCGGATTTTGTGAAAGGAAGGTTCAACGATTCCCTGTTGGCGTATCGGATCACGGCCCTGATCGGTTGTGTGCTGGGAGTTTTGATAGGGCAGTTCAACGTGGGGTACATCATTGCAGTGGCCTTACCGGCCCTTATGTTCATTTATCCCATTACCGTTATTTTAATCCTGCTGAACGTTCTTCCAGACAGGTATGCCTCACCCACCGTTTTTAAATGGGTGGTGGCCACCACCATTTTTTTCAGTATCCCCGACTTTCTGAGAAGCGTTGGTTTTGATCTGGCTCCTTACCTCTACCCGGAATGGCTACCCTTAAAAGAATATCAATTGGGATGGGTATTGCCTGCCATGGCGGCCTTTATTCTAGGGAATGTTTTGGAAAAATGGGTTTAATTAACGGTCATTAAGGCCTGATTATCTCTTATCGGCTTTTCTCTCTTTTTTATAGAGCCACTCTGCCAAAAAACAGAAACCGATCAACCCCAAGGATACAGCGACACCAACCGCATTGGCACCCAATTGTTGATGTATCAAAGTGAATAGGGCCAACATGCACAATACAGTACCCACCAAAGGGATCCATTTTTTTGCCCCGATTGTTTTTGAAAGTTTGAACCCAACCCAGTTCACTATGCCAAAGATGAGCAAAAAACCAACACTTCCCGCTGTGGATATACTTTCCAGATCCAATACATTTACCAATATTAACGTAGCCATAGCGGTAATCAGCAAACCAATGGGTTGGTTCCAAAATTGAGCTAGAAAATGATGGGGCAGTTCGTCATCCTGGGCAATCTCAAAATTGACCCTACTACCGCCATACAATGACGCATTGATGGCAGAAAAAGTAGAAATCAAAGCCGCAATCGTAATAATGGTAAAGCCAAGTTGCCCCAACATAGGTTTGGCGGCCTCCGCCAGCACATAGTCTTGCGCATCGGCTATTTTTTGAAAAGGCAGGGATCCGACGGTCACCAAGGCAATCACAAAGTAGAGGAGGATGACAAATAGCACGGATGAGTAATACGCCCTTGAAATGTTCTTCTCCGGGTTTTTAATGTCGGGTGCAGCATTGGCAATGAGTTCAAAACCTTCATAGGCCACAAAGATGACCATACCCCCGGCAAACAATTTGATGGGTGTTTCCCAGTTTTCCAAAGACAATTGTTCCATGTTGGAGTTGCCAATAAGACCGTAGGCGCCGACCAAAATAAATCCAAGGAGGATGGCCAATTTAATGACCACGGCATAGGATTCAATCCTTCCCACCACCGAAATGCTATAGTAATTTATGCCCGTGGCCAGAATAATGATGGCACTTGCGTATATATGAAAATCACTAGTTGTGCTTTGGGTAATCTTGAACAAATTAGGCGCATAGGAACCAAATGCGGAAGCATAGAGTGACAGCATGATAATGTAGCTGACCCATAAAAGGTTGTTTATTGCCCCACTGAATATGGACCTGCCAAATCCCTGGTTTATAAATTTAACGGTGCCTCCCCGATCAGGATAGGCTTTTGAAAGCTTTGCATAGCTATATGAAGTGAGCAGCGCCAAAGTACCGGCAACCAGAAAAGCAACGGGCGTGCCACCTTTTGCCAGGGAAACCGCCAGCCCCAAAACAGCAAAGATTCCACCGCCCACCATTCCCCCGATTCCAATGGAGATCGCTTCCTTGAGCCCTATTTTCTTGTTTACATTTGGCACTTTAAAGAGGTCAAGGGTTTTTCATGGATTCGCAGTGTTAGGGGTGGTTTGATGGATTTACCTGTCGTGAAATCCCTTTCCCTCCAAAATTTTGGGTATGCATTTTTCAATCCTTGACTCCCTTGTTTTGGATTGTGTAGGGGCTGAAAAATGGAGGATGTATCCCCTTTGTCTTCCAGGGGTGAGGGATTCAAAGGCCTTTTTTAGGTCGGGATCCACATCCAATTTAGCCCGGAGTTCTTCAGGGATGGGCTCGGGGTTCTTTGCAAAACTGACCTTGAGTCCTGCATTTTCCAATTCAATGGCCTCATAAACATAGGCCTTTATGATAGGTTCCTTGGCCAGAACATCTTCGACACGGGTAAACTGGAACTGCCGCACCGCTTGGGAGTTTTCCCCAGGCTTGGCCAAAATAACCTCAGAATCGCGCAACAGTGTCCCTTTAAAAAATCCCAGCGCAGCATATTCCTTGAAGGCGCTCATCAAAACCACATTATGTCCCTTGTAGGTATAACACGGTTGGCTCCATTTCAATTCTTCGGTAAGCCCACACTCCAGAAGAATCCTTCGCAATTGTTTCAGTTCTTCCTGCCAATTATTCACCTTGCATTGGGGCGTTGCATAATAGGCACACCTACCACAGCCATCAACAAGATATAAGTCTATTTTCTGGTTCATAAGGATTCAGCAGCTTGGCACAAATTTGAATTTTAGGAAAGTTCGAGGATTTTGGGGTAAAAACCAAGTTGTCCCACAATAAGAATGCATCACGGGATGGAAATAAGGGAAATGGAAAAACGAGTCTATGCCCTTCTGGAAAGCAACGAGGTGAACACCAATCCCAAACCAATGCCAATAATAATGGACGCGACCAAAAGAATGGGTGTTTTCACAAAAATGAGTCCAACACCTACCCCGACCATGGTCATTCCTCCAATGGCCCATGTACTTCTGTCTTCTTTTTTTTCTGCCATAATTTCTTGCATATTTGGGCCAAGGTCACAAAAATATCCCGGAAACACCATGATTTTCATCATGTGCCGAACCATTGCAGCATAAATCATCTGTTCAATTCCGATTTTAGTTTGACCAGCTCTCCCAATAACCGAGTCTCCTTCACTTTGGATGAGAGGTTCATGGCCTGTGCCATTCGGTAGATTTCAAAATTGAGCGTGTCTATCTCGGTCTCCCTTTTGTTGTTGATGTCCTGTAGCGTGGATATCAGTTGCCCATCGGACATCCTACTGATGGTCAGTACCTGTTCTTCAAGTTCCGAGGTGCCCAAATCGATTCCCTTGGCGTTGGCGATCGTTGCACATTCCACAATGACCCGTTGTGCCATGGCGAACACTTCCTTGTCCCGGTGGAATATCCCATTGTCAATCTCAAGCAAAGGGCAAATCGAATTGAAGACACAATTGGCAATGGCCTTTTTCCAAATGATCCGTTGGATGTCTTTTTCCGCAGCAAACTTGAAATGTGGGCTGTCCAAAGTGCTTACAACACTTTCCAAGGTGGTGTTTCTCCGTTGGACCACACCTATGGGCGACTCGGCCACCGATTTGTACACAATGCTGTTGCCTGGCCCTTGCTGACTGGTCATAAAGAGTACACAGCGGTAGATTTCCGGAAAGCCCTTTTGCAGAAACGGCTGTTCCACACCCAATCCATTTTGCAGCAAGACCACTGGCGAATCTTTGACCTTGGGTTTCAATTTTTCGGAAAGACCATTGTTACCAAAGGATTTGTTGGTCAGCACAATGAGCCCTTCCAATTGATCGTGGTGGCCCAACGTCGTGACCTCGATTTCAGCTTCCAATTTCAAACTGCCCTTGAGCTCCAATACCATGTTTTCTGTGTGGGGTTCCCCATGGTCCACATGTCCGCGTATCAGTTGGACATCCATTCCATGTTGTTTCAGACATACGGCCAATGCCTTACCAACAGCTCCCGTACCAATGATAAAAACCTTCATGCCCCTAAGTTACCAACATTAGGGCAGACGCGTGTGGGTTATTTTTTCACGATCAATCTTTGATTGGGCAGATCAATGGTAATTTTTTGCCCGATCCAATCCAAGCCCATGATGCCCTCATAGATCAGGCCATCAATAAAGATGGCATCAAAATGCTGGGTGGAAGTATTTTTCCCGGTGTTGGACAATTTTTCCAATTCAACATAATAATACATATTCCCCTTTTCGGGATCAAAGTAACTCGGTTTGAATTCCTTTTTGACTTGGGTGGAATCCACCCCCAGATCTTCCATATACCGTGAATTGAAACGATACACCCCGAAGCCGGCGCCACTGTCGAGCCCCACATGAAGCTGCAAGGTATCGTTCACAAGTATGGCAGTTGAAATGTCAATGGTGATATCTCTATCATTGGTGATGGCAATGGGCATTTCAAAATCCTTTTCCCTATATCTTTCTTCCAAGGATTTTGGTGATTCCAAATACAATGCCTTGTTTTCAAAATCAATGGTGAAGGGCTGGTCTTTGAAAGGGGCAAGGGCAATGAGTCCATCAATGGGAAAATCAAAATCATAAACGACGCTTTGTCCACTCCCGGCATCGAAATCCCCAATTTTCAGGGATTGGTAGTTCCATAAGTCTCCTTGCAGGGCTTCCCCCGTGGCGCGATGCCCTGTATAGAAATGATGGGTCCTTTCCAAATTGCCCACCGTATTGGCAAATTTCTGGGTGAACAGATTGATGCCGGCCCCAGTATCAAAAATGAAATTTCCTTGCACACCGTTTACCTTTGCCTGGATTAGGATATGCCCTTCTGGGGTCAACACAAAAGGAACTTCCATCGGCTCGGGGATTTGATTTTGAGGATACACAATCAGTGAAACCAGAAGGAATAGAAACGAAATAGTCTTTGGCATGGTTGGTCAATATAAAGGGTTTTCCCTACGACGAATGCCCAAGGATTCTGTTACAAAATGGCCTTTATGGAGCTTATTCCTCTTCTTGCGGGGAATTATAGAGTGCAAAATTGGCGATGGCCGCCGTATTGTTGGCAGAGAGGATGGCCAAGCGGATTTCATCGGTGGTGGCTTTCGGAATCCTGATCAACCTTTTGTAGCCAATGGTGCCTCCATCATAAATGGTGCTCCACCCATCTCCACGTTTAACCTCTATCTTGAATTTGGCAATGCGCTGCCCAAATGTGATGGGTTCCTGTAGCAAGATCCGGTCAAATTGCACCATTTCGGGAAATTTCAATGTCAGTTCGGCGGGAAATACACCATCATCGGTTGCCCAATAGGTTTCCAGTGTGCCGTCCAGCACGTTTTTTGGGGAAAACTTGTTGTGGTTCCATCGGATGTTGTTCGCCGTTGCCTCTGCTTCCTGCGCCAAATTTACCGCAAAGGTTTCATCCAAAATTTGCTTGAACCCCTTCAGGGACACCACATCGTTTTCGTGGATAAGGCCCCTTTTGTCTGGGGGGAGATTGACAAGCAGTACGGCATTCCTTCCCACTGATTTGTAATAGATGTCCGCCAATTCTTGGGGCGATTTTACCCGATCATCTTCGGCCTCATGATAAAACCAACCCGGTCTGATGGAAACATCGCATTGGCCTATGATCCAATCCGAGCCCTTTGGGTCGCCGTTGTTCAAATAATGTTCCTGGCCGGCACCTCCAATTGTTAAGCTATCGCCCATTATGGTTGACCAGAAATTCTCTCCCGCAAAGCCCCTTTCGTTTCCAATCCAGTGTATATCGGGCCCGGCGTCTGAAAATATCTTGATGTTGGGCTGCAGTTCCCTTACCAGTGCAAACGTGTTCTCCCAATCGTAATAGGTCCTTCGGTCTATTTTCCGTGTTTCATTGGCCCCACCATAGTAGCCGTCCCCGCCGTTGGCCCCATCGAACCAAATCTCATTGATCTCCCCATATTGTGTCAAGAGTTCTTTGAGTTGGTTCCGGTAATAGATGATGTATTCAGGTTTGCCATAGTCTTTGTGGTTCCTATCCCACGGTGATAGGTACAACCCCACTTTGAGGCCATGTTTTCTGCAGGCTTCCACAAATTCTTGGACCACATCGCCCTTGCCATTTTTATAGGGACTGTTCTTTACACTATGCTCAGTAAATTGGCTGGGCCAAAGGCAAAAACCATCATGGTGTTTAGCGGTGAGGATCAACTGTTTCATCCCCCCTGCCTTGGCGGTTTGTATCCATTGCTCCACATCCATTTGGGTAGGATTGAACAAGGTTGGACTTTCATCGCCATAGCCCCATTCCTTATCCGTAAAGGTGTTGATGGTAAAATGTACAAACCCGATCAGTTCCATGTTTTGATAGGCCACCTGATTCCGGGATGGTACCACGGCATTGGGATCAATGTCTGGTGGTACAGGCTTTTGGGGATTACACCCAAAAGCTAAGGCTAAGGCCAACAAAACAACTTTTTTCATGCCTTGAAGGTCGCGGATTTTGGATAAAAAATCAAATGGGGCACTTGAAAAAGAAATGTCATTGCAGTGTGCGTAACCGTTTGTGCATACAATACTGTTCAATTCATCTTACCCTTTGGAAATAGGGAATTGTGTTTAGCCCCACGGCCATATCCACCTTTTTATTTCCGTTGTATATTTTTCCATCAAACCCCTTCCATTTCCCCTTTGGAAGTATGACGGTCCGCTTCACTTGGTTTTTTGACAGCACTGGGGCAACCAATATATCATTCCCCAAAAAGAATTGATCGTCTATGTTTTCGAAGCCCTCATTGGGAAAAACAAACTCCATGTTTCGAACGATGGGCAACCCGGTATTTGCCGCTTCTTCTGCAAGTCGGACTATCTCTGGCGTAAATTTTTTGCGTAGCCCAACCGCCTCCTTCACCGCTTCCAAATGTTCTTTGTCCAATGTTCTCCATGGCGCAACCGAGAACTGCATCATTGGCATCAATGCATGGACCTGGGCCGATCGTACTATTAATTCTTGGTCAATGCCCGCCGCATCAATAAAGGAAAGGAATTCACCTCCCCCAATCAGGTCGGGGCAGGTGAAGGCATATCCCATTAACCCCTGGACGGTGATGTTGGGTATCAACGTCTGCAAATCTTCCCATGTATGCCCTTTATCGCGAAGCCGTTGGCCCAATGGTTTACCTGCCATTTTCCAAGTAGCCCTGTATTCATTCAAGGGAAAATCAAGGCCAATTTCCGCGAACAGTTCGGTATGCCTATTGGGGCTCACATCCTTTTCATGGCTGACCAGCCAATTTGGATAAAAAACCGCGTCGCCGGCATCAAACTTGAACCCATCGACTTTATATTCGGTTACCAGATATTGCAGTTGTTCTTTGAACCATTCCGTTGCCCGTGGGTTGGAAAAATCCAACACTGCACTGTATCCATTCCACCAGCCAATCATGGCCACATGGTCAAAATAACTTTCGGGCAATCCCGCCACGGTATGGTTTTCAGGATATCCAAGAAAGATGCCTTCTTTGGCCCCACTTCTGAATATCTCGGTATCTGGACTCACAAAAGGACATATCCAGAGCATTACCTTAAACCCCAACCCGTGCAGTTCTTCCATCATTTCTTTTGGTGATGGAAATCTTTCTGGGTGAAAGGTCCATTTTCCGTAGGCCTCCTGCCAGTTATCATCGATCATCAATACCCCCGGGGGAAATCCATTGTCGATTATGGCATGGGCATATTTCAGAATATCTTCTTGGTTCTGGTCGTATATCAATTCTATCCAGGTGTTGTACTGCGGTTCTTCAAACATCAAGCGGTCCGGCATTTTTCCATTTGGCGGGAAATAGTTCTTCGAAGCAAATTGGAAGGCGTCTCTCAGGTTTTCATTGCCTCCGCTGATCTGTATGGCATCCCCGTTTTGTATGATGATTTCATGATCAGAGATGGTGAACAAGAAAGGGGAGTCTGACCAAATAACCCTGCCCTGATTGGACAACAACAATGGCTGCGCCTGATTGCCCTTTAAATTTCCATACATGTCATAAGAGTATCCGGATCTAAAAGGCATTTTTGTGCCATCATTTATTGCGCCGCCCCACCATTTTTCCCCATTCTCAATCAAAATTGTCCTTTCTTTTTGCCCAGAAAATTCTGTTTGCCCATTTACAAAATTCGAAATGAAAATGAGCGGAAATAAAATAGATAGATACTTTACCATGCCTTCGTGTTTTTTACACAGCAATTACGTTAAAATTTGTTTATTCCGAGCGACGTTTTTTGTTGTAAAAATAAATGGCATAGGCAATGCCCGCCAACACAAGAAAGGGCAAATAACTGCCAATGACCACCCCAATTTCACATAGTCGCTGCTCGGGGCTTCCTGTATTTTCTTTTCAATGTCGGGTTGTTGGAGTAGAAATAGTGGTCTCATGTTTTCCTCTGGCATGAATGGTTTTCACGCTAATGTACCATATAAAATGGTAAAGCGGTTTGGGCCAAGGCCCAAACCGCTTCCAACTTCACCACAACAATCCTTTTAACCCACATGGGTGAAAATCTTGTTTACGATTTTCCAATCCCCTTCAATATTGGCCAAGGATAGATAATCGTAATAATTATAGCCTGAAAAAGGAACATGGAGCTTGGCCATGGCCACCTTTCCCAGAACATCGACCCCTATGATGGACATTTTAAAGGTTTCTCCCAGCTCTTTGGGACTTTTTCTGTTCTGCACCCCTTCTAGATAGGCCTGTTTGCTTTTCAAATAATCCGCTCCCTTTATGTCTCCATAAAGATGCGCATTGTCGTGGAAGCATTTTTCAAGCTTTCCCACATCGCCATCGAATATCCCCAAGAAATATTCGGAGATTAGGTTTTCAATGGCTTCCCTGTCTTTTTTGTACATGGTGTGCGGTATTAAATGGCGTGGCCAACGGTATGGCCCCCTCCTACATTTAAGGTCTCCCCAGTGATGAAATCTGCCGAAGCCAAATAGTAGGCAGCTTCGGCTATCTCATGGGCTTCCCCAATTCGGTTCAACAAGTGTAGGCCTGCCAGGCTATCCGCATCCTCTACTCCTATTTTTCCCTGTAGGGGACTCCTGATGATTCCTGGGGCTATGGTATTCACCCGAATATTCTGCTTTCCAAATTCCGCGGCCAATTGTCTGGTGAGGGCATGTATGGCCCCTTTGCTGGTAAGTGGTGCCGTGGCTGGAAATCCGCCTATGGCATGTTCCACCAATACTGTCCCAATGTTTATGATGGAACCTCCTCCCTGTTTCAGCATGTGTGGAATCACCTCTTGTGATGTGATATAGGTTCCCACAAGGTTCACTTTCCAGAAAAGCTCCAGGTCTGCCTCATTGACATCCAGAAAGGGCTTTGGGGCAAAAATCCCAGCATTGTTGACAAGCACATCGATGCTTCCAAATTTTTCCTTGGCCAGTTCGACCAATTTTTGAGCGGTTTCACGTTGGCTGATGTCGCCCACTACATAGGCCGCATTGTCGGGAGACCCCAACGATTGAAATGTATTTTCCAGATTATTGGCATTGGCCGAGTTCAAGACCACATTGCTTCCTCTTTCCAAAAAGTATTTGGCCGTTTCCTTTCCCAAACCTGTGGAGGCCCCAGTAATGATCACTGTTTTATTTTTCATGTGCTTTGTTTTTTTGATTCTGAATATTGTTTTCCGTTAACGCCCCAATTGTCAATGGGAACTTCATCGATGACCACATGGGTGGTCTGTGGGTTTTTGCCCAGTACTTCCACCATCAATTGGGTGGCTCCTTCGATCAGTTTTCTTTTTTGGATAGGTGTCACCTTCTCATCGGTGACCCTAATGTTGATGTATGGCATCACTTTATGGTTTAAAAATTATTGGACAAATCTCTTGCAAAGTGATGTGAATGGAAAGGAGGTATATCACAGTTTTGGTGTGATACAGGTCACGGGAAAATCAACATACGATTTGTAATGCTAAGGGAAAAGTCGGCTGAGGGTCTCGCGGGAGACTCCCAAATAGGAAGCGATCAATTTTTTGGGCACCCGCTGAAACAGCTGCGGGTATTCCTCTAGGAGAAGGTCATGGCGTTCTTTGGCCGAATTTTTCAAAAGTGAAAGCACCCTATTCTGAAGTGCTATCCTTCCGAATTTGCTCTTTTTTGCCCAGAAACGTTCCATTTTGTGCATTTGTGCCGTGAGTTTTTCCCGGTTTTCATACGTAATGTAGAGCAGTTCACTGTCCTCAATACAGTCTATATATATTTTGGACGGGGTGTGTTTGATGAAAGACTCATAATCTGTTATCCACCAATTCTCCATGCCGAATTGAAGGATATGTTCCTTCCCGCTTTCGTCCACAACATAACTTTTGAGGCATCCCTTCAAGACCCAATATTCTTTGTCCACATGCTCTCCTCCTTGGACAATGTATTGGTGCTTTCGCTTTTTGATGGGTTCGAAATGGCTTAAGATACAATCGAACTCCTCATCGGTCAATTCCACCAATTCTTCAATATGTTTTCTTAAAGGGTGCACTATTTATTCATCAATTCCTCAATCTCCTCCACTTCAATGGGAATGTTGCGCATCAAATTAAAGGGCTCCCCCGTTTCTTGGATCACCACATTGTCTTCCAAGCGTATGCCAAACCCTTCATCGGGAATGTAAATGCCCGGCTCCACGGTAAAGACCATATTGGGTTTCATCGGAGTTTTCAATTCGCCGTAATCATGGGTGTCCAAGCCAATATGGTGGCTGGTGCCGTGCATGAAGTATTTTTTGTAGGCAGGCCAGTCCTTGTTCTCATTCTGCACATCGGCCTTGCTCAACAACCCCAATCCCAACAGTTCCGAGGTCATGACCTTGCCCACTTCCTTGTGGTATGCTGCCCAAATTGTTCCGGGCACCAGCATTCTGGTAGCTTCGTTCTTTACCCTGAGCACGGCTTGGTATACCTCTTTTTGTCGTTTTGTAAACTTGCCATTGGCCGGAATGGTGCGTGTCATATCACTGGAATAATTGGCATATTCCGCGGCCACGTCCATCAGGATCAGATCGCCATCCTTCGCTTGTTGGTTATTCTCCACATAGTGGAGCACATTGGCATTGTTGCCCGCTGCAATAATGGGGGTATAGGCAAACCCTTTGGAGCGGTTGCGGACAAACTCATGCAGATACTCTGCCTCCATTTCGTATTCCCAAATTCCGGGTTGGGTAAATTCCAAAATCCTTCGAAATCCCTTTTCGGTGATGTCACAGGCCTTTTGCATCAACGCAATTTCCTCGGGTTCCTTCACCCCACGAATCTGCTGCAGAATGGAGTTGCTCTTGGCCGTTTGATGGGCCGGATATTCCTTTTTGCATTTTTCAATGAATCGGTCTTCCCGGGTCTGGGTCTCCACGGCTTGGCGGTAATGTTCGTTGGTGTTGAAATAGATGGTATCGGCCTCGGTCATCAGATCGAAAAAAATCTTATCAAAATCGGTAAGCCAATAAATGGTCCCAATACCGGAAACGGCCGTGGCCTGCTCCTTGGTAAGTTTGGCCCCTTCCCAAATGGCGATGTGCTCGTTGGTCTCCCGCACAAACAAAATCTCCCGCCGATTTTTGTCCATTGCATCCGGAAAAAGAAGCAAAATGGTCTCCTCCTGGTCGGCCCCGCTCAAATAAAAAATGTCCCGGTGCTGCTCAAAAGGCATGGTACTGTCCGCGCTTATGGGATAAATGTCATTGGAATTGAACACTGCGATGCTTTTGGGCTTCATGTGTGCCATGAATTTTTTGCGGTTCTTGATAAAAAGCTGACGGTCTATGGGAAGATATTTCATCTGGATAAAAAGGTTTTCCCAAATGTAGGTAATTGCGTTACCGAAGACAAATTCATACCTTCCCTATTAATATTTAATTCCGACCGTATGAAACAGGCCATCCTTGTTTTCTTTTTTATGCTATGCCTTCACCTGACATGGGGCCAACATTCCGCTACCCCAGTGGATAAAGTGATGAAGGCCTTGGCCCAAAAGACACAGATGGAAGAGACTTCCTTGGTCAAAAATATTCCTTTGGAAAACATTGGCCCTTCCGTAATGAGTGGCCGTGTGGTGGATTTGGAGGTGAACCCCAAGAATCCCACTGAGTTTTATGTGGCCTATGCTTCCGGAGGATTGTGGCATACCCTGGATAATGGCATTTCCTTTGTCCCTGTTTTGGACAGTTCCCAAACCCAAAATGTTGGGGATATTGCAGTGGATTGGGCCAACGGAACCCTGTGGGTGGGTACCGGCGAGAACAACTCCTCCCGTTCCTCCTATGCCGGCATCGGAATCCTAAAATCCACGGACAAGGGCAAAACTTGGCAAAATATGGGACTGCAGGATTCCCAACATATTGGAAGGATCATCATCAACCCCAACAATCCCAACGAAGTTGTGGTGGGCGTAATGGGACACCTGTACTCTCCCAATCAAGAACGGGGCATTTACAAAACCATGGACGGGGGCAAAACATGGCAAAAGACTCTTTTTATAAATGACATCACAGGAATCATCGACCTTGCCTATACCCCCAATGATTTTGCCGTTCAGTATGCGGCGGCTTGGGAAAAGGACAGAAAGGCCTGGAACTTTGCCGGAAACGGCAAGGGGTCCGGCATCTATAAAAGTGTGGACGGAGGCGATCACTGGACTTTGGTGTCCGGTCTAGGAACCGGATTTCCAACGGGGGACGGTGTGGGGAGAATCGGGTTGGCGGTTTTTGACGAGCATACCGTTTATGCCATTCTGGACAATCAGTTCAGAAGGGAAAAGAAAGAACCCAAAGAAACCGATGGTCTCACCAAGGAAGAGTTCAAGACCATGGATGCGGCCACCTTTTTGGCTTTGGACAATGACAAATTGAACGATTATCTGAAAACCAACGGCTTTCAGGAAAAATATCGCGCGGAAAATGTGAAGAACATGGTGCGGGACGGTGCCGTACAGCCCGTGGACTTGGCCAAATATCTGGAAAGCGCAAACTCGCTGTTGTTCGATACCCCCGTCATTGGGGCGGAGGTATATCGAAGTGATGATGCTGGAACGACATGGAAAAAAATGAACGAAAAATACATTGATGACCTCTTCTACAGTTATGGGTACTACTTTGCCCAGATTCGCGTGGATGCTTCCAACAAGGACAAGATCTACCTTGCCGGGGTTCCGTTGATTTCCTCCTCGGATGGTGGAAAAACCTTTGAGGGCATCGACAAGGAAAATGTGCATGCCGACCATCATGCTTTATGGGTCAATCCCAATAGGCCCGGACACCTTATCAACGGTAATGACGGTGGGGTCAACATCACCTATGACGATGGTGCCCATTGGATGAAAAACAATTCTGCCCAAGTTGGGCAATTTTATGCCATCACTGTGGACCACGAAGAACCCTACAATGTGTACGGCGGGCTTCAGGACAATGGTGTTTGGAAAGGTGCCCACAACAACAAGGATAACCGTCTGTGGCAACAGACCGGGAAGAACCCCTGGCAAGAGATCTTGGGCGGGGATGGGATGCAGGTACAGGTCGACAATCGAAATGCAAACATTGTGTATACCGGATATCAGTTTGGCAATTACTTCCGATTAAACCTTGAAAAGGATAGCACCATCCCCATTCAACCCAAACACGAGTTGGGAGACTCTCCCTATCGCTTCAATTGGCAGACTCCCATTTTACTCTCTGCGCACAATCAGGATATCCTCTACATGGGAAGCAACAAACTGCACCGTTCCCTGAACCAGGGCGATGACTGGGAAACCATTTCTCCAGATCTGACCCAAGGGGACCGAGAGGGCAATGTGGCCTACGGAACCCTTACGACCCTTTCAGAATCCCCGTTCAAATTTGGTCTTTTGTACACGGGCAGCGATGATGGGTTGGTCCATATTTCCCAAAATGCCGGTGGAAGTTGGGAAAACATTTCCACTTCCTTCCCCAAGAATCTCTGGGTTACCGAAGTGGCCGCATCCAAACACAAAAAGGAGCGGGTCTATGTTGCCCTCAATGGATATCATTGGGACGATTTTACTCCTTATATATATGTCAGCGAGGATTACGGCAAAACCTGGAAAGACATTTCAGCGAATATCCCTGCCTCGCCGGTAAACGCCTTGGTGGAAGATCCAGAAAACGAAAACCTGCTGTTTGTAGGAACGGACAATGGGCTTTACGTGAGCTTTGACCGTGGAGGTTCTTGGGAACTGTTCCAAAATGGCATGCCCAACGTGGCCGTGCATGACTTGGTCATCCAGCCCAAGGCAAAGCATTTGTTGGTAGGCACCCACGGCCGTAGCATCTATAAGGCAGATATTTCAGTCCTGGAACAAATGACACCTGAAAGGCTATCAAAGGATTTGGTGGTCTTTGGGGTAGAAGACATCCCGCATTCCCCAACCTGGGGAAGTCAGGAGTATGTGTGGGACAAACCCCAAACACCGGGTTTGGACATCCATTTTTACAGCGCCTCTTCCGCAATGTATACGGCCAGTGTAAAGACTCCTGACGGCATTGAGGTCAGCTCCACGGAACTGCAGGCAGATAAAGGTCTGAACATCCTCTCCTACGATCTGGCCTTTTCCAAAAAAGGCAAGGGCGATTTCCTGAAAAAGAACAAGATGGAGCTCTCCGAGGCCCATGATGGCAAAACCTATCTGCCCAAAGGAACCTATGTGGTTGAAGTCTCAGGGAATGGTCAAACTGAAAAAATTGAATTTAAAATAGATTGAATGCAGCTAACCCTCAGCATCCCCGCCCTCCTGTTCCCGGCCATCTCCTTGACCATGCTGGCCTACAATGCCCGTTATCTGGCCATCGCGGCCTTGATCCGTCAATTGCACAAACAGTTTGAGGAAACTTCTGCCCAACCCCTGAAACAACAGATAAACCAACTCAGAAAACGGTTGGGCATCATCAAGAACATGCAGGCTACGGCCATCATCAGCTTTTTGTTGGCCACGGTTACCATGTTCCTGATCTACGTTGAAATGAACGGTTGGGCCAATGCGATCTTTGGAATAAGTCTGATCTTTTTGGTCCTCTCGCTGGTCTTGTCCCTTCTGGAAGTACAACTATCCACCAAGGCACTCGGTATCCAACTGAAGAACATGGAGTAATGGTCTTGCTTAAATAAAGCAATTTTCGGGTCGAAGATTTAGCCGGTATTTACGTAATTTGACATTGCTAAACATCACTGCGATAAGCAGTTGTTTCAATCCGAAAAAGAAACCGATCAAACTCAACATTATGAAATCTGACCGCAACAACAGAATCAAGTCCATCGACATGCTACGGGGCCTCGTCATGGTCATCATGGCCCTTGACCACGTCCGTGATTATTTTCATGCCGATGCCTACCTGTTCGATCCAACGGATATGGCCCGAACCAATGTAGCATTGTTCTGGACCCGTTTTGTGACCCATTTTTGCGCCCCTGTGTTTGTTTTCTTGGCTGGGACCTCGGCTTTTTTTGTGGGCCAGCGCAGGGACAAAAAATCGCTGTCCATTTGGCTCTTGAAACGGGGAGTTTGGCTGGTCATTGCGGAACTCACGATCATAAAGCTTGCCTGGATGTTCAAATTGGACTATTCCACCATTCTGCTCCAGGTAATTTGGGCCTTGGGGATCAGCATGATATTTCTGGCAGGTTTTATCCATATGCCCAAAAAACTGATGGTCGGGTTGTGTCTGCTTGTGGTCTTTGGGCACAATCTATTGGATCCCATTGCCCCTACCGATTCCGTTGCTTCCGGTTTTTGGTCATTTTTGCACGTTTTCAACGTAGTAGGCATGGGCGGTTTTAAGGTGTTTGTGGGCTATCCTTTGATCCCGTGGATTTTTGTGATGCCCTTGGGATACTATTTTGGCGAGTTGTACAAACCTTCCTATGATGCCAAACTGCGGGTAAAACGTTTGTTCCAGATAGGATTGGGAATGACCCTGTTGTTCTTTGTCCTTCGGACCATAAATGTGTATGGAGATCCCTATACCTGGTCGCCCCAAAACTCATTGGGCATGACCATCGCCTCTTTTTTCAATATCACCAAGTATCCGCCTTCCCTGTTGTATTTGTTGATAACCCTCGGCCCTTCCCTGATTTTTTTGGCATTGGTTGAAAATTGGCAGAACAAGTGGACGGAAAAACTGGTGGTCATCGGAAAGGTGCCCATGTTTTTTTACATCGTACATATTTATGTGATCCACTTTTTCGCGGTATTGGCCACCCTGTTCACCGGTTTTGGTTTCTCCGATATGGTCATTGACCTCTGGGTTACCCTGCAGCCCCAACTTCAGGGATATGGGTTTGGCCTATGGATCGTGTATCTTATTTGGATTCTGTTGACGATAGGCTTGTATCCTGTTTGTAACTGGTACAACGACTATAAAACCCGCCACAGGGAAAAATGGTGGCTGAGCTATTTATAGGTTTTTTTGCATGAAATGAAATCCTTAGTTTGATTGTCCTCTTAAATTTTGTGCGAATTTATTTATGTGGTTTGACGTTGCACCAATCAAAGAACCGTAACCACTAAAAATTTTCAACAATTGCTCTTTTGGCCTCGTTTGAGGATGGGAAAATCTTTATTTTTACTTCCCTTTTTGGTGTGTCTACACCAAAAAACCAGCAATAGTTCAAAATGAAACGGACGGTCAAGGAAATCGGATTTTTCAAGAACATTCGAGAGGTACGCGAATGTGAGTTCGGGGTTTTCTATTTCTTTGATGGCCTGGTCATTTCAGAAATCAAGGAAGGCATCGTCTTCAATTGGGATATGGCCAAAAAAATCATTGATGTTGCCTACGATCTTTTGGGAAGGGATACCCCTATTGCCCTTGTCTCGAACAGGATCAACAATTACTCCGTGGTCCCCACAGATTGGCTCAAATTCTACAAACATAGGCACCAGCTCGAATTCTATTCCATTGTGGCCTATAACAAGAGTGGCCTTTCCAGCATTGTTTTGGAGCGCATGTTCTTCAAGAACAACATCCGTCAGTTCTCCAATTTGGAAAATGCCATCAAATGGAGCATGGAAAAGGTCAGTGAGAGAAGGAGCACCCTAGCGCCCCAAGTGGAATAGGGCGTCTCCCTGGTTTACCACAGCTTGGTGGTTGATGCAGAACACATGCCCATCAAAAGGGGCTTTTATCTTTTTGTTCTTCTTGGCATAGGTGTCTGCGATCAATCCTAGAATTTCTCCTTTTTTCACCTGCTTTCCATTGACGACCTGTGGTATGAACATGCCCGCTTTTGGCGCCCTGATCCAACGTGCATACTCCAGATGAATGGACCCGGTTCTCTTTATACCCTTGCTTTTGGGAAGCATCCCAAAACCGTTCATCACATTTTGGATTCCCTGGATGCCCCTTTCAATGGCCTGTTCTTCAAACCGCATACTTTCCCCTGCTTCATAGACAATCGTCGGGATTCCCATTTTATAGGTTGTTTGGCGAAAGGACCCTGCGATCAATTTGCAAGAGTAATAGAACGGCGCGCCAAAGATCTCGGCCAGTTCCTTGCTTTTGGGGTCATCCACGGTGTAGCGAACCTGGGGATGGTTGTGGCGCTGACCCCCTCCTGTGTGAAGGTCAATCCCAAAATCTACCTGTGGCAAAACCTGGGAAGTGTAGGTATGGGCTATCCGGCTGGCCAGCGATCCCGTTTTTCGACCGGGAAAGCTTCGGTTTACATCCTTCCCATCCGGCACATCCCTCGAAAAGTGGATAAACCCAAAAATATTGAGGATGGGCACTACGATCACCGCCCCTTTCTTGATATTGAACAGGCTTTCCTGGAGCATTCTCCGCAAGGTTTCCACGCCGTTGACCTCATCTCCATGCAATCCCGCCTGGATCAAAATGGTGGGGCCCGCTTTTTTTCCGTTGAAGACATGGATGGGGATATCGATCAATGTTCCCGTGGGAAGCCGGGCTATGTTGATCTGCACCAACTTTTGTTCTCCTGGGGCCACCATATCCCCATTGATGGCAATGATCTTATTTTCCGATTCTGTGTGCATTCCGTTCCACAAATTGAATAATATGCTTGGCCACGTTGATGCCGGTAGCACCTTCTATGCCCTTGAGGCCTGGTGAGGCATTCACTTCGATCAAAACCGGGCCTTTTCTGGACCGCATCAAATCTACCCCGGCCACACCCAACCCTAGATACTTTGTGGCGTTCAGTGCAATGAACTGTTCTTTGGCCGTGGGCCTGATGATCTCGGTTTCCGCCCCGCGGTGCACGTTGGACCTAAAATCGTCGATATGGCTTATGCGTTTCATACAGGCCACCACCTTGTTGCCCACCACAATGATTCGGATATCCTGCCCTTGGGCTTCCTCAATGTAGCGCTGCAATAAAATACTGGTGTCCATCTTGTAAAAAGTATCTATGATGGATTTGGCCGATTTTCTACTTTCTGCCAATATCACGCCCTGGCCATGGGTGCCTTCCTGCAATTTGATGATTACCGGGGGGCCTCCGAGCAATGTTATCTGTTCTTCAATGTTATCCGGGTTGATGGAAAATACGGTCTCTGGGATGGGGATGCCCTTTCGGGTCATGATCTGCAATGTGCGCACTTTGTTCCTGGCCCGGGTAATCCCCAATGACCTTGCCGTGCTGAAGACATTGTTCATCTCAAACTGCTTTACAATGGCGGCCCCATGGCGGGTCACCTTGGCGCCGATCCTTGGAATGATGGCATCGAACTCATCGGTCACGTCGTCTTCCCCCAAATAAATATGCGGCTTTCCATCCCCCAGTTTCACGGAGCATTTGGTGTGA
The DNA here is from genome assembly GCA_041391945.1 of Allomuricauda sp. GTDB lineage: Bacteria > Bacteroidota > Bacteroidia > Flavobacteriales > Flavobacteriaceae > Flagellimonas. Next base: position 568,905 of record JAWKNC010000002.1, on the reverse strand, counting down.
TCGATTAACTCCACATAATGTCCGGCATTTTTGGCTTCCTCCGCAATCCTTCTGGTGGAATGTACATTGAGGCTGACGGATAAAATGGCAATGTCCATGATCTTAGGTTGGTTGAAAATCAACCGTAATATCGGTCAAAAATCCCAGAATTGTGTGTTTTAATCCAGATAGATCTCCTATGGGCTTGCAGCAGCTTATAATCAATCTAAATAACATTTATTCCAAACTTGAAAACTTGTTCAAAACTTAACCGTACCGTAAATTTGTTCAAAAACCAACTTCTAATGAGTGGATTGATAAAGTCTTCGTTGGCCCGAAAATATGTGATGGCACTTTCGGGTCTTTTTTTGGTCATTTTTTTAGTGCTCCATGTCACCATCAACCTTGCCTCGGTCATCTCTCCGGATTTTTTTAATGAAGCCTCGCATTTTATGGGATACAACCCATTGGTACAGTATATAATGCAGCCCATTTTGATAGTCGGTATAATTGTCCATTTTGTCATGGGCTTTGTGCTGGAAATCCAGAACAAGCAGGCCAGGGGCATCAGTTATGTCAAGTACAACGGAAGTGCCAATGCGCCTTGGGTATCCCGGAACATGATCTATTCCGGACTGGTGGTCCTTGCTTTTTTAGGACTTCATTTTTATGATTTTTGGATCCATGAAATGGCCTATAAATACATTGAGGTAAACCCAGAAGACCCCACTCGGTACTATCATGAAACCGTGGAAAAATTTGTTCCGTTCTGGCGCACGGTGCTGTATGTCATATCGTTTGTGCTCCTAAGCCTGCACCTGTGGCATGGCTTTGCTTCCTCGTTCCAGTCCATGGGTGTGAACAACAAATACACCCCTGGCATCAAAAATTTTGCAAAAGCATTCGCCGTGGTGGTTCCCTTGGCCTTTGCCTTTATCGCCATCTACCATCACCTTAACCCAATAACACATTAATTATGGGCATATTGGACTCAAAAATTCCATCAGGGCCATTGGCCGAAAAATGGACCAAACATAAAAACGATATCAGCCTTGTAAACCCTGCCAACAAAAGAAACATAGACGTCATCGTGGTGGGCACAGGATTGGCGGGGGGTGCCGCAGCGGCCACTTTGGCCGAGTTGGGCTATAACGTAAAGACCTTCTGCTATCAGGATTCTCCCCGAAGGGCACACTCCATTGCCGCACAAGGGGGCATCAATGCGTCAAAAAATTACCAAGGGGACGGCGACAGCGATTATCGCCTCTTCTACGATACCATTAAAGGCGGGGATTACCGTTCGCGTGAGGCCAACGTGTACCGCTTGGCCGAAGTATCCGGAAACATCATAGACCAGTGTGTGGCTCAGGGAGTTCCCTTTGCCCGCGAGTATGGGGGGATGTTGGACAATCGCTCTTTTGGAGGGGTTTTGGTCTCCAGAACTTTTTATGCCAAGGGACAAACGGGGCAGCAATTGTTGTTGGGTGCCTACTCCGCCATGAACCGCCAAATCAACCGGGGAAAAATCCAGGCCTTCAACCGTCACGAAATGATGGATCTGGTCTTGGTGGACGGCAAGGCCCGTGGCATCATTGCGCGGGATTTGGTCACTGGAAAAATTGAACGGCATGGGGCCCACGCTGTGGTGTTGGCCACAGGTGGATATGGCAACGTTTTCTTCCTTTCCACCAATGCCATGGGCAGTAATGTGATGGCAGCTTGGCGGGCACACCGTAGGGGTGCCTTTTTTGCCAATCCGTGCTTCACACAGATTCACCCAACGTGTATTCCCGTTTCGGGAGAACATCAATCCAAATTGACCTTGATGTCCGAATCGTTGCGAAACGATGGCCGTATTTGGGTTCCCAAACGCAAGGAAGATGCTATCGCCATCCGTGAAGGAAAATTGAAACCAGTACAGCTTTCCGAGGAGGAGCGTGATTATTATTTGGAACGAAGGTATCCGGCCTTCGGCAATCTTGTGCCCCGTGATGTGGCTTCAAGGGCCGCCAAGGAACGTTGTGATGCTGGGTTTGGAGTCAACAAAACGGGCGAAGCGGTTTTCTTGGATTTTGCTTCCGCCATCAAACGTTATGGGAAGGAAAAGGCCATGACCTCTGGGATCAAAGATCCCGATGATGATACCATCCGAAAGCTCGGTGAGGAGGTCATCGAGGCCAAATATGGAAACCTCTTCCAGATGTATGAGAAAATTGTGGACGAGAACCCCTATAAAACCCCAATGAAAATCTATCCTGCGGTGCACTACACCATGGGCGGACTTTGGGTAGACTATAATCTGCAGACCACTATTCCCGGATGCTATTGTGCCGGAGAGGCCAACTTTAGTGATCACGGGGCCAACCGCTTGGGCGCTTCGGCCCTTATGCAAGGTTTGGCGGATGGTTATTTTGTATTACCGTATACGATTGGCGATTACCTTTCGCACGACATCAGAACCGGGCCCATTTCCACGGAGTCTAAGGAATTTGAAGCTGCAGAAAGTGCAGTCAGGGAGCGAATGGAAAAATTGATGTCCGGCACCGGAATCCACTCGGTGGATTACTATCACAAGAAGCTGGGCAAGATCATGTGGAACAAATGTGGTATGTCCAGAAATGCCAAGGAACTGGAAGAGGCCATCAAAGAGATTGCTGCCTTGCGGAAAGATTTCTGGGAGAACGTAAAGATTCCCGGGACCATGGATTCCAAAAACCAAGAATTGGAAAAAGCTGGAAGGGTAGCCGATTTCTTGGAATTGGGTGAACTCTTCGCCAAAGACGCCCTGTTGAGAAATGAATCCTGTGGAGGGCATTTCCGCGAAGAGTACCAAACCGAGGATGGGGAGGCACTCCGTGACGACAAGAACTTTAAATATGTGGCCGCTTGGGAATTTAAGGGCGAGCCCAAGGAAGCCAAATTGCACAAAGAGGATTTGGTATACGAAAACATTGAACTGAAAACAAGGAGTTATAAATAGTTGAGGGTTGTTGGTTGATGGGATTCCAAACAACGAACAACAAACAACGAACAACTACATAACTATGAAATTATACTTGAAAATTTGGCGTCAAAAGGACGCATCTTCCAAAGGTAAAATGGTCGATTATACCCTGGATGGGGTTGAAGGTGACATGTCTTTTCTGGAAATGTTGGATATCCTGAACGAGGAATTGGTCTCCAAAGGGGAAGAGCCTGTGGAATTTGACCACGATTGTAGGGAAGGTATCTGTGGAACCTGTTCCCTGCAGATCAATGGAGAACCCCACGGTCCGGACCGATTGGTGACCACTTGCCAATTGCATATGCGCAAATTCAATGATGGGGATACCATCGTGATAGAACCGTTTAGAGCAAAGGCATTTCCCGTGATCAAAGACTTGATCGTAGATCGTAGTGCCTTTGACCGAATCCAACAGGCGGGAGGTTATATTTCCGTGAACACTTCTGGTAATACGATTGATGCCAATACCATTCCGATAAGCAAACATGCTGCAGACGAAGCCATGGACGCTGCCACCTGTATTGGTTGCGGGGCCTGTGTGGCTGCCTGCAAAAATGCAAGTGCCATGTTGTTCACCTCGGCCAAGGTTTCCCAATTTGCTTTGTTGCCTCAAGGCCGGGTGGAAGCAGCGGACCGTGTGCTGAACATGGTGCGCCAAATGGATTTGGAAGGTTTTGGAAACTGTACCAACACCGGTGCCTGTGAGGTGGAATGTCCCAAAGGGATTTCCTTGACAAACATCGCCCGTATGAACCGTGAATATCTATCCGCCAAAGTAAAGGGTTAGTTTTTTAAAATATCAATTTACAAAACCCAAATTCCAGATGGAGTTTGGGTTTTTTGTTATCTTATCATAATTTCAATACTGTCAGGTCGAGCGCAGTCGAGACCTCACTTTATTTTAATACTCAATAACCTCTCGACTGCGCTCGAGGTGACATTTGGTTTTAATTCAACCCTACACAATATCATATGCCCAAAAAGTACACGGATGACCGTATCGTAGTTCCCCGTTTTCGGGAAGAGGATGGTTTTTATACCACCCCAGAGCGTTCCAAGATCATGGGCAAGATACGAGGCAAGAATACCAAGCCCGAGCTTGCTTTCCGGAAAGCTTTGTGGGAGGCTGGGTACCGTTATCGCATCGACTATAAAAAACTGATCGGAAAACCCGATATCGCCCTAAAGAAATACAAGACCGTCATCTTTATTGACGGGGAATTCTGGCACGGGCATAACTGGGAGGAACGCAGGGATAAGATCAAGAGCAATCGTGAATTTTGGATTCCGAAGATTGAGCGAAACATCCAGCGAGACCGGGAAGTGAATGTCGCCTTGGAAAAAATGGGCTATACCGTGTTTCGGTTTTGGGAAACTGAGGTAAAAAAATACTTAGACGGTTGTTTATCCAAGGTCTTGAAACACTTAGATAGCTTCGAGTAAATCTACTTTTTCAGAAATTTGACATTGTTGATTATTTCCTAGGACTAAAGCTTCAACAACTTCGTTTCTTAATTTTTCTGATGAGCCTATATGGTAAAAATGGTTAAAGGTTCTAACTTCACAATTCTTCCAACAATCTGTTATATAAGTATTTTTCCGGTATTTGTTTTGAAGCCACATTGATAAAGCAAAGTTAACACCTGTATCTTGAACCACTTTTGATAATTCTAGGGAATCATCATCATCCCATTTGTTGAAATAGTCAGTATTCCTTCCAATATAAGGAGGGTCTATATAAATAAAATCGCCTTCTCGTGATTTACCGACGGTCTTTTTCCAATCTTGACAAACAAATTCCCAATCAGAATTTTTAATGATTTCCTGAACTCTCGCAACTTGATTCGTGATTTTTGTGACATAGGCCTGTCTAAATCGTTCTGGTTTATGACCAAAAGGCACATTAAACTCTCCTTTACTATTAAAGCGCATTAGTCCATTAAAGCATGATCTATTTAAAAAAAGAAAATCTAAACTATTAGGCGATTCATTAAAACGGTTCCTAACTTCATAATAATACTCTTTTCCATTCTTTGAAAGCTTTGGAGCTTCTTCCTTTAAAAAATCTGATATGCTTTTCGGGTCTATCCTAGAAAACTTTAAATCATTATAAAATGCAATAATGTGCTTATTTGTATCACTCAAAAGAGCTTTTTGGGGTCTGATATTAAAAACCACTACTCCAGAACCCAAAAATGGCTCAATCCAAATACCGGAATCATTCCAATTGATATTTTCTTTTATAAAAAAAACCAACTTAGTCTTTATCCCCTGACATTTAATTGGAGGGACAATTAATTTTTCCTTGATTTGTATAGATTTATTTTTCATATTCAGACCAATATTTTACAAAATCCTCATCAGAGTTAAATCCAAAAATACCATTTTCAAAATCTTTAATACTATTTCTCTTTATTGAACCAATATTGGTTGTATTCCCACTTCCAGGTGTCAAACCAGCGATTTTATATTTTTCTTGTACAAAAAATTCTATATCAGTATATGGAGCTTCTAGATTAGCAGCCTCAATTATTTTTTTAATCTGAACATTCTTACAGTTTTCGTTCCGTGTATACAAAAACCCTACTATCCAATGTTCGGCATATTCTTTATAAGGAAATTTAATTCCTTTAACACCATCCCTCAAATATGATTTATACGACCCCAAGGTAAAACTGAAGTTAGTTAAGCTACCATCTCTTTTAAACTTCCTATATGTTGATTTCACGTCAACAGCAATTTTTGATTTTGGTAGATTCTCATCATATAATGTAAATTCAGGATAAGCATTTTGGACCCCTTTTGCCAAAATGAGATTGTTTCGTTCAGCAATATTTTGAACAATTGGTTCAACTAAAATTTCAAATATTCCTGAAAGGATTTTAGAGTCATAAGATAATGTATAAACCTCAGATGTGTTGGCAAGGACACCTACTAAATCCCAGTCAACTCCATTTGGATTAAGAAGTTCTAGTGATTTATAGTATTCTTCTTTAAAGTTAAACGAATTCAATAGTTCTTATGTATTTTAAACGGAAAATTAAAGAATATTAATCTATTGCACATAGACAATCTAAAATATCTTCAGTCAATGACTCGAATCAGATTTGACAAAATCACTTCCAAATTGCCCCATGTGGGCACTACCATTTTTACCACCATCGGCCAATTGGCCCTTGCCCATAACGCTGTGAACCTATCCCAAGGGTTCCCCAATTTTGACCCTGACCCACAGCTTTTGCAATTGGTGGATGAGGCTTTCAAAAAGGGACACAATCAATATGCACCCATGCAAGGGGTCTTTACCCTTCGGGAAACCATTTCAGAAAAAATTGAGAGTCTGTACGGAAACCGCTACCATCCTGAATCTGAAATCATCATTACGGCCGGTGCTACCCAAGCAATCTTCACGGCTATTTCGGCCTTTGTCCGCCCAGAAGATGAGGTCGTTGTCATACAGCCCGCCTATGACTGTTATGAACCGGCCGTGGCACTTTTTGGTGGTAAAAGTATTCCTGTGCCCCTTGAGGGCAATGATTTTAAACTAAATTGGAACGCTTTGAAATCTGCCATAAGCCCGAAGACCAAAATGGTCATCATTAACACTCCGCATAATCCTACCGGTATCATTTGGTCTGAAAGCGATATGCTTCAGCTTCAGGAAATTTTAAGGGACACCAATATTCTCTTGCTGAGCGATGAAGTCTATGAACACATTGTTTTTGATGGTAAACTTCACGAGAGCGTCGCCAAGTACCCTGATCTAGCTGCCCGGAGCATCATCTGTTCCTCGTTTGGAAAAACATTTCATGCCACGGGCTGGAAAATTGGGTATTGTGTCGCTCCAAAATTTTTGATGCAGGAGTTTCAAAAAATGCACCAATTCAATGTGTTTTCGGTCAACCACGCTCTGCAGATTGCCTTATCCCAATATTTAAAGGATCCACAGCACTATTTGAACCTCGGTGATTTTTATCAGAGGAAAAGGGACTATTTTTTAGATGCAATAAAGGATTCCAGATTTAAAATGGTCCCTTCGGCCGGCACCTATTTCCAATTGTTGGACTATTCAGCCATTACGGATGAAAAAGATGTTGCCTTTGCCGAACGTTTGATCAGGGAATATAAGCTTGCCAGCATTCCGGTGTCTGTATTTTGCGGAACGGCATATGATAGGAAGTTCCTGCGGTTTTGCTTTGCAAAGACCAGCGCCGTTTTGGACAGGGCCGCTGAAATCCTGAACAAAGTTTAGTGGTTGAAAATTATAGTTGCTTTTTGACGATCCTGAAAACCTGCAGAATTTCCTCCAAGGACAATTCAAAATCCTGATATTCGGGAGAGGTGTTCAAATTATGGCAGTGGATTGTTCTTTTCCCGTCGTTTAAGCCTGTAAGCTGTTTACAGATGATTCTGTCTTTGCATACCAGCACGTAGGGTTTGTTCCATAGGTCATCACTCCCTTTGGCCACTACATTCTTGCTGAGCTCCGACCCCAAAACAATGGCCTTGTTGGGCACGGCATCAAGGCTGTGGTCGTCCATGGAATCTCCGGTAATTTCAAAGGCCGCGTATGTCCTATCTTCTAAATGATCAATGACAAAACCAGCTTGGAACGGGTTTTTTGCGATATCCCTTTCTTTCAATTTTTCAATATATCCGTCATAGTGTTCCATGAGCACCAGCGGGGCCATAATGAGGTATTTGCCATGATCCAGAGGGTAAAACACGCTACCGTGTTTGGTGAAAGGTTGTTTTCTGATATAACCTTCCCCAATATCATGGACCTCATGCAGGTATAGTTCCGCAATGGTCATCTCAAAATAATCGGCAATCTTGGTCAGGTTCTTGATGGGGATATTGGCGTTCTTTCTTTCGTAAAGCTGCACAGTACGCAGGCTAACTCCTATTTCATGGGCCAAATCGGTTTGACTGATATTTTTTTTACGCCTTAATTGTTTTAATATGTACATAAAATTACTATATTGTGTAATATTATTACACATTTAGTGCTTTTCGCAGCAATCCGCCACATTTCTGTAATTGGATTACAAATCAAATATAGAAAATAGGATCTCACCCCAATAAATTAATTAACAACCCATTAAGCCAATGAAATGGGATCAATCAAAAATTTGGGTATGGTCATAAAAATTGAAGATATTTTTTTGGAAGATGACTATGGGAAGCCTATCAGTGAGCATCTTTCGGAAATTCTGAGAAGGAATCTCTCCAAAAATGACTATGCCAACATTGCCATCCGCACCCATATAAGTTTTTCAACCATTAGGGATGTGGTTTATCGTACCAACAGTTTGACCAAGGCGAACGCCAAAGCTATTTTGTTGCTCATCCATGCAGCCTTCGAAAATTCCATTGCTTATAAACTGCAAGCGGAGGGGGATATCATCTTTTTGGACAAGCTTTTAAATGTTTAGCCGCAAGAGCCAATCGGTCTGTTTGTCCTTGCCTATGTAGTAGGGATGTTCCCCGAATTTCTGGAAGCCGTGGCTTTGGTAAAACCGAATGGCTTTGGGATTATGCTCCCACACGCCCAGCCAAATGTATTCTTTGCCCATGTGCCTGCCCAATTCCATTATTTTTTGGAGCATTTGGGCGCCGATTTTTTTTCCCTGGTGCGTGGCAAGTACATAAATGCGTTCAATTTCCAGTGCCTTTTCATCATGGACATCGGTTTGTGCCATTCCGGCATTTAATTTGAAATAGCCCACCAAATCTTCCCCTTCGTATGCCAAGTGGAAATGTGTGTTTTTGTCCTCAAGCTCCGCTTGAAGTTTTTTGTGGCTGAAGGCGGTCTCCATGTAGTGTTGAAAATCGTCGGGGTCATTATCCTTTTCAAAGGCGGTCACAAAGGTCTCCCTGGAAATGGCAACCAATACGTCCAAATTGGAAAGGCCACAAGGTTGAAAGGATAACTGCATTTTGGCTTTTTGGCCAAATTATCCCAAAAAAAAGAGCCAAACAAAATGTTGGCTCTAAAAATTTTAATTGTCGTCTGGTTTTAAAGCATGAATAGCTTTTTGATCAAAAGCACAAATCCAGCCAAGAAATCATTCCTGTAGATTTGCACATTTTCATCCATAGTTGTGTGGTTTAATTCGGGGGCCATGATGTTGTTGTTTATGGTGTTAATTTGGGTAAAAAAATCTACATATACAAAGTTAATCCATATAAATAGGTGTTAAAATATTTGTTGTAAAACCCATTTTTTTTGTTGTAAAACCGACCGCTGGGTCTGTATCAAACTACCATCTCCTGAATTTCTCCCTCAACAATCAGATTTCCGTCTGTGGCCTTTACAATTTCTTCCACCGAAATGCCAGGTGCCCTTTCCAATAATTTGAATCCTTTCGAGGTAACTTCCAACACGGCCAAATTGGTCACGATCTTCTTAACACATCCCACTCCTGTGAGTGGAAGAGTACATTTTTTGAGCAGTTTGGATTCTCCCTCTTTGTTGGTGTGCATCATGGCCACAATGATGTTTTCCGCAGATGCCACAAGGTCCATGGCCCCACCCATGCCCTTTACCATTTTACCAGGGATTTTCCAGTTGGCGATATCCCCATTTTCTGCCACTTCCATGGCTCCTAAAATTGTAAGGTCCACATGTTTGCCCCTGATCATGCCAAAGCTCAAGGCCGAGTCAAAGAAGGATGCTCCGGGCAAGGTTGTTATGGTCTGTTTGCCCGCATTGATGATATCTGCATCTTCCTCACCTTCAAAAGGAAATGGACCCATCCCCAAAACGCCATTTTCACTTTGGAACTCCACGCTAATATCCTCCCGAACAAAGTTCGCCACCAAGGTGGGAATGCCAATCCCCAAATTCACATAATAGCCATCCTTGACCTCTTTTGCAATCCGTTTTGCGATTCCGTTTTTATCTAGCATTTTATCTTCTTAAGGCGTACGAGTTAAATTTATGTGCATTTTCACTTTCATACCTCCAAACTATAATTGGAAAGGACAATGTGATTGCGGCAATAAGCCCAAAATAATATATCAAAACAAAGCTTACGGCAATTCCAACTACCAATCCAAGCATTGTAATCCTTTGATCGGCCACTGCAGTAATCCTATTTATGTGCTTTTTATCAAGCTTTCCACAGTTATCACAATTTACCTGAACTTCATCTCTGCCAAGTTTTACCTGTAATTCTGGTCTTGTCCCTGCCCATTGTTTCAAATAGTTCTGTTTTTTACAAGCTGAACAGGTATAGGTCAATCTCATAAAGGCTTCTGTCTTACTGTTCGCTGTTCAATCCGTTTCTCATATTTCTTCCCTTGGAAAATGCGCTGTACAAATATGCCAGGGATATGGATTTGGTTGGGGTCCAAACTTCCGGCTGGCAGGAGTTCTTCCACTTCGGCCACTGTAATCTTTGCCGCACCGCACATGCAGGGGTTGAAATTCCGTGCGGTACCTTTGAATATGAGATTGCCCGCTTCATCTCCCTTCCATGCCTTCACAAAGGAGAAGTCAGCTTTATAGGCCGGTTCCAACACATACATTTTTCCATCAAACTCACGGGTTTCCTTCCCTTCGGCCACTTCGGTTCCATATCCGGCAGGCGTGTAAAATGCGGGGAAGCCCGCTTGGGCCGCCCTACATTTTTCGGCCAGGGTACCTTGTGGGGTCAGTTCCACTTCCAGTTCTCCGCTCAGCATCTGGCGCTCAAATTCATCGTTCTCCCCAACATAGGACGAGATCATTTTTTTTACCTGATGTTTTTGCAACAGCAGGCCAAGGCCAAAGTCGTCCACTCCGGCATTATTGGATATGCAGGTAATGTTCTTGATGCCCAGCCTGACGAGTTCTGCAATTGCATTTTCGGGAATGCCACAGAGACCAAATCCCCCCAGCATAAAGGTCATTCCATCAGCAACACCCTCCAATGCTTTCTCAACGTTTGCAACGGTTTTATTGATCATGAAATCTTTTGTTTTCCTATGGCCTGAAATTACGATTTAAATAAAAAAGCCCCAAGACAATTGTACAAGGGGCGTATCTTTTTACAAGGCTGGAAGCTCTAAAAATCGAGGTCGTCCAAATCGTCTTCGGTGTCCAGATCATCTTTGCGGTCCTGCAGCACTTTTGAGCAGTCCATATTGATGGACATATTTTCCGGTTCTTCAAAAGCATCCTTGGAAACCCCAAGTTCCTCGTTTTCATAATTCTTCTTCATGTAAAGGGCCCAAATGGGCAAAGCCATGGATGCTCCCTGTCCGTAGGTAAGGCTCGAAAAATGTATGGAACGGTCATCCCCACCTACCCACACTCCGGTGACCAGGTTAGGTACCATACCCATGAACCACCCATCACTTTGGTTCTGTGTGGTCCCTGTTTTCCCCGCAATGGGGTTTGTTAGTTCATAAGGATATCCCGTGATAATCTCTTTATATACCGCTTGGTCTTTTGCAAAGGTGTGCCTAAGTCTTCCCCCTGAACCATATTGTGTTACCCCTTCCATGAGGTTGATCATGGCATAGGAAACTTCCTTGCTCAAGACATCCTTGGTTTTGGGGGTATACTCATAAAGCACTGTACCGTTCTTATCCTCTATTCTGGTAACCATTACGGGTTTTACATAGACCCCTTGGTTGGCAAAGGTGCCATAGGCCCCGACCATTTCGCACACATTGACATCAAGTGTTCCCAACGCGATCGAGGGTACTTCCGGAACCTCCCGGGTAAGTCCCATGTTCTTGGCAATGGCAACCACGGAACTTGGCCCAACTTTATCGATCAGCTGTGCCGTGATGGTATTTACCGAGTTGGCCAGGGCATTTTTAAGCGTCAGGTTCTTTCCGGAATATTTGCCATCGGAGTTTTTGGGACACCAGGCTTCCGGGTTCCCGTGTTTTAAGGGTTCAATACAATACTGATTGTCCGGAAGCGAATCACACGGGGAATACCGTAATTGGTCAATGGCCGCTGCATACACAAAAGGTTTAAACGTTGACCCGGCCTGCCGTGCTCCCTGGATGACGTTGTCATATTGAAAATGTTTGTAATCTATGCCCCCTACCCATGCCTTTACATGGCCCGTCTGCGGTTCCATGGACATCATGGCGGTCCTTAGAAATGTTTTGTAATACCGGATGGAATCCCACGGTGTCATTATGGTATCCTTCTCAAAGGAATCACTGTTCCAATCAAAAACGGTCATTTCCTCTTTTTTATGGAAGCTTTTTTCTATGTCCTCTTCGGACATTCCTTCTCCTTTTAGGTGTCTCCATCTTTCAGAATTCTTCATGGCGCGCCGCATGATGGTATCAATGGCGCCATAGGTAAGATCCAAAAAAGGTGCGGTCGGGTTTCGTTTGGGCGTATTCTGATGGAAAAACTCGGCCTGTAGATTTTTCATGTGTTCCTCAACGGCTTCCTCGGCATTTTTCTGCATGCGAGAATCTATGGTGGTGTAGATCTTGAGCCCGTCCAAATAGATATTGTATTTTTCGCCGTCAGGTTTTGGATTTTCATTGACCCACTTGTTCAACCAACTTTGTGTGTACATCCTGAAATAGGTGGCCAACCCTTCCCTGTGGGATTCTGGACTAAAGTTGATGTTCATCTTCAATTTCTGGAGGGAGTCTTTTTCTTTTTCAGTGATGTAATCGTATTTGGCCATTTGATCCAACACTGTGTTCCTCCTATTTAAAACCAAATCGTGCCTCCGAATGGGATTATAGAGGGAGGAGTTCTTCAACATGCCCACCAGCACTGCCGATTCTTCAATCCTCAACTCGATAGGCTCCTTGCCAAAATAAATCCTTGCCGCGGAACGTATCCCATCGGCCGCATAGCCAAAATCGTAAATGTTCAGGTACATGGCTATGATCTCTTGCTTGGTATAATTGCGTTCCAAGCGTGTGGCTATGACCCACTCCTTGATTTTTTGGAGCACTGCCTGGGTCTTTTTCTCCTTTTCCCTAGCCCCAATAAAAAGTTGTCTTGCCAATTGCTGGGAGATGGTACTTGCCCCCCCTTTTGTGCCCAAAAAAACAAAGGCCCTTAAAGTTCCCCGGGCATCTATTCCAGAATGTTCATAATATCTGGCATCCTCTGTGGCCACTAGTGCATTCACGAGGTTTTGGGGCAGTTCTTCATAGGCAATGGGCGTCCTGTTGTCGTCCAGGTACAATTTTCCCAATGTCTTTCCATCCGAAGAGATGATTTCCGTGGCCAAATTGGTGTCGGGGTTTTCCAGGCGCTCAAAAGTGGGCATGGGGCCAAAGGCTCCCCATGAGGCCAAAAGAAAAACCAATGCGATCAATAGAACCCCTGTTCCAAAAAGAATCCAGAACCATTTTATGTAGGTGAAGAAGCTTTTCTGCTTCTGGTCTTTAGTTTTTGCCATTTTTATTGGGTGCTTTTTTCTATTTCCAGACCAACATCTGTGATTCCTTCCAAGGAATGTATGCCTTCAACGTTTCCATTTCGGCGCATGGCATGGGCAATATTCACTTTATATACGCCAGATTCTGGAAAAACGATTTTTTCCTGAAACCAAAGTTTGTTTTCCTTGATGCTTCCCAGTCCTTTGCCCAACCATTCTCCCGTTGACTCGGCCATTTTATATTCCAAGGTATCCTTTACCGTATTGCCATCTGGGTATTCCAGTTCCGCGATCAAAAAAAGGTTGCTGAAAGGGAAGGTATCATCATTTCTAATATTGATGAACATATTGTGGGCCATGGTGGTATCCATGCCTGAAAACTCAAAATGGACCACGTCGTCCATTTGCCATTTGCCCTCTTTCATGGCCCTATATTCTGAAAACTCAAGATTGGTAGTACAGGATACCAAGCCCAACATCAAGATCAAGGCACATAAAAAACTGCTACGCATTGGAAGAAGCTTTGGGTTTGTTCTTTCTTCGTTTCTTGTTCCTTTTCTTTGGCCTATCAAAACGGGTCAAACTGTCTTGCCCCACCACATTTTCAAAAACCATCTTTTCCTCATTGACATTGTCTTGGGCGTACTCTTCCAAACTGGAGATTTTCTCGTCCTTGCTGTTCAGTTCCAAAATTTCCTGTACATGCTCCTTGCTAAGGGCATGCCACGTGGCGGGATCATCCTTATAGGAAAACCAAAGGGTTTGTTTAAAGATATCCGCTTTTTGGCAAAAGGCCACTCCTTTTTTTGTGAGCAGTTTACTGTCTTGTGGCGGAAAGTCCTTCAAGGCCTCCAAATACATGTCCAATTCATAATTGAGGCAGCATTTGAGCTTGCCGCACTGGCCTGCCAATTTTTGCGGGTTAAGGGCCAGTTGCTGATATCTTGCGGATGCCGTGCTCACAGACCTGAAATCGGTTAGCCAAGTGGAACAGCAGAGTTCCCGTCCGCACGAGCCAATACCTCCCAACCGTTGCGCCTCCTGTCGGTATCCTATCTGGCGCATCTCAACACGAATGGCAAAGGCTTTTGCCATATCCTTGATCAGTTGCCTAAAGTCCACCCGATCCTCGGACGTGTAGTAGAAGGTGGCCTTGGAACCATCTCCCTGGAATTCCACATCGCTCAATTTCATTTCAAGTTTGAGGGCAATGGCAATTTGACGGGAACGTTTTTTTATTTCCTCTTCCTTGTCCCTACATTTTTGCCAAATATCGATATCGCGCTGTGTGGCTTTTCTATAAATTTTGGGGAGTGTGCTGTCATCGGCAGTTTTTTTCCGTTTCATCTGTACCCGTACCAATTCTCCCGTGAGGGTAACAACCCCAACATCATGTCCAGATTTGGACTGTGTGGCCACCACATCACCAATGGACAATGGAAGATTGTCCACATTTCTGTAAAATTCCTTTCTACTGTTCTTGAAACGTACCTCAACACAGTCAAAAGTTTTTTGACCGTTGGGCAACGACATATTGGAAAGCCAATCAAAGACTGTTAGCTTATTACAACCATCTGTGCCGCAAGTGCCATTGTTCTTGCAACCCCGCGGTTGTCCATCCTTGCCGGTTGAACAACTGCTACACGCCATATTTAGTATCTTGATTGAGGTGCACAAAAACAAGTTGTCAGTTCGAGCGTAGTCGAGAACTCCTTAAAATAAAAAACATTCAAAACACATCTCGACTGCGCTCGATGTGACATGCAAACATCATTTACCTTTTTTGGACAACCTCAATAGGGTTCATAAAAATTACTCAAATGTAAATATAGCACAAATTGTCGCAGCTGTAAAATGCTAGTTTTTGTATTTTAAGACCGGTGAGCGTCCTTTTTTGAATATCTTGTTGCTGGCGCCCTTGCCTTGGCGCAACCTTTTTTGTTCTTCGAAGGGCAGTGCATGCACTTCCTTGCACTCCACCGAACAGCAATGATCCATGGCCTTGGCGCATTCCTCGCATTGGATGAACAACAAATGGCATGCCTCATTGGCGCAGTTCACATGGGTGTCGCAGGGTTTTCCACATTGATGGCAATTGGAGATTACATCTTCAGAAATCCTTTCACTTCTTCTATGGTCGAACACAAAGTTCTTGCCCAAAAACTTGTTCTCCAGCTTTTTTTCCTTTACCTGACGGGTATATTCTATGATGCCCCCTTCCAATTGGTATACATTTTTAAACCCTTTGTGTTTGTAGTAGGCACTGGCCTTTTCGCACCGTATACCCCCTGTGCAGTACATGACCAATTTTTTGTCCCCTTTGTGTTCTGCCAGATCTTTTTCAATAATGTCCAGAGAATCCCTGAACGTATCCACGTCTGGCGTAATGGCATTCTTAAAATGCCCTATTTCACTTTCGTAGTGGTTGCGCATGTCCACCAAGATGGTGTCCGGGTCTTCAATAAGTTCGTTGAACTGTTCGGCCCCCACATGGATTCCTTTGTCGGTAACGTCAAAAGTGTTGTCGTTCAAGCCATCGGCCACAATCTTTTTACGGACTTTGACCTTCAATTTCAAAAAAGACTTATTGTCTTGCTCTATGGCTATGTTCAGGCGTACGTTCTCCAAAAAAACAATGCTGTCCAGATGCTGTTTAAAGGCATCGAAATTTTCCGCGGGCACGGAAAGTTGGGCATTGACCCCTTCGTAGGCCACATAGATGCGGCCAAGGACATCCAATTCGTTCCAAGCGATGAACAAATGGTTCCTCAATATCTGGGGGTTTCCAATATGTGCATATTTGTAGAAAGAGATGGTAAGCCGATCTTTGCCGGCTTCCTCTATGAGCTTTTCCCTTTCCCTTGCACTTAATGTATTGTACAGTTGCATGCTATACCAATATTAAGTTCTAGAACGGTTCATAAAATGAATGCAAAGATAGCGATTCCTCTTGGGCAAAAGAAAAAGGACCCCTTTGAGCTGGGGTCCTCCCAAAACCACCTAATCCTTTTCATAGCGCAAATTTCCCTTCTGCTTGAGTTTGCGAATCCCTAAGATTGGATTCGCTATCTGGATTATGAGTTAGTTTCCTTTAGATTCAATCCTTATAAAAAGGTTGCGTCACCTTTGTCGTATGAAGAAAGAAATGGTAATTTAGCCTTCCTAACAAAGAGAACCATGAGCAACGAAAAAGAAGCAAAATTAAAAGCCCTTAAACTAACGCTGGACAAATTGGACAAGACCTATGGCAAAGGTGCCGTAATGAAAATGGGCGACAGTGTGGTGGAGGATGTTGAGGTGATCTCCTCTGGATCGTTGGGATTGGACATTGCCTTGGGTGTGGGTGGTTACCCCAGGGGCCGTGTAATTGAAATCTATGGCCCGGAATCTTCTGGAAAGACCACACTTACCCTGCATGCCATAGCCGAAGCCCAGAAAGCGGGCGGTATTGCGGCCTTTATTGATGCAGAGCATGCTTTTGACCGTTTTTATGCCAAAAAATTGGGGGTCGATATCGACAACCTTATCATATCGCAGCCCGATCATGGTGAGCAAGCGCTGGAAATCGCCGACAACCTTATCCGATCTGGAGCCATTGACATCGTCATTGTGGATTCCGTTGCAGCACTTACTCCAAAAAGTGAGATTGAAGGCGAAATGGGGGATTCCAAAGTAGGGTTGCATGCACGTTTGATGTCGCAGGCCCTCAGAAAATTGACATCGACCATCAGCAAGACCAATTGTACGGTGATTTTCATCAACCAATTGCGCGAAAAGATTGGGGTAATGTTCGGCAACCCCGAAACCACCACCGGAGGCAACGCCCTCAAGTTTTATGCCTCGGTCCGACTGGACATTAGGCGTTCAACCCAAATAAAGGATACCGATGGCGAGGTACTTGGAAACAAGACCAGGGTGAAGGTGGTGAAGAACAAAGTGGCCCCTCCTTTCAAGACTGCCGAATTTGACATCATGTATGGCGAGGGCATCTCCAAAATAGGGGAAATCCTAGATTTGGGCGTGGCCTACGAAATCATAAAAAAGAGCGGTTCCTGGTTCAGTTATGGTGACACAAAGCTCGGACAGGGCAGGGATGCCGTGAAGGTCCTGTTGCTGGACAATCCTGAACTTTCCGAAGAGTTGGAGACCAAAATAAAGGAAGCCATCTCCACGGTTAAGGCCTAGCCAAGGGCTGCCTTGGCACAGCTTTAACTTCTGGTTGTGAAAATCCTACGCAACCCTTGTCTACACCAATCATCTAGGGACTAAAAGGATTTTTAATGATGAAAAAAGTTATCGTGCCCATTATTGTGTTCATGGCATGTTCATTGTTCAGTTCCTGTGAATTGGACAGTGATTCCCCCAATTTTTATTTTACAACCTTGGAAGTGGTGGAGGCAAGTCTTCCCGCATCTTTCGAACTCAACCAAACCTACGACATTGAGGTCACGTATGCGAGGCCCAATGGCTGTACATTCTTTGAAGGGTTCGATGTGTCCAAAACCGCTGAGACGGATCGCGACGTGGTAGTGATCGGCTCGGTGCTTACAGATCAAGATGCGGTTTGCACACAAGCCATTGAGGAAGTCACCGCAATCCTTCCGTTCAAAGTGATCTTTACTGGGGAATACCATTTTAGGTTCTATGCCGGACAGGATGAAAGTGATAATGCTATTTACTTGGAATATACTGTCCCGGTGGAATGAGCCACTGTTGACAGGATATCGATAATCCAAAATTGACCAACATTTGGATCTTGAAGAGCTGATAAATAAATGTAAAAAGGGAAATAGACAGGCCCAAGCTGAATTATACCGGAGATATTCCGGTATTCTTTTCGGCATGTGCCTAAAATATTCCAAGAACAAGAGTGAAGCCGAGGATAACCTCCATGACAGCTTCATGACCATTTTCAGCAAAATAGACCAATATGGCTTTCAAGGCTCCTTTGAAGGTTGGATCAAGAGGATCGCGGTAAACACCGTGCTCCAGAAATATAGGAAAGAACAACACCTCAACGTGGTTTCCGAAAACTACGGGGAGGAGGAGACCGACGTTGATATAGAACAGGCCGACATAAGCCTGTCAACTTTGTTGGGATACATCCAAGAGCTGCCGAACAAGTATAGGCTGACCTTCAACCTTTATGTCTTGGACGGTTATAGCCATAAGGAAATCAGTGAGATGTTGGGGACATCCACTGGCACCTCAAAATCCAATC
Source organism: Allomuricauda sp. (assembly GCA_041391945.1). Taxonomy (GTDB): domain Bacteria; phylum Bacteroidota; class Bacteroidia; order Flavobacteriales; family Flavobacteriaceae; genus Flagellimonas. Next base: position 550,340 of record JAWKNC010000002.1, on the reverse strand, counting down.
TGGCCCGGGCCAAAATGATTTTGAGGGAGAAAATAGAAAAAGAAAATATAAACATTGCTTAATATTTCAAGAATGGGGAAAAAGAATTTAGAGCAATTGTTCAAAGAAAAATTTGAAGCTTTTCACGAAGTTCCGGATGAAAGTGTCTGGAAGTCCATCGAAGCTTCTTTGGACAAAAAGAAACAGAAGAGGCGAGTTGTTCCAATATGGTGGCGCCTTGGTGGCGTGGCCGCGGTATTGGCCATACTCTTCTATACCATTGATCCTTTCGACGATGGCCAGAAAAAGGAGCAGATCATCATTACCGAAACAGAGAACAACGGTGATCTTCCCCAAAAGGATAACGTTGTGGATGGAAACCAAGACCTTGAACTTCCCACGGATGGAAATACCGATCAGGATGGCGCCAAGTCCTTGAACGAAAAGGGAAAACCCAATGATGGGGCTTCTGGTGCACATCAATCCCTTGAATCGAAAACACAGCTTGTGGACAATGGTTCAACCAAGAGGAAGAAAGATGCCGCCCAAAAGGAAACCATCACTTCAAGTATCAGGAACGACCGGGATAATGCCGTGGCTTTAGTGGACGATTCTTCCAAGGAAAATGCCCAAAACGATGGTGCCCAGAAAAAAACCCCGGAGCAAATCCTGTTGGAGGACAAAGCGGAAGACAAGGGCATTGCCCAAAACAGTGCTGAAAAACAAGGACAGGATAAAAATTCCATGTCCAATGTTCTGGAAGGCCAAAAGGAGAAAAACGAGACCATTGCCGAAAATACGCAAACAGAGCAAAAGCAGATTGAGAAAAAATCCATTTTTGACGCCATTGCGGAACAGCAGGAAGAACCCCAAGTTGCCGAGGAGAACAATGGAAAATGGTCTGTAGGTCCTTCCATTGCCCCTGTATATTTTAACGCCACCGGCGATGGTTCCCCGATACATTCCAGTTTTGCATCCAACTCCAAGTCCGGTAACGTCAACTTGAGCTATGGCCTTACCGTTGCCTACGACATTGGCAAAAGACTCAAAATACGGTCCGGGGTGCACAAGGTAAACTATGGCTATGATACCAATGATGTCGTTTTCTCCTCTTCCCTGGAGGCTTCCTCCAATGAAATGATAGACAACATCAGTTATAGCCAGACCTCCCGAACCCTTGTGGTGCAGAGCAAGAACAGCGTTCCGGGAAATTCCTTGAACGATAATTCGGTTGAAGTGGCCGCCAACGAGGCTCCCGCTTTGGAGGGAAAAATGGTACAACAGTTGGGCTATATTGAAGTTCCCCTAGAACTGAACTATACCTTGGTGGACAGAAAATTTGGCGTTGACCTTATTGGTGGTGTGAGCTCCTTTTTCCTGGTGGAGAATTCAATCTTGGTTGAATCCAAGGACTTGGTCACCGAAGTCGGGGAGGCCAACAATGCTAATTCCATAAACTATAGCACCAACGTTGGTCTTGGGCTCAACTATGAGTTTTCCCCAAAAGTCCAATTGAACGTGGAACCTGTTTTTAAATACCATATGAACACTTTCTCCTCTACCGCAGGCTCTTTCAAGCCTTTTTCGGTTGGGGTGTACAGTGGCATCAGTTTTAAATTTTAAGCATATAAAGAGGTTGGTTAGGAAGATTGCCCCTTTAGGCAATCACGTAAGCACCCCGCCCAAAGCGGGGTGTTTTTTATTTCTGCTCCAAAAGATAATCCCCTCAACATAGTTGTTTTTTCATTATCTTTTATTGAAAGAAAATAATATGGGACTCCATGTTTTTTAAAGGCTTTTTGGCAGTGGCTCTCGCTGTTGCGCTTCCATTGAGCTTCTCCCAAGATGAATCAAAGAAAGGCCAGTTTGAAATTGCCTTGGATTTTATGGTTTTAAAGGCCCAAGAAGGTCAATTCACTTTTCAACAGGCCTTGGATTCCTTACAAAAAACCAAAATGCCCAAGGTAATCAGTGAGAGGACCGGCCCCGATGATCTGTATTGGATCCTTATTGACGTTTTGGATGACGCTTCCCGGGAAAATGCCATAAATAACAAATCCTATCTAAAATTTAACACCTTCGACCATGGTTTCATTTACTTGAACAACCAGGGTAAAATCATAAAAAAACCCATTGGACAATTTGAAAAGGAGTCCCTGGCCCGGAAGATTGATTTTTCCAATTATTATTCTTTTTTGGGTGTTTCCAAAAACGACTTGATCAATAGCCGCTATATACTCCTTAACGTAAGGCGCATTACTTTCTTGGAAGAAATAAAAAACTGGCAATTTTCACTGCAGAACCTCAATCCCAATAGTTATCTTGATACCAAGAGCGTGACCCAGCAAGCACCATTTCTTTTCTTTACCGGGGTCTGTTTTATCATGTTGTTTTTTTCCCTTTCCATGTTCATGTTCAGGAAAAGTTTCGAATTTCTTTATTATTCGCTATATCTGAGTGCCATGTTTGTCTACTTGACCGACAGTCATTTTAAGACGTTACAATTTTTGCAGCTTGTAGGTTCCTCCTTCTATTATTGGGCAGGGCAGGGTTTTCTGTTCCTATCGTATGTTTTCTATGCGCTTTTCTTAATCTACTATCTAAACACCAAAAGAAATTATAGGATCTTACACAGTCTCTGTCTTCAGGCTGTGGTTTTGAATGTGGCCATTGTTGGCCTTATGGTTACGTTTTATGTTCTGGATTATTACCGAGGTCTAATCTTCATTGTATCCAACGGCCAAAAAATATTGAGCCTATATGCCATAGTAGGTTGCGCGCTATTGCTCTTTGTGCATAAAAACACCTTAATGTATGTTGTCATACTGGCCACAACAGCACTTGCCCTTGGAGGTTTGGCACGCTATTATTGGGCTCCCCAATACGATGGCCTGTATCTAAACAGCCTTTACTACATGGTCTTGGGTTCATCGGTAGAGATCATCATTTTTGCATTTGGACTCAACTATAAGGCAAATACTGAATTTAGGGAAAATTTCAGGCTTAAGGAGGAAGCACTCATCAACAAAATAAAGGCCCTTAGGGCCCAAATGAACCCCCATTTCATTTTTAACGCCTTAGGTTCCATACAGCATTTGATCCTTCAGGAAAAGAATCCATCCGCTCTTGAATATCTTTCCAAATTTAGTCGTCTTATCAGAAATGTCCTGGAAAGTTCAATAGAGGACCATGCCACCTTGGATGAAGAAGTAAAAATGCTCAAGGACTATTTGGAATTGGAATCCCTGCGCTTTGACAATGTGTTTTCCTATCGCTTGGAAATAGACAAAAATATTGCACCTTATGAGATAGTAATACCTTTTATGATTTCCCAGCCCTTTGTTGAAAATGCCATAATACATGGCTTGTTGCCCAAAAAAACAGGGGCCAAAGAACTCTTGGTTCATTTTCAAATTCAAGACAACACACTTCTATGCACCATTGAAGATACCGGTATTGGAAGACCAAAATCCAACCAGACATCCAGCCTTCGGCAAAGCACTAAAAAATCCAGGGGGTTGATCGTTACCAATGCCCGTCTGGAATCTTGGCCGTATGGCTCGGGAAAGGTAGGGTTTGTTGACAAAGTTGATGACAATGGGGTTGCACTGGGAACAAAGGTGACCGTTACCATTCCATTAAAGCCCAACGCTTTTAGTTGACAAAATAGTTCGCAATGTCATAAATCGAAAGTGTACATTCTTAAAACCATTTTCCTGTTCAAGGCGTTTCATTTATTTTATTAAATTCATTTTTTGTAATTCTAAGCTTTTGAAAAACAGTCAATTTGAAGATATTCTGATTTATTTTTCGAATTCCCTCATGGGAAAGGAAAATGAAGAGGAGATTCTTTGGGATTTAGCGAAGAACTGTATTTCAAAACTGGGGTTTGTGGATTGTGTGATCTACTTGATAGACCAAGACAGCCAATATCTGATTCAAAAAGCGGCTTATGGCCCTAAAAGCCCAAAGGACAAAACCCTGTACAATCCGGTAAAAATTGCCGTTGGCGATGGAATAACCGGTCACGTGGCCCGAACAGGGAAAGCAGAAATAGTGCATGACACTTCAAAAGACCCTCGATATATTGAAGATGATGAAATGAGACTTTCCGAAATCTGCGTCCCCATTGTCCATGAAGATGTCATCTATGGTGTAATAGATTGTGAACATCCCAGAACGGGATTTTTCACTGACCGCCACCTTAAAATGCTTTCGGCGATAGCCTCTATTTGTGCTATTAAAATTAAAAGTGTCCAAACCAACAAAGCGCTCTTGGAAGAACAGGAAAGACTGTTCAAGATCAAGGAGGAAATGATGGAACTGAAGTTAAAAGTATTGAATTCACAGTTAAACCCGCATTTTGTGTTCAATGCCATCAATGCCATTCAAAGTTTCATTACTTCCGGAGAGAAAAAATTGGCCATGGAGTACCTGTCCATTTTCAGCAAACTCATTCGATATTACCTCAAAAATCTGGAAAGGGACAAGGTTTCCTTAATGGATGAAATGGATATGCTCCATTGGTACCTCAAGCTGCAGGCCCTCCGGTACGACCATCAATTTGAATATTCCATTTCCATGGAACAGGATTCTAAAAGTGGTGAAGCCATCATTCCTTGTTTTCCCATTTTGACGCTTTTGGAAAACATGCTGGAACACGGTGTTTTTGAGAAGGATACGCAACAGCATTTAAATCTTGTTTTTACGGTTTCTGAAGTGGAAATCCACCTTACTATTTCACATGAGTATAAAAACAAAAAAACCATCCTTTATAGGGATGGATATGCGAGCAGAATGAAAGAGTGGCAAGATCAGGTTAAAATATCCGGAGCTTGTTACCCTTTTCAAATTACCATGGTTCCCGATTTCGACGAAAGGGCCTCCTCTCTTAGCAAAGTCAGTTTGAAAATACCCAATCTCCATTAGCACAGACCATGCACAAGCGGCTCAAATATATGCTGGTTTTATCCTTCTTGGGCTTGGGCCAATTTAGCTTTGGGCAGTATCAAGACAAATTGGCTCTCGAACCTGAAAATATTCCATTTAAGGTATTTGTGTCCGAGAATGGCCAATATGCCATACAGGATGTCCTCAATGCCAGTCTTCCCTTCAAATCCTCAGTGGATATCGAGAAAAAGACAGATCCCAAAGATTGGTATTGGATACGATTGGATTTTGCAAACCGGGCAAAACACGTAAAGTTGGATTCCACACTGTATCTAAAGTTCAATTCGTTCGATCATGGCTCCATATTCTACCATCAGGGAGATTCCATCATCAATAGAAAAATCGGTTTGTTTGACGATGGTAGAATCAGCAAGAAAATGGAAAATTCAAATTATTTTTCATTCATTGAATTTACCCCCGAATACCTTATTGACAACCAATATCTTTTGTTGAAAGTAAGGCGTATTACCTTCAATGAAAGGATTACCAACTGGCGGTTCAGTATCCAGGAACGGCATCCTAATGAACCTGTTGCCTTTGGTCATTTTTCACAAAGAATCCCTTTTTACTTTTTTGCAGGTGTGTGTTTTATCATGTGGTTCTTTTCCCTGTCATTGTTCATCATTCAAAGGACCAGTGAATTTCTGTTTTATTCTCTCTATTTGGTCATTTTCTTCCTCTACCTTACAGGCAATCATTTTGGCATTTTTGCCTACTTCTTCAAAGATGACTATTTCCGCCAGTACTGGTTCTCTGAAGGTCTCATTTTCATTGCCAATTCAGCCTATTGCTTTTTTCTTATCGGTTACTTGAACACCAAAAAGGATTATCCGATCATACATCGTGCATGCTACGCGGCAATAGCGCTGAACATTACCATGGTTATCCTTATGGTGGCATTTTACTCTTGGGATTACACCATTGGCTTGAAGACCCTGATTGACTATTCCTTCATGATTCTAAACCTTTTTGGGATGGTGGCCGCAATTTATCTTATTGTCATCGGGAAAAATGCTTTGGCATATTTTATGGCTTTCGCCACGGTCGTTCTATGCCTGGCAGGTCTTTCCCGCATATATTTGGCACACCCAGATGATGGGCTTTATCTGGACAGCCTCAAATATATGATCATCGGGGGTTCTGTGGAGATAGTGATATTCACGTTCGGTTTGAATTACAAAACATATCAGGCCCTGCGTGAAAATTTTGCGCTAAGGGAGGACGCTTTGTTAAATAAGATCAAAGCATTGCGGGCACAGATAAATCCCCATTTTATTTTCAATTCACTTAGCTCCATTCAACATTTGGTGACTTCGGACCAAAAGGTTTCGGCATTGAAATACCTGTCAAAGTTCAGCCGCTTGACCCGCAATATCCTGGAAAGTTCAATGGACGCCCATGTTAGCTTAAAGGAAGAGATCGAAATGCTTCTTGATTATTTGGAACTGGAATCCTTGCGTTTTGACAATTCTTTCAGTTATGGGATAAATGTTGACGAAAATTTGAATCCTGATAATGTAACCATTCCGTTCATGATCATGCAACCCTTTGTGGAAAACGCGATCATCCACGGGCTACTCCCCAAAAAAGGGAATGATAAAAAGTTAAGTGTCAATTTTAAAAAATCCGATGACTTCATGATTTGTGAGGTTGACGACAATGGGGTGGGAAGGCAGATGGCCGAAAACAATAAACACTATCATAAAAAGGAAAAAATATCCCGGGGGCTTCAAGTAACCGAAGAACGCTTGCGGGCTTTGGAAAATGCAGATGAGAGCCTCCAGATCATAGACAAATTTGATGAAGCCGACAACCCTGCAGGAACCAAGGTGATCTTTAAAATTCCCATTTAGTTAAGCATGCTTCACCAGTTCACTCAAGATTACGCTTCGCACCTCTTCCCGGAGGGTAGACTTGTCCTCTTCGCCCAAAATGCCGGTTTCAAAAAAACGATGCACCTTGGCCCGTACTTTGCCCGGCCCCCCACTTAACAAGGAGAACGAAAAGCGCTTTTTATTATCGTAAAAGGTTATGGGTACCACTGGAATCTTATGGGCAATGGCCATTTTAAAGGCCCCATCCTTGAACTCATCCAATACCACATGTTCCTCGGGCACCCCTCCCTCGGGAAAAATGCAAATGCTAAGTCCCTGGTCCAATCGTCTTTGTGCCCTACGGTACACCCCTGTCCTACTTTTGATGTTTTCACGATCTACCATAATGCAGACCCGTTTGTAGAAAAACCCAAAAATTGGGATTTTCACCAGTTCCTTTTTCCCCACAAACACAAAGGGGTTTTTGCTCACTTCCAGCATCAGCATAATATCCAGCATACTGGTGTGGTTGGCCACCAACATATAACTTTTCCCTTTTTCAAGGCGTTGCTCCCATTCAATGTTGGGTATGCATCCCATTCCATACAATATGGGCTTTGCCCATAAGTTCCGTGCCATCCAGAAAAACTGGGGATAGGTTTTTTCCGAGAGAGTGGCCAGTACCAAAAGGGGCATAAATAGGAAGATGGGAATGGCCACCAATACATAGAACCAAACCCTGTACAATACATATCCAATGTTCCTAAGAATGGAAAACATGTGCTAAAAGTAGAATTTTTGAATATCTTTATAGGACTAACCTTAAAATCTTCATCATGGGTATACTGTATGCATTGTTGATAGGGGCCCTAGCAGGCTGGCTTGCGGGCAAAATCATGAAAGGCGGCGGTTTTGGTGCGCTTTTGAACATTATTTTAGGTATTGTGGGCGGTGCGGTAGGTAATTGGCTCTTTGGTGCCCTGGGCATACATATTGGGTCTGGCATTATTGGAGACCTTGTCACTGGGGTCATTGGTGCTGTTGTGATTCTGTTCATTGCAGGGCTCTTTAAAAAATAACTTTGTACCTGTAACATACAATAGCGGCTTTGGCCGCTTTTTTTATCCCCAACGGATGCTTACTTTTACAGGCAAAAGTTTAGCATGGCCCGAATTTTAACCGGAATCCAGAGTACAGGCGTTCCCCACTTGGGAAATATTTTAGGGGCGATCATCCCGGCCATTCAAATGGCCCAAAACCCAAAAAATGATTCCTACCTGTTTATTGCCGACATGCATTCCCTCACCCAAATAAAAGACAGGGAAATGTTGCGGAACAATACCTGCGCCACGGCAGCTGCTTGGCTTGCCTTTGGCCTGGATGTGGAAAAAACGGTCTTTTACCGTCAGAGTGATGTGCCCCAGACAGCCGAACTGGCATGGTACCTGTGTTGTTTTTTCCCCTACCAGCGGCTTACCTTGGCACATTCCTTCAAGGACAAAGCAGATCGATTGGAAGATGTGAATGCAGGCGTGTTCACCTATCCCATGCTTATGGCCGCTGATATATTATTGTACGACGCCGACATTGTTCCCGTAGGGAAAGACCAGTTACAACATTTGGAAATGACCCGTGATGTGGCCTCCCGATTCCACCATCAAATGGGGGAAACTTTTGTGATTCCCGAAGCCCAGGTCCAAGAAGCTACCATGTATGTACCTGGAACTGACGGGCATAAAATGAGCAAGAGCCGTGGGAACCTGATCAACATTTTTCAACCGGATAAACAATTGCGCAAGCAGATTATGGGCATTGTTACGGATAGCACCCCCATGGAAGAGCCAAAGGATCCCAGTACGGACAATGTGTTTGCCCTCTATAAAGTTTTGGCCTCCGTGGAACAGATTGAAGAGATGAGTGCCAATTATTTGGCCGGCAATTATGGGTATGGCCATGCCAAACAGGCGCTATATGAAGTTATCCTCAACAAGTTTGAGAGGCCTCGTGAAAAATTTGAGTACTATATGAACCATTTGGACGAAGTGGATGCTGCCTTGGCCTTTGGTGCGGAAAAAGCTCGAAAGGTGGCCAATGGGGTTTTGGAACGGGTACGGGAGAGGTTGGGGTATTAATTCAACCTCTTTGTCATTCTGAACCGAAGCCAAGCGAAGGTGAAGAATCCCACGCAACACACAGCAGTACTTCATTGAGATGCTTCGCCATGCTCAGCATGACACGTTAGATTATAAAAATTCTCTTTCCAGAAAATCCATGTTTGGGTTTATGGTTTTGATCAATTCAATTTTTTTAGTCTTATCCAACCTTTGATCTCTTTTTCACGGGCAATGGTATCCTGTACCCAGGTATACTTTTCATAATAAAGTAAATACTTGCATTTGTATTTAGCGGCAAAGGTTTTCTTCTCCAAGCATATGTTCTCCACATGCTCAATAAGACGTCTTTCCAAATTGTTGGTCATACCAGTATACAGTACAGTCTTGTTCTGGTTCGTCAATATGTAAACATAGTAAGTGTGCCTGTCTACTTTGTGCATTTTAGGATGATTAGGGATTCTTCGCTGCGCTCAGAATGACATTTTAACCCATAATTCAGATGGCTTCAAAGAGTTTTCCGGGCAACGGCCGCACAACCCCCTTCATTTCCATGGCCAAAAGTGTGGATGAGGTTGTAAAAATGGGCAGTTTGCACTCCAAAGCCACGGTGTCAAGTAATTGTTTTCCGTTTAATTGTAAATAGGAATAGATAGACTGTTCTGTTTTGTCCAGTTCCACAAAAAGTTGCTTTTGCATGGTGGATTTTTGCTCCTTTTCTTGAAGTTCCCATCCCATCAGATAGATCAATTCCGCTGCAGAGGTCAACACATGCGCTTTTTGTCTTTTTATCAAATCATTGCACCCCTTGCTGTACTTGTCCGTTACCCTTCCAGGCACTGCAAACACCTCGCGATTGTAGCCATTGGCCAAATCGGCGGTGACCAAACTCCCTCCCTTTTCTGCCGATTCCACCACAAGGGTTGCCTCGCTCATTCCGGCTATGATCCTGTTCCGCCTTAAAAAGTTCTCGCGATCGGGGTTACTGGTGCTCCAGAACTCGGTCATGAACCCACCATTGTTCTCAATGCCGGCAACATATTTTTTGTGCGCTTTCGGATACACCTGATTGAGCCCGTGTGCCAGACAGGTTATTGTCTGAAGTCCCTTTTCCATGGCCACTTTTTGAATGGTGATGTCCACACCGTAAGCAAAACCACTCACGATGATGGGGTCCAAGGGAGCAATTTCATCAATGAATGTTTCACAAAAGGCCGAACCGTAGGTTGTGATGTTTCTGGTACCCACCACACTGATGATTTTTCTGTCCTTCAAGTCAATGTTGCCCCTTTTAAAAAGCAAAATGGGTCCATCCACACAATGTTTCAAATAGTTGGGGTACTCCCCGTCCAAAAAATAGGTCGTAACGATACCTTCTTTCAGGATAAAATCATATTCAGATTCGGCTTCATCCAAATGAACAGGGTCGTGAAGGCATTTTAACGTCATGGGGCCAATTCCGTCAATTTTCAAAAGGTGTTGCATTTTATCCTCAAAAATTGCGGTTGGGCTACCACAGCGTGCAATCAATTTTTTAGCGGTTACATCGCCAATGTTGGGTATGGCCTGCAGCCTAAGAGTTGCAATAATTTCAGGTTCAGTCATTTGATCTGGGACTCAAAGTTGTTCACAAAATACAGATTTTCACATGTTAATAAAAAGTTATGCCCCTTATTTTGTTCTCGTGCTTTTTTTACAATATTTGTGGCTATGCGGATTGATTCTTATATAGAGAAATTGCTGTATGATTACAATTGTGTGGTAGTCCCCGGTTTTGGGGCCTTCTTGGCACATGGTAAATCCGCGGAACTGGATACTGCAACCAATACCTTGATTCCCCCTTCCAAAACCATATCTTTCAATGCACAATTGTCCAAAAATGATGGGCTGTTGGTCTCGCATATCTCCAAAGAAAAGAATTTAGGCTACGAACAACTTCTACATGAAGTGGAGGGCGTTGCAGAGACCTGGAACAAGAAATTGGAGCAGGGGGAGAGCATAGAACTCTTCGGTATCGGTAAACTCTGGACCAATAAGGAGCACAAAATCCAATTTCAACCCGAAAACAGGGTAAATTACCTTACCTCCTCCTTCGGTCTGTCCACCTTTGCCGCAACTCCCATTCAACGCGAAGTCCTGAAAGAAGAAGTGGAGGAGCTTGAGGAAAGGATTCCTTTTATCATTACCCCGGAAAAACGGGAAGAGACTTCTTTTAGACCTTGGTTGAAATATGCCGCAATTTTGCTTTTGGCCGTTTCTTTAGGGGTCACATCCTATCGTACCTATGGCGATCTTCAGCAAAGACAGGTGGCGGTACAGCAAGAAGCCCAGCAAGAAGTGTCCCGTCTGATCCAAGAGGCCACTTTCTTTGAAAGTGATCCACTGGAGCTTCCGGCCATAAATATCAATGTGACCAAAAGGCAGCTGGGAAAACACCATGTGATAGCCGGGGCCTTCCGCATGGAGGAAAATGCCGAAAAGCGGGTGGCACAGCTCAAACAAAAAGGTTTCAATGCCTTTTATCTGGGCAAGAACAGGTACGGCCTTCACCAAGTGGCCTACGATAGCTTTGAGAACCCCAAGGAGGCACTCGCTTTCCTACGAAAGGTTAAGGCCACCGAATCCCCGGATGCTTGGTTGCTTTCCGAGAAATAATCCCCTTTTCTTTAAAACCCTGTCACACTTCAATATCTTTGCGCAAAATATAAAGGTATGCGTGCAAAGACTCCCAGCGAATCACGGACCATTATGACCGATTTGGTGCTGCCCAGTGAAACGAACCCTTTGAACAACCTGTTTGGGGGTGAGCTTTTGGCCCGAATGGACCGGGCTGCCAGTATCTCCGCACGTAGGCATAGTCGGAGAATAACCGTAACGGCCTCGGTAAACCATGTGGCCTTTAACCGCGCCGTCCCTCTGGGAAGTGTCGTAACAGTGGAAGCTTGCGTTTCTAGGGCATTCAATACTTCGATGGAGATTTTTATTGATGTGTGGATCGAAGATCGTTTTACAGGCGATCGCACCAAGGCCAATGAGGCCATTTACACCTTTGTGGCAGTGGATGATACCGGAAAACCCACCGAAGTGCCCCCTATTGAACCTGAAACCGATTTGGAAAAAGAACGCTATGCGGCAGCTTTGAGGAGAAAACAGCTGAGCTTGGTTCTGGCCGGAAAGCTGAAACCTTCAGAGGCCACTGAACTAAAAGCCCTCTTTATGGGCGATCGTTAAAAATCAAAATTATCAGGGTCTGGGCCAAATCTCTTGCCCCTGTCCAAGGCGTCCAACAATTGCATATCCCCATCACTGATCTCAAAATCAAACAGATTCGCATTGGCAATGATCCGTTCTTTTTTGGCCGATTTGGGAATGGTGACCACGCCCTTTTGCAAGTCCCATCGCAAAACAATCTGGGCAACGGTCTTGTCATACTTTTTAGCCAAGTCCCCCATAATGTCCACATCAAAAACATGGCCCTGCATCAATGGCGACCATGCTTCGTACTGAATGCCCTTTTCATTGCAAAAATCAACCAAATCCTGTTGTACCAAATAAGGGTGGAACTCCATTTGGTTTACCATGGGAACAATTTCAGCAGAACCCAATAAATCCTCAATGTGATGTTTCAAAAAGTTGCTGACCCCAATGGCGCGAACCCTTTTTTCCTTGTACAGACGTTCCAAGGCCCGCCATGTCTCTTTAGATCTATCTCCTTTTGGCCAATGGATAAGGTAAAGGTCCAGATACTCTGTATCCAACCGCTCCAAGCTGGCATCAAATGCCCTTAGGGTGGAGTCATACCCTTGATCGGTATTCCACACCTTGCTCACCAAAAAGATGTCCTTGCGGTCCACCGTGCTTTCCTTGATGCCGATGCCCACACCCTGTTCGTTGTTGTAGATTGCCGCGGTATCAATATGTCTGTAGCCATGGTCCAAGGCCTCTTTTACCGCATTGATGACTTCATTTCCATCCTTGGAAAGATAGACGCCCAAGCCAAAATAGGGCATTGGGACCCCGTTGTGCAATTCAAAAGTCCCTTGTAAATCTGTAATTTTTTTCATTGGTTACAATTGATATATCCAATCCTCCGGATTCAAACGATTGGAGTCTTGATAAAGATAGAACTTCAATTTGGTGGTACCATCCAACCGATTGGTATAAATATCGCCCAAAATCGCCTTGGCCCCTACCTTATCTCCTTTTTTCACATATATTTTTGACAGGTTGTAATATGTTGAGATATAATTTCCATGTTTGATCGTTACACCCTTTCCCCCTCCCGGTACAGATAGAATGGCGATAACCTCCCCGTCAAAAATGGCCCTTGCCTGGCTTCCCTCGTCCGTGGTGATGGTAACCCCGTTGTTCTGATGTTTGATGCCCGGGTACAATTTATCGCTATAAACTCCGTATCCCTGACTTTTTATCCCTTTTTCAACGGGCCAGATAAGTCTTCCCTTATTGGCCGAAAAATTGTCCGCCAAAAGCTTGGCTTCCGGGGTCAATGCAAATTTTGTGCTACTGGTGGACTTGCCGGAACTTTTGTTGGAGCTAACTATGGCACTTCGTATCAATCGCTCTATTTCACGGTCTATTTTTCGGGCCTCTTTTTGTTTTTCGTCTATGGCCGCGGCATACCTGCTCTCGTTTTGACGAATGCTCCGCAATAAGGTCTTCTGGGATTCAATCTCCCTGTAGAGTTCATCCTTCACCTTCACATTTTCGGCCAACAACTGTTCCTTCACCTTGCGTTGTTGTACCAAATCTTGGTTTAATTTGGCCAGTTCCTCCGTTTTTTTCATGATATCCTCTCCCTGTTTCTTTCGATGCTTGGCATATTGTTGCATGTACTGCAATCTCTTGAAGGCCTGAAAAAAGTTTTCTGCCGACAAAAGAAACATCAATCGGTTATTTTGTGATCTGTTCTGATAGGTTTTTTGAATGAGGTTGGCATAATCTTCCTTCAAGATCTTCAGATCTTCCCGAAGCTTACTGATATTTCTGATATTTACATTGATCTGCCTATTGAGCAAATTGGATTGCTGATTGGTGACCCGGATAAGTTCTTGTCTCACATTGATTCTTTGATCCAAGGCCTCCATTTGGTCCAATACATTGCCTTTTTCCTTGCGTTCCGCAAAGAGTAACCTATTGATTTCCTTGATTTCCTCCTGCAGGCGTTCGCGCTTTGCCTCTAGCGTCTTCTGTTCGCTGGTTTGGGCAATGGATATATAGGTGGAAAAAAATGTAATGACCACTAAACAAATGCAATATGAAAACTTATTTCCCATATTACTTCAATGTTATTTTATCGTATCCATCTGGAATCCTATATGGAAAACTTAAGGATTTGTTCAGTTCCAAGTTTCGAAAATTCAAATCTATCGTTGTTTTATCTCCTTTATCCGCGGCAACGATCTTGATCTCATTAGGCAAAACGTTCCCTGAAATAATCTGATAGGTATATTTAGCTTGCAACTGTCTGTTGTTTTCGGGTTGGGAGATTTCCTGTGAGGCGACCTTAAAGTTTTTGGGTTCAAGTTGAAACAATATCTTGAACAATTCCATGGCTTTTTTCGGTTTCAGCTGATAGTTGCCTTCGGCGATGTCCGAGATATATTTCTCCTTTCTTAAGTCCAATACAGCATTTCCCAACAAAATGTTCTGAACCTTTTCAAAATCCAATTCGGTCCCCAAAAGATGGCTCAAATAACTAAAATCCCCATCAAAATATTCATTTTGGAGCTTATTGTAAAAGGAAACCCGCTCTGGGGTAATATGTGCCTTGACAACGCCAAGGGGGGCGCTCATCCAAATTACCTTATCCTTTTCCATCCGCAGGGTCACGTTTACCCCCTGGTTTTCCTTTCCGTTGGAATAATCGATCTTCACCCGCCCGCTCAACGTCTTAAAATTGGACTGGTTGTTGTAATGGTTTTCTATGATGCTTTTGGTGGACAGCCGTGAGTCCACTTCGCCCCCGGTCACGGCCTTGGTGCTTTTGCAGGCGCCGAGCACCATCAGGAGTGTCGCTAGCAAAGACCATCTTTTTATATGTGTTCCCAACTGACGCATTATAATCCCGGTTTTACTTTACTGGCATATTCCTGGGCTTTTGAGGTATTGCCAATACTGGCATAGGCCTTTGATAGCTCTTTGTATATTTTATTAGCCAACTGTTCATCTTCCAGCAAATAGTCCAATCCACTCTCCAGGACCTCTATGGCCTTATTGGCATTGGAAGTGTTGTTGAGCGCAGCGCCATAGGCATAATAAAAGTAGGGTTGCAAGGGATAGGCATCCAATGCTTCCTGCGAAACCCCAAGCATGGTTTTATACTCGGCTCTCTCCAAAAGCTTTTCAATCTGTGCCTGATATTGCGCCACTGGATCATCCTCTCCCCTTTGGTTTTTGTCAACAACAACAATGGTTCTTTTGTCATTTTCGCGCTGTTGGAGCGAATCATTGATCTTTGCGGTCAAGTCTGCCGCAAATTTTGAGCTGCCCAATTCTTTCAGAATTTTCAAAGCCTCGTCATATTTCATTTTCTTGAAATAGACGACGGCCAAATTTTCCTTGAGTTTTTGGTTTTGATAGGGTATGTTCCGCTGAACGGTTTCCAGTGGGCTTCCCTGCTTGTCCAGAATCTTTAGCAAATTATCCAAATACCAAAAATCGGTAGGTTCCGAAATCAATGCCTCTATGGCATATTCCTGCGCCTTGATGTATTGTTGGTCCAAATAATAAGCCTTGGCCAGTTCATAATCAATAACGCTATTCTGGGGCTCCAATAGCTTGCACTTGAGGAAAAGATCAATGGCCCGATCATAGTTTTGGATGCCTTTCTGTTTTAGGGCCTCAAAAAAGTTTTCTTGGAATTCATCGGTATATTCCTCCAAAAATACCTCAGCGCTTTGCTGTTCTTCTTGGGCATAGGCCGGATACCCTGTCAAGATTGACACCATCATACCCATCCAAAGAAGAAATATCGTTTTCATCGTCATTTCCTATTCCAAAACGGAATAGTCCCCAATACTTATTGTTTCAAAATTGCCATCAAAAACAACATGGTTGCCAATCATGGCATTGTCCAGGTTGGCATTTGTTATTTTGCTGTTGCTTTGGATCAGGCTGTTCTTTATGGTTGAATTCTCGATTACCGTATCCCGACCTATTGATACGTATGGCCCCACCGTGCTGTTCTTGACCACTACATTCTCCCCTATAAAACATGGGCCGATGATGTTGGCATTTTCTTTTTTTACGGAATCCGCCACCAAGTCCTCCCCGTCATTTTCAAGGAAATCAAGCATGCGCTGATTGGTTTCAACCGTCACATTCTTGTTGCCACAGTCCATCCATTCATCCACTTTACCAGGAACAAATTTCATGCCCTTTTCCATCATTCGCTTGATCCCGTCATTGATTTGGTATTCCCCGCCATGGGTAATGTCATGGTCCAGTACATGCTGTAGTTCCTTTTTTAGGACCCCAACATCTTTGAAATAATAGATGCCTATCACGGCTAGGTCCGAGACAAATTCCTTGGGCTTTTCCACGAGTTCAATGATCTCATTCTTATCACTCAGCTTGACCACTCCATAGGCCTCTGGGTTTTCCACTTGTTTCACCCAAATGACGCTGTCCGCAGATTTGTCCAAATCAAAATCTGCCCTGATCAGTGTGTCTGCATAGGCAATTACGGCCGGACCACTTAGGGATTCCTTGGCGCTCATGATGGCATGCCCTGTTCCCAAAGGTTGATCTTGCCGGTATATGGATCCCTTTGCTCCCAAATTTTTGGCCAATTCCATAAGGCTCTTTACCACATCATCGCCAAAAAACGCAGGGTCTCCCAAGATAAAGGCAACTTCTTCAATGGGCTCGCCCAGCACTTTGGCTATATCGCCCACCAACCGATGCACAATGGGTTTCCCCGCCACAGGAATCAATGGTTTTGGTATTGTTAACGTATGGGGTCTTAATCGGGAACCCCTTCCCGCCATGGGGACAATGATTTTCATAAAATGGTAGTTATTCTATAGTTATTCGAATCTTTATATTGTTCCTGTACTGCCGAAACCGCCTCTTCCCCGTTTTGTTTCCGTCAATGTTCCAACTTCAACCCATTCGGCCCGTTCATGTTTTGCAATGACCATTTGGGCAATGCGTTCGCCATTTTCAACTGTGAAATCCTCCGAAGAGAGATTGACCAAAATCACGCCCACTTCGCCTCGATAGTCGGCATCAATGGTTCCGGGTGCGTTGAGCACCGAGATGCCCTTTTTTGCCGCAAGGCCACTGCGCGGACGTACTTGGGCCTCATATCCTATGGGAAGCTCAATGTAAATCCCCGTGGGTATAATGGCCCTTTCCAATGACGCCAGTGTGATGGGTGATTCCAGGTTTGCCCGCAAATCCATTCCTGCCGAGGCCTCCGTTTCATATTCGGGCAAACTGTGCCCAGACTTATTGATGATCTTAATTTCCACGCTTTAAAAATATGGTCTTTAACTTATCTCCCTCCATCCTATAAACTAACATCAAAAATAACAAAAGTAGTATGCTCCCTGCTATTAAATTTCTGCTAAAAGCATAGAAGGAAAGTGCGGAAAACGCAATGGAAACGGATAGGTAGAACAGTATTTTCCTCATATTGTAGGGAACGGGATAGTACCTTCTCCCAAAGTAATAGGATAGGAGCACCATGGTGCCATACGCCGCCAAAGTGGCCAGTGCCGAGGCCATGTATCCGATCTTTTGAATAAATCCGATGTTGATGATCAACGTGATCAATGCCCCTATTGAAGAAATATAGGCCCCAAATTTGGTCTGGTCCGTGACCTTGTACCATACCGATAGGTTGTGATAGATTCCCAGACAAAAACTGCCCAACAGAATAATCGGGACCACATCCAGTGCTTCCCAGTATATGGGGTTCCGGATAAGCAACTTGCCCAAGGGATCCACAAAGACCACCACTCCAAGAAGGATCACGCTGCCCAAAACCACAAAATAACTGGTGATCTGCGCGTATGTTTTCTGTGGTTTTTCGGAATTGGCGTGGCTGAAGAAAAAAGGCTCCACGCCCATCCTGAAAGCCGTGCCAAAAAGTGTCATGAAAAGGGCCAGTTTATAACAGGCCCCGTATTTTCCAACCTCGGTCTCGGCAATATCCTCCGCCAACAATTCGGTCAGCAGTATTTTATCCAAAACTTCATTTACGGTGAATGCCACCCCGGCCACCATGACCGGTCCTGCATACTTTAGCATTTGTCTCCAAAGAGTTCCGTCAAACGTGTAGGGAACTTTGAAGTAAGTGGGCAATAGAATCAATAGGGTAACGCCACTTGCTATGATGTTGGAAATAAAAATGTATTGAATTTCCCAATCTTCCCTATGAATGGAATGGTAAAAGCCTTCGTTGGAATCTTGTGCCATTTTGGGCAAAATGAGCAGAAAAAATATGTTGAATGCCAAGTTGATGGCAACGTTCACTGTTTTTAAAACAGCATACTTCATCGGTTTTTCGTTGGCCCTGATCAATGCAAAAGGAACAATGGCCAAGGCATCCAATACCAAGATATAGGTGGTGAACTTTATATAATCTGAATTGATATTGGTAAACCCCGCCAAACTGTCCTTGACGGACAAGGCCACTATCAAAAACAACAATGAGGATCCCAATAGGGAAATCAAAGAGGTGGAGATCACTTCTTTTTTATCTTCCCGTTTATGGTAAAACCTGAAAAAAGCCGTTTCCATGCCATAGGCCAAAAACACATTGAATATGGCTATCCAAGCGTAGATGTTGGTATACTGTCCATACCCTGCGGCATTTTCAAAAACGGAAGTGTACAATGGCAGCAGAAAAAAAGAAATGACCCTGGGCAAAACGGTGGCCAGGCCATAGATAAAAGTCTGCTTAAAAAGCCTTTTTAATGGGTTCAATAGGTGTGTTCTCTTTTATGACCTTTGCTAGGTGCCCACAAGTTACATAAAACGCTTTATTCCTATTCCCTAAAATCTGTATTTGAAGCCAACTCTTTGATATACAACCGTAAGTTTTCAATATCATGGTCCAATCTGCCATCTACCAAAAAAATGGGATACCCTACTCTTTTAATTTCGGGTTCTTGTATTAAAAGCAGTTCTTGCATCGCTTTATTAAAATGCTCATGTCTGGTAAGATTGAGGTATTTGTATGGTATTTTCTTTTTGTCCAACAATTCCTTGGCATAGGCCGACCGAGTACAACCCTCCCCATAAAAAACAATGATAGGGTTGTTTTTGGTATCCAGAAAATCAAACAGTTCCTGTTTTAATTGTAGTTTCTGTTGCTCAATCTCTTTTTCTGTCGGTTTTGGAATATATGTATAACTTGTATCATAGGACCATGAATTATTTTCCATGAACAATAGTGTTGTCATTTCTACGGAATCTTTAGCGGCTACCATTTTTACAATGGGCCCATGATTACCGGAAAGATTCGTAGCCATAACGGTCAAATTCACTTTCTGCCTTGTTCCCGATTTGTTTACCGCATAAAAAACGATACCCTTGTCGTCATTGTGGGCTACAATATCTACTTCGCTACTTTGGGCAACCATAAATTGGAAAGCCAGAAAAGCCAACAAAATAGAAAGAGTGCATTTCATTCTGAATCAATTTTCATTCGCCTTAAACGCAAAATTAAAAACCGAATTATGATGATAACACCTATGATTTGGGCCAGTATCCAAAACACGGTCTTATAGCTTACGACATAATACGTGTCGTAATATGAAAAAACCATAGGGCTCAAATTCTTCAATAAGAACCCTAACACAACACTTATGAGCAACAATGCATATAATATTTTCCCTGTCATTGTTAGTTGCATGCCTTTATTGATTTTTCAACCTAATATATGTAAACTAATGAGCCTATATATAATAAAACTATAATAAGAAAAATTAGGGGGTTAATTTTAAAAGAACGCCATTCCATTGAAAATGTTGAAGTTTTACTGAAGCCTAAAAAATAGAGCAGGGCCAGAAATAAAATTGTCGCTAAAAGAAAATAATGAATTCTCATTTTATAGGTCTGAAGTCAATTAAAATCCCTAGATAATTTTCATTTTCCCGTGTCCATGGTTTTTATCCAGCTTTGTATTACAAAAGATTGAAAGTCAGAAAAAACCAGCCTCCATCACCTTGTTTAAGTAATATCCATGCAACTAATTTGTGTGATTCTGGTTCAAACAGTAAAGTCCCCAATGGTTCCTCTGGTTTTTCTTTGTTGTAATAGACCATCACATCGCATGATACTTCTTTTAGGGCCGCTTTAAAAGGTTCATATATTTTGTGATTTTTATAAAAACGAAGTGGTTTGGCCTCAAGGTTTTCGATTCCATTTGATTTTATTGTTTTTGGGACAAATGAAAATATGGTGTCAAATACTGCCAAACGCTTATTCTTCCGCTCTTCGATTGAATCTTTCAAGATATTATCAAAATAAATGTACTTTTTAAATAGGGTGTCTTTTGATACCTTGTCTTCTTGGTTTACATATTCCGCCAATTCTTTGAGGTTCTTATAATACATGGTCTCTTTTGTGGTCCAATCATCAGACTTCACTTTTTGCGAAAAAGCAAAACAACCATATAGTAAAAAACCCCACAAAGGTATTTTCGATATTATTCTTCTCATTTGCTTTCAATTATTACATAATTTAACTTAATGATGGGTATTTGAAGTTAAATGTTTTACTAATCACAACCATGATTCGGTAGCGGAGCCCTACCTCCATTTTTGTTCGCTCCACTTCTACTTCTTAGAATTTGACCTAATTTTCCAGGATTGTCACCTCCTTGACCAGTAGGATAAACTCCCCAAGCATTGTTTATATTCATTCCCGCAATATTGGCAATTTCCAATGCATAGTCTGTACAATTATAATTGTACACATTATATTGTCTTGGGAAGTTTATTGCATGATCTAGAATTCTACCTAGGGTAGCTCCAGAAACGTTACGAGAAAGACTTACATCATAAGCATCACCACCATTGTTCCCCATAATGCTTTGACCATAAGCGGATTTAATCCCTTCCCCACTTGGATAAAATCCAAAGGTACTGGTTTTACCATTTTGCGAAATAGATATAAAAGCATGTCCAACATCACCTGAAGCACTTATTGAAGCTGAGCTGTTAGCTACTGGTTGATCAGCATAAATTGTAATTATTGCTGATTGTGAAGTACTATAACATTTCAAAAATTCTGCAATATTCTCAATAGGGTTGTCGGGTGCTAATTCTTCCAGTATAGCTGCAATATCTAACGGGTTCTCATTAATCGGAACACTTACCCAGCCCTCTGGACAATCATTGGGTATTGTTTTGTCGGTTACATGGGCTTTTTGGTCCTGGTCCTCATTGGTCATCATGGGCCGGGACATATAAAAAGTGCCAATGCCCACGGAGACCCCGGTACTCCTAAAATTATTGTTGACCGAGATATGGGTACGGGTAACAATGGCCGAAGGACCTGATGGATTGCTTGAGGGTGCACTTGGAGCACCGCCTCCGGGATTTCCCGGTGTGCTTGGGGCACTGTTTTCCGCAGGGGTATTGTCCCTTACCCCCACATCTTGAAAACAGATTACTGGATCATCATCCTTTGCGTTCAACCCAGTGATCTTGGCAAACTCGCTCAGGGCATAGATGTTTAGGGTTCCCTCAAAATGCTTCCCGTCATCCTCAGCAAAACTGGACATGTCCCCATCTTCAAAATTATATTCCACCACAAACGGGACAATGGAATCGCCATCGGTCCGTTTGGTCACCACCAAATTGTACAGTTTTGTGGGCGAGGGTTCATCGGAATGGATGACAATGGAATAACTTTCGTTATTGACGGAATCTTTTAACTTCAGAACGTCATTCTCATCAATCCAAAAACTGGAATCCTCTTTTCCTGAATAGGATCTTGATAAAATGGATTTTCCAGAAGAATCGGTAAGTGCCTTGGACAGTCCCGGTATGGCATTGAAATCCACTTGTTCCACAATAACATTGGATCCCTCGGCATCTTGGGCCAAATCCAATGGTTGTTCTTCCTTATTACAAGAAAAAAGAAATAAAAAGATAAAAAAAGAGGTTGCAGCAAACTTTGGGAAAGCATCCTTTCTCATGGCTAAGTAGGTATTAAAATGTTAGATTGGGGATGCTGCACCTGCAAGCTAAAAAATTCCATTCAAAGCCCATTGCAGAAAAGCCTCAAAAAAACTGGGGTTTTGGAGCAAAACAAAAAGGCCACTTAAAAGTGGCCTTACCTATATACTTTGTTGACTTCTTTAGTTGTTCAACGCCTCGGCACTTTTTAAATTTGGCTCCGCTTCCGCTGCGCCTAATTGTTCAGCGCTTCAGCTCCGCCAACAATTTCCAAAATCTCATTGGTAATGGCCGCCTGTCTTGCCTTGTTGTAGGTCAACTTCAATTGGGACCTTAGTTCCCCAGCATTGTCGGTTGCCTTGTGCATAGCGGTCATCCGCGCGCCATGTTCGCTGGCAAAAGAATCGCGGATAGCCTTGTACAACTGTGTCTTCAATGATTTTGGGATCAATTGCTCCACAATCTCGGCCTTGGATGGTTCATAAATATAATCGGCAGTTCCAGAAGCGTTTCCTTCCATCGGTACAATGGGCAAAAACTGCTCGGTCATGACAATCTGGGTGGCCGCATTCTTAAATTGGTTGTATACCAAATCGATACGGTCATATTCCCCTGTAGTGAAACGTTCCATCAAATTTTGGGCAATGGCGGCCACATTTTCAAAGGTCAGATCATCAAAAACGCTACTATGGTTGGAAACCACCTTGAACTTTTTCCGCAAAATATCATTCCCTCTCTTCCCTATCGCCATGAAATCCACCTGCTTCCCAGCATACTTTCCATTATTCAGCGAAATGCTCTCCTTGATGATGTTTGAATTGAACGCCCCGCAAAGCCCTCGGTTGGAGGTTATGGAAACGATCAATACTTTCTTCACCTCCCGGTTGTGGGCATATTGGCTTCCGGAATTCCCTTCCAGGCTACCACTTAGGTTTTGTAGCAATTCGGTTAGTTTATTGGCATAGGGCCTCATGGCCGTAATGGCATCTTGGGCCTTTTTCAACTTAGCGGCCGACACCATTTTCATGGCACTGGTAATCTGCATGGTTGATGAAACCGAAGCTATCCTATTCCTTATCTCCTTTAGATTCGCCATTTTCTATTTTGTCATTCCGCACTTGATGCGGAATCTTTATGGTTATGGATTCCCACTCTCCTTCGACTGCGCTCAGGATGGCCGTGGGAATGACAATAATTATGCTTTATATTTCTCCGAAAGGTCCTTGCAGACCGCTGTCAACGTATCGGTTACCTCGTCGGTCAGCTTTCCTGCCTTCAGGGTGTCCAAAACATCTCTATGCTTGGCATTCATAAACTCCAAGAAATCTCTTTCAAATTCTTTTACCTTGTTCACAGGAACATTTCGCAACAAGTTCTTGGAACCTGCAAAGATGATGGCCACCTGATCTTCAACGGTGAAAGGATCGTTCTGGGCCTGCTTCAAGATTTCCACGTTTCTACGTCCTTTTTCGATAACGTTCAAGGTAGCGGCATCCAAATCGGAACCGAACTTGGCAAAGGCTTCCAATTCACGGAACTGTGCCTGGTCCAATTTCAAGGTACCTGCCACTTTCTTCATGGATTTGATCTGTGCTGAACCTCCCACACGGGATACGGAGATACCCACGTTGATCGCAGGGCGCACCCCTTGGTTGAACAAGTCTTGCTCCAAGAATATCTGACCATCGGTAATGGAGATCACGTTGGTGGGGATATAGGCCGATACGTCCCCTGCTTGGGTTTCAATGATGGGAAGTGCCGTCAAAGAACCTCCTCCTTTTACCTTACCTTTCAATACGTCTGGAAGGTCGTTCATGTTTTTTGCCACACTATCATCATTGATGACCTTGGCCGCACGCTCCAACAATCTAGAGTGTAAGTAGAACACGTCACCAGGATAGGCCTCACGTCCTGGAGGTCTTCTCAACAACAAGGACACCTCACGATAGGCAACGGCCTGTTTTGACAAATCATCATAGATGATCAAGGCCGGACGGCCAGTGTCCCTAAAATATTCTCCGATGGCAGCACCGGCAAAAGGGGCATATACCTGCATAGGGGCAGGGTCTGATGCGTTAGCGGCCACAATGGTTGTATAGGCCATTGCGCCTTTATCTTCCAAGTTCTTGGCAATGGCAGCCACCGTTGATGCTTTTTGACCGACGGCTACGTAGATACAGTATACTGGTTCGCCCGCATCGTAAAATTCTTTTTGGTTGATGATGGTGTCTATACAAACGGTGGTCTTACCTGTTTGACGGTCCCCGATGACCAACTCCCTTTGTCCACGACCAATCGGAATCATGGCATCAATGGCCTTAACCCCGGTCTGCAAAGGTTCGTTTACCGGCTGACGGTAGATAACCCCGGGAGCCTTACGCTCCAATGGCATTTCAAACAACTCGCCGGAAATAGGTCCCTTACCATCGATTGGGTTACCCAAGGTGTCCACCACGCGGCCCACAATTCCTTCACCCACATTGATGGATGCAATACGTTGTGTCCTTTTCACGGTGGCTCCTTCCATGATCTCCTTGGATGGGCCCAACAATACCACACCTACGTTATCTTCCTCCAGGTTCAAAACGATGCCTTCCAATCCGCCATCAAACTCCACCAATTCCCCATATTGGGCATTGGAAAGTCCGTACACGCGGGCAATACCATCCCCTACTTGCAATACGGTACCTACTTCGTTCAATGAAGCGGTAGCTTCAAAACCTGATAATTGTTTTTTCAAAATTGCCGAAACCTCAGCGGCTTTTACTCCTGCCATGTTATTAGATATAAGATGTTAGACCCAAGATATTAGACATCTTTTGTCCTTTATTTATAGACTATTTGTAAATTCTCTTTTTAATCCGTTCAATTTATTCGCGATGCTTGCATCGTACTGCAAATCCCCAATGCGCAGCACAAATCCTCCTATGATGTTTTCATCGACCTTGTTTTCCAGGGTAACCTTGTTCCCGGTAAGCTTGGACACCTGCTCCAATATTTTCTTTTCCAAATCGGCGGTCAACGGAACCGCGGTGGTCACTTGGGCCACATCCTCTCCTTTGCGTTTTTCATAAAGGATGATGTACTTATAGGCCACCTCCTGCAACATGGCGATCCTTTTGTTGTCGGTCAATGTGCCGATGAGTCCCTTGGAAATCTCGTCGGTGTCCTTAAAGATCTCCAACAATGCGTTTCTCTTCAACTCGCCTTTTACAATGGGGCTTCCCAAAAGAGCTTGCAGTTCCTTGTTTTCATCGATGGTATGGGCTATGCTCCGCATATCGTTCTCCACGACATCTGCCGCCTTCTTTTCAATAGCGAAATCCAAAGTTGCCTTTGCGTACCGTATGGCTGCCCTGTTCTGGTTCATATTCTTTAGGTTATTGGGTTAATGGTTAAAGGTTTACGTTGCACTCATTACAACCATTCCTTATCAAACCAACACCTTTTCTTTTAGTTCAATTTGATATCGCCCAACATGTCGTCCACCAACTTTTGTTGCTTTTTCTTGTCGGACAGTTCTTCTTTGATCACCTTTTCTGCAATATCCAAGGAAAGATTGGCCACCTGGGCCTTGATGTCGGCAACGGCCGCTTTCTTTTCACTTTCGATGGTGGCCTGCGCCTGCTTGATCATTTTTTCGCCTTCTACCTTGGCCTGTTCCTTGGCCTCGGAAATGATTCCATCCTTGAGTTCACGGGCTTCCTTCAGCAACGCGTCCCTCTCGGCCCTGGCCTCTTTCAACAGTTTTTCGCTATCGGCGGTAACGTTCTGCATTTCTTTCTTGGCGGCCTCTGCGGCATCCAAGGCGTTTTTAATGCCTTCCTCACGATCATTTACCGCTTTAAGGATGGGTTTCCATGCAAATCTGTACAATAGGAACAACAGCAATCCGAACAAAAGGGTTTGCCAAAAAAACAGTCCCAACGAAAACTCTTCCAACAACTTTTCCATATCTATGCTTTATGCTTTTATTTTTAAACTAATAATGAAGTAAAAGCTGCAACCAACCGTTACAGCTTTTACTCTGGACTTTTTGATTACACTGCAAAAAGAGCAGCAAAACCAATACCTTCAATCAACGCTGCTGCAATCAACATCGCTGTTTGGATCTTTCCGTAAGCTTCGGGCTGACGAGCGATGGCCTCCATTGCGGAACCACCGATCCTACCGATACCAATACCTGCACCGATAACAACCAAACCTGCACCTACCATTACTGGAACTTCCATATCTATCTAGTTTAAAAATTAAAAATTCAATTTAAAAAGCCACTTCTCGACTGCGCTCGAAATGACAAAATCCTATAAATGCACCAACTCTGGGTCATCATCATGACCTTCTGCATGATGGTCCTCGGAGGCAAATCCGAAGTACAACGCGCTCAACATGGTGAAAATATAGGCTTGTAGCAACGCTACCAATACTTCTATCAATGAAATAGCAAAGGCCAGCCCGAAGGAAAGCGGACTTCCCAACCAGCTTTTAAATATGAACATCAGCCCGATCAAGCTCATCAATACAATGTGACCCGCCTGCATGTTGGCATACAAACGGATAAGCAGGGAAAACGGTTTGATGAACAATCCCAAAATTTCAATGGGCACCAAAATGATATACAGAGGTATCTTGGCGTACCAAGGCATGGTGTTGCCCAGCGGATTGAACTGATGCCCCCAATAATCCTTTGTTCCGGTAAAGTTCGTGAACAAGAACGTCATCAAAGCCAAGGCAAAGGTGATGGCGATATTTCCTGTGACGTTGATTCCCAGTGGGGTCAACCCAAAAATGTTCAGGAACCAAATAAAGAAGAAGATGCTCAACAAATAGGGCATATACTTCTTATACTTTGCCTCTCCAATGTTAGGTCTGGCAATATCATCCCTAACATACAGTATGATAGGCTCAAAAAAGCGTCCTGCCCCGGTTGGGATGCCATTGTTCTTGGCATAAGATCTTGCCAAGCTAGAAAATAGCCACAACATTAACAGTCCGGTGATGATGATCATTACCACATTTTTGGTAATGGAGAAATCCAATGGCTTGACATTGGTGGGGTGGCCATGCTCATCTACGTTGATGGCGCCTCTGGCATCGGTCCTGTATATTTTGTTGTGGTAAAGTCCGTAGTAATTGCCATCCACTTCGGCAACCTCTTCCCCATGATGGAACTTTGAAGAGGAGAAAACCTTTAGTCCGCCATCGATCAAGATTACGGGCAATGGGAAACCTATATATTTATGCTCGCCGTTTTCCTTGGTGTAGGAGAACAAAGAAAAGTCGTGGGAATCCTTAAGGTGATGGGAGATATATTCCTTGATTTCCGTCTTTAGATCCTTGCCGTGGTCCTCAGTTCCATGTTCCTGTTCATTGGCAAATGTGAACTGGGCCAACAATAGTGTTCCGACAAGAAATAATCTCGTAAAAAAAGTCTTTCGCATTTCGCTCAAAATATCGGTCTCTCAAAATCGGTGCAAATGTAAGCCATTCTTCCAAAAAGAAAAAAGCTTTCAAACTTTTATTTTTGAGGTGCTTGAGTGCCTTATTCCTCTGGGGATTTTTCCAAATTTTTGAGCATTTTGGACGTAAAATAGGTCTCCAAAAAAAGTGCAATGGCATACGGGATGAAAAAAGCCGCAAATTCTTGGCGTGACATGGTGCCATCACCGATGTAGGTTGGATAAAAAAGTAGGAAGAAAAACAGGAACTTTATCAAGCTCCCACCCATGAACAAAAACCCGATCTGGTTCTTGAGTTTTACCCTAAAACGGTACAGCAATCCATAGATGGCCACGGCCAAAACGCCATTGACCACGTAGGAACGCACAATCAGGTCGCCAAAAAGCGGTTCTTCCTTCGCCGACAGCACAAGCAGATGCGCCGCAAAGGAAACCAACAACAACAGAACAAGCGACAAAAAGAATTTTACGGATAGATTGAGTTTTGACATCAGTACTTGATACGTTTCAGCTGTTGCAAAACTAGCCAAATTGAAATTGCCACTCCCAAAAGAGTGGCAATCACCGTAAAAATATTTTTCTCGTTCTGATAATGGCCATCCAACCACTTGCCGCCCTGGACGGACAAATAGATAATGGCTCCCATCTCAAAAGCGACTCCCGTGAGGATGGCCGCATTTCTGTAGTTGTTCTTTTTAGGAGACTTTTGCTGGCTCATTGGTTTTAGTGGCCTCCAATTTATGGGTAGGTGCTGAGGCTTCCGCTGCTACTCCCTTACCCATGGTACAGGCCGCATTGAACGTGGCCCCGGGCTCCACAGCCAGTTTTGCAACACTTACGGTGCCTTCAATAACGGCTGAGGCCTTCAAGGAAAGAAGATCCTTTACGTTGAGCTCTCCATTGAACTTTCCTTCAATGTCCGCATTGACACATTCCACTTTTCCTTTGATGTAGCCGTCCTTGCCAATGACCACTTTTCCAGATGTTTTTACGTTACCTTCCAATTTGCCGTCAATCCTGAAATCGGCCTCGGAAGTAATATCACCTTTAATTTTCGTGTTCTTTTCTATTCTGTTGGGTTGTCCTCCAAATTCATTCATAGGTCGAGGTTTTTTGTTATCAGAAAACATTGTGTTCTAAGGTTTTGGGGTTAAAATTTGCGCTTTATATGATTCTAAGTTTTTATGGACCTGGATGATTTTGTAATTGTTCGATAAAACTACAAAATTCTCATCTTTGATCCGGTAGTCCCTATTGTTTTTTATAAGCTCAGCAAAGCCAAGGGCAAAGTCTTTCGCCCTAAATCCGTGCACCACCACAAATTGGTCTTCAAGGTTGTATATGTCTTTGGAAACGATGTTCCTGTAATTAAGATCCTTGATCACTTCCTCCAGTCGGTTCTTCAACTGTAACGCTTTTTCATTGTCCCTTATTTTAAAGGGGAACACAACTTTCCAATTACCTGTGCCGCTTGATCCGGTTTCCGATGAAAATTCCTTGCTTTCCAATTTTGGCAATTGCTCGGCAACCATCTGTTCCGCCTTTTTCCCTTCAGGGTTATTGGGATAGGTGAGTGCCACATAGTTCAAGGCTTCCCTGAACGCCTCAAAACCTTGGAGACGACCTATGGCATTGGCCTTCAACATTTCAAATTTGGGCACAATGGGGTCCCCGGTAAATTTGTTGATATACCCCTCTGCCTGTGTGATCACCTGGAGAAACTCCTGTTGTTCATACAACTTGTAAAGGGCTGCATATCGTGCATCGGGGCTGTCTGTATTTCCTTCCAAAACGGCTTGGGGGTTCAGCAAAATTTCCGCATACCGGGTATCTGGATGGTTCACAATGATATCTTGTCTCATGTTCTGGGCCAACGGACTCCCTTCTTCCTCGTAAATCTTGAACAGATTGTATTTGGATGGTAGTATGAGCCTTTCCTCCGGATGCAAGGCAAGTACCCGCTCCAGTCTTGCGGCCGCTAGATGGTTGTCCTTGAACTTTTCCATATAGATCAAGCCCAATTGATAGTTGGCAAAGTTTCTTTCCACCCTCAGGCTATCGATCTCGGTAACGTCCGTTGGCACTTGTTCCAAATAATAGTCCAACGAGTACTTTTGGTCATCGCTGATGTCCAATACCGATGGCCCATTCGAGGCCACTTCTTCCCCGGTGGCTTCGGAGACCAATGTGCGGGTTTTGTTGCTCCACCTCCAATCATCCTCCAATTCTCGATTTCCCCACCGCGTCTTAAAATCGTTCTGCCCGTATCCCAAGCTCGTGATGTTATAGAAATAGAATTTGCCCTTGTTCTCTTTTCCGCCTTTTGTCTGGGCAAAGGCCGCAAAACCGGCAGTGGATCGTTTCAATTCTTTGGCGGCCGCTTCTTCGTCCTTTCGTTTCAGTTCTGCAATGTAATCTTCAAAGTAGGCCTTGCGTTCCGCTTCGGGCATTTCGTACAGGGTGATGATGCTATCGGCATGTTGGACAACATCCTCGTATTTGATGACATCTTCCAGATTGTCCAATTTCTTTTGGATGCTGCGGTGCTTCTTTGTGTTTTCCACAAGGTTGGTCAGGGTACTGTCATAATACGCCCCGGAGGTCTTGTACTCGTGCTTGTCAAAATAGTAATCGGCCAAGCTCTGGTAATTCAGTGCATTCAGTTTTCGTTCGCCCTGGGTTGTTCGTAAAGATTTGTTGTAGTATACCAATGCCAAACTATCGGATTGGTCGGTCAAATGAAATTGGGCCAACTCGCGATAAATCTTGTCCAAAAATGGGCGGTTCTCCCTGTTTTCCTCCAGGTCCGTCAAATATTCCAGCATCGCTTCTTTGTTGCCCTCTGTAATCTCGGTATTCTGAATTTTCTTCAAGTGTGCGTTGATCATATAGACCCGGGGCGATTTTCGGTTGAGGGCAATCACCTTGTCGAAGGCATAATTGGCACTGTCCTTATGGCCCAGTTGGTCATACAACTGCCCAATGATGAAAAGGTACCTTCCTTTTTCGGGATTCTTTTTGGTATAGGCTTGGGCAATCTTCAATTTTTGTATGGCGGTGTCGGGGGCGTTCAGGTTGATGTAGCACTGTGCCAAAACCGCATTGGCATCCGCATACTCTTGATCTTTGAGGGATTCGAATTTGAAAAGTCGTTTTAGATTTTTTATCGCCACTTCGGGGTTGTCCAATCGCATATTGGTCTTTTCGCGCCAAATGGTGGCCTCGTTCAGTTTATCGCTCTCCACATATTTGCGCAAAATGTAGTTGAAGGCCTCAAGGGCGGGAATATACCGCTGGTCAAAATACCGCGCCTTCCCCAACAACAGAAAAGCTTCATCGGTTTGCGGGTTGCGCTCCTCATCCTTAATGTCCATGCTGTGCTTTTGGATGGCCTTGGTGGCCTTTTCCTCGGCAAGGATAAAATTGGGGTTGTTGTTCTCAGAGTCGAGCTTTATCTCATCGGTCACTTGCAGACGCTCCACGGGCAATACTTCCCAATAATCGTCCCGATAACTGGAGTTCAATTCCTCTCGCCCTTGCTCAAAGGCATTGTTGCCATTGTACAGGGTGTTGTATTTGGTGTTGAGCGCGTGCCAATTGCGATTGACAAAACTGTCTTTTTGGGTAGAACATGCAGTAAAAATAAGTCCCCCCAAGACCGTAGTAATGATAAGTATGTGTCGAAGCTTCAAAATTAAAGGCAATCTTGTGTAACCTTAACTGAAAAAAACACAGAATATTATAAGGCTTATCGATAAAATGCAATTATTTCCATTGGCAAGAAAAGCATGGGTCCGTTTTGCACCTTACCAAGCCCTTGTCTGCTCATGGTTCACAAGTCCCCTATTGTATTTGCTCTTGTAGGCCACGGGTGAGAGTCCCACATATTTTTTGAACACGGTCCTAAAGGCTTTTTGGTCCACATAGCCCACTTGGTACATGATCTCGTTCACGTTTTGTTCGGTGGATTCCAAACTGCGTTTGGCCGCTTCCATCTTCACGCGTTGAATATATTCCAACGGGGTGTTCTGCGTGGCTTTTTTGAACCGACGGACAAAGTTTCGGCTACTGATCGCATATTTTTCCGCCAATTCACTCACAGAAATCTTGTCCTGGACATTGGTCTCGATAAAATTTTGGGCCTCTTTGATGGCGTTATCCTCATGGTTTTTTTGCCCCTGAAAAATGGCAAATTGGTTCTGGTCCTCTCTGTCTATTTCAATCTCAAAATATTTTGAGATGTGTATGGCAGCTTGACGGCCACAATACTTTTCCACCAAATGTAGCATCAGGTTCAAAAATGAATAGGCCCCGCCACTGGTGTAGATGCCATCTTCCTCGGTCACTATTTTATTGGAAACCAGATTTACTTTTGGGTACATCTTACGGAACGCATCCATTCCGGCCCAATGGGTGGCGCATTGTTTTCCATCCACCAATCCCGTTTGTGCCAATATAAAAGCACCCATGCACATGCTGGCCAACTCTGCCCCTTGCGTCTTGCGCTGGTGCACGATCCAGGGCACAAAACTGTCGTTCAGGGATAGGTCTTCCATGAGTTTGTCGGGTCTTATGGCGGGGATCAGGACCAAATCGGTCTTCTTCACCTCTTGGATGGTCTTGTCACAGTGCACGCTGAAAAGTCCATTGTACAACGAGTGGTCATAATCCAGACCCACCAAGTTAATGTTGAAAAAATCATCGGCTCTTATCCCGGCCTGTTTTAAGAACCGATTGGTGCTGGTCAATATCTTGTAAGGACCCACTACACTGCTCAAAATAATATTGCCCTTGGGCACTAAAATGCTCACATGTTTCATCGCCATCAATTTGATGTTCTAAATGTAGTGGGAAATGTTGGCAGAATCAACCCTTTAAAGTGTCTTATTTACCCTTATTGCCGCGCATTTCCCTTTTGTAGTTTTAGCCTATCATTTCACTAAACGGAAGTTTATTCATCAATCATAAAAACAGAAACATCATGACTACACAAGAAGTTGCGGACAAATTGGTCGGCCTTTGCAGGGAAGGCAAATACGAAGAGGCCTATGGCCTGTACGCGCAAGATGCCGTTAGTGTTGAAATGCCCGGCATGCCCAACGAGATGACCGCGGGATTGGACAACATTTTAAAAGGATTTGCCCAGTGGGCGAGCAATATCCAAGAAGCCCACGGAGGCACAGTGGGCGACCCGGTGGTGGTAGGAAACCATTTTACGGTTCCCATGACCAGCGATGTCACTTTTAAGGATGGGAACCGAATGAACATGGAGGAAATCTGCCTGTATCAGGTGGAAAATGGAAAGATCAAAAAGGCTTCCTTCCATTATGATACTTCGGCCATGTGCTAGCAAATTCCTGTGGGGCACATGAGCTAAAAGGTTTTCCAAAAGGAGTATTTTGAATGCTTGTCACATCGAGCGCAGTTGAGATGTTTTGTCTTCCTTAACTTTAATTAAGGTTCTCGACTGCGCTCGAACTGACATTTTAAACTTTTTTGGATAGCCTTTTTTTAAGTCGAATGTGTAGTTTTGCAGCAAAATTGTTTACATGAACAACTTTCATGCTTTAAAAATCGCTGCTGTAGATCGATTGACCCCAAATGCTGTGGCCCTTACTTTTGAAGTTCCTGAAAATTTGAAGAACACCTTCGCTTACAAAGCGGGACAATATATTACCCTTAAACACCTATTGAATGGCCAAGAGCTTCGCAGGGCCTATTCCGTTTCTTCAGCACCATCTTCCGGGAAATTGACCGTGGGTATCAAGAAAATGCCAAAAGGGAACTTTTCCGTGCATGCTAATGAAAATCTTAAGGTTGGTGATACTTTGGAGGTGATGCCCCCTGAGGGCCGCTTTGTCTTTGAGGATACAGGCGGGCAAAAAAATATTATGGCTTTTGCCGCGGGAAGCGGCATTACGCCCATCATGAGCATTGCCCAAACAGTTCTTGAAAGTCATCCGGAGAGCATATTTGTTTTGGTTTTTGGAAACCAGACCCCTGCAGAGACCATGTATCTGAATGAAATCCAGAAATTGGAAGAAAAATATACCAATAGGTTTTTTGTTCAACATGTATACAGTCGCTCTCAAGAAGAAGGGGCGCTGTTTGGGCGTATCGAGAATTCCACGGTAAACTTCATCGTTAAAAACAAATTCAGGGGAACTGATTTTGACGCCTTTTATCTTTGCGGTCCGGAGGAAATGATCAATACCATTTCCAACACCTTAAAAAACAATGGTATTCCCGAGGACAGGATTTTGTTTGAACTCTTCACCAGCGCGGATACTGAAGATGTTTTGGCCGAAGGCCTGGAAGGAAAGACACAGGTGGAGGTAGTCTTGGATGATGAGGTGTTTTCTTTTACCATGGACAAGAAGCAGTTGGTGCTTGACGCGGTTCTAAAGCAAAACATAGATGCCCCCTATTCTTGTCAGGGTGGTGTGTGCAGTAGCTGTATTGCCAGAATAAGGGAAGGAAAGGCGGAAATGGTAAAAAACCAAATATTGACGGATGGGGAAGTGGCCGAAGGTCTGATCCTTACCTGCCAGGCACATCCATTGACCCCTACCCTGAAAGTGGATTACGACGACGTGTAGACATTTTGTCTATTTCTTGGAAAGTGCTTTTTCAATGGCCCTACTTCCATGGTCATAGCCAATGGAATAGGCATTCTCAATGCCCTTTTTGTCAAGAACCCCTATTTTCTCCAACTCATTGGGTTCAATGAACATATCGCATTTTTCAAGTTTCTCCTTGTTCGAGGCATAAATCATCAAGCTGGTCACCCTTCCGGCCAGTTGTAGCGAGTTCTTAAGGTCTTTTTTTTGGATTTGGGGCGCTATGGAGACGTTGCTCCCTATTACAAAATCCGTTTTATCCACCACGTACTCACTGGGAAAATTGTTCATGATGCCGCCATCGGCATAAAAAGTGCCATTGATCTCAACCGGGCTAAAAACCGGGGTAAGTGCTGCCGAGGCCAATAAAGGTTTTATCAATTCCCCTTCATGGAACATTTTTTCCTCTCCCTTTAACAAATCTGTGGCCACCACATAAAGTGGTTTTCCCAGACTTTCAAAGGTGTCTTGGCGGAAATAACTTTTAAAAATATCGAAATACCTTTCGGTATCTATAAATCCAGGCTTTCCAATAGCGAAGAAACTGTACTGGAACAGGGGTGTATCCTTAAAAAACTGGAGCATCTCATCAACCTTGTTCCCGTTGGCATATAGGGCCCCCACTATGGCACCTGCGCTGGACCCTGAAACCACCTCTGCCCTTAAGCCATGTTCCTCCATGGCCTTGATCAAACCAATGTGGGCCACTCCCCGAACACCCCCTCCTGAGAGGACCAATCCTATGGCTTTTGCTTCGGAAATGTTCATCTTGTAAATAACTAGGTTTGTGGCGATACAAAATTAGGCTGTTGTGGGCAATCTCCCCATTTTTTACCTCCTTTTTTATATGCGCATTACCGACTGAGCGGTCTGTTGCCTTCAAAAAGATGTCTTCTTTAAGCATTATGTCGAGCGGTCTTCGATTTTAATCCGATAAATTGTAGTGCCCTGATTCTCAAAACCGACCCACGGGTCGGAATGTTAAAATTTGATATTCTCCACAAAAACTGTAATTCAAACCGCATCACATCGACCTAACCATTGTTGATTTTGTTGTATGTTTAGCTAAGCATTGACTTCATTGCAGACAAGACCGATCCAAGATACCGCCATTTTGATCTTTGCATATACCCCTGCAGAGGATTCCCGTATTAAATCGATTGGCACAACGGTTTCTTTATTCAGTACCCTTACACAGCAAACCCTGAAGACCGTAAAGTCCACCGGAATGCCGTACTTCCATTTTACGGAGAAAGAACAGCACGGTGCCAATTTTGGAGAACGGTTCATAAATGCCATAGCAACTGTTTACAAAAAAGGTTATGCCAATGTGATCACTGTGGGCAATGACAGCCCCCAGTTAAAGCCTTTCCATCTTCTCGAAGCAAAGAAGCAATTGAAACTAGACAAAACCGTCTTGGGCCCTTCCCTAGATGGCGGGTTTTATTTGATGGGCCTCCACCGGTCCCATTTTGATACAACCCTATTTTTGCAATTGCCCTGGCAAAGCCCTGGCCTACTGGGAAAATTCTCCGAATTGCTTGAAAATCAAGGGGCCAATATTTTCAAACTACCGGTATTGGGCGATATTGATACCCTTTCCGATATCTTCCGATTGTCCAGTTTTATCAAGACAATCCCGCTTTCGATTTTAAAAATACTTCGCTCCTTTACAGAGAAACCCGTACAAAATACTGTCGAAGGTGCGGACCTGCCCTTTTATCATTTTACCTCGCTTTATTTCAACAAGGGATCACCCTTTATTTTATTGTAGTACCAAGCTTTTGGATTTTAAAATGGCGATAGGCCATTGGGATTAACCATCAAAATTGTCAATGAAACATCTTGTATTGGCATTGGTATTGCTCTTTGCAGCAAAAAACCATGCACAACATTCCATATCGGGTAGGGTATCTGACCAAAACGGCACGCCCATTCCTTTTGTTAATATCATCCTATTGGGTGCAGACATAGGTGCCACCACCGATGAAGGAGGAAATTACACCTTGGTTGTAAATGGGGTTTCAACACAGCTTGAATTTTCAGCTTTGGGCTATCAGACCCAAACCGTAGCCATAAACAATAGGACCAATATCAACGTACAACTCCTTGAAGTGTCTGAGCAGTTGGATGAAGTAGTGTTGACAGCTTTGGGGCTTAAGCGCAAGACCAAAGAGTTGGGCTATGTGGTCCAAAGCTTGGATACCCAAGGGGTTACGGAGGTAAAGGCCGTCAACTTTTTGGACAACCTGGCCGGGAAATTGGCAGGTGTCATCATTAACCAAGGGGCAACGGGTGTTGGATCTACCTCGCGCATAAGCATCCGTGGGGAAGCTTCTTTTTCCAATAACAATCCGCTGTTTGTGATTGATGGTGTTCCGGTGAACAACAATTCGGTTTTCAATTTTACCAACGAGGCCGCCGCCGGTTTTCAGGAAGTTGATTTTGGCAACGGTGCCATGGAAATCAACCCCGATGACATTGCCGAAGTCTCTGTTTTAAAGGGCCCCAGTGCGGCTGCGCTGTATGGTACCCGTGCCGCCAACGGGGTCATTGTCATAGAGACCAAAAGCGGTAAGAATACGAAAGGCTTGGGGATAAGCTACAACACCAGTTTTTTTGTGGATACTGCTTTCAAACTGCCCGAATTTCAAAATGAATACGGACAGGGGCAATCCGGCGTATTTGAATTTGTGGATGGCCTTGGGGGCGGTACCAGCGATAACATTACCTACAGCTGGGGACCAAGATTGGATGTGGGCAATCTCATTCCCCAATTTGACAGTCCTGTGACGTTGGCAAATGGAACAGTGGTGCGGGGAGGCGATACTGCCCTTTATAATGGTTTGCCCATTACACCAACAGCATTTCGTTCCCATCCGGATAACCTGAAGGATTTTTACGAAACAGGAACGACCCTGATCAATAACTTGGCCATCTCCTCCGGTTTTGAAAAGGGAAATTTCAGGATATCCTTCACCGACTTGCGGAGTGAATCCATTATTCCCGGGGTGAATCTGGACAGGCAAACCCTCAGTGCCCGATTGGCCTTTAACCCCGTTGACCGCTTGAAAGTCAACGCATCCATCAGTTATGTCAATTCGCAGAGCGACAATAGGCCTTCCAGTGGTTACGGGTCCGAAAATGTAAACTACTCGTTGGTGGCATGGGGTCCGCGCTCCCTCAACATTGATAGCTTACGGGATTATTGGCAACCCGGTTTGGAGGGCGTGCAGCAGTTTTCCTTTAACTATACCTTTTTCGACAATCCGTTTTTTATCCTATTTGAGAACCGAAATTCCTTCAACAGAGATCGCATTTTTGGAAACATAGCGGCATCCTACGATATCACCGATCATTTAACGGCCTCATTGCGGACCGGTATGGATTATTCCGATGAGCTTCGACAATTTAGACGCTCTTTCAGTTCCAATCGTTTTGCCAACGGAGGTTATGCAGAACACGATGTTTTCTTCAGGGAAATCAACACTGATTTTCTTCTGAACTACAACAATTCTTTTGGAGATCTTGCTGTGGATGTCTCCGTAGGAGGAAATCGTTTGGATCAAAAAGCGTTCACCTCCCAATCGCAGACCACAAGCCTGGCCCAACCCGGAATTTTTAGGTTGTCCAATGCGGCATCGCCCATCGAAGTCTTTGAATTTGAATCCAACAAACGCATCAACAGCTTTTATGGCCTGGCCAAATTTGGTTACAAGGATTTTCTGTTTTTGGACATTACCGGAAGAAATGACTGGTCCAGTGCACTGGCCACTCCTTTTTCGGTGGACAATACATCATTCTTCTATCCTTCGGTTTCCACAAGTTTCATCTTGTCGGAGGTGGTTCAACTTCCAACGTCCATTTCGTTTGCAAAGCTACGGGCCAGTTGGGCACAGGTGGGAAACGATACCAATCCCTATCAAACTACGGGTGCCTTTGTGGCCCAGACCCCGTTCAATGGCCAACCCACCTTCAGTGAGCAGAACATCATTGCCAACCCCAACCTCAAGCCCGAACAAACCTCCGCTATCGAAGTTGGTGCTGACATCCGTTTTTGGGGCGACCGATTAAACTTTGATCTCTCGTACTACAATGCGGTGACCAAAGACCAAATCATTTCCTTGCCCATCGGTATTTCCTCGGGTTTTAGCCAACAAGTGGTCAATGGCGGCAAAGTGAGGTCGACAGGTGTGGAAATCATAACGGGCATAACTCCTATCAGCAACGAAAACTTTAGTTGGAACAGTACCTTGAACTTCAGCACCAATAGGGCAAAAGTGGAAGATTTACCGCAAGAAGCAGGGCGTTTGACCTTGGCTTTCTCCAGAATTTACGATAGTCAAAACCAAACGGTATTTTTACAGGTGGGAGAAGGGGGCAGCATTGGTGATCTTTATGGTACGGGATATCTCAAAAACAACAATGGCGACTTTATCCTTACCGATGAGGGCAGGTATATTCCGGATAACAACCTGAAAAAGTTGGGCAATTACAATCCCGATTTCATGCTTGGGTTCAACAATCAATTCCGATATAAAAAGTGGGATTTGGGCTTTTTGTTGGATTGGCGCCAGGGAGGGATCATTGTCTCCCGTACCAGAGCTTTGGGGAACGTGGGTGGCCAACTTGCAGAGACTTCTTTCAGGCCCGAAGAAGGAATTGTTCCCAACGGGGTCATCAATGTGGGCACGGAACAGAATCCGGTATACCAACAAAACACGGTGGCCGTTTCCGCAGAAAGCTATTACCGTCAGTTTTACGACCGCAATCACGAAGAGAACAATGTTTACGACGCCTCCTTTTTAAAGTTGAGGCAATTTTCGTTGGGGTACACGTTTGAAAATCTTTCTTTCTTCAAAACTGATGCTACCCTGAGACTCTCTTTGATCGGTAGAAATCTGTTTGCCCTGACCGAGAATCCCCATTTTGATCCGGAGCAGTTTGCAGTACAGGGAAACAGCTTTATTGGGGGTGTGGAAGACATGTCCTATGCTACCACTCGTAGCATCGGCCTAAAAGCAGGGTTTAATTTTTAATAGGAGCATGATGAAAAAAATAGATACGGTCTTCCTTTTAATACTGTTCATGTTGGCTTCCTGCACCAAGGACTTTGGGGAAATCAACACCAATCCCAATCAGCCAGTATCCGTACAGCCTAGTTTGTTGTTACGCCAGGTCATTTATGATTATGGGGAACAAATGTCCTACGAAGGATTTACCGCGGGCAACCTCTTGGGGCAATACACTACTGCGCTCGATTTTAACCTTTTTGATCGGCACGATTTGAAATCGCCCCAGTTGGGCGGTAACCCTTGGCCTATTTTCTTTCAAAACCTCAGAGACAATGAAACCATCCTGCAACTCTCATTGCAGCATGAAACCTATGCCGTTTATGAGGGTCCCTCCCGAATCATGAAGGCCTATATGGCCGCGGCACTCACCGACATGTTTGGTGACGTGCCCTATTTTGAGGCATTTAGGGGAAAGGATGCTACCGTAACCCCTGCTTATGACGCCCAAGAAGCCATCTACACTGCAGAAGAAGGTATTTTGGACAACCTCAACAAAGGCATTGCTGCGCTGGAAAATTATACGGGCAGTATTCCATTGGAAGGCGATATTCTCTTTAACGGCGATTTGGATGGATGGATTCGCTTCGCCAATTCCCTTCGGATCAAATCATTGTTGCGTATTTCAAGCAAGGTGGATGTTACTTCGGAGTTGCAGACCATTTTCAACGCTGGGGAATTTATTGATCAAAACGCTCAAAATGCCATCTTCAATTTTACCGATGGAGCGCCCAACAACTTCCGCTTGGCCCGACTTCGGATCGGTGATTTCAACAATTTTGTTATGTCCGAGACCATGGAGGAGATTCTGATTGGATTGAACGACCCGAGGATAGGGCGGCTTTTTAGGCCATTTTCCAACAGCACTTTCGGAGAGTTTAACGGATTGCTGAACGGTATTGATGCCTCACAGACTACCGTCGCTTTGGCCGATTACTCTCTGGCCGGAACCATTTTTCGGGAAAGTACCGGTGAACTGGATGCCAACTTCATGACCTGTTGGGAGACCCATTTTCTTTTGGCCGAAGCAGCAGAACGGGGACTCATCACTGCAAATGCCCAACAATTATATGAACTCGGCGTATCCCAAGCCTTTGCATACTGGCAAGTGGACCTCCCCTCGGATTATTTGACCACCAGTGCCCCATACGGCCCTGGTGGAGAAGCTTCCCTGGAGCAGATCATCACCCAAAAGTGGATTGCCAACATGATCAATGGCTATGAGGGTTGGATTGAATATCGCAGAACGAGCTACCCCCAATTGAAGACCTTATCGGCAAGCTTGAACAATGATTTGATTCCTGTTCGCATGCCCTATCCGGCAGAAGAAGAGGCCCTCAACAGTATCAATTACCAAGATGCTGCATCAAGAACCGATGGTAACAGTATTAATGTTCCCGTTTGGTGGGATGAGAATTAAAAAAAGATAAAATAAAGATGGCAGGCACACTAGTTTGGCAATGGATTTTGGTCATAGGCTCCAGCTTGGTGCTTTTCTTGATATCGCCTTGGGCTAAAAATACCAATCAGTTTTTTAGTGCTGTCCGTCAAAAGAAGACGCCGAATGCGCTAGTACTCATGGGCTCTTTGGTCATTTCTTGGATCTTTGCCAAAAGCATAACCAACGCGGCCAATTTGGGTTTGGAGTTTGGTCTAGTGGGTGGTTTGGCCTATGCGGCCTATTACCTGTCCTTTGCCGTGGCAGGAATTGTCATTTACCGTATGCGAAAATTTGGAGGGTTCAAAAGTATCCATCATTTTTTGACGCTTCGGTTTGGCAAGGGTGCCGTGGCCGTGTTTTCCATTTTGATCACCATCCGACTTTTTAATGAGGTATGGAGCAATACCATGGTAATAGGATCCTATTTTGGGGAAATGGGGTCAACCTCCTATTACCTGTCCATTTTGGTGTTTACCTTTCTTACTTTGGCCTATGCCCTAAAGGGCGGACTCAGCAGCTCTATATTTACAGATAGTGTTCAAATGATCTTATTTACGGTCCTGTTGATCATCATATTAGCAAATGTTTTCAGTGCCGATCCCAATTTCTCTGCACAAACTGTGATCAAATCTGGGGTCTGGTCTTTTGACAATGGGTTAAATCTATTGCTGGCAGCCGTTCTCCAGTCGTTCAGCTATCCTTTTCATGATCCCGTTTTAACGGATAGGGGGTTTTTGAGCTCTCCAAAGATCACCTTGAAAAGTTTTCTCTGGGCCAGTTTTGTCGGGGCATTGTGCATTGTGCTCTTCAGCATCATCGGTATTTATGCCCAGCATCAGGGCATGGTGGGGCAGGCCGCTGTAGTGGTGGGTAAATCGTTCGGTATTGTGGTATTGCTCGTCATCAATTTTATCATGATCACCTCCGCAGCCTCTACGTTGGATTCCACATTCTCCTCCTTTTCAAAATTGTTGGCCATCGACCTGAAGCTCGGCAACAGCATTAAATACGGAAGGCTTGCCATGGTGCTCATTGCCTCTCTGGGGACCATTCCGGTGTTCTTGAATGCCGAAATCCTTTCGGCCACTACCATAAGCGGAACCATGGTCATTGGCCTGACCCCTATTTTTATGTTTTGGAAACAGCATCCGCCCAAGATGAGTTTTTACCTCAGTATTTTTGGGGGTTTGTTTTTTGGCTTTATGCTGGTATTTGATATCTTCCCAAAAGGCCTGATTTTGACCATCGGCAAATATGCGGATTTACTTTGGATCAATTTCTGGGGGATACTTTGCTGCACACTCTTATATTTAATACCGTTATGGGCAAAAAAATAGAACAGTTGGGCACAAAAACGGGGAAGATGCTCCTTTTTGGGGGCGTTTACAGCAACCTGCAGGCCTTGGAGGCCTTGATTGCCATTTCGGAACGGGAAAACATTGCCCCGTCCAACTGCCTTTGCACTGGGGATATTGTGGGCTATTGTGCCCAACCCGAAGAAACCGTCCAACGGTTTAAGGCTTGGGGGGCCAAAAGCATTGCCGGAAACGTGGAGCTGCAGCTGGCCAATGATGAAGAGGATTGTGGATGCGACTTTAAGGCCGGAGGACGTTGCGACACCTTTTCGAAAATGTGGTTTC
Source organism: Allomuricauda sp. (assembly GCA_041391945.1). Classification (GTDB taxonomy): domain Bacteria; phylum Bacteroidota; class Bacteroidia; order Flavobacteriales; family Flavobacteriaceae; genus Flagellimonas. Next base: position 508,097 of record JAWKNC010000002.1, on the reverse strand, counting down.
CCTATGCAAAGGGCCAGCTTTCCGAAAGTTCCCTGGAATGGCTGGCGACATTGCCAGAACATTTGACATTCACCTACGGTGACCAAAAAGTCATGGTGGTCCATGGATCTTTTGACCATGTGTCGGAATACATCTTCCAATCCACCCCTAACACCATCAAGGAAGAACAGCTAAAAAGTGCCGGCAGCAATATCATTATTGCCGGGCATTGTGGCCTTCCCTTCCATGAAGAATTGGCAAACGGAATATGGTTGAATCCGGGTGTGATCGGCATGCCTGCCAATGAAGGTACGCCCAGGGTGTGGTACATGGTTCTGGAACTTCAGGACGGAAAGCCCACCTATTCCCACCGTTATTTTGACTACGACCACAATACCGCAACACAATTGATGCTCATCAATTTTTTACCGGAGAGCTATGCGGAAACCTTGTCTTCCGGTATTTGGGACAATATGGAAATCCTGCCCCAAGCAGAAGCTGGCAATCAAGGGGTTCCCATCAATTTTACAAACACAGCACAAAATACCTATCAATTTAAAAAAGAAGTGAAAATGGCAAATACATATTATGATCCGGCGGATTTGCGAAAATTTGGAAAGATCACGGAATGGAGCGAAGAACTCGGCACCAAATTTTTTGATTATTACGGTAAGGTTTTTGAGGAAGGTGCACTAAGTGCTAGGGAGAAGTCGTTGATCGCCTTGGCCGTATCACACGTGGTCAAGTGCCCCTATTGCATAGATGCCTATACCAAAGACGGGCTTCAGCGAGGCATTACCAAGGAAGAAATGATGGAGGCCGTCCATGTGGGTGCCGCCATTGAAAGTGGGGCCACCCTGGTTCACGGGGTGCAAATGATGAACAAGTATAACAAATTGTCCATGTAGTTGTGGAACGCTCCGCTTTTAGACATTGGACCGCTTCGCTATTAGATGTGAGAGATGCCCTTGAATCAATATCAAACATAAAGTTAGAAGACCATCCCGTCAATACATACTATTAAAAATGAAAGAAAGCATATTACCACAAATACAGAAGGCTGCCAAAAAATCTTTAAAAGCGCGGGACAATGCGCTTGCCCAATCCAATCGGCAATTGGAAATACTGAATGGTGGTCTTTTTGCGGATGGCGAACTGCCCTGTTTCAAGGACAAGATTGCAGAAATCGGCCAATTTCCGCTTCGTCCTAAAAAATTGGAAATCTTACAGATCAATGTGGGGTACATGTGCAACCAAGTCTGTGAGCATTGCCATGTGGATGCCGGCCCCGACCGCAAGGAAATCATGACGCGGGAAACCATGGAGCAATGCTTGGAGGTCATCAAGAACACTGGCGCCCATACGCTGGACCTTACTGGAGGTGCCCCCGAAATGAACCCCAATTTTAGGTGGTTTGTGGAGGAAGCCGCCAAAGCTGGGATACAGGATTTCATTGTGCGTTCCAACCTGACCATCATCAGGGCCAACAAAAAATACCATGATTTGCCAGAATTCTTTAAAAAACACAATGTGCATGTGGTTTCCTCCATGCCGCACTACACGCGTGGCAAAACGGACCAACAGCGTGGCGATGGGGTTTTTGACAAATCGATAAAGGCGCTGCAGGAACTGAATGCCGTGGGCTATGGTCTGCCCGGCAGCAACCTTCGGTTGGATTTGGTCTACAATCCCTCCGGGGCATTTTTGCCAGCGGATCAAACTGCCATGGAGCACGATTTCAAAAAGGCACTCAAGGAAGATTTCAATATTGAGTTCCACAATCTGTTTGCCATTACCAACCTTCCCATTTCGCGGTTTCTGGATTATTTGATCGCTTCCGAGAACTATGAAGATTATATGTATGCCCTTGTGGAAGCTTACAACCCAGCCGCCGTTGCCCATGTGATGTGCACCAATACCATTTCCATAAGTTGGGATGGGTGGTTGTATGATTGCGACTTTAACCAGATGTTGGATTTAAAGGTGGCCAGTAAGGTAAAACATATTAAAGACTATAATGAGGACATCCTTAACGATCGGAACATCATCATCTCGCAACATTGCTATGGTTGCACAGCGGGGGCAGGGAGTAGTTGCCAGGGGACGGTGGCTTAGTAAATAATAAAGGGAATGTTTTGGTAGAGTACGTATAGGTTTGTTGCGCATGTTAGCACTTAACTTTGTAAGTACACCCCGAACTGAAAATCTTCATGGATTTTCAGAAGCAGGTGAGAATAAGCAATTACTTACAGCCGTTGTTGGCGATTTGCTTTTTTATCTAGGCTGTCGGTACAATTTCTAATAGAATTTCATTTCCAGCTTTATCGTAATAAATACAGGTCATTTTGTCGAGATTCACATTCCATTTTTCAATCCCTGTTTTAGCACAATGTTTACAAAAGGTGAAATAATCCGTTTCTCCTTTTTGATGGATTTTTAAATATCCTTCAAATTTTTCCTTATCACAATAATCGGCAATAGTTAGCCTTTCGTATTTTGGTTTAGATTTAGTTTGAAATCCATCTTTTCCATAATATTTGGTATGACTATCAGTCACCCATGTTTCAAATGCGATTACTCCAATTTCTTTAATTTCTTTAATATATTTTGGGAATTCAGCCCCCGATTTGACTTTTCCGTGTGCAAATTCGATTTGTTCTACTGTGAACATTATTTAGATTTTAGTTTGTCGATTTATTTCCGAGCTTATTCTTTCAATGATTGTTAACGCTTAAAGATATAAATCCGTTTTAATGAATTATATCGGCCGATGTGAAACAAGTTCAGCACAGGGAAGTTAGCATTTTTTTGCTTGAAAATTCATTTGCAATTGATGCTCTCCGTAGCCTTTTAAACACATCTGCCATATCTTTGACCGACCGTGAGATTATCGTCTCGCAACATTGTTATGGGTGTACAAAAGGGGCGGGAAATAGTCGTGTTAACGTTTAGGGATGGTATTATTGGCTATATCCATAGGATAACCCTCGCCATTTCCCCAACTGCCAAGTTCTCGTTCTTTCTAATTTCAGCTTTAATGGGGAGCAAATAGATTTTCATTTTGCTATCAAACCAAATAGCGGTTTTCCATTCGCTATCCCCAATTTTTGCAATTGCTTTCAATCTTCCCCACCCTTCCTCTTCGGATTTGAAAGTTTCCCTGATCTCTGCCGATATGTCTTTCGGCAAGGAAACAAAATGCCAGCCCCCAGTGGCGCCATATTGCCACGGTGCTGCAGTAAATTCATATTTGACGCCCTTACTCATTCCATTTTCAAAATACCAACACATTTGTTCCGATGATGTGCAACATCCGTTGAGTGAAATTAGAGATTTTGACCCAAGAATGAAGATGCTTTTTGCCCCTAATGATTGTTTGCACGTTTTCCACAAGCGTTTTTTATCCCAAAAAAGTGTCCCTTAAACCGACCGGCAAGTCGGTTTTGTTTTTTGGATTTTTGGATTTTGGGCATTTTTTAAACCGTTTGCCGATTTTTCTTACGGCTACATCCCAAATTATTCTGCACACCGTGAATCTGGAAAATCTTTGTAACAGACTTAACGGTCTAAAGCTGCTTAAACCCAAATCGTATGCAAGCAACCCTCAAAAAACGCGAAACCATGCACCTGTTGTGTGCCAAAGGCCTGGAGGTTTTCCATGCCAAGGGGTATTACAATACCAGTTTGGACGATATCCTTACGGAACTGTCCCTTTCCAAAGGTGCTTTCTACCACCACTTTAAATCCAAGGAAGATTTTTTTATCAGCATTGTGCAGAACCTTATCGTGCAAAAGGTGTATGCCCTGCTGATCGAGCCCCTGAACACTCAGGAAAATCCCCTGCCCATTATTGTGGAAAGTTTGGAAAAAGCCTTGGAGCCCAGTAAGAGCAATGAAATGGCATATGGTTTTATGCTCAACGATTTCTTGACCGAGTTCAACAAACGGAATTCGGAAATCAGCAGCTATTTAAGGGATGTCCTTAATGTGTGGGAGGTGAACCTGGTCTCCGTGCTAAAACGGGGAAAACTGGACGGCCATATTGCAAGACATGTTGATTGTGAGGGGGTCGCCACTTATATCATCGCTTCGTATTTGGGAATGCGTTCTTTGCTTACGGATGATTCCAACAGACAGTTGAAATATCAGTACATCCAACAGCTGAAACAATACTTTAGGGCAATTGCAGAGCCTATATCCGTAATTTAAGGGTCGAGAAGCTTCGTTATTTTCTCCAACACCTTATCTGGTGTAATGGATTCCATGGCAGCTTCATAGCCTTTGGGCATTTTATTGCCATACACCGATGTGGGAATCAAGGGATATTGATCCCGGTCTGCCAATAATGCATTTTCCTCGGGCTGACCAAACGGATAGAATCCGGCATACGGGTGCGTAACTCCCCAAAGCGTGACCACTGGGATGCCATAGTTTGCCGCCAAATGCGCATTGCCACTGTCCATGGAAAGCATGATGTCCAAATTGGAAATCAGTTCCAACTCCTCGTCCAAGGTCAGCCGTCCCGCCATGTTCATCACATTTTCCGAGCTTTTGGAAAACTCCTCCAACTGTTGAACCTCATGTTTACCTCCCCCAAAGAGCAATATTTTATACTTATTGGTATTATTTAGTGTCCTTACAATTTTTTGCATTAGGTGCAACGGGTACATTTTACCCTCATGGGCCGCAAAAGGGGCAATCCCAATCCATTTTTTGGTGTCCTGGCGAACTAGTCGCAGTACTTTTTCTGAAAGCTGGCGGCGCTCCAATAATTTTGCTGTTGACAAATCAATGGGAAAACCCAATGCTGTAAACACATCGGCATACCGCTGGTGCGTGCTCTTGAGTTGCCGAAAGTTCTTGTTTCTGGCCCGGGTCAGGGCTCCTTTTTCCCTACGCCCCTTATCAATCTGCTCAAATGGGACACGGTCCAGCGCAAAATACTTTTGCAAGACCCTACTGCGTAACACATTGTGAAGGTCTGCCACGGCATCAAACTTCAATTTTTTCAATTCTTGGTACAAGCGCCATAATCCCACAAGTCCTTTGTGCCTATTGGTGATGTCTGCCTCGTATACCGCTACCCTTTCCATCCCCATAAAAATGGGCATAAACAGTTTTTTGGTAAGAACGGTAAACTGCAATTGCGGGTATTTTGAAGTTAACGCACGGATTATGGGAACAGTCATGGCCACATCGCCCATGGCAGAAAGGCGTATGATCAAAATGCGGGTGTGTTTACCCTTTTTGTCCACGGAGTACCGGGTTTAGTTCCTCGTCGTTGTACATTTTCATCTGTTTGTAGACTTTCATGTACTTATTTCCTGCCTCAATATCGGCCAACAATTGGTCAATGGCCGTGGAAAGATCTTTTCGCTGTTCCAACAGCACCGCCAACTTTTCACTACACTTTTTAATGTGTTCGGGCGAGGCATCGGTCCGATTTACCTCTTCCTGCATATGATAGATCTTCAAAGCCAAAATGGAAAGCCGATCTATGGCCCATGCTGGGCTTTCGGTATTGATGGTGGCATCTTCCTTCACCTTTACGGATCTGTACTTGTCCAAAAAATAGCTGTCGATATACTCCACCAAATCGGTGCGGTCCTGATTGCTGGCATCTATCTTGCGTTTAAGGTCCAGGGCATCCACCGGGTCTATGGCGGGATCTCTGATGATATCCTCATAATGCCATTGCACCGTATCGATCCAATTCTTGCGATAGAGCAAATGTTCAACCTTATCCTTTGGATAGGGGTTCACAAATTCTTGGTATACATCGTCCTTGATGTGGTAATTGTTGATGCTCTCCTGAAATATGTTGAAGGCAAGGGCGCTGAACATGGTAAATCAATTTAGCGCAAAGATATTGCTTTATCATTTATCGGTTAAGTTCCAGCACAAAAAGCAATATGGGAACGACAATGCAGAGGGAAAGTGCCAACTCTTGAAGTCTCGGTCTGGTGATGCCTTCCAAATAGTTGGTCAAAAAAACGGCAGCGGGAAAAAACGTGATCAATATGGGAGATGTGTCCTCCGTTCTGAACAGATTAATGGCCAAACCAAGTAGAAAAGCCAAAAAGACAATGCGGAGCAAGATCAATTTTCCACCTCCTATCTTCCTTGCCCTGAGAAAGACAAAAAACATGACCACAAACATCAAAAGTACATAGACCACAAGTTTGGGGGTCACTATGTCCCTAAAAGCTTCGATATCCAAAAAAGCCATTGAGAATTGATAGTGTTCCTCAAAAAAGGAAAGCCCATCATATACTTTCAATGTGGTGAAGGTCAGGATAAAAAGCGTTGCAATGCCCATAAAGGGGACCAGCCAATTCTTGAAATTTTTTCGGTCGTACACATTGATGGCCAACAGAACGAGTATCAAAAACAAAAGGGTCCAATCAAAAAAAAGGCTTGCCAGTGCCACCAAAATGGAGCCGTCAAAAATTTTGTGCTTTACATTCCGAACGGATTTGATGGACAACAGGCGCCAAATGGCCAGGAGCAGGAAAAAGTTGGCAAAAATGGCATTTTTGTCGGTCAGCGATTTTGAAAATGTCACCAACAGCAGCACATAAAACAACATGGCATACGAGTTGAAATCCGTGACCTTTTCGGTGCGTACTATTTGGTTTATGATAAAAATGGACAGCAATAGGGCGCCAAACGTCAGCAGTTCCAAGGGAAGTGCCACTTTGTTGATATCCCCGTCCACTTCGAAAAAAACATGGGAAGCATAAAAAAGAAGCAAAAAAACGGACAGGACAATATAGTTTATGGGTTTTGTTTTTCCGAAAAAGCTTGAAAACATCCTATCTTTTGCTACTTTTGTAAAGTAAATATAGCCAAGATGAGCAAGTTTTTTTACGGTATAGAAGACTTATTTGTAAACTACCTTTTTGCACCCTATGACTTTTTCCGCTTTTTGGAAAGTTGGTGGACCTCCAATACCATAAATTGGATTTTCTTTGTCATTGGCCTGATTGCCGCCATGTATTGGTTGAACCAATTGAAGCTTTTCAATGACAGGGGCGAAGAGGACAAGAGCATCAGCTCCCATTCCTATCTATAGATCAAACCCTAGATCTTTTCTGTAATACATCCCGTCGAAGTGGAGCTTTTCCATATTTTGATAGGATTTCTGCAAGGCTTCCTTAAAGTTGTTCCCGAAGGAAGTAATGGCCAATACCCGGCCTCCGTTGGTAAGCACCTTTCCATTGGACAGTTTGGTTCCGGCATGGAACACCAAGGAATCCTGGATGGCTTCCGTTCCCGTGATTTCCTTGCCTTTTTCATACGCCTCAGGATACCCTCCTGACACGGCCATTATGGTAGTGGCAGTCCTATGGTCTATTTCAAGGTCAATATCGTCCAACCTGCCTTCCGCCATGGCCAAAAGCACCTCCACCAAATCGTTTTGTAGGCGGGGTATCACTACCTCGGTTTCTGGATCACCCATTCTAACGTTGTACTCTATCACCTTGGGTTCCTCGCCCACTTTGATCAATCCAATAAAGATAAAGCCCATATAGGGCAGTCCATCCTTTTTAAGGCCCTCAACAGTCGGTTTTACAATCTGCTGTTCTACTTTCTCCATAAAAGGGGCATCTGCAAACGGCACCGGGGAAATGGCCCCCATACCGCCGGTATTGAGCCCCGTGTCTCCTTCCCCAATCCGCTTATAATCCTTTGCGGTGGGAAGGATTTTATAGTTGGTCCCATCGGTGAGCACAAAACAGCTCAGTTCAATGCCGTCCAAAAATTCCTCTATGACCACCGTGGCACTGGCGTTCCCAAATTTGGAATCCAAAAGCATGGACTTTAATTCGGATTTTGCCTCTTCCAGATCCTTTAAGATCAAAACTCCCTTTCCTGCGGCCAATCCATCTGCCTTGAGCACATAGGGTGGTTTCAAAGTTTCCAAAAAGGCACAACCTCCCTCCAAGGTGTTGGCGGTAAAACTTTGGTACGCAGCGGTAGGAATCTTGTGGCGCACCATGAACTCCTTCGCAAACTCCTTGCTTCCCTCCAACGCGGCAGCTGCCTTCTGCGGCCCTATAACCGGTACCTTGCTGAGTTCTTCATCACCGAGAAAAAAATCATGGATCCCGTTCACCAGCGGGTCTTCCGGTCCTACCACTACCAGCGTAATGTTTTCATGGAGAACAAGATCCTTTATGGCCTTAAAATCGTTTACGCCCACCTCCCTGTTGGTGGCAATGGAGGCCGTTCCCGCGTTTCCTGGAGCCACGAACAGCTTTGTGGTTTTGGGACTTTCGGAAATTTTAAGGGCCATGGCATGCTCGCGCCCACCAGAACCCAAGACCAGAATATTCATGGTTAAAAGTTTTGGCAAAAATACATTTTGAAGAGGGAACGGACTATTGGTTTGGAGAGAAATCTCGGTGCTGCTGCCACAATTCTTCCGGAGACAGCCCCTTAAAGTATTCGAAAACTTTTTTCAACCCCTCCGAACGGTGGACCTTGGGCTCCCAACCCAAGATTTCCTTGGCGCGGGAAATGTCCGGTTGTCGTTGTAATGGATCGTCCTGTGGCAAGGGTTTAAACATAATTTTTTGGTCGGTCCCTGTCAGTTTGATGATTTCCTCGGCAAACTCCAAAATTGTGGTCTCATCAGGGTTGCCAATATTGATGGGTTCCACATAGTCGCTCATCAACAATCGATAGATTCCCTCTATCTGGTCGTCGATATAGGTAAAGGAACGGGTTTGGGAGCCATCTCCAAAAACAGTGAGGTCTTCCCCTCTGAGCGCCTGGCCCATAAAGGCGGGTACCACGCGACCATCATTCAACCGCATACGGGAACCGTATGTATTGAAGATTCTCACGATGCGCGTGTTCAATCCATGGTGACGATGGTAGGCCATGGTAATGGATTCCATAAAACGTTTGGCCTCATCATACACTCCCCTTGGCCCAATAGGGCTCACGTTACCGTAGTAATCCTCGTTTTGCGGATGTACCAAGGGATCTCCGTACACCTCAGACGTGGAGGCCACCAAAATCCTTGCGTTATGGTCCTTGGCCAATCCCAGTAAATTCAATGTGCCCAGTGATCCCACTTTTAAGGTTTCAATGGGAATCTTTAAATAGTCGATAGGGCTTGCTGGTGATGCAAAGTGCAGGATGTAGTCCATTCTTCCCGGCACATGGACAAACCTGGTCACGTCGTGGTGGTAAAACTCAAACCGTTTTAGGTGGAAAAGATGCTCAATGTTCTTTAGGTCGCCCGTGATAAGGTTGTCCATACCAATGACATGATGGCCTTCGGCAATGAACCTGTCACAGAGATGTGATCCAAGGAAACCTGCTGCACCAGTTATGAGTGTTTTTTTCATCTAAAAATCAATATGCCTTTGCTTCTCCTCGGAATGCGTTCAACACTGTTTGTACCATAATCTTTACATCAAGAAACATTGACCAGTTTTCAATATAAAATATATCAAATTTAATGCGGTTTTGGATATCGTTCTCACTTTCAATTTCACCGCGATATCCCCTTACCTGAGCCAGTCCTGTTATCCCAGGTTTTACAAAGTGTCTAACCATGTACTTATCAACACTGGTTGCATACTCATTCGTGTGCTTAACCATATGCGGCCTAGGTCCCACAACAGACATGGTCCCAAAAAGAACATTATAAAATTGGGGCAGTTCATCAATGCTCGTCCTTCTTATGAATTTTCCGATTCTTGTGACCCGCATGTCATTTTTGGTGGCCTGAATATTGTCTGCGTTCTTATTTGGGGCCATAGAACGAAATTTATAACAATAGAATTCGCGATTGTCAATTCCGTTCCTGGTCTGTCTAAAAAAGACAGGCCCTTTGGACTCCAAGGTAATCAAAACTGCCAAAACTGGGGTTAACCAGGACAGAAGGCCAAGAATCATCATTAAGGAAAAAACTATATCGAAACTTCTTTTTAAAAAGGCGTTTATTGGATCATCCAAGGGTATGTCCCTTAATGAAAGTACCGGAATATAATCATAGTACTCAAATTTGAGTTTTTTGGCAAATATATTCTTGTTGTCCGGTATGAATTTTAATGTCTTTAAATTATTGTCGGCAAAATTGATGAATGCGGTAAGTTCGTTGTTTTTAAGCTCAGATATCGAACAATAGATTTCGTCCACGCTGTTGTCTAGAATATACTCAAAACAGGCCTCAGTGTCAAAATCCTCGCTCTTAAGGGAGAATTGCCTTAAAAAGTTATATCCATATCCGGTTCTATCTTTAAACACGGAAATCAACTGGTCTGTTTTCTTGTTTTTGCCAATAACCACCACGTTTCTCAAATTTCCCTTTACCCTTTCCCTATATTCCATCAATAGGAAATAGCTCAACAGCTTAACCATTGAAATAATGAACAATACAATCACAAAGTACTCCCCAAGCGCAAGCCTACTGATAATAGGCTGTTTAAAAAACCCAATGAACGCATAAAGGGTTAAAAAGAAAAAAACAAACTGGACAAACAACAACCTGATTATGTGGGTTACCTTGGAAAATCTATAAATAATATAAAATTCATTTTTTATGGCTATTACTACCCACATCAAGGTAATATAGGCATGGATCAAAATAGGCGTTTGGAAATTAATTGGAATGATATACAAGAATAGATTTACAACAAGTAAATCCATGCCTGTTGAAATAGGGGTTATCAAATTGGAATATCTGCGTTGCGTGAAAAACATTTGAACAACGGTTGAAACCTTATAAAGGTTTCAAAGGTATCAAAATTTAAATCGCTCTTTTAACACTAGAAGAATAAACTTGGTGTTTCCCACTAAATATCTTTTCCACATCCTTCGTGGTTCTTGAATGAGTCGATATAACCACTCCAAGCCCGTTTTTTGCATCCAAATCGGCGCTCTTTTTACCTTGCCGGCAATCACATCAAAGCTCCCCCCAACACCCATTATAAAATTGACGTTGGATAATACATGTTTGTTCTCGTACAAAAAATTCTCCTTTATGGGAGAACTAATCGCTACAAAAAGAATCTGTGCTTTGCTTTTTTGTATTTCCAAAGCAATACTTTTTTCCTCTTCCTTTTTAAAATAGCCATTCCTGTATCCTGCTATTATGTTTTCAGAATATTGCTTGGAATATTTTTCCACAACGGCCCTTACTATTTCCTCTTTGGCCCCAAAAAAGAATAATTTATAACCTTTTCTATGGGCCATGCCGACAAGTTCCTGCATTAAATCAATCCCGGCAACACGTTCCTTGATCGGCTTTCCCAATATTTTTGATGCCCATACCACGGCTTGGCCATCAGCATTTATTAGGTCGGCACTGTTTACGCTATTCATAAGCTGCTTATCAGACCACATGGCTACAATTTTTCCCGCATTGACCACCACATGGTGGATCTGTTCCTTTTCTTGGACGGCTTTGTGAATCAATCCAAGTGTTTCATCCATACTAAGGTTGTCAATATTGGTTCCAAGTATGCATACCCTATTTATACTTCCCATAGTTATATTGCTCTAAAAATATTTCAAACACTCCTCCCTATGCTTCCAATTTGGCTAACTAGGCCCTTCGAAGCCATGAATCGACTTTAGAACGCCTATCAAATCTTTGTTGACAATTGAGCTTTCATATCTTTTTGCAGTTTCAATGCAATTAGTTTTCATTTTTAGAACTTCTTCGCTTTTCATCCTTTGAAACCTCTGCACCTTACTCACAAGCTCTTCAACGTTCCTTTTCTCAAATAAAAAGCCGTTATATCCTTCTTTTACATAACCAAGCGGCCCTCCAACATTGCTGGCTATGACCGGAATCCCGCACATCATGGCCTCAATGCCTACAAGTCCAAGGCTTTCTTCTTCTCGATATGTTGGAAATATAAAAGCATTGAATCTCGAATAAATCCGCACCAATTCTTCCTGTCGGACATTTGGAATTAATTCTACATCTAGCCTTAATTCATCAATTGTTTTTATTATTTGATCCCTGTCAGGACCGTCTCCCACCATAATTCCCTTTACATTTTGGTTCTCTTCATTCTCCATAATTTCAGAGAGTGCTTCCAAAAATATCTTCCACCCTTTTGATTCTATGAAATTGGACACAAAACCAAAAGCGGTCTTTTCAGTGTTGCCCTCAATAGGGTAGAAGATTTTAGCGTTGATTCCTCCAGATGGATATACATACATTTTTTCAAGGTCATCAACCTTAAAGACATCCATCACCTTTTCTTTGTAATAATCTGAGGGAACCACAATTTTTACCGCCATTTTCGTCACGGGCTTCATAAAGCCCTTAAAAAATTTCTTTAGAGGGGTCCTAAACACAGCATCACTCCCATGAAAGTTGAGAATTACTGGGATATTGCGCCATGTAAGTGGCAAAAGGGCGAAGGAGAAATATAATGGGAAATGTACATATACAATATCAGATCTTTTACAAATAAAAAAGAGTGACAATACTTTTAAATATAATGCTGTGTAACCCAAAATCTTTGACACTACATTGCCCTTTTTTGTCAGCACAATCCTCTTCACGTCAAAATCATGTACCAGGGCTTCCTCAAAACGCTTAACAAAAATTCCATACCGAACTTTTTTCTCGGAAGGGTACATATTGGAAACCAAAAAAATCCGCTGCCTTTTTCTACCCTTGTTCATCATACTGGCTATAATAATTAACAAGCAAAGGGTAAAAAAAGGCAAAGATCATCACTCCTTTGCTCCTTACTAAAAAAGACTCGGTAAATGAGAACATGGCGATCAAAATCAAAAATGCCATTGCCGCGCCTCTCAGTTTGGTCGTCACCACAAAATGAGCCAAGGTTGCCAAATAAATGAAAAGCCCCAACACTCCATTGCCAACCAACAGTTCCAAATATTCATTATGGGCATTGTAGTTCTCCACCAGCGCTTGTTTAAAATTCCCATTTGCATATGCTTGGTGATATATTCCATAAACGTCTCCGGTACCTTCTCCAAAAAATATGTTCCCCTTACTTAAAAACACGTTCAATATCTCCTTCCACCTGAAATATCTTTCAAATACAATGTTTCCATCTGCATCCACTAATTTTTGGAATTTGCTTGTCAGATAGTCAAATTTCAATAGAATGAAAAAAAGGGTAAAAAAAACAACCGCATAAATCCATTTTTCCTTTGTTCCACGTTTTCTGAAAAGGCTCAGTGCCAAAATCAAAAACAATGCAGCAAAACCCATCCTGCTGCTTGTTTCAACAAGAAACAGCAACAAAGCGGACACAACCAAGAAAAAAATTATTCTGCTCTTTCTTAGAGCCTCAAGAAATTCGCCGTTGATGACCGTTGACAAAAACAGCACCAATATCAATGCAAAATAGCCCGGATGGATATCCGCTATCTTTAAAAGATTATGGTCGGTGTATATCCATTCAAAAAAATACTTGGCTTGTTTCAATGGGGATTGCTTGGAAAATATATCAATAATGATTGCCCCCCAGCTAATAAGCATGACAATAATAAGGCCGATTCCCAGTGCATAAAATATATTTTTTAGCTTTAGGCACCCTTTTGGTACAGAAAGGAGTATAGGTGGCAAAACCAAAAGAGGCAGGTTTCTTTCAATTCGTCCCATTGCCACATCAATGTTGCTAGAATATATTGCTCCGACCCAAAGAATAACATGCATGCCAAATAACAGAAACAAGGAGGTCTTGTATTTGAACAGTTGGGCTAATTTTTCTGCCTTGTTTGGCATGAGAAAATAACTGAACAACATCAAAAACATCAGTGCTACATCTATACCGTGTCCAATGGGTAGTGAAAACAGGAAAAGATACATAGACACTTCAAAATAAGCATCTCTTCCCCTTTCGTCAAAAAATTGATTTATAGCGTTCGGCATAGCTGTTTTTTAAGGCCACCTCCTTTATATTGGCTTTTATTTTGGAATACTTCTCAACATTTTTAATTTTCTGTATTGTTTTGCTTACGTCACCACAATTTGAAATTTGTGCGTATAGTTCATATTCTTTGCCCAAAAGCTCATAAATAGGCTTGTGCCTTTCCGTTACAAAAGGTAATTGAAATCCTATAAAATCCAAGGCTTTTATAGGAAACGTGATATCATCATATTCATTTCTGGGTCTCGAATGAAACCCCAAGAAAATATTGTTGTCAGCAATGTAATCGGCAATTTTGGAATGCTCTATCCTATCCACCATAATATGATCGCTATCCTTGGTCATTTCTGCGGCTTTTCTATCTCCAGATAGAACAAAAAACCCATATTCTTCCTTGTTTTTCCCGGCAAATTCCAAGAAGTAATCAAATCCCGCGTTTGTGTACGAAACACTTCCCAAATAGAGTATTCCCAACCTTTTTGAAAAATCCACTTTTGTTCCTCCCGAACCATTCCCTGCACATCCTGGTGGTAGGGCAAAATATCTTCTTTTCGGAAACCAAGTATTTTTTTTGAAAAAAATTCTTCCCATGTCTTTGGTCGGAAATGCCATTTTCGTTGATATGAGTGAGAGAAAAAAATTACTGGCCTTGTTAAAAAACATTGTTATTCTTCCTCGAAACGAAGCATATTCATGTGGAAAAAGCTCAATGTAGATGTCCCGTATAAAGATCACAACCTCTTTTGAGATGCACTTTAGATATAATAGGCTCAATAGATCTGTAAAGGAAACCCTGTTTGTGGCCGATTCCACATACACTTTTAAGCCTTTTTTTACTTTAAAGCTTTTTAGAAGTTTTCCCTTGCCCTCGATGACACTGTCCCCATGTTCCAAAAAAACGGCCTTGAACATGGATATCCTCGTTCTGGGCCCACCGGAAACCTTTTCTAAATCTGGGACAACATAAAGAACTTTATCCATACTCTTTATTGTTCCTGTTTTGGATCAAAATATTTTTAATCAGCTCAAGAAATGTCAAATCAATTGTTCAACTGAATATCATAGCTTGGAAGTCTGAGAGTATCCTTACTCTTATAAAAAAACACTTTGATTTTTTCAATGTCACTGTCATTTATTTCAGTATCCAATTTCATAATAATACTTTTTGAATCTCCTACATCTATATTATTTGTAGAGGGGTTTTTGACATAAAAATTGTCCGATCTAAAGCCTCGTTTTTTTGAATACTTGGATAATTTAGCAGTGTCCTTGGGGAATAAAGAAACAACCAGTTGATGGTCATTGAGCTTAAATGGCAGTTTATCAAATGTCAATTTAATGACTTTGTCCTGGTTCTCTTTTAAGTTATAGAAGACATCATTTAACCTAAAAGGTCCAAAACTATATTGTTTTGTATTCTGTTTTGGCAGTTTATACCACTTGGAAAGGCTGTCGCACATTCTTTTTGTTACTTGTTGACTACCTGAAAAATTCAAGTGTGTTGAGTTGTAGAACGATTTTTCGTTAAGATAATATTTATCTCTTTGGGCATTCAAGTTCAAAAAACTTACATTCTCATATTCTTCCATCAAAGCGTTCAAAAACTCCTGATCATAATTCTCGTCAAACAATTTAAGCGAATTGACCAATAAAATCTTGACGTTGCCTTTTTTGGCTTTTTGTACGAATCTGATCAATTTCTCCTGTAAGTCCTTACCCCAAATTGAATCTGTCTTGATTTGCGCCAGAGGCCTTTTCTTAAAGCTCTTTGCAAATCCATTTTTATCTATTGGATAATGAGCCTTGGCCATATACCCATTATAACTGAACAGTGTGGCGTTCTTGGGTGATCTATAAAAGTCCGAAGGTTTGGGCATGTGATAATTTACCCTGTCGTTCAGTCTAAAAAGGCGTCCCATTGTTTTTGACAAAGAAGCGGTATAGTATTCTGGATATTCTTTTAAAGGAAAAAATTTGGTGACTTCTAATGCCTTATGGAAAGAAAATGGGATCTCTTGCAGGGCCAACGTTTGATAGTACCAAATCTCTTTTTCGTCCTTCTTTGGCCTGAGCAAGGTCGCGGTGGAAACGTCAAAAACCATAATCTTGATTTTGTTGTTTACCTCCAGAGCATAATCCGCAACCAGCAACGACGTTTCCAGTCTCTGTGCGCCAGAATTAATATGAATTGAATTAAGGCCCAACTCATTTTGTATAACGCTGGTATCGTATGCGGTAAAGGAATATGAGTTGCCCAAGAAAACCATGTCAAAATCTTTTTTTTCATCTCTTGACAAAAGATTCAAGCCAAACTTATATTTCTGGTCTTCGCCTACGTCGGGAACATACGGCAGAAAAAAGTAGCTGAGGACAACCACTAAAACAATTATAAGCACCGCAAGTTTAAAACTGAAAGTATATAAATTCTTTTTGCTCTTCTCCATAGGTCCCAAAAATTAGTATTGTCAAAATTATCACTACATAAAATGTCAATCTGAATAGATAGTGCTGCTTCAAGAACATTTCCCTTACGCCCATTATAAAACTGTTATAGTACTCAACAATTAACATAACAGCAATAAAAAACACACTGAGCCAAAGCTCTCCCTTACTTAATCCAAGATTATATAAGTTCCCATTAAAAACATCCTCGGCGTTCCAATTGAATAAATTGTTTATTATAACTATTGAATCTGAAAAAGTATCGGCCCTAAAAAATATCCACAAAAATATTACAAAGGTGTTTAACAATAAGATTTTCAGTGTGTTATAGCTCAACCTATCCTGTGCTCCAAGCTTGTCGTTTTTTGTTGGGAAAATTTTTTCCAAAACGATCAAAACTCCGTGCAGAAATCCCCAGATTACAAAATTAATGGAAGCGCCATGCCACAGCCCGCTGACAACAAAAACAATCAACAGATTAAGGTAAGTCCTGTTTATACCTTTTCTATTGCCGCCCAAAGGTATGTAGAGGTAGTCCCTAAACCATGTTGACAGGGAAATATGCCATCTTCTCCAAAATTCTGTTATACTTTTAGAAAAATAAGGGCTATCAAAGTTTTTCATTAAATCGACCCCCATAAGTCGAGCCACTCCCCGCGCAATATCTGTGTAACCTGAAAAATCGCAATAAATCTGCACCGAAAACAAAATCACAGCTGCAAAAATTTCGATTCCAAAATATTGTGCTGGGTTTTCATAGACCGTACCTATCAATATCGAAATTTTGTCTGCAATGACCAACTTTTTAAAAAACCCCCACAAAACCAACAGCCCACCAGATCTTAAATTGGCATAGCATAAACCCTCTAGGTTTCTAAGTTGGGGAAGCAGATTTTTTGACCGTTCAATTGGTCCTGCGACCAACTGGGGGAAATACGAAACAAACAGTGCATAAATTCCCAAGTGCCGCTCAGCTTTAATCTCATTTCTATAAACGTCCATCGTATAGCTAAGAGCTTGGAATGTATAGAATGATATCCCGACCGGTAGCAATAAATCTAAAATCGGAAGATTAATGTCAATTAAAAATAAATGAAAGACTTCACTTATGCTCTCTGAGAAAAAATTGAAATATTTATAAAAAACAAGTATGGCCAGATTGGTTATAAAGCTGACCGCAACAACAATTTGTTTTGCCTTCTTGGTCTTTACTTTTTCAATAAGAATACCGCTTTGATAGGTAACAATTGTTGAAAAAGCGATAAGCAGGGCATACTTGACATTCCAGCTCATGTAAAAGTAATAGCTGGCCACCAAGAGCATTGCCCATCTATACTTTTTTGCCAACAGCCGATATAGAAAAAGAACCGTTGGAAGAAAAATCAAAAAGGAAAGGGAGTTAAACAACATGCTTTAGGATATATTGGTGTTGCGCTATTCTTTATTTGAGTTGTTGACAGGCAAAGAACGGCATTGTATCAACTTTTTCTTCTGTGCAGCACCCAAAATGGAAGCAATAGGTAGAACATATGATTAAAATAATGTATAGACAAAAGATTTGTTATTAATACAATAACAAAAAAACCAATTTTTGCCTTAACACCATGTATTCTGGACATTAAATAAATGTGAGAAAGGAAAAATAAAGAAAGTAAGCTCCATCCCCCTCTGTGGTAGATATAATAAAACCCATTGTCTATTTCCTGAAATGAAAAAGTCCTACTAAGACTTGGCGCTATTTTATTTTCCCTATAAATCTCAGAACTGGTCCCAAACCCCTCACCAAAGAGCTTTTTGAAAGTGCCAAAGTTTTCCTTGTCCAGGGCCTGGTTCAAATCCGAAATCCTTGTTTTTACCGTTCCATATTCCCATGGTTTGAATACATATTCCAATTTAGAAGATATCATTTCGGGCACATAGGGAGATTTAATGTAAAGTATTATGCTGATTGTTAGCACAATGATCCCTGCTATATACACTGGTTTCAACAATTGTCTAAAATTGATTATGGTGAGCATGGACAGAACCAAGACAATGGAGACGTTCATAAAATTGGAGGTCATCAGCAAATAAATTAGAGCGCCCAAAAGTGCTATCCCCAAACGGAAATCGAATTTTTTGTTGTCTTGCAGGTGAAGAAAAAGGATATATACCATTGGGGTAATCGCCGGACCCAACACCCTCCCCTGTCGGCCAAATGTTTGCTCATTCCAAAAATTTGGAATCACATCAAAAAATAAAAGAAAATATACGATGAGTACCACCCAGTTGATGGTAAAAAGCAATTTAAGAAAGTTGACCCCGGAATTGTTGTTGATCAACCAAAAATAAAAGACAAAAAAGAATACTTGAAATTTAATGTCTATTTGAGCATTGGGATGCCCGTTCAGCAATCCCAAGACTAGGTAGAAAAAATAAACCCCCGCCGCTATCAGGTAATACATCGAGAACTTGGGAAGATTGTCTTTATGGATTAGCGTTATCAAAAGAAATGATAGTGCCGCCACCACCAGAAAACTGCTCTTGTCCGCTCCCTGCAAAAGAAAGAGTAATATCAGCGCAATATTTGAAAGGTATTTCAACATTTGTTGGTTTTACATGGTGGCTAGAAGACAATGTCTTAGTTGGTCCAAATTTAATCGCTTTTTGAAGAAACATCTTCTGCAAATAACTTTGGAAGATTGCCCTGCCGAATTCGATACCATTTGATTACCTTTTAATCCTGGACTTTATATAGGCTCTTGCACTGGTATCCGTCATATATGCATATGAAATGACCGTCAAAGCCAACACTATGGAGAATCCAATTTGTGCCAAAGTACTAGCGCTGTTTTTGGTCAGAATTTCAAATATCACAAAAATTGATCCCGCGATCAAAGCAGGGACAAACAAGGCCCTTAAATAATCAAAAAGTTTCATGCCCACCAATCTTTTATAGAACATTGCCCATAAAGGAAGGTTCAAGATTATTTGAAGTACGGCCATCAAGATCAAGATCATTTCCATGCCGCCTTGGGCCCCCGCCAAAATAACGGGAGGAAAAACACACAACAATAATACATTCCAATAAAACTCAATGTCTGTTCTCCCTTTGGTTATTGCCAAAATGCCCACTATTCCCCCGATTGACCTGAAATAAAAGATGATGGCAAAAAACCTTACAAAATTTAAAATGTCCCCATATCCCTCACCATAAAAAATATTTACCAACAAAGGAGCGCTTAAGGCCATGACCCCATAAATTACAGAATTTGTCATCGACATTCCCTTGACCAACATCATAAAAGAATTCAATAGGGTTCTATTGTTTTCCTGAAAGCGTGGTAAAATTGAAACAGAGACCTTGATGACCACTTGATCAAAAATAGCAAGAGGCCTCTTTACCAGTTGTTTTGCAAGGCTATACCCTCCCAAAAGCTCGGCTCCAAAAAACTTTCCTATTATAAGTATGTCCAAATCCCTGTTAAAATAATTGATAATCTGTCCTCCTACCTTATAAAACCCAATCTTTAAAAAGGGTCTTGTGCTTTGAAAGTTGAAATAAAGCTCCAATGGGTTGGTTTTAATCCCGATGATGAAAAATATGGCGTTCGCCAAAAAATATTGGAGCAAGGCCGAAAGCACCAAGGAATAAACACCAAAATTCTTCAATGCCAACACAACTGCCAGCACCAAGGAAAAAACCACAGCAAATATTTCCGCCAATGCTATGGCCTTAAATTTTAATTCCTTTTGAAGTATTGTTTTGAACTGCCTGCCAAAGGCAGAAAATATTATGCCAAAACCCATGAGCGGCAAAAGATGTCTTAATTGGTCCTCTTGATAAAAGGAGGCGACAATAGGGGATAACAATAAAATACCAAAAAACAGAATCAAGCTAAATCCCACATTCAACCAAAATAGACTGTTGTATTCTTCTCTTGTGATGTTTTGTTTATAAAGAATTGCAGATGTAAGGCCCATATCCATAAAAAGATCCATAAAGCCCAATACAAAGGTCACCAGGGCCATGAGGCCGAAATCCGATGTATCCAAAAACCTTGCCAATACGGAAATCTTTAGAATACCACAGATTGCGACCAAAACTGTTGATAGCGTTGTCCATTTAACCCCTGATATTGCCTCTTTTTTAGTCTCCATGCACAATATTTCGCAGCTCTTCCCTTAATCTTTCCTTGGTAGTCTCAAAGCTTATTAAATTTAAAAGTCGTTTTCTATTGCTTTCTATTTGCATGCTGGTCAATCCTGTTAAAACTTCTGGGGTTTCAATGACAAAATCCTTGTCTATCGAATAGACAAGGATTCCCTGTTTTTTCAGATATTGATAAAATGTGTTGCCTTCATTAAGATAAATTTTGGCGCCCATCCACAACATTGCCAAAATATTTCCAACAGCTTGCTGTCTATAATGATTCATAATAACAATACTGCATGAGCTAAGCTTGAAATTGTACTCATGTAATGGCATAAAGTCGACTATGGGGCTAAAAGACTTCCCAAAAAGATTTTTCCCTGTTTTGCAGATTTCCGTAGCATACTTTTGGTCTCCATAGCTTAGGGGCACTATCAATTCTCTGTCTTCCAGATTCAAAAGTCTTATCTTTTCAAAAGCTTCAAGGTGGTTGTTGGTCAATGATGCGGAATTTCCCAAAAGAATATTTTTCCCAGTAATGGTAATATCCTCAATCCCCTTGAAAATGAATTCCAATGGATAATACGTCATCGGCACATGCTTTGCAGATTGGCCGATGAAATCATTTTGTTTTAAATATTCTATCTCTTCTTCATGTATTATTCCTATGTACGGTATTTTTTTTGCAGCTTTCAACACTGATGCTTCGGGTGTCATTGATTTGAACCTGAGCAAATAATAGGCTGGCCTAACCATCCTCTTCAACATTTTTAATGCGTTGATGCCAACAAACTTTTCTTTAGTCTTCTTGCCCAATACTTTATGCCCAACCGCCTTGTAGTTGTCATAAATCTCGCCTCCCCAAAAAAACCAGACAAAGTTATCACTAGTGGCCGCTTTTAGTACAATCTGACTCTGAAAATACTTTAATCCATGGAAGATGACTAGGTCATATTTTTTTATCTCCTCCAGTATTTTTTTTAAGCCTTTGGCATCATCCGCCAATAATTGGACCGATTTGCCTGCGTGAACGTATTTCGTAGATCCGATTTGTTTAACAAGAAAAACAAAAAAAGAATTCTGTCCGGGAAATATTTTTTCGAATTGCCATTGGATGCTTTCGATGAATTTTTCATCAGGACTAATATGTGCTATCTTCAAGGGAAAAAGCGTTTAACCTGTTCTATGATATAATCCAATTGCTTTGGGTCTAGCTCAAAGAAAAAAGGAAGGCGTATAAGACAATCCGAAAATTTATCTGAATTTTCCAATTCCCTATATTTATTGTCCTGAAGATAAAAAGGGCTTTTGTGCAATGATAAATAATGAAAGACAGCGTGTATTCCTTTCTTTTTCAAGTGGCTTATCATTAAGTCTCTCTGAGCCATACTTTCTGTTACCACATAAAACATGTGTGCATTATTGGTGGCATAATCAGGGATATGGGGCAGTCTGAGCTTTCCTTGGCTTTTGAGAGGCAACAGTTCTGAATAGTATGTATTCCAAATGGATTTACGTTTCTCCTGAATCTCTGCAAGCCGCTCAAGTTGGGCGTAAAGAAATGCAGCGATCAATTCCGAGGGTAAAAATGAAGATCCTGTATCCACCCATCCATATTTGTCCACCTCCCCTTTAAAAAAAGCTGACCTGTTCGTTCCCTTTTCCCATATTATTTCAGAGCGGCCAACAAACTTTTCATCATTGATGGCGAGAAGCCCCCCTTCTCCTGAAATTATATTTTTGGTCTCATGAAAAGAAAATGCCGATAAATGCCCAATCCCCCCTAAAGGTCTTCCTTTATAATAAGAATCAATCGCTTGGGCGGCATCCTCTACTACGAATAGCCCGTGTCTGTTGGCAACGTTCATGACAATGTCCATATCACAGGCAATCCCTGCATAGTGCACAACAACAATGGCCTTTGTTCTTGGGGTTACCAGCTCTTCTATCTTGCTTTCATCAATGCCTGGATGATCTGCCCTGCTATCTGCAAATACAATTTTTGCTCCCTGTCTTACAAAGGCCAATGCTGATGAAACAAATGTATAGGAGGGTACGATAACCTCATCGCCCGGACTAATTTTCAAAAGCATTGCGGCCATTTCCAAAGCGTCGGTGCAAGATGTGGTCAAGAGCGTTTTCTTAAACTGATATTCCTTTTCAAAAAAAGAATGGCACTTCTTTGTAAAGACACCATTGCCCGAAATTTTACCTAAAAGCACGGCTTCCTCTATATATTGTGTTTCCTTACCAACCAGAAAGGGTTTGTTGAATGGAATCATCAGATAAATTTTGTTCTAAAGTTTTGTAATGGTAGTAGTGGTTCCAACGTGTCATCAAAATGGCCGTCCTCGATCTTCAACAGCCCTCTTCCGCATACGATCACCGGTTTTCCTTGATCCACGAAAATAACTTTTCCCGGATTTCGATTCTCTACGGTCACATCTTCCTGGGTTTGGGCGTCCAATATTCTAACCTTGCGGTTTTTGATAAAGGTGCTGGCTCCCATATATGGGTATCCAACAGAATCTATGAATCTTTTTATCTCATTGGAATCATTTGCCCAATCTATACGATAGTCATCCTCATCTCGCCACAAGCTGTAGGTTGCCGATTCTTCATTTTGAGAAACTGCAGTGATTTCTGCATTATCATTTATTTTTTTAAATAAATCGAGGATCAATTCGATATAGCATTTGGTAATCAAATCGATAGCATCCACTATTTTAATAGGATATTCTATGGCACATTTGGACTGGCCGATTATGGGTCCTTTATCGTATTCAGAAGATGCAAACAATGCAGATACCCCTATTTCCCTTTCTCCATTGACCAACGAATTCACCAAAGGAGCAAATCCACGATATTTTGGCAGCAGGGAATCATGAAGCACAATTAAGGGTTTGGACTTTTGCTCGGATATTAACCAGCGCCATGAAATTGCAATAATGTAGGCAACCCTCAGCCCATTATATGCAGTATCGCCTTTATCAAAATAAGGTACGTCATTTTTATGGCAAAGTTCCCTAATCTCCTCATTATAGTCTTTTTGGACATTCTTATCCCTGGCCCCGACCACAAAGCCTATATTCGATAAAAATCCTTTGTCAATAATGCTTTCAAGAACCTGAAATCCTTTTTTTGCCATTAAAAAAATACCGACTTGGTTCATTTTGATGCGATTCTCTTTAAATATTCGCCATAGCCGCTTTTACTATAATTATTGACCACTTCCACAAATTGGTCCTTCAAAATAAAGCCCATTAAATATGCTATCTCCTCCAAACAGGCAATTTTAAGGCCTGTCCGTTTTTCAACCGCCTTAACAAATTCGGTTGCCTCAGTAAGGGCTTCATGGGTCCCGGTGTCCAACCAGGCATATCCCCTGCTCATGACCTGTACCTTTAGCTTGTCCATTTCCAAGTATGCCTGATTTACCGAAGTAATCTCCAATTCGCCCCTGGCCGATGGTTTAACTTGTTTTGCAATTTTGACGACAGAATTAGGATAGTAGTAGAGCCCAACAACCGCATAGTTTGATTTTGGCCTGTCTGGCTTTTCCTCAATGCCCACAACATTTCTTTCAACATCAAATTCTACCACACCATATCTTTCCGGGTCTTCAACATAATAGCCAAAAATTACGGCCTTTTGTTCATTTTGAACAGTTTCCACGGTCGTGGAAAGCATTTTTTGGATACCTGCCCCGTAAAAAATATTATCTCCAAGTATGAGGCAGACATCATCTTTGCCTATAAATTCTTCACCTATGATGAAGGCTTGGGCCAAACCATCTGGGGATGGTTGTTCCGCATAAGAAAGTTTCAGCCCAATCTGGTTCCCATTTCCAAGCAGTTTTTTAAAATTTGGAAGGTCATGCGGGGTTGAAATAATCAAAATTTCCTTTATGCCAGACAGCATTAGAACCGATAGCGGATAATAAATCATTGGCTTGTCATAAACCGGGAGAAGTTGCTTGGACACAACTTGGGTAAGAGGGTGCAATCTTGTACCGGAACCTCCGGCAAGTATTATTCCTTTCATGTTTAACTATGATATTGTTCTCTATAATATTTCGTATACTCTCCCGAGGTAACATGGGCCAACCAATCGGCATTTTCAATATACCAGTCAATCGTCTTCGAAAGCCCTTCTTGGAAAGTGACCGAAGGAGACCATCCCAATTCCTTATTGATTTTTGTTGCATCAATGGCATAGCGAAGATCATGTCCAGGACGGTCTTTCACAAATGTGATCAGCTTTTCCGAACTCCCTTTGGGCCTTCCCAATTTACTGTCCATTTGATTACATAGCTCTTTAACCAAATCTATGTTTTTCCATTCATTGAACCCCCCTATATTGTAGGTTTCCATGGAGCCTCCCTTATGGAAAACCGTGTCTATTGCCCTTGCATGGTCTTCTACATACAACCAATCCCTAGTGTAGTTCCCATCTCCATAAACGGGCAAGGGCTTGTTGTTGATTATATTGTTGATGAACAAAGGAATCAATTTTTCAGGGAAGTGGTTAGGCCCATAATTATTTGAACAGTTGCTGATAACATAGGGTAATCCATAAGTCTCTCCGTAAGCCCGCACAAAATGGTCTGATGCTGCCTTGGACGCGGAATATGGAGAGTTGGGGTCATACGGACTCTCTTCGGTGAAAAACCCGGCAGGGCCCAGAGATCCATATACTTCATCAGTGCTAATATGGTAAAACCTTTTTCCTTCCCATCTATTTGACCATAGCCTTTTAAACTCATTCAACAAGTTCATTGTCCCCAAAATATTGGTCTTTGCAAATTCCAATGGTTCATTTATAGAACGGTCAACATGGCTTTCCGCGGCTAGGTGAATCACTCCTTCAAATCGATGGGCATCAAATAATTCCTGAATAAAATTACTGTCGGTAATGTCTCCCTTTACAAAGTGATAATTGGTTTCCCGCTCAATATCCCTTAAGTTTTCCAGATTACCTGCATAGGTAAGGGCATCAAGATTATAGATCCTATAATTGGAATAATTGAGTACAAATCTTCGTACTACGTGTGAACCTATAAAACCCGCCCCTCCTGTTATCAATATTTTCATTCCGTTTTAAATTAAATTCTTTTTTTTCTGCAATTGTCGAAATTGGCTTTAGCTGTTCAATATTAAGGCCAATTAAAATTTGGCAAGGCCATATCCTTGGCAGACAGGATGATTTTTTCCTTGTCAAAACGCCAGTCTATTGCAAAGGTTGGGTCATCGTAACGTATGCCCCCCTCAACTTCCTTTTTGTAGTATCGATCACATTTGTACATGAAAAGAGCTGTGTCGCTCAAGGTAAGAAATCCATGTGCACAACCCTTAGGAATAAATAGTTGTTTCTTGTCCCTGTCATTCAACTCCATGGCAAGATGCTGTCCGAAGGTAGGAGATTCGCTTCTTATGTCCACGACCACATCCAAAATGGAACCATGGGGCACAAAAACCAACTTGGCCTGTGCATGTTCCCCTTTTTGAAAATGCAGGCCTCGGAGAACCCCTTTTTTCGAACATGATTGGTTGTCCTGAACAAAGTTAATCTCCAATCCCAATGCAGTTGAGAGCTGCCTTTGGCTAAAGCTTTCCATAAAATATCCTCTTTCGTCCTCAAAAACCGAGGGTTCAACCACAAAACAACCGGAAATCTTCGTTTCAGAAACTTTTATCATATGTCTAGTGCACTAGAGGCCTTTTTATGAAAGAATGCTATTTCTTGGTCTTTTTGCGAAAGTACGATAATTCCTATCCAACACAAGTTTAGCCTT
Source organism: Allomuricauda sp. (assembly GCA_041391945.1). GTDB lineage: Bacteria > Bacteroidota > Bacteroidia > Flavobacteriales > Flavobacteriaceae > Flagellimonas. Next base: position 481,867 of record JAWKNC010000002.1, on the reverse strand, counting down.
ATCGGTCAATCCGTTTTCTTCCAAAATCTGTCTTGCAAAATCATACCATGTCATATCTTTTCCATCTGTAAAATGGTATGTGCCAAAAGGAAGATTTCCCAATACGAGTTCCTCTAAAATAAATTCTACCAGGCTCTCCGTGTTTGTCGGACAACCTTTTTGGGCATCGGTTATCCTTAATTCTAGGCCTTTCCTGGCCTTTTCCAAAACAGTGCGATAGAAATTATGTCCATATGCTTTATTGTACAACCATGATGTGCGGATAATATAATGGTTGTCTAAAGTTTCTCGAACATATTCCTCTCCCTTTAGCTTTGACCTTCCATATTCATTGATGGGGCTTGTTTTGTCGCCAACAACGTAGGGGCTCTCTTTTTCACCATCGAAAACATAATCCGTGGAAATATGAATCAATATGATTTGACACTTTTCGCACGCAAGGGCCAAGTTCTTTGCTCCATGGGCATTTACCTTGAGCGCTTTTTCTGGAAAATGTTCTGCCTGTTCAACATTGGTATAGGCTGCCAAATTAATGCAATAGTCATAATTTCCGCCCCTGAGGCAATCAAGAACTTTAACGGGGTGGGTGATATCCAACTCTTTCGAGGTCTTAAAATCAAATGAAAGGTTGTCATATTTTGGAGCCATTTCTTGAAGGGTATGTCCCAGTTGTCCATTAGATCCTGTTACAATAATACGCTTCATCGAAAAAATCTTTTAGGATTCAGGATTGGCCAATCTCAATTGGCAAGGTCCTACCTGCTTACTTTTGACTTAGAAAACAATCCTATTTTTTGCTATAGGATTTCAAGAATCTATTAATCTCGAGCAATGTCAGCACTCCAAATACCAGGACCAACAGCGCCAAGGGCAATTTGAACTTGTAAGACTTCCAAATTCCCTTTTGTTCCACACCTCTTGAGGGAAAATCACTGATTACGTTAATGATATTGGATTTGTTGGCTCTATCTTCATTCAATTTAACCAAATTTTGTTTTTGAACATCCCGTTCTTGCACAAGTGCCAATTCCTTGTTTTTGGATTCCCCGTTCTCCGCCAAATTAATATTCATGCCTTGCATCGGCTTTTCGGCTTCTTTCAAAAGCACTTTTCTGTACAGGCTTTGCAAAGAATCAATTTCTTCCAACTGCTTTCTATAAATTGAATCTTGCAGAGAAAGATTTTCGTCGTTTATCCTTTTCTGAAGCTTGAAATAATCATTTTTTGAAATTGAATTGATGATGGCCGGCTGCATTTTCTTGGCCACTCTGCTATCTGAACTTATAACGGATATCTGATGAAACCTGGCGTCCAACGAGTTAAAGTTCTTTAAATAGTTTTCAAAGTCTATTGTCTTTATCGTAGTAGTATCCAGTTCCCTGATAAACCCATCAAATAATTTTATCTTTTGGTTTTCATCAGAATAGGAATCAACGAAAATCTCACTGATTGCCGCTGCCTCCTTCTCATTGATGTTCAGGGCCGTGGCTAAGGCTGTGGAATCCTGTGCCCTTGCCAGATCGTTGTAAAAGTTAATATTGTTGTAGAGCTGTTGTACGCTGTTGAAGTTTGGCTCCACAACCATTTTGGAAACATACATGTCAGGTCGCGCCTTGTCCAAAAAGTACCCCCCGATTACACCAATGATCAATGTTGCTCCTATCAAAATGAAATTGCGCTGCACAAAAACTAAGAAAAGAATCAATACATGAAAAATACCTTTGAAAATGCTGCCAATAAAATTGAAGAACTTCTGAAAGCCTCTTCCTATCATCTGAAACAATTGTCCCAAATCTATTTCATCCGATGTGTTCTGATTTACTGGTTGGTCTGCCATACCTTATGAATTGAATATCTGTTTTAAAATTCTGTCCGTGATCAAATAGGTGGGTTTCACCCCGGTTGTTCCCAGTCCACCCGATGCCAAAGTGCTCCCCGTTTCCAACGGGTTGTCCGAAGCGTAATATGCATACCGCACCTTTATATCCTTTTGGATGCTCTTTCTTATTTTGGAGGCTGACTGAATGGCCTTTTGGTAGTGCACCCCTTCCATTTCCAGTCCAATGACATTCCATGTTGATTCATGAAAAAATCTTAGGATATCCTTGTTTTGCAGCGAAGTGCCCAAAACTGTGACCATGGTGCCCTCCAAAACCTTCAGGCCATAGCCCTCAAAATCGGAGGCACATAGTTCGTTGTGAAAAGGATAATTGTCCGCGGTCCCTTCAAAAATATGTGCGGAAGGGATCATCAGATCACCCTTGCCCCCTTCCAAAATCCCAGCCTTGCCCATAATGGAGATGGACTCCACATTCATAAACTTTTTTTGACCGTTTTCCTCTAGGGGTTTCAAAAGCTCATCGATGGTTTCATAGGCCTGCTCACCAAAAGCATAGTCCATCACAAAGATAATTGGTTTTTGCCCCCCTGGTATTCCTTTGGGCAGCTCATAGCAACAGGCGTCCTTTCCAAACTTTGCTGAATCAAAAATCTGGACATCTATGTTGGCCCCAGATTTATCATCAAGGAAAATCATCCCGTTCTTTTCGCTAATCCCTTTGATCTTATCGCGCAGCGTTTCATTTTTGGGAGAACTCAAGGCCTCATAAATCTCCAAGGATTTGCTGTTTGGAAATTCCTTGGCCAGTGCCTTTTTGGCAAAAAGTGAGTTCATGACGCTGTGCATGTTAGCACTGATGATATGGATCGGCCTGTCCAAAAGGTTGTTTTCGCTCAGGGTCTGTTTGATCCTTTCCGCCCATTTTTCCCCATGGATGTGATGTCCCAGTCTTTCGCGAAGTAACGGGCTGAAGGTTATGGTCCTCTTATTGCCCGTGGTTTCTTCCTCTATGGCCAATTTGCCCAACCAAAAAATGATATGGAGAAACCTGTCTGGATCTTTGGATGTTTTCAGTTTGCGCTGCATTTCAACAACCTCATCAAACGTCCGCCCCAAAATATTGGCCACGTGGATCAGGGCCACTTCCCTTTCCGCTTCGCTCTTTTCCTCACTGCGTACAAATGTGGTCAGCTTGTCCCAATCCCTAATGGTAGCATTTCCTTCCTCCACCAAAACGCGCTTGCAGATTTTACCCGATTCTATGAACAAAAAGGTAAGGTGGGTGAGGATATCGTAAATATCGCTTCTGCCCCGGGTAATCTCAACATTCATCTGTTCTTCATCAATCCTGTAGCAGTTTCTTCTCCGCTTTGGCGGAACAATGGCCTTTAAATGTGATTTTGAAAAGCCTTCATCTGAGGTAAGGTTGATAAAACGGCATTCCTCAATGCCTTCGGGCAATCGTTCCAGGACATAGATGAGCCCATTGAGTTCGGCTTTTTCCTCGGCCACCGTACCATAAATCTCCGGCCTCAATAGCAAAAGTGCGCTTCTCAGGGCATTCCCTGAAACTCCGGAGGGTTTATAAAATCCTCTATTGAGCAAATGTCGCATGGTAATGTACAAGCGCTCTATGGCATTGGTGGATTCCTGTGCCCTTGTGGTCTGTTTTACATCGGTTGCCATCATACGTTCTGGCAAAAATACATGAATTCCTACTAAAGTTGGGCTGGTAGGGGCTATCTAATTTTGAACGATTGCAGTCCGTCCGCAACTTTGCGGTCGTTGGATAGGCGCTGCACCTTGTTCTGTCCGCCCAATTTGCCGATGGCCTTCATAAAATCTTGAAATCCGTTGGGCTTGATCTGCGTTATTTTGAGGGGTCGAAGAATGTTCCCCGCTATCAAATCATAATAGTAGCTGTTCTGTTGCTGCATGCTCTGCTCTATGATGTTGGAGAACTTCTCCATGTCAGACGGTGCCCTTTCAAATTCAATGAACCACTCATGGTAGGGCAGTCCCCCATCCGGAGCGGTCTCGGGCGCCACGGTAAACTCATTGACGAGTGCATCGGTTTGTTCAACCGCCAGTTGCAGGGCTTCCTCAACTTCTTTGGCGATAACGTGTTCCCCAAAAGCTGATATAAAATGCTTAATGCGCCCGGAAACTATGATCCTGTGGGGTTCCATGCAAACAAACCGAACGGTATCCCCTAAATTATACCCCCATAGCCCTGCGTTCGTAGATACTATCATCGCGTAATCCACGTCCTTTTCCACATCGGCTATGGTCACTCTTTTGGGATTTTCGGAGAAAAACTCATCGGCCCGTATGAACTCGTAGAAAATGCCTGAATCCAAAAGCAAAAGCATTCCCTTCTCCTTTTGGGAATCTTGATAGGCAAAAAAGCCTTCGCTGGCCGGAAACAGCTCAATACTGTCCACTTTGCGGCCGATCAGATTTTCAAATTTGGCCCTGTAAGGCTCATAATTGACCCCTCCGTAGATGAAAAGCTGGAACTCTTTGAACAGTTCCCCCACTTTTTTGCCCGACTTTTTATGCAGTTTCTCAAAATACATCTGTACCCAAGATGGTATTCCGGCAATGACCGTCATGTTTTCGTTTTGGGTCTCCTCCACAATCTTGTCAACCTTGGTCTCCCAGTCTTCTATGCAATTGGTCTCCCAACTGGGCAGTCTGTTTTTTTGCAAATACTTGGGCACATAATGGGCGGATATTCCGGAAAGCCTTCCAAATTTAATACCTCCTTTTTCTTCAAGGATTGGGCTTCCTTGGAGAAAAATCATTTTTCCATCCACAAAATGGGCATTCCCTGTCTCATGGATGTAGCCAAGAATGGCGTTCCTGGAAGCCTCTACCTGATTTTTGATGGAGGGTTTGGTAATGGGTATGTACTTCGCCCCTGAAGTGGTGCCGGAAGTTTTGGCAAAATAAATTGGCGTCCCTGGCCATAAAACGTCCCGCTCTCCCCCAATGATTGCATGGATGTAATTTTTTAACACTTCATAATCCCGAATGGGGACATTCTTAACAAAATCCTCATGGGTGAGGATCCCATCAAAGCCATGGTCTTTTCCAAATTTTGTGGATTTGGCCGTGGCTATCAGGTCCTGGAAAACCTTTTGCTGTGTTTGTACGGGATCCTTTGCCCATTTTTGGGTTTTTCGGGCAATTCTATTGGCAAATTGCTTTGCTGCAAATGCTTTTAAGGACATTGTCAATTAAAGTCGATATAATTCAAGGGGTCCACTGGCTTGCCTTTTCTCCAAAGCTCAAAATGCAGATGCGGGCCTGTGGTAAGTTCCCCTGTATTTCCGATGGATGCAATGACCTCTCCGGCCCTGACACGGTCGCCTTGGGATTTGCTCAATGAGCCGTTGTGCTTGTAAACCGAGGTAAGTCCTTCCTGATGTTCCACAATGATCACATAGCCGGTTTCGGAAGTCCACCCCGAAAAGAGCACCGTTCCATCCGCTATGGACTTTACCGGTGTATCCTTGGGTGCAACCACATCCACGGCATAATGGTTTGCCTTGGGGTCAAACGCCTGGGACATTGTTCCGCTCAATGGGGAGAAGAGCAGGGTGCCGATATTCTCAACATTTCGTTCAAAAAGGTTGTACTTGTCTTCCAGGTCCACTTCTTCCCGCAAAAGCAAATCTTCCCGAATAGGGGTAAGATCCACTTTGGATGGGTCCAATTTGTATTGCTCAAAAAGGGAGTCCCGGTTCACCTCGTTATTTTCAATGTCGCCCCGAAGTACCATCCGGACATTGTTTAAATACTTATTGGTATAATTTAAAACGGTGACCAAAGAGTCCGTTTTATAGGTGAGCTCCGTGGCCTGTCTTTTCAATTTGGTGGACGAGTATCCGGGTATGTATTCCCTCAAGGGCGTAAAGGCTATCAGCAGCGTGGTAAATCCGATAAGCACGATGATAAAAAGAGTCCCGGTCACAAAAACGTTCATTCTGCTCAATTTAAAGGAAATCTTTTCCTCGAATGTGTTCTCATTGAGGATTACCAAACGGTACTTGTGCAGCAGCTTGCGTTTTATTTCCTTACGCTTTTTTCCGTCCTTTGCCATAATTGACAAAGATAACCTTAGATTTTAATTTTGGTGTTAAGCTTTTTAAAATACATTCCCGCTTTTTAAGTGCCGTGCCAGTTCAATTGCTAATTTTAGTTAATTGCATGGCCGCTTAAGGTTCTTTTTAGTAATTTTACATTTCACTTAAAGGCATTGATTCTTATGATTGCTCAAACTATTTTACTTGGTATGATTGGCCCATGGCAAATTGTGCTTGTCGTTGTTGTTGTCCTGTTGCTCTTTGGGGGCAAGAAAATCCCTGAGCTAATGAGGGGATTGGGCAGTGGCATCAAAGAGTTTAAAGATGCCTCCAAAGAGGATGACAAGTTGGAGGGTAAAAAGGAATCTGACTCCTAGCGCTGTTTTTGAAAGTTTTTCTTACGTCAACCACGCCCCATATTTAAAGGGCTCGTCGACAAAGAACCACATTTTTATAGCGTACACGCCATAAATTTCCCCTTTCACAACAAAAAGTTATCCACCCCTTTACCTTATTCTATTTTAGCATTAGAAATCGACGTTAGGCTCTTTTTGCTTAGCCTCCAATTAATCACTTGCTGATTTTTTGTGCGGATAGAGTGATAATGAACAGACTTATTTTAATTTTCTTTCTTTTGCTAGCTCTTGGTGTCAAATCCCAAGAGGTCTCCCTCTTGGATTATCCTAAAGAGGGTGCGCCATCAAATGACACAAAGGACCAAAATGTTGAACAGCCTTCAACCATAGGCTCCATAGAACATATTGATAGCCTTAGTGATAAGAATTTGATGCAGTTCATCAAGAAAAAAGGCTCCGCCGAAAAGCTCATCAAAAAAGGAGATGAGTACTTTGGTCTCATGTGGTATGCCGAAGCCGCACGAATTTATGATTTGGTGCTCGAGAAAACCAAGGCGCCACACACGTACGATCTATTGTCCAGGGCCGGCGATTCCCATTATTACAGTGGCAATCTGGAAAAATCCTATAAATGGTACCACGAACTGTACGAAACCTTCAGTGAAGATATTACGGAAGACAGCTTTTTTAAATACGCACACGCCCTAAAAGGTACTGGTAGGTATCGTAGGGCGGCCAAGCTCACAGAGCTGTTCCAGCAAAAAAACGGCAACCCCAGTGGACAACCGGAAAGCACATGGAAAGGCCCTGCCCTGGTAGAAATCAAGAATATGGCCATAAATTCCAAGTATTCCGATTTTTCGCCCATGTTCCATAAAGATTCCAGCCTGGTCTTTGCCTCGGCGCATGATTCTGCTTTCATAACCACAAGGCGCTACCGTTGGACCAACCAGCCTTTCTTGGACCTCTATGTTGCAGAGGCCCATGGCGACGGCGAGAACTTGACAAATCCCAAGAAATTCTCAAAGAACATCAATACAAAATACCATGAGGCTTCCGTATCCTTTTCCCCAGATCAAAAAACCATCTATTTCACTAGGAACAATTATGGGAAAAGGCTCAAACGAGGCAAAAACGGCATCAACCATTTAAAGATCTATCAATCCAAATTTGTGGCTGGCGAATGGACCAAGGCTATAGAAGTGCCTTTTAACAGTGAAGATTTTTCCACGGGTCACCCCTCCGTGAGCCCTGATGGCAAAAAGCTATATTTTGTCTCCGACAGACCAGGAGGTTACGGGGAAACCGATATTTACGTTGTGGATATTTTGGACAACGGTGCTTTTACAGAACCCAAAAACTTGGGAAGGACCGTAAACACCGCCAAAAAGGAAATGTTCCCCTATATTACGGAAAACGCCCTGTACTTTTCTTCGGACAGAAACATGGGCTTGGGAGGGCTGGATATCTACAAGGCGGATTACGCCGATGGAATTTTTGGTGTGGGCATCAATCTCGGGGAACCCATCAACAGTAGCAGGGACGATTTTTCATACATTATCAACACCTCTGGGGAAAGGGGCTATTTTGCCTCCAACCGAAAGGGAGGCAGGGGCGATGACGATATCTATTCCTTTAAATATATCATGAACCTCAATGCCATATCGGGATCCATTGAGGACGAATCAACCGGTGAGGCCCTTGCCGATGCCACAGTACTGCTTTTCAACAAGGATAATGTACAAGTGGCGGAGGCCAGCACCGCCATGGATGGGAAGTTTGTGTTCAAAGACCTTAATCCCGCGGCCAAGTACACCATCAAAACCGTTAGAAAAGGATATTTTGAGGAAAGCACCCCGGTGTGGACAAAGCAGAATGAAAACATTGAAATACGGCAAACGTTAAAACAGCTCCAAGAAATCATTAAGGAAGAAAAGGGGATTGTGAAGCTTGAGACGGAAACAATCTTTTTTGATTTTGATAAATATTACATCAAGCCCGAAGCGGCCAAGGAGTTGGACAAGCTGGTGGAGGTAATGTCCGAGTACAAGGACATGGTCATCAAAATTGAATCGCACACAGACGCCATTGGCAGCAGTGTTTACAACAAATATCTTTCGGACCGGCGTGCGAAGGCCACAAGGGACTATATTATTTCCCATGGCATTGATCCGTCAAGGATTCAGAGTGCCATCGGCTACGGGGAAGAGCGGCTGCTAAACGATTGTGGGGATGGGGTGCGATGTCCCCGCTACATGCACCAAGCCAATCGACGCTCAGAGTTTATAGTGGTTTCCAGTTAAAAATCTTACCCACTACATATAATTAGCCCCATTTAGGGGTTTTTTTATATCCCTTTGTATTGAACGTCATTTTATCGATAATCTGCTCGATATCCTGCACCCATGATTGTGCCCTACATCGATGAAAAAAGGGCCTTCATGGAATTTTCGGCCGGGGAAAAACTTTCGTCATTCTTTTTGTGCTTTTCATCCCATTGTTTTTCCGCACCGATCATATTGCCCAATCTTTGTCATGTCTTTAAATCTTAAAAACCCTGACTTATGAAGAGACTTTTACTTGTTAAAGAAATATATTTAGAAGCATTCCGAAACTTGGGCCATATCCTTATAGAAAAGTATTTCAAGATATTTGCCTGGTTCAGCTTCGTGATGTTCTTTGTGGTGCTATATGCCTTTATATACAGAATAGCAACCGGATTCGCTTTTGATTAACAACCTATAAGCATTTAAAGAACAAAAAAGCCCAGGAACATGCATTCTGGGCTTTTTTGGTTTTTCGCATTTTTGGTGGTGTCATTGGGTACTATTGCCCACAAACTCCACTGTTTTTAAAATGGCCTCCAACTCAAACATATAGTCCCTTTTATCTTGGGACGGGGCAAATGTAAATCCTTCCAGAACCAATTTCCTGTTGTTTTCCCTGTCGTTGATGATGTACGTAAGGAATGGCCCCGCCATGGGGTATCCGCTTATTTCCCATATTCCCCTAATTTCGTCCGCTTCCTTGCCTCCTATATGGGCCGGAAAGACATAGGGAGAAAATGCCTTCTCCGTGATCATATAGGTGTTTTCATAGGGCCCTGGAATGTATTTTTCACCAATGGAGTCACGCATTTTGATAACATCGCCCACAAAGGTGGAATCATTTGCAAAACTGTTCCATGGCATTTCATAGGCAATGATGTTCATGGTGCCCTTGGGAATCTGGATGTCCATCCACACAAAGTTCTTTTCGTGTTTCCCAACCTTATATAGCGATGGGACCTTCAAGCGGATGCCAAACTCGTCTTCCATGGCCTTGTCCTTGCTCAAGGATTTTTCAAATCGCTTTTGGGCCTCCAAAATCTCCGTCTCCTTAAAGGAAGCTATGGCTGTCGGTGCCAGGGAATCCAAGCTTATGGCCAGATCTTCATAATTGGGGCCCGTTACCACCGCAACTTTTTGGGGTTTGGAATATACGTTGGTCTTGATATGGGCCAATGAGGTAGAATCTTGCTCCACATAAAGGATAGACCTAAAATAGGTAGTGGTTCCCTTGAATATTTTTGGTGGAATTTGGGTAAGGGTGAACTCTGGTTCCCGTTGCGGCAAGCCCAATACGGGGGCGGCAAAATGTTCCCTGATCCGGTCCCCTACATCGCCCTTCCAAAGTTCGGTGTCCATGACCACCATCAACGAATTGACACCCCCGGTTGAGGGTGGAAGAAATTTTTTGTGCCCTGTATCCTTACAGGACCATAGCACCACCAAGAGTAGGGTGCAGCATAGTGTTCCAATTTTTTTCATCTCGTGTTAAATTTACGAAGAACAATCGCACAATTTTAGTTTTGTGCCCGGTTTTAGGTTATTGTCACTAAGACCGTTCCATTCTCGTAAATTTTCAACAGAAACTCCAGGATATTTTCTGGAGATGGTCCAAAGGGAATCCCCGGGTTGCACCGTATGTACTCTTGAGTTTCCGGTCACAGCTCCCGAAGAAGTCTTTGATGCCTTGTTTTGGGCCACTGTGCTTTCTGGGACATAGGGTTTTCTGGGGAAGATGGTCAATCGTTGCCCTACCCGCAGATTGTTGCTTCGCAGCCCGTTCCATGTTTTGATTTGGGCCACCCCAACCCCATAGTGCTCCGCAATCTTTCCTAGATAATCCCCGCTTTTAACCTTATACCGAATTTCATTTTTGGTCTCTACCAATTCTGGCAGCGGTTTTTCCAGGGAATCCATCTCTTTTTTGGCATAGGCATATATGGCCTCTTCATTGGTGACAAACTTGCCTATCATGGATTTTGGCAATCGCAACGCGTAGCTTTTTCCTTTGATTTTGGGGATAATGTTCAATTTATAGGCAGGATTCAGCATTTCCAATTCTTCTTCACTGACACCGACCATCTTGGAGATTTGATCAAAGGTGATGAGGTTTTTTACGTGAACCGTATCTGTTTCAAAATAGGGTCTGTCCGCTTTTTTATAGTGCAGTCCGTGTTCCTCGGCATATTCAAAAATGTACATGGTGGCCAAGAACGCAGGTAGATAGCCAGCTGTTTCACGTGGAAGAAAGGGCCGTATGTTCCAGTAGTTTTCATACCCTCCAGACCTTCTGATGGCCTTGTTCACATTGCCTGGGCCAGAATTATAGGCCGCTAGGGCCAAATCCCAGTCGTTGAAAATCTCATAGAGCTTGGAAAGATATTTGCAGGCTGCCTTTGTGGCCAAAATGGGGTCGTGGCGCTCATCCACATAGCTGCTTACGTCCAAGCCGTACATTTTTCCGGTTCCATACATAAACTGCCAAAGACCTTTTGCCCCCACCCGTGACCTTGCCTTTGGGTTCAGTGCAGATTCCACAATGGCCAGATATTTGATCTCGAGGGGGATGTCATGGTTGTCCAGTTCCTGTTCAAACAACGGAAAATAAAACTGGCTGGCCGTGATCATTCGCTGCATCAAATCCCTCCTGCGTGTCAAAAAGGATTTGATCACACTTTCCAAAGAAGGGTTATAGACTATGTTAAAGGGCGTTTTTTCGTTCATCCTTGCCAAACGGGCCTTTAGGGTGTCCGTGGGCAAATCCACCAAAATGGTGTCGGTTGTTGAAGGGTTTTCCACCTCCAGGAGCATGTCGCTGAAAAGTTGGGCGCTTTTTTGCAGTTCCTTCATCCAGAGACGGTCATACTTTTCGGCCTCTTCCAAATCCTTGAGCTGGATACCCTTGTTTTGATCAACGACAAAAGTGATGGGGGCTCCTTCTATCTTATCACCAGCGGGAGCAATGTTAAGGGTTTGAACAGGCGGTGCAGAAATGGAGTCCGCTTGTTGCGCCATGAGCAACGGGGCTGAAAAACCAATCGCTGCCCATACAGCTATTTTCAATTTTTGGTTCATTTGGAAAAGGTTTGGTTTTTGGGGCTAACTAAAATGGTGTTTTTTTCTGAATTATTAAAGTTTTTCGGTTTAAAACACCAAAATCTGGGATATGCCCCATTATTCCATAACGTCAGCCTTAGTCCAATATTGCAGCAATACCAGGCAGTATGCGCCCTTCCAAGCTCTCCAGCATGGCACCTCCGCCGGTTGACACATAGCTTACCTTCTCCTCGAAGCCAAATTGCTTTACGGCCGCCACGGAATCACCTCCTCCCACTAGGGAAAAAGCGCCTTTTTGGGTGGCCTCGTCAATATAGTTGCCAATGGCTATGGTTCCCTTTGCAAAACTTTCCATCTCAAAAACCCCTACGGGACCGTTCCAAAGTATGGTCTTGGAGTCCAAAATCACCTGTTTGAAGTTTTCCAAGGTTTTGGGTCCCGCATCAAGGCCCTGCCATCCATCCGGAATCTTATCTACTGCTACATATTGGGTCTTGGCCTTGTTGTCAAAGGCATCGGCCGCCAAAACATCCACAGGCAAATGTACTTTTACACCCTTTGCATCGGCCTGTTTCAGAATATCCAAGGCCAAATCCATTTTATCATCCTCGCAGATGGAATCGCCCACTTTTCCGCCTTGTGCCTTAATGAAGGTATAGGTCATTCCGCCACCAATGATCAAATGGTCCACTTTGTCCAAAATGTTCTCTATAATGGTGATCTTGGAAGATACCTTGGCACCTCCCAATATGGCGGTAACCGGTCTTTCCCCGGTCTGCATCACTTTTTCTATGGCCTTGATCTCTTTGGCCATCAAATATCCGAAGCACTTTTTCCCCGGAAAAAATTTGGCCACTATGGTTGTGGATGCATGTGCGCGGTGGGCTGTTCCGAAGGCATCGTTCACATAAATGTCGCCATGCTTGGACAATGCCTTGGCAAAGGCCTCGTCCCCCGCCTCTTCTTCGTCATGGAACCGAAGGTTTTCCAACAACAGTATTTCACCCATTTCCAACCCTGCAACGGCATTATCGGCAACTTCGCCCACACATTCCTTGGCAAATTTTACCTGGACCCCTATGATTTCAGAAACAGTTTCACAGATGTGGGAAAGGGACATGTCTGGATTGACTTTTCCGTTTGGCCTTCCCAGATGGCTCATAAGAACGGCGGCCCCACCATCTTCCAAAACTTTTAAAATGGTTGGTTTAGCGGCCTCGATTCTGCTGGTATCGGTTACATTGAAATTCCCATCCAACGGCACGTTGAAATCAACGCGAATCAATGCTTTTTTGTCTTCAAAATTATAATCGTCCAAGGTTTTCATGTAGTGTGTCTTTATGAGAAGCCCAAATGTAAATATTTCCTGCTTTTTGCCCGGGAAGCTTAGGTTATATTTTTAGGGGTTCAACAAAAAATGCGGAAAACACGTGGAACCTAAAAAATGTATCTTTGAAGCATGCTGTTCAAAAATGTTTTAGGGCTGGAGCATATCAAAAACCATCTAGTAACCACTGCAGATTCTGGCCGGGTGGCGCATGCACAGCTTTTTGTGGGGCCCGAGGGGTCCGGCATCCTTCCCATGGCCATTGCCTATGCACAATATTTGTTATGTGTCAATGTTGGTGGGGAGAACGAGGGCGAAAATGCGGCTTGTAACACCAAGTGCAATGCACTGACACATCCCGACCTGCATTTTGCGTTTCCTGTTTCCAATTCGGATAAGGTAAAAACGCATGCGGTGAGTGACAGCTTCTTGGAGGAATGGCGGCTATTTGTGAGGGAACAGCCCTATGGCAATCTTTTTGATTGGTACCGCCTTATCGGAATAGAAAAAAAACAGGGCCAGATCGGGGTGGACGAGGCCCAGGATATCGTTAAAAAATTGTCGTTGAAATCATACGAGGGCGGATTCAAGGTGCTAATCCTTTGGATGGCTGAGAAAATGAACCTCTCAGCCGCCAACAAGCTTTTAAAATTAATCGAGGAGCCCCCTCAAAAAACCGTACTTCTCCTTTTGGCGGAGGATGAAGAGCAAATCATCAATACCATCAAATCCAGATGCCAGATCTTGCAATTTCCTCCGTTGTCTGAACAGGATATCACTACCGCCCTCATCAACCGTGGTGTTGGCCCAACTGAGGCCCACACCTTGGCCCAAGAGTCCGATGGGAATTTTAATAAGGCATTGGACCTGCTCAACAAAGACTCTGAAGATCTGGTGTTTGAGCGTTGGTTTGTGCAATGGGTGCGAAGTGCCTTTAAGGCCAAAGGCAACAAGGGGGCCATCCAGGAATTGGTGCTGTGGAGCGATGAAGTGGCCAAAACGGGCCGTGAGGTGCAAAAACAGTTCTTGAACTACTGCCTCACCATGATGCGCCAAGCCCTGCTGCTCAACTACAAAGCCCATGAACTGGTCTATGCCAAAATTCATTTGGAGGGCTTTGATCTGAACAAGTTTGCACCCTTTGTACATGAGAACAATATTTTGGATATTGTGGAAGAACTGGAAAAGGCCATTTTCCACGTGGAACGAAACGGAAATTCCAAGCTGATCTTTACGGATCTGTCCATTAAACTCACTCGGCTCTTGCATGCCAAGGCCGCCTAAATAATCAAACTATGGAAAATTTTACCGCCCATGCCACACAAATCTTACTGCTGGCATTTTTGGCCATTACTTTTTTGCAGAGTGGCCTTGACAAAATGATGGATTGGAAAGGTAACCTTACCTGGCTCAATGAGCATTTTTCAAAGACTTTTATGAAGGCATTTGTTCCGGTACTCTTGGGAATTACACTGCTCCTGGAAATGGTTTCGGGAATCCTTTGCGCGGTGGGCGCCTTCCAGTTTGTGTTCGACGGCGTCAGCACCATTGGGTTTTATGGGGCCGTACTTTCTGCCATCACCTTGTTGTTGTTGCTCTTTGGGCAACGGGTTGCCAAGGATTATGCCGGCGCCCAGACCCTTGTGGTGTACCTGATCCCTACGGTGTTTTTGGTGTATTTGATGCAGTAACTCCTATTCTGAAAGGTTTTCCCCTTTATATCAAGTCTTTAATACAAGAGTTGCGGGAACAAAAAACCCATTCTCTCGAATGGGCCTTTATTTTTTCCAAAAGAAACTTATTTACTTCTTGTACTTGTCGTTCAATATTTTTAGAACGGCATCGGTAAGGTCCTGGGCTTGGTTGCCATAAATCACGGCACCGCCTTCGCCGCCGCCCAAAATATACGTGTAGCCATTGGCTTTCCCATAGGCCCTGATCTCCCTTTTCACTTTGTTTACCAGGGTATCCATCTCTGTCTGTCCGTTCTTTTGCAAGTTTTGTTCCTCCATCTGCAATTGCTGTCCCACAAACTGGCCGCGCTGTTGTAGCTGGCCATATTCTTCCTGTGCACTTTTTTGTGACATCTTTTGTGCTTTGTTCTGAAAAGCCTGTAAGTCCAATTGGAATGCCTGTGAGATACTGTCCCGTTTCTTGGTCAGTGCATCCACTTTCGTTTTGAATCTGGCTTCCACATCAACTTTCTCTTGATAGCCGTCCAACAACTTCACACTGTCCACATAGCCAATCTTGTTTTGTTGACAGGCCATCGCGGTCAATGCAATTGCCCATACTAGTATTTTTTTCATTTTTCTATGTTTAATGATGCGCAAAAATAGGAAAGCTTTTGGAATGGTCGTGATTATCTTTTTGTGAACTCCCTTGGGGCAGAATCTCCTTATAGCTGATGGCTATTGTTTTTGATGCATAGTATTGGTTTTGTCTATTTTTTTGGCGTGCAGAAACCGTGCTCTGGAAGCTTTTTTTTCTCGGGAAAGGTGTTTCCCCATTTGAACCGCTGTTCGGCGAGCATATGGGATAAAATCGCTTATTTTCTCCTTTTGATGCAATAAATCAAAGACGAGGGCTCTTTGGTAAAAAGCGCTGCTAGGTTTGACTGTAATCCCACAAGAAACGCACGGACCAGTGAAAGTTTGCCCCTCTTATATTTTTCCGATAGTAAGGAAACATAAAACGCATCGAACCACATGGGGTGGATGGCAACAACTTGCATCCCATACCTATCAAAAAGTTGGGCGACGGCCTTTTTTGAAAAATGCCAAAGATGCCTCGGCACATCATAGCCGGCCCAAAAGGCACCATAATGCCGGGCATCATACGATTTGAAATTTGGAACGGCCACAAACAGGGTTCCATTCTCTTCCAAAAGCGAAACAATGCTCTTAATCTGGTCATCCAAGTTGGGAAGATGTTCCAACACATGCCAAAGGGTTATGCTTCCAAACCTCTTTTCCGGTAAATTGGCTATGCTGGGTTGCAGCACTATTCCTTTGTTGGTGGCCAATTGCCTTGCCCTGGCATTGGGCTCCACTCCTGTAATATCATATCCTGCTTTGCGCGCTGTCACCAAAAAATCACCTGTTCCCGCTCCAATATCTAGGATAGATTTGTTATTATCTTTTTGATTATCAACAAGTTGTAGTTTATTTTTAAGATTTACTCGCTTAACTGCTTGGTATAACCTGTCCGTTAGGGAAGTCTTGGCATCGGTGTGTGAAATATAGTCATCACTTTCGTAGTAGGCATCCAAATTTTTGGGTTGGGGAAGGGTGACAAGCATTTCCAATTCTTCATGCCAATGTAACTCAAAGGTTTCATTGGAAACGGAAA
Source organism: Allomuricauda sp. (assembly GCA_041391945.1). Taxonomy (GTDB): domain Bacteria; phylum Bacteroidota; class Bacteroidia; order Flavobacteriales; family Flavobacteriaceae; genus Flagellimonas. The sequence goes on along the minus strand of JAWKNC010000002.1, from coordinate 465,518 downwards.
AGTCCCTAGTCTTTAAATACAACTTCATTATAGTTTTGTGTGGAAAGCTATTCGTTTTTCAAGTTTCGAAGATAGGGTAAAACTACATCCCTTGAAACAAAACCTTTTTGCAAACAATCTTTCCCCGTGTCCTTGAACACCTCCGTGACTATATGTCAATTTCCTGTTTTAGATGCACATATTTCCACAAATACGGAATCAAAATCTGTCACTTATCTCAGGATTCCTTCCCATACCATGGCTCGTTGATCCTACAAAAACCTGAGATGTTCCACGTGGAACAACGTTGTGTTATCTGCCCAAAAAAACCAGTAGAACACTGATGTCCGATGGTGAAACGCCGCTGATCCTAGAAGCTTGGGATATCGTAACGGGGCGAACAGCCTGAAGTTTTTCCCTCGCTTCAAACGACAAGGACTTTAGCTTGGAGTAATCGAAATCTTCTGGAATTTTTACGCTTTCCAAACGATGAAGCTTGTCCGCATTGCTCTTCTCCTTTTCAATATAGCCTGAATATTTTACCTCAATCTCAGCCTGCTCCAAGACATCGGAGTTTAATTTATGCTCGGCCACAAAATCAGAAACCGCACTTAGCTGAAGCATATGGTCCATAGTAACCTTGGGTCTCGAAAAAACCTTAAAAAGTTTGTCAGACTGTTTGACCGTTGCCGAATCCAAAGACTCCAAAATAGGGTTGATCTCTTGAGGATCGAAACTAGTTTTTCTAAAGAACTCTATGAAGTTTTTGGACTTCTTCTGCTTTTCTTCCATATTCCGCATGCGCTCCTCTTTGGCCAAACCAATATCGTATCCTTTTGGGGTCAACCTTAGATCTGCATTGTCCTGGCGCAGTAACGTTCTATACTCCGCCCTCGAGGTAAACATCCTATAGGGCTCCTCGGTCCCCTTGGTTATCAGGTCATCTATTAAAACCCCAATGTAGGCCTCATCTCTTTTTAAAATGAACGGCTCTTCTTCATTGATTTTCAAGTGCGCATTGATCCCCGCCATCAAACCTTGGGAGGCCGCCTCCTCATACCCTGTAGTTCCGTTGATCTGACCGGCAAAATATAGGTTATTGACCAACTTGGTTTCCAACGTGTGCTTTAATTGTGTAGGTGGAAAGTAATCGTATTCGATGGCATAACCAGGTCTAAAAAACTTGACGTGCTCAAATCCTTTGACAGATTTCAATGCTTTATATTGAACGTCTTCAGGGAGGGAAGTTGAAAATCCATTTACGTAAACCTCCACGGTGTGCCACCCTTCTGGCTCCACAAAAATTTGGTGTGAATCCTTATCCGCGAAGCGATTTATCTTGTCCTCGATTGAAGGGCAATATCTGGGGCCCAAACTCTTGATGCGGCCATTGAACATCGGAGATCTATCGAATCCTTCCCGCAACAGATCGTGCACCAGAGTGCTGGTGTGGGTCATATGGCAATCTCGTTGTTCTTTGAGTATGGGCGTGTCCAAATAGGAAAATTTTTCAGGGTTTGCATCGCCTGGCTGTGGAATCATTTTGGAATAATCCAAAGAGCGGCCATCCACCCTGGGCGGGGTGCCTGTCTTCATCCTGCCACTATCAAAACCAAAATCGACAAGTTGTTCTGTAATACCGGTCGCAGCTTTTTCTCCGGCCCTGCCCCCACCAAATTGCTTCTCGCCAATATGGATGAGCCCATTCAAAAAAGTGCCGTTTGTCAACACCACCGCTTTTGATCTTATGTCAATGCCTAGTGATGTCCTGACGCCAACAACCTTGTCTCCCTCAACCAAAATACCGGAAACCATTTCTTGGTAAAAATCTGCATTGGGCGTTCCCTCCAAAGCAAGTCTCCATTCCTCTGCAAACCGCATCCTGTCGTTCTGTGCCCTAGGACTCCACATGGCCGGGCCTTTGGACTTATTCAGCATTTTAAATTGAATGGCGGACTTATCGGTGATGATTCCGCTATAACCCCCAAGTGCATCTATTTCACGCACAATCTGTCCTTTGGCGATGCCACCCATAGCAGGATTACAAGACATTTGCCCAATAGTTTGAAGGTTCATGGTGATCAGCAACGTCCTAGAGCCCATATTGGCGGCGGCGGCCGTTGCTTCAGCGCCAGCATGTCCTCCCCCCACAACTATGACATCATATTCTTTTTCAAACATGGCTATTGTTCCACGTGGAACATTTTTATTTTTTCATCTTCTTTGTTGCGCATCAAAAACTCCTCTTCTTCAGTCTTGTCCTTATACCCCATCAAGTGTAAAATACCGTGGCACATTACGCGCAAAAGTTCTTCCCTAAACTCAATGCCGAACATCTTCGCATTCTCAAAAACCCTCTCCGTTGATATAAAAACATCTCCTGAGACCGTCTTTCCATAGGTATAATCGAACGTGATAATATCCGTAAAGGTGTCATGTCCCAAATAGTCCTGATTAAGTTTTAGCAAGTATGCGTCATTACAGAAAACATACGCTAACTCTCCGAGATGGAATCCCTCCGACTCAATAACCCTATTTATCCAATGGGAGTGCTCGGATGTGTCTTCCAGCACAAATTCTGATTCAAAGTGAAACTCAATCATTTTTAAAATAGACCTTTACCTTCTTCTCATAATTTTGCCGCAAAGGTAGTGCTTGTCTATTTAATATTTCAATGCTGTTTTGGTATTCCTTAAGGAGCTCTGGCCTTGTGGTGATCGGATTTGTAAAAATTTCCTGATTAGTGTTGCTTTCCCTCTCCTTTTTCACGCCTTGCTTAAGTGTCGCGTTTTCCAATTTTAAGAGCTCGTGCTGAATAGTATTGACCTTGTTCATTGTGCGCTCTGTAATTCCGTTTTCCAAGAGTTCATTTTCAAAATCCTCCATTTGCTTCAACAGCTTTTTTGTCAGATTTCTATCCTCGGTATTGATCATATTCTCCAACTGTTTTTCCAGTTGTTGCCTGAGGTACTGTTGCTCTTTGTAGATTTCATATACTTCCTTCAATCCCATCTCGTCCTGCCCAAATCGTCCTTCTCCCTCTCCGTTATTTCCGTCCTTGTTTTGTGAACTGTTTTCAGACTCCCCTTTATTTCTGTCCTTTGTGCCCTTATTTCCTTTATTGCCATCACCTTGCTCCTTTCCCTCTCCTTCTTGGCCTTTTTGTTCGCCAGAATCTTTCCCTTCCTGCCCCGCTCCTTGCATTTTCTCCTGGATATCCTCCTGACCCTGAATAATATCAGGCAACTGAAAATCTGAACCTGAACCATTTCCTTGCCCGGCACTCATGTTCTGTTGCATATTATCCAAAATGTTCGCCAAAAAATCAGCCAGTGCATTGGTGGCATTCATAACATATTGCTGATATGACGCTCCTTGGTAAATCTGGCTCTCAGAAATGCTCTCCAAAGATTTGTCTATGTTGTAATACACCTCCGTAATCTGCTCATTGACAAATTCGGACAGCTCTGCCCTTCTCAAGGACAGTGCAAAAAGACTATCGTCCACGTGTTCAAAAAGACGGCGTAATTCCTTCTGCTCCCTAACTGTTTTTGAGAACTGTGAAATGTCCACATCCGCACTCTCCACTTGGTCAAAAAGATTTTCCTGTTTAAAGGAAAAAGTCACCAAATTGTCCAAAATCTGCCGCAACATTTCTGCGTCTTCAGTTTCGGAAGATCCCCCGCCGCCCATGGCCCCTTGTTGGAGGGATTGGCTCATTTCCTGCATTTTTTGGGCTGCAGATTTTTGTTTTTTGGATACCGCATTACCTGCCTTCTGTTTGTCCTCGGCCGGAGAGGATTCATCCATGTCCTGTCGCTTGTTTATCTCCTCCAGTGCGTCCTTTTGGTCCTGCTTCACATCACCAGCTTTCTTTTGGTCCGTGTCAAGTTCCAAGGGTTTTTGCAATTTTTGGTTATCCTTCCCCAATTCCTTCAATTGCTTGGCCAACTCTTCAAAATCTCCATTAAGCTTTTCTTGGTCCTTGTCGGAAAAATCTTGTCCAACTTTCAACTCGGACAGAGCTTGCTGTTTCTCAGCAAGTTCCTCCAATTCTTTAGCCAATTGTGCCGCTTTTTCTGTAACATAATATCGCTTGGTCAATTCCAATATCTGCTCTAGGTTGCGCGTATTGTTGCCTTGCTTTTTGCCCAATTCTTCCAATCTTTTTTTAAGCTCTTCTTGGTCAATTTTGTCCGCCAACTCGTTCAGTTCTTCCAACAACTTTTCATTTTTTCTTGCTTCAATCTCTTGGCGCTCCAGTCGCTCTTGCAGCATTTTCTGCAATTCGCTATCCTGACCGTCGTTCTTGTCCAAGCTCTCCTTCAATTGCTTACTGAACTTCTCCATCAACTGCTCTTGTTGCTCTTGCTTCCGAAGAAAATCCTTTATTTCATTTTTGTCCTCAAACGAAAGTGTCCTCTCCTCTTTTTGGTTGTCGTTGATTTTCGTCAATGCCTCCTTCTGTTCCTTGAGCTTTTCCAAAGAGTTGTCAATATTGTTCAAAATAGAGTTCTGAAATTCTAACTCTTTGTCTATCAGATGATTGTTGTTCAGCAGGCTGGTGCTGAACGTTTGGCTACGAGTAATTTTACCCCCTCGTATGCCATCATTGTCCACAATCTCAAAATAGAGCTTATAATTCTTACCCTCCTGCAATCTAAGTCCAGATGGAAAGGTGTAATAAAACTGGTGCACATTGGTGTTTGGCGATTCTAAAGTAATCCTTTGTGTAGCTTGAGTATCCTCTTCAGGATAGCAAACCAGTCTAATTTTACTGATCCCATAGTCATCAGCTGCCTGGCCGGTATAGTACGATTGATTGGGATTGAGGGAATCCATGAATTGTTCCACCTTCACAGTTGGCCTGTCGTCCTTGATCACATCAATGGCGTAAACAAGCTTTTCAAAATCCTTTACATGTGCATTTGAAGTGCTCAGCTCATACTTCAAGTCTTTAAAAATCCTTTCCGCCTTGGTGAATTCTTCTCCATGCTTCCCAAAGAGATAACTACTGTCCTGAACCTTCATGCCAATGCTTTCAACATGGTTTCCCTTGATCTTCCATGTTACCAAAGTCCCTTCAGGGATGGTGGCATTCCCAGTTCCGGTGATAACTTCACCGTTTCTGTGCAGGTATTTTGGAAAACTCAGCGCCATTTGAAAAGCAACCAAGGCAGGGGTGTTAAAGCTGGTAACGGTGTATGTTCTGGAATTCCATCCATTGGCGGTAAGATGAAAAGAAGTTTCCGCAACAGGGGCCTCAAATGTATGTGTGAACAGCCCATCCTGCTTCTTTAGCAAGAGTTCCTCCCCGTTGACAACCATAAATACATTTTCCGGCGCAATACCTCCCTCCACGGCAACTTTCAACAACAACGGCTCATTGTCCATTACTTCCAGTCTGTCATTCAAAACTTTGAACGTAAAGGGGGCCGGTCGTTCGTAGGCCAAATCAAAATGCATTACCCTTTCATGGGAATTTAAGAACGAGGCAATATTGCCAGAAATCCAGATGAACCCTAGCAGACCAAGCGGAATCACCACATACTTAGCGTATTTTATACTCTCCTTGAAGTCAATCGCCTCCGTAAAGGGAACCGAGCCCAGATCGTTCGCCCTTTGATCAATGCTGGCCAATAACAATTCCGACTGTTCCTTATTACCGGCCAAATCCAACAGATTGACCAATTTGTCGTCCACCTGCGGGAAATGTTTTCCGATCAGCCTGGAAGCCTCTTTATGCGTAATTCCCTTCTTTAAACGGAAGAGATAGACCAATGGAACCATTATAAACCTGTAGACCAAGAAGGCTTCAACCAACAAAAAGGCCAAAAACAGCACCAACCTGGCACGTTGGCCAAGCCACAACAGATACTCCAATGACATTACGGCTATCCAAAAAAGCAATCCAAAAGCCAAAAACAGCAGGCTTCCCTTGATCAACCGCTTGGTGTAGTACTTTTTGGTAAAGCCGTTCAGCTTATCCAGTATTTTTTGATATCCGGTCACTTTTGGCGCATATTTACTACCAAGATACCCGATACCAAGGAAATCCCTTGAAAATTTTTTGTTAAACCTTGATTCCTGCAGACTTCACATCTCCGCACTATACACTGGGCACATTCTTTTTTTAGATCTTATGATGCTATGTATCTTTGCGGCACAAGAGCCGTAAAAAATGAGTGAAAAAGTCAGGGTGCGTTTTGCGCCAAGTCCCACAGGTCCACTACATATTGGAGGGGTCCGCACTGCATTGTTCAACTACTTGTTTGCTAAAAAACAGGGTGGTGACTTTGTGCTGCGCATTGAGGATACCGATCAGAACAGGTATGTGGAAGGCGCCGAAAATTACATTGTTGAGGCCTTGAACTGGTGTGGTATCCCCTTTGATGAAGGACCTGAAAAAGACGGTGGATATGGCCCATACCGACAAAGCGAACGCAAACACCTATATGAGAGCTTTGCCCTCGAACTCATTGAAAAGGGGAAAGCCTATTACGCTTTTGATACTCCGGAACAGCTTGACTTTCACCGAAAGGACCATGAGGCAAAAGGAAAGACCTTCATCTACAATTGGCACAACCGGTTGAAGCTTTCCAACTCACTTTCCCTTTCCTCGGAAGAAGTCCGAGCCAAATTGGATGCTGGCGAAGACTATGTCATCCGCTTTTTATCACCCCAGGATGAGGAATTGGTCTTGAACGACATCATCCGTGGTGAAATAAAAATCGACACCAACATTTTGGACGATAAAATCCTATTCAAGGGCGATGGTATGCCCACGTATCACCTTGCCAACATTGTGGATGACCATTTGATGAAAATCTCCCATGTGATACGGGGTGAAGAATGGCTGCCCTCTTTGGCCCTCCATCAGCTCCTGTACAATGCTTTTGAGTGGAAAGCCCCTCATTTTGCCCATTTGCCACTCATCATGAAACCGGTTGGCAAGGGAAAATTGAGCAAACGGGATGGGGAACAAGGAGGTTTCCCTGTTTTTCCATTGTCCTGGAACGAATCAGTAGGGTATAGGGAAGCGGGCTATTTTCCAGAAGCGGTGGTCAACTTTTTGGCCCTTTTGGGATGGAACCCGGGAACGGAGCAAGAACTCTTTTCCTTGGATGAGTTGGTACAGGCCTTTAGTTTGGAGCGCGTGCACAAATCTGGCGCCCGTTTTGACCCTGATAAAACCAAATGGTATAATCATCAGTATCTACAGTTCAAAAAAGACGGTGAGCTTGCCGAGTTGTTCTTAAAAGATTCGAATGTCAGGCCGAGCGCAGTCGAGGCCTCATTCACTGAGGAATATGTTGCCAAGGTCATATCCTTGATCAAGGAACGGGCCAATTTTGTGTCCGACTTTTGGGAATTGGGAAATTACTTTTTCCAAGCCCCTGTTTCATACGACGAAAAAGCCGTAAACAAACAGTGGAAAGAAGATACCCCACAAATCATGAATGGGGTTATCTCTGTTTTGGAAGAAGTCGATGACTTTTCTTCAGCCAACATTGAAACCAAGGTCAAAGATTGGATTTCCAAAAAAGACCTGTCCTTTGGAAAGGTGATGCCTCCCTTACGTCTTGTAATTGTGGGCGATATGAAAGGCCCCCATTTGTTTGACATCTTGGAGCTTATCGGAAAGGAAGAAAGTGTGGAGCGTATCAAAACAGCCATCTCCCAATTGACGGATGTGTAACAAAACTTGACGGTTGCCTACTGATATGTTACAGAGTTTCGTAATTTCAATTTCTAACATAAAATCATAAACACTATGGTCAACTATTATTTATACATCGGGCTATTTGTTGCTTTTGTCATTCTGGTCAAGTTTGCTTTCATTGTAAAACAGCAGACCGCTGTACTTATAGAAACGTTTGGTAGGTTTACCAGTGTAAGGCATTCAGGCTTTCAATTAAAAATTCCCATTGTACAACGCATTGCTGGTAGGGTAAGTTTAAAAATTCAACAATTGGATGTTATTGTCGAGACGAAGACCCTTGACGATGTTTTTGTAAAACTGAAGGTCTCCGTACAATATGTGGTGATAAAAGACAAGGTCTATGAAGCCTTTTATAAATTAGAATATCCGCATGACCAGATCACTTCCTATGTTTTTGATGTGGTCCGTGCCGAGGTGCCCAAGATGAAACTGGATGATGTTTTTGTGAAAAAGGATGATATCGCCATTGCCGTCAAGGCCGAATTGCAGGATGCGATGCTTGAATATGGATATGACATCATCAAAACCTTGGTCACCGATATTGATCCGGATGCCCAGGTAAAGGCAGCCATGAACCGCATCAACGCAGCGGAACGTGAAAAAATCGCCGCGCAGTTTGAAGGCGATGCCGCCCGTATCCTTATTGTGGAGAAGGCCAAGGCCGAAGCCGAAAGCAAAAGATTGCAAGGACAGGGTATCGCCGATCAGCGTAGGGAAATTGCCCGGGGTCTTGAAGAGTCTGTGGAAGTTTTGAACAAAGTGGGCATCAACTCACAGGAAGCATCCGCTTTGATCGTGGTGACCCAACATTATGACACCCTTCAGGCCATTGGTGAGGAAACCAATACCAATTTGATCCTTTTGCCCAACTCTCCCCAAGCAGGCAGTGATATGTTGAACAACATGGTAGCTTCCTTCACTGCGAGCAACCAAATTGGCGAGGCCATGAAACAACAAAACAAAAAGAAGTCAGAATAAAATCAAAAATGCTTTAAAATAAAGAGGGCAAAATTTGCCCTCTTTTTTATGTTGCTCGGTTTTTGTCCTCAAAAATATCCTGTCTTTTCAAAAACAGTTGTCATTTCTTCCATTATTCCATTTAAGGACCCATGACAAAAAATCTTTTGGGTTGCCAAGGAAATGGGTTGCCCATTTTCAAAAGCGCCGGAAAACGTCTTAAAACAAGCCTTGGTTCATAAGAAAACCGAATGGTTTATTTGTAAACGATAAGAAAAAACTATGTCAGTCTTTTTGCTCCAATTTGGCCCAAGTGTCCCTTAGGGTCACGGTTCGGTTAAAAACAAGGTAATCTTTTGTGGAATCCTTGTCCACATTAAAATATCCCATGCGTTGGAACTGGAACTGATCTCCAACTTTAGCTTCTTGCAGGCTAGGTTCCAAATAGCCGGTGATTTTGGTCAAGGACTCTACTGATAAAATCCATAAAATCCTTGTCTTGTGCCCATCTGGCGTTGCATCGGTAAATAGTCGACATCGTACAAACGAATCTCGGCGCTTACGGCATGGGGTATGGAGACCCAATGTAGTGTTCCCTTGACCTTCTTGAGGCTTTCCTCCGTTCCTGAACCACTTTTACTTTTGGGGTCATACGTGCATTGTACTTCCGTGATATTTCCTTCAGAATCCTTGGTACAGCTTTCAGCCTTGATGATGTAGCCATTCTTCAATCGTACCTCGCCTCCCAATTTCAACCTGAAAAACTTCCGGTTGCCCTCTTCCCTAAAGTCGTCTTGTTCAATGTAAAGCTCTCTAGAAAATGGGACCTTTCTGTAGCCCGCCGATTCATCTTCTGGGTTGTTCTCGGCATCCAGCCATTCTTCCCTACCTTCATCATAATTGGTAATTACAAGCTTGAGCGGATTCAATACCGCCATAACCCTAGGGGCAATCTTGTTCAAATGTTCACGTGCATGAAACTCCAATAAAGACACGTCCACCACGTTCTCCCGCTTGGCAATACCAATAGTATCCGCAAAATTCTTGATGGATTCCGGCGTATAGCCCCTTCTGCGCAAACCGGAAATGGTGGGCATCCTTGGGTCATCCCATCCATTCACCACACCGCTTTCCACCAACTGCAACAATTTTCTCTTGCTCACAACGGTATGGCTTAAGTTTCGTCGCGCAAACTCACGCTGTTTTGGGCGTAGTTTATCAGAATCTACCAATTGGTCCAAAAACCAATCGTAGAGTTCTCTGTGTGGTAGAAACTCCAGTGTACAAAGGGAATGGGAGATTTGTTCGATATAGTCGCTTTCTCCATGCGTCCAGTCGTACATAGGGTAAATACACCAATCGGTATTTGTGCGGTGGTGTGCTTTGTGCAAGATACGGTACATAACCGGGTCACGCATCAACATGTTGGGGGCCGCCATATTGATTTTTGCCCGTAACACATGGGCGCCTTTCTTGAAATCACCGTTCTTCATCCCTTCAAAAAGCCTAAGGTTCTCCTCCACGGACCGATTCCGGTATGGGCTTTCCTTACCGGGTTCTGTGGGCGTTCCCTTTTGTGCGGCAATCTCTTCGGAAGTTTGGCTGTCCACATAGGCCTTTCCACCCCGTATCAACTCCACGGCCCAATCATACAACTGCTGGAAATAATCCGACGCATAGCACTCAATATCCCATTGGTAACCCAACCAGGCCACGTCCTTTTTGATCGCGTCCACATATTCCTTTTCCTCCTTGTCCGGATTGGTATCGTCAAAGCGCAGGTTTACAGGGGCATCATAACGCAACCCAAGTCCAAAATTCAAGCAAATTGAACTTGCGTGGCCAATATGGAGATAGCCATTGGGTTCTGGGGGAAAACGAAAACGAAGGTCTTTTTTTTCATACCCGTCCCGCAAATCATCCTCGATGATATGCTCTATAAAATTCAATGGTTTAACGTCTTCCGCCATATCCGAAAATTGAAGCGCAAATGTAGTAAAATCCAGTGTTTCTAGCTACTAAAGACACCTAGCATATACAAAGAAAGCCATTTCACAACACTTTTTCCACCCGCTACAACAATATCTTTCCTTTCGACGAAAATACGAGCATATTTGTTATTGGAATGTTATATGAAAATGCGGCGTGAACAGCGCCTCAACGAACTAAACAAAATTAAGGGGCACAAACAATAGGGCATTATTGCCCACAACCTCTTAAAACTAACGCTGATGAAAAAAAGTAGTTCACTCTGTAGCATTCTTGCACTGGCCATTGCAATTGTGCTCCTTGGTTCCTCGTCCCTCGAGGCCCAAGTGCTCAACAAGCCAGTTGCGGCAGATAATCCCAACCTAGCCGGAAATTCGGCTTGGACAGCTGCCTGTGCCTCTGACAGCTTCAACGAATACTTTGTAAACTTCACGTGGAGTCCACCGTTGGTCAACTCGAACAACGAATTTGTCCTTGAGCTATCGGACCCCTACGGAAACTTTGGCTCACCTAGGGAATTGGCCCGGGTAAGCGATAAAAATGCTGTTTTTGATTTTGAATTCCAATTTGCCATCCCAACTGATGCCCGGGGAGAAAGTTACAAGCTCAGGGTTCGCAGTACCAGTCCTTCCAAGACCAGTCCTGCTTCGGACCCATATCCCATGCACTATGTGGATTACAATTCCCCTTTGCTCATAAGCCAAGATGGCAATGGATCTATCCCTCCTGGAGGGACCATACAACTTTGCGGGGGCTCTTCCGTAACACTTGCGCCACATAACATTCCCAATGCAGGTACCTATCAGTACAACTGGTACAGAAGCGGTACGCCGTTGGCTGAAAAATCGGAAAGAATAACGGTTTCGACAGCGGGCATGTATTACGTGGAGCTTGATTATGGCTCTGTATGTTCTGGTTCTGCCAATACGCTTTCCAACACCATCGAAATTACAACCGGCTCAAGCCAAGGTATTGCCATCAATGGCGCCGCCACAGTAGGTCTCTGCTCAGGTGACTCCTACAACTTGGTAGCCAATATCAGTGGTTTGGGACTTAAGTATACCTGGTACAAAGACGGTTCCGTTGTGGCCGGTCCAACTGTTGATGGCGATAGCTATGCCGTGAACACCAGTGTAAATGACTTTGCAGGAAACTACGAGGTTGAAATTGAGGGTGCCGGAGCCTGTTTGGAGCGGTCCTCCGCAGTGACCATAACGGACCTTGGGGATTTTGAAGTGACACGACAAAATGAAGGAAACATCGTGCTCTTGCCCTCACAGACCAAAACGCTTTCCGTAACAACATCAGCAATATCACCTTCATACCAATGGTACAAGGATGGCAACCCCATTTCAGGCGCCACAAACAGTTCGGTCAATATTAACCAAACTGGGGTCTATTTTGCAAGGGTAACGGAAACCAGTGGCAGTTGTTCCGGTTCACCAGTGGACTCAGAAACCACAACGGTTGTCTCCCCAGATTCCTTTGAATTTGTCATTGCCTACGCCGGCGCCTACACTGCGTGCCAGAGCTCCGATGCCACATTGACCCTTTCAGCCATCAACGCGGTGAGCAACAATGGTGCAAAAACGGATGTAACCTCCGCGCTTCAGTCCGCTTTTTCATATCAATGGAAGCGCAATGGCGGTGCGGTAAACGGCGAGACCTCAAAAACCATTACCGTATCAAGTGTTGATGACAACGGAGCATACCTTTTGGAGGGTTCCCTGGATTCGTTCAATGCTTCTTCCAATACTTTGGATATAAAACTGCCCGTGGATCAAACATTGGTCATTGCTGCGAATGGCACCGTTTTGTGTGATGGTGCAGATCCCATTGTCCTTACCAGTTCCATCAGCCTTACCGGCGAAACCTTTGAATGGTTGAAGAACGGACAGGTAGTGGATACTTCATCCGATGAGCTAACGGCCAATGGGGTGGGCGTTTACCAATTGGTACTAAAAACATATGATTGTCCTTTGGCCTCCAATGAAATCAATGTACAGGCATTTGATGAGTCGCTGCTTGTGCTTGACAAACCACAAGACCTTATTATTATAGAAGGCGAGACAGAAACTGTGACCGCAAGTGGGGCGGGATCTTACCAATGGTACGATTCTGGCAACAATCTTTTGTCGACACAAGATTTCTACGGTTTTCAGGAAGAGGGCGAGTACCTCTTGGTGGCAAGTTTTGGTACTTGTACCATCAGCAGGGTCATTACGGTTGCCTTTAGGGATACTTTTGCCATTCCCAACGTGATCACAGCCAATGGCGATGGTATAAACGACCTATGGATATTGCCGAATACCTATTCAAGGAACAACGATATCCTTGTGACCATATATGATGAAAGGGGCAAGGAAATCTTTAGCCAGACCAATTACGAAAACAATTGGCCGCAGTCAACCACTGCGTTCAACAAATCAAGCATGATTTTCTATTACAAGATCACAAAACGAGGATCAAGCCTGAAGCAAGGAACCATAACAGTTATTAAATAACCCGAATGCGAACAAACAAACCTCAACTTTTACTATTATTTATCTTGCTGTTTGCTTTTTCCGGTGTGCATGGCCAGGAAGAAAGCCCCTTTGTGGATTATAATGTTCCATCACAGAACTTGTTGAAATTCAACAGGTTCTTGATCAACCCAACATTTTCCACGGTACGGGAAGATAAATCCTATATCAACCTGTTCCACAGAAACCAATCGGTATCCTTTGATGACAACAATCAGGTTTACTTTTTGAGCTATAGTGGTAGGGTAAGTGATAGGAGTGGGGTTGGTATGAGTTTGTTCACCAACCGTGAAGGCCTGTTCAATAACTTTGGGGTACATGCAAACTACGCCTATGGAATTAGGCTGAGCCCAAAGAACACTTTCACTTTCGGGGCCAATTTTTCGTACTACCAAAGCGCTTTTAACAGGGATCGGGCCAACGCGTTGGAAATAGATCCGGTATTGAACGATTTGGAGAGCAGTTCCTTGATCAGTTTTCAACCAGGTTTCAATTTTTCCTTTGGAAACTTTGACATTGGTGGTTTCGCCGAAAACCTGTTCGACTACAACCTCAAGACCAGCGAATCTGTGACCGAATTCAATGAAAAGACCTATTCAGGGCACCTACAATATACCCATCAGTTTAAAAACGCGGCGGGCATTATGGAACATGCAAGATTGATGCCTTTGGCGCGTGTTCGCAAAGTAGGTGAGGAAAACCTTGTGTTGGGTGGAAACCTTATCCTGGATTTGCCCAAACTGGGCTGGGTTCAGGCGGGTTATGACGATTTCTATGGCGCTTCTGCCGGATTGGGCTTCAACCTCAACAAAAACCTATCCCTGGGTTACACGGTTGAAAAAGGTCTCTCCAGCAATTTTGAGGATTTTGGGGTCACCCATGAAATTTCCCTTGCATATTCCTTCACGCCGAACCTTACCGAAAATCGTGTGCTGCTTGAAAACGAGGACGAGCAAATGGTGGATGCCGATAAAGCCCCAGAGCAGGACCTAACTCTTTCCGACAAAGACCTGCAGATTGCGGAATTGAAGGAAAAGCTGGCGGAAAACGATGCCATTTTGGACGAATTGTTGCTGCGCCAAGACTCCATTGAAAGCACACGTAGAAATGATCTGGAAAGGCGCTTTGAAACCGTAATGAAAATGGTGAGACGGGAAACCCAAGGAGAAAGGCCCGACTTGGAAGAAAAAGCCAAAGAGGTCTACTTTGCCAATATGGACAGTATGGATATCATAACCAAAAGTCCATCACAACCTTTGGCAAACCACGGATTGACCAACACCACGGCTTCCAAAAAAGTTATCCATCTCAACAAGAACAAACAAACCGGGGTAGCCAGTGCCACTTCGATAACGAAGGACAGGACAAACAGTTACTCCAACAAAAGCAATACAAGGTTCAAGCCTTTCAATATCCCACAAGTGGAAAGTGGGCATTACCTTATTGCCAATGTGTTCAAAAATCCAGAAAACGTAACCGCATTTTTGAACAAGCTACGTGAAGAGGGAATCAATGCGGATTATTTCAAAAACCCAAAGAATGGGCTCAACTATGTGTATCTGGACAGTTATCACGACAAAAAAGATGCCATTGAAGCCTACAGAACGCAGCTCAACGGGTCTTACCATGGAGATGCCTGGATCATGAACGTGAACAGTTCAGTTTCGCACGTCAACTATGTGGCCGTTGAAAGCAGTTCAAAATCTAAGTACGGCGACAATATTTTGCACAAAAACGTGGCACAATCCAAAGGCAATTTGTCCAAAGTGTCCTATGCTTCATACAAGATCAACGGTCTGCCCGAAGGTTATTATATCATAGCGAATGTCTTTGAATCCGCCTCTGATGCCAATCGCTTTGTCAAAGGATTGAACGCCAAAGGATTGAACGCAAGCTATTTTATAAATCCAGAAGACAATCTTAGGTACGTGTACCTTAAAAAACACGAGACCTGGAACAACGCCTTAGCCTCATACTATTCCAAACTAAACGCCTCGTATGATGATGAAATGTGGATTATGCGGGTAAAACCAAAAGTAACAGCCTAGAACCAACCCTATGAAACAATCTCTACTCAGATGGGGCATTGCCGCCTGTATTCTCTTGTTCTACTTTACAGGAGAGGCTCAGGTCAAGAACAACTTTGAGGTTCGTTATGAAAACAAGCTCAAAGGTGACCTTACCTTTATTGCAAACAATATAGTGAACAGGGATGGCAGCACGACAGATCCCGAAGACCCTTATAATTCCACGGGCAGTTCATCGTCCTACAATGATGACCTCAATATGCAATATATTGATATTGACGGGGATTCGAACACCTTTAGCTCTAGTAGCGCCACTTTATCGGTGCCAGATCCAGATTGTTCCCTGATCCGGTACGCAGGACTTTATTGGTCAGCAGTTTATAAAGGAAGTGACCGAAGCGATTTTAATCAAGTTAAGTTCCAAGTGCCCGGAGGTTCCTATGTAGATTTGACCGCTGATGAAATCCTTTTTGATGGATACAATGATTCCGACTTTGGAAACTATAGCCCCTATGCCTGTTATAAAGAAGTAACTTCTTTGTTGACAGCGCTACCCAATCCTGATGGGGAATATTTTGTCGCCAACGTTCGGGCCAGTTCTGGCAGTAGTATTACTGGAGGTATTTCTGGAGGTTGGTCCTTGGTAGTGGTGTATGAAAATCCTACATTGCCCGGCAAATACATCACTACTTTTGATGGATATGCGGGTATAAAATCGGGGCAGACCGTTGATATTCCCTTCAGTGGATTCACCACATTGCCTTCTCCTTTTCCCGTTAACGCCAAATTGGGGGTTGCAGCTTTGGAGGGGGACAACAAAATCTCCGGTGACCAGTTGGCCATCAAGGCGGACAGCAACGGATCCTTCACTACATTGTCAAACACGGTAAACCCCTCCAACAACTTTTTCAACAGTAACATTACCGATGAAGGTTCCATAGTAACCACAAGAAACCCCAACAGTACCAATACATTGGGCTGGGATGTGGACCTATTTACGATACCCAACCCCAATCAGACGGTTATTCCCAATGACGAGACTGGTGCGACTCTTCGGGCCTCCTCAACACAGGATAAATATGACATTTTCTTCACCTCTTTGGATGTGGAGATCATTGAGCCTTTAATGAACTTGGCCAAAACGGTTGAGGACATTGGAGGTAACGACATTACAGGGCAAGGAGTACACCTAGGCCAATATTTGGACTATGTACTTAGGTTCCAAAATGTGGGGAACGATGATGCCGTGAACTACACCATCAAGGACGTACTTCCTATCAACGTTACCCTTGACGAGGCCAGTATTACCATGCCTGCAGGGGTTACCTACACTTATGATCCCTTAACCCGTACCATTGAGTTTACCATACCCAACAGCATTGTTGAAGAAAGCGACCCGGCCGCTACCATTCGTATGCGGGTACAAGTGGCCGAAAACTGTTTCGACTTTATCGATGCCTGTACGGATATCATACAAAACTTGGCCTATTCCACCTATCAGGGAGCCATCAACACAGCACAAATTACGGATGACCCCAGTGTATCCGATTTTGACGGCTGTGGATTCGGCACCCCAGGGGCCACCAACTTTCTGTTGGATGACCTAAGTGCGTGTAACTTTAGTAGAACTGTGCAACTCTGTGGTGACGATGTGCTTTTGGATGCCGGGGATAATTTTGACAATTACATTTGGTACCGTGATGAGAACGGTAACAATCAAATCGACATTGGCACGGATACTGTAATCACCGATGCCGATTCTGATAATGATCCCAGTACCATGTTGGTTTCCGATGTGGGAACTTATTTGGTGGACAAGCAGGTAGCCGACCCCTGTAAAGATTTTATGGAAATCATTGTGGTAGAATTGTTCGGTTCGGTGCAATCCAACCCCATTACGGCATTGATCAATGACCCTTCCAACACCATTGATGGCGATGTGATTGTTTGTCCAAACGACGGTAGTGAAACTCCTGAAATATTCCTGTGTGGTTTGAACGACACCGAACTCATCCAAATCAATATTCCTGATGCCACCAGCATTGTGTGGCAACAATTGGATGAGGCCAGCTGTGCAGCGGTAACCGCTGGATGTGCCAACACCAATAACACCTGTACCTGGAACACCGTGGACACCGGAAACGATTTTTTGGCTTCGGATGCGGGACAGTACAGATTGGTCATCAACTATCAAAACGGTTGTTTTAGCAGGTTCTACTTTAACATTTACAAAAACCCGCTCGACCCTCAGTACACCAAAAGAGACATTATCTGTAACTCCCCAGGAAACATCACGGTGACCAACATGCCCTTGAACTATGAGTACCAGCTTATTGATCAAACTACAGGGAATGTATTGGTTGCCTACAACCCAAGTCCAAGTTTTGACATTGCCACAAACGGGGCCTATGCCGTTGAGATGAGGCAACAAGGCGTGGTAGATGGCTGTGTTTTCATTTTGGACAACATTGGAATTTTGGAGCGCGACTTTCAGGTTGATGTGGTCCCCCGCGATACGGATTGTAACGGCTTGGGAGAAATTGCGATTTCCATCCTGAATGTTGAGCCACAATACTATTATGAAATTTCCCAAGGAGGAACCATTGTGGATACATATGGGCCTTCAACGGACAACAATTACACCTTTGAAAATCTTAATGATGGCGTGTACGACGTCTCTGTTTCAACTGATGATGGCTGTGCCTATACCGAACAGGTTACCATTCTAGATTTGACAGACTTGGAACTGACCGCAAGGGTATCTCAGCATATTACCTGTAAGGAAGGTAACATTTTGATGGAGTCCTCGGGAGGAAAGACCCCGCATACCTATGCCATTTGGTCCTATGTCGACGATAATGGAATCACACAAATCTCATATCCCTCCGTTAATGCCGTTCCTGCGTCTGCCTTCCAAACCAGCCAGATTTTTGACATCTACGATCCCGGGCAATACACCTTTATCGTCGTTGACAGGAACAACTGTTATGACATATCCAATACGGTGACCATAGAATTCAGGCCCGCTGCGGATTTTGACCCCACATCGGTAATAGATGTGCTTTGTTATGGTGATTCCACAGGGTCGATTGTCTTTAACCTTCTGAACAGCAATGGGTATCAACTTACTTTTTATCTGTTCGATGCCACTGGTTTTGACGAGGATAATTTCGACATCAACAATGCACTGGCGACCAATACCTCTGGAAATTTCCCTGGGTTGGCAAGCGGTGATTACGTAGTGGTCATCAACCAGCGCAAGGGAAGTGCTGCTTGTGATTATTTTGAATATCAGACCATTTCGGCCCCAAGCAATGCCATAAGTGCTGATGCCGTGTTGGTACAGCCCTATACGTGTTTGCAAGATGGCATCATTCGAGTTCAAAATGTAACAGGAGGGACCGCTCCATATGAATACAGTATTGACGGTGTAAACTTTGTGCCCGATACGGCCACATTGGGAGAGGAAGACTTTCCAAACCTAACCGATGGAACATATTCCATCACCGTAAGGGATGCGAACGGCTGTACGTTTGTTACGAACTCCGTAACCATAGATCCATTAAATCCACCAACAGATATTTCCTTTGCGGCCACCAATCCCCTTTGTCCAACCTTTGTCTCTGATGTTACGCTATCCGTAACCGGGGGAACTCCTGCTTTGGTCTATGAGATTATTGCCCCTGCGGGAAGTGTCATCAACAATGGAAACAATGCGACCTTTGTGGGATTGTCCCCGGATACCTATTTGTTCAGGGTAACGGACAGTACCGGTTGTACGTATGATGAAAGCTTTACCATAAACCCAGTCAACGAAATCTCCGTTATTGGACAATTGATAAGCAATATTACCTGTTTTGGGGACAGTGATGGCGAGTTGTTGTTTACCATTGCAAACTTTAACACAGACTATGATTACTCCGTAACTGGCCCAGCTAACTTTTCTGGAAATAACCAATCAAGCGGTACCGTGTCCTTAACGGGTCTTGCTGAAGGAACTTATACCATTGTGGTAACGGACAATTTCACCAATTGTACCGATACCGCAAGTGTTACGATCAATGCGCCTGCTGCAGCATTGACATTGAGCGCTGCAGAAGTACAACCCACCTGTATCACCGACGGAAGCGTTACCTTAACCTCAACAGGAGGTTGGGGCGGCAACACATTTACCTTGACCAATCCAGATGCAACGCTTTTTGGCAGCAACAGCACCGGCGTGTTCAACACACTGGTACAAACCGGAACGTATACCGCTTCCGTGACCGATGCCAACGGTTGTATCGTAACCACAACATTTACCTTAAACAGTGCAGTTCCCCCTGTACTTTCCATAACCCCGAACAATCCATGTTACGACGATGCCGTTGGGTTGACCTTGACCGCCAATGTGACTTCTGGAGGGGATGGAAATTTTGAATACAGCCTCAATGGCGGTCCTTATGGGGCCAGTAATGTATTTGCCGGACTTACCCCTGGAACCCATACCATTTATGTGAGGGACGGTAACAATTGTACCGATTCCGCTTCCATTACCATTGATCCAGAGTTGAGTGTTGTTGCTTCAGCACCTAACATTACAGCTTGCGGCACCGACACGGATATTACCATTTCCGCCGCGGGTGGCGATGGCAACTATGTCTATGCCGTAGTAGCGGATGGTGTTGCTCCAGTTCCTGGTGACTTTTCTGTTACCAATCCTGTGACCGTAACCGGAGCCGGAGATTACGACGTATATGTCCGCGACAATAATGGTGCGGCTGGATATTGTGAGGCTTCCTATGACATTACCATTGTACAGGACGCCCCATTGGCCATAACTTCGAGCAGTACCCCCGTAAGTTGTTTTGGCGGTTCTGATGGTTCCATTACCTTAAGTGCCTCCGGAGGCGAAGCACCTTATCTGTACAGTATAGACAATGGTGCCAATTATCAGGTTTCCGGAAACTTTGTAAACCTCAGTGCCGGCACCTACAACCTCCGCATTAGGGATGCCAATAACTGTGAAACCACAGGAACCATAACCGTAACACAGCCCGACCCATTGGTTGCCGAAGCGCAACAAACACAGGCCTATACCTGTCTTCAATTGGGTGAAATCACCGTGGGCAGTGTAACGCCAACTTCTGGTGGGTCTGGCGACTATCAGTATAGCATCAATGGTGGCCCTTGGACGGCCCCAACAACAGGTGGAACCGTATTTACCGGTCTAATCGATGGAACATATACCATCCTTGTGCGTGATGCCAATCAAGTAGATTGCTTCATTGCCCTGCCCGATGTTATCATTGCGCCACTTCCCGTGGAACCGACCTTGAGCACTTCGGTAACCTATAATTGTGATGGTACGGGCGATGTTACTGTACTGCCCAACGATCCAACGTATACCTATAGCTTGGATGGCGGTGCGTTCCAAGCTGGAAATGTCTTTGCAGATGTTGCGGTGGGCATCCATACCATAGATGTCAATTACGGTAGCGATTGTATTACCCAAACTACCGTTATTGTTGAACCGGGCAACGCCTTTGATGCCTCCGTTATAGCTTTCACCAATATAACCTGTAATACGGGTTCCGATGGTTCCATCACTTTTGAGGTGGAAAATTTTGATGCCATCAACGGGTTTGAATACCAGGTGAACGGGGGAGGATATTCTGCCCCTCAAACATCCAGTCCAATTACAGTTTCCGGTCTTACTGCAGGAAACTATACCATTGAAGTGAGGGATGTGTTGGACAACAGTTGTATCATTATATTGAACCAAACCCTTTCAGAGCCCAATGCTCTCATAACCACAGCTTCCATTACCAACGTGTTGACCTGTACCAACGGCGGAGCCACCATCACAGCTTCGGCAACCGGCGGGACTCCTGCCTATCAGTACCAATTGGAAGACGGGGTCGGTGGAATCATTGTGGCCTATCAATCATCCAATATCTTTACCGGCCTTGCCGCAGGAGACTATATCGTAAGGGCAAGGGACACCAACCTTTGTGAAGATCCGATAGATGTTGCCCTTACCGTGGTGGCACCAGATCCAATAATCTTTACATCCACCCCAACAGCCTGTTACAGTGGCAACAGTGATGGTTCCATCCAGGTTGATGTCACTTCAGGAAATGGGGATTATCAATTTAGCCTGAACGGAGGTGTTTGGATTACCCCAACACCAGCGACGGCCACTACCCATACCTTTAACAACTTGACTGCCGGAACCTATACCATAGATGTACGTGATGGCTTTGGATGCGTAGGGGTTCAACAATCAGTGACTATTAATCCCCATCTTGTGGCCAATGCAGTGCTTAACAACGATTTAACGTGTCTTGCCGACGCCACCATAACCATAACTGCTTCAGGTGGTTCTGGAAGTTATACCTACGACTGGTCAGATGATGGCGGTAGCACCTATAATTCTTCAGGGTTTGTGGGCAATGTGTTTACTGCCAACGCCGATGGAACCTACCAATTTAGGGTGACCGATACGACTTTGCCCGTTGCGTGTACCGTGGTGACCAACAGTATCGTGGTAACTCCGGCCACCACACCTGTGATCAGCAACGTTATTCCAACAGATATCCTGTGTAACAGTGAAATTACGGGCGCTCTGGATGTAATCATCGACACCTCTGTTGGGGTTCCCCCATACACCATAAATGTGGTGGAAACCAGTGGGCCAACCAACTATGGCACACAAACCACCGGACTTCCCGCCGGTTCATATGAGGTCACCGTTACCGATGATAAAGGATGCGTTTCAGCGCCATTCCCAGTCGTAATCTCACAACCGGACCCAATTACATACAACACATCGGACGTGCCCATTACTTGTAATGCTGGATCGGGCACTACAGACCCGGGATCAATTACAATATCTGGAGTATCTGGAGGTACTGCAGAATACACCTATGTTTTAACAGCAAATAATGGCATTGCGCCACAAACCTACACGACCACTCCTGGAGCAAGGGATCACACCTTCACCGTATTGGAGTTCGGCATTTACCAAATTGATGTGGTGGATGCCAATGGTTGTGCCTCTTATACCACAGAAATCATTGCATCGCCCCCCAACGACCTGGATATTGATGTCAGTACCGCAACCGTGGACTGTCTTGTTGGCGGAACGGCGATTGTGACCGTTGGTTCGGCTGTGGGAAGCGGCAACTATGAGTTTGCCATTTTGGAAACCTATACAGCACCCTATTCCAGCAGTTATCAACCGCCCACGGTGCCAGGCGGAGACTCGACCATATTTACCGGTCTAACACCTGGTATCACCTATACTTTTGTGGTCTACGATCTAACCACAAACTGTTACTATTTTGAAGAAGCGGCGGCGCCCATAAATACGCCTTCTGCCATGACAGCAACCTTGGATGCCGTGAACAACGTAAGTTGTACTGGCTCTGCGGACGCAAATATTTCCTTTACATTCACAGGATATGACGCGCTTGCAACGGATGTACAGTATGAAATTTTCAATAGACAGTCCAATATTACCACAGGATACTCTGGCACGGCATCGGTAAATCCTCCCGCTTCAGTAACGGTAAACAATTTTGCCACGCTGCCTCCTGGAGAATACTACCTATTGCTCACCGAAGTTAATGGCCCAAATAATGGCTGCTCCGTCAACGGCGGTGAATTTACCATCCGTGAATCCGTGAACGCCTTGGATTTGGATGTAGCCAGCCCACAAAACGACAATTGTAATCCAAATGCGGGAATCATAACCGCGACTGGAAGATATGGAACGGCCCCTTATACCTATCAATATTTGTTGAGCACCGACCCCGCTCCAACGGCTGCTTCTGCAGGATGGACGAGCACCACTTTTGCCAATGTTGAGGCCGGTGACTATATCGTATATGTAAAAGATGCCTATGGATGTATCTTCCAAAAACCTATTACGGTGCTGGAAGACCCAAGTCCTGAAATCTCAATTGCAATTGTGGATGAATGCGTGGACGAGGGCATGTTTGAGATTTTGCTGACCCTGGACAATCCGGGAACGGCCTTGCCTCCATTCCAGTTGAGCCTAAACGGTGCTCCTTATCAGAACATAACATTCAACGGTAGTAACCAATACACTGTTTCCGGATTGAGTTCCGGATTGACCCAAACCATCTCCGTGCGGGATGTAAATGGCTGTTTCGATACGGAGACCATTGACATTCAGCCCCCATTGGAATTTAGGGTTACCCAAACTGTGGCCCTTGATTGTGAGCCTGGTGCTGCGGCAAATGCCGAAATTGAGATTGAAGTAATCTCAGGCTCCGGAAACTACGAATATGAAATTGATGGCCCAGGAGCGATCGATCAGGCTAGAGCGGTCCTTCCTTCCAATCCATTCACATGGACTTCCGCAAGTGCGGCCGGCAGCTATAGTGTTACGGTATATGATATTGGAACCACGCCTCCAAACTGTTTCGAAACCATTACCATCGATGTTCCTGATGCCCCCCTTCCTTCATTTACGGAGACGCACGTTGATGTAACCTGCAATGGTGGAAGTGATGGAAGTATAACGCTTATCGAGGCAGATACAGGAATTGGACCTTTGATCTATACGCTGACCCCAATGCCGGGTGGAGCCGTTTTGAACGGAAACACCTTTGAAAATCTTCCGGCAGGCACCTATAGTGTCCGTGGAACGGGAGTCAACAGTTGTTTCACCGACATATTCAACATACAGATCACGGAGCCCAACCCTGTTGTGGTTCCGGCGCCAACCGTTGTTGAGTTTGGCTGTGCCATAGGCAACAATAAGGATAATGCCACCCTTACGGTGGACACTGCCTCAATTACTGGTGGAAGCGGAACCTATGTCATTTATGAATTTATCAATGACCAAGGAACTCCCGCTACCGGTGACGATGTCGTGGTTCAATCTGGCCCGAACAATGTATATACCGAAACCAACATTGTGGGTGGAAGTTATACCATCAACGTATATGATGAGAATGGCTGTCTGGGAACAACCACAGCCGTAATTGCGCCATTTGACGAATTATTGTCGGCAAGTGTTGCCGTGGATGCTGTTGCCACCTGTATCTCTGGTGAGGATATCACCATAACTGCAACAGGCTCCATTACCAATTCAACAGCAAATCCAGCCAATTACGAGTTCAGGGAGTTGCCCGCAGGCATTTTCCAGCCCTCTGGAAGCTTCACCGGTTTAACCGTGGGCACCCATAACTTTGAGGTAAGGAACACCGTGACGGGATGCGTCATTACCATATCCCATGTGGTGGCCGATCCTGAGGTCTTGGATTTGATTGTGGTCAACACCACTAACGTTACTTGTTTTGGGGATACTGATGGTTCCGTAGAGCTTGATTTGGTGGACGCCACAAACACAACCTATGCGAGTGCCACAAGCTACACGCTGTATTATGACATTAACAACACGCCTGGCAATTTAGCCGATGATATTACCTCTATCGGTTCAGATGCGGACGGCAACTTTACCATAACCGGGCTAGCCGCCGGGGCCTATTATATAGAGGTTGTGGATACAAATCCTCCGGGTTCTGCCTGTGTGTATACCGCATCTTTCAACATTATGGGCCCAAATGCAGGCATATCAGCAAGCACGCAGGTAACCCCTGTAACCTGTGCCCTTAACGATGGTATCATCGAAATTTACAATGTTTCTGGTGGATGGGGCGGTTATACCTACTTTGTGGACCTGGCCTCGAATCCGGCACCCACATTCCCAGCTAGTTATCAAGCTTCCCCATTGTTCTCTGGCCTTGCCGGAGGTATTGCTCCGGGGACTGATTATCAGGTTTGGGTAGCCGACCAATTTGGTTGTGTTTTCCAACTGCCCAATGTAACTTTGGAAGATCCAGCTTCAATTACGGCCAACCTTCAAATCAACCAAGAAAATTGTACCAATCTTCAAGGGGAAATCGAAGTGGTTGGAACCGCTGGTGGCCAGGGCAGCAACTATACCTATCAGCTTATCCGTAATGGATCTGCTGTAGGTTCTCCACAGACCAGTACTGTATTCTCAGGATTGGGCGCTGGTTCGTATGAAGTGTTGATTGCCGATCAATGGTCCTGTACCACAACCATTGGGCCTGTTGATCTTTTGGATGCCATGACGACGACCACAACCGTGGTAAAACCTATTGATTGTACTGTGGACCCAGGAGGCCACATCACCGTAAATGTAAGTGGAGGTTCGTCCAACCTTACTTTTGATGTGCTGTTCCCCGACGGAGTTACCACGGCCAGTAATGCTACCGGTGTCTTCACCGGACTTATACAGCCCGGCATCTACATCTTTACCATAACGGATAATGACACGGCAACGCCTTGTACCTATGTGGTTACCCAAGAGCTGGATGATAAGGTAGATCCCATCATCGACAACGTAATTGAAGATCCCGTGAGCTGTAACGGTGGCTCCGATGGCAGTCTGACGGTAGTGTTGGATCCTGCCACTGTGGTAGATCCCGTCTATACGTATGAGCTCTACGAAATTTCGAATCTGGGCACACCGTACCGTTTTGCGCAGACCAGTCCTGTTTTTGATAACCTTCCCCCTGGTGATTACAGGGTAAGGGTGATTTCATCCAGAGCTTGTGAGGATTTCTTCGACCAAACGGTTACAGAGCCAACCCCATTGACGGTTTCCGCATCGGCAACAGTCTTTGTGTGTAATCCTAACAATACCGTGAATACATCAACCATTACCGTAACGGCATCAGGAGGAACAGGTCCATATTTGTACAGTATTGACAATGTGAATTTCCAAACCTCCAACACTTTTGCTGTTGTGGACAATGGAGCGGTTCAAAATATTACGGTCTATGTGAGGGATGCCAGTTCATGTTCAACCACAGATAGCGTCATCATTCAGCCGATCAACACCTTCACGGTGGCTGTTGCACAAAATGTGGCCATCAGCTGTGTCAACCCAGAAGAAGTACTGCTAACCGTTACCGACAATGGTAATCCTGGCAATACGTACACCTTTGAGTTGTTGCCCGTGGGCAATCCTTACGGATCGTTGACCGGAACACCAACAAGCACGACGGCTACATTTGAATTGACGGCACCGGGCACGTACACCTTTAGGGTAACCGACAATGCCACAGGCTGTTATGTGGATACGGCTCCATATAGTATTGCGCCTTATGATGTGATTGATGTGGTTGCTACCGCAACAGCGCCTGCCATATGTTTTGGTGGTGCAGGTACTTTGGAAATCAATGTAATTGGTTATACGGGAACGTACGACTATGAAGTGTTCAGGTCCAACGGCACCACAACAGGTATTACAGGAAGCGCAAACACTACCACAAATCCTTTGTCCATAACTGACCCCGCGTTGGTTGGCGGCAATTACTTTGTGCGGGTGACCGAAACCGCAAATCCTTTGTGTGCCGAAGACTCCAACACTATTACCATCATTTCACCAAGTATGGCACTGGATGCCGCACCTGTTGAGGTGGCCAATGTAACCTGTACCAACGACCAGGGTGAAATATTGGTGGCTCCTGTTGGAGGATATACGCCCTATAACATTGTGTTGACAAACACGACCACCACACAGGTGTACAACATCAACAATGTAAACAGCCATGTCTTTACAGGCTTATCCGCTGGTGTTTATGATGTTCAGATTACCGATACCAATGGCTGTGTGATCAACCGAGGCTTAAATTTGGTACAACCTAGCCCAATAACCGCGGATATTGATGCTACACCCACAACACTGGTTTGTTATGGTGACACCGATGCCACGGTAACGGCAATTAATGTCTTGGGCGGAGAAGGTGTTTATCAATATCAATTGAATGAATATGACTCAACGGGTACTATCATCGCCTTTACTTCTGGGGCGCAAGGTTCTCCCGTGTTCGATAATCTTGGTGCGGGCATCTATAGCATTACCGTATCCGACGGATGGAGCTGTGATGTGGAAACACCACAGGTAACTATCACCGAACCGACCGACGTAATGGCTTCCTTGATTCAATTGAGTGCCATGACCTGTAACAATTTGGCCCAAACACGATTGACCGCTTCTGGTGGAACCGGACCTTATGAATTCAGTGTGGACAACGTGGTCTATGTGCCCATGAGTGGTGGTAACACACATACGTTCACCGTAGGTGCCGGAGTATATCAATACTATGTCAGGGATGCTTTTGGTTGTGGGGCACAAATCTCCAACCAGGTAAGTGTTGACATGGTGCCTCCATTGACCATTACCATAGATGATTCTGCGGCAATAATCAACTGTACCGGAGAGGCTTCTGCCACAATCAGGGCAGTGGCAACTGGTGGTCTGGGCAACTATAGCTATGAGCTTTTTGGTGATGCAGCCCTAACCAATTTGTTGGCGGGCCCACAGAACAGTGGAACTTTCAACGGTCTTGTTGCCGGAAGCTATTATGTAAGAGTGACCAGCCAAGACTGTGTGGAGGTGTCTCCAGAAATCCTTATTGTAGATCCTATGCCGTTACAGGTAGATCGTGAAGAGTTCACCAATGTAACCTGTGCTGGAATGAACGATGGTACCATTACCGTTGAGGTGTCCGGAGGTACGGGAGAAATCCAATATGCCATTACGCCAAACCTTGACCAGTTTGATACCGTCAATACTTTCGAGGATCTCGCTCCAGGTATCTACGACGTCATTGCACAGGATAAAAATGGTTGTTTCATCACCTTCCAGTTTGAAATTGTTCAACCAGAGCCTTTAATGGCCGAAGCGGTGAACATCTTGGATGAAGTTTGCTACAACAGCGCGGATGGTTCCTTTGAACTTCAGATTACGGGCGGTACAGCACCTTACGAGACTGCACTCAACTCAAATGCGGATGCGGATTTTGTTCAAGGTCAAGTATTGTTCCAAAACCTTTCCGCAGGAACCCATGTGGTCTTTGTGAGGGATGCCCAAGGATGCGATACCAATGTCTTTGTGGAAATAGAGCCCGGTGTGAACCTTGCGGCAACCGTAACGCCCATGTATGAGTGTACCGGAAATATCCCGAACAACCATTTGGACATTGTGTTTGAGGATCCAACGGTTTCCGCTGATGTATTGTATGCCTTGGACTCTACAGATCCTGCGGATATGCAATTGTCTGCTGATTTTACGAATATCCCCGCTGGTGATCATTTTGTCACCATTGCCCATGCCAATGGCTGTATGGTGACCTACGATTTCAACATAGTGGGCTATGAACCGCTCACTTTGGTGTTGGAAAACAACAATATCAATCAAATCACGGCTATTGCGGAAGGCGGCGTGCCAGAGTATACTTTCTATTTCAATGATTATGACAACGGCAACAACAACACGTTCTACATCAACAGGACGGATACGTATACGGTTACGGTCATTGACCAGAACGGATGTGAGGCAACGGCTCAAATATTCATGGAATTCATTGATATTGAGATGCCAAACTTCTTCACGCCAGATGGTGATGGGTTAAATGATACCTGGATTCCCGAAAATATTGAGGGATTCCCGAACGTACTAATTGTTATTTACGATCGTTATGGTAGAGTAGTGGAGAGAATGACCCGTGACACTCAGGGATGGGATGGAGACTATGATGGCAAACCACTGCCTACCGGTGATTACTGGTACATTGTGCGCCTAAATGGCGAATTGGACGACCGTGAATTTGTAGGTCACTTTACCCTATATCGACAATGATGCTTAACCTGCTGACCCATGTTTAAAAAAATATATTATCCTGTCTTTCTTTTCCTTTTGGCCCTCACGGCCAAAGGTCAAGAGTTGACCATTCCCCAACTCTCGCAATATATAGCGGACAACCCTTTTTTGATGTCCCCTACGTATGCCGGTATCGGGGATCACATAAAGGTACGGCTCAATGGGTTGACACAGTGGGTAGGCATCGAAGATGCCCCGGACACCCAAACCTTGGCAGCAGATGCCCGTATCGGAAATCGGTCAGGCTTGGGAATGCTGCTGTACAATGACAGTAACGGAGAGACCAAGCAAAGGGGGGCAAGGGTTTCCTTTGCGCACCACCTTACCTTGGACCGATACGATGACATTTTCCTTTCCTTCGGAATCTCGTACAATTTTAACCAGTTCAGGATCGATGTTGAGAATTTTACGGAAAGCAACGGACAGCTTCCTACCGATGACAAGGCCACGACCAACCACAATTTTGACCTTGGTGTATTGTACCGCTATAATAAATTTTATTTCAGCGTCAATGCTTCCAACGTGCTGAACAAAGATCTGACACAGTTCAACCCTGTTTTTGAGCCCAATACCTTAAGAAATTATTATGTGTATACGGGCTATAGCATTGCCAAGAACAAAAATAGCAAGTTGGAGTTGGAGCCCTCTGTTTTCTTTCAATGGTTTGAAAGTGATGGTCGTTCGGTTACCGACTTGAACGCTAAATTCCGCTTTCACGACTTCGAGGACTACTATTATGTAGGGCTGACCTACCGTTTCCTGAACGACCAACTTGGAAAACCCCTATATGTGGCGCCCATTGCGGGGTTCAAGAAAAGTAATTTTTATTTTGGGTACTCTTATCAGGTCATTACCAACGAAATTTTGGGATACAGTATGGGAACCCACGTGGTAACGGTTGGCATGGATTTGTTCCAGGGAATCAGCAATTGCAGGTGCATGTATTGATTTAATGGTTTTACGCTATTTTTGTCCCGCATAATCCATCCGAAGTGGGAAAAATTAGGTTGAACAACATCAGGGTGCATTCCAACCATGGGTGTCTTAAAGAGGAAATGCTCATTGGCAGTGATTATAGGGTAGACCTGGAAATTTCGGCCAATCTGTCCAAGCCCTCAAAATCGGATAAGCTCGGCGAAACTGTTGATTACGTTCATTTGAACAATATTGTGAAGGAAGAAATGGCCGTTAGGTCCAATCTTCTGGAACATGTGGCCAAACGTATTGTTGACCGTATTTTTTTGGAAATTATGGCGGTGGAAAAAGTGGAAGTGGAAGTTTCCAAAATAAATCCCCCAATAGGTGGCGATGTGGAGAGTGTTTCGGTGAAACTCACATATTCTCGATAAACCGCTGTCGCTTACCGATTAACGACGTTAAACTTTTTATAATTTTGTTTTTGTAACAACGGCATTGTGGTCGAAATGGATAGACAAGGTCCCGCAAGGATTTTTATGGTGGTTCGAGTCCACCCGATGCCTCTAAGTTAGTGTTTATTGAAACACAATTCACATTAAGATTGTTCCAATCCCAAAATTCATAAAATATTTTTAGCTTTGCCAACCGATTGGCATCGTGGCCGAGTGGCTAGGCACAGCTCTGCAAAAGCTTGTACAGCGGTTCGAATCCGCTCGATGCCTCTACAAAACCCAACTTAATGTTGGGTTTTTTGTTTCACTTATGCGCTCTATCTCGTCTTGGATGTTGAACTTATCCTTGGGCAAAAAACCCTTGGAAATCAACACAATGCCGCAGATGATCAAAATAATGCCCAATCCTTTTTTGATGAGGATTATACGTTCCCGGGTCAAATACTTTTTCAATTGCTTGGCCAACAGTATCTTCATCAAATCCGTTGCAAAGTAGACTGCGATCACCGTACTGAAAAAAACAAACATCCTACTGGGGCTATTGTCCAGGCTCGGACCTACAATCACGATGAGGCCCAGCCAAAATGCCAAGACCCCAATGTTGATGAAGTTCAGCAAAAAACCTTTTACCATAAGGCTCAGATAAGTTCCTGTCGATGCTTTTAAACTTGCTTTTTTGGAATCCTTCCGCACAAAAATCACAATGCCGTATACCAACAATATCATTCCCCCAAAAACAAAGAGTCCTGGTTGATTGCTCAAATTTTCCAACAATTGAAAACTGGTAAAGTATGCTATCAACAAAAAGATGATGTCTGCGATAATGACCCCAATATCCAGACTAACTCCGGCCCTGAAGCCTTTGGTGGCGCTGGTTTCCAAAAGGACAAAGAAAACCGGGCCTATCATGAAACTGAGCAGGAACCCCAGTGGTATCGCAGCCTGAATATCTTCAATCATAATTTTATTCCACTCTTTTTACCTTCCCACCAAAGACCGTTTTCTGGTCCATTTTTTTTGGGTCGCCATACACCAAAACCTCTCCACCGGCCTTCACATCGGCCTTTACATACTCGGTAGCATAAATTTCGGCATTTCCTCCCGCATTGACGCTTATTGTGGTAAACTTTGTCTTAAAAGTCTTTCCGTTATAAGCACCCCCGGTATTGATGATGACATCCTGGGTGTTGGAAAAGCCAGAGGCCAATATCTCCCCGCCCGAAACCGCTTTGATCAAAAGCTGTTCCACCTGGCAGTTTATTTCAAGGTCCCCTCCTTCTTGGGCCTTAAGCTCCAAAACGTCCTGAACATAGGTGTCGTCAGAATAAATTCTGGCATCTTCGTTCACATCGATCACTTTGAGTTCTTCTGTATGGTACAGATCCACATACGTTCTGTACCCACTGAAAATTTTAACGATTTCCATTCTAATTTTCAGCACACCCTCATTGTTCACTATGGCGACTTTGTTGGTGTTGGCACCAGAAATGACCGCCTTGTTTTCAGTGGATTTGATAAGATGGATGGAAATCCCATCAAAACCCTTCACTTCCGAAAATTTCTGAAGTTTTTGGGTGATTTCCTTATCCTGGGCGCTCAAGACCTGCAGCGTGAGGAACAACATAAGCATAGTAATAGGTCTCATATCATAAAAATTTGGTTCTCAATACGATAACAAATTTTATTCCAAAATAGTATCACTCTTTTTTACCAATCAACGAAAAGTCCAAATGCCGTTTCATCAAATCCGTGTCCTTTACCATTACATACACCTCATCGCCCAGTTGGTACATGCGATTGAACCGTTCCCCGACAATGGCGTACTGTCGCTCATCAAAAACATAATAATCATCCTTTATATCACGAATCCGCACCATGCCCTCACATTTATTTTCAATGATCTCCACGTAAATGCCCCATTCCGTCACTCCGGATATAACCCCTAAAAATTCTTGGTCCTTGTGGTCTTCCATGAACTTTATCTGCATGTATTTAACAGAATCCCGTTCTGCATTTGCCGCTAAAAGCTCCATATCTGATGAATGCTTGCATTTTTCCTCATAGACCAATGCTTTGGGTGGTTTGCCCTTGTCCAAATAATGCTGCAAAAGTCTATGGACCATTACATCAGGGTATCTTCGTATGGGTGAGGTAAAATGGGTGTAATAATCAAACCCCAGTCCATAATGGCCAATGTTCTCGGTGGTATAAATGGCCTTGCTCATACTGCGTATGGCCAAGGTATCCACCAAATTCTGTTCTTTCTTGCCCTTTACATCCTCCAATAGCTTGTTTAGGGAGCTGTTGATGCTCTTTCTGTCCTTTAGGTTGATACTGTGCCCAAATCTTGATATTACTCCGTTCAAGGCCACCAATTTCTCTTCGTCTGGCTCATCATGGACCCTGTACACAAACGTTTTTTTCTGTTTCCCGATGAACTCGGCAACTTTCCGGTTTGCCAAGAGCATAAATTCTTCAATAAGCTTGTTGGCCTCCTTGGCTTCTTTAAAATAAACACTTTCTGGTTCGTTGTTTTCCGTCAGGTTGAACCGAACCTCAATCTTGTCAAAGGAAATGGCTCCTGCATCCATACGTGCTTTCCGCATGATCTTTGCCAATTTATCAAAGGTGAGGATAGCCTCCACCACATCTTCCGAAACCGTATAGCCTTCTCCCCTGATGGAAACCTCTTTTGGGATATTGGACTGTTCTGTTTCTATGATATGTTGGGCTTCTTCATAAGCAAACCGTTCATTGGAGTTTATCGCCGTCCTTCCGAACCATTGATTGATCAAGCGAGCTTTCTCGTCCATCTCAAAAACTGCGGAGAACGTATATTTTTCTTCATTGGGCCTAAGAGAACAGGCCATGTTTGACAATACCTCTGGAAGCATGGGCACCACACGGTCCACCAAATAGACTGATGTGGCCCTTTCGTAGGCTTCGTCATCCAATACGGTATTGGGCGAGACATAATGCGAGACATCGGCAATATGGATACCTATTTCATAATTGCCATTCTCCAGTTTTTGAAAGGAGAGTGCATCATCAAAATCCTTGGCATCCTTTGGATCTATGGTGAAAGTGAGTACCTCCCTCATATCCCTTCTTTGGGCAATTTCGGATTCTTTTATAGATGTGTCCAACGTCTTGGCAAACTGCTCCACTTCATATGGAAACTCATAGGGCAAGCCATATTCCGCCAAAATGGAATGTATCTCGGTATTGTGTTCTCCAGGCGTACCAAGGACACTTACTACCTCACCGTAGGGAGAATCCGCATCTTCAGGCCAATCACCCAAATTAACCAATACCTTATCCCCATCCTTGGCTTTTTTCAACTTTTCGAGGGGGATGAAGATATCCGTGTACATCCGTGGATCCGTAGGTCTTACAAAAGCAAATGTCTTTTGTTTGTCCACTATGCCCACATAGGTTGTTTTCTTACGCTCCAAAACCTTTGAAATCTCTCCCTCAACCTTCCTTCCGTTTCGTCTGGGCTTTAAAAAAACTTCCACCATATCGCCATGGAAAGCCTTGTTCAACCGGTTGTGGGGAACAAACACATCGTCTTCCTGGCCATCCACCAAAATATAGGCATTCCCACTGGTTGTCAAATCAACCTTACCTGTAAAGTAGGTGTGCAAGGAGGGTTTCTTTTGGAACTTTCCCCTTTCTGGTTCAGTGATTCTATCACTGCCCCTTAACTGGCCCAATCTTTTGATCAGTTCATTCCGGTCCTGTGTTTCCGTTATACCCAACTTAGCCGCTATTTGCTTGTAATTAAAGCTTTTAGAGGGTTCTTTTTCGAGAACTGTAAAAATGCCTTTGGTTATCTCATTCTTCCGCTGACTCCTACTCCTCTTCTTTTTCTTTGACATCTACATTCTATTTTTTTGAAAAGTACAAATTATAATCCTTGGCGCACAAGAATGAAAGGGAATATGGAAACATAGCGTAGTTTTATCAACAAATAACAACTATGTTCTTTTTCTTTGATGGATTTTTGAAATAATCTGTTGGTGATGATTGTTTGTTGAAATGTGCAATAAATTTTTCCTTAAAAAATTGCTTTGAACACATAAAGTTTTTTGTTCACATTCTATCAATTCTTGATTTTCTTAAAAATCAATGCATTGTAATTTTTATGAACGGTTATTCATAAGTGATATCAACATCAATTTATTGAAAATTAAATGTAAGTTTAATGTTAATTATTCCGTTTTTATGTTTCCTAATGGTTGATTAATTT
Organism: Allomuricauda sp.; assembly: GCA_041391945.1. Taxonomy (GTDB): domain Bacteria; phylum Bacteroidota; class Bacteroidia; order Flavobacteriales; family Flavobacteriaceae; genus Flagellimonas. Next base: position 430,988 of record JAWKNC010000002.1, on the reverse strand, counting down.
TTAATGGAATATCCGTTGAAAATTGGCAAAATATTCTATTCGGGGATTTTTTTCTAAAATCAAAATTTGATTGTCCCTATTTTTCTTAAATAAATCAACAAAACATGTTTTTCTGTAAATAACTGATTGATAGTAAAGTGTAACTTTTTAGAAGATTTTATGAACATGGGCTGGTAAAAAGAATCGTACCTTTGCGACACACCCACGAATTAATTTATAGAACATGAAAATTGCTATAGGAAATGACCACGCAGGCACTGATTATAAATTGGCCATTGTAGGACTTTTAAAGTCAAAGGGCATAGAAGTGGTGAATTATGGGACCGATGGGACCGACAGTGTGGATTACCCGGATTTTGCACATCCAGTTGCCAGGGACGTTGAGGAAGGAAACGTGGACATGGGCATTGTGCTGTGTGGAAGCGGAAATGGGGCTACCATGACCATCAACAAACATCAAAACGTAAGGGGCGCCCTTTGCTGGAACAAGGAGATAACCGCACTGGCAAGGGAGCACAATGATGCCAATATATTAAGCCTTCCGGCACGGTTTATAGCACTTCCACAAGCATTGGACATGGTGGAGACTTTTTTGAACACCAAATTTGAGGGGGGTCGGCACGAAAGAAGGATTGAGAAAATTCCCTGCAGATAAACATGGGGCACCACCACCATCATCACCATGATCACTCCCACCATCACAACGATCTAAAGGGAAGGAATCTATTACTATCCATCTTTCTCAACATAGCCATTACCCTATCACAGGTCATCGGGGGGCTTATCTCTGGCAGTCTTGCCCTGTTGTCGGACGCACTCCACAACTTTAGTGATGTACTTTCGCTGATCATAAGTTATGTGGCCTCTTTTTTGGGAAAACAAAAAGCTTCAAGCCATAAAACATTCGGGTATAAAAGGGCAGAGATCATGGCCGCTTTTGTAAATGCCGCAACGTTGGTAGTGGTGGCCATTTTTTTGATGAAAGAGGCCGTGGAACGTTTGTTCGACCCAAAGGAAATAGAGTCCAATCTGGTAATTTGGCTTTCACTATTGGGAATTGTAGCCAATGGTTTCAGTGTGCTCTTGCTGAAGAAAGATTCAGAGAGCAACATGAACATGAGATCCGCTTACCTACACTTATTGACGGATATGATGGCTTCCGTAGCAGTTTTGATAGGGGGCATTTTGATGAAATATTTTGAAATTTATTGGGTAGACGCCATTTTGACCATGCTCATAGGCGTTTATTTGATCTATATGGGCTATGACCTTTTGAAGGAATCCACCAAAGTATTGATGTTGTTCACACCAAAGCACATTGTCATCCAAGACATTGTGGAATCCATCTGTACGTTGGATGAAGTGAAGAATGTACACCACGTACATATTTGGCAACTCAATGAAGATGAGGTACATATGGAAGCCCATATCGATTTTAAGGATGATATAAAACTGTCCGAATTTGACATCATCTTGGAACGGATAGAGGAACACGTGTACCATAGGCACGGAATCAACCACGTCAACATTCAACCCGAGTTTGACAAATGTGATTCCAAACACATAATTGTCCAAGATTGATGGAATGTATTGTCAGAACATTCAATGAACTTTCCAACACGGAGCTGTACCAGATTATGCGCTTACGCAGCGAGGTCTTTGTGGTGGAACAGGATTGTGCGTACCTAGATTTGGACAATAAGGACCAAAAGGCCCTTCATGTTTTGGGCATCAAGGACAATAGTGTGGTGGCCTATACCCGGATTTTCAAACCGGGGGATTATTTTGAAAATGCCAGCATTGGAAGAGTAGTGGTGGCCCGGGACCAACGCCAATATGGGTATGGCAAAGCTATCATGAAAACCTCTTTGCAAACAATTGAAGCACGATTTCCCAAAGTTTCCGTTGAAATTTCCGCGCAATCCTATTTACTCAAATTCTATTCCGAATTGGGATTCAGACCCGTTGGAGAAGAATATTTGGAGGATGGGATTCCCCATACCCGAATGGTGAAAAACTAGGTCAAATCAATTTTTTGGCAACCCCTATTTCTATCAGATAGTCCAATTTTAAGACAAGATTTATAGGTTTTTCGGCCTTGTTTTGGGTGGAAAAGAAGAGATATCCCTCATTTTTGGGATGCAGTTGCTCCAGCACCAATTTCCCATGCAGATCTTTATTGGCCATTGTGGTTTTACCTAAAAAATCCTCGGTCAACCCTAATTTTTCCATGTGTTGGATTAACTTTTTGCGGTTCACGAAAGTAATGTTGCAAGAAGTGAATACATTTTCCTCATCAGAATAAATACTGGTCACCAAGGCATAAAAAAGGGTCTTTTTGGAGGGGTCGAACAACCAACCTTGTTTTTGGACGCCCTTTTTTTCATAGAAAAGTTCAAAAACAAAAGTGGGAAGGCCTTCGTTCACATAATCCAGTTGTGCCTTTTCATCCACATAAAATAATGCACCAGATGTTTTGTTTTTCAAAATCAAATCTATCCCCTGGCGCTGTTGCCTTAGATTGGAAATTCGCTCAAAGGCGTACTGTTTGAGGCATTTTTTGTAATAGAAATCCAATAAGGGGATAAGTTGTTTTTCTTTGGATAGATCAGAATGGAAATTACTCTTCAAATTCGGTTATTTTCCGGAACAGGGCAGAACCTATTTGTTCCACAATGCCGACCACCAAGGCGTTTCCCATAAAAAATGCCCGCTTGGCATCTGGGATTCCATCCAATTTGGTGTGGTTGTCCGGAAACATGTTCAACCGTTCCAATTCCACAGGAGAAAGTCTTCGCAGTCCTTTGGAGGTTCGGACCACGTGCTTGAACCGGGAAGGGGACTTGCCGCCCTCTCCGGTAATGATGGTTCTGGAAGGTTGATCAAGAGCATCGGGAAACACCATGCTTCCCTCGCTATAATTGTATTCAAAACCAATTTTGGTCTTGCGTATTTCTTTTTTGGCACCCTTTAGATATTCCCATTTCTGCAAATCTGCATCATGAATGAACAGTTCTGGACTTGCCGAGCCGTTTTCAAGGATATCGGATAGCAAAATGCGGTTTCCATCGTAGGAAGGGCTGGTTTTTAGGGTTGATACTTTGCCATCCACACAAATTCCCGTATTCAAAAAAGGAGAAAGTCCCTTTTCGGCATTGAAGATGTTGGATAGCGCCACCAAATCTTTTTCCAAATCGAAAGAAACGACACCGAGAGGGTTTGGCTCAAGGGGAAAAGCCATGGGTATGGTCCCTTTTGAGAGTAACCAATCTTTTGGAGCGGCTTTTTTAAGGGCGCTGAAGATTTCTGTGGATTTGTGATAGGCCAAGAAAAAAATACGCCTTCGGCGTTGGGGCATACCGTAGTCTGCGGCATTGATGACCCGCCACTCCACAGCATAACCAAGATTCGTAAGACTTCTCAGTATTATGGCAAAATCACGACCCCTTTGTGCGGAGGGAGATTTTAAAAGACGGTCCACATTTTCCAGGAAGATGTACTTGGGCCTGTTCTTTTTTTCGGACAAAATGCGATGGATGGACCACCAAAGCACCCCTTTTTTTCCAATGAGCCCCTTGGAGTTCTTTAAAGAGGTGGCCACGGAATAATCTTGACAGGGAAAACCGCCCACCAAGAGATCATGGTCTGGGATTTCGGTGATGGAAACCTCTTCAATATTGGTATTGGCGTGGTTCTCTGGCCCAAAGCGGGCCTCATAGACCAAAGAGGCATGCTGGGTTTTGGTGGAAGGCTCCCACTGGTTGCTCCATACAACGCGGTAGTGCCCCGTGTTCTCAAGCCCGAGCCTAAAACCACCCACTCCCGCAAAAAGTTCACACACCTTAAGTTTTTGCATGGCCAAAAATAAGGTTATTCTATCTTTTTACGGTTGGCATCGTATAACCCGACCAAAATACTATTCCCGTCATCGTCCACTCTGATGCCCCCATATTTGGCGTCTTCATATTTTTGGGATTGGCCTTCCTGGAAGAAAAAGGATTCTGCACCAATGTTAATCCCAAACCACTTTTTTGAAGTGTATTCAATAAGGAGTTCACCTTCATTTTTTGGCGTACGATGGTCCTGGATGCGTACTTTTTGCCCAACGCCGTCCGCGTCCAACCGCACTACACAGAAACCCCGTTTGGAGATGCCGTCATTGAACAGGTTGTCTGAAATGGCGTAGCGTAAATCCATATAATCGCCCTGCATTAAAGACCGGGGATCTACTGGGGCCAATTCCAACAAGATGAGTTTCCCATCAGAAAGCAACCGCTCCTTTTTTACTACGGAATAGTTGAACAGCCCCATGAACAGGACAAGGTTTAGCAGCACAATGATCCAACTATACTTTTTCATTCGCCCCAATTTTTTTGGTGAGAAATACATAGAAAAGCAGAAACAACACCCCCGACACAAATAGCATTATGGATTTGGTCAGCAATGTAAAATTGAGATCATAGTAATATTGAATCACAAAATACACAAGTGCGATTATGCCAATGGCCAGCCCCGTCTTATAGTTGACCATAAAACATAACATAACAAGTAGCAGGGATCCGGAAATGGCCGGAGCAAAAATGGTGGGCAAAAGCGTGAGGACACTCAAAACGTAAATCCAGACTACACTTTTTTTAGAGTTTATGCCCAGCGCCGCTACTTTATCCCTTATCAGATACAGTATGATTAAAATAATCATCAGGGAAGACATCCAAAGGGAATCATAGGAGATGGGGACAAGGTCGTTTTTTCCCAACGAAACGAGGCCAAGCAAAAAGGAAAAAACCAAACCTATCCGCAAAGGGTCATATAGTTTGGATATTTGAATGCTGGACGTCATCAATTTGGCCTCTGCCATAAAAAAATATACAAGGATGAGAGCATACAGTACAATATAGGCCTGTATGGCACCGTAAAGGTCTTTGGAAATGATCAAGAGCAAGATTCCCCCACCCACGATGAGCGTGGAGATGAAGGATAAAATATAGTTTTGGGTGACGAACAGGCAGCCTAGGGCAATGGCAATGACACAAAGATTTATAAGGTCCTCGTGCAGTTCAAGCGAAAACATTCCTATGATCAAAAGGACGATACCCAGCACATAGATGGAAACACTAAAAGTATCTATGATAAGGTTTTCAATTTTTTTGTTCAACCAGATGGCGGCAACAATACAGATACCACCCACGATTAGCATTCCCGCCGGGGAATCATAGAGCTCAAAAAGCAGCAAAGACCCAAGAAAGGCCAAAGAGGCCAAAATTCCGCCAAATACAGACAACACTTTGATGACGAGGTTGGATCTCTCCCCTTCCCTTTTTTGATATTCGATGAACATGGCGTCCTCATCAAATGCAAAGTGCTCACCCTCCATAGCACGGATGTGGCGCAATATTTCTTGTTTATCCACTAGTTTGTCCATTTCTTGTGAAGGTTGATGAGGAACAGTATCAAAAGGGTCACGCAGGTCACAATGAACAGCCCAACGATAAGGAGCATGGCTGCATCTTCAGAGATATCCAACAGAAAGGCGCTTATAATTATGATGACACTGAACGAAACAATGGCCGGATAAAAGCTTCGTCTTGTTGCAAGGCCATACCAAAACCCCAGGGCATATGCACAGAGCACGGAAAAAAGCAGCACTATAAAATAATTCTCTGGCTTATCAAAAATGCCGTTGACCATGCCAATGGTGCCAAACAAAACGGCGGCCAGGGCCAAAAAGTTGGTGAACCAAACGGGAAAAAACGTCTTGCCCAACAATTTTGGCAGCCATAGAAAGGACACTAAAAAAAGTGCGTTGATGATAAAGAGGAGGGCATAAACGAACATTTCGGACCAACCATGGGCAACCTGCTCGGCATACAATAACACGGTAGCATTGATCAAGGCAATATAAATGGTCCACAAGGGCGCAAAATTTGAAATCAGGACCCAAAGGGATATAAAAATGGTCCAGCCCAGGAAAAAATCATAGGCATTTGCCCCGGTTTGGTACACCTGGCCAAACACCGCATACAAAACCCCCACCAAAATGGCGGCGGCGGTGAGCAGCAATTTTTTTAGCAAAGGTTTGGTTTTGATAATGACGGCCGCTAAAGTTGTAAGAACAACAAGCCCCTCCATCAATCCAAGTTTTATGGACTTGTGTAGGGCCTCCCAATTATAGGCAAAGAAAAATACAATGCCCGCCAAGGCAAAGGAAACACCCACGCTTAGAAACAACAGTTTTAAAAACTTTTGTAAAGAGGGCAGGTCACTATAAACGTTGTCCCTTAAGGCCTTGGAAACACCGTCTTCGGACCAATTGCTATGCCTGCTGATGATTTGGATGTCCTCTCGATTGATTTTTTGCATGGAAAACGTAGAACTTTCTGAAATATACAAAATAGAATCACTTGCAAATGCACGGTTTGATGTTTGCCCTATTTTGATTCATCAAAACCCACTTTCAGTAAAGCCAAACCCATGCTTTGTCAATTAGGTTTGAGACAATCAGGATATTAGAACTAAGTTGAAACGGTAATCAGTTATTCCAAGCACAATGAAACGGACCACACTTTTCCTCATGATTCTTTGCACGGGCTGTGTTTTGAAAAACACGCCAAAAAATGAACAGGCCACAGAAACAGAAGATGTCATAAGCCAAGAATTATCCGATGATACAGCAGATGTATCGGCGCAGAAAAGAATTGCAGAAAATAAGACAAGCGAGCAAGAGTCAAAGGTGGAATACACCACCGATGACAAAGACGGATTTCTATACAACCCCTATGATTTTCCATTGGAAATAGAAGCCATCAAAGTCCTTTTGGGCGATCAAATCGAAATTAAGGAGGAATATTTTGAGGGAGAGGAGTATTCAGAGGGGGATTTTACCCATACCTCAGATGGATATACCCATATCACAATAATCCAAGGAGACACCAGAATAAGCTTCTATGACTATGAAGGGAAACATGAAGCCAAAATAACAACGCCAAAACTGCCCCTACACAATGGAATAAAAATTGGGCTGGACAGGCAAGATTTTATCAATGCCATGAAGTTTACGGATGAAAAAGCCAAAAACGCGAACATTTTCACTCTAGTGGACGATTATGGAGCGATGACCTTCTCGTTTAGAAAGGACACCTTGTATTTGATCGAGGGCTATTATGCAGAAGGAGATTAGCCAATTTGGAAAGCGCTTTTGATCTACGGGATCAGAAAATGTCCCGGCAAAACAACACAACAAGGATTACGGAAAATATGAAAAGGCCAAACAAAAATGCATTTCGTATGAAATCTGAAATCCCTTGACTTTTTATGTTTTCGGCCAAACGTGAAATACGGGAATCTTCTGGCAAATACATGATTTCCACTTCGCGCATATCGGGCAGCCCCAAAATATCCAATTTGCCGATTACTTTTTGATCGCTCCCCTCTATAATCTGACCTTTTTGGTCCAAATAGGAATAATGGAATCTCACCAATGGATTATCATTGATGAGGGCACCGGTATCTTGGTATTCTTTTACTGTGGCCACTGTTCCAAGACCATAGTACATCAAATCCCAGTTTTGTGACCTGATTTCCTTGGTTTCCCAAAAACCCAATCTTTTGAAAAGGAAAAAGAGAATGATCAGCATCAAGGCGGCCATGATAAAGGTTCCGGAGGTTTCTGGGGAATTGGAAAACAATTCTTCATAATATTCGGGCGATAGGGCCACTCTTGAAATGGCCTCCCCCATCAAAAAATAACAACCGGCCACATAAGCTATGGTCAGGAAACAACAAGACAGCATAAAAACAATGGAAACCTGATGCTTGCGATTGGCTATGGAAACCGGATTTTTTGGTTTTTTTTGTGGATTTAGCGAAATCTGAATTTTTCCATCTTTTTTAAATCTATGTAAGCTGGGGTTCCCGTCCCTAAACCGGATTTTTTTTTGGATGGGATGGCCCGAAAAATTTTCAAAGAGAATCTCAGCCTCCAGCAACGGGTAAGTGTCTTTTTTGATAGTGCTGATGGAAAGAATTGTGGCTTCCCTCAATTGAAAAGCAGGATCCTTTTGTTCCTTCCACACGGAAAGTGGTCGGAAAAAGCAAACACAGGTAAGCTTGTACATCCAAAAAAGCAAAACAAGGGTTGTGACGGCAAGGGTAAGTAGGGTGTAGGTCATGGTAAGGTTTGGAAAATAAATTAATGGTGCGGTAATTTTAAGGGTAAGATAGTAAATGGTTAAAGAGGGCATTCCCTTGATCTGACGGGAATGGGATATGGATTGATGAAAAGAAAAACCCTTATTTTTTTGGATGGATGATCTGTAGGAGCCGACCTAACAAAGCCACCCGTTCTGTATTTTGGGTTTGAAGCAGCATGTTTTTTAGGACAAAGGCCCGGACAAAAAGGTCATATTCCACACGGGTCACCATTTTTTGCATTTCAACATCGTCCGTATTGCGTAGGGATTTCAATTTCCCGAGTTCCGTTTCCCACCACAGAAAATCGGCTTTGCCCATTTTTTCAAATTCTTCTGTGAACCTCGCCCGGAATTTGTCCGCAAACTTTTCTTCAACCTTCAAGGCCTTCTCCAGGGCGGCGGCCTTCTTCTTGTAAGCTAAAGATTTTTTGAACGAAAGATATTCGGCCCTAAGGCTGTCAATCGGCACGAATCTTTCGTAATTCTTCAGAATGCGTTCGTACTGCTCGGCGACAAAAAGCAAATCGCCGCTCTTTTTAAATTGTTGTAAAAGGGAACAGTCTGCTTGGTGGTACTCCAAAACCGTATCCAAAGGAACTGGATTTTTCTTTTTGATTTTTTGAAGATACAACCAGTCAAAGGCCCTCGATATCTCTTCTTGTGGAGGCCAGTTGTGGTCGCCGGCAAAAGTGAAGAGGGTGCTGTTGAACTTGATCAGGCTTAAAAAGTCCTTATCGGCAAGCATCTCCCGGTAATTCATGTCACTGTTTCCGCACAGGCCTACATAGGCATAGTTTTGGGCGGAGGGCATGTGTTCCTGGAGCCCAGAGAACCCTGCACCACAACCAATGACTCCCGTAAACCGATTGGTTAGGGAAGCTATGGCACTGGCCAAGCGGGAGCCTCCGGAAAACCCTGCAGCATATATTTCATCATCCTTGATGTTGAAATGGGAAAAAACATGGGCGAAGAGATTGTTGGCAATGACAAAGTTCCGTTCATAAGGCCCATTTCTGGAGTCATTGGAACAGACCAGCATCAAACCGTATTTTTCAGAAGCTGCGATAAAAGGCTGAAGTCCGACAGCCCCCCGGCCAAGGGGCTCATAGATAAAGACTATAGGGCTTAAACGTTGCTCCGAATAAGATTTCGGGAGATACAGGGCAAAGGTCTCATTGTTGGTCCCGGAAACCAAAATGGAATCATGGACCCTGCCTTTCCCATAGGTGGTTTGTGCCCCCAAAAAAGAAGTTGAAGCCAAACAGATGCACAAGAGGAAAAACCGTGACCGCATGGTCTACTTTAAGATGCCGTTGTACTTTGAGGCATCTCCCAAAAGTGTTTTGGCGGCCAAAATGGCCTCGTCATGCCTTAGATAATAGCTGTAGAGCCCATCGCGATAGAAATACCGCTTGATGATTTCATCTTCCAGGTTTTTCCTGATTTCTTTCTTAAAATTGTCCAATGCGGAGATTTTCCCCCGGTTCACGGCAAGCAGTAAATCTTTGTATTCTTCCTGAACATCTGGGCCCAAAAGATGCTCATCGGCATTCATGGACTGTTCCAAAAGCTTCTCGGTCTCGGTCTGGAATGTAAAGTTTTGGCCTTGCGCATAGAGTTTAAAGGAGGAATAATCCGAATCGGAGAACGAAAAGTCATCTACGGAAGCAAAAGCATGACCATAGTAGTAATCCGTGGCAAAATCGAAGATGATGTTGTTGTCTCCCAAGGCATCGATAAGGGTGTTCGACTTAAGGGAAGCGATTTCGACATCGGGCTTTACGCCACCACCGTCCCAAACCTTACGGCCATTCCTGGTGGTAAATTCATGAAAATCCGTATTGCGCACTGCGTTGCCCTCCGCATCCCTGTTCCAATAATCCAGGGATTGTATGCAACGTCCGGAGGGGGTATAATAACGGGAAATCGTCACCTTTAGCTGCGTGCCATAGGTGAGTTTAAGGGGTCGCTGTACCAAGCCTTTACCAAAGCTGCGCGCCCCGATGATTACCGCCCGGTCCAAATCCTGCAATCCGCCGGACACAATTTCACTGGCGGAGGCACTTCTGCTATCGACTAGTACTACAAGCGGAATTTCCAAATCTTCGGGCTGGTTTCTGGTCCTGTATTCCTGGTTGAATTTTTTTACTTTGGATTTTGTGGTCACGATCAACTCGCCTTTTGGAACAAAGAGGTTGGTAACATCTATGGCCTCGGAGAGCAATCCCCCGGGATTGCCCCGTAGGTCCAGCACCAATCTTTCCGCGCCCCGCCCCTTAAGATCCTGTATGGCGGACTTGGTTTGGATGGCCGCCTTTCTGTTGAATCGGGAAAGGACAATGTATCCGGTTTGTGCATCGATCATGTCATAGTATGGAACGGCATCCACCTCCACCTCTTCGCGGGTGATGGTCGCGGTTTTGGTTTCACCTTGCCGAACAAAAGTGACATTTACCTGGGTGTTGTTGGCTCCCTTGAGCAACTCTCCTGCATCATCATCAAAATCGGAAACTTTGGTGTCGCCAATTTTGATGATCTCATCACCGGCTTTCAATCCGGCCTTATCCGCGGCATATCCTTTATAGGGCTCCACAATGAGGAGCTTGCTTTCATAGGAACGCACCAAGGCGCCTATTCCGGAATATTCCCCTGCATTGTTGATCTTGTAGGCCTCCACGTCCTGCTCGTTCAAAAATTGGGTGTAGGGGTCGAGCTCGCCCAACATGTTCTTGATGGCGGAATCCATAAGTTCTGCAGGATTGGTCTCGTCCACATAGTTCATGTTGAGTTCTTTGAAGAGGGTGGTGAAAATCTCTATCTGTTTGGCAATTTCAAAAAAGTCGCTTTTGAAACTGCTGGCCCCCACAAAAATGGCAACGGCCAAAATGGGAACCCAAACCCTTTTCTTAAGTATTCTTTTCATGGGATTCTTTTTTTAGAAAAGCCTCCAAGGCCTGCTTCATGGCCGTGTCCACTTCCCCGTAGTTGGGCATCTTGTCACCAAGATATAAAAATAAGAACGCAAAGTTTCCCTCTATGTTGTTAAAAACAAGGGACTTGTTCAACCGGTAAGCTTCTCGCAACAGCCGTTTGATACGGTTGCGTGCCACCGCGTTTTTGAATCTTTTTTTTGGGACCGCCACACCGACCTTTATTTTGCATCCATCGTCAAAAGTAGACCCGAGGTACAAAAGTTTTATGGGAAACACATGGATACTTTTCCCTTCGGCAAAAAGGAATTCAAAAAGCTTTTTGCTTTTGAGTTTTTCTCTTTTTGGAAAAGTGTATTTAGGGGACATTGATTGTGCCAAATTAATCAAATATAGTTTTAACACCCCTGAGGTCCCCCCAAGGGGACATTCCCAACAAGGAATTCTTTTGAAAGTTGAGAAACCTATGGGTTGGATTGGTATACGTTGTTCTCCCCATTCACATCGGCCATAAGTTGGGATGGGTCGAGTACAATGCCAGTTACCTCATCGATAGGCTTATCAATTACAAATTCGTAGGTGGGATAGGCCCAGGCCCAATCATCCAATACCGTTCTTTTTAAATTGGGGTATGGATTCTCTTTTTCGCCCCGCATCATCCGAAGCGGAATGTAATAGGTTTCTTGGCCGCCATCTACCCCCACAACCAAAACATCCAAGGGCATGGGCATATCGCCGATACGCTCCAAAGTGACCTTGGTTTGATTGCCATCGGCCTCAACACTCTTGATGGAATAATCAATGGTGTTGGTGGTTTGGGTCCAATCGGTGAGATACCAATCCAACTCCATGCCCGAAACTTTTTCGGCCGTTCTTTTGATGTCGTTGGGCACTGGATGCTTGAACTTGAACTCCTCAAAATATTTTCTGATGGCCTCCATCAACTTATCCTGCCCGATAATATAGCCCAGTTGCGACAAAAAGATGGATCCTTTGCTATAGGCTGAAATGCCATAGGCAAAATTGGTGGCGTATCGGTCCGCATGGGTGGTCTGGGGCTTTTCCAGACCAGAGTTGACAAGGGCGTAGTATCCCTTGTAAGAACTTTCAAAAGGGTTTTCCTTGTGTTGCTCCATAATCTCGTCCATACAAAGGCTGCTGATAAAAGTGGTGAAGCCTTCATCCATCCATTCATATTTTGACTCATTGGTGGCCAAAAGGTGCTGAAACCAAGAATGTGCCATTTCGTGTGCCATGACCCCCACCAAACTTGGAAGCTCCCTTTTTCCCGTGATCAGCGTGCTCATGGCATATTCCATACCTCCATCGCCCCCTTGCACAACTGAAAATTGCCCATAGGGATATTTACCGATGTTTTTGCTGTAGAACCTCATTGCCGCTTCGGTCTTGGGTTGCAAGTTTTTCCAGTTCTCAATGATTTCAGGATCATTTTTATAATAAAAATGCAATGTTGGCCCATCCACCATTTTTAAGGTGTCATGGATATAATCTGGGTCAGCGGCCCACATAAAATCGTGCACATTGGGCGCCTTGAAATGCCAAGTGAGCGTTTTGCCCTTGGTTTTCACCTTGGTCCCCGGAGTTTCATATCCGTGGCCAATTTCATCCGGGTTTTGCAAATAACCAGTGCCCCCCACGGTATAATCTTTGTCCAAGGTCAGTGTTACATCGAAATCTCCCCAGACCCCATGAAATTCCCGGGCAATGTAGGGGTTGGGGTGCCATCCCTCAAAATCATATTCTGAAAGTTTGGGATACCATTGGCTCATGGAAAGAGCCACGCCTTCGCTGTTATTGCGTCCTGAACGCCGTATCTGTAGGGGAACTTGACCCGTAAATGTCATTTCCAAGGCGGTCTGCCCACCAGAGGGAATGGGCTTTGCCAGGTCTACCACCAATATGGTGCCCTCTTCGTTGAAGGACACCGGTTGCCCGTCCTGGGTCAGCGATTGCACATGTAAATAGCCCATTTCGCCTTCAGATAGGGAAGCGATCCTGCTTTTGCCATTCTCCATCATGCGGCTATCGGGATCTTTTATGTTTTGTAACCGGGCATCCATTTCACTGCCGGGTTGAAAGGCGTTGAAGTACAAATGATAGTACACCCTGTTCAAAACATCGGGCGAGTTATTGGTATAGATAAGTTTTTGGGTTCCTGAGTACTGATAGGTCTTCACGTCCATGTCAACGTTCATGGTGTAATCCACATGTTGCTGCCAATAGGCGGTGTTGTTTTGAGCGGACAATAGTGAAAGACCGGAAAAAAATATAAAAAGAAATACTCGCAAAATTTTCATCTTATTTTGAATTGTTGTCCAAGGTCATTTTCCCCTTTACTATATTTTCCGCGAGGATCAAGGCATTGTATGCGTTGACCATCTTTCCAGATTTTGAGATCTTGTCAAAGGTGGTGGTCTTGCTTGCATCGCCAGAAACGATAACGGAAGCCTTTGAGCGCAATCCTGATTGGATTAAAATCTGCTTCACTTGGGATGCGGAAAGTTGCGGATAATACGACCTGATCAGGGCCGCTACGCCGGCAACGGCCGGGGCAGCCATGGATGTGCCGCCTTGAAAATCGTACGTATTGTTGGGCAGAGTGGAATAAATGTCGTCACCCGGGGCGAAAACGTCCACATTTTGTATTCCATAGTTAGAGAAGGAAGCGACCATTTTGGACCCATAGCTACTGGTCAAGGCACCCACGGTAATCACATTGTTGGCGAACTCGGCACTCCCAAATTCATGGTCGTTGGGATAATTGGGGTTCTCTGGATCATCAAGATTGTTCCCATCGTTTCCTGCTGCATGCACGATCAACACGTCATGGGAGGCTGCATATTTGATGGCATCATAGACCCATTCTGCATGGGGGGAGAAGGACTTTCCAAAGCTGCAATTGATGATTTTGGCGCCATTGTCCACCGCATATCGAAGACCTAGGGCGATGTCCTTGTCATACTCGTCTCCGTTGGGAACTGCACGAATGCTCATTATTTGGACGTTGTTGGCAACACCGTTCATGCCTTTTCCATTGTTTCGTTCCGCAGCGATGATTCCAGCCACATGGGTTCCATGACTTTCGGTATCCACGCGGTTTTTTGGGTTTCCATTGCCATAAGAGGTGTCCGTGATGTCGTATGGGTCGTCACCCACGGGAGCCCTCCCATTAAAATCCTTGTTGAGGTTGTAGTTTACCTGGTCGGTGAAGTAGGTAATGCCCTCTTCCAGTTCTGCCATAACCTCTGAAATACTGTCGCCGTAGGCGAACATCTGCGATAGCACGGCAACGTTTTGCTGCATTTGCTCTGTTTTTGCCTCAAGGGATAGTAGGTCTTCCTTGGTGTATGTCTGTTTGCCCAACGCTTCCTTAACTGCAGCGTCGGCATTTTTAACCACTTGGAAAATCTGCTCGTACTGCTGTTTGTTCTGCAGTGCCTTAGGGTATTCCTCATCCAAAAGGAGTCTGGCCTTGGCCCTTTCGGAAGCGTCGCCTATGTTCAAACGCAACATGCGCACATACTCCAACTGTTCATTGTAGGACTCTCCCAAAAAGTTATACCCGTGAATGTCGTCCACATAACCATTGCCATCATCATCCTTCCCGTTGTTGGGCTTTTCTCCCGTATTTGTCCAAAGCACATCGTCCAAATCTTCATGCTCCAAATCTATTCCAGAGTCCAGCACGGCAACGATCACCGTCTCTCCTTTTTTGTTTTTGATGATTTCGCTGTAGGCCTTGTTCACGCTCATACCGGGAATTGTATCTGCAATAAGGTCGGCATGGCCCCAGGCTTTTTTCTGTGATTCTGTAAGTTCGGTAATTTTTAAGGGAACCGTGTCAATGTTTTCAACCGGGGTGGAAACCAAGGAGGTTGCGCCACAACCCATCAGGAAGATGGAAGCTGAAAGTGCCGCAAAGGATGATCTAATGTATCTGCAATTCATAAATTTTATTTTAAGCAATGTAAAACTTTATTGTGGTTTGAATAGTTCGTTGAATGAAAACAACTCTTTTAACCGAACTCCCTTGTCGGTGCGCTCAAGGGAACAGAGTTGGTTGTGGGCATCGTGTTCAAAGAACAACAGCCAATCGTTTTGGGCAACCGTGTTCAAAAATTTGTCCTTTTCCTGCAGTGTCAGTAAAGGGCGGGTATCGTATCCCATTACATAAGGAACCGGAATATGGCCCACGGTGGGGACAAGATCGGCCACAAAAACCAAGGTCTTGCCCTTATATGTGATGTGGGGAAGCATTTGCTTCTCGGTATGGCCATCTGCAAACAGAATCCCGAATCCCAATTCGAATGTTTCCAAATAAGTATTTTCCGCTCCTGAAATGAAATTGAGCTGCCCGCTTTCTTGCATGGGCAGCAGGTTTTCTGGTAAGAACGAGGCCTTTTCCCTTGCATTGGGATGCATGGCCCATCCCCAATGATCTTCATTGGTCCAGAAGCGGGCATTTTTAAAGGCGGGCTCATAGCCCGTTCGATCCTTGTTCCATTGTACACTGCCCCCACAATGATCGAAGTGGAGATGGGTCATGAAAACGTCGGTGATATCATCCCGATGAAATCCCAATTCTTTTAAGGAATTGTCCAGTGAATGGTTTCCCCATAGATAGTAGTATCCGAAAAATTTTTCGGATTGTTTGTTCCCCAAGCCACTATCGATCAAGATGAGGCGATGGCCATCCTCTATCAAAAGGCACCTGGCGGCAAGCTCGATCATGTTGTTGGCATCGGCCGGATTGGTCCTGCTCCAAATGGATTTGGGCACCACACCGAACATGGCACCGCCATCCAATTTAAAATTGCCGGTCTCTACGGGATAAATCGTCATTCAGAAAGAAAATGGCATGCAAAATAAGAAAAGCACATCTCAAATACTTAAAAAATAAGGTTTTATTGGCCCTATTTTAACAAAATTAAGGGAAGAAATCCCGCACCACGATCTTTATCGCCCGTGAAAAAGGGGAATGCCCCCCAATCTAAAAGAAAAACTGTAAATTTCAAGAAAACTAGAACAATGCTGGAGCTTGCGGGAATCATCATTTTAGGAATCATTGCCCAATGGGTGGCATGGCGGTTCAAATTGCCTGCCATTCTACCATTGATTTTGATCGGATTGTTGGTGGGCCCCATAGCCACATTGTACACAGAGGACGGCTCCAAATTGATTGAACCCATCTGGAATGGGGAAAAGGGTCTTTTCCCTGGAGAAGGACTCTATTATTTCGTGTCGCTGGCCATCAGCGTTATTTTGTTTGAAGGGGGGCTGACCTTAAAACGGGCAGAAATATCCAATGTGGGCCCGGTAATCACAAAGTTGATAACCATAGGCACCTTGGTCACTTTTTTTGGCGCCGGGGTCGCCGCACATTATATATTTAATCTTTCGTGGGAGGTTTCGTTCCTGTTTTCCGGTTTGATCATTGTTACCGGCCCCACGGTGATTACGCCCATACTCAGAAACATTCCTCTGAAAAAGGATGTTTCAACGGTTTTGAAATGGGAGGGCATCCTCATTGATCCCATAGGGGCCTTGGTTGCCGTATTGGTCTTTGAGTTCATCAGTGTTGGGGAAGGGCATGCCTTTACTAAGACCGCACTTATTGAGTTTGGTAAGATATTGCTTTTTGGAACCACCTTTGGGTTTACCTTTGCCCATGCCCTTGGGTTCGCCATAAAGCGAGATTTTATACCCCATTATCTTTTGAACGTGGTCTCCCTTTCCACCGTACTGCTCGTTTATGTGGAATCGGATATTTTTGCACACGAATCCGGGCTTTTGGCCGTGGTGGTCATGGGAATGGTCTTGGGCAACATGAACCTGCCCAACCTCAAGGAACTGTTGTACTTCAAGGAATCTTTGAGCGTTTTGCTGATATCCATTCTTTTTATCCTTCTGGCGGCCAACATCAACATTAGTGATATGGAGCTGATATACAATTGGAATACCGCTGCCCTTTTTGCGGTGATTGTCTTTGTAATTCGCCCTCTTGGGGTGTTCTTGAGTTCCCAGGGCTCTAATCTGAAGTTCAATGAAAAGCTTTTTATAGGATGGGTAGGCCCAAGAGGGATCGTTGCGGCGGGTATAGCCTCATTGTTTGGCTCAAAGCTTTTGGCAAAGGGAGAACCGGGGGCCGAATACATTACCCCGCTGGTCTTTATGATCGTGCTGGGAACCGTGTTGTTGAACGCCACTACGGCAAGACTTTTTGCAAAATTGGCAGGGGTGTTCTTGAAGAAATCAGAAGGAATTTTGATCATAGGGGCCTCCAAGCTGTCACGATTGATTGCCAATTATCTGAAAAGGAACAATCGCCACGTAGTATTGATAGACAACAACCAAGCCAATGTGGACAAAGCACAAAGACTGGGATTGGAAGCCATAACCGCAAACATCTTTTCGGACAGCCTGACGGACAATATTGAACTGAACGACATGGGGTATTTGATGGCCCTCACGGGAAATTCGGACATTAACAATTTTGCCATTAACAAGTTCCAAAAACAGTTCGGCGAAAATGGAGCCTTCAGGTTGGTGAACACCGAAGAGGTGAATGACCCGGAAAACAATCCAAAAGAGGGACTTTTTTCACATACCGATGACTTTATCAAGTTAATGGAAACCATCCGTAGCTATCCGGCCATCCATGAGATAGACATAAAGGACAAGACACATTACGACCATCTTATAGACATTACCCAAAAGGAAAAGGACATCATTCCTGTATTCACCAAGTCTCCCAATGGGAGCATAGAAATAATCCCGGCCAACAGCAAGGACTTTGTTCCCTCGGGCGAGGGCTATAAACTGGTGTATTTGGGGAAACGGTTCCCCACCAGAAAAGAGCCCGCCTAAGCATCCTGCTGTTTTTACCCGCCTCAGATTACCCGTTTTTTATCGATACATCAATTCATTTATGATGTAGGTCAATTTAACACATGCCATGATTCTTCGTCCCCTTACTTTTATGGTATTGAGTGAATAATAACACAACCCCAAAACTTTAAAACATGAAAATAACAATGATATCGGCAATATTGGTGGCAACACTATTTACAGGGTGTTCCAAAGATGACGGTTCAAATAAAAATTGTGACTCTTGCCAGCGACAAGGCAAGAAACTTGAAATCTGCAAAAAAGAAAACGGAACATACACCTTGACCCATGATGGGGAGTCTGAAACGATTACAGAAAGCCAACTGGAAGGATTTACCCCCAAGGAATTCGTAGAGATATTGTGCGCCACCGAACAGCTTGTTTTTTAAGAACCCGAATAACCCCAGGTCAATTTTCACAAGATTTTATGGGTTTCCCTGATATTTTTAGATAACCCCCCATAAAGTGTTATAACATAAGAACGGCATATAGATTGTGATTTTGCCAATCACCTTAATCAAATAAATAAAAAATGAAAATTATTGAAGCCCTAAAAGAAAAAAACAAACTGGTTAAAAAAATCCTGGAACTTCAAAACAGAGTTACATTATACAATTGCATCATTGAGGGAAATCCAAGGGCCTATGAACCAAAAGAAGTGATGGCAGAGCTTAACAATACCATTGAAGAACTCATTGATATAAAAACGAAAATTACACGGGCAAACCAACCAGTCCAAGGAAAGATCTATAGATTATCCGAACTCAAATCAAAAATCCGTTTTCTAAAGACCATCCCCACAACTGAAGGAAAAGCACCTCAAGGGAAAAGTTATTATTCCCAGCCCGAAATGCATATTTGGGAATCATCCATTAAAACAAAGGAAAGGGATAATCTGATTATAGAACTGGAAAATGAAATAGACAAAATTCAACAAGAATTGGACATGCACAACTACAATACTGCCATATAAAAGTGTAGTGCAGAAATGAATTGATGTATGTTACCAAAGCACCATATGTAAGGGATACCGATGTACTGCTTTAATTGATATTGCTATAACTATTCAAATTTCAAGGAAGTTGTAATCAAATCTCAAAACATATTGCTCAACAATCATGATACGTTCCGTTTTAGCAACAACATTGATTCAGAGTACGCACTACACCCTTTTAAAGCAAAAAACAAGTGGAAAGCCATCGATTACTAGTCATTCAACTTGAGCACCGCCATGAAGGCTTGTTGTGGTATTTCCACATTGCCTACTTGGCGCATGCGTTTTTTCCCCTTTTTCTGCTTTTCGAGCAATTTCCGTTTCCGCGAAATATCACCTCCATAGCATTTGGCGGTAACGTCCTTGCGCAAAGCCTTTATGGTTTCCCTGGAAATGATCTTGGAGCCTATGGCCGCCTGTATGGGAATGTCAAATTGTTGTCTTGGAATGAGCTCCTTCAATTTTTCGCACATCTTTTTGCCAATGTTGTGCGCATTATCAAAATGGACCAATGCGGATAAAGCATCAACGGGCTGGGCATTCAAGAGGATATCCACCCGGACCAATTTGGAGACTCGCATACCTATTGGGGTATAATCGAAAGAGGCATACCCCTTTGAAACGGTTTTCAATCGGTCGTAAAAATCAAAGACGATTTCAGCCAAGGGCATATCAAAAATGAGCTCTACGCGTTCCGTGGTCAAATAGGTCTGGTTTTTTATCTGCCCGCGTTTCTCAATGCAGAGCGACATTACATTGCCCACAAAATCCGCTTTTGTAATGACGGTGGCTTTGATGTAGGGCTCCTCGACCCTGTCCAAAGTGGAAGGATCTGGCAAATCCGAAGGATTGTTGACAATAACGGGCGTTTCCTTGTCCTTGGTGGTGAAGGCGTGATAGCTTACGTTGGGCACCGTGGTGATCACGGTCATGTCAAACTCACGTTCCAACCGCTCTTGGATGATTTCCATGTGGAGCATGCCCAAAAAACCGCATCTAAAGCCAAAACCCAGGGCCGCGCTGCTTTCTGGGGTAAACACCAAGGATGCATCATTGAGCTGTAGCTTCTCCATGGAGGAGCGTAGTTCTTCAAAATCTTCGGTATCCACAGGATAGATGCCGGCAAAAACCATGGGCTTTACATCCTCGAAGCCTTCAATGGCACTTTTTGCGGGATGGGCCGCATCGGTGATCGTATCCCCGACCTTTACTTCACGGGCATCCTTGATGCCGGTGATCAAATAGCCAACATCTCCGGCGGATATCTTGTTTTTGGGGACCTGGACAAGTTTCAAAGTGCCAATTTCATCAGCCTCATATGATTTTCCAGTGGCGATAAATTTTATTTTTTGTCCCTTGCGTATTTCGCCGTTGATGATCCTAAAATAGGTTTCCACGCCCCTAAAAGGATTGTAAACGGAATCGAACACCAAAGCCTGCAGGGGTTCATTGGGATTTCCTTTTGGAGGGGGAATGCGTTCAATGATCGCAGTAAGGATGTCTTCAATGCCTATCCCGGTTTTGGCGCTGGCGGGGATCACATCTTCTGGAAGACAGCCCAACAGGTCAACAATGTCATCCGTAACCTCTTCGGGATTCGCACTGGGCAAGTCCACTTTGTTGAGGATGGGAATGATTTCCAAATCGTTTTCCAAGGCGAGATAGAGATTGGATATGGTCTGCGCCTGAATGCTCTGTGCGGCGTCCACTACCAAGAGGGCACCTTCACAGGCGGCAATGGAACGGGATACCTCATAGGAAAAATCCACGTGTCCGGGGGTGTCTATCAAATTAAGGATATAGGTCTCACCATGGTGCACGTATTCCATTTGGATGGCATGGCTTTTAATGGTAATGCCCCTTTCCCGCTCAAGATCCATATTGTCCAACAACTGATCTTGTTTTTCGCGTTCCGTGACAGAGCCGGTAAAATCCAACAACCGGTCTGCCAAGGTACTTTTACCATGGTCGATATGTGCAATAATGCAAAAATTCCTGATCTTCTCCATAACAACAACTACTCAAAAGTAGGATGATAAGCAACTGCAAATATAGATGTTTTAAGTACCTGTGTATGGGTTTTTTGCAAATAAGGAAAAGGAGGATTTCTACAGCTCTAAAATAATTTCTTAGATTTGAATTCTAACCCCATCTCAAATGAAGCGCATCACCTATGTTCTGCTTTTGGTGTTCTTGATTTCCGACTGTCTTATAGGGCAGGATTACCGGATTACGGGAAAGGTGGTGGACGAGCAAAACCAGATTGTTCCCTATGCCAATATTTTGCTCTTGCATGCTGCGGACACCACTTTTGTAAAGGGGACCTCCGCAGATGACAATGGCTTTTTTCTTTTGGAAGGGGTTGAGCCCAACCTTTACCTATTGCAGGCCAGCTATGTGGGCAGGGGCTCCACGCCCTTGGCCCTGGACATAACCCAAGACATTTCCTTGGGGGCCTTGATCATTCCCTTGGAGACGAATGCTTTGGACGAGGTCGTGGTAACGGCACAAAAGCCAAAACTCCAAAAATTACCGGACAGACTGGTCTTTTCAGTTGAAAACACGGTTATTTCACAGGGCACTTCTTGGGACATCCTAAAAAGCACCCCGGGCGTCATTGTAAACCAGGATGAGTTGATGATTCGGGGACAGAATGCCACAGTGTACCTCAACGATAAAAAAGTCCAATTGTCAGGGCAGGAGATACAAGACCTGTTGCAGGGACTTTCGGGAACGAACATAAAATCCGTAGAGGTCATTGCCAACCCCCCGGCTCGGTACGATGCCGAAAGCGGTCCCATTTTGAACATTGTGACCAGTAAGAACATAATTCCGGGCTATAAGGGCAGCATCAATGGCACCTATACCCAGGCGGTTTTCCCAAAATTCAGCGCAGGAACCAGTCACTATTTTAAAACGGACAAGCTGAATCTATTTGCCAATTATACCATCAACCCCAAAAAGGAACTGCGGAAGACGGACAAGGGAATCAATTTTAGGGATGGCGGCAATCAGGTCTTTTCCCAGTGGGACACGGAGTACAACCAGACCAACAGCTCCATGGCGCAAAACGTGAATTTCATTCTCGATTATGATTTTGATGACAGAAACAGCCTGAATCTGACCTCAAATCTAGTCTTCAACCAAGATCAGGACCAACAAACCAGGTTGAACAATGAAATGAGGGATGGACAAAACCAATTGGATTCCACATTTACCACACAGAACAACGCCAATCTTGACAACACCAATTTGGCATTCGACCTGTCGTATGTGCACAAACTAAA
Source organism: Allomuricauda sp. (assembly GCA_041391945.1). GTDB lineage: Bacteria > Bacteroidota > Bacteroidia > Flavobacteriales > Flavobacteriaceae > Flagellimonas. The sequence goes on along the minus strand of JAWKNC010000002.1, from coordinate 408,679 downwards.
AAAGCCAGGGGCCAGATTGTCCTTCAACGGGCATTATACCAATTATGATGGATCCTTTTTCCAGGATTTGAACTCTGATTATTTTGATGCCACTGGAAATTTGATGCGGAGTTTTGGATTTGATTCCGACTCGCAGCAGGACATCCAAATTTTTACGGGACAACTGGATTATTCCACTCCTGTGGGGAATGCATCCATAGAAACGGGCGCCAAGATTTCATCGATTGCCTCGGAGAGTATGGTTGATTTTTTTAATTTCAGCGGTAGCAGCAATACTGCGGACACCTCCCTATCGGATAGGTACAACTATGATGAGAATGTGTATGCGGCCTATTTCAGTCTGGTGAAAAACTGGGAAAAATGGTCCATGAAACTGGGGCTTAGAGGCGAACTTACCGAAGCGGAGGGAACCTCATTGACCCTGAACGAGACCAACACACAGGATTTTTTTGAACCCTTTCCGTCCCTATATGTGCTGTACTCCCCTTCGGACAAACACAGCTTTTCCTTTGATTATGGCAGAAATGTGGATAGGCCCAAATACAATGACCTGAACCCGTTTCGCTTTTTCTTCAATGAAAACGATTTTGAGGAAGGCAATCCAAGGTTGACCCCAAGTTTCAGCAATAATTTCAACCTGAACTACACGCTCAACAGTGAATACTTCTTCGATGTTTATTATCGCGACAACGGAAGCAACATAGCCTATTTGGTTTTTCAGGACAACAATGCCCAGACCTTGGTGGAGTTGAAACAGAACGTATTGGAAAGCCAATCCTATGGCTTGGATTTTACAGTGAGCAAGACGATCTCATCTGGCTGGTTTTTGTATGCCTACACTTCGCTTTTTCATGAAGAGGAAACCTTTTTGGCCGTGGAAAGCAACAACGTGGAGTACACCAATACGGTGGATGGGGTCTATGGGTATTTGGCCAATTATCTCACCTTGTCCAAGGATGGGACCTTTACCGGAGAAGCCACCATGACCTATATATCCAAATTTTTGTTTGGGTCCTATGTGTCCGATGAGCAACTGAACCTGACCCTGGGTTTACGCAAATCCTTTTTCAACAACAGAATGATTGTTTCGTTGGCCGCGGAAGATATCTTGGAGCAATATGTGCCGACGTATACCTCCCGATACCTGAACCAGGATAATTTTTACAGGAGGCGCCCCGAAACCCAATTTGTCCGATTTGGCTTTACCTATAATTTTGGAAACTTTAGGCTGGAGGATAATCAGCGCACCATCGACAAAAACGAACGGGATAGGCTACAAACTGAAGAGTAAATGGCTGATTCACGGGTATTTTGTACTTTTGCAGTCCAAAAAATATAGGATTTGGTCAAAATAGGAAACATAGAACTCCCCGATTTCCCGTTGTTGCTTGCCCCCATGGAGGATGTGAGCGACCCACCTTTCCGTGCACTGTGCAAGGAACAAGGGGCCGATGTGGTGTACACGGAGTTCATCTCTTCCGAAGGGCTGATCCGGGATGCGGCCAAAAGCCTCCTGAAACTGGACATTTATGAAAAGGAACGTCCTGTGGGCATCCAGATTTTTGGAGCAGAGCTGGATTCCATGCTGCAGGCCGTGGATATTGTAGAAAAATCCAATCCGGATATCATCGACATCAATTTTGGCTGTCCCGTAAAAAAAGTAGTCTGCAAAAATGCTGGTGCCGGCATTTTAAGGGATATTCCCCTCATGGTGAAGTTATCCGAAGAAATTGTAAAACGAACCAAGCTCCCCGTGACCGTAAAAACCCGATTGGGGTGGGACCATAACTCCATCAAGATTGTGGAAGTTGCAGAGCGGCTGCAGGATGTGGGCATCCAGGCGATTGCCATTCACGGACGCACCCGTGTACAAATGTACAAGGGAGAAGCCGATTGGAAACCCATTACCAAGGTGAAAAACAATCCAAGGATGCACATTCCCATATTTGGCAATGGAGATGTTGACACCCCTGAGGCGGCCGTAAAAATGCGTGACGAATATGGTTTGGACGGCGCCATGATCGGACGGGCCAGCATTGGCTATCCATGGTTCTTCAAAGAGGTGAAGCACTATTTCAAAACAGGAAACCATTTGCCCCCACCTACCATGGAAGAACGAGTGGATGCCGCGCGAAGACATTTACAAATGGCCATAGATTGGAAAGGGGAAAAATTGGGTGTTTTTGAGACCAGAAGGCACTATACCAATTACTTCAAGGGCATACCCCACTTTAAGGAATATCGCATGAAAATGGTTACCAGTGACGACTCCGCCGATGTTTTCGCAACGTTTGATGAGGTGTTGGAAAAATTCGGGGATTTTCAGTTTGCCTAGGCCGAGATCAACTTTTTGGTAATCCTGCTACTTGCAATTTTTGAGGAGATAAAACCCAAAACCACGATTGTGGCCAGCACCAACACTACGTTCATCACGTTGTATTCCACCGGATAGGCCAATGAAGGCGTAATCTTTAGCCAACTGAAGGTCAGCTGGGAAGCTATCAGCAAAGAACCGATTAAAACCCCGATAAGCCCTCCCAAGGAAGTCACCAATAGCCCTTGGATAAAATAGATGCGACGGAGTTCCTTAATGGTGGTGCCCAAACTGAACAACGTTTTGGAGTTTTGTTGCTTGTCCAGGATCATCATGATGATAGCGCCCACCACATTAAAAAGGGCAATGATCAACACTAAGGTAAAAATAAGATAGGTGGCCAAATTTTCGGTGTTGAGCATACGGTGCAGGGTGCTGTTCTGTTCCCGGCGGGTAAGCAACAAAATCTTATTTCCCAAAACAGATTTGATGGCATTTTTGACCTCTCCAATTGGAGTTTGCCCGTCCAATTTAAAATTGATGCCTGAAATCTGGGTACTGTCCTTTTCCAACAAAGCCTGTACCAAGGGCAATTGGGCAAACACATACTTTTTGTCCAGATTCTCCTCAACGGCATAGACACCACTTACCACCAACGGAAGTTCATTGTAGGGCTTGGAGGAATTTAATCCCTGTTGGGAAAAAGAGCCCTTTCCGGGTTTGGGGGTCAGCACCTCCATGGGCACCCTATTGTCCAACGGAACACCCAACAAATTATAGATACCTATCCCTATGACCCCATTCTGTGGCATAGTTCCCCAATTCCCAAAATAGAGGGTGCTGTCCACCCCTGTCGCCATTCTATAATTTTCGTCAACACCTTTAATGTACGCAATGCAGCTTTTTTCCTTGTAGGTCAGATACGCCCGTTCTTCAAGCTCTTTGGAATAGCTGGTCAAGCCAGCAATGTGCAACAGGGAATCTTCTTCATCTTTGGATAAGGAAAAATGTTTTCCGATGGCAGGCAAAGCCTTCAGGTCAGGGTCAAACGTATTGGAAAAGGAAAGACTGAAAGTCTTGAGGCCTGCAAAGGCAGAAAGCACCACAAACAAGGCCGCGGACCCAATCACAATGACTAAAAAGGTGATGAAATTGATAATGTTTACCGCATTTTGGCTGCTTTTGGATCTTAGGTAACGCTTTGCGATATAAAGGGGAAAGTTCAAGGTCAGGATTTCTTTCGTTTGTCGAGCAAGTCCCTGTTTTCGATAGGATTTTCTTCTCCTTTGAGCGATTTTTCAATATTGTCGATATACTCCAGGGAATCGTCCAGGTAAAAATTAAGTTCAGGTACGCGGCGCAGCTGGTTTTTGGTTCGTTGGGCCAACTCATACCGGATGGCCACTTGATTGGCCTTGATTCCATCCAACAGTTCGTGGGCACCTTTGTTGGGAAAGATACTTACGTATACTTTGGCCAAAGACAGATCAACGGTAACAGACACCTTGGAAACTGAAATCAAGGTTCCTCTAAGGCCGCCATCTGTGGCGGCGCGTTGCAGGATTTCCGCCAAATCTTTTTGGATGATTCCCGCTATCTTCTTTTGCCGTTGTGTTTCCTCCATAGGTGCAAAAATAAGCGAAATACTGACTAACCTCATGATATGATACGGATACAGTATGTAATTTTGGGAATTGTTGAGAGAATCGAATCAAAATTTAACCATGGATAAAATTGAACATTTAGGGATTGCCGTAAAGGATTTGGAAGCCTCCAATGCGTTGTTCGCCAAACTTTTGGGTGTACCCCATTACAAAGTGGAGGAAGTGGCCTCCGAAGGGGTAAGGACCTCGTTCTTTCAATCGGGTCCCAATAAAGTGGAGCTGTTGGAGGCCACAGACCCAGAAAGCCCCATTGCCAAGTTTTTGGAGAAAAAGGGCGAGGGCATCCACCACATTGCCTTTGCTGTGGAAGATATTGTTTCGGAAATAGCAAGATTGAAAGAAGAAGGGTTTGTTGTTTTGAACGAAATCCCTAAAAAAGGAGCGGACAACAAACTGGTGGCATTTTTGCACCCGAAGGGCACCAATGGGGTGTTGGTGGAGCTTTGCCAAGAAATAAAAGCCGGGCAGCAGCGTTAAAACCTTGCGGTAAAGCAAAATAAACACTAATATTGCATCCGCAAAAATCGCGGTCCTATAGCTCAGTTGGTTAGAGCACCTGACTCATAATCAGGTGGTCCCTGGTTCGAGCCCAGGTGGGACCACACTGTTATACGCAATGGCCTCCGAGAATTTCGGGGGCTTTTCTTTTCCGCTAAGTTCACAAACTTTTTTACCTCTCTTTGAGATTTATATGGCCTTTGAAGGGTGGTATTGATAATATTTGAGTCATTTTAGATAAGATTGCTATTGCAAGAATATAAAAGCCAACATTTCAATGACACAAGATTAGGGGTCTGTTGTGGTCAAAAAAGATAAAGAGTAATTAGTTTAATTAGAGTCAACCCCTATAGATAAAAAGCTTAAAATTGATTCAAGTCCATTCTTACTTCTTGAAAAACCACAACCCATTTACATTTGGATTTTTGATTATTTTAACCTGGGCAAAGGCTCCAAGAATTGCCAATACCGGCCATATACATTGTCCCATCAAAAGGCCATAACTATACTCTGCTAGCTTTTGTAAGTCCAAACAAATCTTTATGGTCAAATGGGAGCATCTTTATGGATGCTCCCATTTTAAACACAAACTTTAATATGAATTTAAGGGCGCCCACATTTTTTCATTCCGCTATCCTTAAAGAGACTTAAAGTGTGTGCCAAATCAACCGAATTTTTAATTAATCCAATGAATAATATTTGATCTTGCCGTTATATTCGCCCGTTAGGGTCTCACCATCCGCAAACGCCAATTCATACTCAATATGGGCAATCTCGCCTTCATAGCTTATGGTCAAGCTTCCATTCACCGTATCATCATATCGATCACCACCCGTCAATGACTTATCTGACTGGTGGTATATAAGGTGAAAGTGGGCATATGCATCGGAAAATGTCGATGGTGAATAAAGATTGCTGAAATCCAGCACATAGGTCCCCGCCGCAACTTTTGAAGCTGACTCTGAATTGATGTCAAAAGTGATTATTGTAGTTGTGTTAGGTGAAGAATAGGTCCCATCCGACGTTCCATTTGTGATGTCCAAGACAAAATTTGTGGTCGTGGCATTGCCAGGATTTTCGCCCAAATTGAATGCATAAACATTAGGGGTTTGATTGGACACACCATCCAAGACTGCAGTACCACTTCCCAAATTTGTCGGCGTTGGGGTCGGTGAACTCGAATCGTCATCTTTGCTACAGCTAAAAGCCATTGCCATCATTACTAATAGACTTAAAAATTTTACACTTGTTTTCATTTTTGTTTTCATTTTTGATTGTATTTGCTTTTTTATTTATTAAGGAATTTTGTTATAGGTTAAATCACTATCGCCATTAATGACAAGTTGTCCTAATGGATTAATTTCATAGGTCTCTTAACTTCCAAAATCTAACCTTTGGAAGCTCTCTGGCGGGAAAAAGTCCCTCCCATATCATTAACACTCCATACATAGCGAAAACTATATAGGAAATGGGATCAAAGATTAAATCGGTCGGTGCTGGAAATTGTGAAATGAAATTCCCCATGATTTTTAATTTAAAATTTTAGACGGCAAAAATATGCGCGTCAAAAAACCTAAACTAAAAAAGGGGCTTGACCTATGTTAGGAATTTATTTTACTTCTTATTCTACTAAGGCTTTCAGGGTGGATACCCAAATATTTGGCAATCTTATTTACGGGAATGTTCGAAATGTATTTCGCATGTGTGCGAAACATTTCCGCATATCGTTCTTCGGCGGTCAAGGTCAAAAAATCCTTTTCACGTCGTGCTTTGTTTAAATAGGCATGTTCCAGAACAATTCTCCCCAGTTTATTGGCTTCAAAAGAATTGTTATATGCGTTCATCAAGTCTTCGTGGGAAATCATTTCTGCCTCACAGTCCATTAAAGCAATCATTTGAACATCGGATGGTTGTTGGGTCAAAAAAGAAGTGAGCGAGGTTAACATGTCATTTTCGTAAAAGAAATCTATTATTTTTTCCGACATATAACTTTTTATCGCCATTTCGACAATGCCTGAATTTAGAAAATATATGGATTTCTCGATTTGCCCGTAGTCGGTTATAACCATACCTTTTTCAAAGCGTACTTTTTGAACCGGATATGGAAGAGCCTCGTAGGAAATAATTGAAGTACGTAAAATTGAGTTGTAAAGTTCGAGGAACGACATCTTACCCAAGATTAGAGTTGAATGCGAAATTACAAATTTTATTGTGCGATAGCCCGTAATCTTGCCACTAAGCTTCACTAACCATTTGATAATAAACTTTTTGATGCATACTTGGAAGGCCCCCTGTATTTTTAAAATAAAAAGGAACAACGTATAACTTTATCCTTTAGGACAAGCAGCTTAATCCTAGCATAGATCAAGCCTAAATATCATTTTTGGTCATTTATCCCGCAGATACCGCATAATTTGGCTTCATTCTAATCAGTGACTTTCTTCAACCATTGGAGAATGACATTCCATGAGTCGGGATTTGGCGCTGACGATGAAGTGAGCAAAGGAGTCTTTTTATCCCCTTCTTTGTAGAAGTTATTGAATGGGTCAGTCCTCGGAACAATTACAAATTCATTTTTACCTGGATTATTGGACTCAACAATGTTGTAAATGATGCGGTGATCTGTTTCTGCTATCATCCAGTCAAATTCATTGTAAACGACAAGGGTGGGTACCGATACCTTATTCCAGTTGGAAGCAATATTGAAATGATCCATCTCCTGAAAATACTCGACCGATCTATCTCCAAAATGATAATCGAAAGAAGGATAGTTCCATTCACTGGCCAAATGTGGACTCGATTTAATGATATCGGCAGGGTTTCGCCTTTTCACAAGGTACTCAGTGTGAAACTCCGTTGATTTATTCATTATTTCGCTCAAGTCATCAATTGGGGTGCCTACATAACCGTGCACCCGTCTTTCCTGGTCTATAATGTGTTCGTGCCAGGTCCTGATCCAAGTTCCGTTCACAATGATTCCTTTGACCGGAATACCACTCGCTTCGTTGGCCACAATCGGGGCAATGACCCCTCCGGAATTTATACCATAAATGAAAATATTATCCATGTCCACATCAGGAATGTCCTTTATGCTTTGAAAGGCCGATTTGAAAACGGAAATCTCGGTCTCAAGATCAAGTTGGCTACAATCCGGACCTTCACTATCCCCCACCCCCGGGACCTCTACCCTGTACACCAGGCAACCCGTTTTGGAAAGCTCCCAGGCAATTCTGATGGAGCCATTGACACGGCCTTCAACCGGACTGCAAGCGAGCCATTTGATGTAAAAAATAGCCGGAAGTTTTCCTTTCACATTCTGTGGACGGGATATCACGGTTCGCAACCGTTCGCCCTGCGGGGAAACGATAGATCCATATTCAAAATCCACTCCCGGATAATTGTCAAGTGGTGTAGGGCTTAATGTAATTTTAGATTCAAACAGCGTTCCGTCACGATAAACTTTTAATCGGAGTTGTTTGCCGGCTCTCAACGATCGCAATAGTCGTTGCGATGACATGTAGCCCTGAATTCTTTCTGAGTTAATATCCGTTACCACATCTCCCTCTTGAAGATTGGCCTTGGCGGCAGGACCACCAGCTGTGACATTACTCACACAGAGTCCCCGGTGATCGTCACAATAGGAAAGAACAGCTCCCCATTCACCACGGCGTTCAAGCTCCTGACCAAGAGAAAGGGTCGTTATAAGGATAAAGAAAAAGATGGATGTAAAGTATCGCATTATTAGGCCTATATTGATTGAGTACAAAAAGTAATGGTTATTTGGATAAAATGTGAACGAATGGTAATATAAAAAGAGGTAATTATTCTACTTCTTAATGTTTTCCTGAATTCCGATCTAATCCCCCCGCTCGCGCTAGTCTGCGACTAGTGGGAAAACAACAAGTTACGACTGCGTGTACCAAAACAAAGACCATTTGGGAACATTGGGCTTTCCCATATGCATAGCAACCATTATGGCAGTAGTGACCCCGACCCAAAGAGTTACTTATAACCCAATGCGCCGGAAGGGCAGGCATTGATTTGGGCTTTCAAGGCTTCCACCGATGCGTTTTCGGGTTTTATCCATGGTTTTTCCTTGGGGCGATAAACAGCCGGCAACGTTTTTACGCACACTCCTGAATGGATACATTTTTCTGGTTTCCAAACAATGGTGAGATCTCCTTTTTTATATTCCTTTGGATTGGCCATAACAGTATAATTTATGATTTTAGTACATCCTTGATGTCGTCCAGTTTCTTGAACATGCTATGTGCGAACGGGCAAAGGGGTAAAATTTTGATGCCTTTGTTCCTGGCCATTTGCACAATCTTATAGAGCATTTTTTTGCCTACTTCCCTGCCCTTAAATGCCTCTTCAACCTCGGTATGGTCAATGATGATCAATTCCTTTCCCGCTATGGAATAGGTCATCATGCCCGCTTTTTCACCCTTTTCAGTGGCTAAGGCAAAGCCTTTGTTTTCCCGTTCCCTGATCTCTATTTCCAAATGGATGTTTTTTGATTGCGAAACTCCTAAATGGTCGTCATGGCACCGGGGCATCGACCCAATCGGCCATCGTCGAATCTAATTTAAGCAATTCACTGGCAACCGGATTTATTTCGGAACCCCATTGCAGCATTTTCTCCAATATTTATCGTACCACTGATTGGAGCTTTACCTTGAAACGTACTTTCTTTCCAATTTTGGTGTGCCGCGAAGGAGATTCATTGTTACATCTTTTGGCAACGGCATGCATCATCCTTATATCTATATATTTAACGAATACCATTTTTTTGTGATAACACCCTATATTCTTGCATTTTTTTAAACTGTTTTAACTTTCATTAACTTATCTTGTACATTGATTTTGAACTAAATAACCATCAAAACAATGAATTGCAAAGCAATGTTCTTTCGTATCATACAAAAAGCATTTCTTTTTTATGCTATTTTACTCTTTACAGGATGTGTTGATCCAATAGAGCCTGTTTTTGAAAATAGGGAAGGACTAATTTATGTTAATGCATTTTTAGCGACAAGCAAAGAACTCTCCTCAATGGGCGTATACGAATCCGTATTGGCGTTAAGGAGAAACCAATTGGAATACCAGTTTATTGGTGGGGCAGTTGTAACATATTTAAATATTGATACAGGTGAGGAAGTGGTGCTACAGGAAAATGAATTGGATGAAAACTATGAACTTCCAGATGGCTTTACTATTTCGGTGGGTGATACGTGGCAACTAACCATTGTACTTCCTGATGGTAGGGTTTACAAGTCTTCTGAAGAACGCGTTAAAAATCCGGTTCCCATTTTAGATGTAAGAGCGACCTATAACCCAGAATTATTATTTAGTGAAAGTGAAAATAGTTTTATTCCCGGTCATCGAATCTCAGTGGATTTGGAAGATCCCCCAGAGGATGAAAACTTTTACCTTTGGCAGTTTCGTTCGTTCGAAAGCTTAAAACTCTGTCTTACTTGCCTTAGAGGCACATATTATAGGAATGGGGAATGTATACCCAATCCCTATGATCGCAGACCCCTTGCCCTTGACGAAAAGGTTTTGGATTATGGCTGCGAAACAAAATGTTGGCGGATACGCTACAATGAAGATATCAATTTATTTGGCGATGAGTTCTCTAATGGCAACAGACTGACCAACCTGCCCGCGGGCAATGTTCCTCTGTATTCCAAAGAGAATATCTCAGTAGAAGTACAGCAATACTCGTTATCTTCCAAGGCCTATGAATACTATAGGGTCATTAATGATATTGTTGTCAATAACGGTTCGTTGAACGCCCCTCCACCTGCCGCCTTAATAGGCAATATGTTCAACCCCAATGATGATAACGAAACTGTACTTGGTAGGTTCACGGCAGCTGCATCATCGTCAGCTTCAGTATTCATAAACCGTAGCGAAATAGCGGAAGACCCCATAGAACGGTTTCGAAGGAGAGTTTCTGAATCATGTGAAACAGTCTGCCCAAGTTGCATATCAGGCCCGGGTCCATCTTGCCCAATAGTCTTGGATGCTGTTTGCGAAGAAAATAGGTTTCGTACGGGAAAAGAGCCTGAAGGGTGGCAAGAAATTGATTAAAACACTCTTTTTGATGAAGACAACCACGCTACTTTTTTTCTTTCTGTTATGGGCGCCAATGGTATTGGTTGCACAAAACCCCGAACACAATCTATCGGTTAGGGTTATTGACAAGGATTCTAGGCTTCCCATAGAATTTGCACAAGTTTCCATTGTTCCATGCCAGTGTGGGGGTGTAACCAATGAAGAGGGAGAGTTTGAAATAACATTGCGTCAAGGCACCTATCAGGTCTCTATAGACCATATTGGGTATGGCCCCTATTCCAATCAAGTGTCATTGAAAAACAACTTCCATATAGACATAGAACTTTTAGAGCATCAGGAACGGTTATCTGAAGTTATTGTACGGGCCAAAAAGGTAAATGACAACATTGAGTCACCGCAAATGGGTACGGTACAATTGACAGCCCAAACCCTCAAAAAATTGCCTTCAGCACTCGGTGAGTTTGATGTTTTAAGGGGTATTACCCTACTTGCGGGGGTTAACAATGCCGGTGATTTGAGCAATGGGCTTTCTGTGAGGGGGGGCACATTGGACCAAAACCTATTGTTATACGAAGATGCCCTTATATTCAATCCTACCCATTTCTTTGGCCTTATTTCGGTTTTTACTCCCGATGTGCTATCCTCCGTAGATTTGTATAAGGCCAACATACCATCTCGCTTTGGGGGCAGGGTGGCTTCCGTTCTAGATGTTAAGGTACGTGACCCATACGCGGATAAGTTCAAAATGAGGGGAGGCATCGGTGTCTTATCAAGTAGATTATCCATTGAAACCCCTTTGATCAAGGATAAACTTATGTTGGAAGCAGGTGTAAGATCTGGATTCACGGATTTTTTGTTGCCCCTATTTTCTGAACGCCTCAAAAAAACCAAGGCTAGATATACGGACGGCACATTCAAACTCTTATACCTACCCACTGAAAAAGATCAGATTTCCCTTACCGGGTTTTATAGTAAGGATTTTTATGAATTGGACCTTGTCACCAGAATTGAAAACATAAGTTCAGAAAGCAATCAATATGATTTTGGAACGTTGAACGGCACGTTGAAATGGGTACATTCCTTCAATGAAAATACTGCATTGAGAACCACTTTTGTAAATAGCGATTACGTAGCTAAAATTATATTTCCTGAGATAGAAAGTGACAATGAAATTGAGTTTAGGTCAGACATCAAATATGTAAGCCTCAATTCTGAACTCGTTAATGCATTAAATGAAAAAGTTGACTATTATGCGGGTATACAGGCCGATCGCTATCAAATTGACCCAGGGAAATTGGATCCGGGTACTGCTGAAAGTGTTCATCCTATAACTCTTGATTCTGAGAGTGCCTACGAAATCTCTGGATATGGCAATTTAAATTGGAATCCCACCGATAATCTTTCAATCGCTACGGGTTTGCGTTATAATCACTATATACTGACGGGTCCGTATACCTTGAGCAGTTTCAATGAAACTGATGGTACTTTGGAAAGTTCTGAATTCTTTGATAAAGGTAAAACCGTCCAAACTTATGACGGTATTGAACCACGATTGGGATTATCGTATCAGTTCAATGAAAATACTTCAATAAAAGGAAGTTACGCGCGAGTCAACCAATACCTTCAGAACATTTACAATAGCACGACGCCATTGCCAACTTCAAGATGGAAAGTATCCGATCCGAACATAAGACCACAAGTAGGGAACACATATGGACTGGGATTATACCGTAATTTTAGCCAAGGGGCGTATGAGACAAGTATAGAAGGATATTACAGGGAATCGAAAAATGTACTGACCTATAAGCCCGGGGCTGATTTTTTCTTAGAGCGGTTTGTAGAACAAGATGTGGTCCAAGGACTGGGAAAAGCCTATGGTGTTGAGCTAAGCGTAAAGAAAACCGAGGGTAAAATCAACGGGTGGTTCAACTATACGTGGTCACGCAGCCGCCAAAGATCCAATAACGAAATATTGGCGGACCGCATCAATAATAACCAGTGGTATGCATCAGACTTCGATAGAACACATGTTTTTAATGCAACCGTTAATTTTGAATCACACAAGTACAATACATTTAGCTTCAACTTTACGGGTCAGACGGGTCGGCCATATACGGCCGCAAATGGCGTAGTCACCATTGACGAAATAGATGTGCCCATATTTTTAGAACGAAACAATACCAGATTGCCAGTATATCATAGGCTGGACTTTTCATGGAACATACATTTCAGCAAAAGCAAAAAGAATAAACGATGGGAGAACGATTGGACCTTTACCATGTACAACTTATATGGAAGAAGAAACCCCATTAATGTTTATTACACGCAACGACAAGATTTTAAGGCCAATTACGAATTTTTTGGCACAAGCCCATTAGGCGCTTTCCAACTTTCCATACTGAACAGTCCTTTAATTTCGTTGACCTATAATTTTAAGTTTCAATAAAGGAAGTCGGATTTTAACGAAATTTCACTTTGTATTCCAGCATTATCCCTTATTGGGAATTTTAATCACCTAAAAAGAATGGCCACGGCTCCAATGGCATTAACGGCCAAAATACACGAAAATATCCGTAAGCAACTAATTGGTAGTGGTTTGTGGATTTTTTATTGCTATAGGCAAACTGTTTTTCAATGCGGTCAACTGAATTGCAAACCCCTAATGTGGCTTCTTTTGGCAATTTCAACCCTGGTCACCGTGGCACTAGGCAGAAGACTTGAGCGATGCTTGGTCTCGAAACTCCGAGGGGGATACCCCCACCAAACGTTTAAAGTTTTTGTAAAACGAGACTTTATTGTTGAAACCAGAATCCAAGGCAATGGCCAGGAGCTTATCATTGTTTTTTGGGTTTGACAACAGCTTTTTTGCGTATTCAACCCTTTTTCTATTGATGAGATCGGAGAAACTTTCACCACAGTTTTCATTGATCGACCGTGAGACCTTGTTGACCGGTATTTCCAGCAGTCGCGCAAGCTCTGCTATCTTAATATTCTTTAGGTATAGCTTTTGATCGGAAAGTTGTGCGTCTATTTCATTGAAGAGTACAATGGATTCATTGGGACTCATTTCCACAGATGAATATTTTGGCTTCTGGCCATGGGTGGAAAATGGTTCTTGGATGCCCATAAAATGGCTGGACCGTGTCGCGCCAAAAAAAATGTAATAATTCAGCACAAAAAGAAACCCCAGCATTTCCACATAGAATATGTAGTAATTTATGGGGCGCAGCCCATCGATCAATCGAACGACAAATTCAATGACATCTATGACCGTTATTCCTATCAATGTGAAAAGTACAATTTGAATCCAGCGAATAGCCAACTTTTGGCTGTTTCGTTCGGCGGCTGTTTTCAATTTGATTCTCCCTTTGAAGTACACATAGGAATACATATAATAGGCAGCTGTAATGATGGAATCGAAGATTTCGAGTGTCTGAAAGCGTTGGATAAAGAAAACCAAAACCCAAAAAAGCAATGGAGGGAGGAGATAAACTCGATTTTTTTTGAAATCCAACCTTTCACCTTCTTTCAACAAGAGGCTTTTGGTATACAAAAGAAGAATGGGACCAAACCAAATTCCAACAAGCAAGGTAAGCCTATATACATCCAACCCTAGAAACTGAAAACCCTTGACGAAAACCAAAATGAATTGAAGGGACAATATGAAAAAGAAAGAGCCAAGTAGCCGATTGCTGACCTTTCTTCCCCTGGATGTAAAAAACAGGAATATGGAAAACGGAAGGCACTGGCTCAGCAGGAGTATCAGTAAGGTTTTCGCATAAAAATCCATGATGGAGCTATTAACCGCATTTCAACATTACTGAATTTATGGAAAACCACCAAAATTGGTCAAATGATTAAAAAATTTGTTTAAATCAAAAATTTGTTTGTACATTTGCCCCATCAAAGTCAATCTGCAATGGGCAGCAAAGAACAAGATACAGAAGAAAAGATAAAGGAAGCCGCTAGGGTAATCTTTACCAAAAAGGGCTATGCCGCTACGCGGACCAGGGATATTGCCGAGGAGGCCGGGATAAACCTTTCCCTGTTGAATTATTATTTCCGCAGCAAGGAAAAGCTTTTCAACATCATCATGACCGAGAAGATCCAACAGTTTTTCGGGATCATGTTTCCAATCATTACCGATGCGGGACTATCCTTGGAAGAAAAAATTGAAAAAATGGCGGACAGTTATATCAACACCATACTGAAAAACCCCGATCTGCCCATTTTTGTATTGAGTGAAATCAGGAACAACCCCCAAAGCCTTGCACAAAATTTTAACCTTGGCCATGTTATGGGCCGATCCTCATTGATCCTTCAGATAAAGGAAAGAAACAGTGAGGTAGATCCCATTCACTTTATGTTGAATATTTTGGGAATGACGGTCTTTCCATTTATTTCCAAACCCCTTATGGAGGCATCGGGCGTATTTGACGATGATAGATTCCAAAACTTAATGAACGAAAGAAAAAAACTCATCCCCATCTGGGTGAAGGCCATGTTGGGACACTAAATTTTTTTGCCCAACATTGGTCAAATGATTAAAACAAAACAACAACACAATGAACCCTTTCAAAACACTCTTTTTTTGCGTACTGTGGTTGGGCCATTGGTCCCAAGCACAGGCCCAATTGACCTTGCAGGAATGCTACGACCTGGCGAAGACCAACTACCCATTGATCAAGCAATATGGTCTTATCCAAAATGCCGGCGACTTTTCAGTGGACAACATAATTACCGGGGTCTTTCCCACGGTGTCCATCAACGCGCAGGCCACATATCAATCCGATGTGACCTCGGTGCCGGCACAAATTCCGGGCATGGACATTCCCACGGTGGATAAAGACCAGTATAAAATCTATGCCGAAATACAACGGACCCTTTATGATGGGAACAGGATAGACAAGGAAGTAAAGATTGCCGAAGCGGTACAGCAAGTGGAGCAAGGCCAGGTAGACGTGGAACTGTACGGCATATACAAGCGTATCAGTCAGCTCTATCTGGGAATACTGCTCCTGGACCAACAGATTGGGCAGAATGGGCTCCAGGCGAAGGACATTCAAATTGCCATTGAAAAGACCCAGGCCCGAATCGACAATGGGACCGCCATTGAAAGCGACTATTATGCCCTGAATGCCAATCTGCTCTCCATAAACCAAAACACAACGGAGCTAAAAGCACTCAAAAAGGCCTATTACCAGATGTTGGGCGCCTTCATCCATGAAAATATCGATGAAAACACAACACTCATAAAACCCCAAGCAGCCATTTCCGAGGCTTCGAAAATAAGCCGGCCAGAGCTGAACCTTCTCGACCAACGCATTTCATTGGTCGATATGCAATCCAGCATGCTCAATGTCAAGGTTACGCCCAAAGTTTCTGTGTTTGCACAGGCCGGGTATGGCAAGCCTGGATTGAACATGTTGAGCAACGATTTTGACACGTATTTTTTGGGTGGGGTGCGGTTTCAATGGTCCCTTTTCAATTATTATACCCATAAAAAGGAAAGAAAAATCAATGATATTGAAAAAGACAAGCTATTGGTGCAAAAGGAAACCTTCCTCTTCAACACCAATCTGGAGCTGACCCAGCAACAGTCCGAAATTGACAAATACCAAGAACTGTTGGCCACCGATGACAACATCATAAAAATGTATGCCAGCGTTAAGGAGACCTCTCTTTTCCAACTGGAAAATGGGACCATTGACGTGAACGATTATTTACGGGATGTCAATCAGGAAAGCAAGGCGGTCCAAAACAAGGCATTGCACGAAATAAAACTTTTAATGTTGATCGAAGAACAAAAAATCACCCAAGGCATTTAAAAAAACAAGAACCATGAAAAAAATATTTCAATTCGCAACCATCGCATTGACCATCGCATCGTGCTCGGACAAAAATGGGGCATACGACGCTTCTGGAACCTTTGAGGCCACTGAGGTACAAATAGCCTCCGAAGCTTCGGGCATTGTGGAACAATTGAACCTTTCCGAAGGACAGACCTTGAAAATTGGCCAATATTTGGGATATGTGGACAGTACACAGCTATATCTCAAAAAGCAACAATTGGAAGCCCAAATACAGGTGCTCTTGGCCAAAAAGCCCAATATTGCCATACAGTTATCCTCGTTGGAGGAGCAATTGCGGCAGGCAAAACGAGAACAACAGCGAATCCAAAATTTGGTAGCTGGCAAAGCGGCCCCGCAGAAAATGCTGGATGATGCCAACTCCCAGGTAGATATCATTGAAAACCAGATCAAGGCCCAAAATTCCACCTTGTCCATAAACACGGCAAGCTTGGTCAATGAAACAGAGCCTTTGCAGGTACAGATCAGGCAGCTCAATGACCAGTTGGAGAAATGTAAGATCATCAATAAGGTAAAGGGAACGGTGCTCACCAAGTTTGCGGAAGAGAATGAAATGGCGAATGTGGGCACCCCCCTATATACCATTGCCAATTTGGACACCCTGACGCTTAGGGCCTATATTACCGGAGAGCAATTGCCCAAAGTAAAGATCGGGCAAAAGGTCAAGGTTTTGATCGATGACCCTTCCGAGGAATACAAAACCTATGACGGGGCGGTGGAATGGATCAGCGACAAGGCAGAATTCACCCCCAAGACCATTCAGACCAAGGACGAAAGGGCCCATTTGGTGTATGCCGTAAAAATCAAGGTTCCCAACGATGGGTATTTAAAAATAGGCATGTACGGAGAAGTAAAACTATAGCAATGGAAGCAGTGGTTGCCGAAAATATCATCAAGACCTATCAAGGGAAAACGGCTGTCAACGAGGTCTCCTTTCAGGTCAAAGAAGGCGAAATCTTTGGCCTTATAGGTCCGGATGGGGCAGGCAAGACCAGCATTTTTAGGATTTTGACCACGCTCTTGTTGCCCGATGGCGGCAAAGCCCAGGTTTGTGGTTGGGATGTGGTGGAGGATTATGAACCCATTAGAAACTCTGTGGGATACATGCCCGGAAAGTTTTCACTTTACCAAGACCTGACCGTAGAGGAAAATCTGCATTTTTTTGCCACGGTCTTCAAAACCACCATTCAGGAAAACTACCATTTGGTGAGGGACATATACGTGCAGTTGGAACCTTTCAAGAACCGAAGGGCCGGAAAACTATCCGGGGGGATGAAACAGAAACTCGCACTTTGCTGCGCCTTGATCCATAAGCCGAAAGTATTGTTCCTGGACGAACCAACCACGGGAGTGGACCCGGTTTCCCGCAAGGAATTTTGGGAAATGTTGAAAAAGCTCAAGGAACAGGGAATCACCATTGTGGTATCCACACCCTATATGGACGAGGCCGCCCTATGCGATCGTATTGCCCTGATACATTCCGGCAGCATCCTGTCCATCGACACTCCCGAACGCTTGGTGGACACCTATGGAAATGCCCTTTACCAAGCGAAGTCGTCCAACATGTACCTTCTTCTGAAAAGCCTAAAGGAGATGGAAAATATTAACAGTTACGCCTTTGGAGAATATGCCCACATATCGGTACACAATGAAAATGGAATAGGGGTGGATGAAGTCACAAAACGATTGCGCGAAAAAGGCTTGGATGATATTCGGATAGAAAAGGCCGAGGTTACCATTGAAGATTGTTTTATAAAGATGCTTGGTGAATAAGATGGACGAAATAGTGATACAAACGGAAGGGCTCACCAAAATATTTGGTGATTTTACGGCTGTGGACGCCATAACCTTCGAGGTGCGGAAAGGGGAGATTTTTGGCTTTTTGGGAGCCAACGGAGCCGGAAAGACGACGGCCATGCGGATGTTGTGCGGATTGTCCATACCCACATCGGGAAAGGCCACCATTGCAGGTTTTGACATCTACAAGGAAACGGAATCCATCAAGAAAAACATTGGTTATATGAGCCAAAAGTTTTCGTTGTACGAAGATTTGACGGTCTTGGAAAACATTCGCTTTTTTGGTGGAATCTACGGGTTGTCCAATGCCGAGATCACCAACAAGAGTGAAGCACTGATCCAACAATTGGGACTTACCACGGTCGCCGATACATTGGTGGTGGATCTGCCTTTGGGATGGAAACAGAAGCTGTCCTTCTCCATTGCCATAATGCACCAACCTAAAATAGTGTTCTTGGATGAGCCAACGGGCGGGGTGGATCCATTGACCCGAAGACAATTCTGGGAGCTCATTTATGAGGCGGCCCATCAAGGCATAACCGTTTTTGTGACCACCCACTACATGGACGAAGCGGAATATTGCGACCGGTTGTCCATTATGGTGGACGGGAAGATAAAATCGTTGGATACGCCCCACGACCTCAAAAAGCAGTATGAGGCCGATTCCATGGACGAGGTGTTCTACAAAATTGCACGAATGGCCCAAAGAACATAGCGAGATGAAAAGACTTTTAGTATTCATAAAAAAGGAGTTTACCCATGTACTCAGGGACAAAAAAACGCTTTTGATCCTGTTCGGGATGCCCATTATGCAGATTTTGATCTTTGGGTTTGTGCTGTCCAACGAAGTGAAGAACACCAACTTGGTGATCATTGACAACGCCCAGGACCAGGCCACCAAGCAGATCATTGCAAAAATTGAGGCCAGTGAATATTTTGAAATCCGGGAAGAGAGTTTTGACGCCAAGGATATGGAGGCGTCCTTTAAACAAGGAAAAAGCAAGGCCGCATTGATTTTTCCCTTGGACTTTGAAAAAGAACTGAACAAAAACCACACGGCCACCATCCAGATCATTGCGGATGCCTCAGACCCCAACTATGCCACCACCATTGAAAATTATCTAACGGCAATAGTCCAAGACTACATCTCTAGCACCAATGGAAGGAACCCTTATACCATCGTGCCGGAGGTGAGGATGCTGTACAACCCACAGTTGAAGGGGGCCCCAAATTTTGTCCCCGGGGTCATGGCGCTCATCCTAATGTTGGTGTGCGTGCTCATGACCGCGGTTTCCATCGTTAGGGAAAAAGAAACAGGGACCATGGAAGTACTGTTGGTATCCCCTTTTAAGCCGATGATGGTGATTGTCTCGAAAGTGATACCCTATTTCATTTTATCGTTGTTGAACATTGTGTCCATTCTGCTATTGAGCGTATATGTCCTGGATGTTCCGATAAAGGGGAATGTATTTTTGCTGTTTGCGGAGAGCGCCCTGTTTATCACCACCTGTCTGTCCTTGGGCATATTTATTTCGATCCGTACCCAATCGCAACAGGTGGCCATGCTGATTTCATTGATGGGAATGCTATTGCCCACCATCCTGTTCAGCGGGTTTATGTTTCCTATCGAAAACATGCCCAAAATACTGCAGATCGTATCCAACATCATCCCCGCCAAATGGTATTATATCATTGTGAAGGATATTATGATAAAAGGCCTCGGGTTTTCCGCGGTTTGTAAAGAAACCTTCATTTTAGTGGGAATCACGGTCTTCCTATTATTTATCAGTGTCAAAAACTTTAAAATTAGACTGGCATGAGAACGGTCCGCTTTTTACTGTACAAAGAGTTCAAACAGATTTTTAGGAACAGGTCCATCGTGGCCCTGATCATGGTCATGCCGGTGATGCAGCTGCTGATCCTGCCCTGGACCGCCAATTACGAAGTAAAGAACATCAATGTTGCCGTGGTGGACCAAGACTATTCCACCTATTCCCAACACTTGCAATCCAAAATATCGGGATCCAATTATTTCAACCTTGTATCCAGCAGTAATTCTTATGATGCTGCTTACGAACAAATAGAATCTGGGGCTGCCGATCTGATTTTGGAGATCCCGCCCCACTTTAAAAAGGACTTGAACAAGAACAGATTTCAAAAATTGTTCATTGCGGTCAATGCCATCAATGGCACAAAGGCAAATTTGGGAGCGGCCTATTTGCAACAGCTCATCAAGGATTATGACCAAGACCTGCAAATTGAATTGAATACCACAAATCGGCCGCAGGCCCCCAAGAAGGCCGAGATTACCTTTTCCAATTGGTACAACAGCGATTTGAATTACAAGGTGTTCATGGTTCCTGGCATTCTGGCCATTCTCGTTACCATGGTGGGCGGATTTTTATCGGCACTGAACATTGTAAAGGAAAAAGAAGTGGGCACCATAGAGCAGATAAACGTCACGCCCATAAAAAAGCACCATTTTATCTTGGGCAAATTGATTCCGTTCTGGATATTGGGCAATGTGGTGTTTACCCTAGGACTTTTGATCTCATGGCTCGTCTACGGGATTGTTCCCATGGGCAACATTTTTTTGCTCTATCTCTTCATCGCGATTTATTTGTTGGCAGTCTTGGGTTTTGGATTATTGATCTCAACCTACAGCGAGACCCAACAACAGGCCATGTTCATCATGTTCTTCTTTATGATGGCCTTTATATTGATGGGTGGGCTGTTCACCCCTATTGAAAGTATGCCGAAATGGGCACAGATGCTTACAAAGCTCAACTTGGTAAGCTATTTGATCGATGTGGTACGCATGGTAATCTTGAAAGGAAGTGGCTTTCTGGATGTATTGCCCAAGCTGTTGACCATTTCATTTTTTGCCGTGGGACTGAATACCTGGGCCATCCTCAACTACAAGAAAACAAGTTGAGGCAGTGTCGTTCTTTTCCTCCACCTAATTTTAGGGCAAAGGTATTTGAAGAGTACGCAGCGAAACCTAGTTTTTAAGCTGCAACAACCGCGGCAAGGCCAAAAACTCATACCCGCGCTGTTTTAAGGTGGTGATCAGCGCATCCAATTTGGTATAAAATTTATCGGTCCGATCTGGATGGGCACCAATATGCGACAGTAACATAAAACCGTTCAAGCCCTCCTTTTCCTCAAAGGACAAAATGGATTTCACAATGTCGTCAGAACTTCTGTAGTTGTCCATTTTTGGAGTCGCATAGTCCGCATGCGATAAGGTTCCAGGGCTATAATTGATCAAGGTAATGCCCAGCTGGTCCACCCATTGGGTAATTAGGTTATTGTTCCATTCATAAGGTGGCAAAAAATAAGGGGCATCCTCTTTTTGGATTCCAAACTTTTCCATTTCGGCATAATTGGCATTCAAGTCTGATTGGAATTCCTCTTGCGTGACCAAAAGGGTTTTTTCGGCAGTCCAATCATTATACAACAAATGTTTGTTGGAGTGGGCCCCAAGGTAATGCCCGCTTTTTTTGATGTTTTCAATGATGGTGGCATACGCCGGATTCCTATAAAAATTCCCGGTGAAAAAAAACGAGGCCTTGATACCATATTTTTTGAGCACGGCCAAAATCTCTTCGGCACCGTCGGCATACTCATCCCCAGAAAACATGAGATTGATTTTTTTGCCGGACACATCGCCCCGAATAATGGCACCGCTTGTATCATAAACAGTTTGCTTTTTTTGGTGGCCCATAGTGGCACTTTCCTTTTCCAAGGACGATAGATAATAGACCAAACTTGCAGTACCGTCCATGGTAGGTTCGTTGGTGGAATAGTCCCCGGCATCATCATGGTACACCACAAAATCGGACTGAAAATCGGCATATTCATCTTCCTGAAAAAGTTGTAGGCCAATCAAACCCTTAAAAATAGAACCATAGACAGGGCCATCGACCAAACCGCCACTGGTGGGATATCCTTCCAACACTGTCAATGAAGAGTGTGGCGAGGTCGGGGAATCTCCATCGGACGGAAGCCCAACGATCATACTGGTCCCCCAGGGATTGGTCCCAAAGAGCCAATCACGGAGTGCCGCTTCCATTTCCAGATATTTAGTGTTACCGGTGAGCTCCCGGTACAACTTGCATTGGGTCACGGCCGCCGTTACAAAATTGTTCGAACACCACACAAAGGGAACCCCCATAAAAAATGGATTCTTCTTCCCCCGTTGGTACAGTTCTTCCAAACCTTGGGCATAAAAGGCGGCCACTTTTTTCTTTTCTTGGCCTTGGAGCGCCGAGGCTAGCTCAAAATGCCCAGCATTCAAAAAGGGATAATATTGATAATGGTTTACACTGTCCTTACCTATCCAGGGGGTCACTTTTTCCACGGAAGCATAGCTCAAGGCTTCCTCTTTATAGGTATTCTCCTTCGTAAGTTTGAACAAGGCACTGGCCGCCAGTTCCATATCGTCCACCCAGTTGTCTTCTTCATAAAAATAAGGGCCCTTACAGGGTGCGGTCTGGCTTACACCCGGATTTTTCTGGCCGTAGGCAAAGGCGTTCTGTGCCCGATTGGGCAGATCATGGGTATAGTCTGGATAGAAGGTTTCCAATACCATGGCCCCCAAAGCAAATGCGGAGGCATATTTGCCTGCAGTTGATGCGACTCCCGTAGAGCGGTTTTGATATTTTTTCAGTCCTTGTTTTTCCGCACTGGCCAAATATACGGGCCGCCCTTTTTGACCGGGGTCGTACATCGCTGAATCCTTATTGGGCAACCGAAATCCGATATGATCTCGATCATCGGCAATTTGATTGTAGAATTCGTTGGCCGAAGGATTCATTTTTTTGAGCCAGTCCATTCCAAATTTGGCCTCATCAATGACATCTGGAATGCCATTGGGCCCGGCAAGGCCATCGCTTCCATATGCATCTCCAAAGACGGTCGGGTTTTCACGGTAGGAAAATAGCAATTGATAGACGGCATTGGCCGAGGTGGCGGTGTATTGAAGATAATCGGTGGCATCGTGCCAACCCCCGGTAACACTCAAGTGCTCTCCTGTTTTGGTGGGATGATAGATGATATAGCCATCGTCCACATGGCATGAATCGGTCAAAAATGGATTATAGCCGCAACGCTGTTGGCGCATATATTCCAAAAGAAAATCTGCGGTATGGTCATAGACATCCGCATCGATTCTGAATGTGGGCGATGTAACGCCATTTGCCTGAATATAGTAATTGCCCGAAGCCTCAAAGTCGCTAAAATTCAAGCGATACGAAGCTTCGAACGGACCATAGGCCCCTTTGGATTCAATATTTTTTGAACGGAACACGGGTTTATTGGTAAGGGCATCGTGCACAGAAAAAGATTTGACCCCGACATTGCGCTTGGCCCCAAAAACAGCAACCTTCACACTGTGGGGCAGATAGCCCAATTGGTTGATTCGAATGACCGAAATTTCCTGTTGCTGTAAAGCGTACATTTTCAGAGGCATGTACAGGAAAAGGATAGGGATAAGGACAAACAAGTTTTTCATGGGTTGGTCTTAATGGGTATTGTTCCCGGACTATGGTAAAACCGAAATTACTTAAAAAGTATCGCAATCGCACCAATGGCTGTTACGATCAAGATAAACCTTTTATAATTGCGCTCATTGATTTTCTTCACGATGAACACTCCAAAAAGCAAACCGGCCAAGATGGCAGGGAGCAATCTCAGATCAATGAGCAATGTTTCCATGGAAATGGTTTTCCAAACAAAAATGTGAAAAGGAAGTTTGAACAGGTTGGTGATGAAAAAAAGCCATGCCGCGGTCCCTACAAACTCGTTTTTGGGCAGCCGCATCGCCAAGAAAAAAATATTGGTGAAAGCACCGGCCAGATTGCCGATCATGGTACAGATGCCGGCCATAACCCCCATGGAGCCAGCAAACATCCAATGTGAGGGCACTTGGGTGGATTTTCTCCTGTCCCACCAATACAACAAGCCCAAACTGATGAAAATTACAATGACCATTCCCCATTTAAATTCCTTTTCGGGCAGATCCTTGCCTACAAGAACACCGGCTAGGATTCCCAAGATCATCCAAGGAATGAACCTGACAATATAGTTCCATTGCGCATGGCGATTGTAATAGGCAACGGCAAAGACATCCCCAACAAGCAACAAGGGAATCAAAAGTCCCGTTGATTGTCGCGCACCAAATGCCAAGGCCATTAGCGTTACGTTGAAGATGGACATCCCTTTTAGCCCAGCCTTGGAAGTCCCCATCAAAAAAGTGGCGGTGGCCGACAGGAACCACGCCATCAATGGCAGTTGAGAAGCTGTATGTAGAACCAAAATTGGTATTTAGCGAACAAAATGCAAAGGTATCCTAAAAAACTTTACCTTTAAACCCTTACCAATCATAACCAAATGGACATACAAACTTTAGATTACCTTATTATCTTCTCATTTTTCGCAATAGTTCTTTTCGTTGGAATTTACGTATCAAAAAAATCAGGCAAAAACACTTCCGAGTATTTTTTATCGGGCCGAAACATGCCTTGGTGGCTATTGGGGTTCTCCATGGTGGCCACTACCTTTTCCACGGACACCCCAAACTTGGTGACCGATTTTGTTCGGAAAAGCGGAGTGTCGGCCAATTGGGGCTGGTGGGCCTTTTTGCTGACAGGCCTTTTGACCGTTTTTGTATATGCCAAGCTGTGGCGGAGATCGGAAGTCCTTACCGATTTGGAATTCTATGACTTAAGGTATGGAGGAAAACCGGCTCATTTTCTTCGCGGTTTTCGGGCAATCTATCTAGGGCTGCTCTTCAACATTCTTGCGCTTTCCGCGGTGAATTTAGCCGCCATAAAAATTGGGGGAATCATGTTGGGCCTGGAGCCCATACAGACCATCTTGCTGGGCGGCGTGATAACTGTAGTATTTAGCGCCATCGGAGGATTTAAGGGAGTAGTGTATACCGATTTTATCCTTTTCTTCGTGGCCATAATAGGGGCCGTTGGCGCCGCATATTACTTGGTGAACCTGCCGGAAGTGGGGGGTATACAACAAATGCTGGCCCATGAAAATGTACAAGGTAAACTTTCCATTCTCCCAGACTTTTCGGACACCAGCAATGTGGTCGCCATTCTCATTATCCCCTTGGCGGTACAGTGGTGGAGTTCTTGGTACCCTGGCGGGGAACCAGGGGGAGGAGGCTATATTGCCCAGCGGATGTTGGCGGCCAAAAATGAAAACCACGCCATCGGGGCCACTTTTTTCTTCAACATCATGCACTATGCATTACGCCCTTGGCCATGGATTTTGGTGGCTCTGGCCTCTTTGATAATATACCCTGACATCGCCAGTATTTCTGAAGCGTTTCCCAATGTTCCGGCAGATAAGCTCGGCCATGACTTGGCCTATTCTGCCATGTTGATAAAATTGCCGACAGGCCTTTTGGGAGTTGTATTGGCCTCTCTCGGAGCAGCCTATATGAGCACCATATCCACGCATTTGAATTGGGGATCATCGTATCTAGTGAACGATTTTTACAAACAGCAGATTAACAAAAACGCTTCCGAAAAGGAATTGGTAAATGTGGGAAGGCTGTCCACTGTGATTCTTATGGTGCTTAGTGCCGTTCTTGCGCTGTACCTTACCAATGCCACGCAATTGTTCTCCATTATTTTGGAGTTTGGGGCGGGCACGGGCCTTGTGTACATCCTGAGATGGTTCTGGTGGCGAATCAATGCTTGGAGCGAAATCTCTGCAATGTTCACCGCGGCCATCGTAAGCTTTGCCTTTAACTTTTCCTCATTGGGAACATCCCTTTTTGGGGATGGTGCCCTGGAAGGACCCCTACCATCTTGGAGCAGGCTCCCTGCTATTGTTGTGATCACATCCATAGTTTGGTTGGCCGCTACTTTTCTTACCCAACCCGAAAGCAAGGAGGTATTGTACAATTTTTACAAGAAGATAAGGCCTGGAGGCCCAGGGTGGACCAAGGTGATGGACCAAGCAAAAGCTGATAATGTTACTTTGGAGCCCAAGCAAGAAAAATGGAGTGTGCCTTCGGGCATATTGGCCATGCTTTTGGGCTGTGTGTTGATTTACTCCTGCTTGTTTGCCACAGGATATTGGATCTATGGCAAAACAGCAAGTGCCCTTATCTTGGCGGGCACCGCCATACTATCAGGATTTTTGCTCGTAAGGGTGTGGAAAAAGATTAAAGGATCGGTACTTTAATGGGGTTGGGCAAGCGGATCGTTTCTGTCGATATTTTTAGGGGGATGACCATTGTTTTGATGATTTTGGTCAACACTCCGGGCACATGGTCCAGCGTCTATGCTCCTTTGTTGCATGCAGAATGGCATGGGTATACACCGACCGATTTGGTGTTTCCATTTTTTCTGTTCATTGTCGGCACCTCCATTGTTTTTGCCTATCAGAACAAGGAAGTCAATGTGGCCACCTACAAAAAGATTGCCATCCGAAGTTTAAAACTGATAGGATTGGGGCTCTTTTTAGGGGCCTTTACAATAGTTTTTCCCTTTTTCAAGGACTTTGAAAACATTCGGTTCCCGGGAGTCTTGCAACGGATCGGGGTGGTATTTTTCTTCGCCTCCCTACTTTTCATCAATTTGAATTGGAAGAAACTTGTAGGAGTATCCGGAATTTTGCTCATCGGATATTGGCTGCTAATGGTCCTTGTGCCCGTCGAAGGCATGCCGTCAACTTTTGATAGGGCCCCGAACAATCTGGCAAACTACGTGGACTTGAATATTTTGGGCACCCATATGTGGAAACCCGACTATGATCCGGAAGGATTGCTGAGTACCATTCCTGCAATAGTCAGCGCCTTATTGGGGTTTTTTACAGGCCTTATATTACTTTCAAAACAAGAAAAAAAAACAGCGATGCTGCTTGTGCTGGGAGGGTCTTTTTTGATGGTTGGACACCTGTGGGATTTTGTATTCCCCATCAACAAAGCACTTTGGACCAGTAGTTTTGTGTTGGTCACCGCAGGATGGGCCAATATTGTTTTGGCATTGATTTATTATCTAACGGACATCAGGGGAATAAAGTTTGGAAGCGTATTCAAATATGCAGGGGCCAATGCCATTACGGTATATTTCCTGTCAAGTTTTATCACCAAGCTGTTTTACTCGATCAAGGTCGACGGAGAGACCTCCATCCATGGTTGGCTGTTCAACACAGTTTATGTACACGGTTTCCTCTCCATGAAATTTTCATCACTTTTATATGGACTGAGCGTGGCAGCCTTTTATTGTTTGGTGGCCTATGTGCTGTATAAAAAGAAGATTTTCATTAAGGTTTAGACAGAAAATTCTTGGCGAAAATCTTGTGTCTGACACCTACCGTCTAATTTCCATCAACCGCGCCACATATTTTCCGATGACGTCAAATTCCAAATTTACTACGGCGCCCACCTTGTATGTCTTAAAACGGGTATGCTCGTAGGTATAGGGAATAATGGCCACGCTGAAACCATCCCTTTTTGAATCCACTACGGTAAGGCTAACCCCGTCCACGGTAATGGATCCCTTTTCAATGGTTACATTGTTCAGTTGGGAATCATATTGGAAACCAAAGACCCAACTGCCATCCTTTTGTTCCACAGAAGCACAAACAGCGGTTTGGTCCACGTGTCCCTGTACAATATGGCCATCCAACCTAGCACCCAAGACCATGGCGCGCTCCTGGTTTACCACATCCCCAACCTTCAGGTTTCCCAGATTGGTCTTGCTCAAGGTCTCTTCAATGGCCGTTACGGTGTAGTTGCCGCCGTTTAAGGAAACAACCGTTAAGCAAACACCATTGTGGGACACGCTTTGGTCTATTTTTAATTCTGAAGCAATGTCGGAGGAAAGGGTTATGTGCAAATTACCACCCTCTTTCTCAAGTTTTTCAACCCTGCCCAAATTCTCTATGATGCCAGTGAACATGTGTCTTTTTAATTGAGTAGTTTTGTAGTGCAAAAGTAGCCATAATAGGTGCTGATTTTATGAAAGAAGATCAAAAAATAAAACTGGGAATCTCCATTGGGGATTTGAACGGAATAGGGTGTGAGGTGGCATTGAAGACCTTTGAGGATGAAAGAATGTTGGACTTTTGTACCCCGGTGATTTTTGCATCGAACAAAACCGTTTCCCAACAAAAATCAGATTTGGGCATTGACATTACGTTCAATGGCGTTCGGGACGCCTCCCAGGCAGTGGACGGCAAGATCAATGTGGTGAACGTTTGGAAGGATGCGCCCAAGACCGAATATGGCAAGGCTACCAAAGAGGGGGGTGAATATGCCATCAAATCTCTTCGGGCCGCTGTTGCCGCCTTAAAAAATGGGAGCATAGACGTTTTGGTAACGGCCCCTATCAACAAAAACAACGTGCAATCCGAAGACTTCAAGTTTCCGGGCCATACCGATTTCTTGGCCCAAGAGCTAAAGGGAGAAAGCCTAATGTTCATGGTGGCGGACACGTTGCGCGTGGGATTGTTGACGGACCATATTGCCGTAAAGGATGTGGCCAACACCATCACACCCAAATTGATACGGGACAAAGTGGCGATCATGGAGAAATCCCTTAGTATGGATTTTGGGATACGCAGGCCAAAAATAGCCTTGCTGGGCATCAATCCCCACAGTGGGGACCACGGCACCATTGGCGAAGAGGATGACAAGATTTTAATGCCGACCATCAAGGAAATTTTCAACAAAGGAACCTTGGTATATGGCCCATATTCCGCCGACAGCTTTTTTGGCTCCAACACCCATGCCAACTTTGACGCAATTTTGGCGGCATACCATGATCAGGGATTGATTCCCTTCAAGACCCTTTCCTTTGGAAAAGGGGTAAACTATACGGCCGGCTTGGAGAAGGTGCGCACATCACCAGACCATGGAACGGCCTATGAAATTGCAGGAAAGGGACAGGCTGACGAAAGCTCCTTCAAAGAGGCGGTCTTTATGGCCCTGGAGATATTTCGGAACAGAATGGACCATATGGAAATGAACAAAAATCCACTGCAAAAACAAAAGGTGAAGAAGGCAAGTTGAAAAGTTGGGCCTTTGAAGGATATTTGTGGGCAATGGAATTGCAGTTTTGTAAATAAGTAGTATCTTTGCACCCGCCTTTAACGGCTGGTACACAAACCTTAAGTGTAGAAATGATGAAGCTGAAGGAGTTTTTCATCCCCTTTTCGGGACTAAAGTTGGGAAAACACCAGTTTGAGTACGAGATTGACAATACGTTCTTTGAATCCTTTGATTACCAAGAATTCAATGGTGCTTCAGTGCATACGGTTGCAGAATTGGACAAGATGAGCAACATGATGGAACTGAACATAACTGCAAAGGGCACGGTAAATGTGGATTGCGACCTTACGGGCGAACCCTTTGACCAACCCATATGCTCCGAGCTGCACCTGGTCATCAAATTTGGGGAAGAGTACAACGATGAAGATGACGAGATTTTGATCATTCCCCACGGGGAATATCAAATCAACATTGCGCAATACGTCTATGAAATGTTGGTGTTGGCGGTTCCCCAAAAAAGGGTACACCCAAGAGTGTTGGATGGCACGATGAAATCCGAAATCTTGGACAAATTGGAAGAATTGCAACCAAAGGAAATCAAAGATCATTCAGGAAAGACAGATCCCAGATGGGACGATTTAAAAAAGTTACTAACGGACAAATAGGTATATAATGGCACATCCTAAAAGAAAGACATCAAAGACCAGAAGGGACAAAAGAAGGACCCACTACAAGGCCGTGGCACCAACAATTGCCAAAGACTCCGTAACCGGAGAAATGCATTTGTACCACAGAGCACATTGGCATGAAGGTAAATTGTATTACCGAGGCCAGGTTTTGATTGACAAGGCAGAAGAAGAGACTGCAGCTTAAAGGCGCATCTTTCAAGATAACCCAACTCCCGTTTTGCGACAGCGGGAGTTTTTTTATGGGGTTAGGTTGATCCTAAAAACGGCTCCATTTATCATAAAAGTCATATAAAATGACTAATTTTCACAGTTTTTGGGTCAAATCTCGAGGTTTTTGACAAAAAAAGACACCAATATGAAAAAAACAACGGCAGCGATTACAGCTGTGGGGGGCTATGTTCCAGATTTCGTTTTGTCCAACAAAGTGTTGGAGACCATGGTGGACACCAATGATGAATGGATTACTACCAGAACCGGGATAAAAGAGCGAAGGATACTGAAGAAAGAAAATGCGGGAACCTCATATATGGCCATTAAAGCTGCCGAGGATTTGATACAAAAAAGAGGGATTGACCCGGCCGAAATAGATTTTGTGCTTTTGGCCACAGCTACGCCCGACCTCCCAGTTGCGGCCACCGCCGCATATGTGGCCACAGAAATCGGTGCGGTGAATGCCTTCTCCTATGATCTTCAAGCGGCCTGTTCCAGTTTTTTGTTTGGAATGTCAACGGCGGCTAGTTATATTGAATCCGGAAAATATAAAAAGGTTCTATTGATCGGGGCGGATAAGATGTCATCCATAATCGATTATACGGACCGTACAACTTGCATTATTTTTGGCGATGGGGCTGGAGCCGTTCTTTTTGAGCCCAACGAGGAAGGACTTGGGCTACAGGATGAGTATTTGAGAACCGATGGTGGGGGAAGGCAGTTTCTTAAGATAGAGGCGGGGGGCTCCATTTTGCCCGCTTCGGAAGAGACAGTGAAGAACAAACAGCATTACGTATATCAAGACGGAAAATCTGTTTTCAAGTTTGCCGTTTCCAACATGGCCGATGTCTCTGAACTGATCATGGAGCGGAACAACCTCACCCATGAAGATGTACAGTGGTTGGTGCCCCATCAGGCCAACAAGCGGATCATAGATGCCACTGCCAGTAGAATGGGCTTGGAAAAGGAAAAGGTAATGATCAATATAGACAGATACGGAAACACAACATCCGCCACCCTTCCATTGTTGCTGTACGATTATGAAAAACAGCTCAAAAAAGGGGACAATCTGATTTTTGCCGCCTTTGGCGGAGGGTTTACATGGGGCTCCATCTATTTAAAATGGGCCTATGATTCAAAATAAAGAACTAACTAAATCATATTTCATGGATATCAAGGAAATTCAAAGTTTGATCAAGTTTGTGGCCAAATCGGGGGCCAGTGAGGTAAAGTTGGAAATGGAAGATTTTAAGATCACGATACGTACAGGCAGCGCTTCAAGCATGCCAGAGACCACCATCGTACAGCAAATTCCAATGGCCCAAGCACCGGCAGCACCCATGGTTCAGGCTCCTGTGGCCTCGGAACAGGCCCCGCCAAAATCAGCCGAGCCGGCGCCGAGCGACAACCAATCAAAATACATCACCATCAAGTCACCCATCATAGGAACATTTTATAGAAAACCATCACCGGACAAGCCAGCGTTTGTTGAGGTGGGCAGTACCATAAGTAAAGGTGATGTTCTTTGTGTGATCGAAGCCATGAAACTTTTCAACGACATTGAATCTGAGGTCTCCGGTAAAATCGTGAAGGTATTGGTCGATGATTCTTCCCCAGTGGAATTTGACCAACCCTTGTTCTTGGTTGACCCATCATAGAAAATTTTAAGTGCTAAATTTTAAGTGACTAATTACTAGTTGTTTAAAACCATTTAAAATTTAGAATCCAAAATTTAAAATTGTATTCTATGTTTAAAAAAATATTAATTGCAAATAGGGGGGAAATTGCCCTTCGAATTATACGCACCTGCAAGGAAATGGGCATCAAGACCGTGGCCGTATATTCAAAGGCGGATGAGGAAAGCCTCCATGTGCGTTTTGCAGATGAGGCAGTCTGCATCGGCCCGGCACCGAGCCATGAGTCCTATTTGAAAATACCGAACATCATTGCCGCTGCGGAAATCACCAATGCAGATGCCATTCACCCTGGTTATGGCTTCCTTTCGGAAAATGCCAGGTTTTCCAGAATTTGTGCAGAACACGAAATAAAGTTCATTGGCGCTTCAGGGGAGCAGATTGAAAAAATGGGGGACAAGGCAACCGCCAAGGAAACCATGAAAAAAGCGGGGGTGCCTACCGTACCGGGATCAGATGGGCTGTTGAAGGATGTGGCCCACGCCAAAAAAGAAGCCAAAAAAATGGGGTATCCCGTAATGATCAAGGCCACGGCAGGTGGTGGAGGAAAGGGAATGCGCGCCATTTGGTCCGAAGAGGAAATTGAAAAGAACTTTGAAAGCGCGGTCAAGGAGGCCACTGCGGCCTTTGGCAACGGTGGAATGTATATGGAAAAACTCATTGAAGAACCGCGCCACATCGAAATTCAAGTGGTAGGGGACCAATATGGAAAGGCCTGCCATCTTTCTGAAAGGGACTGCTCGGTACAAAGAAGACACCAGAAATTGACCGAGGAGACCCCATCTCCATTCATGACGGATTCCCTTAGGGAAGAAATGGGAAAAGCCGCCGTGAAAGCTGCGGAATTCATAAAATACGAAGGCGCCGGAACCGTGGAGTTTTTGGTGGACAAGCATCGGAACTTCTATTTTATGGAAATGAACACCCGTATCCAAGTGGAACACCCCATTACCGAACAGGTGGTGGACTACGATTTAATCCGGGAGCAGATTTTGGTGGCTGGTGGCGTACCGATTTCCGGAAAGAATTACTACCCAAAACTACATTCCATTGAATGCAGGATCAATGCCGAAGACCCCTATAATGACTTTAGGCCCTCTCCGGGAAGAATTACCACCTTGCACACGCCAGGTGGGCATGGGGTACGACTGGACACCCACGTGTACAGCGGCTATGTGATTCCGCCCAACTACGACTCCATGATTGCCAAGCTCATCACCACGGCCCAAACCAGGGAAGAAGCCATCAACAAGATGCGAAGGGCCTTGAACGAGTTTGTGATCGAGGGCATCAAAACAACCATTCCGTTTCATAGGCAATTGATGGACCATCCCGATTATTTGGCCGGGAACTATACCACCAAATTCATGGAAGGATTTAAGATGGATCCAAAATACCAAGATGAAAATTAATTTGGCCCCGATGAAAGTCGGGGTTTTTGCTTGATGGAACTAAGTTATTGGGAATATAGGACCTGGTTTTCCAATGTGGACTTCACCGTCATTGGAAGCGGGATCGTGGGGCTCAACTGCGCGCTTCACCTGAAGGAAAAATTTCCTAACAGTAAGATTTTGGTTTTGGAAAGAGGTGCTCTTCCCCAAGGAGCCAGCACCAAAAATGCAGGCTTTGCCTGTTTCGGAAGCATCTCGGAGCTTTTGTCGGATTTGAAGACACATGCTGAGGACGAGGTGGTGGCCTTGGTCCGGAAACGTTGGGAGGGCATTCAGGTGTTGCGAGGACTATTAGGGGACAAGGCCATCGGGTTTGAACAAAATGGAGGGCACGAACTTTTTTTAAAGGCGGATAAGGAACTATACGAAACATGCCTAAAAGGGATGGAACAGTTGAACCAATTGCTCGGCCCCATTTTTGGAGCATCTCCATTTGTGGAAAATGACAACATCTTTGGGTTTGGCAATGTTCACAACAAATATATTACCCACCAATTTGAGGGCCAGTTGGACACAGGCAAAATGATGCAGGCGCTGCTTCAAAAATGCATGTTTTTGGGAATACCCATTCTAAATGGCATTCAGGTGGAATCCATCCAAGACCAAGGTAACAAATGCACTATCATCACCCAGGATTTCCAGTTTGATTCGGTAAATGTGTTGGTGGCCACCAATGGCTTTACCTCAAAGTTATTAAAGACGGAAACCATTATCCCCGCCAGGGCACAGGTATTGGTCACCAAACCTATAAAGGACTTGAAGGTTAAAGGGACTTTCCATTTTGATGAAGGGTACTATTATTTTAGAGACATTGATGACCGTATTCTTTTTGGAGGAGGCCGGAATCTTGATTTAAAGGGAGAAGAAACCATGGAGTTTGGACAGACCCCGATCATACAGGAAAAACTTGAAAGATTGCTCAGGGATGTGATCTTGCCCAATCAAAAAGTGGAAATTGACCAACGATGGAGTGGAATCATGGGTGTAGGGAAACATAAGTTGCCCATTGTAAAGCAAGTTTCCGATAGGGTTTTCTGCGGAGTCCGTTTGGGAGGCATGGGGGTTGCCCTAGGTAGTTTGGTAGGTAAGGAACTGGCAGATTTGGCATGAACAAAAAAGGATTGTGGCAACATTGTTTGGCCCAGGTTGAAGAAAGGGCACTGCGCTTCCAAAAGGAAATGGAGGGACTCCAAGAGGCATTGACCTCAGAAACCAAGAATACCACTGGGGATAAACACGAAACCGGAAGGGCCATGGTGCAATTGGAACAGGAAAAACTGTCCCTACAAATGCAAGAGCTTGAAAAGGCAAAACAGACCCTTAAAAGGATAAACATCGGCTCAAACACCGTAAAAATTGGCTTGGGCAGTCTGGTACAAACCAACATGGCCCATTATTTCATCGCCATATCCGCGGGGGCCTATACACAGGAAGGGAATACAGTTTATTGCATTTCGGCGGGCTCACCCATTGCACAATTGCTTATTGGGAAGGAAAAGGGCGAAAACTTTGTGTTCAACGGGAAAGTACAGACCATTTTAGGGGTGCAATAGCAATTATCCCAAATCCGGTTTTTTGCGACCGGCCTTTTTATCGGCATCCATCTTTTTGGCTTTCAGCCGCTTTTCAACAGAGGATTTGGTGGGTTTGGTAGGCTTTCGCTTTTTGGGAACCTCAAGCGTTTTTTTCAGGAGGTCAAAAAAACGTTTCACCACAAGGTCTTTGTTCCGGTGTTGACTGCGGGCTTCATCACATTGTAAAACCAACACCCCTTCATTCGTCAATCTCGATTTTAACTTGGATCGAAACCTATTTTTTTCAGGTTCAGACAATCCTTCGGAAACATCGACATTATAGGAAAGCTCCACTTTGGAGGAGACTTTGTTTACGTGCTGCCCACCGGCACCACTGCTTCGA
The DNA here is from genome assembly GCA_041391945.1 of Allomuricauda sp. GTDB lineage: Bacteria > Bacteroidota > Bacteroidia > Flavobacteriales > Flavobacteriaceae > Flagellimonas. Next base: position 373,471 of record JAWKNC010000002.1, on the reverse strand, counting down.
ACGGCCTTAAACTGTAGTTCCCTGAGAATTTGTTCCTTGTTCAACTTGAAGACGGGCATTGATGGTCTCCAAAGATACATTAAGGAAAACAGTATCCCCCGGCTTTTGTTTTTTTTGGGTGTTGAAGTATAGAATGGTTCCGCCTTCCACCATGCTTTGGTTAAGATAATGGCTCCCCATAAAGAAAGATTGTTGTACCTGCGTCTTTAAGCCAGAAGTTTTTGACACCCCAAATTCATGGGGATAGATAAGTACTGAACGATTGATTTCCGCGTAGGATTTCAATAGCTTGATGGGAACTTCACTCACTTCGCCAAACAATGAGGCGGTATAGTAATTGGGGGGATTGTTGTACAGTTTTTTGGTCTCCCTATTGGCAATGATCCTCCCCTTTTCCAGAATAAGGGTGCGTTCCGCATACGGAAGCACATCATTGGGGTCATGGCTGGCCGTAAGCACCGTTATTCCTTTTTCGGTAAGATGTGCAAAGAGATTTCTCCGTAGCGAGTTTCGTTTAAAGTTATCGATATGACCAAAGGGTTCATCCAATAAAAGAATCTCTGGCTCTTGGGCCAAGACCCTGGCCAGGGCAACCCGTTGTTGTTGTCCTCCGCTTAGGTTTTTCACCTTGGTGTTGGCATGGCCTTCCAGTTCAATGAGTTCCAAAAGTTCCTGTATGCGTTCTTGGTGGGTCTCGCGTTCAAAAACCGAAAGATGCTGCCCAATATTTTCGGCAACGGTGGTAAAGGGCATCAGGTCAAAATCTTGGGACAGGTATTTCATATAAGATTCTCCAGGAACCAGATTGAAATTAGGGCCCAAAGCTTCCCTTTCGCCCCAAAAGATAGAACCGTCCTCCACATGCAAAAAGCCATAAATGATTTTCAGCAAGGTGCTCTTGCCAGAGCCACTTTCGCCCATAAGGGCCAAATGCTCCCCTTTGGCCACTTCAAAGGAAATGTTCTCCAAAATGGTCTGGGTCTTATATTGAAAAGATGGAATATGGATTTTGAGCATGGGGCAAAAATATAAATCCGTTTCCTAGAAAACGGATTCTGGGATATAAAGGCCTAAACTTTTTGGGCAAATATTTTAGGAGATTGGCTGTGATGCCTTGGCCACCAAGTTGTGCTCCACCAAGTATTCCGCAATCTGTATGGCATTGGTGGCGGCCCCTTTTCTCAAGTTGTCCGACACGATCCACATATTCAATGTATTGGGTTGGGTCTCGTCACGACGGATACGCCCCACAAATACGTCATCCTTGCCATTGGCGTACATAGGCATGGGATAGGTGTTGGTGTCCGGATTGTCCTGTACGGTAACACCTGGGGTTTCGCTGAGCAATTTCCGAACCTCGGCGAGATCAAAATCGTTGTGGAATTCCACGTTCACCGATTCAGAGTGTCCCCCTGCCGTGGGAATACGGACAGCGGTGGCCGTTACAGAAAAGGTGCGGTCATCCAATATTTTTTGGGGCTCCCGGGCCAACTTCATCTCTTCTTTGGTGTAGCCGTTTTCCATAAAAACATCGCAATGGGGCAAGGCATTTCGGTTGATGGGATAGGGATAGGCCATTTCACCTTTGATGCCAGCAGCCTCGTTCTCCATCTGTTGGACGGCCTTTACCCCTGTTCCGGAAACGGATTGATAGGTAGAAACCACCACACGCCTCATTTTATATTTTTTGTGCAACGGATTCAGGGCCATCACCATTTGAATAGTGGAACAATTGGGATTGGCAATGATCTTGTCCTCTGAGGTGAGCGCTGCGGCATTGATTTCGGGAACCACCAACTTTTTGGCGGGGTCCATACGCCATGCCGATGAATTATCGATGACGGTTGTCCCCACTTCGGCAAACTTGGGAGCCCATTCCAAAGAGGTTCCTCCCCCTGCGGAGAAGATGGCAATATCGGGCTGTGCCGCTACGGCATCCGCCAATCCAATAACGGTATATTCCTCGTCCTTATAGGCAAGCTTTTTCCCTACGGAGCGTTCCGAAGCGACCAACAACAACTCGGTAATGGGGAAATTGCGTTCCGCCAATACGTTCAACATGACCTCGCCAACCATCCCGGTGGCACCAACAACTGCTACTTTCATTTTTATGATTTCTTGGGGCAAAGGTACTTCAGTTCACGATTAAAACAAGTGTTTTGTCAATCGATAATCAAAAAATAACAAAATGTTATAAATAAAACAACCGTCAATGTGTTGGCGAAACAGATTGACGGCTTTAAGGGTTATAGTGGTGTAGCGGTCTTCCCGAACCTGTTCGGGAAAAACAAGTTTATTTTTTCAAAGCATCCCTGATTTCTGCAAGCAATTCTTCGGCGGTTGGGCCAGCAGGTGCTGCAGGGGGTTCGGGTTTTTTCATTTTATTGACCCCTTTGACCACCATGAACATCACAAAGGCCACGATTAGGAAATCGATGACATTGGTAAGGAATTCCCCATACCTGAGCACAATCTCTCCAACCTTTTCCCCGGCATCATTTACGGTTCCTTCATTGATCACATACTTCAAATCGTTGAAATCAGATTTGAACAACAATCCTACCAATGGAGAGACAATTCCCCCGGTAAAAGAGGATACCACCTTGTTGAACGCGGCACCCATGACGAAACCTATGGCAATGTCCACCAGGTTTCCTTTCATTGCAAAGTCCTTAAACTCTTTTAAAAATCCCATTTTTATAGTCTTAATTAGTGGTTAATAGACAAACAATGTAGTCAAAAAAGAGATTTGTTGTGCAAAAAACGCGGAAAATCAATCGGATATAACCACCCTTTTTACCCGTTGGGAGATGGCGGTAAGAATTTCATAGGAAATGGTGTTGGCCCCAGCAGCAAAGGCTTCAGCGGATTTCTGCCCTCCAAAAACCAACACCTCATCCCCTTCCTTGCAGTCAATGCCCGTGATGTCCACCATGATCATATCCATACATACGTTGCCAATGATGGGGGCTTTTTTTCCATGGATGAGCACATGGGCCTTCCCGTTGCCATACTGCCGCCCGATACCGTCCGCGTGTCCTAAGGGGAGAGTGGCGGTCGTTCTTTTTTCACTGGAAATGTACGCCCTATTGTATCCCACAGATTCGTTGGGTTCTATATGATGTATTTGCGAAACGATTGTCTTCAATGTGGCAACAGGCCTTAATTGGGCATCAATGTCCTTATGATTTCCATAGCCATAGATGCCTATACCACTGCGGACCATTTCAAACTGGGCGTCTGGGTAGTTGAGAATCCCAGAAGTGTTCAGCATGTGCCGTATGGGGCCATAGCCCAATTTCTGCGTGAATTCCTTGCTGATTTTTTTGAAGGTATTGATCTGGTTTTCGCTGAATGGTCTTTCCTTGGGGTCTTCCGAAGCCGCCAAATGGGAAAAAAAGGAAACTACCTTGAGTTCGTTTCTGCCCTTCAATTGTTCCATGATGAAATCGATATCATTTTCCCAAAACCCCAAACGGTTAAGCCCTGTGTTGAATTTGATATGCACGGGATAATCCGTCTGTTTTTTGCGCTCGGCAACGTCAAGAAATTTTTTCAAAATGTTAGGGGAGTACAAGCTTGGCTCCAGACATCGGTCAATAAGCTGATCAAAATTGATGGGCTGGGGATGCAGCACCAAAATGGGAGATTTGATTCCGGCATCCCGGAGCAACACACCTTCTTTGACATAGGCCACGGCAAAATAATCCACACCCAGACTTTCCAGTTTCTTGGCGATACCGACCATGTCACTGCCATAGGCAAAAGCCTTTATCACGGCCAAAAATTTTGTTTCCGGGGCTATTCTGGACTTTAAGTACCTGTAATTGTGCGCTAGGGCGTTCAGGTCTATTTCCAGGGTGGTCTCACCAATTTTATCCATTGGCCGTTTTGTTTTTGGGATTTACTTCCTCTGCCTTAACATCCATTTGATTGATTTTTTCCCTGAGCATGGCCTTGTAGAATGCAGCTCGGCTAAGAGGTTCGTATTCACCTGTTTCGCCAAGGAGCACAAGTTTTTCATCGTTGGATTTCCTAAAACTGTAATTGGCCAAATTCCCCGTGCGCGTGCAGACCGCGTGTACTTTGGTGACATACTCTGCGGTGGCCATCAAGGCGGGCATGGGACCAAAGGGATTTCCCTTAAAATCCATGTCCAAACCGGCCACCACAACACGTACGCCACGGTTGGCCAGATCATTGCAGACGGTCACTATTTCATCGTCAAAAAACTGGGCCTCGTCAATCCCCACAACATCACAGTCATCGGCCAACAAACGGATATTGGCGGCGGCGGGTACCGGGGTGGAGCGGATTTCATTGGCATCATGGGACACCACCATATCTTCATGATACCGGGTGTCCACAATGGGTTTGAAAATCTCTACTTTTTGTTTGGCGAACTGGGCGCGCTTCAACCTTCGGATAAGCTCTTCGGTCTTGCCTGAAAACATGGAGCCGCAGATAACTTCTATCCATCCAAACTGCTCCTTAGGGTTGACCGTATTTTCGAGAAACATACCGTAATTTTAAACGAAATCGTGTGGGTTATCCGTTTTTTGATAAGGCAAAGCACAAAACTACTAAAAAAATACACCGAAGGACCAGATTAAAATTTAACCTTTTGTTCTTAGGGGGATACGTAAAATGATTATATTTTTATAACAAAGTAGAATAGCGATGATAAGAAAATTAAGGGAAGAGCTGATAAAATTATCCACGGATATCATTACCGCAAGAGAAGATAAGGATTTGACGGAGCTTTATGAAAAGGCAAAGGAAATTTATGAAAAATTGGCCGTACTGAGGTTCATCGATGAAAAATTGAGCGATGTTGAGGTGGATGTGTCCAAAAATGTGATCGCTTCTCGGTTCGAGAAAGTGGCCAATGCCGTTTTGAGCGGCAATATTGCGGTGCCAGAAAACAATCCCCATGAGGAGGACATCATTACCCCTGGGATGGACACTATCAAGGACATGGTTTCCGAAATGCCCACCGAGACCGCCTTGGAACATGTTTTTACGGAGTTTGTGGCCAAGCCCAACCTTATGAAAAATGATAAGGAAAATGTCACACCGTCAACGGACAAGGAGAAACAGGAACAAGGGAAACCAAAATCTTTGAACGACACTTTGGCGAGAGACCTTCAAGTGGGCCTTAATGACAGGTTGGCGTTTGTAAAACATCTTTTCAACAACGATACGGAAGATTATCAGCGTGTGCTTGCACAATTGAACACCATTGACACCGAGGAACGTTCCATTGCCTTCATCAATAACATGGTGAAACCCGAGTACAACAACTGGGAGGGCAAGGAAGATTATGAAGCACGTTTGATTACTCTGATTGGGCGGAGGTTTGCATAGACCCATTTTTACAGACCACATTATTGCCGAGAAGACCGTAACTTTGGCCTATGGGAAAACTATATTTGGTCCCGACCCCAATAGGAAACCTTGATGACATCACGCTTAGGGCCATTGCCGTATTAAAGCAGGTTGACGTGGTCTTGGCCGAGGACACCCGGACCAGCGGCAAACTCCTAAAACATTTTGACATAAATACCCCTCTGCAAAGCCATCATATGCACAATGAGCATAAACAGGTGGATGGGTTGATCCAGAAATTGAGGGGAGGAGCCACCATGGCGCTCATTTCGGATGCGGGGACCCCTGCAATTTCAGACCCTGGATTTTTGTTGACCCGGGCCTGCGTGGAGAACCAAGTGGAAGTGGAATGCCTTCCAGGGGCCACCGCCTTTGTTCCCGCCCTGGTCAACAGCGGATTGCCCAACGATCGTTTCGTTTTTGAAGGGTTCTTGCCCTTAAAAAAAGGGCGTCAAACACGGCTGCAACAACTTGCCGAAGAATCCCGGACCATGGTTTTTTATGAATCACCCCACAAGCTTACCAAGACCTTGGCGCAATTTGCGGAAATTTTTGGGGTAGACCGTGCCGTTTCGGTTTCGCGCGAATTGACAAAACTTTACGAGGAAACCATTCGGGGGACCATGGCCGAAGTTTTGGAACACTTTACCAACACACCACCCAAGGGCGAATTTGTGATCGTGGTAGGCGGAAAGAAATGAACTGTCAGCAAAACGGGATAGTTGCGACAAATTTGGCACAGATGCGGCTAAAAGATGGTTCTCAAACTCAATCCCGTACTCAATAAGGTATATTTTATCAACCAATATACCCTTTTCCACGTGCTCTCCGGTTCTGGGGGCATACAGGTCGATTTTAAAAATTATACAGATTGGCAAGACAAAGCCATTTTTTTGGAAAAAGGGCAGTATATCAAATTCCTATCCGATGATTTTGAAGTCCGTACCATTGAATTTCCCAACAAACAGGTTTTTGACAATAAGGAAGTACGAGTGCTTTTCAAGCATTTGATTTCTTTAGGATACATCAACTTCAAGGAATGCTCCGAATGCCAAAGGTATATTTCCGACACCCTTTTTGAGGAGCATACCAAAGAAATAATAGACGTCTCCTTGAAACAATGGTTTTGGCAAAACCCATTCAACGCCAGCAAAGATGAGTATCAAATTATTTTTGACATCAAGGAGGTCATAGACCAGGAATATCCCAACCATTTAACAAACACGGACTTGGAGGCCCTCTTCAGGGAAAATGGATATCGGGCCCATAGTCTTGTAAAGGATAAACTGGGCATTACCATAAAAACAATGTTGAACGAGAAGAGGCTGGTGGAGAGCAAGAAAGAAGTGGCCTTTACGGACAAGACCATCCAAGAAGTTTCCTATGACATGGGATTTAAGGACCCGGCCTACTTTAACAGGGTATTTAAAGATCAAACTGGGTACAGCCCCTCACAGTTTAGGGAAAACTTTGATTACGAAAGAAAGGATTCCTTTGTCGAAGACCTTGTCCATTTGTTGCGCGAGCACCATGCCCAAGAACGTTCCTTGGCCTTTTACGCAGATAAAATGAACCTTTCCGTAAAGACCTTGGCCAAGAAAACCAAGGACAGAATGAACGAATCCCTGGGTAGGCTCATTCGGAATGAATTGGTCAACAGCTCCAAAAAACTTCTAGACGATGAAATGCCGATAAAGGAAATCTCCATTCGGCTTGGTTTTGAGGAACCCAATCACTTTTCCACCTTCTTTAAACATCATACCGGAATCAACCCATCAGAGTTCAAACCTGAAAAAGTACAAGGAAACGCTCCTTTTTTGTAGCCCGTAACGCATTCGCGCATCGGACATTTGCCATGTAATTGTAACAAATATTGTTTAATCACTTAAAACATAGCAAATGGATATAAGAACCCTAGCTACACAAATGGACAGCATTGTTGCACAAGGTGCAATCGTTGAAGCTGTGGAGAAGTATTTTGCGGAAGAAGCGAACACTTCGGACTACAACAAGGTGACCACGACCGGGAAAGCACAAATGGTGGAAAAAATGAAGGGCTTCGCGGATGCCATTGCCAAAGTAAACGGCATTGAACTGCACAGGACCTTGGTTGATGGGAACGTTACGGCATCTGAATTTACGTTCGACTTTTTGATGAAGGACAACAGCCGGGTGCATTGGCATGAGATCATCAGAAGGATTTGGAACGATCAGGGCCAAGTGATTCACGAGGAATACTTTAACGCTTAAATCACCCGACATGAAACTTAGGTTTATCTCCCCAACGCTTCACGGGGTGGCAGACTATACTGCGGGACTCGGTCTTGTGGTAGCGCCATTTCTTTTGGGTCTTGGCGAATCCTCGAGCGTGGCCGTTTGGTTCTCGGTAATCACGGGGTTGGCGGTTTTTGTGGCCAGTCTGCTCACGGATTATAAACTTAGCCTGCGCAGGGTGATTCCTTTTCAAGGACATTTGGCCATCGACCTTTTGGTGGCCACGACCTTCATGATCGTACCGTTTGTATTTGCGCTTTCCGGAGTGGATGCAGCCTATTACTGGTTCAATGCAACGGTAGTCTTTTTAGTGGTCTCGCTTAGCGCGAGCAAATAATCAAATAATTTAATACGTAAACAATGAAAACACTTAAGAACATTTCAATTTTATTGATGGCAGTTTTAACTGCGGGAACAGCTTTTTCACAAGACAAAAAAGCAAACAATATTGACAACAGCAATATTGCACTACAGGGCTACAGCCCAGTATCGTATCTGGATTTGGGGATAGCCCAAAAAGGGATCAAAGAGTTCAAGTCAGAATATGACAAGGTCATCTATTATTTTACGGATGCGGACCAAAAGAAGAAGTTTGACAAAACCCCGACCAAGTATCTACCACAATACGGAGGCTACTGCGCCTTTGGGGTATATGCCGGGGCCAAGTTTAGGCCAGACCCCAACAAATTTATTGTTAAGGACGGAAAGTACTTTTTGTATCTGTACAATCTTGAATTGGATGCCCAGCAACTATGGTTGGCAGAGAACAACCATGCCAAATTGGTTCAAAAGGCCAATGAGAACTGGAGCAATCTGAAGACTACCTACAACTGATTTTTTCTTGCTGATTGATAGTGTGTTGAGATGCCCCAGCTTTTGGTAGTTGGGGCATTTATCCTTTTATGTTAAATTCACCTTCTTGGAAAACATGGACCAACTCCTCAACGAAATCCGAAACTGTACCCTTTGCAAAGGGCATCTCCCTTTGGGCCCAAGGCCCATTGTGGCGGCAAACCCAGGTGCAAGGATTCTGATAATAGGGCATGCCCCGGGAACAAAAGTGCACCAGACCGGCATTCCGTGGGATGACCCAAGCGGAAAACAGCTCCGCAAGTGGATGGGTATAACGGATGTCGAGTTTTATGATGAAACCAAGATTGCACAAATGCCCATGGGATTCTGTTATCCTGGAAAGGGACGATCTGGGGATTTGCCCCCACGTCCCGAATGTGCCCCGCAATGGCACCAACCTCTTTTGGACAAAATGCCCAACTTAAAACTGACCATTCTGATTGGACAATATTCGCAGCGATATTATCTGGGAAATGACATTCAGGTGAATCTGACAGAAACTGTTAGGAACTACAAGGCATACCTGCCCCAATATTTTGTCCTGCCCCACCCATCGCCCAGAAACCGGTTTTGGCTGACCAAGAATCCATGGTTTGAAGAGGAGGTTTTGCCCGAATTAAAATGGATTATTCATGAGATTATGAAGCATCACCATTAAATCTCAACCACTTTACATTTCCTTTGACTTTTGAAAGATTTAATTCAGTTCTTAAACTATCACGCAGACTATTGATTAGTGGATCTAAGTCAAATGTGCCACCCGATGCGACAACATCTGCAAGTTGCTGGGCTAATAAAATTTGATGTTCCGAACCAAATAATTGAATATCAGATAATATGTTTTCTAGTTTTAAAAACCTCTCTTTAGTTTCTTTTCTATGCGAAATTTCAGTTGTTAACACACGATAAGCCATTATTAGATATTCAATTGAGATATCCCTTCTTTTTTGAACGATATTTCGCTTACTAGTGAAGTAGTGGCCAATTAACCAACCCAAAACAGCAAGAATTATTGTAACGGATATTTTTATAAAATCAAGGTCCATTGTTCAAAATGTTTAGTATTTACTTCCATCATGCTTCCCCTTTTCCCAGCCGTGTTTGCCCAAATACTGTTCGGCACTTTCCACGGCTCCAGTTTCAATGGAGGTTCCCATGGAGTCGTTCCATCGGTTGAGGTACCCAAACAGGGAAATGACCCCCAGCATTTCAACAATTTCACCTTCATTCCAATATTGATAAAGCCGTTCCTTGATTGCAGCATTTACGTTGTTGGGCACCTGCGAAGCGGCCAAGGAAAAATCCAAAGCGGCCCGTTCCGCCTCGGAAAAGGCAGGGTGGGTCCTATAGTCCCAAATATTGTCCAACTTTTCCTGTTCCGCACCATAGCGCTCTGCGGCCCTGATGGCATGGGCCTGACAATATCGGCATCCCGTGGCGTTGCTGCCCACCCAGGCAATCATGCGCTTTAACGCTGAGGTAACCCGGCCCTCATTGGCCATTACAGCTTTGTTGAGGTTGATGAAAGCCTTTGAAATGGCAGGTCGGTGCTGCATGGTCAACACGGAGTTTGGACAAAACCCCAAGGTTTCGTTGAAGAACTCGGCCAATTTTTTGGTCTCCGGATCATGATTGGGGTCTAGGGGGTTCACTAATGCCATTTTGGGTCTATTTTGTTGTATTTTTGACCTTCACAAGAAACGAAAATTATGGCAAACATAAATCACATCACCACCAAATGGCTGGGCGGAACGGCGTTTGAAAGCAACAATCCATCGGGGTATGACCTTCGACTGGACGCAAGCCCTGAAAGTGGTGGTGAGGGCTCTGGTTTTAGGCCCAAGGCTTTGATGCTTACTTCTTTGGCAGCCTGTTCAGGGTTGGATGTGGCATCCTTGATGAAAAAAATGAAATTGGAGGTGGATGATTTCCGCATAGAAACCATTGCAAACTTAACAGAGGAACATCCCAAATATTATGATAGAGTGACCGTAGAATATCATTTTTACGGATCCAATCTCAAGGAGGCAAAACTCCAAAAAGCGGTGGACCTGTCCGTTGAGAAATATTGCGGGGTCATGGAAATGTTCAGAAAGTTTGCCAAGTTGGACATTAAGACGTTTTTTCATCATCATAAAAGTTAAGTACAAGAAAAAGTTCAGGTACAGACATGAAGCTCAAATCTGAGTAAAGCTGTATATTTAAAAACTAGGTCAACCTCAGAATCAAATCAAAATGAACCATGGTCCACAAAAAATTTGATTTAGAGGAAAGGTTTGTCGATTTTGCGGCGAATATTGCGTTGTTTTGTAAAGACCTCCCTTTGGATTTTACAAGGCAGTATTATAGCAATCAGCTACTTCGTTCGGCCGGCAGTGCAGCTTTGAATTTTGGAGAGGCACAGGGCACAATTACAAATAAGGATTACCGGCACAAAGCTTCATTATCATTAAAAGAGCTGAAAGAATCAAGGGTAAATCTGAAAATCCTTTGTAAAATTAAATATGGATCGGACAAAACCAAAGTAAATCTCGTGGTTGAGATTGAGCAATTGATTAGAATTATGTCTACCATTGTGCGAAACAAAATGTCCTGAACTTGAATTTTATAGTTGAACTTGAAATTAGCAACCATGCGTTGGACCCTAAAACCCAAACCTACACCAGAAGCCATTGAAAAGCTTTCCAACGAACTGAAAGTGGATGGACTGATAGCACATTTGTTGCTCCAACGGGAAATTACCAACTATGAGGAGGCAAAAAGTTTTTTTAGGCCAGAGTTGGCCCATCTGCACGACCCTTTTTTGATGAAGGATATGGACAGGGCCGTACAACGGATTGAAACGGCCATGGCAAACGATGAGAACATCTTGGTCTTTGGGGATTATGATGTGGATGGGACCACAGCGGTGGCACTGGTGAGCTCGTTTCTCAAGGAAAACCATCCCAATGTGGCCACGTATATCCCGGATAGGTATACGGAAGGGTACGGCGTCTCGTTGCAGGGGATTGACTTTGCCGCAGATAATGATATCTCTCTGATCATTGCCCTGGATTGTGGGGTAAAAGCGGTTGAACATGTAACGTATGCCAAGGAAAAGGGGATTGATTTTATTATCTGCGACCATCATAGGCCAGGGGACAAACTCCCCGATGCCGCAGCGATTTTGGACCCAAAACGCGAAGATTGTGCTTATCCGTACAAAGAACTTTGTGGTTGCGGCGTAGGCTTTAAGTTGGTTCAGGCCTTGGCTTCGAAACAGGGAATGGGGGCGGAAAACCTGATTAGCTACCTAGATTTGGTGGCAACCGCCATTGCGGCCGACATTGTGCCGATTACGGGAGAGAACAGGGTGTTAACCTATTTTGGACTGCAAGTGATCAATGCAAATCCCAGAACGGGCATCAAGGCGATCATAGATCAGATCAACAAGAAAACACTAACGGTTTCAGATGTGGTCTTCATCATAGCGCCAAGGATCAACGCAGCAGGCAGGATGAAACACGGGGAACATGCCGTGAATCTTTTAACGGAGACCGATTTCAGCAGGGCCCAGGAACAGGCCAAGGAAATTGAGGCGTTCAATGCGGAACGCAGGAATCTGGACCAAGAAATTACAGAAGAAGCTCTGTTGCAAATGCAACGGAACAAAGAGGAAAAACGGTTCACATCCGTCGTCTATAATGAAAATTGGCACAAGGGCGTAATAGGCATAGTGGCTTCCAGACTTACCGAAACATACTATCGCCCCACACTGGTGTTTACCAAGAGTGGGGATAAACTTGCAGCATCTGCCCGATCGGTCAAAGGGTTTGATATCTACAATGCATTGGAAGAATGTGCCGATTATCTGGAACAGTTTGGGGGGCACAAGTATGCCGCGGGATTGACTTTATTGGAAGAACAGTATGAAAGCTTCAAACAGCAATTTGAAAAAGTGGTGGCCAACACCATAGACCCCCAGTTGCTTCAACCCGAAATAAATGTTGACGCACAAATTGATTTGGGCCATATCACACCGAAATTGATGCGCATCCTTCACCAATTTGCACCCTTTGGGCCTGGAAACATGACCCCGGTCTTTATGGCCGAGGGGCTGCAGGATACTGGGTATGCCAAAGGAGTGGGCGAGGGTGAAAAACACTTGAAACTTGCACTTTCCCAAAAGGGATCTACACCTATTGGGGCTATTGGTTTTAATTTGGGGGACAAACTGGAAAAAGTAAAGAACAAAAATACCTTTGATGCCGTATTTTCGCTGGATGAAAATGAATGGAACGGAACTGTGAGCCTACAACTGAAACTGAAAGACATTCGCTAGAACTTTATGGACCCCTACGCCGCGCTTCGATTTAAGGAATTCAATATTTTTTTGGTCGTCCGTTTTGCCATGGTATTTGCATGGTCGATGCAATTTATCGTTATAGAATGGCAAGTATATTCCCTGACCAAGGACCCTCTGTCCCTAGGCCTTATTGGATTGATGGAGGTCATTCCGGCGGTTTTGATGGCGCTCTTTGCCGGTCATATTGTAGATCAAAAAGAAAAACGGAACCTGTTGATCAAATGTATCCTTGGGTTTTCGGTGATAAGTTTGGGCCTGTTCTTGGTGAGCCTCCCAAGTATTGAAGCCTCTGTGGAACAGAACAAAATACTCTATGTAATTTATTTTTTGGTATTCCTGGGAGGGTTGGTAAGAGCGTTCATAGGCCCCACTGTGTTTTCATTGGTCGCTTTGATCGTTCCAAAGAAAATTTATCCCAATGCCGCCACATGGAGCAGTTCCACGTGGCAATTGGCCTCCGTGCTGGGGCCGGCCCTGGCAGGTTTTTCAATAAGCTGGATCGGCGTGCACTGGTCCATGTGCGTCATTTTTGGCTTTTCCTTGATGGCCCTTCTGTTTCTTTTTAAAATTCCACAAAAACCAATCTTGAACCCTAAGATTGGAGAACCTGTGCTACAAAGTTTAAAGGATGGACTCCGATTTGTTTTTGGGAACAAGGCAATCTTTGGAGCACTTACGCTGGACATGGTTGCGGTTCTTTTTGGAGGAGCTGTGGCCCTTTTGCCCGTATACGCACAGGATATTTTGCACGTGGGCTCCGAAGGATTCGGCATCTTGCGGGCAGCACCTGCCGTTGGGGCATCCATTACCATGCTCGGCTCCACGAGATTCCCACTGCATAAACAAGCAGGGAAAAAATTATTGTTCGCCATTTTTGGTTTTGGGGCTTGCATCATCGTTTTTGGAATTTCCGAACTGTTTTGGCTCTCCGTTCTGGCACTTTTTTTAAGCGGGGCTGTGGATGGCGTTTCCATGATCATTCGCCAAACCATTTTGCAGTTGAAGACCCCGGACAATATGTGGGGAAGGGTAGCTTCCGTAAATTCCATTTTTGTGGGCTCCTCCAATGAACTGGGAGCTTTTGAAAGCGGCTTGGCGGCCAAACTGCTGGGTACGGTGACCGCGGTTGTTTTGGGAGGTTGTATGACCTTGTTGACAGTGGGCACCACCGCAATTGTTTCTCCCAGCTTCAGGCGATTGGACCTATCCAAGGACGTGGAGGAACAGGAAAAAGATTGATTCATCCTTCATCAAATACCTTGAAGGACAAGGCATGAGGCTTTTGCCAATTCCTTTTATGAAGAAGGTCATCATTTTTGAAAAAAGCACCCCCGCTGCACCAACACTTCCCGTCAAATTTTATGACTTTAATCATAAAACGCTTTCAATAAGGGCCTTACCTTCGGGGTACTTATTCTAAAAGATAAATCTCAATGGATACTTTGGCGAAAACTAAAAACAGGGTATATACCTTCGGCGACAAACAGGCCGATGGAAACAGTGAAATGAAAAATTTACTGGGAGGAAAAGGGGCCAACCTAGCAGAGATGAGCAGGCTGGGAATTCCGGTACCTCCAGGGTTTACCATAACCACGGAAGTGTGTACGGAGTATAATGACCAGGGCAAGGATGCCGTTGTAGGGTTTTTGGAAGGAGAAGTAGAAAAGTCCATCAAGAAAATTGAGAAAAGTATGGGGGCATTGTTCGGTGACAATGAAAACCCCTTACTGCTGTCCGTTAGGTCTGGAGCAAGGGTATCCATGCCGGGGATGATGGATACAGTGCTGAATTTGGGATTGAACGACGATTCTGTGGTGGGCTTGGCAAAGAAGACCAACAACGAGCGTTTTGCGTGGGATTCTTACCGCCGTTTTATACAAATGTATGGCAGTGTGGTCTTGGGGATGAAACCTGCCACCAAGGAAGATGAAGATCCATTTGAGGAAATTATTGACCACCTCAAGGACAAGAGACATATTAAGCACGATACCCAATTCACGGTGCAGGACCTTCAAGATTTGGTATACGACTTTAAGGATACCGTAAAGAAAAGGACAGGGCATGATTTCCCAACCAATCCATGGGACCAATTGTGGGGCGCCATTATGGCCGTATTTGACAGCTGGAACGGGGACCGCGCCATATACTATAGAAAGATCAATGGAATCCCATCTGATTGGGGAACCGCTGTGAATGTGCAGGCCATGGTCTTTGGCAATATGGGAGACAATTCCGCAACAGGGGTGTGTTTCACACGGGATGCGGCAACGGGCATCAATGAGTTCAACGGAGAGTATTTGGTCAATGCACAGGGAGAGGATGTGGTGGCCGGGGTCCGTACGCCACAACAGATTACCCACTTGGGCTCTATCCGTTGGGCACAACTGGCGCAGATCGACGAGGAGGAAAGATTCCAACACTATCCTTCCCTTGAGGAAATAATGCCAGAGCTTTATGCTGAACTGTTCGGATATCAAGATTTGTTGGAAAGGCACTATAGGGATATGCAGGATATGGAGTTTACCATCCAAGACGGAAAACTTTGGATCCTTCAGACTAGGAACGGGAAACGCACTGGGGCCGCCATGGTAAAAATAGCGGTAGACCTATTGAAAGAAGGGCTGCTCAACGAAAGGGAGGCATTGCTTAAAATAGAGCCCCATAAGCTGGATGAGCTCCTGCACCCTGTTTTTGACCCCAAAGCACTGAAGAGGGCCCATGTGATCGCCCAAGGACTGCCCGCATCTCCTGGAGCGGCCACAGGTCAGATTGTGTTTTTTGCCGATGAGGCCAACAAGTTCAAAAACACCATCTTGGTCCGTATAGAAACCTCTCCGGAAGATCTTGAGGGAATGAACCTCGCCAAAGGCATCTTGACCGCTAGGGGCGGGATGACCTCCCATGCCGCTGTTGTGGCCAGGGGGATGGGAAAATGCTGCGTCTCTGGGGTCGGGGCATTAAAGATCAACTATAAAAAAAGAAGTATGGTCGTGGACGGCAAGGAATACCATGAGGGTGATTGGATTTCCTTGAACGGATCTACAGGGAACGTTTTTGAGGGAAAAGTGGCCACCATGGAACCAGAGCTTACCGGCGAATTTGCCGAAATAATGGACCTTTCCGATAAGTTCATGACCATGGAAGTCAGGGCCAATGCCGATAACCCCAAGGATGCCAAGATTGCAAGAAATTTTGGGGCCACGGGCATAGGATTGGCCAGAACCGAACACATGTTCTTTGAAGTGGACCGTATCAAGGCCATGCGCGAGATGATTTTGGCCAGCACCATAAAAGGCAGAAAAGCCGCTTTGGATGATTTGTTGCCCATGCAGCGCAAAGATTTTGAAGAAATGTTCGAAGCCATGCACGGTCTGCCCGTGACCATAAGACTGTTGGACCCTCCCTTGCATGAGTTTGTGCCCCACCAGTTGGCCACACAAAAAGAACTGGCAGACGACCTTCATATTTCCTTGGAGGCCGTAAAATCCAAGGTAGCGGAACTTGAGGAATTTAACCCAATGTTGGGTCACCGGGGCTGTCGTTTGGGAAATACCTATCCCGAGATTACCGAAATGCAGACCAGGGCCATCATTGAGGCCGCATTAAACACAAAGGCCAAGGGCATTGTTTCCAAGCCCGAGATCATGATTCCTTTGGTGGGAACCGTAAACGAGTTTGTGGAACAGGAAAAAGTGATCCGAAAAACCGCGGAGAAAGTTTTCGAGGAATATGAAGATTCCGTAGAGTTCTCCGTGGGCACGATGATTGAAATTCCCAGAGCGGCCCTTATGGCTGCCGAGATTGCCAAAAAAGCTGAATTTTTCTCCTTTGGCACCAATGATTTAACCCAAATGACCTTTGGATATTCAAGGGACGATGCAGGCAAGTTCTTGCCCATTTATCTGGAAAAAGGGATTTTGTCCGCAGATCCATTTGAGATTTTGGACCAAAAAGGAGTGGGGCAACTTGTTCAGATGGGCACCGAAAGAGGAAGGGGAACCAATCCCAAGCTTAAAGTGGGCATATGTGGTGAGCACGGCGGGGACCCAAGCTCTGTGGAATTCTGCTATCGTTCAGGAATGAACTACGTAAGCTGTTCTCCGTACAGGGTGCCCATAGCACGGGTAGCCTCCGCACAGGCAGCCATTAGATAAGGAAAATACTGTTTTTCATATTCACGACCGTGCCCTGGTCCATTCAAGATTTATCTTCTTTGGATTGGGGCACAATATTTTGCGGAAGCAGGGATAGGCTCTCTCCGTCGAAAACGGCATAGGTAAAGTAGGAAATCCAGTCCCCAAGGTTGGTATAGGTCGATTTTTCATTCAATTGTATTTCCATGGGAAGATGGCGGTGCCCAAAGATGAAATGGTCATAATGTTGCGCCTCCAACTTTCTTTTGGCATAGAGTACCAGCCATTCCTTATCCTCCCCTAAAAATTTTGCATCGGCCTCACCGGATATGACCCTATTGTTCACCGATAGGTGTTGTGCCAACCGTACGCCCCAATCCGGGTGAAGCCATTTAAAAATCCATTGGGCCACGGGATTGGTAAACACTTTTTTCATGCGTTTGAACCCTTTGTCATCCGGCCCGAGCCCATCACCATGGCCTATAAAAAAAGAAGTTTCATTGATCAGAAACTGTTGGGGCTTGTGGTAAACGGGAATATTGAGTTCCTCTTCAAAATAGCCATTCATCCACAGATCGTGGTTGCCCACAAAGTACACGATCTGAATGCCCATATCGGAAAGCTCTGCCAACTTTCCCAAGGTTCTGGTGAATCCCTTCGGGACCACGGTCTTGTATTCAAACCAAAAATCGAAGAGGTCTCCCATTAAGAAAAGGGCATGGGCGTCATGCTTAATGGAGTCCAGCCATGCCACGAACTTCTTCTCACGGGGCAAACTTTCCTTTCGGGAGGGTGCCCCAAGATGATTGTCGCTGGCGAAATAGACTTTTTTGCCTTTTGGAAGGGAGATGTTCTTCATTTAAATGTTAAAGATAAGAAAGGTCCGCTATTTATCTTTTGAACCGTCTATTGCTTCGGATCCTATTGACGACGTAGACCACGACGACAAAAAGAACCAATAGCATGAAAACAAAATTTCCCATGATATCTCAATTATTTTTTAAACTTTTCCAGGGCGGCTTTGGTATTGGGGGAAAGTGCCAATGTGCCGGAAGCTTCCGCACGGGCCAACAATAGTTTGTCCCAATGATCGGTTCCCTCCCAAAGCACGCGTTTCATTTCAGTGAGGGCCTCTGGGTTATAAGAAGCCAGCTTTTGCACGTGGAACTCCATCTCTTTGTCCATTTCCGCAATGGAATCGAACACTTTGGAGAAAAGGCCCTTTTCCTTGGCCCAATAGGCATTTTTCCACTCGGTTGGGTCCAATGCCAATTCGGAAAGACCGGCTTTCCCCATTTTGCGCTCCACGGCAGGGGCAATGACCAAGGGCGCGATGCCGATGGAGATTTCCGATAGTTTTATGGAAGCGGCTTCCGTGGCATACACATAATCACAGGCGGCGGCCAAACCTACGCCCCCGCCAACAGCTTTTCCCTGTACCCTTCCAACTATGGGTTTGCCACAAACACGCATGGCGTTGATGACATTGGCAAAGCCACCGAAAAATGCCTTTCCTTCTTCCAGATTGGAAATGGCGACCAATTCATCAAAGGAAGCTCCTGCACAAAAGGCGTGTTCCCCCTCTGATCTTAAGACGATTATTGAAACGTCCTTGTTTTCGGAAAGTTTATGGAATTCGTCGGCCAAGCGCTCCAAAAGCTCGGAAACAAAGGAATTGCTGGCCGGATGGCCAAATTCCACTGTGGCAACCCGGTTTTCAATTTTGGTATAGAGGCTTCCGTTGGGTCTGTCTGTAGGCATTAATTTTAGTTGTCAGTTCCTGGTTCTTGGTTCTTTCTGTACACTAAATTAAGTGTTTTGGACCAAGGGCCTGAATTTTCTTCTAAATTTCCATACCAAGGCGAAGCCCCGAATCATCATCCAAATGACAAAGGCAATCCAAATGGCATAAAAACCCCACCCTAAAAACTTGCCAAGGTACAGGGAAGGGATAAAACCCAAGAAGGTTGCGGAGAGCAGTACATTCCGCAAATATTTCATTTCGCCCAAACCTTTGAAGAGCCCATCAAAAACAAAGGCCAACGTATTCATGGGCAGGCCTAAGATCATGATAAAGAAAATACTGTGGAATGTTTCCAGCACAATGGCCTCATTGGAAAAGAGACGCCCAATAGGCTTATAGAACACAATGCCCACCAGCATCAGGATCAAGCTGACCACCATGCCATAGGCCACAATTTTTTTGGTGAGTTCCCAAAGTCCCTTATAGTCCTTGGCACCCAGCAATTTTCCACCCATACTATTTCCGGCAGCGCCAAATCCATCAATGAAGAATGCGGCGAACAGCCAAAGGTTGATGGCAATGGTGTGAGCACCGATGTAACGGTCGCCAAGGGCAGTGGCCTCCCGTACGGCAATGATCAATGCAGCGTTCAGGGCAAGGGCCCGAACAAAAAGATTGAGACTCATAAAGACCAGACGCTTCAACTCCTTGTTCAACGGCAAGACCAATTTCAAATGGATCCCGGTTTTTTTCAGCAATAGCACAAAGACCAAAAGTGCCATTACTGCTTGGGAAATCAAACTGGCCCAAGCGGCACCCTCCAAGTACATGGCTGGAAGGACCCCTTCGATCCCGTACACGAAAATGAAGTCCAGCACAATGTTGAGGACAGCGCCTATCAGTGCGATGACCATGGGATAAAAAGTATTCTGCAGGCCCCTGAAAATCCCAAAGATGGCAAAGGTGAAGAGCGTCAAAGGAAACCCCCACACCCTAATGGAATAATAAGAAACACAATAGCCCAATATTTTGCCGGTGGCGTTGAAGAGCCCAAAGATCTCTTCCATGATGAAAATGGTGGAAACCAGCACAAAAATGCTCAAAAGTATATTGAAGAAAATGGCCTGGGCCGGCAGATTTCTCACCTCTTCCAGCTTTCCTGCTCCCAGATACTGGGATATTATGGCCGAAATGGAACTTCGGGTCTGCCCCAATACCCAAATGAGCATGGACAGAAAAGAACCTACGATTCCAGCCGCCGCCAGGGATTCCAGCCCATCTACGGGAATGTTCCCCACAATGGCCGTGTCCGTAATGGACAGCACAGGCTCCGCAATACCGGAAATGGTTGCGGGAATGGCCAATTGGTTTATAGATCTAAAATTGATTTCAGTGCGCAAGATTAGTGCAATTTACAGCACTAATTCGTAACAATGAAAAGGATGGGAACTTTGTTTTGGAAAGTAGATATCCCCCAATTTTTGATAGCCCCGTTGTTCATAGAATCGTTGGTTTCGGCTGTTCTGGGAAAAAGTATCCAAACGCACGGACACAAAACCCCGGTCTCTGGAATGTGCCTCCGCAAAATCCATCAGCTGTTGGGCAAATCCCATGCCTTGGCAATGGGGGCTGACACAAAGCCTGTGGATATAGCTGCTGTTCCCGTTGGGGGTGAGCCATTCCACGGGAACATATTCTTCATCCATCACAACGGAGACAACAATGGCACCGATGATTTTGCCCTTGTATTCCTTTACATAAAGCTCGCCCCGTTCAACATCTTTTACAAAGGTTTCTTCATTGGGATAGTGGTCATTCCATTGATGGATTCCATTTTGCTCCATTTTGGCGGCACAGGCCTTTGTTATGGTGAGGATGTCCTTTATTTCAGATATCTTTGCATGTCTGATCATGGATTCATTTCAATTAAGTTGTAAATTTAAGGTATAATCATAACCGCCGTAGAATGAATAATATACTTGTACCCATTGGAACTTCTCCAAAAGCATTCCATACGCTTCAATATGCCATTGATTTTGCATCAAACTTTGGAGCCAAGGTTTATGTAATGGATGTGTTTTCGGTTGCTTCGGGAATAGGCAGTCTGGCCAATATTGAAGAGAAAGTGGCCAAAAGCAGCAAGGAGCACCTTAAGGAAGTGATCGACCAGGTGGATACCAAAAATGTGGAGATCAAAATAGCCACCTACAATGGAGACATCGCTGATGGACTCAATGACATTGACAAAGAGTTGGGAATAGACCTCATCATCATAGCACCGCGCAGCAACGATATCCAGGAAGAGCTTTATCTTGGGCACACATCGGGGAGAATCATTAAGCAGACCGATATTCCCACCTTGATCGTTCCCAAGGGAACGGAGTTCAAACCCATTAAAAAAATCATGACCGCTTTTGGATCGGGAATCTTGAAAAGGAGCAGTATTTTGAACCCACTGGCGACCATTAAGAACAAGTTTAGAGCTGAGATGAACCTGCTATTGGTAAAAAGGCCGGGCTATTCTGAAGATGACCTTAAGGTTAACACGGCACTTTTGGACCTGAGCAAGCATTTGACCATAACGGAGAATGCCACCACATATCTTGGGGTCATGGAACATTATCAAAACCAACACCCAGATATGCTCTGCGTTTTTAGAAGAAAACGCGGATTCTTTAAGAAGCTCTGGGAGAAGAACACCATCCTCAAATCCGAATTTTTTGTTCCCATTCCCGTACTGGTATTGAGCGTTAAAAAAGATTAAGGCAGCGCACAAATTTTGAAACTTTGTGAAAATGTGTTTCCTTTGCGCTCTCTGGGGGATTAGCTCAGTTGGCTAGAGCGCTTGCATGGCATGCAAGAGGCCACCGGTTCGAATCCGGTATTCTCCACGATCAAGCGCAAGGTATTGCGTTTAAAACTAATGAAGGCCGCCAAATTTATTTGAGCGGCTTTTTTGTTTTAAATGCCCATGGCCTAAGTCATGGACCTTGCATTTGCAGAACTTGATTACACGGAACAACGTGTTAATCCGGTATTCTCCACAAAATTTACCATCCTTTTAGGATGGTTTTTTTGTTTTTGGCCATTCCCTTTCTGAACTTTATGAAAAATTCAGAACAAATGGCTCTTAAAGGAAAGGTTGCTTATATCACAGGCGGCACCAAAGGTATTGGATATGGAATTGCGGAATGCCTATTGCAACAGGGCATGAAGGTGGCCATTAGCGGTAGGAGCCAAAACAGTGTCTCGAAAGCCCTTAAAAGCTTGGGAACAAAGGAGAACGTTTTAGGTGTGGTTTCGGATGTTTCAAAACCGGGAGATGAAAAACAGGCCGTTGATACGATCTTGAAAAAATGGAGGCAGTTGGATGTGGTCGTTGCCAATGCCGGAGTAGGACATTTTGCACCCGTGGACGAAATGGAAGAAAAAGATTGGCGTGAAATGATAGATACCAACCTGACGGGGGTTTTCCGCACCTTGAAAGCTTCCGTTGAGGCCTTGAAACGGTCGGAAGGGTACTATATGACCATGGCAAGTTTGGCTGGGACCAACTTTTTTGCCAATGGTGCAGGCTACAATGCCACCAAGTTTGGGGTTGTTGGGTTTACCCAGGCGGCCATGTTGGACCTGAGAAAGTACAACATAAAGACCACCACCATTATGCCTGGTTCCGTGGCCACCCATTTTAATGGAAACGAACCTGCGGAAAAGGATGCTTGGAAAATACAACCGGAAGATATCGGTAAATTGGTGGTGGACCTATTGTTGATGCACCCGCGAACATTGCCCAGCAAGATTGAGGTGCGTCCTACCCGCCCCGATTTGAAGTGATCAGTCCACTTTTTCCGTAAAAGGAATATCCGCATTGCAGATTTCGAGAACAAGACGTTTTAGATAACCTTCAAAAGTGGATAGCATGTCACTGTCAATGTATTCATTTTTGCCATTCTGGTTGAAGAATAAAAGCCCCTGCCCTAAATTTTTAAAAGAATATAGGCCTGCGATAATGGCACCTGCCTTGAGGTTTTTATGGTATAGGTATGCATAGCACAACAGCTGAAAGGCCTTGGCCTTATCATAGTCGGTCAAGAGGTCTTCCCAATCGGAGATTTTCACGTTTTTGGGCTCAACCCGTCCGGTTTTGTAATCCACTATTCTTACGGTGCCGTCAAATTCATCCACACGGTCCAAAGTCCCTTTCAGTTTTACCGGAAAGTCCAATTCTGGAATATGCAGTTGAACTTCATATTTTTCTTCCAAGGCCAAGATTTTGATCTCGTGCTTTTGAATTTGTTCCATTTCCAGGGAAATAAAATTCTGCAGGTATTTTACGATGACATTGTAGACCAGAAGAAATTTCCCCTTGGCGATGTCAACACCCGGCAAACTCTGTTGAAAATGATGCTTTACGGTTGTAGGAACCTGAGATTTTGCCACAGAAAGATTTTCCGGGGTGAGCCATTGGCCCATCAACGGGCGGTACAATTCTTCGAGGCTGTTGTGCACAATGGTTCCGAAGGTGTTGGCCGCAATGTTCTCTTCCACTTCATCCACATCGTTGATTTTCAAGATGTTCCTTGTATAAAATTCCAACGGATTTTTAACATAGTTGGTCAATGAAGTAGGAGAGAAACCGTTGTTCGCAAAAGCTTTTATGTCGTCAGAAAGCATGGCTTCCTTGAAGATTTCCAACGGAGATGGAGAGACCATTTTTACTTCAGGCAATGCAATGGTATGACGCACATAGGATTTTATGTTGGGGTCTGTGAGCAATTGCGTGATAAGCCTGCTCTTTTCACCCCCTTCCAAAACATCGGGTTCCGTGTTATAGATAATATATACGTTTTTTGCCCTTTGGACCAACCTATAAAAATGGTACGTGTAAATAGCGTCTTTTTCTTTATAGGTAGGTAGGCCATAATCCCGTTTTACATCAAAAGGGACAAAAGAACTATTGGATTTGCCGGAGGGAAGAATGCCCTCGTTCATGGAGGTGATGATGACCGTCTCAAAATCCAAATTTCTGCTTTCCAACATTCCCATGATCTGCAGTCCCGTCAAGGGTTCACCAATAAAGTCCAATGTTTCCATGGATGCCAGTTGTTTGAACAGGCTTTTGACCGATTTGGGATCTTTGATGAAATCAGCACGGGCCAAATGTTGTTTCAACTGGTTGAAAAGGATGTAAAACCGGTACAATTGTTCCAGTTCAAGTGCATTTTTATCCTGTTGGAAAATAGTCTTCAAAGGTGCTATTAAAAGAAGGCAGCTCTCTATCCATTGTGAGGGGGAGATGGGCTTTTCTAGGAACATAATGTTCAGCAGATGCTGTGCGCCAGAATAGTTTGACAACATAGGCAGCCCAACATATATCCAATTATTTTCTTTGATGTCCTGTGCGAGTACTTTTGCGAAATCCAATTCTTCCGATGAGGACAAGGTCAATGTGTAAGGGTTGGAAAGGAACTCCAGAACGTTTTTGTAAAACCAGCCCCTTTCCGAAACCATGATGTTCATGTCCAAATAGGACTGAAAAAAAGTATAGAGTACCGTTTTGTTGAGCGGCACCCCCATTGTGATGTTTACCCCATTGATGGATGCTGGGACAGCCTTGAGCATAGGGGCCAACAACGCTTCATCGGCCAAAACAAGGGCAGTGCTACCAAAATCAATTCCTGCTTCGTCTTTGAGTTCTTGCAACAGTCGGCCAACATATTTGGTCTGTGAGATGCTTTTTGGAACACCTGTGACAGCAATTCTTTTAGGGGAGAGAAAGGTACTCTGGGCCTCTATTTCCCCCTTGTTTTTATAATAGGGCCACTCCTGTTGGTAACTTCTGATGAAAAGACCTGCATCGTGGATGGGATCGCTGAGGAAATAGGAATCGATATCCCAGTATACCTGCCCGTTGCCCTGTTCCAAAAAATGCTGGACAATTTTGGACTCTGCTGTGTTCAGGGCATTGAATCCAACAAAGATGATAGGGTTGGCCCAGGTGGTTTTGCTGATGGAGGACAAGTTTTCCACTGCCAATTTCGACATCAGGCCCTTATATCCTCTTCTTTGTGCAATAAGCGCTGCGGTAAAAGCCGTATAGATGGAACCAAGATTGTTCCAAAGCTTCAGATAGTCCTTGATCAAATCGGTCTGGTCCTTTTGTAGGGACCAATGACTGAGTTCCTTAATGGCGGATAGGTAGTTGAGAATGTCCTGGGCAGGAACGAGGTATCCATCAATTTCATTGAAATCCTGTAATAGGGTCTGTCCCCATTTCAGAAAGGACAGGAAATCATCATGGGTATCGATGGGAGAATCCTTATATACACTATAGAGGGTCAGCAAAAGGTCTATGTTGGGGGCTTGCGCCATTCCCGAAATTTCAGCGACAAAATCTTGGATGGATAAAATCTTCGGACTGAAAATATTGCGGGACAGCATCCCCGAAAGATGTTTTTTTAAAAAGGCTCCCGAACGTTTGCTGGGTATGACAAAGGTGCATGACGCAAGGTCAGTTTCTTTTTTTTGCAGGTCAAGCAGGACGTATTCGAGAAAACTTTGGTGCATACACTAAAAATAAAAAAGGCCCCACATTTGTGGGGCCTTTTTAAAAGAAACTTTGTGTCTCCTTATTATTTTACCAAGTTGATCTCAACCCTTCTGTTTTGAGCTCTACCAGCTTTAGTGTTGTTGGTTGCAATTGGCTTGGCCTCACCATATCCAATGGCAGTCAACCTACCGGCACCGATTCCTTTGTCAATCAAGAAATCCCTTACTGCATTTGCTCTTGCTTCAGATAGTTTTTGGTTTGTAGACTCACCACCAACACTGTCAGTGTGTCCTTCAACTGTAAACTTAGCGTTAGGATACTCGTTCAAGATTTGGATGATATCAACCATTACAGAAGTAGATTCTGCCTTGATGGAAGATTTACCAGTATCGAACAAGATAGTTCTAGCATAGTCGTTCAATTGTTTTTGAACTTCTTCAGTTACTTCAGGACATCCATTGTTGGCAACAGTACCAGCAACTTGAGGACATTGATCGTCTTTGTCAAGTACGCCGTCACCATCGCTGTCTGGCCAAGGGCAACCGTTGTTTGCGGCAGGACCAGCTTCGTTAGGACAATCGTCATCTTTATCGGCAACACCGTCACCATCCGCATCTGGGCAACCAGCTAGTGCAGGAAGACCAGCTTCGCTAGGACAAGCATCGTCTTTATCAGCGATACCGTCACCGTCAGAATCAGGACAGCCGTTCAATTCTTTTGGACCAGCTTCGTTAGGGCAGCTATCTTTGCTGTCTTCGATGCCATCACCGTCAGAATCAGGACAACCGTTGAAAGCTTCCAAACCAGCAACCTCTGGACAAGCATCGTCCCTATCGTAAATACCATCACCATCGGTATCGGTACCACCAAATCTGATGCTAAGACCTGCTAGGTGTTGGAAATGCTTTACCAAGTAATCTTCAAAAGCGTGCTTGTATTGTGTTTGCAAGGTTAGACCGATGTTTTCGGAAAACCAGATGTTGACACCAACACCACCGTTAGCGGTACCGGCACCGATCTCATCAATCCAAGTATAACCACCACCAATCTCCAAAAATGGATCGATGGTTGTGTTTTTTAGGAAGTTGTATTTGATGGTTCCATCTACAGCGTAGTGCGAAAGATCGTCAACAGAGACATCTCCCAATTTTTCAATCCTATTCAAAGAACCTCTTGCACCCACTGAGAAACCATCCCCGATATATTTAGAAACGGCTACATAAGAAACAGAAGGCAAGATATTCCAGTGGTCGGAAACATTGAAGTACTCATCAAACAATGCGGTACTGGAGAATGCATTATTTTCATCATTAGTTGGATATGCATCGATTGCATTGACTCCAAAACTAATCTGCCATGGATTATTCTCGTCTTGCGCTTGTATGTTGTTGAACCCTACAAACACGAGGGCAACAACCAATAATTTGCTAAGATGTTTCATGCTCAAAATTTTAAGTTTAAGTGTTTATCAGCTGCAAATGTAAGTTGTTAAGGTCTATTAACAAAATCAATTTTTCTTTTTTTTTAACGCATTACATGGAACTTTTGTGACATTTAAACGATTTTTAATGATTTTCCTACCTTGATAAATGCTTTTATTGCATGGTCCAGATGATGTTTTTCATGGGCGGCGGATAACTGTACCCGTATCCTCGCCTTTCCTTTGGGAACAACCGGAAAGAAGAAACCAATGACATATATTCCTTCATCCAACAACATGTCTGCCATTTTTTGGGACAATTTGGCATCGTAAAGCATTACCGGAACTATGGCGGAATCCCCGTCAATGATATCAAAACCTGCCTCTTTCATGCCTTTTTTGAAGTATTCCGTATTGTTTTGGAGCTTATCCCGCAATGTGGTATCGGCATCCAGCATCTCGAAAACCTTGATGGAGGCACCTACAATGGCCGGGGCCAATGAATTGGAGAACAGATAGGGCCTTGACCTTTGCCGCAACAGCTCTATGATTTCCTTTTTTCCGGTGGTATAGCCGCCCATGGCACCGCCCAAAGCCTTGCCCAAAGTCCCCGTTATGATGTCAATTCTGCCCATGACACCTTTTTCTTCAAGGGTTCCCCGCCCAGTCCCACCAATGAAACCGGCAGCATGGCACTCATCAATCATTACCATGGCATCATATTTATCGGCCAGGTCACATATTTTGTCCAAAGGCGCCAGAAGACCATCCATGGAGAAGACCCCATCCGTTACGATGATCTTGAAACGGGCACCGTCTTTTTCACTTTGCTTCAATTGTGCTTCCAGATCGGCCATATCACTATTGGCATAGCGGTAGCGTTTTGCTTTGCAGAGCCTTACCCCGTCAATAATGGAGGCATGGTTCAGGGAATCCGAGATAATGGCATCGTCCTCGTTCAACAACGGTTCGAAAACCCCGCCATTGGCATCAAAGGCCGCGGCATATAATATGGTATCCTCGGTGCCGTAAAAGTCGGCGATTTTCCGCTCCAATTCCTTATGGATATCCTGTGTGCCACAAATGAACCGCACAGAGGACATCCCGAAACCATGTGTGTCCATGGTGTCTTTGGCGGCCTGGATTACATCGGGGTGGGAAGAGAGCCCCAAATAATTGTTGGCACAAAAATTTATGACTTCCTGTCCAGTGGAAATTTTGATGACAGCCCCTTGGGGAGAGGTGATCACACGTTCTTTTTTAAAAAGGCCAGCTTCCTTTATGGCCTCCAGCTCTTGGGCCAAGTGTTCTTTTATTTTTCCGTACATGGTTTTAGGTTTAGACGAAAACGGGATTTATTTTTTGGTCAATATAAACAATAATGGCATGTTTGATTTCAAAATCCATCTCTTTTAGCACATCTGCATAATGGGCGATCTGCTCCTTGTGCGAGGGCGACGGTTTTCCGGTCTTGTAGTCGATGATGGTCGCTTGATTTCCAGAGATCACAATTCTATCCGGACGAAGAGCATGCCCATCCACCGTAAGGATTTCCTGCTCGTTCAAGATATGAAGGCCCTCTGAAAAACAAGATTTTAAATCGGGATGGGTTATCACGGCCCTGATACTTTGTTCGATATCTTCTTCCAAACCTTTTTCAAAATAACCCGCCACTCGGAGATCATTGATCACTTTGGGGACATCTTCGGCGGTCTTTATCTGGCTCAGGGCAAAATGGATCAAGTTTCCCGAGGCAATGGCCTCTGTGCGCCCATCGTCCCATAAACGGCCGGAGGCAGTGGATATGGTAAAGCCAAAATCCTCCTTGGGCCTTGTGATATAGTCAATATATTGGTCTTTGGTGGCTACGGCGGAAGTGTCATCCCCATTTTGGGATAATGTTCCAAACGAATATACCCCCTGCCCATTTTTGGGAACACCACGCTCTTGAAGATACTGTCCAAAAAGATCAGAATAGGTAGCCGCATCGCTCATGGAGCCTATACCCTTACCTGTTTCGGTGATTACATAAAGTCCTTTCACGGGTCGGGTAAGGGCCACATACAGCACGTTCATGGCATCCAAAAACGATTTTTGTTCTTCTTCAATGTAGCAATGGGCCGCTTCTTCATTGTACTCCAACATGTCTTTGCCAGCATTGAGAAGAAACTCTTCCATCCCCAATTCTTTTTCCGCTTGGGTGGCCGGCACCCACAATTTCTTTTTCTTCCGTTTGTCATCCAACAGGGCATTGGCAAAAGGGAAGATCACAAAAGGAAACTCCAACCCCTTGGCCCTATGGATGGTCATGATTTTTATGGCATTCACATTGTCCGGTGCGGCGATGGACAATGATTCCTTTTTCACTTCCCAATACTTGAGGAAAATATGTACACTGGGCCCCAATCGTTTTTCCACATCGAGGGCTTCGTCCATTAAAAAGGTAAGGTGCGCAGAGGCTTCAAGGGCCAGGTCAAATTGAACAATGGCCCTTTCCAGGATCGTGGAAACAGAATGTCCTTTCAGCTGCTGTAGATTGAATCCATATTCTTGGGAAAGAAAAGCTTCCACCTGCCCTAAATTTCTGGAAATTGTGCCGTGTTTATCTGTTTCTTTGGATGCGAGGTGCAATACTATACGGTATGAAGCCTCAAGGTCTTGGGGATTTTCAAAAATTCTGAGAATGGATATCAGAAAAATGACCTTTTCATCGGTGCTGAGCAAAAGGGCATCCGAAGAAATTATGGGAATGGCGTGCTGTGCCAGAAAATCTGCCAAGAGCATAGCCTTGCTGTTGTCCCTCACCAAAATGCAGATATCCGAATACGGGTAATTTTTGGATGCTATCTCTTCAACGGCATTCAAAACCTGACGGCAATACGCCTCCTCTCTATCCTCAATAGCTTTGTCCAAAAATGACAACTGCACAAACCCTCCTGGCTTATGGTTCGTATTTTGGTGGGAATCCTGTAAAAAGAGGTTTCGGTAGGCTTCATTTTGCAGTACGGGCGCCACAGCCGTAAAGAAGCTATTGTTGAACTCCACAATTTGGTCACAACTTCGCCAGTTTGTATCCAAAGAATGGATAACGGGTTCTACCACAAAGGGGTGCGACTTCCTGGTCAAAAGGCTCAAGAACTGTTCGGCCCTGCCGCCCCGCCAACGGTAAATGGCCTGTTTTACATCGCCCACCAAAAAGAGGGAGCCCCGCTCCTGCCTTTCATTCTCACTTTCTAGGGCATTGCCAATGAGTGGAACAAGATTCTCCCATTGCATTTGGGAAGTGTCCTGGAACTCATCTATGAAATAGTGGCGGTACTTTTCGCCCATCCGTTCATAAATGAAGGGAACGGGCTGGTTTTTGATCTCTTTGGAGAGAATGGCATTGAAAGAGGATATAGGAATAATGTCCCGCTCTAGCTCTATATTTTTGATTTCCTTGGAAATTTCGTTCAATACGGTCAGTGGAACCATGTTGCCATATATGTTCTTGAGGTAACCACGGCGGTAAAGGCTTTGTTTGATGGCCAAAAAGGCTTCCAACACCATGCCGGCCAGTAGGGAAACATCCCGATTGTCGTTGGCCTTCAAGATTTTTCCTTCGGATAGATTTTGCTCCAGTTGGTTGTTGTACAGGGTTTTGGTATTGAGATCTCCCTCGATTATTTTCTTGAAGTGGTTGGGGAGGGTCTGTCTTGGAAAGTCCACAAGATCAAAACCCTGGCGCTCCATTTCATGCAGCACGGATTGGGCAATGACTTTTGCCTTTGTTTCAACGGTATTGACCTGTGCCGCAATTTTTTTCTGGATTTCCTTAAAATCGTGTATGGATTTGGTGCGTAATCGGCCAATGTGTGCTGCATGGTTTTCCTGAAAGAGCAGTTTTCCAATCTCTACAAGGTCCAGGGCAATGTTCCAGCTTTTGTCCTCGTCGATCTTTTCCAGGGAGAAGTCAATGAGCACTTCCGTGAGTTCTTTGTCGCTTCCGGCGCGTTCCAACAATCTTCCCACGGCCTCTTCCAAGAGTAGGTCGGTGTCCAGTTCCACTTCAAAATTTTGGGAAAGGTGAAGGTCCCGCGCAAAGGTCTTTATCAGTTTATGGTTGAACTTGTCTATGGTAGAGATTTCAAAAAAGGAATAATTGTGCAAAATCCGTTTCAAGACCAATCTGGAACGTTCCCGTAATTGGGCCGCATTCAACGAAAGTGCAGCACAGAGCTCATTGAACAGGGGTTCCTGCTTTTGGGGCAGGAAGTCTTCGCCAAAAGCATGGAGGCTGTCCAAGATACGGGTCTTCATTTCATCCACGGCCTTATTGGTAAAGGTGATGGCCAAGATTTGCCTGAATTTGATGGGAGAGATGTTGGACAACAATAGTTTGAGGTATTCCCTGGTCAGGGCAAAGGTCTTGCCCGAACCTGCAGAAGCACTGTATATTTTAAAATAGGAATCCTCCAAAGATATTTTTGTTGCAAAATACGGATTCCCAACCTGAACTTAACATGGCTTTGGGTGAATATGTTTGTTAAAACCCGTATTTTTACGGGAATCAAATAATAACATAAAAACACAAAGATTATGGCTTTTGAATTACCAAAATTACCTTATGCATACGATGCACTGGAACCACATATAGATGCAAGGACCATGGAGATCCACCACACAAAGCATCACAATGGCTATACCAATAATTTGAACGCCGCCATTGCGGGAACAGATCTTGAAGGAAAGGATATCATGGACATTTTGTCCAATTTGGACATGGCGAACATGGCCGTCCGCAACAACGGAGGCGGGTTCTACAACCACTCGCTTTTTTGGGAGTTGATGTCTCCCAACGGAGGGGGCACCCCAACCGGCGAATTGGCCACTGCCATTGATGCGGCCTTTGGCTCTTTTGATGAATTCAAGGCTAAGTTCAGCGCCGCGGCAGGATCCAGATTTGGATCGGGATGGGCTTGGCTGTGCGCGCACAAAGGGGGCAAATTGGAAATTTGCTCCACACCCAACCAAGATAACCCCATAATGCCCGGAGTAGGGTGCGGAGGCCATCCCATTTTAGGATTGGATGTTTGGGAGCACGCCTATTATTTGCATTATCAGAACAGAAGGCCCGATTATATTTCGGCTTTTTACAATGTGATCAACTGGAACAAGGTGGCTGAAAATTACAAGGCTGCCAAATAAGATTAAAGCCCAATAAAATTAGAAGCTGTGCATTTTGTGCACGGCTTTTTTGTTGCGTAAGGTCCTACAATAGAAAAGGGCGAGGAAGCCCCCGCCCTTTTCGTCCCAAATCTTACCATAAACTTAACCTACTTATGCTATGGCGAGACTAAAATACTGGTATTGTGTAAAATAACAAAGGGTTTTAGATAATTTTTTGATTTTTTGGGGAAAAAGAAAACGTGCAGTTCGTCGATAAAATTCTTAAATCCTTGGTAGTCAAATATAAAGAAGGCGGAGTGTTCTCCGCCTTCTTTCCCCAAATCTTACCATGAACTTAACCTACTTATGCTATGGTCCTCCAAATGTACGGCAAGAGGTGTTTTTCCCCATAAGCTTTTAGACGAAACCCTTTTAATTTGGATGAATTACCACTATTGCGGTTTGGACGTGCAATAATTGTGGAAAAAGATTACGGAATGTATAAAGTGAAGCTTGATGAAAATAAAAAAGGTGGAATAGCTTCCACCTTTTTTGCCCCAAATCTTACCATGAACTTAACCTACTTATGCTATGGCAAACACTAAAGTAGGGTTGACTTTTACCCTGCAAGCAAAAACACGGCAACCTGCAAATTTCATCGACGAAATGCACACAATGCCGAGGTTGGGATATGGCACCTAATAAGCCCTTTCGTTTTTTCCCTCATAGAAATTGATGAAGGCCCTGTTGACCACCCTATTTCCCCCTGGAGTTGGGTAATCTCCCGTAAAATACCAGTCACCAAGGTTTTTTGGGCAGGCTTGGTGCAACCCTTCAATGCTTTGATAGATGATGTCCACTTCTGCCCTGATATCATCTGGACTTAGGATTTCCGCAATTTTTTTGGAAATCTGGTCCGCGGTGAAGAGAGCATAAAATTCCTTTACATAATTGACCACATCCTTGTCCTTGGATCCTGTCTGGGAAAGGCATTTTTCATAGATTTCCTTGATGATATGGGAAGTGCCATTTTCTTCGTGCAATGCCTTCGCCGCTTTGAAGGCCACAAAATCTTCCAGTTTTGCCATATCGATTCCATAACAATCTGGATACCGTATCTGTGGCGCTGAGGAAACCACGATTATTTTTTTGGGGGACAGGCGATCCAATATCTTCAAGATACTTCTTTTTAAAGTGGTCCCGCGCACAATGCTATCATCAATGATGACCAGGTTATCATTTTCCTTGACAGAGCCGTAGGATATGTCATAAACGTGTGCCACCAGATCATCCCTGCTACTGTCCTGGGTGATAAAAGTCCTGAGTTTGGCATCTTTGATGGCAACCTTTTCAATGCGGGGACGCACATCGAGAATTTTGTGCAGCTCCTCTCCCGTAATTTTGGGCCCTAAAGCCAAGATTTGCTCTTCCTTTCTTGAGTTGAGGTAGTTTTGTGCCTCTTTGACCATCCCAAAGAATGAAGTTTCGGCGGTATTGGGGATATAGGAAAAGACGGTATTGGCCAAATCGTGGTCAATGGCCTTCAATATTTGGGGGAATACCAACTTTCCCAACATTTTTCGTTCTTGATAGATTTCCTTGTCACTTCCCCTTGAAAAATAGATGCGCTCAAAGGAACAGGCCTTGCGTTCCGTTGGTTCCTGTATTTCCTCCAAATTCACCGCTCCATTTTTCTTGATGATGATGGCATGGCCTGGATCCAGTTCATGTACCGCTTCAAACTTCACATTGAAAACGGTCTGGATCACTGGCCTTTCCGAGGCGACCACCACAATTTCATCGTCCATATAATAATAGGCAGGACGGATTCCTGCCGGATCGCGGATCACAAATGCGTCGCCATGGCCCAAAAGCCCACCCATGGTATAACCACCGTCCCAATTTTTGGACGCCTTTTTCAGGATTTTTACCACATTCAACCGCTTTGCGATCAAAGGGGAGGCCTCCCTTTTATTGTACCCCTCCTTTTTGATGTCCTTATAGAGTTTGGCCACGGCGTCGTCCAGAAAATGCCCTATTTTTTCCATTACGGTAACGGTGTCCGCCATTTCTTTTGGATGCTGCCCTAGCTCCACCAAGTTGCCAAAAAGCTCATCCACATTGGTCATGTTAAAGTTGCCGGCCACAATGAGGTTACGGTGCATCCAGTTGTTCTGCCTTAGAAAAGGGTGTACACTCTCTATGCTGTTTTTGCCAAAGGTGCCATAGCGCACATGCCCCATCAAAAGTTCACCTATATAAGGAATGTTCTCTTTTTGGAGCTGTACATTATCCTCATATTCGGGATGCTGGGCAAATGCTGAATTTACCCTTGAGTTGATCTGGTCAAAAATATCCTGAATGGGCTGTTGTTGCGCGGAACGGACCCGGCTCATGTAGCGTTCACCGGGGTTCATGTCCAATTTTATACTTGCAAAACCGGCACCATCCTGTCCGCGGTTATGCTGTTTCTCCATCATCAGGTACATTTTGTTTACCCCGTAAAAGGCCGTACCGTACTTTTCTTTGTAGTACTCCAGAGGTTTAAGCAAACGGATCAGTGATATTCCGCATTCGTGCTTAATCGCATCACTCATAACAAACCAATAATAAAAAAAGCCCCGAAATTTTCAGGGCGCGTATTTATGTTAACTCAATATTGAACTGTGTCAATTCCTTAAACTGCATCAGGCGGGCATCCACCTCATGTTTCTGTAACTTCTGCATCCTTTCCGTGCCAAACCGCTCCACACAGAACGATGCCAAATTGGATCCTTGGATGATGGCATTTTTCATGCTCTCGAAGGAGATGTTCCCCGCTTCCGTCAGATACCCTGAAAATCCCCCGGCAAACGTATCCCCGGCCCCTGTTGGATCAAAAACCTCTTCCAAAGGAAGGGCGGGGGCAAAAAAGATGTGCTCTTTGTGGAACAGTAGGGCGCCATGCTCCCCTTTTTTGATGACCACGTGGCTAGGCCCCATTTCCTGAATTATGGATGCCGCCTTGACCAAGGAGTATTCTCCTGTCATCTGCCGGGCCTCCTCATCATTTATGGTGATGACATCTATTTTTTTGATGACGGCCATGAGTTCATCCCAAGTATGGTTCATCCAAAAGTTCATTGTGTCCAGAATGATAAGCTTTGGTCGTTTTTCCATTTGATTGATTACACTCATCTGGATGTTGGGGTGTAGGTTGCCCAACATGACCACATCGGCATCCTTAAAATCATTGGGCACAATCGGGTTGAAATCGGCCAAAGTGTTCAGTTCCGTTACCAAGGTGTCACGGGAGTTCAAATCGTTATGGTATTTGCCCTCCCAAAAAAAGGTCTTGCCACCCTTTACGATCTCCACTCCGGAAAGGTCAATATTTCTTTCGCTAAAGAGGTCTAGGTACGACTGTGGAAAATCATCGCCCACCACAGATACAATTGCAGATTTCAGCTTAAATTGAGAGGCTGCCAAGCCTATGAACGTTGCGGCGCCCCCCAAAATTTTGCCTGTTTTTCCAAAAGGTGTCTCAATGGCATCAAAAGCAAGGGATCCAACAATCAGCAGTTTGCCCATTCAGTGAATTTTGGTGCAAATATACGTTTTGAAATTCCATTTAGAATCATAAGTAAAGATTTAAAAAAAAGAGGTTGTATAGGTAGCATTTAGGCCAATATAAGGAACAAGTTCAAAATCAAGTTTAAAGAAAGCTTCCTCTTGATTTTGTGTCAAATATGTTGATTCTTATGTCTACTATCTTATTTCCTTCCAAAATCGGCAGGGATTTCACCCCAGGCCTTGGTTTCCCATTTCACTATTGGGGTAGTGTACCGGTTCTTTTTCAGCCAATCTTCGGCTCGTTCGATCAGCTCAAAAAGAGAGGCGTTCTTGGCATTTTTCTTCAGCTTGGTCCCACACTTTTTTTTCCGGACCCATCCTATCGCTATTCTTGAATCGGAATATAGGATTCGATTGCTGTGCTGTTTTTTCAAAAGGGCCAGACCGTGGACCAAGGCAAGGAACTCGCCAATATTGCTGGTCCCCTCCACAAAAGGACCTTGTTTGAAAAGTACCCGTTTGGTCTTGGTGTCCACACCGCGGTATTCCATTTTTCCGGGGTTGCCACTGGAAGCGGCATCAACGGCTATGGAATTGTAATTGGGTTCGCCGATTTTTAAAAGCTCCCCTGGAGACAATTCTGGCTTTCCCTTGGCTTTCCCCTTATACTCCAAATAGTTGCCATTGTAGGCTTTCTTGGCCTCGGCAAAGGTTGGAAACGATTTGTACTGTGCGCCTTTATATCCTTCAATCTGTGCCTTGCAGTCGTCCCATGTCTCAAAGATGCCGGGATGCTTGCCCTTCCATACCACATAAAACTTTTTTTTGTCGGCCATTTTATGCAAGTAGTTTTTCTATCACTTTGGGGAAATGTTCATATTCCAATTGATGCACTTTCTTGGCAATGGTATCCGCATCATCTGAGGGTTCCACTGGGGTCTTGGCCTGAAAAATGGTGGTGCCCTCATCGTAATGTTCGTTCACATAATGTATGGTGATGCCTGTTTCGGTCTCTAAATTGTCCTTTACCGCTTGGTGCACATGGCTCCCGTACATACCCTTTCCCCCATATTTTGGCAACAGGGCAGGGTGGATGTTGATGATTTGATCGGGGAAGGCATTGATTATTTCCGAAGGGACTTTCCATAGAAACCCAGCCAAGACAATAAGGTCCGGCGCCAGGCTTTTGAGCAAACGAACCACGGTATCAGAACCCATAAAGGCTTTTTTGTTGAAATACAGGGCGGGCACCCCCAAACGTTCGCAGCGATCCAAAACCTTGGCCGTTTTCTTGTTGGTGAGCACCGCGGACACCTCCACCGAGGGCTTTCCCTTGAAGTGGACAATGATGTTTTCAGCATTCGAGCCACTGCCGGAAGCCAAGATAACAATTCGTTTCATCCAGTAAGGATTAGATTGTTTTTTGTACTAAATTTATGGGACTAAAGTAATGTACCTCGACTTAAGATGTTTAATTTGAGGTACATTTTATCGACAAATGGTGTATTTAACCCAAAGTTTTATATTTTTGCCACGATTAAATTTTTAAAACCAATATTATTATGTCAGACATTGCATCAAGAGTAAAGGCAATCATCGTTGATAAACTAGGTGTGGATGAAAATGAAGTGGTAGCTGAGGCAAGTTTTACCAACGATTTAGGGGCGGATTCCTTGGACACTGTTGAACTTATCATGGAGTTTGAGAAGGAATTTGACATTCAAATCCCTGACGATCAAGCAGAAAACATTGCAACTGTTGGCCAAGCCATAAGCTATATAGAAGAAGCGAAGTAAATTTATGATATTTTACTAAAGAGTTTAAATTATCCATGTGATGATGATCACATGGATAATTTTTTTATAATTTAGGACATAAGGGTAAAAAAATAGTTCAATGCAGTTAAAGCGAGTAGTGGTTACCGGAATGGGCGCGTTAACGCCCATAGGCAACAATTTAGAAGCTTATTGGGAAGGACTAAGGACCGGCAAAAGCGGTTGTGCGCCCATTACATATTTTGATACGGAGAAGTTCAAGACAAAATTTGCCTGTGAACTTAAAGGATATAATCCAGAGGATTACTTTGACAGAAAGGAAGCCCGGAAACTGGACAGGTTTGCACAATATGCCTTGATATCCTCGGATGAGGCCATCGCCGATTCCGGTATAGACCTCAACAATGTGGACAAGTTTAGGGTAGGTGTTGTTTGGGGTGCTGGTATTGGCGGCCTGGAGACCTTTCAAAATGAGATGATCGGCTATGCCGAAGGCGATGGAACACCGCGTTTCAATCCTTTCTTCATCCCCAAAATGATTGCGGACATAGCCCCGGGGAACATTTCCATTAAACACGGGTTCATGGGCCCCAACTATACTACGGTATCCGCCTGTGCATCTTCGGCAAACGCCTTGATAGATGCCTTGAATTATATCAGGCTGGGCCATTGCGATGTTGTCGTTTCCGGGGGAAGCGAAGCAGCCGTGACCATAGCCGGTATGGGTGGTTTCAACGCCATGCACGCCCTGTCCACAAGGAATGAAAGTCCTGAAACGGCTTCCAGACCTTTTGATGCAACCAGGGATGGTTTTGTGCTGGGTGAAGGTGCCGGGGCACTGATCTTGGAAGAATATGAACACGCCAAGGCCAGAGGAGCAAAGATCTATGCAGAGGTACTTGGAGGCGGACTTTCCAGTGACGCCTACCACATGACCGCACCACATCCAGAAGGGATCGGGGTGGTAAAAGTGATGGAAAACTGCTTGGAAAACGCAGGATTGAGACCGGAGGATGTGGATGCCATCAACACCCATGGAACATCGACTCCCTTGGGAGACGTTGCCGAGCTCAAGGCCATTTCCAAAGTGTTTGGAGACCATGCGCCCAAGATCAACATCAACTCCACCAAGTCCATGACGGGACATTTGTTGGGAGCGGCAGGGGCCATTGAGGCCATTGCCTCCATTTTGGCCATGCAGCACAATATGGTTCCTCCTACCATTAACCACAGCGTAGTGGATGAGGAAATAGACCCATCCCTCAACCTGACCCTGAACAAGGCCCAAAAACGTGAGGTGAACGTAGCGATGAGCAATACCTTTGGTTTCGGAGGGCACAACGCCTGTGTTTTGTTCAAAAAATTAGGGTAGTTTTGTAAACATGAAGCTCACTTCCAAAATATTTAATTCCCATCCTAAAACGGATGGGGATTTTTTTTTGGGGATGAAAAAAATATTGGGGTTCAAACCCAAGGACATTGAAATCTATCAAAAGGCCTTTCTGCATCGTTCGGTGAACAAGAAGGATTCCAACGGCAACCCCATGAACTATGAACGGCTGGAGTTCTTGGGCGACTCCATGCTTGGAACGATAATTTCAAGACACCTGTACAACAAGGTTCCAGAGGGGGATGAGGGATATCTCACCAAGATGCGCTCCAAGGTGGTGAGCCGAAAACACCTGAACGAACTGGGCAAGGACCTGGACCTTTTGCGCTTTGTGGAGAGCAGGATTCCCAAATCACATTTTGGGGAAAACATCCACGGAAATGTCTTTGAAGCCCTGATCGGGGCCATTTATTTGGACAGGGGCTATTCGTACTGTGAAAAGTTCATCAATGAAAGGGTCATAGAGCCCTATGTTGACATAGAACAGTTGGAGGGCAAGGTGATCAGTTACAAAAGTCTGGTGATAGAATGGTGCCAAAAACAGAAAAAAACGTTCCATTACGATGTTTATGACGATACCGGCAACGATGAATTGAAACACTTTGCGGTGAAGCTCACCATAGGAGACAGGGTCATGGCCAAGGCAAGGGCCACTTCTAAGAAAAAGGCCGAGGAGAAAGCATCAAAAAGGGCCTATTTTGCCCTACAGAGCAGAATCCAAAATCAACAAGTTTAAATTAAGGCAAACTCAAACGTTTTCGTTGGTTTTGCGGGCGTATTGTCCGTTTTCAACTAGGCTGGAAAACGGATTAAGAGTATATTTACATTTCGTGTTAAGGGCATGTTGACAACACATAAGATATCAGCGGATTTTTATGACGACAGTTTTAAGCTCATTGCCATTCACAGCGGATTGGAAGATTACGCTATGACCTATGCCATAAACGCCAATTGTGGGCTATATTTGAATAGAATGGCCAATGACCTTCATGTTGATGAGAATCTTTCATTTTCCATATTTGACTGGGATGATGAGGTACATGATACCTACTGGACACTTATTTCCAATAAATGTCTCATAGAGGTAATGGTCCCTTCAGAAGGATTTTTTGAAAACAGCACCTCTTTTAGAACGGATTATTTGATTGAAGAAAGAAAGGAGGTCGACTATTTTTTGAAAATTGACACTGTGGATACGTCGGTTTTTGATCAATTGGTGAAAGTCGTCAATAAAATACCCAGGGTTGTCACCGCATACCCAATTGAAGCACAGACCTTAAAATCAAAAAGAAATTTAATCTTTTAACAATGCCAACTATTAAGAAGACGAAGATTGTAGCAACCCTTGGGCCAGCAACCAGTAAGAAGGAGACTCTAAGGAAAATGATCGAAGCAGGGGTGGATGTTTTTCGTATAAATTTTTCCCATGCATCCTATGATGATGTTGCGGAACGCATCAAAATGATACGGGACCTTAACGAGGAGATGGAAGTGAACACCTCAATATTGGCAGATTTACAAGGCCCCAAACTTAGGGTAGGGGTCATGGGCGGAGAAGCTGTGGTGGTCCCAGGGGACGAAATCATCTTTGCTACCGGGGAGCCCTTTGAGGGAACGGCG
Organism: Allomuricauda sp.; assembly: GCA_041391945.1. Classification (GTDB taxonomy): domain Bacteria; phylum Bacteroidota; class Bacteroidia; order Flavobacteriales; family Flavobacteriaceae; genus Flagellimonas. Next base: position 333,280 of record JAWKNC010000002.1, on the reverse strand, counting down.
GAGCGTGTTTATATGAACTACGGGAATTTTCCCAGGGATGTAAAACCTGGAGAACGTGTGCTGTTGGACGATGGCAAGCTCATCTTCGAGGTGAAATCCACCAATGGAAAGGATGAGGTGAAAGCAACCGTTGTACAGGGAGGGCCCCTAAAGTCGAAAAAGGGGGTGAACCTTCCCAATACCAATATTTCATTGCCCGCGTTGACAGAGAAAGACATCAAGGACGCCATATTTGCCATTGAACACAAAGTGGACTGGATAGCACTCTCCTTTGTCCGTCACAGCCAAGACCTCATAGATCTGCAGGAATTGATCCAAATGCATTCCGACCATAAGATTCCCATTGTGGCTAAAATTGAAAAACCAGAGGCCGTTGAGAACATTGACAAGATTGTGGCCTACTGCGATGGTTTAATGGTGGCCAGGGGCGATTTGGGCGTGGAAGTTCCGGCGCAAGAAGTGCCCTTGATCCAGAAAAGATTGGTGCTCCGTGCCAAAAAGGCAAGGATTCCCGTGATCATTGCAACCCAGATGATGGAAACCATGATCACCAGTCTTACCCCAACCCGGGCCGAAGTGAACGATGTCGCCAACTCCGTTATGGACGGGGCCGATGCCGTGATGCTCTCCGGGGAAACCTCGGTGGGCAACTATCCTGTTGAGGTCATTGAGAAAATGACCAGTATTTTGACCAGTGTGGAGGGATCCAGCCTGATCAAGGTTCCGCAGACCCCTCCCCATATCCGGACCAAAAGGTACATCACTAAATCTGTATGTTACCATGCGGCATTGATGGCCAATGAAATACAGGCAAAGGCCATTTCAACCTTGACCAACAGTGGCTATACGGCATTCCAGATATCGGCCTGGAGACCCAGTGCGCATATTCTGGTATTTACATCCAACAAAAGGATATTGACCCAATTGAACCTATTATGGGGCGTAAAGGCATTCTACTATGACCGATACGTCTCTACAGACGAAACCATAGAAGATGTAAACCAAATTGCCTGTAAAAAGGGCTTTTTGGACGTCGGGGACATGCTCATCAGTCTTGCGGCCATGCCCATTAAGGATAAGGGAATGGTGAACACCCTCAGGGTCACCGAAATAGAGAGCTGCAGTTTTTAAAGGATGGGTTATGCAACTTCCTTTTCAAAAGCAATGAAGTTCACCAGTTTTCCGGTTCCATCCAGCACGGGGAAACCCTTGATCCAGCATTTGTAGGCAGTTCCATTTTTTCGGTAGTTCGTAAGCACCACCTCAAAGGGAATTTGTTTTTCAATGGCGACCGATACCTTTTTGGTAGTTTCTCGGCAGGTACCCTCGCCTTGGAACATTTTTGGTTTTTTTCCAATGATTTCACCGGGCCTGTACCCGTTCATGGTGTAAATGTTCTGTGAAGCATACACTATGTTCAGGGCGGTATCCGTTACCACGACCACATGATCATTGTCCAAGATTTCCCTTTGGAAACCATGGTCGTCCTGCCAATTTTCCTTTTTGGCCAATTTTCCAAGTTTTTTCACGTCATGGAGACTGTTGCAGAACTTTCCGAAATGCGGCGCATAAAAATCCAATGATGTAATGGGATGCCCTTTGATTTCCCTTTCGCGGTAAAAAAGGTTCACCGCTTCATCATAAAACCGAATTTTTTCCATGCCCCAATACTATAAAAATGGCTAAATCCAACCAATTTATTAACAGTCTTGTTGAAGGGATTGGCCCAAAATGCACTTCAAAATCTATGTAAGTATCAACAAAACAAAAGGACTAAGGATACAATACCAACCAGTTTTCAACGTGGTTGCCAAGTTCAAATTTCATGAGATACGAATATAGGGATTCAAAATTGGGTGCAATCTTGGGGTTGACGGATGATATCAAAAGTGATTGGGGACGTTTTTCCACCACAGCCAACACCATTAAGTTTTTGTGGAACAGGAATGAGCGGTCCTTAAACTTGGCCATAGATGGTCTTGATATAGAACTTATGCCCGATCAGATGACCACGGTCACCAATTTGCAGCATGTTTCCTTTTCCAAAACGGCCTTGCCATTGTCTGCAGTGCTCTTTAACCGGGAATTTTATTGCGTTTTTGACCATGACAGCGAAGTATCCTGTAATGGTATCTTGTTTTTTGGCACCCAGGACCTGCCCATCATATCCATTCCTGGAGATCAATCCAAAAAGTTCAACCTCCTATACGATATGTTTGTTGAGGAGTTTTCCACACCGGACAACATTCAGGGCGATATGCTCCAAATGCTCTTGAAACGATTGATCATCATGAGTACCCGTTTGGCTAAGGAACAGCTTATTGTAAAGATTTTGGACAATGATCAGATCGACACGATCAGAAGGTTCAATTTTTTGGTGGACCTGCACTACAAATCCAAAAGAAGGGTCAGCGATTATGCTGAAATGCTCTTCAAATCACCCAAAACACTCTCCAATCTTTTCTCGATCTACAATCAAAGATCTCCACAGCAGATTATTTTGGAACGTATTGCCCTGGAGGCAAAACGGCTCATCAATTATACCGATAAGCAAAATCAGGAAATAGCCTTTGACCTTGGGTTCAATGACCCAGCACATTTTAGTCGGTTCTTCAAAAAAATGACCCAAATGACCCCTTCGGAGTACCGGGAAAGCCTTTTGGCCATGGCCTAGGGAAAATTGCACAAGCCGTCGGGAAATCGGTGCTAACACCTGCCATCATTTTCGCAACATCTTTGCCCTGTAATTTAAAACCAGGAAAAGATGAGAGGCATAGATAAATCCATTTTCAATCTTATTGAAATTTTTAGGACAGCACAAAGGCCCGTTGCAAACAAACTGATTGCCGCGGAGCATTGCGAACAGAGATACCATCACGATTACTACTGTGATGCCGAGAAACCATTCATAGCACATCAATAATCCATTATTAACACATATTATTTAGAATTATGAGCACATTCAATGTACCCAAAAGAGAAGAGGTCAGCACAGCCAACCAAGCTATTTTTGACAATTTGGAAAAAGCCGTTGGCTTCGTCCCCAACCTATATGCCACATATGCATATTCTGAAAACGCCCTGGGCAATTACCTGGCCTTTGCAAATGCCAAGACATCCTTGAAAGCAAAAGAAAAGGAAGTGGTGAACTTGGCCGTAAGCGAGGCCAATGGTTGTTTATACTGTTTATCCGCCCATACCGCCATTGGCAAGATGAACGGCTTTACGGATGCCCAAATTCTTGAATTGAGGGCAGGGAAGGCCTCTTTTGACCCAAAATTGGACGCCTTGGCACGTTTGGCCAAAAATATCACCGAGAACAGGGGAACAACAGATTCCGATGTTTTGGAGAACTTCTTTGAAGCAGGATGGACCAAGGAAAATTTGATCGATACCATAGTGTTGGTGGGCGACAAGACCATTTCAAACTACATCAACAATACTTTTGACACACCCATCGATTTTCCAGTGGCCCAGCCATTGCAGACCGTGGAAGCCTAGGAAATCAATACAAGTTGGGAACCCTAAAGACCCTTCCATTTTTGGAGGGGTTTTTTATGCTATCTCAACATTGGCAAATAAGGAAGGAGCGATGCTTCTAGACAAATAAATGGGCCAGTCATTTTTGAACAAGTGGGCTTCCATGATGGCGCTCTCATATAACAGGTAGAGCCCACCCGAAATTTTTTCAGTTTCCGCCCTGGAAATATTCACGATATTTTCCGTCACAACTTCCCCCAGAAACAACAACAAATCCTTTTTCTGCTTTTGGATCACTTCTAGGATTCTTTTTTGTTTCGGGGACAGCTCGCCCAGCATTTTCAGGGCCCAACAGCCGTGGAAATCATCAGTTCGGTATGTATCCCTCAAAAAATCAAAAATGGCCAAAAGTTGGTTGCTCCCCTTTTTTCTTCGGGCCACATAGCCCTTAAAGTCTTCCAAAAAACTATCATGGCGAAGGGTTAGGTATGCAATGCAGATATCTTCCTTGGATTTGAAATGGCTGTACAGGGTGGCCTTGGCTATGCCACACTTGGCAATGATCTCATTGATCCCCGTTGAGTTGTACCCTTGGGTATAGAAGAGATTACCGGCAGTGGTTATAATATGTTGGTGCAATTTGGGGTGTTGCATAGTTACAAAGTAAAAAAGAAATAATGGCCTGGGCAATAGTTTGTTACACTCAAAAATCAAATTTTAGCTGAACGGACACTGACTCCTTTTGCGGTTCTTCCTTTTTCTTCTCTGTGTTGAGGTTGGCCAGTGAAATCCCCAGTAAGCGCACAGAATTTTGCAGTTCCGATTGGTACAGCAACTCCTTTGCGGTCTCCATGATCAACTCTTTCTGGGCCACATAATAGGGAAGGGTCTTGCTGCGGGTCTGCAGGGTAAAGTCGCTGTATTTGATCTTTAAAGTGATGGTCTTTCCTGCAATTTTGGATTTTTGGAGCCTTCTTTCCAGCTCAATGGCAATGCTTTCCAATTTTTCCAGCATAAAGATCTCACTGCTCAGATTTTCAAAGAAAGTACGTTCCGCACCCACTGATTTTGGAATGCGGTGTGGCTTTACCGCACTGTTGTGGATACCCCGCACCACATTATAATAGTATTTGCCACTGTTGCCAAAATTGTCTTCCAAGAATTCCAGGGATTTTTGTTTGAGGTCCTTTCCCGTAAAGATGCCCAATTTGTACATCCTTTCTGCGGTCACCTTGCCCACTCCATAGAATTTTCTAATGTCAAGGTCTTCCAGAAACTGTATCACCTCTTCAGGATTGACCGTTTTTTGACCGTTGGGCTTGTTGTAGTCGCTGGCCACTTTGGCGATGAACTTATTGATGGAGATTCCGGCAGAGGCAGTTAAACCCGTTGTTTCCAAGATTTTTTTTCTGATTTCCTGGGCAATCAAGGTGGCAGAGGGATTTCCCTTTTTGTTCTCGGTGACATCCAGATAGGCTTCATCCAAGGAAAGGGGCTCCACCAAGTCGGTATATTCAAAAAAAATTTTCCGAATCTGTTTGGAAACCTCTGCATATCGGTCAAAACGGGGCTTTACAAAGATTAGGTCAGGGCAGTTTCTACGGGCAATGTATCCGGCCATGGCACTCCGCACCCCAAATTTTCGGGCCTCGTAACTGGCGGCGGACACCACTCCCCGTTTAGATCCCCCACCCACCGCAATGGGCTTTCCCTTTAGCTCAGGATTGTCATGTTGCTCCACGGAGGCATAGAAGGCATCCATGTCCACATGAATGATTTTTCTTAAGGGAAAATCGAAGTCCATACTCAAATTTAGGGTATATTTAGTTTGATGGAACACTTGGAAATTGAGCGTAAGTTTTTGGTAACCTCCGAAGCCTACAGACAGGACGCCACTTCGCAGATACGTATTGTACAGGGTTTTCTGAACACACACCCAAATCGGACAGTAAGGGTCAGGATCAAGGATGATAAGGGGTTTTTGGCCGTGAAAGGACCAAGCAATGTCACCGGAACCACACGCTTTGAGTGGGAAATGGAAATTAGTGTGACCGAGGCCACCAATCTTATCGATCTATGCGAGGATATTATTCTGGAGAAAATCCGGTTTGAAGTACCTTATAAAAATCACGTTTTTGAAGTGGATGAATTTTTGGGCGAGAACAAAGGTCTCGTCATTGCCGAGGTGGAGCTCAACCATGAAGATGAGGTTTTTGAGCGACCCACCTGGCTGGGTGATGAGGTCACTGGCCAGAAAAAGTATTATAATTCCCAACTTAGTATAAAACCGTTCCGGGAATGGCCTTAGCAACCAAAAAATGGCACACGGGCCTCAATGTTGTGGCCTTCGTATCCGCATGCCTTGCCATGTATCTGGAATTTGTGGGCCAAAGAGCACTTTATATTGTCTTTAAACCACTGACCACCATACTTATCATGTCCCTGCTATTCTTTGTGCCAGGGGGAGGGCCGTCCAGATTTAGGAACATTGTATTGACAGCATTGGCATTCTGTTTGTTGGGCGATATTCTACTGCTATGGGAAGGGTACTTTGTTTTGGGGCTGGCCTCTTTTTTGCTCGCGCATTTGCTTTTTGCCACGGGTTTCATACAGCTTGGGGGATTCCGTTTCCATTGGATTTCCTTTTTGGCACTTTTAACCATTGGGGGAGGCCTGTTCCTGTGGTTACGCCCAGATTTGGGCAATTTTTTGATGCCAGTGACCGCCTATATCATTGTCATTGTTTTTATGGCGATGCAAGGGGTCAATCTTTTTCTGAAGAACAAGAAAAGGGCCTATGCAATGATTGCGTTGGCCGTATTACTGTTCATGTTTTCCGATACCATGATTGCCATCGACAAGTTTAAATCTCCTTTCCATTGGTCTGGCCCCATCATTTTGGGCACCTATTGGTTGAGCATTGCATTGATTGCACATGCAACCTTTCAAATTGTATCGGATAGGGAGTGATGTTGATCTCTGTTAATCCAGTTTTTTGTCCAGGGCCAAAATGGAACTCAACAGCACATTGGCCCCGTTGGCCATGTCTTCTGCGGATGTAAATTCCTTTGGGGAATGGCTGATGCCCCCTTTGCTGGGCACAAAGATCATTCCTGTCGGGGCGATCCGCGCCATATCTTGGGCATCGTGTCCGGCCCCACTGGGCATGTACTTAAAGGTCAACCCCAATTGCTTGGTGGCTTTTTCAATTTCTTTTTGAATTTCGGGAGCGGTCAATGCCGGTTCGCCTGTGGTTTCCAAAGGGTGGAATTCTATTTTCACATGGCTTTCGGCGGCAATTTTTTCGGTCTCTGATTTTATGGCTTGAAATACCTTCTCAATAACTGCTGATGACAGGTCCCTTATCTCCAAGCTTGCCACTACTTTTCCTGGTATCACATTGGGTGCTCCTGGCTCAGCTTTAATGCGCCCCACGGTGCCCACTTGGCCTCCTTCAAAACTGTTGGTGACCTCATTGACGGCCACTATATATTTGGCCGCCGCCAATAGGGCATCTTGTCTTGCATTCATGGGCGTGGTACCTGCATGGTTGGCAAAACCGGTGAAGACCACATCCCACCATTTTAGCCCCACAATACCTTCCACAATACCTATGTTCAGGTTTTCTTTTTCCAGAATACCTCCTTGTTCAATATGAAGTTCCAAAAAAGCCGCTATGCTCCCTTTCTTGCGTACCGCCTCCGCAATCCGCGTGGTGTCGCCACCTAATCGCATAATACCTTCACCCATGGAGAAACCGGTGGAATTGACCACACTAAAGGCAGCCTTGGTCAAAATACCGGGCATGGCCCTGCTTCCCATAACACCCCCTTCTTCATTGGAGAAGATAATGACTTCCAAAGGATGCAAGGTCTTAATACTATTTTCATTTAAAGTTTCAATGACCTCCAAAGCAGCCATGGAACCTACACAGCCATCATAGTTGCCACCATTGGGAACCCTGTCTATATGGGAACCAAAGGAGATTGGTTTTTTGGAGGCATCTTTTCCTTTTCTTTGGCCGATGATGTTTCCCGCAAAGTCCACGGTAACGCTTAGGCCCATGTCTTTAAGGGTTTCCATCACCCATTTTCTGGCTTCAATGTCGGCATCGCTGAAGGCCACCCGTTCCGTTTCACCATTTTCCTGCATTCCAAACTTGGCAAGATCGAAGATGCGTTGTTCCAAACGATTCTGGTTTACCCGTATTTCTTTTTTTTGTGAGATGAGCAGTGTGGTGGAAAATAACAAAGCCAATAATGGAACGAGCCGTAAAGTCATGATGTTCAGTTTAGTGCAAAAAAGCTGCGTTATTTTGGAAAGGTAAGCATTTGTACTGACAACCTTGTTAAGGGTCAGACGTTCTCCGCAGCAGATTTAAATTTTGGGCTCAAAAGCTTTTGTTCCGTTAGCTTTTTGTTGATTCCACCAATAATGGGAATCAATAAGCCTACTGAAAGCAATAGCCCTGCTGCCGCAAAAATATTGAATGTAGAAAAGAAAAAGGAACCGCTGTTGAGCACACCCAAAATAAGCATGGTAGACAGCGGGAAGGACAATGCCAATATAGCAATCCCAAAATCGCTGTTGAAGGTTTTTTCTCTGGGCGAGGCATCCATCTCAAGACCGTCGACCACGGCAATGTGGGCATAGGGCCAAAAACTACAGGCACTAAGGCCAAAAGCCAAGATCAATAGAATATTGCCTGGGGTTTGAACGCCGGCAAGAGCTACAAAACCGGCACCGATTAAAAGGACCAATCCTGCCCGTACACAGAGCAGTGAAAAAATCTGAAAGAACTGCTTTCTTTTGATTTTTACCGCCAATCCTATGAACAACAACACCAATGGAGTCATGATTAGGCTCAATTTTTCCAACGTCTCACTCAAAAAGAAGGGGAGTGAATCTTTGGTGAGGCCAAAGGTCAACAATAGCAAGGCCACACCAATAAATATGTTCACAGGTTCGGATACCATGGCCTTGAGCATGGGGATTGCTTTGGCAACGCCTTTTTCAAACTGTTTGGATTGCAGGTTGTAATGCCACCCCATAGCCACAAAGTAGAGACAAATCAGCACAAAGAATTTATTGCCCAGGTCGGCCATTGCGGCCTTTGCCAAAAAAGGTTCCCCCAAAAATTCAAGCACAAATGGGAAACATGAAAGCCCTGGTGCCAACGAGGGGACCAGCAAGCGGGCAGTGCGATATTCTGGGCTCTTTTTCTGAATGCCCATCAGGGGCAACAACAAGGGCATTGCCAAAAAAAGCAGAATATTCAGGCCTAGGGCAAAAAGGGGCAAGAGCAGCAGGTGCAGCTCTACTTTTATGCCCAAAAGGGCAATGAATATGGTAGCCGGCAGGGCAAGGTTAAGGATGATTTTTTTGATACCGGACAGCTCCTCCTTTGATTGGAATTTCACCTTGAGCAAAACCCCGATCAGGATAAAAAATAAGAAAACAATCGTCTTTTGGAGGCTGATATCCATGGATTTATACTAAAACCTTGCTGATTGCCGCCGTGAATAGCTTCATTTCGTCCATGGTGCCCATGCTCACCCTGCACCAAGTCTTGTCCATAAAGTAAAACGACCGCACACCGACTTGCAGATCCGTCATTTTGTTCAAGAAGAGCTTGCCATCCATTTCAATGGGAAAAATCAAAAAGCTGGTATGTGAAGGGACGTAATTGAACCCCATTTGCTCCAAAGTCTGACATACATACTCCCTACATGCCTCGTTCAAAGTCCTGGACTTGTCAATGAATTCTGCATCATCCATTGCAGCCATGGCTGCATAAACGGAAGGATAGGTAATGCCCATACCCCCTCGGGTGATTTTTTGCAATTTGCCCAAAGTGGACTCCTGTGCCACAATGTAACCCACCCGCATACCGGCCATGCCGTGGATTTTTGAAAAGGTTCGGGCTATGATCACATCCTTACCTTCCTTGATCAAAGAGACCATACTTTTTTTGGCACCCTCATCCAAAAACCACAGGTAAGCTTCGTCTACGAAGACAGGTACCTTTTCAGAAACCCTTGAACAAAAATCCAGGAGTTCCTGATGGTCGGTCAGCGTCCCGGTTGGGTTGTTGGGGTTGCAGATGTATACAAGTTTGGTATCCGAATCAATAGCGGCTTCCATAGCCTTTAGGTCATGTGACCAATCGTCTTTCAAGGGAACAGGTTTCCATGTGGCGCCAACGGACTGGGCCACTTGGATCAACGACATATAGGCGGGGTCCGCAGAGACCACATTGCCACCGTTCATGAACAAAACCATGGCAGTCTTCTCCAAAAGATCGGAAGAACCAGGGCCCATCATAATGTTTTTACTGTCCACGCCTTCAAAAGCGGCTATTTTGTCCACAAGTTGGAAAAGCTCTTTCCAAGCATATCTGTTACCGCCTTGAGCTGCGTTTTTAAAGGCCTCCAAAGCCATGGGCGATGGACCATATGGATTTTCATTGGCGTTCAGCCTAGCGGCCAAAGGAGGGAAATCCGTTAAATTACTGGGGAGATATTCCTTGAAGAACGGACTGTAAAAGACATTCCCATTACTATCCAATTGCAATGGGGCCTTGGGTGTTTCTCCGAAACTGAAATATGGTAAGGCCACGGCACCACCTGCGGTAAGCATACTTTTACGAATCCAATCCCTTCTGTTGATGTTGGTTGTTCCCATGATGATAGTTGTTTAGATGCGACTTCTAAAATTACAGGATAGTATCGCAACAAACAATGCTAAAAATGTAAAAATCAAGCATTTAAACTATATAATCCCAAAAAAAAGGAGGCAAAAAAAATGGACTCGCCACCAACGTGGGCTACAGGGCAGACTTGAATTGTTCCAAAAACCTGATATCATTTTCACTGAGCAGGCGGATATCTGAAATTTGATGCAGCAGCAGTGCAATGCGATCAATACCCATACCAAAGGCAAATCCCGAGTAGACTTCTGGGTCAATACCGCAATTTTTCAGCACATTGGGGTCCACCATACCGCAACCCATAATTTCCAACCACCCTGTTCCCTTGGTCATACGGTAATCCGTTTCCGTTTCAAGGCCCCAGTATACGTCCACTTCGGCACTGGGTTCTGTAAAGGGAAAATAGGAGGGCCGCAGCCTTATTTTTGACTTCCCGAACATTTCTGAAGTGAAATACTGGAGCGTCTGCTTAAGGTCGGCAAAGGAAACATTCTTGTCCACATACAGGCCTTCCACTTGATGGAAGAAGCAATGTGAGCGGGCAGAGACGGCCTCGTTACGGTATACCCTTCCTGGGGAAATGGTTCGTATGGGAGGTTTGTTGTTCTCCATATAACGTACCTGTACGGATGAGGTATGGGTTCGCAACAGGATATCTGGATCGGTCTGGATAAAAAAGGTATCCTGCATATCCCTTGCTGGATGGTATTCCGGAAGGTTCAGTGCGGTAAAATTGTGCCAATCGTCCTCAATTTCGGGACCTTCGGAAACGTTGAAGCCGATCCGGGAAAAAATATCGATGATTTGGTTCTTCACTAGGGAGATAGGGTGCCTTGCCCCAATCTCAATAGGTTCACCTGGGCGTGTGAGATCTCCATATTTGCCTATGGTTTCCGTCTGGTTTTCCAAGGCTGTCTTCAGGGAGTTCACTTTTTCGGTGGCAGCGGTTTTCAATTGATTGATGACCTGCCCAAATTCCTTTTTCTCCCTATCGGGTACATTTTTAAATGCGGCAAAGAACTCGTTCAATAAGCCTTTTTTTCCTAAATATTTGATTCGGAAAGCCTCTATTTCATCTTTTGAGGTTGAAGTGAATTTTTCCACTTCAGTCAAATGTCCCTTTATGGTCTCAATCATGTTCCGTGCTATTGGCGGACAAATTTAACAAATTGTCCCTGAATATATAGGCAATTAAAAAATGAACTGCCACACCCCCGAAAAAATGCCAAAGCCAATGTGTGCCCATTTTAAAATAGGTTTGGGTAAGATCTATACTCCTAAAAAAAATGGCTACCCCAAAAAAGGCAAAGGCCAAGATGGCCAAGCCAAGATTTTTTCCTTTGGTCTCAAAAAGGTGCCATGCAATGGGAATCAGAATGGTCAAGGCCGTAATGATGTAACCCAGGGAGATTCTGAGTCCGGCAGGGATGGGGAGTACCCTGAGCATGAACGAGGCTCCCAATATAAGGACGATGAGCAACAATCGTTGCCACCATTTATACACTAGTTTTAAGATAAAGTATACCACTAAGGCAATGCACAGCAGCATAATGGGCATCCAATCCAGTCTGAGCCAAAAGTTGTGGCTACGGGTTGCATGGTACACGGTCCCCCCAATATAGCTTATGGCGATTACGGGGATCACCCAAGCCAAGAACAGGTGCTGCTTTGGGGTTTTGTACACTTTGAGGCCCCAATAGAGTACCAACACCAAAAAAATGAGATTGCTATAGGTATTGAAGGGTTCTACGGGGAATCGTCCTTCAACGGTTTCCAGATAGAGGGGCCCCGAATCCTTCGGGAATTTTTGCAACAAGAAAAAAAAGAGGCTAGGCAATGTTCTTTCAGGGTTAATTGTGATGGGAATCCTTGACATTTTGTTCCACCCACTGCATGCAACTTTTGAAATTTTCAAAGATGCGCTGTTGGGGAATAAGGTCTGGGATGATATCGATACGCTCCATCATATACCTTGGCTGATCCAAAATATCGACCATTAACACGGTAACATTTTTGTTGATCAGATCTTGGAGGACATCTTCCATCGCATACAATCCAGATTGATCCATGTACTGCATCCTTCCCATTCGTATGACCACGGTGGATGCGGTCGCTGGAATCTGTTCGGCCAATTGCTGGAATTCGCTTGTGGAACCAAAAAACAGGGGTCCCTTAAGATGTTTTATAAAAACTTCTTCCTTGAGTTTGGCCGGGAAGTTCTTTTCATCGGCCCAGGCTTTTTCTTGGGCCAAAGGTTTTACATCGGAGCGTTTGGCGGTGAGGTCCCCCATTTTTTTCATGAACATCAACGAAGCAAAGACCAGTCCTATTCCTACGGCATAGACCAAGTTCCAGATGGAGGAAAGAACCATTACGGCGAGCATGATGACGACCTCCGAACTCATCTTTAGGGGACCGAGCTTCATGTCCTTGGGGAGATAAGGGATGGCTTTCAAGCCCTTATAATCCATCACACCAATGCCAACGGTCACCAAAATTCCCGCCAATACGGCCGCAGGAATTTGGGAAGCCACGGGGCCAAGGGCCAAGAGAATAATCAATAAAAGTAGTCCGGCAACCATTCCGGACAATCGGGTCTTACCACCAGAATTGATGTTGACAACCGTCCTGATGGTGGCACCGGCACCTGGGATACCTCCAAAAAGCGCAGCGACACTGTTCCCGATGCCCTGACCCACCAATTCCTTGTTGGGTTTGTGCTTGGTCTGGGTCATGTTGTCCGCCACTACAGAGGTAAGGAGCGAATCAATGGCTCCGAGAAGAGCCAGCGTGAGCGCAGTGAAAATATAAGGTGCAATGGAGCCTAGGCTAAATGATGTGAAGATTTCCAATTTGGGAGTGGGCAATCCACTTGGGATTTCTTCGATGGGACGGTAGGGCAGTCCAAATCCATAGGCGATCCCCGAAACCACGATCAGTGATACCAAGGTGCTTGGAACCGCCCTGGTAATGCGTTTGAAACCGTAGATGATGAAAATGGTGGCGAGTGCCAATGCCAACTCTAGCCAGTTGATGCTTTTCAATGCCCTGGGCAGCACTTTTAACGTTCCCAATACGCCGGAAGCATCCGTGGCTGCCAAGGTTTTTGCTTCCTTGAGCATATCTGCCTCGGTAATTTCCTTTGCCCGTGCAATGGTTTCTTCAAAATCCTCCAAGACCAAAATACCTTCCCCCGCTTCTTCCTTGAGGATGTTCTCCAAAATCACCTCTTCGGCATCTGGAACAAAACGGTTAACATATTCCGTATCTTCCTTTGGATAGTATCCAACGGCAGGAAGTATCTGTGTGACCAGGATTATGACCCCGATCGCGGTCATAAATCCAGATACCACAGGATAGGGGATATATTTAATATATTTTCCAAGACCGATAAGGCCCAGACCGATCTGCATGAGGCCGGCCAATAAAAAAATGGTCAGAATGGCGGGAAGCGCCTTGTTGACATCACCATCGTTGATGGCCACAATGCCTGCGATGACCACCATGCTCACTGCGGTCATGGGTGCGGTAGGTCCTGAAATCTGGGTATTGGTACCCCCGAACAACGCGGCAAAAAAACCAATAAAAATGGCACCGTATAGCCCAGCGCTGGGGCCGAGACCAGAACTGACACCAAAAGCAAGGGCAAGGGGAAGGGCAACAATTCCCGCTGTGATTCCACCGAACAGATCACCTCTTAAATGTTTGAACATACCGTCTAACGATTGTGGTTTGTTAAGATAACAATTTTGACCCAAGAAAAAAGGCCAATGATCTTTTGATCATCGACCTTGCAATATTCTTTTGGGCTTCTGCTTATAAAAATGTCACTTTCCCATCGGAGATGTCGTACATGGCACCCACAATGGCTATTTCACCATTGTTCTCCATTTCCTTTAATATGACACTTTGGTTCCTTATGTTTTCCAAAGCCATTTCAACATTTTTGATCGCAACCGCATCCACAAAGTCCGGGTTTCTGGAATTCCGCAATGATTCGTCCTTGGGTTCGGGGACGGCATAGACCGCAGGTTCGATCTTATTGATCAATGTGGTAAGATTTCCCATACGGGCGTGGTCACAAGCTCCTTTAACGGCCCCGCAAGAGGTATGGCCCAAGACCACGACCAATTTTGTGCCCGCCAATTTGCAGGCAAATTCCATACTGCCCAAAATGTCTTGGTTCACAAAATTACCGGCAATCCGTATGCTGAAAATATCACCTAGACCTTGGTCAAACACCAATTCTGCCGAGACCCTGGAGTCAATGCAACTAAGAATGGTGGCAAAGGGAAATTGCCCATCCTTGGTCTCGTTGACCTGTTGTAGAAGATTTCGGTTCGCTTTAAGGTTGTTCTGGAAACGTTCGTTCCCTTCCTTTAAGAACTGGATTGCCTTTTGTGGTGTCATGGTTCCTTGTGTTTCTCTTGTATGTACTTTCATAATGGTCTTTTTAGTTTAAAGTGTTTCTGTAATTTGATTTGGAGGCGCCAGCCAGCAGTAGGGGAACATTAAATTTACCAATTACATCCTTGACATTGATATTGGTTTGAGCCGCATCCTCCGTGTCCACAAACAAAACATCCACCCCAATTTTGGAAAGGTATCTTGACATGTTGTCAATGACATTGTCCTGTTGTTCAAAAGTGTATTCAACAATGTTCTTGTCTGATGCCACCTCTTGTTGTACAAGGGTTTTTCTCCGCTGGGCTATTTTGAAAGATGTGATGGGCTGTGTGCTCCTTGCCACCAGTTCCTTGAGCAAATCTGCATTCAAGGACTCCTTTGTTCCGTTGAACATACCCAATGAAAGATTGTGGTCCGTTTCCAAAGTATGATGGTGCGAGGCTATCATTACAACACCCTCAAAAGTAGACATAATATATTTTGCAATCCTATCCCCGAGTGGATTGATGGGTGTTGATTTCCTTTGCCCCATTACCACAATGTCTGGGCGAAAGGCGTCAATGTGCTTTTTCAGTCCCTCCTTTACATTGCCTACGGTAAAATCTGCCTCTATTTTTACCCCATATGCTTCTGATATGGGCTGAACCAGACCTTGGATCTGCTTTTTTGTTGCGGTATAACTGTCATTTATAGACCTAACAGCGGATAATTGATTTTCATGTTTTACTACCGATAAAGGCCTTTTTATGTGCAAAAGCCTTATTTCGCCACCAATGGTTCTTGCCAATGCGGCGGTGTTTTTCAAGATGTTTTCAGAAGATTTCCTCAAATCGGAAAGCACCAATATTTTGTATTTTACATTTTTCATGATACTAAATTTAACTTAGGCTAATACTTGATTTTGGACGGGTCATGAAGAACTCCGTAAAACTTGGGGGGTTTTCTTCCACACCTCGTTTGGATACCAGCTTGATATCGATGTTCCGTTCCTTGGCCTTTTGGGCGAAGTCATCAAGAATTTCAATGACATCATTGTCCAGATATCGGGTCTTTAAAAGGTTCAGTTCCAAATAAGTGTCATTTGGAAGACTGTCCAACTCCTTCAGAATGGCCCCTTTGTTGAAAAAGGTCACCTCTTCGGCCAGAGTCATCTTGATCCTGTGCTTACCATTGCTCTTGTCTTCAATATGAAGGAAATGGGAATTTTGGTAGCTCTTTAAAAGAATGACCACAATGCCAACCATAAGGCCTAGACTGATCCCTACCAATAGATCTGTAAATATGATCCCTATTACGGTGACAAAAAACGGCACGGACTGTTTCCAACCCAACTTGTACATTTTCTTGAACAGGGAAGGCTTTGCAAGTTTATAGCCCACAACGAACAGGATCGCCGCCAAAACGGACAACGGGATCATGTTGAGCAGTCTTGGAATCAACAAGACCGATATCATCAGAAAGAAACCATGGATGATGGCCGAAGTTTTGGTCCTTCCCCCAGACTGTATGTTGGCGGAACTCCGCACAATCACCTGGGTCACGGGCAAACCACCCAAAAGACCGGAAATAGTGTTTCCGACACCTTGGGCCATAAGCTCCCTGTTGGCAGGGGTGGTTCTTTTGTATGGATCCAATTTATCTGTGGCTTCCACGCACAAAAGGGTTTCCAGACTAGCTACCAACGCAATGGTAAAGGCAGTCACCCATACCTCAGAATTGGCAATGGCGGCAAAATTTGGAAACTGCAACAGCGTTTTAAAAGATTCAAAACTTTCTGGAACGGGTACACTGACCAAGTGTTCGCCCGAAATTGCCCAAATCTGGGCGTCCTTGGTGAACGAATAATAAAGAATGCCCAAAACCACGGCCACCAATGGACCTTGGACCAGCTGAAAGATCTTTGATCTTTTGCTCAGGACCCTGTCCCACAGAATAAGGATGCCAAGGGCGATCAAGGCAATAAGTGTGGCTCCTGGACTGATAAAATTGATGGTGTTGATAATTTCACTGAATGTATTTTCCCCATCCACTTGAAAAAAAGACCAATCCCCCTCAGGATCGGCATCATAACCAAAAAAATGAGGGATTTGTTTCAGGATGATAATGATCCCAATGCCCGTGAGCATTCCCTTGATGACCGAGGAAGGGAAATAATAGGCAATGACGCCAGCCCTCAAGATGCTGAATATGATCTGGATAAGCCCTCCGAGGACCACCGCCACAAGGAAGTTTTCAAAACCTCCCAGAGTACCTATGGCCGTAAGCACGATTGCCGCCAATCCCGCGGCCGGGCCACTGACCCCAACATGGGAGCCGCTCAGTGAACCCACTATGATACCCCCGATAATTCCAGCGATAAGACCGGAAAACAAAGGGGCCCCGCTGGCCAAAGCTATGCCCAGACAAAGAGGTAGTGCCACAAAGAACACCACAATACTTGCGGGCAAGTCGTTTTTAATATACTTGAACATGATAATTATTGTGTTTTGTCCTTGATTGAATCTTTTACAAGGACAGTTAATGATTGATTTAAAAAAGTGAAGAAAACTTAAACCAATCGTCGGGGAGGTGGGACCAGGATATCCGCTTCATAATCCAGAACGGAGGGTAAGTACCCTGATGAGGCAAGATCTCGTTCTTGGGAAACAAAGTGATCTGAGGATACAAAATGGGTCAAGAATAGATTCTTCCCGTCAATTTTTTTCTCAGATTCCTTTTCGTTCTTTTTCTCCTCTTCCTCTGGAGACATAAAAAAAGCTATGTTGGAATCTTTGTCCAACAGCGTCACAATTGATGGGGCCAATAACGAAAATATCAGCAGCACAGCAATGAATGGGAACGCAATGGTTTTCAACACAGCTCGGTTTTTGGCAAAAATAATGGTATGCTCCTTATTTTTTCGTTAAATTATTTTTAAAAATCCTTCAGCAGCTTTATGGAATCGCCCTTTAACCAACCAGATTGGCCATCGGCAATCTTAATTTTGTTCCAATCGTTCAGTTGATCAAGGACGTTGACCTTGGTCCCTTCGTGCAATGTGAAGACCACATCGCTGCCATCATTGGGTTCGGAAGAAATTTTGACCTCCTTGCTAAACACAATGGCGGGGTTGTCCTCGTTAAATTCCCGCTGTTGCAAATAGGCCAGCAGAATGCTTACCATGCCTAAAACGAGGGCAAAGGAGCTCACTATAAAGGCTATCCGTTTTTGGTTCGCCATTCTGAGAAAAAAATAGGCCAGATAGCCCAAAACGAACAAAATGATCAATCCCACGGCTATGTAAGCCCACTGATCAAAGGAAAATAGGTTTACGATATTGCCATAGATTTGGGCAATCTCCGTTTTTGGTAGCTCCTCTATGGCATCCAGCCTCATGTTCTGGGCATAGTTTAAATTGTTCAGGATTTCACTGTCATTGGGCTTTAGGAGCAGCGCTTTTTCGTAATAGTAGATACTGGGGCCAATGGCATTGAGCTTGTAATGGCAGTTTCCCAAATTAAAATAAAGCTCAGCCGAGTGTTCGCCACTTTCCAAGATCTTATTATAGTTTTCAATCGCTTTGGAGTATTCCCCATTGTTATAATACTCGGTGGCCTGTGTAAAGAGGGCATCGTTTTGGGAGAAACCAAGGAACAGGGACAGAAAACAAAGGGGGAGTATCAGTTTTTTTATGCTCATAATTGCTTGTCCAAATTAGAGATTACTTCACTGGCCTTTTCATAGTCGTTCTGCATCTGAACATTGGAAAATGGACTGTACCTTGCCATTTCGCAGCTTTTCAACAAAGAAATGAAACCTTCCACATCATCGACCTTCACCTTTTTGTCCATTAGGATAGCGGTGATCTTTTCCTTGCTGAACTCTGAAGTTTCTATTTTCAACTTAGCTTTCAAGTAGTTGTGAAGCCCTTTTTCCAAAGCAACATAAAAGGCCTCCTTGTTGCCCAACTCCTTTTTGGCCGTTGAAAGATACTTCTTGGCCAATTTGTTGGCTTGTTTTATTTTGTTGCCCACCACGTCACTGGCAATGGCCTCTCTCTTTTTGAACGAGAAAACGACTACCGGGATGAGAAGCAGGGGCCCGAACAATAATAGGTAAAAGGTGTTGGACCCGAAAAAATAATCGGCCCCTATACTGGTCAGGTTTGGCCTAAGTTTTATAAAATGGAACTGTTTTCCGGTGGGGACCACCAATTGCTTGGCATGGGTGCCCACTACATTGTTATCGGCTGAAGATCCTATCGGACCCTCCATCACCTCAATGTTGATTTCCTCTGAATTTAGGGTGACGTATTTTTCAGTTTCCGGATTGAAATAGCTGAA
This sequence comes from Allomuricauda sp., assembly GCA_041391945.1. Taxonomy (GTDB): domain Bacteria; phylum Bacteroidota; class Bacteroidia; order Flavobacteriales; family Flavobacteriaceae; genus Flagellimonas. The sequence goes on along the minus strand of JAWKNC010000002.1, from coordinate 314,362 downwards.
GGAGATACTGGGGATGGGGTATTTTCCACGGTATGAGGGGACTATGGTATAATTATTGGCCACAGAGCCCTCCATGCCTGAGCTGTAGGTGCGCACATTTTCGTCATATTCAGGTTCATACACTTCCAAGGCACTGGGTAGTACCGGTTCTGGCAGTTGGAAGAGCTTGAGGTTCCCTTGCCCTGATATCTCCACTTTGGCCTGAAGGGATTCCGATGCGTTCAAATGTGTTTTGCTGGCCGCGACATTGAATTCAAAATTCCCAACGGCCCCGCCAAAATTTGCAGGTTTGCCCGCTTCGGGTAAGGGTTTGACATCGATGGTGCGTTGCCCGGCCGACACAGTTTTGCTGGTTTGGGTATAAATTCGTCCTCCGAAGAAATCCCTGCGATTGGTGGGGACGTCCACAAAAATCTCTAAAGAAAGCGGTTCAATTTCCAGCTTTCCTGGTTTTTGCGGATATAGCACGACCCTTTTCAAAACTACATAGCGATAGGGCTTGCCTTCAAAAGTGCCATTTTCGGCTGTGTGTTTGGTAACCGGAATATCTTGGCTCCAAAAGTTATTGTACGTGGGATTGTCCAAAGGCCTGTAGTTGGTAACACTGATATCTGGGCTCACATACAGTTTGTAGATCACGGTGACGGCCTCATTGAGATAGGGGTTCCCTTTGGAAACCTCTGCGACCAAATGAAGGCTTTCATCCGCTACATCATCCACCGTTTTTTGGTCGTTGGGTTTGTCCACCGCTGCGGTGATCTCAACAGTTTTTGGCAACGTTTTGTACACTTGGCCGCCAATTTCAATGGTGGCCTGTTTTATGGTAAACTTGCCCCTTGCCGTAGGCACCAGAATATAGGTGTAGGTCTTGGAATAGCTTCGTTTTCCATTGATCCAGGAGGAACTTATGGATTGTGAAGGACCCATGACGACATTGAAGCCTTCAAAGGGCGGGGGATTGAAGTTATCCCCATCCTTGTTCATGTTGAAATCCACCCTAAGCCGCTCGTTGATGCCCAGCTTCTCTTTGCTCAGGACCATCTCAAAAGTGACCTCCTCATCCTGCGCATAGGTAAACGCTCCCATGAATAGGATAAGGCACAGAAAGTATAGGAATTTGTTTTTCAACATTTGCATCACCAATCCTTTTCGTTTTTAACTTTTTGACCTCTTACTTTTCGGGCCTCCATTTTTTCCTGCACCTTCTTCTCCTCATTTTGCATGGCCTCTAACAGGTTCTGAATTTGCTGTTGGGAAAGCTGATTGGGTCTGGGTTGTTGTTTCTGTTCTTCGGGCTGATCCCCTTCATTGGGTTTCTTTTGCTGTTCTTTCTTCTCATCTCCATCGCCCTTTTGGTTTTCTTCAGGCTTATCTTCCCCATTATCCCCGTCATTGCCCTTATCCTTGTTTTTATCTTCATTTTGATCTCCCTCATCCTGCTTTTGGTTATCCCCTTCGTTGTTCTGGTCTTTGTTTTGATCTTGCTGGTCCTGCTGGTCCTTGTTGTCTTCCCCACCTTGGTTGTCGTCATTTTTTTGCTCGTCCTGTTGCTTTTCCAACATTTTTTTGGCCAAGGCAAGATTGTAACGGGTCTCGTCGTCTTCTGGGTTGTTGCGCAAGGCTTCTTTATAGGCCTCTACGGCTTTCTCGTATTCCTTGTTCTTCATGAACACGTTGCCCATATTGTGAAAGGCCTTGTGTTTTTCGGGTTTTTCATCCGAAGCTTCGCCAGCCTGTTTGTATCGGCCAAAGGCTTCGCCATAGCTTTCCCGGTTGTAGTAGGCATTTCCCAAGTTGAAAGGGGCGGCCACATTTTTTTTGCTTTTGGAAATGGCCCTGCGATAATCGGATTCGGCGGTGGGAAAATCATTGGCCGTAAGTTCCTTGTTGGCTTCCCAGGTTAGGTTTGTGGAAGCCCTCAGCGCCTTTTCAGACTCTTCGGCAATTTGTTCTTCCTGTGCATGGACAAGAGATCCAAAGCACAAGAGCAGGCCAAACATCAATCTTATCTTAGTCATGGTCATTTTCATTAAAAAGATTCAGTTTTTTCAACCATTGGGTTTTTTTGTCGAGAAGGAAGATGTCCAAAAATAGAAATAAAAAGCCTAGACCGAGAAACCATTGAAATTGGTCCTTGTACTCGGCGAACTGTTTGGCCTCAAATTCCTTTTTGTCCATTTGGTCCAATTGCTCCTTGATGTACTCCACGGCGCTGTCCGTATTGGAACCGTCTATGTATTCCCCATTTCCCTTGGATGCGATTTCCGATAGTATGGCCTCATTGAGCTTGGTGATGACCACTTCGCCTTCATTGTCCTTTTTCAAGCTTTCCACAACCCCATTTCGTTTTATGGGGATTGGGGCTCCTTTGGATTTTCCAACCCCAATGGTAAAGATGCGGATCCCATTCTGCGTGGCAAGTTCCACGGCATCAATGGTAGACCTTTCCGAATGATCCTCCCCATCGGACACAATGAACAGGACCCTGTTGGTCTGTTCGTCGTCGTCATAATAGGTGCTGGCCAATTCTATGGCCGCGTCTATGGCCGTTCCTTGGGAAGAGAGCATATCAGTGTTCATGCCCTGGAGGAACATTTTGGCCGCGCCATAATCCGTGGTTATGGGAAGCTGCGGGTAGGCCTGGCCCGCATAGGCGATTATGCCAATACGGTCACTTGCCAATTGGTTGATAATCTCAGACACCAACCGTTTTGCTTTTTCGAGACGGTTTGGGGCAATGTCCTCCGCCAGCATACTTTTGGAAACATCCACGGCAAAGACAATGTCCACCCCTTCCCGTTTGACGGTTTCCAGTTTTGTCCCGATCTTGGGGTTTACCAGACCAAGAATGAGAAAGGTAAGGCCCGCCAAAAGAAAAAGCAATTTCAGGGCAGACTTAAAAGTTGATTTGTTAGGGGCCAACCTGCGCAGCAGTCTGGAATCTGCAAATTGGCGCTGGGTCTTCCTTTTCCAAATTTGAAGAAAAAAGAAGGCCAGGACCATTACCGGGATAATGGCCAACAGGGAGAAATATATTTTTTCATCAAACTGGATCATAGTCTAAATAAAGCTTTTGAATATGGAATTGCGCAATCCCCATTCCAATAGTAACAAAGCGCCTGCCAAAAAAATGAATGGCCTAAACTTTTCTTCGTACTTATAATATTTGAACTCCTCTATTTCCGTTTTTTCCAACTTATTGATCTCATCATAGATTTCCTCCAGCTTTTCATTGTCCGTGGCCCTAAAGTATTTTCCTCCCGTTGCATGGGCTATTTCCTTGAGGAGGTCTTCATCAATCTCCACTTGGCGCATGCCATAACGGAAGGTGCCATCGCTGTTGTAGGCCACAGGGGAGAGTGCGTTTCCATTGGTGCCCAAGCCAATGGTATAGGTTTTTATGCCGAATTCCACCGCAAGGTCGGCAGCGGTCTTGGGTTCAATGAAACCAGAATTGTTCACGCCATCGGTCAAAAGAATGATCACTTTGCTTACGGCTTTGCTTTCTTTCAAACGGTTGACCGAAGTGGCCAGACCCATGCCAATGGCCGTTCCATCTTCCAATTCGCCATAGGTGATTTCCCTTAAGGCATTCAAGACAATGGATTTGTCGCTGGTGATGGGGGTCTTGGTATAGCTTTCCCCGGCATAGCCCACTATTCCAATACGATCATTGGGGCGTTTTTTGATGAACTCTGCCGCTACTTCTTTAAGCGCGGAAAGTCTGTTGGGCTTAAGGTCCCTGGCCAGCATACTTGAAGATACGTCTATGGCCATCACAATATCGATCCCCTTGGTGGTCTTGGTCTTTGTGGAAATATCCTCAATCTGTGGCCTGGCCAGCGCCGTGATGATGGAGGCCAGTGCCAAAAGCCGGAACACAAAGAGTACAGGTCTTAATTTGGAGGACCAACTGGTTACGGTAAAGCCTTTGATGCTTGAAATCTTAAGGGAGGCCATCTCTTTTTTCCGCTTGAAAAAATACCATAGCAAAGCCACTGGGAGCGATAGCAGCAACCAAAAAAACTGTGGATTTGCAAATTCTATGTTTTCAAACATCTACGCCTGTGTTTTAACGTCCAAACTGGTCAATATTCTATTTACGATCTTTTCCGCATAATCATCCCCATCTTCCCATGTAATGATCACTTGCTGCATAAATCCTTTGCCGCCAAAAGTGAGGATGTTGTATTTGGCCTTTCTGGGTTCTTTGTTCAAAGGACCGGCAAAGCTTCCCGTACCATAGGTCTTTAGACCCTGAACACCAGATTTGGTAACAAACTCCTCTTGCTTGGTGGTAATGTTTTTTAGCCCCAGACTTTCAAATGTAGCCAGGGTAGACCCTATGGCTGCGTCAAAATTGGGGTCGGTTTGTTCCTTATAGGTCACAGAACTGGCCGCCACCGAAAAAATGCCCACATAGCTGCCATATGCGAAAGTCTGCAGTTGTTTGATCAATTCCTCGGTCTCTGGGGGCAATTTTACTTCTTGACGCACCAGCACATCGGGGGTCTCCAATTCAACAGGGGGAAATCCGTAGGAACTGGCAACCCATTCCCCCTCCAAAAGTTCTTTAGTGGGGTACCCAAAAACCGTATCCCGTACCTGCTTAAAACCATAATAAGCAATGGAAAACCCTCCCCCCAAAAACACAAGTCCGGCAAAAATGGCCGCGGCCCAATAGATTTTCTTCCGTTGTTTTTTCTTGGCGAGTTCTTCCAAGTACTCTTCGTTCAGGAGCAGTTCCTCTTCTGTGGGTTCGGGCAAGGCATCATGGGTCTTTACCACAATCTGTTCCACCAGCTTTCGGTCTTGCTCCGCCACAGCAGTTGAAGGTTTGGACTTGGCGAATTTCACCAGATCCGCAGTCTGCAATATTTTCTGAAATTGTTCTATCGTCTCGTCCTCCAGCTTGAGTTCTCCCGAGTCCTTGAGCATTTCCAGCTTATCGATCAGCTGCGAGGTGGTACTTTCCAATGCGGATACATGCACATCCTCTTCCAAATAAGATCGTACAATGCCCGTAAGCTCGGAATAGTACTTTTTGTACTCATCCTGAATGAGATATTTGGAGTTTTCCAATTTTTTAAGTTCCAGCAAGGCCCTATCGTATGGGGGCAGCAATGCCTCTTTTTCTTCTTCGGTCAATGGTTTCTTTCGTAGAAAGAACCAATAGACAAGGCCTCCAACTATCAGCAATCCTAAAAAGATGAAAAGCAAGGTCAACCAAAATTTTGCATTGCTTTTTTGCACTTGGATCAAGGGTTTGATGTCGTACATTTTTTGTTTGGTGGTATCCACGGCCACGTCGGCGACTTTAATTTGGAACGAATCCGTAAAAATAGGCCGCTCATTGATGGCAATACGTTGTGGTGGTATGGTGTAGGCCCCACTGTCAAATTGGGTTAGGGCATATATCCGTTGCAGAATGACCTTGTCGTTTTTCTTTACGGTGTCACCAACAATGGCCTCCACGGTTTCGAGGGGGGAAAATGTCTGTCCTTCCGGAAAATGAACGATATCGGTGGAATCGGTTTCAACCGTAATGGTATATTGGATCTGTTCCCCGATTTTGATGGAAAGCGTATCCAATGCAACGGAAACTTTTGGGTCGTCCTGCGAAAATCCATATATCGGAAAGAACAAAGCACAGAGCAGGATGCCATATAGAAATCGCGCCATAAAACCTTGAACTTTCAACTTTGAATTTTCCATCTGCATTACCCCCTTCGTTTAAAATACCCCAACAGTTTTTTCACGTAGCTCTCATCTACCCTGCAGTGGATCACCCCACTACCGGCTTTTGTAAAAGAATCTTGAAAATAGGCCACCTTGTTTTTATGGAACTGCCCATAGGCATAGCGGACGGTTTTGGATTGGGTGTTCACCAACTGCAATGTCCCGGTTTCGGCATCTTGCATCTGTACCATGCCCAAATTGGGAATGGCCTCTTCCCTTTCGTCAAACACACGGATTCCGGTCACATCGTGCTTGTTGCCCACAATGCGCAGTGTGTTGTCATAATCATCGGCAATAAAATCGGACAGTACAAAGACAATGGCCTTTTTCTTCATTACGTTGGTCAAGAACTTCAACGCTTCGGCCAAATTGGTCTTGCTGCTTTGGGGGGTAAACTCCAAAAGTTCCCGTATAATTCGCAACACGTGGCTTTTTCCTTTTTTAGGGGGAATGAACAACTCCACTTCATCCGAGAATAGAATCAATCCCACTTTGTCATTGTTCTGCATGGCGGAGAAGGCCAGCGTAGCTGAAATTTCCGTGATGACCTCCTTCTTGAATTGACTCGTGGTTCCGAAGAGTTCCGACCCACTCACATCCACCATCAACATCATGGTAAGTTCACGTTCCTCTTCAAAAACCTTCACAAAGGGCTCATTATAGCGGGCGGTAACGTTCCAGTCGATGGTCCTTACATCATCCCCAAACTGGTACTGTCGCACTTCGCTGAAGGTCATTCCCCTGCCTTTGAAGGCCGAATGGTACTCTCCACCAAAAATGTGATCGGACAGACGACGGGTCTTTATCTCGATCTTGCGTACTTTCTTAAGAAGTTCTTTTGTGTCCATTTGGTTCAAATAAATAGGTGTTTTCAGGTTCGTGTAAAGTATGCCTACCTTGAACGAGAAACATTGAACCTTTACGGTACTTCTACCTCGTTGACGATTTTGTTTATGATTTCTTCCGAAGTGATGTTTTCCGCCTCTGCCTCGTAGGTGATTCCGATACGGTGCCTCAGCACATCGTGCACAACGGCCCTCACATCTTCTGGAACCACATAGCCCCTTCTTTTGATGAAGGCATAGCACTTGGAGGCACTTGCCAAATTGATGCTTCCCCTGGGGGAGGCTCCAAAACTGATGAGGGGCTTAAGGCTTTCAAGATTGTATTTTTCAGGGTATCGGGTGGCAAACACCAGATCCAGGATATATTTTTCTATTTTTTCGTCCATGTACACTTCGCGCACGGCCTGTTGGGCGCTCAAAATCTGTTTTAAGGCCACCACAGGCTTTATGGCCTCGTTGGCCCCGTTCAAGTTTTGCCTGATGATGAGCTGTTCCTCATTGAGCCTGGGATAATCGATGACCGTTTTCAACATAAAACGATCCACCTGCGCTTCGGGCAACGGATAGGTTCCTTCTTGCTCAACCGGGTTTTGGGTGGCCATTACCAAAAATGGGGGGTCCAGCTTAAAGGTCTCGTCCCCTATGGTCACTTGTCTTTCCTGCATCGCTTCCAACAGGGCCGACTGTACTTTGGCGGGGGCCCGGTTAATCTCATCGGCCAAGACGAAATTGGCAAAAATGGGCCCCTTTTTGATGGAAAAGTCATTTTCCTTGATGTTGTAGATCAAGGTCCCCACCACATCGGCGGGCAAAAGATCCGGTGTAAACTGGATCCTGCTGAAACTTCCCTTTACCGCCTTTGCCAAGGTGTTTATGGCCAAGGTCTTGGCCAATCCAGGAACACCTTCCAACAGAATGTGGCCCTGCCCCAAAAGACCGATGAGCAATCGCTCAACCATGTGCTTTTGGCCCACAATGGCCTTGTTCATCTCTGCGGTGAGCAAATCAATAAAAGCACTTTCCTGAGCAATTTTTTCATTCACAGCACTAATATCAATAGTAGTGTTTTCTTCCATATAAACTTTTATTGTGGTACGTTATTATCAATATAATTCTAGGGAGTGCAAAATGAAAATTTATTTAAAATCCGCCTGTTAATTAATGGTTAAAAAAATCCCCAAACCCCCAGTTTTATGAAGGATTTAAGGGTTTATTTTTATACTTTAACCCTATATGCCACATACAGATAATTTTTCCAGGGCGATCTCTGGAACCACGACATGGGGAAGTTGGGGAAAAAAGCTTTCCAAAGCGGAAATGATTGATTTGATGTACCATTGCGTTGAAAATGGATTGACCACCTTTGATCGTGCGGTCATTTTTGGCCGTTATTCCACAAAAACCGATTTTGGAAAGGCAACCAAAATAAATTTGGAACTTCAGGACTGGTTTGCCCTTTTGGGGCAAGTCAGGAGCATGATGTGCCTTAAGATGAAAGTATGAAGAAGACCGCATTGATCACGGGAGCCACCAGTGGCATAGGAAAGGCAACGGCAAAACTGTTCGCAAAAGAAAGGTATAACTTGGTTTTGTGCGGACGTAGACAGGATAGATTGGATGAGCTTCGGGGGCAGCTTGGCCAAACGATAAGCGTCCACACCCTAAATTTTGATATTCGGGACAGGGAGGCGGTTTTATCCGCTGTTGAAAGTCTTCCCAAGGCCTTTTCAAAAATCGATATTTTGATCAACAATGCCGGGAATGCCCACGGGTTGGACCCCATTGACCAAGGAAGCTTGGATGATTGGGATGCCATGTTGGACATCAATGTAAAGGGGCTTTTGTACATATCCAAAGCCATTTTGCCCCAAATGGTGGAACGCCAATCGGGGCATATCATCAATATAGGCTCCACGGCAGGGAAGGAGGTCTATCCCAAAGGGAACGTGTACTGTGCCAGCAAGCACGCTGTGGACGCCATTAATCAGGCTATGCGCATTGACCTGAATGCCTATGGCATACGGGTGGGCGCTGTGAACCCTGGCTTGGTGCAAACCGAATTCAGTGAAGTGCGGTTCAAAGGAGACGCTGATAAAGCCTCAAAGGTATACCAAGGGTTTCAACCCCTAACGCCTGAAGACATTGCAGACATCATCCTTTTTATGGTCACGCGGCCCTATCATGTGAATATTGCAGATTTGGTGGTGATGCCCACGGCCCAGGCAAGCAGTACCATAGTGCACAAAAAGTAGTTTTTAGGTTATGGGTTTCGGGTTGAATGTCGAAAAATGAAAATGATGAATGGTTTTGAAGACTTGGAAATATGGGGATTGGCAAGAGAGATTTGCAATGATGTGTGGCATTGGATGGAGAATACTTCATTGAACACAGATTATAGTCTTAAGAATCAAATGAATGCCTCTTCGGGGTCAATAATGGACAATATTGCGGAAGGGTTTGAAAGAAATGGAAATCGTGAGTTTTTACAATTTTTGAGCATAGCAAAAGCTTCTTGTGGGGAATTAAGGTCACAATTGTTCAGATGTTTGGACAGAAAGCATATTTCACAAGAAGAATTTGAACGTGTTTTTTCAAAAACGCTTATGCAAGGGAAAAAGATAGGGGTGTTCATGGCCTATTTAAAGAAATCTGATAGAAAGGGGGCAAAAGTATGATTAAGATGTCTGTGCATAGCCCATTTCCCGAATCTCGAAATTCCAAGCCATGATCAACAAGCGCCTACTGATAAAAAATCTTCTGGCCCACAACGACGAAAACAGTTTTTACGATAAAAAACGCTTCATCTCCATAGGGGAAAAAGAGGGGAAGGCCAAATTTTTAAAACATGTCTGTGCCTTGGCCAACAGTAATCCCAGGAACAACTCTTTTATCGTTATTGGGGTCGAGGATGAAGACAATAAAATCGTTGGGGTCGATTTTTTTGATGACAGCAAGATCCAGAATCTGGTCAATGCCTATCTGGACAATCCACCCCTTATTTCCTACGAGAACATTCCGTTTCCCCATTTGCCCGAAGGAAAAGTCGTTGGGTTGGTCACCATCCGATCCAATGGCATGGTGTGTGCCTTGAGAAAGAACATCTGGAAGTATTATGGGGGTGCCGTTTTCTTCAGGGAAGGCAGCATAAGCCTGCCCAAGGCCTTTGGCGTTGAGCTCAAGGACATTAACTCTGAAACGGTGGCCACCATTGAGCAGCATGCCCGCAACAACATTGAACTTACCCTGGACGCGGTCATCAATTTTATCAATAACAGGCATCCCGATCTTACCAGCGACTATAAGGTTTTCAAGGAACAATTTGTGGTCTGCTGGGCGGGCAATAAAAAAAAGGTGAAGAACAAGACCTATTATTCAAGGGTGGATATTGAACTTATCAATGAGCAGGTGAAACTTTTCTATTCCGCCTTGGATGAGATCACCATTACCTATAATGACGATTCTTTCAGCACTTTGGAATATGTGCAATTGGGATTGGGCTCCGAACAGAAGTATTATCCGTTGGAAGAAATGGTGATCACTTTTTCCGAAAATGGAAAGTACACCATCAATAGCAATCTGGTCTTCGAACCACCACAATACGACAAAAAAACATTGTACCATGTGTACAACACCAACAATACGCTGTTGCAAAAACTTGAAAAAAAAGTAGCCTTGAACAGGGCAGAGCTAATAGACCTCACCCACTTGCCGGACACCTATCTCATCTGCTACCTCAATGGGTTTGAGGAGGCCAAAGAGCAAATGGAGCGCGCCAGGCCCATTCTCAAAGAGCACGACAGCAATGTGTACCAGTCCTTGAAGGAATCACAACGGATTTTGAGAAAGGTGCGGTACAGCTAGCCCTTTTTTAGCCAGAGCATTTGATGGGGCATAAGCTCCAACAACCCACTGTTGGTGGCCAATTTTTTGCCTGAAACCAAATCTTTGGGCTCTCCTTTGGCGAAGTATCCCAACTTTTTGATCCAACTGGATTCAATGACCTGCGGTTTTTCATCAAAATTGCAGAGGACCATAAGACCCTGTTTGGCGTTCTGGGTCCTTTCAAAGACCAAGATATGGTCATTTCCGGTATGGTACAGAATGGGATTGCTGTGGTCTGCAAACACAGGATCTTTCTTTCTGATCTCAATCAGTTTTTGAAGGGCGTGGAATATCTTGGATTGGGGGGCTTTCTTGTTTTTCAGGGCAGAAACGGTTTCCCAGTTCTGTTGGGGGCGGTTCACCCACCGGCTGTCCTCTTTTTTGGACTCTTCTTTGCGAAAGGAATAATCGTTCAGGGTCCCGATTTCATCCCCGGCATAGATCATGGGGATACCGCCAAAGGCTAAAACAATGCCGTGAAGCATCACAATTTTTGCAATGGATTGCGCAATGAGTTCATTGTTCTTCTGGGACAGCCCCTTTTCCAGGCCCAGAAGTGATGCGGCACTGCCCGTTATCCTTCCGTCACCCGTCTTTGGATTGTACATGAACAGCAGCCCAGTGGCTGGTGACCAATCCAACCGTTGGCAAAAATAATCCAGCAAGAACTTTCTATGCTGTTGGGGGTTCCAACCTATTTCTTGGATCAGATGGTCCTCGTAGCCCAGTCCAATATCGTCATGGCAACGGATGTAATTGATCCAAGTACAGTCCGCGGGCTTGGGGGGCACATGGGCAAGGCTTTTGTAGAGCAGCTCTGTTTTTTTGGTGGCCACGGAATTCCACAGGAGTGCCATCAGTGAGGCATTATAGGCAACTTCACACTCGTTGCCCTTTTTTTGGTCCTCCCCAAAGTACTTGATGATTTCGGTTGGGGCCACAATGGCCTCGGCCAAGAAAATGACACCAGGAGCCACTACCTGAAGGCACATTCTAAATAGGGCGATGAGGTTATGCGCCTCTGGAAGGTTTTGGGAGATGGTCCCCATTTTTTTCCAAAGAAATGCCAAGGCATCAAATCGGACCAGATCCACACCCATATTTGCCAATTTTACCAAATTGGACAGCATTTCCAGGAACACCTCCGGATTGGCGTAATTGAGATCCCATTGGTAGCTGTTGAAGACCGTCATGACCCATTTGTCCATTTCTGGGACATAGGTAAAATTGCCGGGGGAAGTTTCCGGAAAGATTTCGGGAAGCGATTTTTCAAATTCCTTCGGGATGGTGTCATCCTCATAGATGTAATAGTACCCTTGATACTTTTTATCGCCCTGCTTGGCTTTTTTGGCCCATGGAAATTCATGGGAGGTATGGTTTACCACAAAATCCAACATGAGGTACATGTCCTGCTCCCGGAGTTCCGAGGTCAATCCCAAAAGATCTTCCTTGGTGCCATATTTTTTGTCCACTTCGTGGTAACTGTTCACCGCATAGCCACCGTCACTTTCTCCTTTAGGGCGCGTGGTGATGGGCATCAAATGCAAGAAATTTACCCCAAGCTCCTTAAAATAGGGAATTTTCTTTTGGAGACCCTTCAAGTCTTTGTTGAATTGTTCCACATACAGCTGCATCCCCACCATTTTTTCGGATTGGTACCAGTTGCCTTCCTCCAGTCGTTGTAGATCCTGACGTTTCAATTCATTGGGACGGGTTGCGTACAGTTTGGGGAGAAGATCCATCAATTTTTGAAAATCTTCAAGGTGCCTATCCTCCGGATAGAGTGAAAAAAACAACTGTTGCAGGAGACTCAGATTGGTTGCCAATCGAAGGTCGAAAAGCGTCTTGGGTTTTGTCTCGCCAAAGTTGGCGGAAACCAATCTATGTAAATGGGCTTGGTTCATTAATCTTCAAGCTGTGATTTGGTGGGAAGCGCCACAATGGCCCCGTAATTTGTTGTGGTTATGGCCCCTGCCTTGTTGGCCATGCGGACCATTTGAGACAACAGGCCGAAATCGTCAAAGACCTGATGGAAATTGCCCAAATTGGCAATTTGATAGAGGAGACAGCCAATGAACGCATCACCGGCCCCTGTGGTGTCCACCGGGATGACATCAATGCTGGGGATTATTTCCCGGGAACCGTTTGCGCTCAGCAAGGTCCCTTCCTTCCCTAAGGTAACCGTTATTATTCTGGTGCCGATCTCATGTAAAAAATCGCAGGCCTCATCCATATTGGTCTTTCCGGAGAGCAATTTTGCCTCTTCCAGGCTAAACTTGCACAAATGGGATTTTTCAATGAAGGGCATACATTTTTTGATGAACTGTTGTTCGTTGTCCTTCCAAAGATCGCCCCTAAAATTGGGGTCAAAGCTTATGAACATGTCCTTGGTGAGCCCATCGAACAGATATTTGCCATATGCCTTTTCCAAAGAGCCCCCCAAAAGGGCCGTGGCCGCCCCTAGATGCAACAAGTTGCCATGGAATCCTTTCCGCAAGGAAGGATCGTATTCCAGTTCCCTGTCCGCACCGCGGCTGAACACAAAATCGCGCTCGCCGTCCTCGGCCAACGACACAAAGGCAAGTGTGGTAAAGGTCCTGGAAAGTTGGGTAAGGGAGATATCCACCCCTTCCCTTTTTAAGGTATCGAGTAAAAACCGTCCAAAGGGATCATCACCGACACAACCCATAAACACACCTTTGCCCCCCAGTTTGGCGATGGCGCAGGCAACATTCGCTGGGGCACCACCCGCTTTTTTTGTGAATAGAGTGGCTTTGGAAAGATCGCTTCCTTGCTTTTCAGCAACGAAGTCAATGAGCAATTCACCTATGCAGAATACCTTTTTCATTGTCCTTATAACCTTCTAATGTACGCAGAAAATCATAGCGCCGCCAAAAAACAAACTGGCTTTTAAACAGGCGGGACATAACCCGTTGAAAAACTTTACTTTAATTTTTTATGAACTGTGGCATTTGTGTGTATTATTGCGAAAAATTTTTTTATGCGGACTTTGGTCATTGGAGATCTTCATTCTGGATTAAGGGCCTTGGAACAGGTGATGGAACGGGCCAATATTACCCCCGATGACCATCTTATCTTTTTGGGCGATTATGTGGATGCCTGGAGTACGGCCGTTGAGACTGTTGACTTTTTGATTGAATTGGAAAAAACACACCACTGCACTTTCATAAGGGGAAACCATGATGAACTTTGTAGGGAATGGCTCCTCACCAAAAGGGAAAATCCCCAATGGTTGGCCCATGGTGGTACGGCCACAAGGGATTCATATCTTCGGGACAGCAGAAAAGACTGGGCGCCCCACCTTGAATTTTACGCCCGGCTCAGGAACCATTATTTGGATGGGGCCAACAGGCTTTTTGTACATGCGGGGTATACCAACCTCAAGGGTATCGAATTTGAATATTTTGACCAGTTGTTCTATTGGGACAGGACTTTGTGGGAGCTTGCCAAAGCATTGGATTCCCAGCTGAAACCGGATGACGAAAAATTTCCCAAGAGATTGGTGCACTACAAAGAGATTTTTATAGGACATACGCCCTTGTCCAAAACCAACACAGTTGTTCCACAACGAGGAGCCAATGTGTGGAACGTAGATACCGGAGCGGCCTTTAAGGGAGCCTTGACCATGATGGACGTGGAGACCAAGGCATTTTGGCAAAGCGATCCCGTTCACACCCTTTACCCCGGCGAAAGGGGCAGGAATTAAATATCGTCTGAAGTTTTGGCCAAACTAGAACTTCCCAGCTCTATGGTCGTCTTGCCACTTGGCCAATTTTTTCCATTGTCCCTCATGGGCCATTTTGGCCTGCATGGGCCATGATGCGGGATCATGGATCCTATACCGGCTTCCCCCCGAGTTGAGCACTTCTTGGCATTTGTCCGTGGACGCTTCCGAAAGGGCCTTCCACGTTTTGATGCCAAAATTGTGGAACAGGCCTTCAATTTTTGGACCAATGCCCTCCACTAATTTAAGATCGTCCTGTTTGATTTTCTTTCCAAAGGCAGCTTTGGCGGCATCTGCATCAAATGACTTGGTAGAAGCAACGGCCCCTTTAGGTGAAGAGGCGGTGGCTTTGTTTTTGGTGGACGTATCCTTGACCATTGATTTCTGGTTACAGGCCTCGAGGTCTATCTTCAGTTTGGCATTTTCAGCATGAAGTTTTTTCAGTTCATCGGAATGACCTATCACCGAGGAACTTTTGCCTTTTCCGATAAGGTACCCCAAAACTGCGCAGAGGATACCAATCAATATTGGAATGATCCAACACCAGATATTTAAATTTTCAAAATTCATTTCTTATGGTTTAGTGTTATTGCGATTCTTGTTCAATGATATTCTTTTCCAGAACATGAAAGGAAACGGGTCCCCAAAAAACATCTTCAAGCAATGCCATGTCTCCCATCAATTGTCCTTTGGCATGAATGCGTTCGGATGAAATGCCGCTAACGGCCAGATGGTTTTTTACGGAATTGGCCCTTGCCAGCCCCAAATTGGAAAACGAGGTGGTGTTTTCTTCGCGCTCGGTATAAAAGCCGATGATGTTGATTTCCTTTTCAGGATTCGCATCCAAATAATCCCTCAAGCTAGACACCCCATTTTTTAGCTCCTCCGAAATGGGCATCAAAAAAGAAGGAGTGGAAACACGGAAATTAAAGTTGTCATTGACCTCAATGGCAAACTCGCCATCCTTTATGGAAAAAGTATGGATGGATAAGACCAATGGGCAAACAGATTCTTTGGCGGCAGTATCCACCCGATCTTGGGCCATAACACAGGCACTGCACAAATTGAGGTACAACAATGTCCCAAGGACTATGACCGCAAATAATCCCAGCAGATAGGTGGTCTTTGTTGTCATGGTTGAGGTGATTGGTGTTCTTTACACCAAAATATTAAAAAAATAGCAGAATAGTAAGCTCAATCCGAAGAATCTGAGACCGTTAAGGACAGAAATATATCAATTTGTCAAATCCCTAAAAACAAATAATAGACCAAACAATACCAACCATACACTTTTTGTAACCACTGATACCAATGTACATGGATTACAGCTTAGATATTATGAAGTTTGCACTAAATATTAGGTAAGAAACCCTATTTCTCCCGACAAAGTTCCGGCATTGGAATAGGGTTTATCAAAGTTAAGTTTGAGTTAGTTAAGTTGGTTTTAAAGGGCCGTCTGTTCTATGTTCATCTAGAATGGCGGCCTTTCTTCTTTATAGGTCAAACTTTATGCCTTGGGCCAAAGGCAGTTGCGTTGTATAGTTTATGGTATTGGTCTGTCTGCGCATATACACTTTCCAGGCATCCGAACCACTTTCACGGCCACCCCCCGTTTCTTTTTCACCGCCAAAGGCACCTCCAATTTCGGCGCCAGAGGTTCCGAGATTGACGTTGGCAATGCCACAGTCGCTTCCCGAAGCGGACAAAAAACGCTCCGCTTCCCGTAGGTTGTTGGTCATGATGGCAGAAGAGAGGCCCTGCACCACACCATTTTGCTGGGCTATGGCGTTTTCCACGCCACCTTCATACTTCAAAAGATAAAGAATGGGGGCAAAGGTTTCTTCCTGAACTATTTTGAAGGAATTCTTCGCCTCCACAATGGCCGGCTTTACGTAACAGCCACTCTCGTAACCATCACCCTGTAAGACACCGCCTTCCACAAGAATTTTTCCCCCTTCCCTTTCGGCCTCTACCAATGCATTTTGATACATCTTTACAGCATCCACATCGATCAATGGGCCTACGTGGTTGGTCTGGTCCAAAGGATTGCCAATTTTCAATTGTTTATAGGCATCGGTGATGGCAGTCTTGACTTTATCATATATGGACTCATGAATGATCAGTCGTCTCGTAGAGGTGCAGCGTTGGCCTGCGGTGCCCACGGCTCCAAAAACGGCCCCTATGACGGTCATTTTGATGTCCGCATCCGGGGTTACGATAATGGCATTGTTGCCCCCCAGTTCCAATAGGGATTTCCCCAATCTGGAAGCCACTGCTTGGGCCACTATTTTTCCCATTCTAATGGACCCTGTGGCAGAAATCAAGGGAATGCGCTTATCGTTTGTGATGAGTTCGCCCACCTTGTAATCGCCATTGATGAGACAGGAAATCCCTTCGGGGAGGTTGTTTTGCTTCAATATTTGGGCAATGATGTTTTGACAGGCCACCCCGCATAAAGGAACTTTTTCCGAAGGTTTCCAAACGCAGACATCACCACAGACCCATGCAAGGGCCGTGTTCCAAGACCACACGGCAACAGGGAAATTGAAGGCAGAAATGATTCCCACCACACCTAAAGGATGATATTGTTCGTACATTCTGTGACCTGGCCTTTCCGAATGCATGGTCAACCCGTGCAGTTGCCTGGAAAGACCCACGGCAAAATCACAGATGTCAATCATTTCCTGGACTTCGCCCAAACCCTCTTGATAGGATTTTCCCATTTCATACGAAACCAATTTACCCAAGGGCTCCTTGAGCTCGCGTAGCTTTTCGCCAAATTGTCTAACAATTTCACCTCTTTGTGGGGCAGGCACCAAGCGCCACTCTTTGAAGGCGGCCGTGGCCGTTTCCATTACTCTTTCATAATCCGTAGGGATAGTGGCCCTTACTTTTCCGATAAGTGTTCCATCCACAGGGGAATATGAGGATATGATTTCACCAGAACCAAAATATTCCAATCCTGTTGAGGTACCATCGTTTAACTCTTTTAGCCCTAATTTTTTCAAGGCTTCATCTATTCCAAAATCAATAGCGGTTTCTGACATTTATAACTTTTTAGGCGCGAATTGTTAGAATTTTCAAAATTACAAATAATCCTGAAGAGGATCATGGAGATTTTCAAAGGAAATAATGGAGCAGAAACAACACAATGCCCAGCAGGGCCGGCAATGCCTGCACCGTGAATATTTTTTTGGAAGCCGTGGCGGCGCCATAAATTCCGGCTACGGCAACACAGCCCAAAAAGAACAGGGCCACATATACCTGCCATTGAGCATCTTGAATGAGCAAAGACCAAATAAGCCCTGCTGCCAAAAACCCGTTGTAAAGGCCTTGATTGGCGGCCAGGGTCTTTGTGGGTTCAAACAGATGCTCCGGAAATTTGCGGAACACCTTTTTGGCCTTCGTGGTCCACGCGAACATTTCCAGCCACAAAAAGTAGAGATGGAGAACGGCCACTAGGACCACCACTATTTTTGCAAGTACAAGTATCATTTGTCTTTGGCTATAAATCGTTCGTCCACGGGCATAACGGTACCGCAATTGCTACAGGTGCGGAGGTCTTCCGAACCATAAAAACGTTCAAAATGACTTAAAAAATCCTTTTCAATGTCATTGAGGGTAAAATACACCTCATACAATTTGTGGTTGCAGTTGTCGCAAAACCAGAGCAGGCCATCATCAACTTCCATATCCGCCCTTTTGCGTTCCACCACCAGACCAATGGAGCCTTCATGCCGAACAGGGGAGTGGGGAACCTTGGCAGGATGGAGGTACATATCCCCTGGACCGAGTTTCATGGTCTTTTTCTGCCCATCTTCCTGAATATGGACTTCGATGTTTCCCTCCAACTGGTAAAAGAGTTCCTCGGTCTCGTTGTAGTGATAATCTTTGCGCGCATTGGGCCCAGCAACGATCATGACGATATAATCCTCGGCATCCTTGTATAGATTTTTATTCCCGACAGGGGGTTTCAAGGTGTCCCTGTTTTCCTCTACCCACTTGTTCAGGTTAAAAGGCGACCGTATTGCCATTGTTCAAAGATTTTACGAAAGGTAAAAAAAACCTTTGTGGGAACATAGGCTTTAACAAAAAAGACCTGCAATGCACACAGGTCTTTGATGCACACTACTATATTGGTCAGTTATTCCACTTTTATGAAAATCTGTGTAAAGTAGGGCCTGCCTTCTTTATCCAGCTGCACGCTCAAAGTGGTATGCGTAAATTCCCCTTCCAGGGCTTCTTTGTGCGAAGCGCTGTTCAACCAACCTTCCAGCGTTTTCTCCGCCGAGGTATAGTATCTGGCCACGTTCTCGGAAATTTCCACCGCATTGGTTTCCTCAGCTATTTTGGCGGCCCTGGACTGAAAATTATCATGGCTCAGTGCGCTGTGCGAAATCATATATTCATTATGCTCCTGGGCATATTTATACGAGGATGGACTGTTTTGCAATACAGAGGCCCCAATGGAAACCCTGTGCTCATTGACCAAATCCAATAGTTCATCTTCCATGGCGGATGGATCAACGGTTTCTTTGCTGTTTCCAAGTAAGGCTTCAGTGAATTCTTTTTCCGCTTCAGAGGGGGACGAAGTGCTGCACATGCTCAGCAGTAACACTGAGGCAATGACAAAAAATGCGCCAAGTAATCTTTTCATTCTCGGGGGTGCTTGTGGGACCGGTTCTAAGAGTCCCAAGTGTTCTCGTTGCTAAGCTAGCGGAGAGGCTGGCTTGGGCCATAAAATCTCCACAGGAGGGCACATTATTACGGTGAATTGCAAGATTGAGGGGATAAAGGGCACTATTGACGCAAATCCCGATTCCTTTCATCGGGAAAAGGATACCGTTTATATAACCTGCATATTGGATGCTGGAGGGGGTTCCTCCTCCTTGTTTTCCAATACAAGTGAAAAAATAAAGGCACCTATCTCTTTTACAGGCTCATAAAAGATGGATTCCTTTTTGGTCTCCTCGTTGATGAAACTGAAGGGGGTATTGAGCCTATCAAAAAAGATGAGCAGGGCCCCAAGGATAACGGCAACCTTCAGTGCGCCAAAAATGCCTCCGGCAATCTTGTTCACAAGCCCCAGCATGGCAAAGTCGGCAATCTTTGTAAAAAAATGGCCAAGCAAATTGACCAAAAGGATAATGGCAAAAAAGGTGATGAGAAAAGCGGAGATCTTGACGTATTGTTCGCCCCACGCCATACGTTGGGCTATGAAATCCCCGGCAATATAGGAGAAATGGATGGCCCCATAGATACCCGCTATGAGGGCCACCAGCGATGCGATTTCCACGAAAAGTCCATTTTTAAGACCTCGATAAAGGCCCCAGACCAATAGGATTCCAATAACAATGTCCAAGAAACTCATAACCTGGGTTTCAACAAATATAGGATATTGATTTGTACCTTTGGGATTCTTATAAAACACATGTCCAGAGACGAGAAATTAAAAGAAAGGTGGGATTTGCTGGTGGAAAGATTATCCGAACAATTTTCGGATGGGGACCCTCTGGAGATCGATGGCATCATTTATCTGGTGGGAGTACAGGAACTGGGCAGTTTCCACAGAAGTTTCAAAAAGGATGAAAAGGTCAATCTGATGCACATTGCCATTTGCCGCTTGTTGGAACCTTACGGGTACTATGATTTTGATTTTTTTGATGAGGACGGGTGGCCCCACTATAAAATAAAAGAGCAGTTGCCCCCATTAAAGGCAGGGGAACAGACCGTGTTGATGAAAGAGGCTTTGGTAAACTACTTTTTGGAAAAGAAATATATCTACTGAATGGAATTACAAAAACCTTATTACGCCGTAATTTTTACCAGCATGCGCACCGATGGGGATAACGGCTATCCGGAAATGGCCGCACAAATGGAAGAACTGGCCCGTGAACAACCAGGATTTTTGGATATTGAAAGTGCCAGGGCTGGGCTGGGGATCACCGTCAGCTATTGGGAAAGCTTGGAGGCCATTGCCAACTGGAAGGCCAATGTTGATCACAAAGTTGCCCAGAAAAGAGGAATCAAGGAATGGTATTCGTGGTATAAGGTAAGGGTTTGTCGCGTGGAGCGCGAATATGAATTTACCAAATAAGGCAAGGACACCAATCCCGCAATTTGCACATATATGCAAGACCACATTCGATTTTCAAATTTGGATCGGGAAAAGATCGTTCGTAAGATTTCCGAGGAGACCTTTGACCTAGTGGTCATTGGCGGCGGGATAACGGGCGCGGGCATTGCCCTTGATGCCGCTTCGCGGGGACTAAAGGTGGCCTTGCTGGAAAAGGGGGATTTTGCATCTGGAACCAGCAGCAAGTCCACCAAGCTTATCCATGGCGGATTGCGATATCTGAAACAATTTGATTTTTGGTTGGTGAAAGAGGTGGGTTCGGAACGGGCCATTGTGCACAAGTTGGCCCCCCATTTAGTTTTACCTGAGAAAATGCTCCTTCCCTTGATCGAGGGAGGTTCCTACGGAAAATGGCTGACCTCCATTGGATTAAAGGTCTATGATGTTTTGGCGCAGGTATCCGGGGATGATAAACGGCAAATGCTGGAGAAAAAGGAGGCCCTGAAGTTGGAACCGCTCCTGCCCAAAAAAATCCTCAACGGAGCGGGTTATTATGCGGAATACAGAACGGACGACGCCCGTTTGACGTTGGAAAACATTAAAACAAGCTTGCGATTTGGTGCACAGCCCTTAAACTATGCCAAGGTCACTGACTTTGTCTATGAAAACGAAAAAGTGGCCGGGGTGAGGGCAATCGATGAGGTTTCGGGAGAAGAATTCACGGCACGGTCCAAATATGTGATCAATGCGGCGGGACCATGGGTGGATGAACTGAGAATTGTGAACAAATCAAAAAAAGGCAAACGCCTCCATTTGACAAAAGGCGTCCATTTGGTATTTCCAAAGGAAAAATTGCCCGTACGCCAATCGGTGTATTTTGACATCCCGGATGGCAGGATGATGTTTGCCATTCCCAGGGGAAAAGTCACCTACATAGGCACCACTGATACCAATTATTACATGGACAAAGACCATGTTGCCATAGACATTGCCGATGCCATCTACCTCATATCCGCCGTCAACAATATGTTTCCTGACATCAATTTGGAGCTGGAAGATATCATTTCCTCATGGGCAGGACTGCGGCCTCTGATCCATGAAGAGGGGAAATCGGCATCGGAGCTTTCGCGTAAGGATGAGATTTTCACTTCTGAAACGGGATTGGTGAGCATAGCAGGGGGAAAACTCACAGGCTATCGAAAAATGGCGGAACGTGTGGTGAACCGTATCGCCAAGGAAATGGAAGAAGACCATGGAGTGGAAACGAAACCTTGCACCACGGATAAGATTCCACTTTGTGGCAACGATTTCAAGAAATTCAAACATGTCAAGGCATACATTGCGGAAATCCACGGGCGCATTGTGCAAGACGGATTTGAAGAGCATGACGCTTGGTATTTGGTGACTACCTATGGCAAACAGACCGAGGCTATTTTACAGACCTATTCGGCCAAAAATGACAAGGATGCCCGTACTAGGATGATCAAGGCCGAGGCCCATTTCACCATAGCCCATGAAATGGCCCTTGACCCTCTGGATTTCTTTATCAGAAGAACGGGAAGGCTGTACTTTGATATTGACAGTGTCCGGGAGTATATGGCCCCGGTACTGGAAGAATTTCAGGCGGCCTATGGGTATGACGCTTCCCAACTGGAACTGTTCAGGGAAAAGTTGGAGGAGGAACTAGAAAGCCACTCCAACTTCTCCTTGGAACGGACCTAGTTATCCAAACCTGCCATTTCACGGGCCCATTTTAGGATGATATTGATGGTGCCCGCATCCCATTTTCCAGGCTTTCCCTCAAAGGAATTTTTTGGATTTTCATGTATGGTATTCCAATGGTCCAACCCTGGATACTCAAAGAGTATGTGGTCTTTGTGCCCATTTCTTTCCAAAACCTCAAGGATCATCTTGTTGTCAAATGAGGACATGATCCAGTCGTGGGTGCCCCGCAGAATCCTCACGGGGACTTTCACGTGTTCCCATTGCCCGGCTAGATCAAAATCCTGCAGTTGCTGATAATAGGCCAAAGGTCTGCCGTACATGTGTTCTGCCGAGTGATAGTTGTATTCCGCTAGTGCAGGATAGGCATTGACCACTTGCTGATAGGTCTTTTTTTCAATCAGCATTCCATAATAGAGTGGGAAGTAGTATTTGTTCATTTTGTCCACTATCTGTGATTCCGTGTTGCCTTGAAATTGAAGGATGCGACGTTCAATTTCCAACATATGTTCAAACCAGGTTTTAAAGAAGGTACCATCGGAAATAACGCCGGCCAGATCAAATTCGTTTGCCAGCAGTGGGGCAAGGGCACTGCCCATACTGGAACCGTAGACCACAATTTTGGAAGTGTCCACATAGGGTTTGGTCTTCAAACTTTGAATGGCCGCCCTATAACCTTCCAGATCGGTCAGAAAATCAGAACTACCGCAATCGCCATCACTATCGCCCACCCCGGGCTTTTCGATACGCATGACCACCATTCCCGATTTTTCTACCAAGTCCTTAATGGTCTGCACCCAATTTCCCCTTCTGCCGGGATAGGTTTCAATACTGGAACAGCTTAGCCCATCAATTAGGATTATGGCAGGTTGCCTGCCACTTTTTTTAGGTTTTGTGATGATGGTCCGCTGTGTGATTCCGTATGATGAGGTCACCTCTTCATAATAGGTATCCAAGCCTTGGTGGGTTTCTCTTTCTACAGGATTGAACTGTGCGATCGCCTCAATACGTTCCGCATTCCGCAAGGCCACTATCTTTGTTGGGACATTGGCCCTTAGGCCATAGGACACATCGGACCATACCTCTTCATCCTTTATGGCCGTATCATTAACCTCAATGATGAGATCTTCCGCTAGAAAGCCGGCCTTTGCCAAAGGACTCCCGCCTTCAATGCTGACTATTTTGGCTCCGTAACGCCCTTTTTCAGGGGCATTGATGGAAGCCTCCCATGAGCTTCTTCTGCCCAGGATTTGTGCCTGCCCGGGAATGGAAAGGAGGACGATGAGGGTACTGGTCAACAACAGTTCTATTTTATATTTCATGGATAAGGATTTATGTTTTCCTTAAAACTAGAATGCCTATTTTAGAGATGGGAGAATTTATGCGAAGGCGAGGGGTTTTTATGTCAATGCCCGTTGTATCATGACCTTTCCATTTTGAGATTATGAAATCCATCAACAATTTTTACCTCTTCAATTCAAGAATGGCCACCCACGTGGTTTTTTGGGTGCTCTATTATGTGCTGTTTGGGATGATCTGGGTTGGGGACAAGGGTTATATGGCCTCTTTCTATTTGGAATTTGTGCTGATGCCCATACGCATTTTGGCGGTGTATGTGACCATTTACTTTTTGTTGCCCCGTTTTTTGTTGAAAAGAAAATATCTTGGTTTTTTGGTGGGTTATGGAATTACGTTGCTGTTCGGTGGGATACTACAGCGTGTTTTTATTCATCTTTTTTATGAAGAACTGTTGTTGAACGATTCCAGTGCCGGACTTTTCAGCATTATGATGTTGGTAAGGTCCATTGTATTGATCAACACAACGGTCTTACTGGTCCTTGGCATCAAACTGTTTCAGCTTTGGGCGGTGGAACATGACAAGAACAAAAATTTGGAACATGAAATTTTGGAGATTCGGGCCAACCGAAAGACCCACAGGGTGCCCGTTGGGGACATCCTCTATGTGGAAGGCCTGGGCAATTATGTTACCTATCATCTGGCAGACAAGACCAAGATAACCAGTTATGGAAGTATCAAGGGGGCATTGGAACAGTTGCCTGGAAATTTTCGTAGGGTGCACAAATCCTACATTGTCAATAAATCCTACATTAGATCATACGATGCCATGACCATAGATGTGCAGGACTATGCCATTCCCCGGGGCAAAAGTGTTTCGGATGAGGTCTTGTTGGATTGAACTAGTCCAGTTTTTCGGTTAATTTGGCAAACACCTTTTTTGGATTTTTTTCTTTGTACAGCACATCATAGACAGCATTGATGATGGGCGTCTTGGACTTTTTCTCCAATTTTTCCATTAAAAGATGGGCACTTTTGGTGGCATAATAGCCTTCGGCCACCATGTTCATTTCCATCATGGCGCTCTTTACCGTATATCCCTTGCCCACCATATTGCCCAGCATACGGTTGCGGCTGAAGGTGGAATATGCAGTTACCAGCAAATCCCCCAAATAGGCCGAATTGTTGATGTTGCGTTTCATTTTGTACACCCGGTCTATGAAACGTTTCATTTCCCTGATGGAGTTGCTCATCAATACGCTTTGAAAATTATCACCATACCCAAGGCCGTGGGCGATCCCCGAGGCAATAGCATAGATGTTCTTTAGCATGGCGGCGTATTCCGTACCGATGATATCGTCGGAAATTTTAGTCCGGATATAATCACTTTTTAAGGTTTGGGCCATCCATTTGGCCTTTTCCGCATCGGCACAGGCAATGGTAAGGTAGGACAGGCGTTCCAGGGCAACCTCCTCCGCATGGCACGGTCCCGTGATCACCCCAATGTTTTCAAAGGGAATTTCATACTGGTCGTGGAAATGTTCTCCCACGATTTCCCCACTTTCTGGGACAATCCCTTTTATGGCCGAAAAGATGATCTTGTCCTTCAAGGAAACGGTCAGATTTTTCAATTCCCCTTCCAGAAAGGCAGATGGAATGGCAAAAATGAGCACATCTGAAGCTTCAACGATCTCATTGATGTCATGGCTCAAGATGAGTTTTTCCACATCAAACTCCACCGATGTAATGTAGTTGGGGTTGTGCCCTTCTTTTTGGATGCTCCGAATGGCAGACTCGTTTCGCATGTACCACCCTACTTGGTCCAAATTCTCGGACAACATTTTTACCAAGGCGGTTCCCCAGCTCCCACCCCCAAAAACACCAAAGCGTAGTTTCTTCCTCATATGTACTATTTATCGCGCAAAGCTAAAAAATATATTACATCGTTCGTTAAGTGTTGATTATCAAAAAGTTATAAATTTTGGCACGGTGCTTGGTCTATACAAGGTGAACCAAAAATCGTTATTATGAAAATTGGAAAACTACTATTCGGGATATTTTTTGTGGGTCTTCTGGCAAGCTCTTGCTACACGGAAGTTGTATTTGAGGACGATTTCATTGAAGGGACCCCCTACAACGTAGCATTGGAATTGGAGGCCTATGATCTTTGGTATGTGGACATCAATGGCACCAAAGGAAATGGGGAGGTTCCCTTTTTACAGCGCGCCTTTACCATCTCTTTTGATAGGGGCATTGTATATGCCAACAACAATTTGGTCGGTATAGGCAAGACTGGAAACGGATTGGGCATTGATGTGGGAACCTACGACACCCTTTTTGGCGCCGTTGAGGTGGACCATGATGTGGATGGACTTTGGCTATTGGATGTTTATGCCCTCGACAACAATACTTTGGAATTGTACGATTCACGTTCTGACACCTCCTATATTCTAAGGGGATATCAAAGGAGTACTTTTGACTATGACCTGGTTTTTTATGATAACATCCACTACTTTTTGCAGGAGTATCAGGTCTGGGAAAAGACCTATACCAGTGAGGTTGGGGCCCTGAATGAATTTGATCAGGAAAACTATCTTCAGTTTTTATCCGATGGCGGAGGCTTTTTTAGGTCTTCTGTGGATGCGCCAGGAACACCTTTGGCAAACCTCCAGTGGGACTATACTGGTGATTATCAGATATATGATGTGGCCCACGAAGAAACACTCAAAACTTTAACACTGGATTATGACTTCTTGGGCAATGATTATTTTGAACTTTACGTTATCAGTGATAGCACCATAGAATTGTACCATGTGTCCAGCGGAACGATTTATGAGTTTACGGGAAGAGGGTACATGCAGTTCTTGAAATCGGGGGCAATCTCGGGGAAAAAACGGACAAAGACCAAAAACCCCACAATGGATGTCACCCAACAACGGAAAATGTAAGGAAAGCATTTAGCTTCCGACAATACATACAAGTTTTTTGGTTGGTTATTTAGTTAAGAATCGCCTCGAGCATCCTAAGCCTGGGGCGGTTCTTTTTTTGACTAATCCCTGAGTTTTCCCAAAAACACACTGACATTGGGGTTGCTCGGGTTGCCCGAGGCTCTGCGCAAGAGCACAATCTGCCCGGTGTGGTATATACAATCCGAAAGCATGCCGTTGATCATGTTCCAATACGGAAAGCTGGATTGTTGGTCACCATTTTGGAACACCACTTTGCTTTTGTCAAGATCCTCCGCTTGTTTCCCCAACATTTTGGCACTTGCCGCCTTTAGGTTCTCCAAGGTCATTTGCCGCAGCTCTTCAAAAGAATATTTGGGAGGATTCTCAACTCGGACGTTGGGCGTGGCATCCGCTGCATTGAGAATCATTTTTGACATATTATGGATATGCTCCAAGGTCTCCATACAGGTCCTTCCGTCTTCCGAAGGTTTATAATCCAAGTCCTTTTGGGTCAGCCCTTCCGTGGCCCAGTAGTATCGAAACCCAAGGCCATCGATCATTCGGGACACAACGTTCCCCGGACCGTAATCTTCGGGGTAGTCAGGTATTTGGTGATAGGGGAGTTCCATTTTCTGTGCTTGCAGTTCTGTGACTAAAGTAAAAAAGAAAGCAAGACCAATTAGCTTTAAAAAAGAAAGGTTTTTCATTATTGACAAAGATTAATCCATAATTGATTTTTTGGCAAGGGTAAGCCCAATTTGGTTTACCTCCAGGAGGGCGGCCGTGCCATACCATTCCTTTAGCTCCATAACAAGGCTGCCCGCCTGTATGGCTGGATCGGTTTCTGTGAGCTCTTTGGCTTCTTCTAGGGAATCCACATTAAAAATATAAATGCCCCTAAGGTCATCATTGCCAAAAAAAGGACCTGCCAAAACCAGCTTACCCTCTTGAGCCATTTTTCCAATGTTCTGCAAGTGGGCCATTTGCAGTGCAGCAGCTTCCTCTTCGGGCAAGGAACGGTTGGGCCCTCTTTTCAAAAAAGCAAAGACATATTTTTTCATGCCGTAGTCATCGGCACCGTATTTTTTAGCTTTTTCAGCATCGTAAACCACCTTGTTGGAATTTTTGGGATCTGGGTTTTCGGATGGGGATTGCGCCCTCGTCACAAAACCAGTGAGCAAGAAGAAAAGGAAAATAATTCTTGGATACATGTCGATTGTTTATTTAGTGAGCTTATCCATCAAAAATAGCCGTTTAAAAAGCAAGAGTTTCTTAGAATTTTGCCAAAAAACGGGGGTGAATGAGTCATTTTGGGCACCAACGGGCCCATTTTTGCCAACATTTATTCAATACAGCCTTTGTAAAAGGCATGGAAAGGATGCACAACCACTGCAAAAAGTTCTTTTTGGAGCGCAACATCCTGGTGCAAGAGATTGATGGCAGATTCCAAGTCGGTAGCCTGAAGGACGATCATTCCCGTATCGCCGTAACGTGCTCCCATTACAATGGTTTCCGCTTCCCTGAGCTTGGACAGAAAAGCGGAATGTTCCTTAAAATAAAGCTGCTCATTTGGAGCCTTTTCCATATCCCAATTGCTCCCAACGGTATACAGGGCAATAAAATGCGATTTGCGATCCGAATCTTCTTGTGCATGTAAAAAGAAGGGAAGAAGAAGAAACCAAAAATATGTTTTCATGATCAGTCAATTTTTTTGAAAACCAATGTATTCTCTTGGTCGTTGTTGGAAAGATAAAGACTGCTATCCCGCATTTTATAGGAAGTTACGCTTTGCAATGTTTTTAAGAATTCCGTTTCCGCATTAAGATTAGGACAGGCCATTCGGGTGGTGGCCATGTTGGTAAATCGTAGGACATCCTTTTCAAAAAATAGGCTCCCTGTCATTCTGTTGCACCCCGAAAAACCCGAAACCCGATTGGTATTGATGTTGATTTCCATGTTGGGCACATCCTTTCCGTTGAAATCCGCTTTGGAAACAGTTTTTCCGTTCATTTCTTCCAGTACCCAAATGTCATGTAATCTATAATCGGTAATATATGCCCCGCAGCCTTCAAAAGCCTTGGTTTCCTCTTCACCGGTTTTTTTGTAGGCGATGGTTACGGTGTAGGGCGATTTTTCACCGGACATGGCATTGGTACACTCCTTGTATGCGATGATGATGTCCATCTGGGTCGCCTCGGTCTGAATCCGATACATGCTAATATTGGAATCCCGTACTCTTATGGGCTGGCTGGCCGGGGTCAATAGGGTATCTTCCATCATGCTCAATTGCACCCTGTCGTCGTAGAGCTTTAATCCCCAGAAAGGCTCAGTGCCAGTGGCCTTGAAATAACTACCATCCGGAGCTAAGGCAATGGGTTCCAAAGACTTTACCGGGACGGTGTCTTTAACAGGTGTTGTGCTTTCTGTTTTTTCCACTTCCGTACCCTCGGCCTTTTTCTTTTCTATGCAGTTTGAGAACAACAAAATTGCGCTGATCAGAACAATGTACTTTTTCATGGCTTTACTTTTCATGGTTTTATCTTTTGCTCCACACCTCATAGATGGGCTGCCCTTTGCTGCTCAAGCCGGAGTGGTGCCAATCATCTTCTTTCAGGAAATAGTCAAACTGTAGGCTGGCCCCAACCCGGGCATCATCGCGGGAAAAGAACTCAATATTTTCGGTATATTTTCCGGCCACCGTGGTGTATGTGCCACCGCCCGTACCCATAAATTCCTTGGTATCGGTGTTGTAGGCAATCCATTGGAACCGGGTACCAGATAGTATTTTCATGGTCTTTCGGGGACCTGAAGTGTCCCGTTTCCGAATCTCCCCATCCTGCATCCTGCCCGAAATGAGCCATGCTCCTTCCAAATCTCCTGGTGTGCCATCGTCTATCCTTGCCCAAACTTTGTCGCCCATGCGGATTTTCCCATCCTCCCATTCATAGGAAGCACTGTTGGTGGTCCCAATCAATGTGAGGTCGAAGGATGCATATTCAAAGGTATAGGTAAAGGTGCCGTCATCCACCTTGCAACTGCCTCCCCATGTCCCCAAGAATTTACCGTTTTCCCTTTCGTAAAAGGCCTCGGAAACAAAATCACCTGAAACAATGGCAACATATCTGATTTCGATACCCTGCCCAGTGGTCTGAAAGGATTCCCAAGCGCCTTGAAAGCCTTGGGCTCCTACAGGACATGCGAAAAATGAAAGCGCCAAAGCGAACAGAATATTTTTCATAGGGTACCTTTAAAAACCAAAAATGCTGTCACCTCGTTCAAAAGACAACAGCATTTAAAGGTTATGGATTGGTCATTATTGCGTTCTAAGATACTCTGCCACTTCCCGGGCCTCCTCCTCAGTAAGGTTTTGGTTGAGCATTATGGCATTGTTGTACTCCTTTAGCAGGGCTTTTGCTATGGGGTCTTCCTTGAGCATGCCGTTGGGGTTCAAAATCATGTTCATGACCCATTCCGGGCTGCGCCTTTCATAAACCCCTTTTAGGGCAGGACCTATCATGCGCTGGTCGATCATATGGCAGGCCACACAAATGGAATTGAACCTGGCCTCTCCCCGAGCGGCCATTTCAGAATCGATTTCATCAGGGAAATCCACATTTTTAATGGGGCCAACACCCTTGTTGTCCAAATCCACGGGAACACCTCCGCCAGATTGTGCTTTGTTCTCTTCGGTTTTGGTCCTGTTGACTTCAAAACCGTCTTTTTTCTCTTCTTTTTTTCCGCCACAGCTAGCCACAAAAGCACCTAATGCCAAAAACAGGAGTAATTTTTTCATTTGATAATTTCTTTCAGGATTGTTGTAATTTGTAGCTACTAAGATAGTTAATTAGGGCTGAATTTCTCATTCGTTTTTGTTTTATCCTTCACAAATAGCGCTTAACTTCCAAAAGCTTTGAAGAACTCCAACGCCCTCCTTTCCGTGTAGGTGATGTTGTTTTTGCCCCAAAAACCCACATGCCCGCCATGGTCAGGGACTTCAAGGTGCAGGTTGGGATTGTTTTCCACCTCCAAAAAAGGGTAACATTCGGGCCCCAAAAAAGAATCGTCCTTGGCATTTATAATCAATGTAGGGACTTTGATGTTGGGCAAAAATTGCAGGGAACTACATTTTGCGTAATAGTCCAATGCATCCTTAAAGTTATGGGCCCTACTGGTGTAGATGTCGTCAAAGTCCTTTAGGGTCCGGATGTTCTTAATGTCGGCATCGGTGATAAGTTGGGGAAACATATGCTGTTTATGCCTGAGCTTGCCAATAAGGTGTTTTTTGAATCTTTGGGCATACAGCACATTTTTTGGGGTTAGCAGTTCTTTGCAGGAACTATGCAGGTTGCAGGGTACGGAGACCGCAACCCCTCCTTTGATCTCTTTCGGAATGGAATCGCTTTCTCCCAAATATTTGAGGGCCAAGTTTCCGCCGAGACTGAAACCCTTTATATAGATTTCTGAATACTCTTTTTTGGACACAATATGTTCAACCACCTCAACTAAATCCTCAGTGGCTCCAGAGTGGTACGAACGGTACATGGTATTGGGCTCACCGCTGCATCCACGATAGTTCACGGCACAGGCATCGAACCCATTTTGGTTGAGGAGTTTGGCACTTCCGGTGATATAGGGCCTTTGGGCATCGCCTTCCAGCCCATGGAGCAAAATGACCAGCTTTTTGGTGGGTATGGAAGAGGCACTCCAGTCCAGATCCAAAAAGTCTCTATCGGATAGCGTTAGCCTTTCCCGCTCTTGCACAATGCCATTTACACGCCTGAAAAGACCCGAATAGATGGTCGCCAAATGTCCGTTCCTATAAAATAAGGGAGGGTGGTAGTTGGAAGCGATCAAGGGCATGTGGTCGGTAAGGTTTGGGGTCTAATCTTTTGGGAAGGTATTCAAAAGCTTGGCTTGTTCTTCAATAGCGGCCTTAAATTCAGCTTTTAAGGTCTGCACAAGCTTTGCCACGGGAAGCACATTTTCAATGGAAGTTACGCCTTGCCCTGCGGACCAGATGGTTTTCCAAGCTTTGGCCTCGGTATCCAGTTCCTTACCAAAATCAATTTTGTGGTCCTTTTTCAACTCCTCCTCCGAGATTCCGGCGGCCCTGAGACTGGCGGCCAAAAAATTGGCGTGCACTCCGGATATGGCAGCAGTATAGATCACATCACTAGCCCCAGCTTCAATGATCATTTTTCGGTATTCTTCCGGAGCTTGGCTTTCTTCTGTATTGATGAAACGGGTTCCCATATAGGCCAGGTCCGCGCCCATTTGCATGGCAGTGGCGATATCCCTCCCCGTACTGATGCAACCTGAAAGCAAAATGGTCTTATGGAATATTTTTTTCACTTCGGCCACCAGACTCATGGGGTTGAGGTTCCCGGCATGCCCTCCCGCACCCGCGGAAACCAAAATTAATCCATCCACACCGGCTTCAGCCGCTTTTTCGGCATGTCTTTTTTTGATGATGTCGTGGAATACCAACCCGCCATAACTATGGATTGCATTCACCACTTGGCTTACGGCCCCCAACGAGGTGATGACCAGGGGAACCTGATGTTTCATGCAGAGCCTCACATCGGCTTCCAGCCGTGGGTTGGTGGGGTGTACTATCAGGTTCACTCCAAAAGGAGCGGTTTTTTTTCCGGTTTCCTGCTCAAATTGCCGTAGTTCGGTCTTTATCTGGATCAGCCACTCCTCAAAGCCTTCACTGGTTCTTTGATTAAGCGCCGGGAATGTGCCCACAATGCCTTTTTTGCAGCATTCCACCACTAATCTTGGGTTGGATATCAGGAACATGGGTGCCGCAACAACGGGCAGGGAAAGGTCTTGTATAAATTTGGCTTTTTGGCTCATGGTGCGTTGTTAAACTATGTTTAAAAATAAAATTATTTATGCGGATAAAGGGGCATCAGTTTTTAAAACTATGGTAATTTTACAATTATTATGCATGCATAACAAAATAACCTGCTATGTTTTTTAAGGAATTTGAGATTCGTTGGAGCGATTTGGATGCCAATCGCCACTTGGCCAACTCGGCCTATATCAATTTTATGAGCCATACCCGGATGGCCTATTTGGGCCAAGTGGGATTTACCCAAAAGAGCATGGCAAACCACAACATTGGCCCTGTGGTCTTTTATGAACACGTGTATTATTTTAGGGAGGTGTTTGCAGGGAAGCCCGTGAAGGTCTCGCTGAACTTAAAGGGTCTGAGCGAAAATGGGATGTTCTTTGAGTTTGGGCATGATTTTTATGACAGTGAGGGCAGAAATTTTGCCCGCTGCGAAATGATGGGCGCTTGGATAGATTTGAAGGAACGAAAACTGATTGGACTGCCCCAAGAGTTCCTGGACGCGTTTCATAAGATGGAGAGGACCAAAGATTTTAAGACCTTGACCAAGGCAGATACCCGAAGGCACGTTCAGGTTCCCAAGGACCTGGAAAGCGTTTAATGCCTAAATACCCTCAGGTTTTGCATATCCAAACCAACTTGGGGATATGGTGATCAGTTTTCCAGAAATGATTTCATCCAGCCAACGTTCATACCAATCCAAAAAGTTGCTCTCATACGTAAACTGGGGTTTTTGTTCGGCGGCCATATCAAGGTTCAAGACCCTTCCCCTAAATGGCCCATTTAATACAAGGCCGTGCAAATAAGTACATCCCTGGGCCCCCAAGGGCATGATTCCACCATAAATTTTGCCCAATTCGGTATAGTAATCTTCATTCGAAATATATTCGTCCCATAAAGTCTTTGTTAAATTTTCCCATGTTGTTTCACTCATTTCAGGGGATAGGAGGAAGTTTTTTACAAGAAAAGCTTTTGGATCACCATATACCAATTCGTTCAAATGGTCTCCAAGGGCATAAATCCCATAAAATGGGCCTGCCCCGGAGTCCTGATACGAAATTCCCCCATTGCCTACATTGAGTACGAAGGCCCTATAACATTCTGGAAGATGGACCCTGTATTCTTTTTCAAACACTTCTACAGAGGACTGGCTAACCGGCGGGTACAATTTGTATTTATGATTGCCTGCCCCAAAGACCCTGTAAGAGCTGTCTGCTTCTTTGGCTTCACTCAATTTTTCCTTGATGCGATGTATTTGTTCTGAATAATCCATTTTCAACTTTGCACTTAAGTATCCATTTCTTGATCCATCTTCTTTTTGGCCAAATACGGCTTTAAGGTAAATGCATAGATGAAGTATCCTATTAGACATATTCCAAAAGTTGCCGTTGCCATATCATAGGCAGACATCTCGGGTTTGTCCAAGTGAAGTACAAATCCCAATGAGCCCTTGGTTAGAAGTAGGTTTTCAAACTGCTTTACTTGCCATGATGTGGGGGACCACTGCGATAATTTATCGGCAAAAACATGATAAACAATATAGGTTCCCCCTAAATCCAACAAGGGATTTATTTCAAATAATTTGAACAAGATGCTATGTAGCCATAGAAGTACCACAAAGAGAAGTATTCCAGCACCGATGCCGCACAGAAGTAGACCCATGAGAATTTAATTTGGACTGTGTAAGCCACATTTGAAACGTCAAAATACTCCTATAGGCCTTATTCACGGGACATTAATTGATGGATGCTCCAAATCAATTTATGGATGCCGTCTGCGGATATGACAAAAAGAAATCAAGGTTTTGGAATGGGTCGTTTGCTGGCCAAATATACCCCCAACAACACCAGAATGGTGGCCAAGATCTTTACCCAAGTGAGATGGTCCTTCCCCGTGAACAGGGCGAACAATATCCCGATCAAAGGTTGTATATACACAAAGGCGCCAACGGTGGATGCTTTGAGCTCTGTGAGGGCAAAAACGTTGAAGAGATAGGTCGTGAACGTGGTCCCAATGACCACAAAGGCCATAGCCCCATAGGCCCATAAGGGGATGGACGACCACTTTATTTCCAACACTTCGGGCAATGTAATGGGCAAATTGATGATGACCGCAACGGTAAAGAGCCATTTCATCAGTGTGAATGGATGGTATTTTTCGATCAACTTTTTGACCACGATTAGATAGGAACCGTAGGACACGGCATTTACGATGAACAAAAAGTTGCCCAAGGGTATATTGGGGGCATCTTGCCGTATTTCTGCCCCAAAGACAATAAGCCCAATGGCCCCTATAAAACCCAAAAAGATACCGAGTCCTTTGTTGAGACTGATTTTTTCACTAAGAAGGAAAGCGGATAAAATGACCACGATAATTGGGGTTATGGTCACTAAAACTGCACTATTGATGGGTGTGGAAAGCTGTAGGCCCTTAAAAAAGGAAAGCATGTTGATGGCCATGCCCAAAAGGGCACATACCAGAATCCTGCCCCAATCCCTTTTTTCAATTTTTTCTTTGGGACCCAAAAAAGAGATTCCCCAAAACAATAGGGCAGCACCCACCACTCTTAGCATGATAAACCCAAAGGGCTTCACATAGGTCGGCATTACACCTTTGGCAACGGTGTGGTTAATGCCATAAATGGTAGTGGCGCCTATGGCTGCCAAAATGGCCAAGGTCCTTTTGCTCATGGATGTAAGATCTCTTTGGCTGCTTGGACCACTTTTTTAGAATTACCAACAAAGATTTGTCCATCGATAAGGATTACGGGTCGTTTTAAAAAGGTGTAATGTTCCAGAATGAGTTTTTTATAATCGTTTTCTGAAAGCTGTTTGTCCTGTAGCCCCATTTGGCGGTACAGCATTGCCTTTTTGCTGAACAGAGGCCCATAGCCACCACACAGGGAAGCCATCTCCTCCAATTGTGACGGGGTCATGCGCTCGGTTTTTATGTCCTGCAGGAGAACCCCGTCCAAAGGCTCCAGTTCTTTAAGGATACGCTGGCAGGTGCTGCAACTGCCCAAATGGTATATTTTTTTCATAATGGTGTCTTCAGAACCACAAAGGAATCAAATTAAAATCAAAACCCATCAAGACAGTGCAAATTCCACGGCTTTTTGGGCATGGATTTTAGCGGTATCGAATGTGGGGATGGAAGCCTCCCCCTCAGCGATCAACAGGGGAAGTTCTGTACAGCCCATGATGGCTCCTTGGGCCCCACGGGCCTCCATTTTTTCGATGATTTTCAGACAGCGTTCCTTGGAAGTGTCTGTGAACACGCCCTTTACCAATTCACCATAAATAATGGATTGCAGTGCCTCTCGGTCCGCGGCCTCGGGAATCAAAACTTCCAGGCCAAATTCCCCTTCCAATATTTTGGTGTAAAAATCCCGCTCCATGGTAAACTTAGTGCCTAGGAGCGCCACTTTTTTTAATCCACTTTTTTGGATGGCCTCCCCAGTGGCCTGTGCAATATGTAAGAACGGGATACTGGAGGCATTGGTAATGGCATCACTTACCAAATGGATGGTATTGGTGCAAAGCAATACTAGATCGGATCCCGCAGCCTCCAGTTTTTGGGCATGAAGGGCCATAATTTTACCTATTTCCTCCCAATCATCAGAAAATGAATGACGTTCAATTTCGGCAAAGTCCACAGAGGATAGTATGTTTTTGGCAGAATGAGAGCCCCCCAATTTTTCACGCACCATCTCATTTAAATGTTGGTAATATATTTTGGAAGATTCCCAGCTCATCCCCCCTATCATTCCTATGGTTTTCATGTTGTCGTTTTTTTGAAGATTATTTGATTTTTGACATGTCCTCGGCGCCTTCCACGGAATAGAAGGTTAGAAAATGGGTCAATTTTTGTGTAAAGGCCTTTTGTGTCCTTCGGGACCATGATGCCTTTTTAACGGTGTTGTGGGAAATACAGCATTCCATAATATTTATATTTCGCTAATTATCAATATGTTTGGACAAAAAATTATAGTTCCGTTTTTAGGGCATCCACATAGGCCTTGATGACTTCTTCGTTTCTTCGGTAATAGGTCCATTTCCCATGTCGGGTTGGAATCACTAAATCCACATTTTGCATGGAGTTGAGATACGTGGAAACGGTGGACTGAGACAGTCCGGTCTTATCCTGTATATATCCTACACAAACTCCATCATCAAAGTGGTCAATATCTTGATGGGGCGGAAAATTCAGCGCTGGAGCCTTCAACCACTTCAATATATTAACCCTGGTTTTATTGGATAGAACCTTACTTATTTCAACAATATCCATGCTCAAATATACATTAAATATTTATATATCTAAAAAAATAGATATGTTTTAACGTTTTTTTGGCGTGTAAGTTGCACTGAAAGGTCTATCCGTATCAAAGACTTTCCGCCATGAGCACATTTTTTCTATTTGATGTATCTTTAATATGTGATAGTTGTGCAGCACCCCAAAACGACAATTATTCTTTAATTCCAAATCTTGACCAAAATGAAAAATGCCTACTTAACGTATTCGGCCCTGTGGGCCCTGTTTGTGATTCCAACACAACAAAGCCATTCCCAAAGGAGCAACTTTTCTGTTGGGGTGATCCCAAGCTACAAAACCGATGGTTATGGCATCAACGTCAACTTAAACCATTATCACAGCACAACGGATTATTTTCACGCTTCTTTTATCGCCACTTTTTCCAAACAAAAGCCCAATTCCGGTGTTGAGTTTCCGTATGATGACTATTTGTTCAACATGGGCTATTTCACCACGGTCTTAACGTCGCCCAATCGCGGGTTTTTCATATTTTTTGGGGGAGGTCCCTCGGTTGGGTACGAGTATATCAACAATGGAGAAACCGATTTTCCCTTTGATGCCATAATAGCGGAGAGCGGTTTTATCTATGGCGGTTTTGCCTCTTTTGAAATGGACTTTTTCCTTACTCAATCGCTATCATTGATTACTCCAATAAATGGCTTTTACCATTTCAATAGCGACTTTAACAACTCCATGCTGCTGTTAGGTGTTGGTATCCGTTATTACCTGAAATAAAGTTTTTTCAATATATGGCCAAAAGTTTAGTAAGAACATTGCATTTAGGATTTTACCTTCCGTTTTAGATACAGATTGACCTCTGAATAGGGCAAAGTAAGCACAATGGGGCCATCGGCAAAGGATGCCACTTCATATTGGTTGTAGATCAGCTGTATGCCATCTTCGGTATATCCAATATTGTGGGCCAGATGAAAGGAATCCCCCTCAAACATAAAACCCGTGGCATTGATGTTCTGGTCTTGGGGAATGTTTTCTTGGATCCTAAATTTGGTCTCGGCAAATTTTTGGAACCCCTCCAAATCTTCAAACAGCTCCCAATTCTCCAGTTCGGTTCCCTTTTTCTTGTCGAAATTGAGAAATGTGGTTGCACCATAGCCATGGGCACCACCCGTATAGGTGTAGGAATCCAGTTGTATGGACACAATGTTTTCATCCTCGTGGATGCTTTTTCCAGTAATATTGGCTTCCCAGCGTATCTCATCCGGAAATTTGGCCTTCAATTCTTTGTAGCTTTCGGTAAATGAGGACATTGCTTTTTCTGCGGTATCAATTTCTTCTCCCTCATCAAAGGAAAGTAGGCTGATCACCTCTTCCTCCAAACCTCGGTTAATGGCTTCGGAAATGGCCAAATCATCCAACGCCCTCGGAATCTGTACTTCAATTTGGGGGCAATTACCACAGACCTCACCCTTCAAATCAAGAGGTTCAAAAGTAAGTTTGGTCTCGTTTTTACAACCAAGGGTGAGCACGAGAAAAAGGAGAATGCAGAACGGGTTTTTCATTTGGAGCGATTTAAGATCCTCAAAAATAAGACATCGTTGATTACTCGGAAAGATAACGATACATTTGTATCCATATCACAAGAAAATGAGCAAAAAAGAATTGAAATTCAATAGTAAGACCATTCATGGAGGACAGCACCCAGACAAGGCATATGGGGCCGTAATGCCTCCCATTTACCAAACCTCCACCTACGCACAGACCACGCCGGGGGGGCATAAGGGGTTTGAATATTCCAGAAGTGCAAACCCAACCCGCACGGCCTTGGAAAACGCACTTGCCAGCATTGAAAATGGAACTTATGGACTGGCTTTTGCCAGCGGGCTTTCGGCCATTGATGCGGTCATTAAACTGTTGGATCCAGGGGATGAGGTGGTCTCAACCAATGACCTTTATGGGGGCAGCTATCGACTTTTCAAGAAAATCTTCGAGAAATATGGCATTGTTTTCCATTTTATCGGAATGCAAAGCATGGAAGCCATTGAAAAACACATCAACGCCAAAACAAAACTCATCTGGGTGGAAACCCCAACCAATCCCATGATGAACGTTATCGACATAAAGGCAGCTTCCCAATTGGCCAAAAAGCACAACCTGCTCTTGGCCGTGGACAATACATTTGCCACCCCTTATTTGCAACGGCCGTTGGATTTGGGTGCCGATATAGTGATGCACTCCGCGACCAAATATTTGGGTGGCCATAGCGATTTGGTGGTCGGGGCCTTGGTGGTAAAGGACAAGGAACTGGCGGATAAGCTCTACTTCATCCAAAACGCCAGTGGGGCCGTCTGCGGCCCCATGGACAGTTTTTTGACCCTTAGGGGAATAAAGACACTCCATGTACGGATGCAGCGGCATTGCGAAAATGGCAGGGCCATTGCCGAATATTTGGCCAACCATCCCAAAATTGAAAAAGTGTATTGGCCCGGTTTCAAGACCCATCCCAACCACGAAGTGGCCAAGAACCAAATGGACGGTTTTGGGGGGATGATATCCTTTGTGCCCAAGGGGAGCAGTTATGCGGAGGCCATTAAAATTGTGGAAAGATTGCAGGTATTCACCTTGGCGGAATCCCTGGGCGGTGTGGAGAGTTTGGCGGGCCACCCGGCCAGTATGACCCACGCCAGCATTCCCAAGGAGGAACGGGAAAAAAGTGGCGTAGTGGATGCTTTGATCCGCCTTAGCGTAGGCATTGAGGACGTGGACGATCTTATAGCCGATTTGGAACAGGCCATAGCCTAACACTTTTTGAAAAATTTTTAAAAAATGGCCGTTCAAATTATGTAAATAGTATAATTTTGCCGTCTAATTCACAATTCAATAAAAAACAGCTCTTTTCGAAGGTAAAGAGCAACAAACTGAAATCCGTTTTATGGAAAAAATAATCAAAACATTTATGGATGAGGTCAAGGTCAGAAACGGCCATGAACCGGAATTCATCCAAGCGGTACAAGAGGTGGCCGAAACCGTTATCCCGTACATTGTTCAGCACGACATCTATCACGGGAAAAATATCCTTCTACGTATGGTGGAGCCAGAACGGCTGATTTCCTTTCGCGTGGCATGGGTAGACGATGAGGGCGAAATACATGTGAACCGGGGGTATAGGATACAGATGAATTCTGCCATTGGGCCTTACAAGGGAGGACTCAGATTCCATCCCACAGTAAACGCCAGCGTGTTAAAGTTCTTGGCCTTTGAACAGGTTTTCAAGAACAGCTTGACCACTCTGCCCATGGGAGGTGGAAAAGGAGGTTCGGATTTTGATCCAAAGGGGAAATCCGATGATGAGGTGATGCGCTTTTGCCATGCTTTCATGACGGAGCTCTGTAGACATATCGGGCCAAACACAGACGTTCCAGCTGGAGACATTGGGGTTGGCGCACGCGAAATAGGGTTCCTTTTCGGCATGTACAAGAAAATTCGAAATGAGTTCACCGGCGTGTTGACCGGCAAGGGACTTTCCTGGGGAGGATCGTTGATCCGTCCAGAAGCTACAGGCTATGGTACCGTATATTTTGCGGACAGTATGCTCAAAACAAGAAATGAGTCCTTCAAGGGTAAAAAAGTGGTGATTTCCGGTTCTGGAAATGTGGCCCAATATGCTGCTGAAAAAGTGATGCAGATGGGAGGGAAAGTACTCACCCTTTCCGATTCTGGCGGTTATATTTATGACAAGGAAGGCATTGACCCGGATAAGTTGGCCTTTGTCATGGATTTGAAGAACAACAAAAGAGGAAGGATTTCGGAATATGTGGCGAAATACCCATCCGCAACCTACCACAAGGGTGAGACCCCATGGAAGGTTCCTTGTGATATAGCATTGCCATGTGCCACCCAAAACGAATTGAACGGGGACGATGCCCTTACACTGATAAAAAATGGCTGTATTGCCGTGGCCGAAGGTGCGAACATGCCCTCTACCCCAGAAGCTGTTCATGCATTCCACAACGCAAAAATTCTGTTTGCCCCAGGAAAGGCATCCAATGCGGGAGGGGTGGCCACATCGGGATTGGAAATGTCCCAGAACTCATTGCGAATCAGCTGGACCCGTGCAGAAGTCGATGAAAGGCTGAAGGGAATCATGGGCGATATCCATGATGCCTGCATTGCATATGGTAAAGAGAAGGACGGGTATTGCAACTATGTAAAGGGAGCCAACATTGCAGGCTTCGTTAAGGTTGCGGATGCCATGTTGGCCCAAGGAGTGATATAGTTGGTGTAATCGACTATAGTTTTTGGTTGGCAGTTACCAAGGAGAGTGATTATTTTTACACTTCGGGTAACTGCCACTTTTTTTGACCCATATGCAAGTAACTACCAAGGCCATAGTTCTTTCTTCCTTAAAATATGGGGATACCAGTCTCATTGTGAGGGCCTATACGGAGTCGGATGGGTTAAAGACCTATTTGTTGAAAGGGGTTTTGGGCTCTCGAAAAGGGAAATTAAAACCCGCCTATTTCCTGCCTTTGATGCAATTGGAAATTGTGGCCAACCACAAGAACAAGGGCACTTTGGAGAGCATACGGGAGGTTAAGGTGGACACACCGTATAAAACACTGCATACCGATATCGTAAAGAACAGCATTGTCCTTTTTTTGGCAGAAATGTTGGGCAACAGTGTCCATGAAGAGGAGCGCAATCCAAGTCTTTTCAACTACATGGAGTATGCACTCTTCTGGTTGGATGAGCATCCCGTAAACCCAAATTTTCATTCTCTCTTTCTGCTCAATCTTACAAAGTATTTAGGATTTTATCCTGACACTTCTTTCCAAAACGCGCCTTTTTTTGATCTTCAAGAGGGCAGTTTTTGTCAAAATACATCGTTCAATCCATTGATTCAGAATGAATTACTTGAAGACTTCAAGAAATTTTTGGGCACGAATTTTGATGCATTATATACCATACAACTAACAAAGTCTAACAGGCGGGAACTCTTAAAAATGGTCATTCTATATTTCCGATTGCATGTGCATGGATTCAGGGAACCAAAGTCCCTCGCCGTATTAAATGCAGTTTTTCAATAGCATGTACAAACCAACCTTAGCCCTATTTTTTTTGTTGATTTCCCTTTCCTTTTTCGCCCAGGAAGTGACCGTGCTTGATGCAGATTCGGGAATGCCCATTTCCAACTTGGCCATCTTCAACAAGGATAAATCCAAGACCACGGTCACGGATTCCAATGGAAAAAGCGATCTGGGGATTTTCTCCAAAAATGAAAAGATAACCTTTCAGCATCTCAGCTATGAGATTTACACCGCCACAGCGTCTCAGATAGCCAAACATGGAAATCGGGTCTATCTGGGTTTGAGATCGGAAGAATTGCAGGAAGTGGTACTGTCGGTTTCCAAATGGGAGCAACAGAAGAAGAACGTTCCCCAAAAAATTGAAACCATAGACTCGCGTAACATCTCATTCACCACTCCGCAGACCTCCGCAGATCTGTTGCAGAACAGCGGAAAGGTCTTTGTGCAAAAAAGCCAGCTGGGGGGCGGTAGCCCTATGATCAGGGGCTTCTCCACCAATAGGCTATTGCTGTCTGTGGATGGGGTTCGGATGAACAATGCCATCTTTAGGGGCGGGAACCTTCAAAATGTAATTTCCATTGACCCTTTTACTGTGAATAAGACCGAGATCATCTTTGGCCCCGGGTCCGTAATTTATGGAAGCGATGCCATCGGTGGGGTGATGAATTTTTACACCAAGCAGCCCCATTTTTCCTTTACCGACAGTTTGGCCTTTTCCGGTAGGGCCGATTACAGATTCGCTTCGGCCAATAACGAGAATACAGGTCATGTGGAGTTCAATTTTGGACAACAGAAATGGGCCTCGTACACCAGTTTCACCTACAATAACTTTGATGACCTGAAGATGGGCGAACACGGTCCGGATTCTTATCTGAGGAACCAGTATGTCATCCAACAAAATGGAATGGATGTTCTGGTACAGAATGAAAACCCCAAAAAACAGGTCACTTCTGGCTATGACCAGATCAACTTTCTGCAAAAATTTGCGTACAGGGCCAATGATGAATGGAACTATGATCTGGGGCTGTATTATTCCGAAACCTCCAATTATTCCAGATACGATCGTTTGATCCGCCCTACCAGTGACGGAATGGGGCTTCGGTCTGCAGAATGGTATTACGGCCCCCAAAAGTGGTTTATGGGAAACTTTCAGGTCACCAACAAAGGGAACAACAAATTCTATGATGCCGTTAAGCTCACCACGGCGTACCAATTTTTTGAAGAGAGCAGGCATGACCGCGGGTTTGGGGATGTGGAGCTCTTCTCTACCAAAGAAAAAGTGGATGCTTTGTCCTTGAACTTGGATTTTGAGAACAAAAAGCTGGGAGACCTGCATCTATTCTATGGGGCAGAGTATGTTTTCAACAAGGTACATTCCGAAGGGAGCGAAAAGAATATCGAGACAGGCGAGGTTACCCGGACCGCGTCGCGTTATCCAGATGCGTCCACGTGGCAGACCCTTGCCGGATACATCAATGGGGAATATCGGTTAAAACCCCATTTTACGTTGTTGTCAGGAATCCGATATAGTCAGGTTTGGGTGGATGCCGAATTTGAAAAGACTTTCTATCCCTTCCCGTTTGATGAGGCAGACCTGATTACCGGCGCACTGACCGGGAGCTTGGGATTCAGTTGGTTTCCCCGGGAAGATGTGCAGATCACCCTCAACGGCTCCACAGGGTTTAGGGCCCCCAATATTGACGATATTGGCAAAATATTTGACTCGGAACCAGGTTCCGTGGTAGTGCCGAATCCCGATTTGGAGCCCGAATATGCCTATAATGGAGAAATTGGGATTCGGAAAAATTTCAGGGACAGAGTGGTGTTGAAGGGAACCGCCTACTACACCTATTTGGTGGATGCGTTGGTGCGAAGGGACTTTACCTTCAACGGTCAGACTGAAATTGAGTACAATGGGGAACCCAGCAATGTGCAGGCCATCCAAAATGCAGCCAAGGCCTATGTATATGGATTTGAATTTGGGCTCGAGGCCTTTTTTGATGAAAATTGGTCGTTTTCATCGAACCTGACCCTTTCCGAAGGAACGGAAGAGGACGATGATGGCACCGATAGCCCCGGCCGGCATGCCGCTCCCACTTTTGGGGACGCCCATCTGGTTTGGCAGAACCAAAAATTCAAGGCGGATGTCTTTGTGAATTATAATGGGGAGATAAGCAATGATGAATTGGCCCTGTCCGAACAGAGCAAAGATTATATTTATGCCAGTGACGCCAATGGTGATCCATATTCACCTTCATGGTATACATTGAATTTTAAGTCGCAATATCAAATATCCAATGCCTTGAGGGCGACCATAGGGCTGGAGAATATGACCAACCAACGTTACCGAACCTATTCATCTGGGATTG
Source organism: Allomuricauda sp. (assembly GCA_041391945.1). Taxonomy (GTDB): domain Bacteria; phylum Bacteroidota; class Bacteroidia; order Flavobacteriales; family Flavobacteriaceae; genus Flagellimonas. The sequence goes on along the minus strand of JAWKNC010000002.1, from coordinate 270,527 downwards.
TAGCCCCGGGAACCAACCTTATCTTGGGCTTGGGCTTGGTATTTTGAAGGATGGAAAAGGACACCTGAAAGTTAGGAAAATGTCATTCTGAATTTAATTCAGAATCTATTTCAACCTAAAACCAGATTGGAACCTGAAACAAGTTCAGGTTGACGAAAGAGGTTTTTTAGGCATCCTTATATTTTCCAGACTAAATACTATCAATGGCTTTTTTGGCGGCCTCCTTGGCTTTGTCCATGGTCTCTTCGCCAGCCTTTTTTAAACTGTCCAGGGCTTGCTCTCCCAATTCTTTGGCCTCTTCACCGGCCTCTTTCATGGCATCCACGGCATCATTGGCGGCCTCTTTAAGATTTTCACTGGCTTCTTCGGAAGCCTCCTTTGCCTTGTCGGCGGCCTCTTTGCAGGAAGTGAGTACAGACATCGACAATGACAGGGCCATTAGGGCAATCAGAACTTTTTTCATCTCAAACATGGTTTAGTGTTAATGGACCTATAATATAATGAAATCAATGTAAAATGAAGATGGGTGGTATATCATATTTAGGTTAAGGCTATTAAGGAAATCCTAATACCCAAAAGGGAAGGGCATAATTCCATCTAAATTTATAATTTTGCAAACTTGGAATTCGAGAAGAAGTTGCAGTAAATATGAAGTTTGCGGAATATAAGGGGTTGGATTTGCCCAAGGTATCGGAAGAAGTTCTGGACTTTTGGAAAAACAACCAGATTTTTGAGAAAAGTGTTTCTACTAGAGAGGGCGGGGAGAGCTATGTATTTTATGAAGGCCCGCCATCTGCAAACGGCATGCCGGGAATCCACCACGTGATGGCCCGTACCATCAAGGATATTTTCCCAAGGTATAAGACCATGAAGGGCTATCAGGTAAAGCGCAAGGCGGGATGGGACACCCATGGCCTACCCATTGAAATTGGCGTGGAGAAGGAACTCGGGATCACCAAGGAAGATATCGGCAAGAAAATTTCGGTGGAGGATTACAATGCCGCCTGCAAGAAGGCCGTGATGCGCTATACCGATGTCTGGAACGAGATGACCGAAAAAGTGGGGTATTGGGTGGATATGGACGACCCTTACATCACGTACATGCCCAAGTATATGGAATCCGTTTGGTGGCTGCTCAAACAGATCTACGATAAAGGACTCCTCTATAAAGGATATACCATTCAGCCGTATTCGCCAAAGGCGGGTACCGGATTGAGTTCCCATGAGCTTAACCAACCGGGCACCTATCAAGATGTTACGGATACCACGGTCACGGCACAGTTCAAGGCGAAAAAAGATTCATTCCCCAATTTTCTAAAAGAGGTTGAAGGCGATATTTACTTCTTGGCTTGGACGACCACGCCATGGACCCTTCCCTCCAACACCGCATTGACCGTTGGACCCAAGATTGAATATGTACTGGTAAAAACCTTCAACCAATATACCTTTGAGCCCACTACCGTTGTATTGGCCAAAGCCTTGGTGGGCAAACAGTTTTCAGGCAAGTTTTATGCCGTGGAAACGGAAGGGGAACTGATCGGTTTTACAGAAGGGGATAAAAAGATTCCGTATTGGGTTGGACAAACTTTCAAAGGGAAGGACTTGATCGGAATTCGATACGAACAATTGTTGCCCTACGCCCTGCCCTATCAAAATCCAGAGAATGCTTTTCGGGTGATTTCCGGCGATTTTGTGACCACAGAAGATGGTACGGGAATAGTCCATACTGCCCCCACTTTTGGCGCGGACGATGCCATGGCCGCTAAACAGGCCGAGCCGGAAGTTCCACCTATGTTGGTTTTGGACGAGAACAACAATCCTGTGCCGTTGGTGGACCTTCAAGGAAGGTTCAGGCCAGAGATGAAAGAGTTAGCCGGCAAATATGTAAAGAACGAATACTATGAGGATGGCGAGGCCCCGGAAAAGTCGGTTGATGTGGAGCTTGCCATCAAACTAAAGGAAGAAAACAAAGCCTTCAAGGTTGAAAAATATGTCCACAGCTACCCCAATTGCTGGCGTACGGACAAACCTATTCTGTACTATCCGTTGAATTCATGGTTCATCAAGGTCACTGATGTCAAGGATCGGATGTTCGAGTTGAACCAGACCATCAATTGGAAGCCAAAAGCCACCGGAGAGGGGCGTTTTGGCAATTGGTTGGCCAATGCCAACGACTGGAACCTATCCCGTTCCAGATATTGGGGTATTCCATTACCTATTTGGCGTACCGAGGATGGCAAAGAGGAAATGATTATTGGTTCCGTGGAAGAATTAAAAGCCGAAATGGCCAAAGCAGTACAGGCAGGAGTATTGGAAAAGGACGTGTTTGCTGATTTTGTGGTGGGCGATATGAGCGAGGCCAACTATGACAGGATTGACTTGCACAAAAACATTGTGGACGGAATAACCTTGGTTTCTCCCTCCGGTCAACCCATGAAACGCGAAGCAGACCTTATAGATGTTTGGTTCGATAGTGGTTCCATGCCGTATGCCCAATGGCACTATCCTTTTGAAAATCGGGAGCTTATTGACGACGGTATTGCATTTCCTGCAAACTTCATCGCCGAAGGCGTGGACCAGACGCGTGGGTGGTTCTATACCCTGCATGCCATCGCCACTATGGTCTTTGATTCGGTGGCGTACAAAAATGTGGTCTCCAACGGACTCGTTTTGGACAAGGAGGGCAAAAAAATGTCCAAACGATTGGGCAATGCCGTGGATCCTTTCCAAGTACTTCCAGAACATGGTGCGGATGCTACGCGTTGGTATATGATTTCCAATGCCAATCCTTGGGATAACCTAAAATTTGATATTGAAGGGGTGGTTGAGGTAAAGCGCAAGTTCTTTGGTACGCTGTACAACACCTATTCCTTTATGGCGTTGTATGCCAATATTGATAAATTCACCTATGCGGAAACGGATATTCCCTTAGAGGATAGGCCAGAGATAGACCAATGGATACTTTCCGAGCTGCACACCTTGATTAAAAACGTGGATGAGGCCTATGCGGATTATGAGGCCACCAAGGCAGCACGGATGATCTCTGACTATGTGCAGGAAAACTTGAGCAATTGGTATGTGCGTTTGAGCAGAAGACGTTTCTGGAAGGGCGATTACCAACAAGACAAAATTTCTGCCTACCAAACCTTGTACACGTGTTTGAACACGGTTGCCAAATTATCGGCTCCAGTGGCACCGTTCTTTATGGACCGATTGTATTTGGATTTGAACGCCACCACCCAAAAAGAAGATTTTGAGAGTGTGCATTTGGCCAATTTTCCAGCGTTTGATCCCACTATGGTGAACCAAAAATTGGAACGCAAAATGCAACTGGCCCAAAAGGTTTCCTCCCTGGTACTTTCCATCCGCCAAAAGGAAAAGATAAAGGTGCGGCAACCCTTGCAAAAGATCATGATCCCCGTTTTGGACAAGGACCAGCGAAAAGACATTGAGGCCGTTTCCAATCTGATAAAATCAGAGGTGAATGTCAAGGAAATTGAGCTGCTGGATGATGCCTCGGGCATCTTGGTCAAACAAATAAAGCCTAACTTTAAGGTTTTGGGCCCAAAATACGGCAAGGATATGAAGGACATTGCGGTGGCCGTGGCCCAATTGGGGCAGAAGGACATCCAAAAAATGGAACAAGAGGGAGAATTAATGCTGCAATTGGGAAATAAAACCGTTAATTTACAGTTTACCGATGTAGACATCAGTTCCCAAGACATTGAGGGCTGGTTGGTAGCAACCTCAGGGCCATTGACAGTGGCATTGGACGTGACCATTGATGAGGACCTTAGAAAAGAGGGAATCGCGAGGGAATTGGTCAACAGGATCCAAAATATTCGAAAAGAATCAGGATTTGAGGTAACCGATAAAATCGATATAAAGATATTGAAGGACGGCTTTGTGGAAAATGCGGTTTCCAGCAATGAGGATTACATCAAAACGGAAACCTTGACCGCTGAGCTCAATTTCGAGGAAAAATTAGATGAGGGCATTGCAATTGCCTTTGATGAAGTGAATACAAAATTGTTTATCCAAAAGCACTAGAACATGGCAAACGAATTAAAAATAAGATATTCGGATAAAGAACTTGACGAGTTCAGAACGTTGATAGAAGAAAAAATAGAAAAGGCCAAGAGCCATCTGGAACTGCTCAAGAGTGCCTATATGAACGATGGGAACAATGGTACTGACGATACCTCTCCAACCTTTAAGGCCTTTGAGGAAGGTTCCGAGACCATGAGCAAAGAGGCCAATACCCAATTGGCCATTCGTCAAGAAAAATTTATCAGGGACTTGAAGAGCGCCCTTTTGCGAATAGAGAACAAGACGTATGGAATATGCCGTGTTACCGGAAAGCTCATCAACAAGGAGCGTCTCAAATTGGTTCCCCACGCCACATTGAGCATTGAGGCAAAGAACATGCAGAAATAATGAAAACGCCTTAGGGCGTTTTTTGTTTATGAAGACTTTGTTCCTTTGGCTGTGCTTTTTTTCACTGATAGACCTTCAAGCGCAAAAGGTGGTGAAAAAGGCGTTCATTGGCCCTAGGACAGAATCCATCCACATAGATTCCCAATACTGTTACCAAGTGGAATTAAGTACCTCAAAGACCAATGAGGTACAGGTAACCGCCAACATTGAGGGGGAATATGCCAAAGACCTATTGGTAAGTATCACGGAGAGTGGCACCACGATTGTTGTAAGTGCCGGATTTCATCCCAATTTCATCACCCCCAACGACAAGCTGAGTGCGCATAAGGTCATTTCCATAGCGCTCTTGATAAATCTTCCAGAGTATAGGGAAGTCCACATCTATGGAACCAATAGCAATGTTTCCGTATCGGGGAAATATGAAAAATTGGATGTAAAATTGGCAAATGGGCGGTGTACTTTGGCCGATGTGGTGGAAAATGTAGTGGTGAATACCCAAAAGGGCGATATCGTGCTCAAAACATCCCATGGAAGCATTGCGGCAAAAAGCACCTATGGAACGGTATACCAAGAGCCGATTCCAGAGGGAGACAATCAATACATGTTGAACACCGTGGAGGGCAACATCCACCTTACGAAAACAAAATAATATCCATACTTTTGCGCAATCTCTTTTAAAAGCATGAATTTAAGGAAGTCGCTGTTGATCATCGTATTGGTCCTTTTGGTGGACCAAATAAGCAAAGTTTATATAAAGACCAATTTTGTGTTGGGAGAATCCCATGATGTGTTTGGTTGGTTCAAGATACTCTTCATTGAAAATGAGGGAGCTGCCTGGGGCACTAAGCTTAGTGATCTATTGCCAATTTCTGAATCAGTTGGAAAATTGATTTTGACCATTTTCAGGATTTTTGCAGTTTTTGGCATTGGCTATTGGTTGTGGGACATTTCCAAGAAACAATTGTCCAGAACCCTTGTGCTGGCCGTCTCGCTCATTTTTGCCGGGGCCTTGGGCAATATCATCGACTCTGTTTTTTATGGGATCATCTTTGACCACAGCAATGGCCAAGTGGCCAACCTATTTTCCAATGAACCCTATGGCAGTTTATTTCACGGTAAGGTGGTGGACATGCTTTATTTTCCATTGATCGATACCTCATGGCCAAACTGGGTTCCATCTTTGGGGGGGCAGCGGTTTCGTTTTTTTGAACCGGTCTTCAATATTGCAGATACTGCCATCAGTACAGGGGTAGGAATTTTGATCGTGTTCAACAAAAGGGCTTTCCCCAAAAAGGACAGGAACGAAGGAGCCGATTAAAATTGGTAGACCTTATCTGGAGTAATGCAATAGTCCAGTCTCACATCATTTTCGTGGATGTCCGTAATGGGATTTTCCTCGGCAGGGAAGAAGGACAATCCAATCTTTACAACGTCTTTTCTACATTTGTGCAGAAAGAAATCATAGTACCCTTTCCCGTAGCCCACGCGGTTTCCCAAGGCATCGAAGGCCAATAGGGGCATGAAGGCCACATCAATTTTGTTTTCCGGGATTTCTATGCCCTCCACAGGCTCTGGAATGTTCCAGGCATTCTTTTTCAAAACCGTGCTATCGGTGAGCAAGTAATGGTCCAGCGAGTTTTTTCCACGCATTTTGGGGACCACAATATGTTTGTCCCTTCCTTGGAGCAGGGTAATGAGCGGTTGGGTATCAACTTCCTTGTGTTCTTCGATGCCCAGAAAAATATGGAAATAAAAAAAATCCCAAATAGGGATTTGAAGTGCATGATTTGCCAGCGTTATGCTGTAATCCGAGATTTTGGAATGGTCCAATTTGGCTCTCAGATCTGTGTATTTTTTTCTTAGTTCATGCTTCAACATCTAGTGTTGAAAATTTGGGGTGTGTTCTGGGGTAAATACGGATTTATTCTCTGGTCGAGACCGAGAAAAAGATTTTGAAGAAAAGCATCAAAATCAAATACATTCCCAAAACGATTACATAGTTTTCCATAGAATTGTATTTATACGGTTAAATGTAGGTAAAAGAATTGAAAAATTTACCATGAAATGCACTTTTTATCGATGAAATACACTGTTTTTAGCAACAGTTTAACAATTTTTATCTTCCCCATACATTCCGTTTATAGGTTTTCCTTAGTTTTTCTGGGGAAAAACCACAGTTTGCGCGTTGTGCTTCCCAAGTCCCGAAGAATTTGGTCTTGGGATGTCATTTCGGCGTTCCATAAAAAATAAGCCTACATCGGTTAAGGCAAAAAGGGGATTGATGAAGTTTAACTAAAAATCACTATAATTAAGATTTACCTTTGTTAAGAAGTCAATTTTGGAAAACCCCATGCCCAAACCCTCATCCATAAATGTTCAGATCAGTACACTGCCCAACAATCCCGGGGTATATCAATTTTACGATGGGGATGGCAAGATCCTGTACGTGGGCAAGGCCAAAGACCTTAAGAAAAGGGTCCTTTCCTATTTCAATAAAAACCAGGAGAATGGCAAGACCAGGGTGTTGGTCAAAAAAATACACTCCATAAAGCATATTGTGGTACCTACGGAATCCGATGCACTGCTTTTGGAAAACAATCTTATCAAAAAGTTGCAGCCCCGGTACAACGTTATGTTGAAGGACGATAAATCCTATCCGTGGATATGCATCAAAAATGAACGGTTTCCTCGCGTCTTCCCAACCCGTAAGCTGATCAGGGATGGGTCGGAATACTTTGGCCCATATACCAGCATGAAGACCGTAAGGACATTGTTGGACCTAGTGAAAAGCCTGTATCCACTGCGTACCTGCAACTTTGACCTATCCGAGGAGAAGATTGCGGCCGGAAAGTACAAGGTCTGCCTTGAATACCATTTGGGCAATTGCCTTGGTCCCTGCGAAGGATTGCAAAAGGAAGCGGAATACCATGGGCAGATCGAGGACATCAGGCAGATCATCAAGGGAAATTTCAAAAGCTCCCTGCAATCCTTCAAAGAGCAGATGAAGGATTTGGCCCACAACATGGAGTTTGAAAAGGCCCAAAGAATCAAGGACAAGATGGGGATTCTGGAAAACTATCAGGCCAAGTCCACGGTGGTCAATCCAAAGATCAACAATGTGGATGTGTTCACCATCATCTCCGATGAGACCCATGGCTATGTCAACTTCCTGCAATTGTCGCACGGTTCCATAATACGGTCGCACACCTTGGAAATAAAAAAGAGATTGGACGAGACCGATGAAGAGCTGTTGCAATTGGCCATTACAGAAATACGACAACGGTTCCAATCGCGGTCAAAGGAAATATATCTGCCTTTTCCTGTCACCGTTGAGGAAAACCTTAGGATTACCTTGCCCAAGTTGGGCGATAAGCGAAGGCTTTTGGAGCTGTCCGAACGCAATGCCCGTTTTTATCGGCAGGACAGGTTGAAACAGATAAAGATCACGGATCCGGACAGACATACCAAAAGGCTTATGGCCCAGATGAAAGCCGATCTTCGCCTTTCCGAGGAGCCCACCCACATTGAATGTTTTGACAATTCCAACATACAGGGAAGCAACCCTGTGGCAGCTTGTGTTGTCTTTAAGAACGGAAAGCCCTCCAAAAAGGATTATCGACATTTCAATATCAAGACGGTGGAGGGGCCGGACGATTTTGCCAGCATGGAAGAAGTGGTGTTCAGACGGTACAAAAGGCTTCTAGACGAAGAAGAACCTTTGCCACAGCTCATCGTCATAGACGGGGGCAAGGGACAACTATCTTCGGCCTTGAAAAGCTTGGAAGCACTCGGGCTACGAGGAAAGATTGCAATAATTGGGATTGCCAAACGCTTGGAAGAGATCTATTTTCCAGAGGATCAGGTTCCCCTCTATCTGGATAAAAGGTCCGAGACCTTAAAGGTCATCCAGCAATTGCGGAACGAGGCGCATAGGTTTGGCATTACCCATCACAGGAACAAAAGGAGCAAGGGCGCCATAGGTACTGAACTGGAAAGCATTGAGGGCATTGGGGAAAAGACTGCGGAACAACTTTTGAAAAATTTTAAATCGGTCAAACGCATCAAGGAAGCAACCATTGAGAGCCTTGCTGAATCCGTAGGAATGGCAAAGGCACAGAAAATCTATAAAACCTTTCATTGACAAGAATTGATATGAAATATATAATTGCCCTGATCACGTTCATATTTTTTGGCACCATGGGATGGTCCCAGACCAGTCATGGCGGGAACGCCCCCAAGGTAGGTCTTGTGCTGAGCGGGGGAGGGGCCAAGGGACTGGCCCACATTGGGGCCATCAAGGTCATTGAAGAAGCGGGGATCAAGGTGGACTATATTGGCGGAACCAGCATGGGCGCCATAGTGGGGGCACTATATGCATCCGGATATTCTGCCCAAGAGCTGGACTCCATCTTTAGAGTGACCGATTTTGCCGGAATGATCCAGGACAATGTTCCCAGGGGGGCAAAAACTTTTTATGAAAAGGATGATTCCGAACGGTATGCACTCTCACTTCCCTTTACGGATTTCAATGTGTCATTCCCCCAAGCAATTTCAGGAGGGCAGAACATTTATAACGAGTTGGTCCGGCTGCTCTTCCATGTAAAGGATGTCCATGACTTTAAAAAACTGCCGATCCCCTTTCTGTGCATTGCAACCAATGTGGAGACCGGGGAAGAGGTATTGTTGGATGGAGGGTATCTTCCAGAGGCCATCATGGCCAGTGGCACCTTTCCATCTCTTTTTGAACCTTCGGAAATTGACGACCAGATCTTGATCGATGGGGGTGTGGTCAACAATTATCCCATTGACCAAATAAGGGAATTGGGGGCGGATGTGATCATTGGGGTCGATGTACAACATTCCTTGTCCACCCGGGAATCCCTGGCATCAGCTACCGAGATATTGCTGCAGATCAACAATTATAGGACGGTCAACGATATGAAAAAAAAGGCAGAGAAGACCGACATCTACATCAGGCCCGATATAGACGAATTTTCAGTGATAGATTTTGACCGCAGCAAAGAGATAGTGGCCAGTGGGGAAGAGGCGGCACGTGCCAAAATGAAGGAATTACAGGAGTTGGCCGACCGTCAAGGTCATCCTGAAAAAGCCAAGAAAAGGATACAGGTGCAGGACAGCCTCACCATAAACAGATTGATCATAAGGGGCAACGATCGCTATACCCGAGGCTATATAAAAGGAAAGCTTAGGTTGAACTTGGCCGAGAAAGTTTCGTTCGACAAGTTGAGACAGGGAATGAACAACCTGGCGGCCACCGAAAACTTCAAGGCAATCCGATATGAACTGGTCTCCAACGGACTGGGCACCGACCTGATTTTGAAACTCAAGGAAAATCCCACTAAAATGTTTTTGAAGGTATCTGCCCATTACGATGACCTATACAAGAGCGCAGCGCTGATCAACCTCACCAAAAAGAATTTTTTGCTCAAGGACGATGTGGCATCCTTTGATTTTATCCTCGGGGACCATATAAGATATAATATGCAGTATTACATGGACAAGGGGTATTACTGGAGTTTCGGCATCAATTCCAAGTTCACAAATTTCAATGAGGAAATCGATTTTGGATTGATCCGGGGCAACTTCAATGTGCCCAACGATCCCAACATCAGTGAAATAAACCTGGATGTTACCGACCTTACCAACCAAATTTACCTGCAGACCGTTTTACGGGAAGAGTTTGCCGTTACCATAGGATTGGAGCACAAGCTGTTGCGCTACAGCACACAGACCCTGAACCAACTTGCCGAGGACAATACGGGAAACCCCGTTTTCTCTCCTTCGGAAAGGACATATTTTGACGACTCCAATTATTTCAGCACCTATGGCCGGATAACCCTGGACACGTATGATGACAAGTATTTTCCCAGCAAAGGAGTATTTTTTGACAGTGAATTTCATTTATACCTGCTCTCTTCGGATTTCAATGAAAATTTCAAGGAATTTTCCGTAGGTAGGGCCAGGCTTGGCACGGCGTTTTCCCCGTTCGATAATTTTGTGGTCAATTTGGAAACAGAGGGTGGATTGAAGTTGGGAACATCAGGGGTCACGTCGTTTGATTTTGTGCTTGGCGGTTTTGGGAATGATTTTGTGAACAATTTTGTGCCCTTTTTTGGATATGATTTTTTGAGCCTGCCAGGAAACAGCTATGTGAAGGCATATGGAAAGCTGGACTACAGGATTGCCCCAAAGAACCACGTAATGTTCTCGGCAAATTTTGCCAATGTTGACGATGATCTTTTTAGGACCGGGGATTGGTTTTCAGAACCCGCTTTTTCCGGATATGGTATAGGATATGGCTTTGAATCCTTCTTCGGACCGATTCAAATCTATTATTCTTGGACCCCGGACATAGATCAGGGGAATGTTTTTTTTAGTGTGGGCTATTGGTTTTAATGGAGGGCCTATGCCCTCGCCGCCTTTATTTTTCTTAATGTTTTGCTAAAAATGGGGAATAAAGGGGGTGTATAGTTAAAGTCCGTTAAAAACTTATTTTCCTACATAACCTTGCTGTATATTTACAGCTCATAAGGGGTGGTTCCCTTATAACTTTAAGTATTGGTTTTTCATAATTTAAAGTTTGGTTGGTTATTTAGGAAAAGCCCAGTTTTAAGACTGGGCTTTTTTTGTATATAATATTTTGGAACAAGATTTGTTTAAGTAATTGTAAAACATCAGCCTCAAACAGTGATTTTATTAATTTTATGGCGATTAAACTGCTTATGAGAAAGGCTTTTATCATTTTGGCTCTATTGCTTGCAATACCGGCCATGGCCCAAAAATTCAAACCGGCGTTCAAGTCGGGGGAATGGCTGAAATTTAGGATACACTATGGATTCCTCAATGCAAGTTATGCCACCTTGCATCTAAGTTCCAACACCTTGGACAGCATCCCGGTCTACCATGTGGTGGGGAAGGGAAAGACAACGGGGTTTGCAAGCATCTTTTTTAAGGTGGACGACACCTACGAGAGCTATTTTGGAAAACACGATGGGAAACCCTATAAGTTCATTAGGAAAATAGACGAGGGAGGCTACACAAAGGATATTGAAATAGAGTTCTATTACGATGAGGACAAAGCGGTCCTGAAAGACCATAAGAATGGAACGGAAATGGACATTACCGTGCACGATCGCATCCAGGACCTGCTCTCGGCTTCGTACCATTTAAGGAACAACTATAACCTTGAAAATTTTAAGGAAGGGGACGCCATAGATCTGGATATGCTCTTCGATGATGACGGCGTTTTTAGGTTCCAGTTGAAATTTTTGGGGAAAGAGGTTGTCAAAACCAAGTTTGGAAAAGTGGAATGTCTTAAATTTAGGCCGTTGGTACAGTCTGGGCGGGTCTTCAAAGAACAGGAGAGCCTTACGCTGTGGGTTTCCAATGACCTGAACAAAATTCCAATACGGATCAAGGCAGATTTGGCGGTTGGCTCGCTAAAAGCAGACTTGGAGGCCTACAATGGATTAAGAAACCAGTTTAAAATTATAATGACTGATAATTGAATGAAGAACGATGAGCTAATTGAGTCCCAGATCAATAAGCTGGAAGAAAAGTACAAAAACTCCGGCCAGGACTTAAGCTCTTATTTGGACGGGCTCCTCTACCAACGATACCTTACCTATTGGGATTACATTCATTTGGACACGTTATTGAGCATACAGGTGCCGCGCACCCATTTTCCGGATGAGGAGATCTTCATCATGTACCACCAGATCACCGAGCTCTATTTTAAGCTGATTCTGCACGAACAGAAACAGATTGTCGAGGACCGTTCCCAAGAAGTGGATCTTTTCATTGAGAAAGTCGGTAGGGTCAATAACTATTTCAAGGCGTTGATCTCTTCATTCAGCATTATGATCAAGGGAATGGAGCGGGAACAGTTCTTACGGTACCGCATGGCCTTGTTGCCGGCCAGTGGTTTCCAGTCCGCCCAATATAGGATGATAGAAATCTATGCAACCCCCATGGTAAATTTGGTACATCGTTCAGAGCGCGACTCTTTTTCGGAAAACGATCCCATTGAAGAGATGTTTGAGCACATCTACTGGAAAAAAGGTGCCACCGATGCCATCACAGGTGAGAAGACATTGACATTGAAACAGTTTGAACTGCGATATACCCCAAGATTGTTGAGGATTGCCAACCAAGTAAACAACAGTACCATTTACCACAAATACCTGCAACTGCCCGAAAAATCCAGAGAAAATGGAGCATTGTTACAGGCCCTGAAGGACTTGGACCTGAATGCCAACGTCAATTGGCCATTGATGCACATGGGGTCGGCCTACAGGTATTTGGCAAAGGACAACAAAGATATTGGGGCCACCGGCGGCACCAATTGGAAAGACTATTTACCGCCCAGTTTTCAAAAAATAATATTTTTCCCAACTTTGTACTCGGAAAATGAGTTGGATACATGGGGAAAACAATGGGTGGACCATATTTTTAATCCGGCAAACAAGGAATAATAAAAATGCGAAAATTTTTTGGGGCAATTTTGGCACTGATGGCATTGGTGTCGTGCAAAGAAGACAAAGTACTGGTGGAAGAAGTGGTTCAGGTAGAACCCATTGAAAAAACTCCGATCATCCAATTTGGGTTTAATCTTGAGGAATTCAATGTGGTCCAGGATACCGTACGCTGGGGAGACAGTTTCGGGGAACTGATGCTCAAGAACAAGGTGGAATATCCCAAAATTGCCACCATTTCAGAAAAGTTCAGGGATACTTTTGATGTGAGAAAGATCAAAGTGGGCAAACCCTACCTCATTCTCAAATCCAAGGATACCTCGGAGGTTGCCAAGGTTTTCATCTATGAGAACGACCGCATCAATTTTACCGTGGTGGATCTTAGGGACAGTGCCGTGGCCTATAAGAGCAAACGCAAGGTAAAATATCTGGAACGCGAGGTGGGAGGAGTCATTGACAACAACCTTTCCGAAACTTTGGACAATTTGGGCGTGGATTACAGCGTCACCATAGACCTTTCCGAAGTTTATGCATGGACCATAGATTTTTTCAGATTGGAAAAGGGCGACAAGTTCAAGCTGATTTATGATGAGCGGTACATCAACGATACTATTTATGCAGGGCATGGCCCCATAAAAGCGGCTTTGTTCGAGCACAAGGGAAGGCCCATATACGCATTTCCCTATGTGACCGATTCGTTGAAAAATATTCTGGACTATTTTGACCAAGATGCCAATAATTTGCGGAGTACCTTCTTAAGGGCTCCCATAAAATTTGGATATAGGCTTTCTTCCAGATATAACCTAAGCCGTAGAATTGCCTATTATGGGTATAAATTGCGGCCGCACAAAGGAACGGACTATGCCGCACCCGTTGGCACACCGATCATTGCCACGGCAGATGGTACCGTTACGGAATCCACCCGAAAAGGGGGCAATGGGAAATATGTGAAGATCAGGCACAATGGCATGTATAGCACCCAGTATCTTCATATGAAGCAACAAAAAGTGAAAAAGGGAGATTTTGTAAGACAGGGCGATGTGATCGGTTGGATCGGGATGACCGGAAATACTGGAGGCCCACATGTTTGCTATCGCTTTTGGAAAAACGGAAGACAAGTGGATCCCCTTCGTGAAAAGCTTCCCACGGCAGAACCCATTGCCGATTCTTTGCGGACAGATTTCATGGCCTACGTTGAGCCTTTGAAAGCACAACTGGATTGCATTGAATACATGGAACCCGCCCCAGAACCCGAGGAAAACCTAATAACGCTCAACCCATAAAATGGCATTACCCAAAATCAACCCCACGAATACCCAAGCTTGGAAAAAACTTTCTGCCCATTATAAAGAAAACCACAACAAGCATTTAAGGGATCTTTTTGCGGACGATCCAGATCGGGAACAAAAATTCACCTTGTTTTGGAATGACTTTGTGGTGGACTATTCCAAAAATAGGATTACCGAAGAGACCCTCCACCTTTTGTTGGAACTGGCCAATGAGGTCAGGCTCAAAGAAGCCATTTCAAGTTACTTTGGCGGAGAACTGATCAACCAGACCGAGGGGAGGGCCGTGCTCCATACAGCCCTTAGGGCAAAAAGGGACGAGAACATTCTGGTGGATGGAAAGAACATCGTTGATGAAGTCTATGAGGTCAGGGAAAAGATAAGATCATTTTCCAATGCGGTGATTTCGGGCGAAAGAAAGGGGTATACCGGAAAACCTTTCACAGATGTGGTCAACATTGGCATTGGGGGATCGGACTTGGGTCCGGTGATGGTCACCGAGGCCCTAAAATTCTATAAAAACCATTTGAGGACGCACTTTGTGAGCAATGTGGACGGTGACCATGTCCATGAAGTGTTGAAGGAGTTAAACCCAGAGACCACGCTTTTCATCATTGTCTCCAAGTCCTTTACAACCGAGGAGACCTTGAGCAATTCCCTTACCATCAAGAAATGGTTCTTGCAACAAGCTTCGGAAAAAGATGTGGCGGCACATTTTGTGGCCGTATCCACCAACGCACAAAAAATTGAGGAATTTGGCATTGCGGATGAAAACGTTTTTCCCATGTGGGATTGGGTCGGAGGCCGATTCTCACTTTGGAGCGCCGTGGGACTTTCTATTGCCCTGGCCGTAGGAGATCAAAATTTTGAGGAAATGCTGTCCGGGGCCCATGAAATGGACCTTCATTTTAAACAGGCACCATTTTCAGGGAACATACCGGTGGTCCTTGCACTTTTGAGTGTTTGGTACAACAATTTTTTTGGCGCCGAGACAGAAGCGATCATTCCCTATACCCAATACCTTCACCGTTTCCCGGCCTATTTGCAGCAGGGCATCATGGAAAGCAATGGCAAGAGCATGGACCAATCCGGTAACAAGGTGGATTACCAAACAGGGACCATTATTTGGGGAGAACCGGGAACCAATTCGCAACACGCCTTTTTTCAATTGATCCACCAAGGAACCAAGTTGATACCAACGGACTTTATCGGGTTCAAGAAGTCATTGTATGGCGACGAGGACCATCACAACAAGCTTATGGCCAATTTCTTTGCACAGACCGAGGCATTGATGAACGGAAAGACCTCGGATGAGGTAAAAGACGAAATGAAGGCCCAAAAGCTATCCCAAGAAAAAATGGAATCCCTTGTACCGTTCAAGACCTTTGAGGGCAACAAGCCCACCAATACCATTTTGATTGAAAAGCTCACACCAAAAAATTTAGGGGCCTTAGTGGCACTATATGAGCATAAGATTTTTGTGCAGGGCATTGTATGGAATATTTTCAGCTACGATCAATGGGGGGTGGAATTGGGCAAACAGCTTGCGAAAAACATACTGTCCGACATCGGGAATTCGCAAATTGGCAAGCATGACGGTTCCACATTGAGCCTTTTACAATTTTTTAAGAAATAATCTACATTTCAGTAAAATCAAATCAGAATTAACCTTTTGGAATACAAGGAGTTACTCCATATTCCATAAGAGCACCTTGCCCATTTCTTAACGTTAAGTTAACATTTTAGAGGTTAAAAAGCGAGACTTTTGCCAAACAATTCAAAACAATTAAACACTGTTAAAAATGAAAAAAATCTACTTGGCTTTTGTGGCGATTTTTGTGTCCGCAATGGCATTTTCACAAGGAACTATTACTGGTACCGTTGTAGATGGAGACCTAGGGGGTCCACTTCCGGGAGCCAGCGTGGTATTAAAGGGTACTTCTATAGGTACTTCTACGGATTTTGATGGGAATTTCACCTTGGAAGTGAGTCAAGCTTCTGGAACGTTGGTGATTTCCTATATTGGATTTGTTACCCATAGCGTTTCCTTCAGCGCAGCTGGAAGTTTGGGAACAATAGCATTGCAACCGGATGCTGAAGAATTGGAGGGTGTGGTAGTTGTGGGGTCAGGGATCATTGACCTTGCCACCGACAGGCAAACCCCCATTGCCGTTTCTTCCGTACCCGTGAAGATTATCCAAGAAAAAATAGGTACCCAAGACGTTACCATGACATTGGTGAACACTCCTTCTGTTTACGTTTCCGGCCAATCAGGAGGTTTTGGGGACACCAACATGAGGGTTAGGGGCTTTGATCAGGACAACACGGCCTTTCTTTTGAACGGACAGCCCATCAACGGTATGGAAGATGGGTTGATGTACTGGTCCAACTGGTCCGGTTTAAATGACATTGCTTCTGGAGTACAGATTCAGCGTGGACTTGGATCTTCAAAATTGGCCATCTCCTCTGTTGGGGGTACGGTAAACTTTGTTACCAAGGCAACCGAGATGAACGAGGGTGGCTTTGGGTATGCCACAGTGGCCAATGACAACTATATCAAGACATCTGCCGGCTACAACACCGGCGTTTCCGAAAAAGGATGGGGTTTGAGCCTTATGCTTTCCCACTGGCAAGGTGATGGGTACAACGAAGGAAACTTTGGTGAAGGGCAGACCTACTTTATTTCTGTGGGATATAGGCCCAATGATAACCACAACTTCAACTTTTTGATCACAGGCGCTCCACAGTTCCACGATCAAAACTTTACAAAATCAATATCCTCCTACCTACAGTACGGAAAGAAGTACAACAACAACTGGGGAACCCATAACGGAGAGTACTTAAGCGAGAGAAGGAACTTCTATCACAAACCTGTTGCCAACCTAAACTGGGACTGGAAGATTGATTCCACTTCCAACCTATCCACTGTGCTTTATGCCTCTTGGGGTAACGGTGGTGGAACCGGTGATCGTGGAACCCGTATCAGAACAGAGGATGGCTATATTGATTATGATGCCATCTATGCTTTCAACAACAGCGTACCAAACGGTGCAGGAGGTTATTTTGCCGCTGGTGGCGGATATGTGACAAGGTCATCCATGAACTTGCACAATTGGTATGGACTGATTTCCAACTTTGAAAAGAAATTGTCCGACAACCTTAGCTGGAACGTTGGTTTTGACCTAAGAACTTATTATGGTAAGCACTTTAGGGTAGTTTCTGATTTTCACGGACTTACTTCTTGGGAAGAGGACATTCGTCTGATAGACCAGAACAACAACCACGAGCCTTATGGAACTTTCGGAACCTACAAGAGGGTAATTGCCACCGAGTCTTTTAGACCTTCAGGATGGGAAGCGGCTTTTGACAAATACCCAGAAGATCAAAAAATTGCCTACCATAATGATGAGCGAATCTCCTATGGTGGATTGTTCACCCAATTGGAATATGCAACCAACACTTTTTCTGCATTCTTCCAAGGGTCTATTTCAAACCAGTACCACCAAAGGTTCGACTTTTACCAATATGCTGACCAATCTTTGATTGACGGTACATCATCCCAATGGACTGGTGAGCCTTTGCCTGCTGGAATTACGGATGGGGTTGATTCTGAAAAAGTGAACAACTTTGGGTACAATGCCAAGGCTGGATTTAGCTACAGCCCAACCGATCAGCACAGCTTCTATGTGAACACGGGGTATTACAACCGTCAGCCCTATCATGACAACATCTATTTGAACTTCACCAATGAGGTAAACCCATTGACCGAGAATGAAAAAATCTTCGGTCTGGAAGCAGGGTATGGCTATACCAGCTCCATATTTTCTGGAAACGTCAATGTGTACAGAACATCTTGGAAAGACAGGGTTGTGACCAGCTCGGATGTTGTTGACGATGTAGTGACCTATACGTCCAACTTCGGAACAGAGCAATTGCACACTGGAGTTGAATTGGATTTAAAGGTTAGACCATCCTCTGGACTTACATTCAATGGTTTTGCTTCTATCGGAAACTGGCAGTATAAAGGCGAGGCCGTTACCCAGGTTACCGATGAGGAACGCAACGTGATAAGCACAGAGAACATTGATATTGATGGTGGTAAAGTAGGTGGTGCCGCCCAACTTTCTGGTGGACTTGGATTTGCCTATAGAATCTGTGAGATGTTCTCCGTTGATTCTGATTTCAGGTATTATGATAAATTGTATTCTGATGTTGGGGCGATCAAGGAAAACCTTGAATTGCCATCGTTCAGTCTCTTGGATGCCGGGGTAACCTTCAGATTGCCCGTAGGGATAGACAAGACAAAGGCTTTGAAGATCAGGGCCAACATGAACAACGTTTTTGATAAGGAATACCTCTCCAGACTTACAACTGCAAATTTTGCCGAGGCTGGTGATGAAACTTACGAAGGTATCGCTGTTTCCAACCAAGGTTACTTTGGTTTGGGAAGAACTTGGAACGTAACATTGCGTTACGATTTCTAATCTTCTTTAAGATAATTGATACGGAAACCCTGCCAAACGGCAGGGTTTCTTGTTTTTAAATTCATTACTTTTAGGCATCAAACTATACCTATGGAAATCATCAAAAATCTACACTCCTATTTTGCGTACGTTGTTTTGGCCGTTTTGATCTTTGCCGTTATCAATGCCTTATTGGGCTGGCTGGGCAAAAAGGATTTTACGATGCACAAAGATCTTCGCATCAGCTTATTTGCCCTGATCTTGAGCCATATCCAACTCTTGGTGGGACTTGTGCTATATTTTATCTCTGCCAAAGGCTTGAATGCCATTCAAAACTTGGGCATGGGTGGATTGAACGCACCGGCACGCCTTTTGGCATTGGAACACCCGCTTACCAATATTTTGGCCATAGCACTGATCACCATTGGGTGGTCCCGGCACAAAAAAATTATGGAAGGCCCTAAAAAGTTCAAGAGCATCGCTATTTTCTACGGATTGGGCCTTTTGCTGATTTTGAGCCGCATCCCTTGGGGGCAGTGGTTCAATTAGAGGTGTTCCACCTTATTCCAATATACAAATAAAGAACCTCATCCTTTGCGAATGGACCTTTCCATTTGCTTTGAAAAATCAAACCATGTGTAGTTCATCCGCCATTTTATGCCATGGATGTTAATTTTTGTATTTTGGCCGGCAGTATAACCCTAAAAATACTTTTATGAAAACACTTATTTCGTTGCTATGTATCGGTCTTGCATTCAGTATGCACTGCGAGGCCCAACGAATAGCCAAAAATGCATTGGGGGTGCGGATCGGTGATGATGATGGCTTTGATTCCTTTGGTGCGGAGATCAGTTATCAAAGAGCCCTTTTTGACAACAATAGGCTCGAGTTGGACCTAGGAATCCGAGGCGAAAAGGATGTCTATGACGCCTTTAAGGTAGTCGGGCTTTTTCAATGGGTGATGCCCTTGGATGAATCGTTCCATTGGTATGTTGGTGCCGGTGCCGGTTTGGGCAATGTGGATTATGACAATGGTGGCTCCGACTCGTTTGCACTGCTTGCGGGCGATATTGGCCTGGAATACGATTTTAAGATTCCGTTGATCCTCTCCCTGGACATCAGACCGGAAATCGGTTTTGGAGACGATGCCTACGGCGACGGCTTTGATTTTGATCTGGGACTCGGTATACGGTACCAGTTCTAGGAACTATAGCTTAGACTAAACGTAAGGAAAACGGGGATTGAAAACTTCAATCCCCGTTTTCTTTGATAAGATATAGATATACCGGGAAATGGTCGCTGTACCCTCCTGTATAACTCCCTCCAGAATAGGTCCGTAAGGGATACCCTTTGTATTTGCCCTCTGGGGTTTTCATATAAGAGGGAGAGTAGATGCCCGCTTTCCAATAAGTATATTCTTGCCTATCCTGGCCAACGATGTTCGGGGTCATAAAAAATTGGTCAAACAGGTTCCATTTATCCCCATAGGCCAGAGAGCCCAACCCTTTTTTGTAGAGTCTTTCCATGGGGTTGTACAGGCTTACACTATCCAAGAGCGCTGCTTTGTCCTTGGTATTCAGAATCTTTTTCAAACTATCGTCCCGTGGGTCATCGTTTAGGTCTCCCATACAAATGATCTTGGCGTCCAGGTTCAATTTTTGGATGGAATCAATGATACGTTTGTTCAACAAGGCGGCCCTGATCCTATCAGGCTGGCTTTTGGCGGCCCCACCCCTTCTGGAAGGCCAGTGGTTTACAATGAAATAGAATTCCTCATCGTCCAGCATGCCCCCTACAACCAACTGGTCGCGGGTATAGTTTCTTTTCCCAAGCCCATCGAACAAAAGGAGCCTATGACTTTTAAAGGAAGTTGGCAAAAATGATGATTTTTTAAAAAGAAAGGCCACATCGATACCCCGTTCATCGGGAGAATCAAAGTGCACAATGCCATAATCCTTATCCTCTAGATTGGGATGATGTACCAAATCTTCGATCACTGCCCTGTTTTCCACTTCACAAAGGCCTATGATATCCGGAGAGGTGTGCACAGTATCCTCACTTATTTGCGAGAGTACGTGGGAGATGTTCCCAATTTTCCTTTCATAGCGCTCTTGGGTCCAGTGATAGCTCCCCTCCGGAGTCCGGTCGTCATCAAAAATGAGTGAATCGTTCTTGGTGTCGAAAAGGTTCTCAACATTATAGAACGCTATGGTTCTGATCTTGTAAGTTTTGGACTTTTGTCCATTCAATGAGGTCGATATTAATACAAGTAGGCATATTAATAATCGCATTTATTTTGATTTTGCCTCTAAAATAGTTAAGATTGTTCGTTTTTCGCATAGTTCCCCCAAGACAATAACCCCAAATTTTGTTTAATTAACCTACTGAATAGCTATGAGAACAGCTTTGTTCTGGGCTGTGTTCTGTTGTGCCTCCATACAATATGGTCAACAGGGCACAAGAATTTCTGGAAACGCTCAAGAGGGGTCCACACAACGACCTATCCAGAATGCTACCATACGATTAGAGGGTATTTCGCAAGAGTTTGTCACAGATACAAATGGGGACTTTGGTTTGGAGAGCACCCTATCTGGAGAACATACTTTGGAGATTACCGCATTGGGCTTTGTTTCAAGACGATTTGCCGTTTTTTTGGAGGGAAACCCCATTGATCTGGGCACTATATTTCTTGAAAAGGACATCACACAGGAAAAGACTGATAACCTTATCACCCTAACGGACGGAGACCTCTTGGATGATGGCGAGGCCATATCAGGAGCTTCGGGACTACTACAGTCCACACGGGATATTTTCTTGAATCGGGCCGCATTCGATTTTGGCCAAGCTTTTTTCAAGGTAAGGGGATATGATTCAGGCAACGGCATTGTACTGTTGAATGGCATCCCCATGAACAAATTTTTTGACGGCAGGCCCCAGTGGAACAATTGGGGAGGGCTCAACGATGTGGTCCGCAACCAAGAATTCACCAATGGTCTTTTGCCAAACCCATTCACTTTCGGTGGGATACTTGGAAATACCAATATAGATATGAGACCCGCTGGGATGCGGCCCGGAATCCGTTTATCAAGCTCCGCATCCAACCGCACGTATAGGGGAAGATTGATGGCGACCTATAATTCCGGACTGGGAGAAAATGGGCTGGCCTATACTTTTTCGGCCTCCAGAAGATGGGCAAAGGAGGGCTATGTTGAAGGCACTTTGTATGACACCTATTCATTTTTTGGAGCTTTGGAATTTAGATTAAACACGAATAACAGTTTGGTCTTGACCAGCATTTTGGCCAGAAATCGAAGAGGTCGCTCCGCGGCAATTACCGAAGAGGTCTTTGACCTTATGGGCAATCAATACAATCCGTATTGGGGAGAACAACAAGGGAGCATCAGAAATTCTAGGGAACGAGAGGTTTTTGAGCCCATATTCTTGCTCAACTACTTTCTGAGGAGCAAAAAACTGGAATGGACCACGGGGATTGGCTATCAAATTGGAAGCAATGCAAGGGGCCGGCTTGGATATTACAACGCCCCGAATCCGGATCCCACCTATTACAGATATTTACCAAGTTACTACATCAACAGCTCGATAGGGGCGGATTTTAGCAATGCCAATTTGGCTAAGGATGGTTTTGTACAGAACCCACAAATGCAATGGGAGCAATTCTATGCCGCCAATAAGGCAAATGATGGTAAGGCAGCTTATGTGCAATACAACGATGTGGTTAATGATAATCAAATAACGCTGTCGAGTGCGGCCCAATACCGGTCCAACGAAAATATCTTCATCGGTGGTGGGGTCAATATAAAGAGATTGAACTCTGAGAATTATGCAGAGATTGGGGATCTGTTGGGAGCCACCTTTGTGGAAGACACGGATGCCTTTTCAGGGACATTGAACGATGTCAACGGAAATCTGACCAAAACCGAAGGGGAAATATTCAACTATGATTATCAATTGGAAACATCACAACTTGAAGCTTTTGGTCAAGTAGGGATTTCGTTCAATAAATGGAGTGGTTTTGTGGGAGCTTCGTTTTCAAATTGTAATGTGCAACGGGAGGGACTGTTTCTCAATGAGCGCTTTTTGGAAAATTCATTCGGTCCCGGCGAAAAAGTAACGTTCTCAGGGATTGGATTTAAGGGGGGATTGACCTACTTTCTTTCCGGGAGGCACTGGTTTACCGCAAATGCAGGAAAATTGGAAAGGCCACCAACCCTTCAGAATATATTCATCAACCCAAGAGAAAACAATGAAATTGTTCCGGATATCCAGAAAGAGACCATCACCACTGTGGATTTGGGTTACTTCATCCGACTTCCAGATCTGACCGGACGGATAAGTGCATTTTATACTAGGTTTCAAAACACTACCGATATCAATTTCTTTTTTGTCGATTCGGGATTGGGGTCAGATTTTGTCCAAGAAGTGATCACCGGGTTGGACAAGCTCCACAAAGGCATTGAGCTTGGGCTGGAATATCAGGCATCTTCCAGTGTAAAGTTGTCCGCAGTCGGCAATTTGGGGCACTATGTCTATGCCAGTGACCCAGCGGTCCAAATTAATTTTGATACCGCCGGTGCTGAGGAAGACCTTATCGACTTGGAAGGAAACAAAGATTTGGGCATTGCCACCTTAAAGGAGCTGAAATTGGCCCAAGGACCTCAAACGGCTTTCGCTTTTGGGGTGGAATATAGAAGTCCAAAATATTGGTGGGTGGGTACTACCGCCAATTATTTGACCGATAACTACATCAGTGTTTCAACCATAACCAGAACCAAGAGTTTTTTGCTGGATCCGGAAACTGGGGAAAGATTTCCAGATGCTACGAGGGAGAATGTGGCAAAATTACTGGCTCAGCATAAGTTGGAGGATATCTATCTGCTCAACCTTATTGGAGGGAAATCTTGGTTGGTGGGCAAAAAGTACATCAGTGTTTTTGCCAGTGTAAATAATTTGTTTGACTCCGTTTTTAGAACAGGAGGGTATGAACAAAGCCGTAATGGCAATTTTGGACAGTTACAGCAAGATAATCTTAGTGGCACCCCATCTTTCGGCCCAAAATATTGGTATGGTTATGGCCGTACCTACTTTTTGAATTTGGCCATAAGC
The DNA here is from genome assembly GCA_041391945.1 of Allomuricauda sp. Lineage (GTDB taxonomy): Bacteria > Bacteroidota > Bacteroidia > Flavobacteriales > Flavobacteriaceae > Flagellimonas. The sequence goes on along the minus strand of JAWKNC010000002.1, from coordinate 246,722 downwards.
TTTTAAATCAAACAAAAATGGAAAGGAATATGATCAAAACCGCAAATCTGTTTATCTTATTGTTTCTGTCATCGTGTGCTGGGAGTTCAGATTTTGATGACATTGAAAAGGGATGCCCCCCTGACATGGAAGCCAATGTGACCTTTGCCGAGGTCGAGGCTCTGTACGATGGGGAAACCATTCAGATTCAGGAAGATTTAATTTTGGAAGGCTATGTGATCTCTTCGGACAAGGCGGGAAATTTTTTCAGCGTACTTTATTTACAGGACCATCCAACGAAACCCACCCAAGGACTACAATTGGAAATCGACCTCAGGGAATCACATTTGTTTTTCCCGGTCGGCAGTAACATAAAGGTGAAATTGAAAGGATTGTATCTGGGAAAAAGCGGGGAAGCTTTAAAATTGGGAGGCACCTTCACTTCTTTTGGCAATGTTTCCGTTGGGAGGTTGCCCGCCCTACAGGTACAGGAGCATGTGTTTTTGTCCTGCGAGGGAGATGGGGAACTTCAACCCGTCTTGACCACCTTTCCTGAGATTGATTCGCTCCCTCAAAATACTTTGGTGCAATTGGAAGGGCTGGAGTTTGTTGAGGAGGAATTGAACCAAACTTTTGCCATTAAGGAAGAAGAGACCGAACGGAGATTGAAAGATTGTGAAGAAAACGAGATCATCCTGCTCAACAGTGGGTATGCCGATTTCCAAGCGGAGATCTTACCGGAAGGTAATGGCACCATTACAGGAATCCTGGTCAAGGATGGAAAGAAATCCCAATTGATCATTCGGGATTTGGATGACATTGATTTTTCCGATGAACGTTGCCCTGAAATCATTACGGAATTTACGTCGACCCAAATCTTCATTTCTGAACTGGCGGATCCGGACAACAATGCGGGGGCTCGCTTTGTGGAACTGTATAACGCGGCTTCGGAAGCTCTGGATTTGAATCTGTGGACACTTCGGCGCTACACCAATGATAATGTTGAGGTAAGCTCAACCATTGACCTATCGGGATTGATGATCGGTGCGGAAAGCACCTTGATCATTTCACCCAATGCCGCTGAATTTGAACTGGTCTATGGTTTTCCCCCAGATTTGGGAGTATCCACCAACAGTCCAGCGGATTCCAACGGCGATGACAATTTGGAATTGGTGGACCCTTTCGGGACGGTCATAGATGTCTTTGGAGTGATTGGCGAGGATGGTTCGGGGACCAATCACGAGTTTGAGGATGGTCGTGCGGTTCGCAACCCAAATATTACCGAAGGAAATCCCAGCTATACTTTTGAAGAATGGGGCATTTTTAACGATACTGGAGATTCGGGGACCCTAAACCAACCCCAAAATGCCCCAGGGGACTTTACCCCCGGGACCGGGGATTGAGTTTTTACATATCGAACGGCTTATAGCTGAACTTTTGACCACCTACCGAAGCATCGGCCATAAGGCCCGCCTTGGGCAGGGCAAAAACGGCCACGCCATCCTTGTACTTGGCCTCAAAGGCGATTCCGGATTTTAGGGCCACTGCGGAGGTTTCCGCGGCAAACTGGAAATTACCTTCCTTAAACCGGTTCAAGTCCACAGCGGTCTCAAAAAAGATGACCTCAATGATGGCCTGTCCCCCGGCCTGGAAACCTATATTCAATTTTTTAAGGCTGGCCATGCCAATGGCATCACCAGCTTGGTAGACCACGCCGTTTCCTGAAGCACCACCGATAACAAGTCCTCCTTTCCCCACATTGGGAAAAATGACATATCCGGCAGACTTGTCAAAGAATTTTTGCAGCCCATTATCCGCTTCCAAAAGGGCTTCCTTGGCCTTCACGGCATCGTTCATTATTTTCTCGTCTTTTGCGTTCTGTGCTGCGGCACCAATGGTGAATATAAGGGTTGCAGCCAGTGCAAGGGATTTTAATGTACTCATAGTGTTCGTGATTTATAGTTTCATTCAAAGGTAAAAAACAAACCCCTTCCGAAATGGAAAGGGTTTGCCAATTAGTGTTAAGAAGTGCTAAAGTCTATTCGCCATCTTCCCCAGCTGGGAAGCCTTCAGAGGCCATTACCTCCTCCATTTGCAATACATGGCGCTCTGTGTGGCCAGCTGCAAAAATGATGACCTGCAGCCCATCAACTACGCCAAAGGGAAGGTCCTTGCTAAAGCGGTTCCTCAAATCATCATCTGTGGTCCTTACATACTCTATATGTTCGTTCCGCTTCTCCAAAAAAGCTTGCACCGTGGCTTCATGGGATCCAAATTTTCCACTGGGCTCAAAAGCCTCTGAGGTTTTGACCTTATGGCTTCGGTCCGTCAGTACCGCCATGAGTTGTTCATCCTTAAATGCCAAGGAATCTTTAAGGGCAGGATTTGGATCTGAAGTCGCGGTCTTTTGGATCAATCCCCCAAAAACATTTTCCGAGATGGCAAGATGCTCTGCACATTCGGCAATGGACCAGGCATTTTCACTGGGCTTAAAATTCAATTGTTCCGTGGTAAGTCCATCCAATACTTTGAGCATGTGGTCACGGGACTCGGTCAAATGTTTGATGGCCAGTTCACGATCTGCGTCCGTAAGTTTGACGGGACTGGGACCAAAACTGAACAGGACTAGCACAACGATGGGTAAAATCAATTTTTTCATTTTGAGATAGGTTTAAATTAGTAGTGATTATAGTGTTCTGATGAAATAGACGAAAAACCACAAAGGGTTTGGACATACACCACTCTTTTTTGGAGAGCATGGATATGCCCAATATAAAGATAAGGGATTTTTGCACCCGTAAAAGGGGCAATTGTGCCAAAAAACATCCCTGTTTGGGCAACTTGAAAGTTCGGGGCGTCAACAATCAACAAATAGATAATAACTATATTTTAATAGTATTTTAATATGAATTATCTATCGGTCGACGAGCGGTTTTCGTAACTTTAGAAAGACTAAAATTGAACAAAATAACACACTATCATGAGCAAAGAATTAGCGAATGGCGCAGATGCAAGTATGTGTCCCTTTCTAAATGGAGAACTGAACCAGGTAGCGGGCGGAGGCACCACCAATAAGGATTGGTGGCCCAACCAACTTAAGTTGGAACTGTTGAGCCAACATTCGGAAAAATCGAATCCACTGGGAGAAAAATTCAACTACGCCGAAGAGTTCAAAAAACTGGATTATGCAGCACTTAAAAAAGATCTCTTGGATGTAATGACCGATTCACAAGATTGGTGGCCTGCCGATTTTGGCAGCTATGCCGGCTTGTTCATACGTATGGCTTGGCACAGTGCAGGAACCTATCGTTCCGGTGATGGCCGTGGAGGAGGAGGACGTGGTCAACAACGTTTTGCACCGCTCAACTCTTGGCCGGATAACGTAAGCTTGGACAAAGCCCGTCGCCTGTTGTGGCCCGTCAAACAAAAATACGGTCAGAAAATATCTTGGGCAGACCTCATGATATTGGCAGGGAACGTCGCCTTGGAATCCACAGGATTCCGTACGTTCGGTTTTGCTGGCGGTCGAGAAGACGTTTGGGAACCGGACCAAGATGTATATTGGGGCAACGAAACCGAATGGTTGGCCTTGAGCGAAACACCCAATAGCCGATATGCACACAACAAGGAAGAACGAGACCTTGAAAATCCCTTGGCGGCCGTACAAATGGGGTTGATCTATGTAAACCCAGAAGGACCGGACGGCAACCCCGACCCGGTAGCCGCCGCACACGATATCCGTGAAACCTTTTTGCGGATGGCCATGGACGATGAAGAAACTGTGGCCCTAATTGCAGGAGGTCACACCATTGGTAAAACGCATGGTAATGGTGATGCCGATAAAGTGGGTGTTGACCCAGAAACTGCGGATTTGGAATTGCAAGGTTTTGGATGGGTCAATAAAAATGGTTCTGGAAAAGCGTCCGATGCCTTTACTTCAGGATTGGAAGTAACTTGGACCTCTACCCCGGTTCGTTGGAGCAACGATTTCTTCAAATTTTTGTTCGAATACGAATGGGAATTGACCAAAAGCCCGGCCGGCGCCCACCAATGGGTGGCCAAGGATGCAGAGGCCATTATTCCCGATGCCTTTGGTGGACCCAACAGAAAACCAACTATGTTGACCACTGACCTATCGTTGCGTTTTGATCCCGCTTATGAAAAAATTTCCCGAAAATTCTACAATGACCCACAGGCGTTTGCCGAAGCTTATGCCCGCGCATGGTTTAAGTTGACACACCGGGATATGGGGCCACGTTCCCGCTACCTTGGGCCCGAAGTACCCAAAGAGGAATTGATTTGGCAAGATCCCATTCCAGCAGTAGATTATACCTTGGTCGATGCTTCGGACATAAAAGCATTGAAAGCGAAAGTATTGGATTCCGGTCTTTCTGTTTCCGATTTGGTATATACCGCTTGGTCATCTGCCGCTACTTTCCGTGGTGGTGACAAACGTGGTGGTGCCAATGGCGCCCGCATCAACTTGGGGCCAATGAACCTATGGGAAGTGAACAAAGACACCGATAAGACCATAAAAGTGGTCGAGGGCATCAAAGACGATTTCAACAGCAAAGCGGGTGATGGAAAGAAAATATCCTTGGCCGATATGATTGTTTTGGCAGGGAATGCCGCTATTGAAAAAGCCGCTAGTGATGCCGGTATTTCCACTGAAGTGCCTTTTGCTCCAGGACGTAACGATGCCCGTCAAGATCAAACCGATGCAGAAGCCATCAACTACTTGAACATCCCTTACGACGGATTCCGAAACTATGTAAAGGAAGGCGTGAAAGTACCCGCTGAACATTTGTTGGTGGACAAGGCCCAATTGTTGACCCTAACTGCACCGGAAATGACCGCTCTTATAGGTGGTCTGCGGGTTCTTGGTGCCAATTTTGGTGGTTCAAGACATGGTGTTCTTACAGATAATGTGGGTGTGTTGAGCAACGATTTCTTTGTAAACTTGCTCGATATGTCCACCGAATGGAAGGCTGCCAACGACGAAAAATCACTATATGAAGGCCGCGATCGTATGACAGGTGATTTTAAATGGACCGGGACCCGAGTGGATTTGGTGTTTGGATCCAATTCCATCCTGCGAGCTTTGGCCGAAGTGTATGCTTCTGAAGATGGCAAAACGAAATTTGTGAAAGATTTTGTGGCTGCCTGGACCAAGGTGATGAACCTAGATCGTTTTGATTTGGCATAATTTCAAAAGATAAACTTTAACTAAATGGACTGCCGCAACCCTCTAAGGTTGTGGCAGTTTTTTATAACTTTCCATAGTGAAATGAGCACTTCGGATAATTTTTTCAATGAGATAAGGAACGGCAATTTGGAGGCCGTTGAAATGCTGTTGGAATCCAACCCCAAACTCTTGGAGACCAAAGATCAAAGAGGCTCCACCCCATTGTTGTTGGCTTCTTATTACGGTCATGAAAGTGTGGTGGAAACCCTGTTGAAAAAGGGGGCCAAGGTCGATGCCAAGGATGGTTCTGGGAACACAGCCTTGATGGGAGTGTGCTTCAAAGGCTATACGGGCATTGCCAAAAAGCTTATTGAGGCCGGGGCCAATGTCAACCAGATCAACGCCATGGGGGCCACCTGTCTTATTTATGCGGTAACTTTCAACAGACAAGAAATTGCCCAATTGCTTTTGGAGCATGGTGCCGATGCATCCATTAGGGATGCCAAGGGGAACACCGCTTTGGACCATGCCAAAATGCAAGGAATACAACCATTGGTTGAACTAATCCAAAAAACCCCTAAGCCCTGATATGGATCTCAAAGAGCAGCTTAATCTTATCAAACGCATAAAAGCCATTTCCGATACAGGACTGGTATATGCCCAAGATCCTTACGATCGGGAACGCTATGAAGAACTCCAACAGATAAGCCTAAACTTGATGGGGCATATGAGCAACGCTTCCATTGGGGTACTGCAGGATTTTTTTATGCCCATAAAGGATTATCCCACGCCTAAAGTGGATGTGCGGGGATTTGTATTGAATGAAAAAGATGAGATTTTGATGGCAAGGGAAAGTGTTGATGGCAAATGGTCAATTCCGGGGGGATGGGCCGATATTGGCAGTACCCCTTCAACAATTGCGGTAAAGGAAATAGAGGAAGAAACCGGAATACGGACAAAGCCCATGAGATTGCTTGGGGTGTACGACAAACAGGTGCACCAACACCCACCCGAACCATACTACATTTACAAGCTTATCTTTCAGTGCAGCATTGTGGGAGGGGAACTCCGAGCGGGCTTTGATATGTTGGACGCTGATTTTTTCCCTTTGGATGAGTTGCCCGAACTTTCCAAAAACCGAATATTGAAAAGTCAATTGGAACAACTTTTCCAATTGGCCAAATCGCCCGAACCAAAAGTTTATTTTGATTGATACCAATGCCACAACAACTTAACATAGCCCTCATCCAATCTTCTTTGCACTGGGAGAACCCAGAGGCCAATAGAAAGATGTTCGAGAAAAAAATAAAATCAATCCCAAGCGAAGTGGATATGGTGGTACTTCCAGAAATGTTCTCAACAGGATTTACCATGACGCCCCAAAACCTCTCCCCTTTGGATGGAATGGCCACAGTGGAATGGATGCAGAATATGGCCAAAGAAAAAAATGCGGCCATGGTAGGCAGTATCGTTTTTCAGGATGACAATAAAAATTACAACCGGCTATTTTTTGTACATCCGCATGGAGAAGTTGAGCATTACGACAAAAGACACACCTTTACCTTGGCAGGGGAGGATGCGGTGTACGAATCAGGTGTTGACAAGGTAGTACTGGACTATAAAGGCTTTAGAATTTGCCCATTGATCTGTTATGACCTTCGATTTCCTGTATGGTCCAGAAATGTGCAGAATTATGACGCACTCATCTATGTGGCCAATTGGCCAACGCCCAGAATAGCAGCATGGGACACCCTGCTCAAGGCACGTGCCATCGAAAATATGGCATATTGCATAGGGGTTAACCGCGTTGGTTTGGACGAATTGGGGTACGATTATCCTGGACACTCTGCCGTTTATGATGCCTTGGGAAATACAATGGCCTATTCAGAAAAAGAGGAAATCCTGTATGTGGTTTTGGACAAAGAACATGTGGAGGGCACCAGAAGCAAACTGAAATTCTTGGAAGACAGGGACAATTTTAGTTTGATATGATAAAATTCTGCTCCAGTTCCCAATTGGCACGCACATCGATGATATCGGGATAGTAACTTACCTTTTCGGGCTGTATTTTTTTAAGGTAACTTCCTGTATCCCATTTTCCATTTCCATTATCGTCAAAAATCACCCGGATCATATATTGCCCGGGCTCTAGATTGTTGAACTCAAAAATTTGGGCCTCTGTGGCGGGGAGTTCTCGTTTTGTCTCTCCACGATCGTTGGTCAATTGTATAACCACAGGATAGCGCACGGCGCCACCGAGGGTAAGGCGCAGATTGCCATAATCTGCATAGCTCCCTGTGGCAAGTCTATAGTCCAAGGTATCGTTCTGGGTGCCGAAGAAATCGGTTATGGCCCCGGGCAGAAGATTAAAGGTATAGGTTTGATTGGCCTCAGTGTCAAAATCAAAATCAATTTTGCTGTTGATGGAGTCCAGTTGATAGGAATAGGTTCCGATGAGACTATCCACAAAAAAGGCAATTTTTGAAGTATCCAACGCCACTATCGGGGTATTGGCCAAAATACTGAAGGAATCCTCAAAATTTAGTTTTCCACTTTTTGAAGGACGGAGCTGCAAGGTGTCCATGGGTAATTTGCGCGTCTTTACGGTAAACGTGTCCACAACCTCAAATTTTTGATTGTTCACCGCAAAGATGATGGAATCCAGATCTGTGGGGGTCAGCCAATAGTTCAAGGTATCGGTTTCCCGGTCCTTTAATATTTTGGTCTTCACAGAATCCGGCAAATCGGTCAAAGATTCGATCTGGACATCACCATAATCTCCCTGAAACCCAAATAGAATATGGTTTTTGGCCACATAACTGGGGACCGACGCACCATAATTAGGCAGTTCCCTAAAAAGGGTCAATAAGTAAACGGAATCTGTGGGAAGCGAAATCGTGTCCTCTAAAAAACCGATTTTATCCTGTTTTTGATCAAAAAGGTTATTCTTGTTCACATCCTTGACGGCAATTAGGGCATAGTTTCCAGCCTTTAGGTTTTTAAGCGAAAAGAGCGGTAGACTGTCCGCTGTGTTGGCAATGTACAGGGGAGGATTTTTATAAATGGTCGAATCCGTAAAAGTGCTGTCCATTTCATAGAGCATAACACTGATAAACTCATCCGCTTTGCGGTTAAAGGCATCCTTTACCGCTCCGGATAGGGTCAGTGAATCGATATAGGTGCCCGTTGAAAACACATAGGTTAAAAAACTGTTGGGGTTTCCTTCGTTGTTGTCCGTAATGCTCTGCCCAAAATTAAGGGTGTAGGTCGTATTTTCCCGAAGGGTATCCTTTATCACGATTTCAATGTACTTGCCCGGCCCACCGGCAGGCGTGATCTCTGGGGGGTATTTCAAGGGGGGCGAAACGATCAATTGGTTCTGCACATCCTGCAATTTAATGAGCTCGTCAAAGTACAGGCGTATTTTTTCCGCTTTGAAATTGATGGTAAAATTTTCAGGTTCCGTACGAACGAGTTTTGGAGGGGTAATATCTTTTGGACCCCCAGAGGGGGTTCCCCTTTTGGCACATTGCCAAAGAGCCAGTCCCATAAGGGCAAGGAAGGCAAAGCTCAACAGTTTTTTCAGATGGACCATCTCTAAGATCAATGTGGAACAAAGAAACAATTAATTTGAAAATTGAAAACCACATTCACAAATTTTAACCCTACGGAACCATGGCAATGCTCAGCACCGAAACACTGACATTTTCAAGCTGAAGGAGCGTCCTTGCACAAGACTCCACGGTGGCACCGGTGGTGATCACATCGTCCACCAACAGCACATGGCAGAAATCGTTTTTGGCCTCAGGGTTCAATTGAAAGGCCTCTTTGGTGTTTTTCCAGCGCAGTTCCCGGTCCTTTTTGGTCTGTGTTTTGGTATTGATGGCCCTTAGCAGGATATCGTCCCGGTATTCCGCGTTAATGGAGGCCGCCACTTTTTGGGCAAACTTGGCCACTTGGTTATAGCCCCTTTTTCGTTGCTTTTTGCGATGCAGGGGAACGGGCACCACCACATCAACGGTTTTGAGCGCTTGCTCCCTTTCCAGAAGGGAGCCGCACCAATCTCCCAAAAAGACCCCTATTTCTTCCTGTTTTTTGTACTTTAACCAATGCAAGAGGTTTTTTACAATCCCATTTTTTGAAAAAAAGACAAAAGAGGCCGCCTTTTTTATGGGTATTCTTCCATAAAATATGCGATCTGTGGCATTTTCATCGGAATAATTATGATCGGTGAGTGGCAGCTCATGTCGACAAACGGTACAGAGTATGTGTTCTCCTCTGGATAATTGGGCATTACATCCAAAACATACCATTGGCAATAGTATGTTGTTAATATCGTTTAGTATCTTAGCCAACCTTTTTGGTATCAAATCTTATACGCGTTAGTAGTCTGTTAATCCATGAACCCCCAAGATAACAATTTCAACTACAAGATTATTTTTGCGGCACTTGTTGCCGTGATCGTGGGGATATTGATAGCCTTCTATTACAGCTATGCACAATCCAAGAACCAAATGGTATTCTTGGAACAGGAAAAATCACTTTTGGTAAAGGACTTGACCCTCATGAAGGCCGAGGTCGACCGATTGTCCGGGCTCAATGAGGTAAATGACATAGAACTGCAGACCTCAAGGTTCAGGGTGCAGCAACTATTGGATTCCGTGGGGAGATTGAACTTCAGCATTACCAAGCTGAAAGAGACCAGAAAGGAACTGCGGATTTTGGAGGTCAGGTTTGACAGTCTCAAACTCAAGAACAATTTTCTTCGGTACAACAACAGCCTGTTGGCAAGCCGTTACGAGGAAACCCGCAAACAGCTTGAAGAGCTTAGGGGCAAGGCCAGTAACATGGAAAGGACCGAGTCTTTGCTACGCGAGACCAATAAGGAACTTACACGGGAACTTCGCGTCAAAAGCTATCTAAAACTCCAGGATGCCGAAGGCAGTGGGTTCAGATTACGCGCTGGGAGGCCCATTAAGACCAACAAGGCATCCACCATTGAAAAATTGAGAGGGTGTGTCACCATTTTGAGCAACCCCAACGAGGACGGGAATGTGAAAGTGCTCTATCTCCAATTTTTGGATCCCAACATGACCGTGATCGAGGACAACGCCAATACCATTTCAGTAAGTGGCAACATTTACAGCAAAAAGGTGGAAATCGTCTATACTGGCAAAGAAATCAGCATTTGCGATGCCATAACGGTCCCAGAAGGTTCCTTGGTGGAGGGAATCTATACCCTCAATGTTTTTGAGGACGAAAGATTGCTGGCCTCCACCGAATTTCAGTTGAAATAGCGCATTTCTTTTTGGGTAAAATTCTATTTTTGCCCAATGGCAAATCAGGAAGACATTTTTAAGAAGGTTATCTCCCACGCAAAGGAGTACGGATACGTATTCCAATCCAGTGAGATTTATGATGGACTCAGCGCAGTCTATGATTATGGGCAGAACGGGGTTGAGCTAAAAAAGAATATTAGGGAATATTGGTGGAAGGCCATGGTGCAGCTCAATGGGAACATCGTGGGTATCGATGCCGCCATCTTTATGCATCCCACCACTTGGAAGGCCTCTGGCCACGTGGATGCTTTCAACGATCCACTTATTGACAACAAGGATTCTAAAAAAAGATACCGTGCCGATGTCTTGATCGAGGAACATGTGGCCAAGATCGAGGCCAAGATCGAGAAAGAGGTTGCCAAGGCCGAAAAGCGATTTGGGGATAGCTTTGACAAAGAGCAGTTCCTTTCCACCAATGCACGGGTGATGGAATATCAGTCCCAGGCCGATGCCATCCTAAAGCGCATGGCAAGGTCTTTGGAAAAGGAAGATTTGGCCGATGTGAAGGCCTTGATCGAAGAATTGGAGATTGTTTGTCCCATTTCCGGTTCCAAGAACTGGACGGATGTCAAGCAGTTCAACCTCATGTTCGGCACCAAATTGGGAGCTTCTGCCGATAGTGCCATGGATCTGTACCTCAGACCTGAAACGGCCCAAGGTATTTTTGTCAACTTTTTGAACGTACAGAAAACCGGAAGGATGAAGATTCCCTTTGGGATAGCCCAAACCGGAAAGGCCTTCCGTAACGAGATCGTGGCACGTCAATTCATCTTCAGAATGCGGGAGTTTGAACAGATGGAAATGCAGTTTTTCATTAAACCTGGCACGCAAAAGGAATGGTACGAAGCCTGGAAGGAAAAACGCCTCAAGTGGCACCTTTCCCTTGGGATGGGCGCGGACAACTATCGCTTCCACGATCATGAAAAATTGGCGCACTACGCCGATGCGGCCGCCGATATAGAGTTCAAGTTCCCGTTCGGATTCAAGGAGTTGGAGGGAATCCATTCCAGAACCGATTTTGACTTGGGCAACCATGAAAAATATTCCGGTAAAAAATTACAATATTTCGACCCAGAACTCAATGAGAGCTATGTGCCTTATGTCTTGGAAACATCCATTGGTTTGGATCGTATGTTCCTGGCCGTGTTCTCCAATTCGTTACAGGAAGAAGAGCTTGATAACGGAACCACCCGGACCGTATTGAAGATTCCCGCTGTGTTGGCACCCAACAAGGTGGCCGTTTTGCCTCTTTTGAAACGTGATGGACTACCTGAAGTGGCCCAAAAACTGGTGGATGAACTGAAATGGGACTTCAATGTGGATTATGACGAAAAAGATGCGGTCGGCCGCCGTTACCGCCGTCAAGATGCCGCTGGAACCCCTTTCTGCGTAACCATCGACCACCAAACGTTGGAAGACGATACCGTGACCATCCGCCATAGGGATACCATGGAACAGAAGCGGGTAAAACTTTCAGAGGTGAAGGACATCATTGCCAAAGAAGTGGATATGCGGTACTGGTTGCAGAAGCTATAACTTTCTCTTATCCGTCCTTTCCAATTATGTTTTCCAAATAATCCGTAAAGGTTTTAGCGCCGTCAGATGTTTGAAAATTGCCTGGGAGGTCCATAAGAAATTCCTTCTTGTCCTTATATAGAATATAAATACGCTGATACACCACTTTTTGGCCAAACTTGTTCACGGTCCTGGATTTTGTTTTTGAGATGAATTCTTTGAACTCTGGAAATTGTATGGGTATAGGCTTGGTAATGGAGCTTTTGAAAATATTTTTCTTATCCAACACAAGAATTTCTTCAGTTAGATCTACGATAATGCTTCGGGACACCACAAAAAATGTAAAAACGGTATAGGCAATGCCCATAAGAATAACTTCCATCAGCCAAAATCTTGGATTTCCATAGTTGACAGGAATCATAATAAGGAATGGAATGATGACCAACAGCACAAAAAGACCTGCAAAGAGGTAGGGGTAACCGTGGACTTTTTTTATGGTGAAATGGGTATAATCTCCTTCGATGTTAAAACGCAGCGTTGGGAAGATAGGGGTGTATCCCTCAAAGAGGTTCACCAATTTTAGAAAATGGATTTTAGGATTCGCCATGTGCCAAACTTTCTTGGATTGGAAAATATTCCCAAAAGATGAAAAGTTGGCTGTTCAATGTACGGATGGCAGTTTTGGTTTGATAACGCCAAACAATAATCAAACAGAAAGCTTAGAACAATCCTGTAATTTCCCCGTCATCATTAATGTCGATACCTTCAGAAGAAGGATGTGCTGGCAGACCGGGCATTCGCATGATATCTCCCGTAATCGGAATCAAAAAACCGGCCCCAACGGCAATTTCGATTTCCCGTACCGTAATGATAAAATCCTTGGGTCTGCCCAATAGGTTCGGATTGTCCGATAATGATTTCTGGGTCTTGGCAATACAGACAGGCAAACCATCCAATCCCAGATCGGTAATTTTTCGAAGGTCGGCCTTTGCCTTTGGGGTATAATCCACGTATTCAGCACCGTAGATTTCGGTCGCGATGGTCGCAATTTTGTCCCTGACAGGCAACTTCCAATCGTACAGCGGCTTAAAATCAGACGTTCCAGATTCTACCACATCGATGACATGTTGGGCCAGATCCAATGCACCTGCTCCGCCTTTGGCCCAAACTTCGGCCACGGCCACCCTGATTCCTTTGGTGGCGGCCAAATCTTTGATGACTTGGATTTCAGCATCAGTATCCGAAACAAACCGGTTGATGGCGATTACCGGTACTACATGAAACTTGGCAATGTTCTCCAAATGCTTTTCTAAATTGGGCAGTCCTTTTTTGAGCGCTTCCACATTGGGTTCCGTTAAGGATTTTAGGTCGGCACCCCCGTGATATTTTAAGGCCCGAATCGTGGCCGTGAGCACTACCGCCTTGGGTTTCAATCCGGCGCTTTGACACTTGATGTCGAAAAATTTCTCTGCTCCCAAATCAAATCCAAAACCGGCTTCGGTCACCGTGTATTCCGAGTGGGACATCCCCATAAGTGTGGCTATCACGGTATTGGTGCCCTGGGCAATATTGGCAAAGGGACCTCCGTGGATAATGGCGGGGTTTCCCTCCACGGTCTGCACCAAATTGGGCTTTATGGCATCCTTGAGCAATGCGGCCATGGCACCTTCTGCTTTTAGGTCTTTGGCATGGATGGACTTTTTATCATAGGTATAGCCCACAAAAATGTTCCCCAAGCGTTTTTTGAGGTCGCTCAGGTTTTCGGCCAAACAAAGAATGGCCATAATTTCCGAAGCGGCCGTGATATCAAAACCGGTTTCCCTGGGCACGCCCGAAGTGGTTCCACCCAACCCCACAATGACATGCCGCAGGGAGCGATCGTTCATGTCCATGACACGTTTCCAGCCAATGGTCCTTGGGTCCAGGAGGAGGGAAGTGGTCTTGCTCTGGATGTTGTTGTCAATGATGGCCGCCAGCAGATTATGTGCTTTTTCAATAGCGGCAAAATCACCGGTAAAGTGGAGGTTGATGTCCTCCATGGGCAATACCTGTGAATATCCACCCCCCGTGGCACCCCCTTTTATTCCGAAAACAGGACCAAGGGAAGGTTCCCTTAGCACCACTGTGGTTTTTTTGTCCAGGCGATTCAAACCTTCGGACAGCCCAATGGACATCGTGGTCTTTCCCTCACCAGCCGGAGTTGGGGATATGGCCGAAACCAAAATCAGGTTGCTCTTGCTGGCTTTTTTCCTGTCGATGGCCTTAAGCGGCAACTTGGCCTTGTACTTTCCGTACATTTCAATCTGGTCTGGGTCAATACCAAATTTTTCTGAGATGGCTGCAATATGCTTGAGTTCAATGCCTTTGGCAATCTGTAAATCGGTCATAGGGATTTGAAATATATGTGATATGACGGTTTTTTATCATTTAGCTTTCATTCAGTCCATAGCTTCAATGGGATTTGCCCCTGTATTTTGCAACAATTTGTTGACCTTGGACAAATGGGCTTCCACAGTACTCTTTAGGTTCTTCAAATATGTGTCAAGTTCTGTGGATAGTTCCCCAAAGACCCTATAGGCCCCAGCCGTGGGTTTTGCGTCCCCATCTTCAATACTGCGGCGTAATGAAGCTAATCGGTTGTTCAGTTTGATGGGAAAATTCAAAGGATCTTGGTTCGATCTATTTTTCACCTGATAGAGGTTTTCTTCAATGGCCGTGATCTTGTCCATGAAAGGAGACATGGTCTTTTTGAAATCAGAGGCAGGAATCTTTTCCTTGCTGCTTTCTATCTGACCACGGATTTTTCGAATGTAGATGACGGCTTCGTTGGCCGAGCTGGTCTTTTGCATGATCTTACTGGCCAAGTCAAACTGTTCCTTTAGGTCATCTTCGGTAATGCCCTTGAGATTGGGGTCCATCAAAATGGAGAACGGGTAGGTTTCTTGGTAATCCTTGGTCTTCATCCTTACTTTATAAGTGCCAAGAGGGGCTTTGGGACCACGTTTGGGTTGTGCGCTCCATATGATCATCCCTTCAAAAGTGGTAGCCCCGGGATATCTTAAATCCCATTTGAACGTATTGATTCCTTGGGCCGTTGTTGGTTTAGTGGAACCACTCTTTAGCCACCAAGGAAGGTCCGGATCTTCCTTGTACTTTGGTTTACTGCCGGTAAAAGTGTCGATGAGCTTGTCGTTCGCATCCAGAATCTCAAAAGTGATGGTATCCATTTCTTCCTTTAAATAGTACTGGATCGTTGCTTGGTTGATGCCCCGTATGGCATTTGAGGGTTTAAAGAGAACCGCGGATTGGTTCTTCATTTCGTCTTTGTATTGCCGCAATGGTTGAATATCATCCAAAATCCAAAACCCTCTCCCATGGGAGCCCAAGACCACATCGTCATCCTTGACCACTAGGTCGCGGATGGGTGTATCGGGAAGTTTTAGTTGCAGACTTTGCCAGAGTTCCCCATCGTTCATTGAAAAATAAACCCCATGCTCTGTGGCCAAAAACAAGAGTCCCTCACGTTCGGGATCCTCGCGCACTGCCCGTGCAAAATGCCCATCTTCAATGCCATTTATGATTTTTGTCCACGTTTTGCCATAATCGTGTGTCTTGAATACATATGGCTGTCTGTCGTCCACCTGATAGCGATTGGCCGCCACATACAGCGTCCCCGGCCGGTGTCTGGATTCATCAATAATGCTTACCCGTGAGAATTTGGGGAGATCTTTTGGTGTGATATCCTCCCAGGTTTTGCCGCCATCCCTGGTAATGTGAATTTTCCCGTCATCCGATCCAGCCCAAATGGTATTGATATCATGATATGAAGGAGCTAGGGCAAAGACCGTGGCATAAATTTCCGGGCCATTCATGTCCATGGTGATCACACCTCCCGTTTTTCCCAAAGTACTGGGGTCGGCGTAGGTTAGATCTGGACTTATTTTTTCCCACGACTGTCCATCGTCCGTGGTCTTCCACACATGTTGGGAACAGGTATACATTACCTTGGGGTCTTGGGGTGCAAACATAATGGGGAATGTCCATTGCCAACGTTCGGGAAGCGCCTCCGCAGGTTCCCCCGAAAAAAACCTTGGGTACACCTGAATATCCCTTGTTTGTCCATTGCTCCGGTCGTAGCGGGTCAATAGGGCACCTTGGCTCCCGGCATAAAAAATATCTGGATTTGTAGGGTGTTGGGTTATCCATCCGCTTTCGCCCCCGCCAACGGCATAGTACCAACCATGGTTTGAGCCGCGAGCCTGCATGTGCTCCCACCCATCACTGGGCATGGCCAATGTACTGTTATCCTGTTGTGCCCCGGCAACGTGATAGGGGACATCACTAGTGGCCATAACGTGATAAAATTGGGAAGTTATATAGTCCTGTTCCGTCCAAGTTTTGCCCCCATTGACACTCACATTGGCCCCACCATCGTTGGAATTGATCATACGATCGGGGTCATTGGGATCGATCCAAAGATCATGGTTGTCGCCATGGGGCACTTTCAGGGTAGCGTCAAAGGTCTTGCCACCATCCGTAGACTTGTAAAAATTGGTGTTGAGACAATACACGGTTTCTTTGTCTTGGGGATCCGCGTAGATTCTGGAATAATAGAAGGCCCGTTGTCTTAGTTTGCGCTCGTCGTTGGTTTTTTCCCATGTCGCTCCGGCATCATCGGACCTAAAAACACCGCCCTCATTGGCCTCCACGATGGCCCAAACCCGGTTGGAATCCACGGGAGATACGGTAACCCCAATCTTTCCGATGGGACCCTTGGGCATTCCCATATTTTGGGTAAGGTCTGTCCAGGTGTCGCCGCCGTCCACGGATTTCCATAGTTTACTGTCGCCACCGCCACCCCACATTTTCCATGCCTTTCGATATACTTGCCATGTGCTGGCATACAACACTTTGGGATTATTTCGATCTATGATCAAATCCACGGCACCGGCCTTTGGGCTCACGTACAACACTTTTTCCCAAGATTCACCACCATTGGTACTACGGAACACACCACGCTCTTCATTGTCACCATAGGGATGCCCCAACGCGGCCACATAGACGATATCCGGGTTTGTGGGGTGGATTCGGATACGGGCCACAGCCTGGGTCTCCTTCAGACCCAAATGCTGCCAAGTTTTGCCACCATCCGTGGTTTTGTACACCCCATCGCCTTGGGTGATGCTTCCCCGAAGCTGAACCTCTCCCATTCCAATATAGACAATATCGGGATTGGTCTCGGCAACGGCTACCGCCCCTACTGAGGAACTGGTCACTTGCCCATCGGTAACCGGGTTCCATTCGTTACCTCCATCCGTGGTCTTCCACAAACCACCCCCTGTGGCCCCAAAATAGTATTCATTGGGTCTTGTTGGGCTTCCGGCGCAGCCTAAAGATCGCCCTCCGCGGTTTGGACCGATATTGCGCCACTCCAACCCTTTGTAAAAGGTTGTGTCCAAGGGTTCGGAATTTTGGGAAAATAAAGTGTGAGCAGAGCATAAAAAGACGAGCGCAAATGCAGTTTTGAGGTGGTTTTTCATTTTCGATGGTGTTGAATTAGCTAGATGATCAAGAAAATTTTATTGAATAGCTTAAATATAACATAATCGGGGGAGTAATCCGATTACCTCCATTCCTATTTGAAACGTGGCGACATTTAGGCTTCCCAGAAGTACACGGGACTATTCCACCCGTTTCCCTTGGGTGGTGAAGGACAATCCCTGTTGCCCGGAGGTTGAAATCATCACGCCTTCAAAATAAGGCTCGTGGGATGTGGGCTTTATGGACCATTGAAACAGAAAGTTGGCACCGGTGCCCCCGGTTTTGTCATTTTCATCGATGACGATCTCGACGGTTTCCATGGGCTTGATGTAAATGGGGCGATCAAAATATGTTCTGATGGAATTGCCATGGGTATCAAAATATTCCGCTTTGCGGATGTAGATGGTATCCTTCAGGTTGGTGTTCCGCATGCTGATGGTTCCGGTGAGGTTGTGGGTGCGGTGCTCCGTTTCACTATAGATTTGGGAGTATACGGAAAGGTAGGTGGTGCCTTGGGCCAAGGAATCACTTGCAGAAAGGGTTGCTGTCCGATGGCTCCAATTTACGGGATCAACGGAACTTACCTCCTTTTCCTTTTTGGCACAGGAAAGTAACAACATGACTGAAATGACTAGTGCGGCCTTTTTCATCATAGGGTACCCAACAGGACTAAGATACACATTAGCCAGTTATATTTCCTTAAATATATTGGTTCCTAGAACAAGTCCATTTTCAGAACTCATTTCAAATCTCTCTTCCAAGGTTACCTTGCCCTTGTCGGAAGAGAGCTTGCATTCCGAGGTTCCGTGGTCCATCTGCCCGTTGGTACGTAGTTGGCAGTAGCTGAAGCGTAGCTTTTGGTCTGTTAGGGTGCCTACCAAATAGCCCTGCCCGATCAATCCGCCCGCGTAGTGGGCGGATACCACGTTACCTTTCTGGGAGAAATGGAAGAGGGTCTCATGGTTCACCACGCCATTTTTGGCCGTTTGGACCACGTTCATGGTTTTGTTATTGAGCATGCGGAGGTTTTTTAGAGGGAAACCCCTGAAGGAAGCTTTGTCCTTTGGACAAATTCAGTTTCCCTGATTTTCTTCCAAAAATTCCACAAGTTGCAGCATGTCCTGGGGATTTTCAAAATCCAACTTGTTCGATTTTGCATAATCCTTGCCCGCATTCTTGTTATCGTAGAGTTTTAGCAACTGGTTCAGGTTTTTTATCTGTTCCAGTTTGCCACCCCTGCGAAGCCAATAGTGGGTATAGGGCTTGGTCTTGTAGCCTTCGGGCAGGGAGAGCTCATATATGATCCCCATAACATTGGTGGAGGTGTACGATTCACTGGATGAGGTCTGCGAGGTGCGGCCAAAGGCATCGGGCCGCCCGGGATATTTAACGTCACATTTGTGCTCGGCATAGAGTTCATATCCAGATTGGTGCAGCAATTCCAGAAATTTTCCGTCATGTCTGAAAAACCTTCTGCCCTTTATATAAACCGTGTCTATTTGCTGCAATTGTGTATCTACAATGGCCAATTTTCCCCCATTGTTTTCAAACACCATTTCCTCGGTCAAGGAATTGTAGTTGAGCATGGCGGGATTCTTCTGTCCATTTTTCATAAGCACCACCCCGGGATTAAACTCTGGGAAAACATAGTGCGAAAGCTTTACGGAATACACTTGTGCGGACAGGGTGGCACCGCTCAACAAAAATAGGAACAAACATAAACCGAATCTCATGGCACATATGTGTAAGGATCACTAAGATACGGAAAAGTGGGCGTTGTGGGCGGGCCAACTTTAATCGAAACCCTCACTGAAAAATGATTTTTGAGGTCATGTTGAACTTGTTTCAACATCCCATAGTTTTAGGACCCATTGGTGCGACCCTGAAATGGATTCAGGGTGACGCTGGAAAGGAAAAGTCAATCAAACCCCTCACTGAAAAATGATTTTTGGGGTCATGTTGAACTTGTTTCAACATCCCATGGTTTTGGGCCCCCATTGGTGCGACCCTGAAATGGATTCAGGGTGACGCTGGAAAGGAAAAGTCAATCAAAACCCTTACTGAAAAATTCCTCAAGAGTCAAAAAGCTACTGATCAGTAGTAACGTAACCAAAATTGATGAAGTATCTTGCTCCAATGTTGAACGAAACCCAAATCGCACAGCTCCAAGATTGGATCACCGATACCTATGGCTCGCCTGAAACATTGGCCCATTACATGGATTTGGCCATGGAAATGCTCTTTTATGTGGAAGAGAACACCTTTACCCGAGTGGAATTGCAGGATGTGGTGGCGGCGCTAAGGGGTATGAGAAGGGTTTTGGGATGAGAAAACCATGGGGTTAATACAAAATGAAATTATTTTTTTGGTTTAATTTTTTTTCAAATAGTCCCAAACTTCTGTATTCATCCTTCCCCAGTAATTTGATTTATTTAATTCAATAATAAAAATACTTTCTTTTTCATTTCCTATTGACAATAAATTGTATATGTCTTGTGCCGATAAAGAGCTTTGAACTAACCAGTTGTCTGAAAAATACCTCATCCAAGGCCCTAACGACTTAATTCTATTATTAAAAACCTCATTGTTTTTTATACTGGTTTGTATAAGGTAAGTCTTTTTCATTGTCAGGCCTTTTTAATTTGAAAATGACTACTAAATTCAGTATATCGATTTTTCCATAATCCATTCCATTCAACTTCTATTTCAAAGCTTACAGGATTATGGTTTTGTGCATAAAGACTGAATTTAGCATTCCATTTACCTTTATTTTGATCTTTAGCATTAGGGATTTTTCCGATGATTAATTGAGATTTATTACTGGTTTTCTGTGAATTTGGAGTAGAAACTTTTTCAGGGGCAGTAATTTCTACTATCTCCAAAATTTTTTTGCCTCCTGGTGGTATTATGATAGTTTGGGAATCTGTTCCATTCCAATCAAGAGGTGCACTAGAACATTCAATGTTTTGTGGTATTGAGGTATCTTTTGGTATAAATTCAAGTTTATCCAAATACATCTCACAATTCAATGCAGGCAAATTTCCTTTATTATAAATTTCAATTCGGGTCAAATATCTTTTTGCTTTAATGGTTTCTGTTCCTGACTCTGCATCCAAAGAGGTATCTGTGTCTTCAACTGTGTGTTTGTCTGGAAGCACAAAATTAATCCTTGGTCTTTTCCATTGTTCTCTTATATCATCTTTAAAAAGTGCTATAAATAATGCTAAAAAGGTTATTGATGCGGATAGGACTGAAACTGCCAATCTATAATACTCTCCCTTTGAAAGGGAATTGTCAGTAAAGTTAGGCTTTAGTATTTCTATTGGAATATAATTTCCTAAAAAGTATCCTATACATAAGGAAATAAATAATAGAAGACCAATTTTATAGTATTTATTCATAATTTTTTACGTTCTGATTGGCTTATTGGTCTATAACTTCAAGTAAAAAAATTATCATTAAAACATAAATATAAATCAAAAGCCAATATGATAAAACATTATATGCCTGAAAATCAGTATACAACGATTATTTCCCTAATCTAATAAAGAACTTATTCCATTCTAATGGGAAGGTAACTTTAAAAGACCCTCACTCCCCAATCATCTTGATAAACTTAGCAGGCACCCCGCCCACAATACTATTGGCAGGTACATCTTTGGCCACAACCGCGCCTGCGGCCACAATGGCATTTTCACCCACCGTTACCCCAGGTAAAATGGTGGCACTGGCCCCTATCCACGCATTCTTTTTGATGACCACGCGGTGCAGTGCCAAGGATTTTCGGTTGGCAGGTGCCACTGGGTGGTTTTCGGTGATCAGGCTCACCTTGGTGCCTATCAGTACGCCATCCTCAATGGTAATGCCGCCCAAGTCCAAAAAGGTACAGTCGTGGTTGATGAACACATTTTTACCTATGGTAATGTGTCGCCCAAAATTGGTATGGAAGGGCACAAAGATTCGAGTGCTTCCATCAATTTCACGGCCAATGATTTCACCGAGTCGTTCCCGTATCTGGGCCACACTGGTGGAGGTGTTCAGCGTCGCTTTCAACTCCATGGTGCGTGCCACGGCCTTCCACAATTTGGGCATTTGGGGGTCGTCATGGGGAATGATGCCCCCTGCGCGCATACGCTCAAAAAGGTCCCGGGTGTCGTGACTCATGGTATCATCAGGATATTGAATTCCCTTAAAGATAGCCGATCTAGCCCATAAACTAGGGCAAAACCTGGGGCCTATTTAAAAAAGATACCCCAACCGCACCCCTCCATAGTAGTTTCTACCGTTTCCGGGATAGAAATAACGGGGCTGGGCATTACCAAACCCCACGGCATTGATCAACACGGATTGGGCGTACTTTTCATCGAACAGATTGTTGATCCCTGCGTGCATTCCCAACGAAAAGTGTTTGGCAAGATGGGTTCGGTACCCCAATTTAACCGTAAAAACGTTGAAGGAGGCACTGCTTATGGTATTGGCATCCGTCAGTGGAATTTCATCCACAAATTGATGGGTGACGTTGAGCTGCACCCCACTGTTATGTTGCAGGTCAACACCAGAACTCAAACGGTGTTTGGGCACCCCGGTAAGGGGGTTTCCGGAGAAGTCGTTGTCCCCATCCACAAAATCCACAAAACTATGGTCGCTCAAAGTATAACTGAAATAGGGAGAAACTGAAAACCGCTCCGATGGTCGGAGGACATATTTCACATCCAGTTCCAATCCTTGGTGGCGGGTTTCCCCGGCGTTGGTGCCAATGTACTGGTCCTCGCCCACACGTTGGGCCACCAATAGGTTATTGATGTCCATGCGGTACAGGGCAACATGGGCGGAAAACCGTTTTTGAAACCCGACAAACTGACCGCCCAATTCGTAGTTGGTCCCAGTTTCTTGGGCAATGTCGGGGTTGATGATGCCATCGGGGGTCAAGGTCTCTTCCAAACTGGGGTTGGAAAACCCGCGACTGATGTTGGCATACAGTTGGCCTTGGCCGAAAGTATATTGCAATCCCAAACTGGGCAGGAGAATGGCATCAAAATCCCGCTCGGCGGAGGTATTTTCAGTCCCCGTATTGAACAGGTCCCTAAAATTGTAATGCGTTTTGTTGAGGTTAACGCCCAACTGGGCGGAAAATGTTGGGGTAATGGGGTATGTGAGCGTACCAAAAATATTGGACTGCCTTCTAAATTCCCTATTCTGGCTCAACCGGTCACCTTGCAGGCTTCCATTGCCATTGTTGTCGGTATACAGGTTTTCAAAAGTGCCCCAATGGTATTCATCCTTGTAGAGTTCGGCACCAAGAGTGTATTCGGTAGGACCAAAATTGCCCTCAAACTGGCTTCGGAAACCAAATCCGTTGGTAAACTCATCCAAAATATTGAAAGGACGGGGTTCATAATGATCCAGGTACGTATAAAAAATGGAAGTAGTGTTCTTCAGTTTTTCTGAAAATTGATATGTGTGCGATACGCCCGTAAGCACATATTTATTGGCTTCAAAACCTTGGGCCGCCAACCAGTTGGAAGCGGCGCGTTTGGGGTCTTCGTCAAGATCGGTCTGGTTGATCGAACTTGCAATGTGGGCCGTGTAATCAATATAGTTCAACAAAAATCCCAAATGGCTTTTTTGACCGAGAGTAAAGTTGCTGTTCAACAAAAAACCATCCCGCTCAAAGCGACTGTTCTGCCGATAGCCGTCGGTTTCAAGATGGTTGTAACTAAAATTCAGATTGAATTTTTTTTCTGCATGTGTAAAAGACAAATTCTCCTTGAACATATGGTATGATCCAAAGGTGGAGCGGCTCACCAGATGGGTCTCGCCATCAATGGGAGCTTTTGTATCCAAAATAATGGCACCGCCCAAGTTGGTGCCAAAGGCGGTTCCCTTGGGACCCTTAATGACTTCCAGAGAGCCCAAATTCTCCAAATCGAAAGCTTCAATGGTGGAAAAACCCGTGCCGTTGGTCACGGGAATCCCGTTGAAATATAGGCGAAGCTTATCCGTGCCAAAGGGAGTGCGCGCCCCCACCCCTCGAATGGTGATGCGATTGGTGTTCAAGGCTCCGGAGAGCAGATAGACCCCAGAAATTTGGTTGATGGCCGAAGGGATATCCACTGGATTGAAACGTTCAAAAGTCTGGGAACTGATGGAGGAGGAAGCCGTGATTCCTGTCGCCTTTTTTGGGGCCACATCCTCAACAAGGATGATTTCATCCAGTTGCGTTATGGAATCTTTTTGGACTTCCTGTGCCAATAATCCTACTGTAAAGAACAAGAATAGGGAAGGTAATACGTATTTCATGGAATAGGGGGAATCACAGGTCAATGGAAGGTCATTTTTTCAAGGTGATGGTAACGCCTTTCTTGGCGCTTTCACGGGCAGCATCCAAAATTTCCACCACGGTCATATTGTTTTCCAATGCAGAGAGGTCCGTGGGTTTTAAGGTAATGGTGCCCCTGACCACACCGGCCAACAGCGAGAAAGGGTCATTAAAAGGGGCAGCCCGCTCCTCAAGGGTCATTTTTTCTTCTTGATAACCATCATAGCCTTCAGCCATTCGGATGCGCAACGTATTGCGGTTATCGGCATAAATGGCCCCGGTGAGGCCGTAGAGTTCCATATCCTTTCTTCCGATGGGCCAGTTCCAAGAGGGCTCCAAAATGGCCTGGGAATCATCATAGGTGAGGATGATGGTAGCATCATCATCCACCTTGGGATTGTTATCCGTTTGAAACTGCTGCGTTACGGTGGTGACGGTATTGGGCCGTTGTCCACCCTTGAGCCAGGTCATTAAATTGGCCCCGTAGCAACCAAAATCCGTTAGGGCCCCACCCCCGTTCAGCACCGGGTCTTGCAACCAGTCCAAAAACTCCTTGTTGACACCAATTTTTACGGGTCCACGGTGTCCATCCCGCACAATCACTTTTCGCAAATCCCCTATTTTACCACTATCCAGCAATTCCTTGGCCTTATGGTTGGTGGGATACCAGGTTGTTTCATAGTTGGTGAGCAAGTGGATGTTGTATTGCTCTGCCAACGCCTTCATTTTTTGGGCATGGTCCATACTCACGGCCAAGGGTTTTTCCACCATCACGTGGATGCCCTTGGGGGCACAGGTCTGTACCACTTCCAAATGGTCATAAATGGTTCCGAAAGCGGTCACGGCTTCAGGTTTGGTGGCAGCGATCATTTCTTCCAAACTGTTATACACCAAATTCATGGAAAACCCATGCTGGTCCGCATAGCGTTGTGCCAACTCCCGATTGGGTTCTGCAATCCCCACTATTTCGATGTCGCCGATGTCTCCACGCCCCAAAATCCAATGCACGTGGGTATGGGTGAGACCTGCCACGCCAATTTTAAGCGGTTTCTCTTGGGAAATACTGGGAAGGATGCCCAAAAGGGCACAAAGGATAAAGGAAATTGTGTAACGTAGCATAGTTGATGTATTGGCATAAAAGTAAGAACTAATTCTTTAGCTCCTCCAAGAATGCCTCGGTGGTTTTGATTTGGGCAAATTCGTCCTTAAGATTCGCCAATGCGGCATTATGGATAAGTTCCGCCCCATAGGTTTTACCATCCACTCCAATTTTGTCAAAAGCGGCCGTTGCATCGGAAATCAAGGTAACACTGAAGCCAAGATTTGCGGCCATGCGAGTTGACGTGGAAACGCAGTGTTCCGTGGTTAAACCTACAATCACCACAGCCAAAATGTTTTGGGCTTTGAGCCGGGCCTCCAAATCGGTGCCAATGAAGGCACTGTTCACATTTTTCTGGATTATGGGCTCGCCATCCTTTGGTTGGACCAAGGGATGGAACGCATTTCCTTTTTTGCTGGGATGCAGGGGAGATTCAGGATTTGTGGAACAATGCTGGACATGAAAGAGGGGCAGTTTTTTTTCCCGAAAGGCATCCAGGATTTTTTGACAATTGGCCTCAGCTTGTGGATTGTTGCGCTCGGTTCCATAAAAATCGGTTTCCTGCAAACCCTGTTGGATGTCGATCAAGAGTAAGGCTATCATATGGTAAATTTAAAACCTAAAACCTATGGATAGCCCTCCGCGGTACATAAAATCATCCTGAAAATCCTCTGGGTTGATATTTCGCCCAAATCCCCCATAGATTTCCAAAGTAAACCGTCCATCGCGTGTGGCCCATTTGTTTCCAAATCCCAATCCCAACGCCATGGTGCTGTATTCTCGGTTTCTTGGGTCTAGAAGGTCATTTTGTGTATCGTCTTCATCGGTATAATAAAGGCCAAAGGCTTCTGCGAAAAAACCTGTTCTGGGTTGGTATCCAAAATAGGCCCTAAAATTGGGGCCAATTCCAAAATCCCCATTAAAATCTGTGGCGTCATTGTCAAAATACACGGTTCCCCCGATGCTGGTGTCTTCACTCAAGTAGTATTCATAGGAACCTTCCACGGTAGTGGTCGCCAAAAAGAGACCAATGTTGAACTTCAATTCGTTATCGTTATAAAATCTGGGATATGCCTGGGCCATGATAAGCTGACCGGAGAACAATAGACCCAAAAGCAATAGTTTTTTCATGATCAAAGTCTTAAATTCTTCTAAGGATAATCAATTAGCGTTCCAAAAACTAAAGTTACGGCATGTGAGGCAAAAGGTCCATTTTAAGAACCCAAGTACAATGGTTATTTTTAGGCAAAATTTTGGAATGAAGATAGTATCGTACAATGTAAATGGCATTCGGGCCGCGATGAACAAAGGCTTTACGGAGTGGTTAAAAACCGTGGATGCTGATGTCGTTTGCCTACAGGAGACCAAGGCCATGCAAGATCAGGTGGATGTAATGGCCTTGGAAGAGCTTGGCTATAACCATCACTACTGGTTCAGTGCCCAGAAAAAAGGGTATAGCGGAGTGGCCCTGCTTTGCAAGGAAAAACCTGACCATGTGGAGTATGGTACTGGAATTGATTATATGGATTTTGAAGGACGCAATCTCCGTGTCGACTACGGGGATATGTCCATTATGAGCCTTTACCTGCCCTCTGGGACCAACTTGGACCGCCTGGGCCATAAGCTGATGTATATGGCCGATTTTCAAAAATATGCCGATGTGTTGCGAAAGGAACGTCCCAACCTGATTGTCTGTGGGGATTACAATATCTGTCACGAGGCCATCGATATCCACGATCCAATACGAAACAAAAACGTTTCAGGGTTTTTGCCCGTGGAACGTGAATGGATCGGGAATTTTATCAAAAGTGGGTTCATAGATAGTTTTCGGCATTTCAACAAAGAGCCCCACAACTATACGTGGTGGAGCTACCGGGCTAATTCTAGGGCCAATAATAAGGGTTGGCGATTGGATTACGGCATGGTCAATGAATCTTTGAAAGATCGATTGAAGCGTTCGGTGATCTTGGCTAATGCTAAACATAGCGATCACTGTCCCATCCTTCTGGAAGTGGAAAAATAACAATGGCTTAAAGTTGAAATATTTGGTTTAAGTATTTTTGACATTCAAAAATAAAATTAATTGTACTAGATTTTTGTCATCTTAAGCGTAGTCGAAAGATAGACAAAAGCATCTCGACTGCGCTCGATGTGACGTTGAGATTGGCAATGGGTACAATTCCCAAAACACAAATTGATGAAATACACAAGACTGCCGCATACCGATATTAGAGTGAGTAAAATTTGTTTGGGAACGATGACTTGGGGAAGACAAAACACCCAAGATGAAGGTCACGAACAAATGGACTATGCCCTGGATCAGGGCATCAATTTTTTTGATACGGCCGAACTCTACCCCATACCTGCCAAAAAGGAACTCTACGCCGTTACTGAGGAAATCATCGGAAACTGGTTCAAAAAGACCGGAAACCGGGATAAAGTGATTTTGGCCTCAAAAATTGCCGGACGATCCGAGTTCGCCAAATTTATCCGGACCACAGGGTTCAGTAGGGAGTCCATCATCAAGGCCGTGGATGGCAGTTTAAGCAGACTCCAGACCGATTACATTGACCTATATCAACTGCATTGGCCGGAACGGAACACCAATTATTTTGGGCAACGCGGATTCAACGCCCACATTATCGATCCGTGGGAAGACAACATCCATCAAGTGTTGGAAACGTTGCGGGACTTGATGGCCGAAGGAAAGATCAGGCATGTGGGGATTTCCAATGAAACACCATGGGGGGCCATGCGCTACCTGGAGGAAAGCAAGGTGCACCAAGATTTGCCCAGGATGCTAACCATCCAGAACCCCTACAACCTGTTGAACCGTCTTTTTGAAGTGGGCCTTTCGGAAATTGCCATGCGTGAGAATCTACGATTATTGGCGTATTCACCACTTGGGTTTGGTGTGTTGAGTGGAAAATATCTGACCGAGATACCTCCCCGAAAATCCAGGATCACACTTTTCCCAAACTATAATCGCTATAGTGGCGAAACGGCAGTAGAGGCCACCAAACGATATTCGGACTTGGCCCGGGAACATGGGTTGAGCTTGGCCCAAATGGCTTTGGCCTTTGTGAATTCCAGACCTTTTGTAACGAGCAACATTATCGGTGCCACAACCATGGAGCAACTTAAAGAGAACATTGATAGCATCGATGTGGACCTTTCGGATGAGGTGCTGAATCGGATTGAAGAAATCCACAAAGCTATTCCAAACCCTGCCCCTTAACCCTAATCCAGGGTGTAGGCTCTGTACTCATCTCCGGAACCAGTGCCCATTTTGCCCCCGCCACAGGCAATCACCACGTACTGTTTGCCATCAATTTCATAGGTGGCCGGCGTGGCATACCCTCCAGCGGGAAGAACGTCTTCCCACAATTGTTGCCCCGTTTTCATGTTGAAGGCACGTATTTTTTCATCCTTTGTGGCCGCTATGAACAGGATCCCGCCAGCGGTTATGACAGGCCCCCCGTAGTTTTCAAGCCCAGAAACAGGAACTTCTGGATCGTCCAGGCTTTCCTCGTGCCCCAAAGGAACCTTCCAGAGATATTCGCCCGTGTTCAGGTCGATGGCATTGAGGGTCCCCCATGGTGGTTTCACCACGGGAAAACCCCGGTCATCCTTGAACCGGGCAAAGCTGGCCACGGAATAAGGGACGTCTATTTTGATTTTTTCCACCCTATGGTCTTTGGCCTTTTCCGTGCCGGTAAGAAATTGGGCAATTTCTTCAATTTCCTCTGGGGAAAGATTAGGCATACCGGGCATGGCCCCCCTGCCTTTTTGAATGATGGTATTGATGGAGTCTGGTTTTAACCGCAACTTGACATTTTGGAGTTCTGGAATCCCTTCCAAGCCTTGCAACTCTCCTCCGTGGCAACGGGCACAATGTATCTGGGCAAGACTTTGTCCCATACTTGTATTGTCGTTCTTTCCACCAATGGCCTTCATTTTAAGGATCCAGGCCATTTCATTGGCATTGACGTACATCACGCCATCACGGGGGTCCAAAGCTGCTCCTCCCCATTCTGCACCGCCATCGGCTCCGGGATAAAGGATGACACCTGTGGTATCCATTGGGATGAACTGACCTTGCGATGTGATGGATTTGAATTTTTCCAAAACGGTGGGAGAACCTTGTTGCACATTGTTTTTAACCAAATCATCCACAAAAGCTTTGCGGTTTGGGGCATATAGGCCATCTTCCGTCAAGATTTGTCGGGCAAATGGCTCTGGTTTCAAGGGAAGGGGCTGGGTTTCAAATGCATTTTCACCCAACAGGGTTGATCGAGGATAGGCTTTTTCCTCAATGGGGAACAAAGGCTCTCCAGTAACACGGTTGAACACAAAAACATGTCCACTTTTGGTAACCTGTGCCACGGCCGGAATAGTCTTTCCATCGCGCCGGACATCCAAAAGATTGGGCGGTGCGGGAAGATCCCTGTCCCAAATATCGTGGTGTACCATTTGAAAATGCCAAATGCGCTCCCCGGTTTCTGCCTTAAGGGCCAGCAGTGAGTTGGCGAACAGGTTGGCACCCGTACGATCCCCACCATACCAGTCAAAAGCGGCAGATCCCGTAGGGATGTAGACGATGCCCCGTTCTTCATCCAATGCCATTCCAGGCCAACTATTGGCACCTCCAACGGTTCTGTAGGCATCTTGGGGCCAGGTGTCATATCCAAATTCACCGGGTTGGGGAATGGTGTGGAAGGTCCACTCGATGGCCCCGGTCAGAACATTGTAGGCCCTTACATGACCAGGGGAAGATCCCGGGCCTTC
Organism: Allomuricauda sp.; assembly: GCA_041391945.1. Classification (GTDB taxonomy): domain Bacteria; phylum Bacteroidota; class Bacteroidia; order Flavobacteriales; family Flavobacteriaceae; genus Flagellimonas. The sequence continues at coordinate 216,957 of JAWKNC010000002.1, read as the reverse complement.
GCCTACCCGGGTCCCTTGGATCAAGGTATTTTTATAAATGACCCCAGGGGTATTGGCAACCACTGACAGCCGTTTGGGATCCCTTCCAAGCCCGTCCCGAAGATCAATGCTTCCCTTGTCGCCAAAAGAAGGGATGGATTGGCCAGTTTCGATATCGACAGCGTATAGTTTAGGCCCTGAACTAAAAAAGATCCGGCTTGGTTCTTTGCCTTCGGACGCCCAAAAACCCAAGCCCCTGCTCAACCCGAGTCCAGAATCATCTTGGGTATCCGGATTGAATTTCCAGAGCTCTTTACCCGTTTTGGCATCTATGGCAAACAATTGTACGGCGGCATTGACTCCGTAGAGTACATTATCCACAATAAGTGGATTGGTTTGGATCTGTGTGGTACGACCTTCCTCAAGACCACCACTTTTATAGGTCCATGCCAACTTCAGCCGATTGACGTTCGTTGTGTCTATTTGATCAAGGGTAGAATAATGCGACCGTTCCGGGTCGCCCAAATAGTCTTGCCAAGTGGTAAAATAGGCTTTATCCGTTGGTTGGCCGATTTCCTTCGCGCAAGAAACGAAAAGTAAAAAAATCAAAAAAGTGGAATATCGAAACATATTTTTAATGATGAGAGCCTAAATATAAGCTTTTGAAAGTAATCTGTCAACCAAACAAGAAACTTACCACATCTTCGATTTTGGAGACTTGTTGAACTTGAATGGTTGTATTTTTCAATCCGATCTTGTTGTTTTTGGAAACAAAAATGGTAGCAAACCCCAATTTTTCTGCCTCAAGAATGCGTTGGTCCACCCGTTGAACCGGACGTATTTCCCCTGCAAGACCAACTTCAGCGGCAAAGCAGATGCCTTTTTCAATGGGGATGTCGGCATTGCTGGACAGGATGGCGGCGACTACCGCCAGATCAATGGCGGGATCATCCACGGTGATACCTCCAGTAATGTTCAAAAAAACGTCCTTTGCTGCCAATTTGAACCCCGCCCGTTTTTCCAAAACGGCCAACAGCATGTTCAAACGTTTGGCGTTGAATCCAGTAGCCGAACGTTGTGGGGTCCCATAGACTGCGGTGCTGACCAAAGCCTGAATTTCAATGAGCAAAGGGCGCATACCTTCCACCGTGGAGGCAATGGCGGTTCCGCTGAGGTTTTCATCGTTTTTTGAAATCAAAACTTCCGAGGGGTTGTTGACTTCACGGAGCCCACTTCCCTGCATTTCGTAAATGCCCAGTTCTGCTGTGGACCCAAATCTGTTTTTAAGTGAACGGAGGATGCGGTATACATAATTTCGGTCTCCTTCAAACTGGAGCACCGTATCCACCATATGCTCCAAGATTTTGGGGCCGGCGATGGTGCCATCCTTGGTGATATGGCCCACCAAGATAACCGGTGTATGGCTTTCCTTGGCAAATCTGATGAGTTCCGCGGCACATTCCCGAATCTGGGAAATGCTTCCAGCGGCCGATTCAATATAATCGGAGTGTAGGGTTTGGATGGAATCTATGACCACCAAGTCGGGTTCCAACATACCTATCTGTTGGAAAATACTTTGCGTTTTGGTCTCGGTTAGGATGTAACAATGTTCGCTGTTGGGTTGAATGCGGTCGGCACGCATTTTAATTTGGTGCTGGCTTTCTTCCCCAGAAACATAAAGGGTTTTGTAAGGCAGTTTTAGGGCAATTTGGAGCAAGAGCGTACTTTTGCCAATACCCGGTTCGCCTCCCAACAAGGTCAGGGAGCCGGGAACGAGACCACCTCCCAAAACCCTATTGAACTCTTGGTCCAAAGTATCCAAGCGCAACTCTTTTTCATGGGTGATTTCGGAAATGCGCAAAGGCTTGTTGGCTTGCTTGCTGGAAACCGAATCGGTCTTCCAACTTCTCTTTTCTTCTTTTTGGACCACTTCTTCCACAATGGTGTTCCACTGTTTGCAGGAAGAACATTGCCCTACCCATTTGGGATATTGGGTGCCACAATTTTGGCAAAAAAAAGCTGTTTTGGTCTTGGCCATTCGTATTCGATGAAGAGCCTAAAGATATGGATTTAGATGGAGGGACCGATAGATTTTTGGATTGTTGGATTTTTGGACAGTTCGATTATTGGATAGAGACATCCAATCATCCAAAAGACCAGCAATCCAATATTCTAATACCCAAAGTCGGCTTTGAGCGCGTCTATCTTTTCAAGGGCCATGTCCTTGGTCAAGAAATCGATTTCTTCCAATTGAAAGGCTTTTTCAAAGGTTTTGAACGCCTTTTTGGGTTCCCCGATCTGTTCATAGTATTCTCCCTCAAAATAGAAGCCCATCATGGTATCGGGGTATTCTTTTTTGCAGAGTTCCGCCAAGGGTTTCAAGGATTCGAAATCTTCCTTTTTGCGACAGGCGGCATAAATGGCCATGATGTCATTGAGCTCCACCTGTTTTTTAAAACCGAACAATTGCTCGATCAAGCCATATCTATTTTCCAGATAGGAGAAGACGGGCTCCTCAGAGGTCAATATCTCGGTTTTGTATTCTTTTGGACTGATGGGCTGGAACATCCTGAAGACATTGTCGAACGCCTTTGCGATGCCATAAGCGGCAATGGAGGTGTGGTCCACATCGTCATATTCGTCAAAGAAATAATGCAGGGACTCCTTGGTGATGGATTTGATGCTATGGTTCATTTGAAGGATACGCTGTCTGTCATCCGTGGGCTCCTTTTCTAGAATGATGTTGTAAAAAATCACTTGATCCAGAGCTGACAGCCGCGTGGGGACCCTGGATTCCATTTCAGTGGCCAACACTGGGGATATGCTCACATAGGAGTTAAAGAGCGATTTATCCTTGAACAAATAGAAATTGCCAAAATTGGCGGTAATGTCATATCCTATGAACATTTTGAAAGGGGCCACTTTATAGCTGGTTTCCAGGTAGGGAATAAGCTCCGTGCCCAAAAATTCGTAAAACAGCTTGCCTTTTTCAGTGGGCAGTCCTGAGGCTTCCTCAAAATCACAATCATCCCACCGTATGTCATTCTCACCTTGGTGGACACCCACCACAATGGCCTTTGGCATACGTCCCAATCCGCTCTGGAACTTTACATTGGCCACAACAAGGTCAAAAAGATACTGTGCATCCAAGACCACGATCAAGGGATATTTATTCTCTTCGGAATAGTCTTCGGGAAAATAGTAGGAAACGTCCCTGCGCTCCTGAAGTTTGAAAGATTCAAAAATCTCCTTTTTCACCTGGGCCCCAAGGTTCAAGGTGATAAGGCCCATTACTAGAAATAGACATTTTTTCATGAATTGGATATTTGGTTGGCAGGGGTTTACCGATTTCTATTCAATAACGGCAGGACAATGAAGGATATTGTGCCAAAAACCACGACCATTAGGGTCTGTGCGATCCACATGATCCAACCAAAGGCATCACCGGAAACAGAAGTTATGCCAAAAATACCCAAAGCTGCGCTCACGGCAATGGGATAGAGGCCCACGCCACCATTGGTGGTGGACATGGCAAAGGCGCCGGCGACAAAGCCAACCAACAGTTCACTCAAGGATAGCGGCACGGTCTCCGTAACGGTGTATTTTATCACCCAGAACATGGCAACATAAGCTCCCCAAATAAGAAAGGTATGCAGGATGAAGGGCCATTTTTTTTTCATTTTAAAGACGCTGAGAACACCATCCAATAGACCATTGAGAAAGGCCTTGATTTTTTTGGCCCATTGTGAACTGGACTTTCGGATGACCATCGTGGCCAGAAAAAGCCCAACAATGCCCACAAAAAGCACGGCGAACGCCCCCAAGAGGTTTATGCCCTTTTCTTCCAAAAAGCCCAAGATCACATCTGTCTGCAATGCCAAGGTGATGATGATCACCAGCAACAGCATCAGGAGGTCTATGATCCTTTCCGTGACGATGGTCCCAAAACCTTTTTCAAAAGGAACTTTCTCGTAGGTGGTCAATGCGGTGGCCCTAAGAATTTCGCCCGATCTTGGAATTCCAAGATTGGCAAAATAGGAAATGAGCACAATGAGGAGGTTGTTCCAGATTTTGGGCCTGTACCCCATGGGTTCCAACAAGTAGTTCCAGCGCACGGCCCTTGAGACATGGCTCAATATGCCGATCAACACCGAAAGGGTCACCCAAAACGGGGAAGCATTGGAAATATAGTGGAGAATTTGCCTTCGCTCTTCCGGGGTAGTGGAATCATACGAGTACCATACCAAAAACAGCCCAAGGGCAATCGGTATGAATATCTTGAGAAACTTTTTTAGGGAATTGCTCAAAACTAGTTTAAAAGGTTGGTTTCCTCATTGGGGAAGACCAAGGCCGGGTTGAATGATTTTGCTTCTTCAACACTCATCCAGGCATAGGTGATCAGGATCAATACGTCGCCAACGCCACTTTTCGCGCTACGGCTTCGTTCAAGGTCAGTTCTGCCGGAACCCCTGGGCCCGGGAATGGCGTAGGTTTCAGTCTTTCACCGTTGTTGTTGTTCACGATCTGTATCTTTCGCTAATGATATTTGGCCGCATCCATAAGATCCTCGTCTATGGTGATGCCACCAATATAATTGAGGTCTGCCCCAGTTACCTTTACCCTGTGAACTTTAGATTTTACAACTTCTACTTGCATGGCGCAAAATTAATCAATTCAATCTTAGGTTGTCGATCAAGCGGACATCACCGGCGTAAACGGCAATGAACGCCCTATATTTTCTACCCTCCTGTTTTTTGATCATGGGCGTCAAAGTGTCTTCATCCGCAATTTGGAAATACTCTAGATCAAATTGGATTTGCTTCGAACGTTGATTTTACCCAGATGGCTATTTCCTTAGCATTTTCCGTGCCAAATTTTGACTTGGCGGCCAAAGGTGTTTATGGATGAAATCCCCACTTCCCTAAGTCGTTTTTGGGAGGCGTTCATTGGGGAGCTCATGGCCAGGCCATGGGGCTCCCTTTCAATAAGGGCAGCCAATGATTTCGACCAGGAAGTTTTTTGGACCGGCTACCATTTTTCTGATGATCTGCAATTGTTGAGAAATTCCTTTTCCCCAAAATAGGCCCTGTTGGGCGCCACGGTCCTCAGCAAAAGCTCCACAATGGTGCCGACACCATTAGAATGCCCTTCCCTGAACTCTCCTTCCATCACTTTGTCAAGACCATCAAAATCATAAGATTTTGATTGTATTTTGCCATCATAGATTTCTTGGGTGGAAGGGACAAAGACCACAATTTTTTTCAGACACAAGGCCCAAGACCTTAAGATCTTGATCCAAGTTTCTTGGGTACTTTTCAAGGTCGTCCTTTTTGTCAAATTGAGTGGGGTTCACAAAGATGCTCACCACAACCAGGTCATTTTCAAAGTGCCTTTTTCACCAACGAAATATGCCCTTGGTGCAAGGCCCCCATGGTAGGCACCATACCAATGGTACGGGTGCTGCGCCTCTCTTTCTGCAAGAAGCCCTGAAGTTCCTTTTTACGGTCGAATAAGTGCATATCGTTGTTCAAAAGCGTGCAAAAATACTATAAATACTGGTAATCGGCATAATTTTTGTACTTTTGCAGCTACGTTTTTGGGATAAGCAAAAGAAAGTGTTTATGAATGGTAAAAAGATATTGTTTGTATCTTCTGAATTAGTACCTTACCTTCCAGAGAATCCAGTTTCCTTAATGTCGTACGAAGCGCCTCGACTGGTCAACAGCAATGGGGGGCAGATACGCATTTTTATGCCAAGGTACGGAAACATCAATGAAAGAAGGCATCAATTACACGAGGTGATACGCCTGTCCGGGATGAATCTGGTCATCAACGATATGGATATGCCGTTGATCATCAAAGTAGCATCCATCCCAAGGGAGCGTATACAGGTATATTTCATTGACAACGAAGAATATTTCAAGAGAAAGTCCACGTTCAAGGATTCCGAAGGAAATCTTTTCCCGGACAATGATGAACGTGCCATTTTCTTTGCCAAAGGCGTAGTGGAGACCGTCAAAAAATTGAATTGGTCCCCCGACATCATACATGTACATGGCTGGATGGCCTCTTTGCTTCCGCTTTATTTGAGAAAGTATTACGCAGATGAACCGTTGTTTGCGGACAGCAAGATAGTGACCTCCATATATGGGAAGGGTTTTGAAGGGGAACTGGATGTTGAGATGATCAACAAAGTTGTCTTTGATGGTATCGAAAGGGAAAGTATTGCGTACCTGGCCAAGCCCGACTATAATAATTTGTTAAAAGTTGCAGTGGATTATTCCGATGCCATTATTTTAGCCTCGGAAGAGGTGCCGGATGATTTGAGAGGCCATATCGCAAACCTTTCCAAACCAGTATTGCCCTATGTTTCACTCCAAGAGGCCGAGGAAGCGTACACAAATTTCTATAAAACAGAAGTTCTAAAATAAATTGCATGAAATTTAACGGGATTATCATAGTTTCAGCCTTGGCTGGGGCTTTGTTTCTGCTGAACACTTCCTGTGAAGAGGAGTTGGATACCATAGGTGAAGGTGTTGTGGGGGGCGAACCCTTTAACACAGGTAAGGCCGTGTTCGATGTTTTTGCCTACAACAGGGGCATTGAAGCCGTACAGACCAACCGTTTGCCCCTATACCAATTGGGCACGTTCAATGATCCGGTTTATGGAAAAAGAACGGCCAGCATCATATCCCAGGTCACTTTGCCGGTTAGCAACCCAATCTTTGGAGATTCCTCCCAAGCAACCGAGGACGGTGCCGATACCGATGACAACGCGGCCACCATTCCCGAAAACGAAACAGTAAAGGAAGTCTATCTATATATTCCCTTTCAACAACCTCCCAGCTCTCTACGGGACAGCGATGGCGACGGGGTACAGAATGAATTTGACAACGATTCCAGCGATCCAAATACCGATGAGGACGGCGATGGGGTGACCGATAATGAAGAGCGTATCCAAGGCTCCGATCCATTTGACCCCGACGATGATGGCACAAGTGATGATTTTGTGCCCAACATCTTTGAACGGACTTTTGATTTGGACAGTATTTATGGCGATAGGACCCAGTCTTTCAACCTGATTGTTTCAAGGTCTACATTTTTTCTTCGCGATTTGGATCCGGATACAAATTTTGAAGAGGCCCAAATGTATTATTCCAACCAAGACTTTTCGAGCTTTGTGGGAGAGGAACTCTTTAATGGGGAGGTTACCATCGACAATAAGGAAATGCTCTTTTTTGCCGATGACGACCCAGAAACCGATGATGTGGACGAATCCCAGACCGTGGTGGAGACCCGTCTTAACCCCGGGATCAGGGTGCCGTTGGACAAAACCTTTTTTCAGGAAAACATCTTGGACAAGGAGGGACAGCCCGAACTGCTGAGCCGAAATAATTTCTATGATTTTTTCCGGGGAATCCAATTGTCAGGAACCAGTGCGGAAGAATTGATGTTCTTGCTGGATCTGACTCAGGCCACCATTACCATTACTTATGAGTATGATGATTATAATGCCACCGATGAGGTCACCGAGACCGCGGAGAAAGATTATGTACTCAATCTTTTGCTGAGTAGTAATGGGGTTGTTTCGGGCAATGCGGTGAACAGTTTCGTGAACGAACCTTTCCCAGTAGACATTGCCAATGCCCTGGACAATGGTGAAAACGCCTCAAGAATATACGTAAAAGGCGCTGGGACCATTGCCGAGATCAGATTGTTTGATGAAATTGAAAATGGAGGGGGAAACATCATCGACCAAATAAGGGCGAACAATTGGATCATCAATGAGGCCAATTTGGTCTTCTATGTGGATAGGAACACGTTGGATGCCACAGGGACGAGCGTTGTGGAACCTCCCAGACTTTATCTGTACAATGCCGAAACCAACGAGCCCTTGTACGATGTCTTGAATGAGAGTTTCACCGTGGATGAGCCACTTGGGCTTGTCCTGAACCATGATGGGATATTGAAGAAGGAAAATGACCTAGGGGTCAAATATACCATCCGCATTACAGAGTATATCAATGATATCATAGTAAGGGATTCCACCAATGCCAGACTTGCGTTGACCCTTACCGCGAACATAGGGAACAAAACCGTGCAGGAATCCGTGGGCGTTGCCGATCCCAAAGAGATTGATATGCCCGTAATGTCAACGGTGAATCCATTGGGGACCGTACTTTTTGGAAGTAATGTGGATGCAGCGGATCAGGACAAAAAACTGAAATTGGAAATCTACTATACCGAGGCCAATTAATCTGCAGCTAATAGTCAATTTTAAGTTGTTTGTCGGTTAAAAAGCGTTGTTTTATTGTTTTTTGGCTAATTGATTATAATTTTGGGGGATAACCCAGTAACCGTTAATAACCCAAAATCAATCTTATGTGTGGAATAGTAGGGTACATTGGGCATAGAGATGCCTACCCCATTATAATCAAAGGCCTTCAACGACTCGAATATCGTGGCTACGACAGTGCTGGAATTGTTCTATTTGATGGAGAAAGTACCCATCTTTCCAAGACCAAGGGCAAAGTTGAGGATTTAAGGAAGAAATCGGAAAAGACGATTGGCCTAAACGGTAAGTTGGGTCTTGGACATACCCGTTGGGCCACCCATGGGGTCCCCAATGACGTAAACTCCCATCCTCATTATTCCAATTCTGGAGACTTGGTCATCATACACAATGGGATCATTGAAAATTACGAATCCATCAAAAAGGCGTTGATCAAACGCGGATATACTTTTCATTCCGATACGGATACTGAGGTTTTGGTAAACCTCATTGAGGAGGTTAAGAACAAAGAAGGCGTAAAACTTGGAAAAGCTGTTCAGATTGCGCTGAACCAAGTTGTGGGAGCCTATGCAATTGCTGTTTTTGACAGGACAAAGCCCGATGAGATCGTAGTGGCAAAGCTAGGGAGTCCTTTGGCCATTGGAATTGGGAAGAACGAATATTTCATTGCATCGGATGCTTCACCATTCATAGAGTTTACCAATAATGCGGTGTACTTGGAAGACGAAGAAATGGCCATAGTCCGCATTGGAAAAGAGATCAAACTCAGAAAAATCAAAGATGATTCGATAGCCTATCCCAATATCCTGGAATTGCAATTGAATCTTGAGGAAATTGAAAAAGGAGGCTACGACCATTTCATGCTCAAGGAGATCTATGAACAGCCCAGGGCCATTTTGGACACCTACCGAGGGCGTTTGTTGGCCAATCAAGGAATCGTTAAGATGGCCGGAATCGATCAGAACCTAGAAAAGTTCCTGAATGCCAATAGGATAATCATTGTGGCCTGCGGTACTTCTTGGCATGCTGGCCTAGTCGCGGAGTACATATTCGAAGATTTGGTGAGGATTCCCGTTGAAGTGGAATACGCCTCGGAGTTCAGATATAGAAATCCGGTCATCACGGACAAGGATGTACTGATAGCCATATCACAGTCCGGAGAAACGGCAGATACTCTGGCCGCCATTAAACTGGCAAAAGAGAAAGGGGCCTTTGTTTTTGGCGTTTGCAATGTGGTGGGATCATCCATTGCCCGCGAAACGGATGCGGGAGCCTATACCCATGCCGGGCCGGAGATAGGTGTGGCCTCTACAAAGGCATTTACCACGCAGATTACGGTGCTTACCTTGATCGCACTTAAATTGGCCCACGAAAAAGGAGCCCTGTCCCAATCCAAATACCACGAATATCTGGCCGAATTGGAGAGTATCCCTGCCAAAGTTGAAAAGACATTGGAATCCAACCAGGTAGTACGGCAAATTGCGGAGATATACAAAGATTCCACAAACTGCCTTTATTTAGGAAGGGGATATAATTTTCCAGTAGCGTTGGAGGGAGCTCTGAAACTCAAGGAAATAAGCTATATCCATGCCGAAGGATATCCTGCTGCAGAAATGAAACACGGCCCGATCGCTTTGATTGATGAACAAATGCCCGTGGTGGTCATAGCCACTAAAAAAGGGCATTATGAAAAAGTGGTCAGCAATATCCAAGAGATCAAATCCAGAAAGGGCAAGATCATAGCCATAGTGACGGAAGGTGATAAATCTGTAAAAGAACTGGCGGACCATGTGGTCGAGGTTCCCGAAACATCGGAAGGCCTTTCACCACTTTTGACCACAATACCCCTGCAGTTGTTGTCTTACTACATCGCGGTTATGCGCGGTTGCAATGTGGACCAACCTAGAAATTTGGCCAAATCAGTTACCGTGGAGTAACTTTTAAAAAATCAGAATAATGAATAATGGCGCTGATATCAGCGCCATTTTTATTAAATATGTATATATCCACACCTTTTTTTAGCAAAAAAGTATTATGCATGCATAATTTTTTTCAATTTTGTGGAAACCAAATGAAAAAAAATGTATCTTCCACCTCCAATACTTAACAGATACTTAAATCTAATTTAACTCAAATTCAAAGCCAATGAGAAGACTAATGATTGTTTCCCTATTGCTGTTTGGCGTTGTCTCCTATGCGCAGACAACTGTACAAGGGAAAGTAGTTGATGAAAAAAACGAGCCTATTCCGGGAGCCAATGTGGTCTTGGTAGGAAAGGCCGAAGGAACCACGACCGACTTTGATGGAAATTTCACCTTTAACACCTCGGAGCAACCTCCATTTTCCCTTCGATTTACAAGTATCGGATTTTCAGATTTTGTTGCAAACATAACCTCCAACAACCAAACAATTTCCGTTACACTACGTGAAGCGTCCACAATTTTGGATGAAATCGTAATTTCTGCTTCCAGAACCCCGGAGCGTATTTTTGAATCTCCCGTTTCTGTGGAGAGATTCGGTTTGAACGATATTAAAAACACCACTGCAGAGTCGTTCTATGGTGGGCTGCAAAACTTGAAGGGCGTGGACATCAACACCAACAGTTTAACCTTTCAATCCATCAACACAAGAGGTTTTGCAACCTTTGCCAACAACCGATTCTTACAATTGGTGGATGGTATGGACAACACGGCCCCAGGTCTTAATTTCGTACTTGGAAATTTGGTGGGGATGTCGGAATTGGATGTACAGAGTATCGAAATATTGCCCGGAGCATCCTCCGCACTCTATGGAGCGGGTGCTTTCAACGGGATTTTGTTCATGAACAGTAAGAACCCATTCGACTTTCAGGGCATCAGTGCTTATGGAAAAGTGGGTATAACCTCCCAAGAAGCCGCGGGGGACAACAATTACTATGATTTTGGAATTAGGGTGGCCCATGCCTTTAGCGACAAACTGGCGGTAAAGGCAAACCTGTCCGTATTGACAGGGGAGGATTGGCATGCCAATAGCATCCTAGACCTCAACAATCCCGGAGCTGACCGTACAAACCCTGCCTACAATGGTTTGAACGTATATGGGGATGAGGTTTCCACTACCCTAAACTTTGATGCCGCTGCGGGTTTGCCCAGTGGCACTGTAGGTTCTGCAGTAGTTTCCAGGACTGGATATGAAGAGGGCGTTCTGGCCGACTACAATGCCGAAAGCGTGAAGACGGATTTTGCCGTGCACTACCGTCCTTTTGGCAATGACCTGGAAATAATCTACAATGGGCGCATTGGACGTGGAACCACAATTTACCAAGGCGCTAACAGATATGCGGTCAGTGGTTTTTCCATGCAGCAGCACAAGTTGGAAATCAAGAACGATAACTTTTTCATCAGGGGCTATGTTGTATCCGAAAACTCTGGGGATGCTTACGATACTCGTTTTGCGGCCATCAACATCAATAGATTTTGGAAATCCGATGTACAATGGTTTACGGATTACGCCTCTACCTATATCCCAGCCTATTTAGTAGGGATACAACAGGGAGGGCTGACGCCCGAGCAATCTTCCACCCAGGCCCATGCTGCTGCTAGGGTGGCTGCAGATACGGGAAGACTTATTCCTGGTACGCCTGGATTCCAAAGTGCCTTCAATAAGATTACCAATGACGGCAACCTGACCACAGGAGCAAAATTTATTGACAACACCAAGTTCCGCCATATCAACGGTAATTACAATTTGGCACATTTGATAGATCATTGGGCCGATTTACAGATCGGGGGATCTTTTAGGGAATATGTGTTGAATTCCAGTGGAACCATTTTTACCGATATCGATGGACCCATCAGCTACAACGAGTATGGGGCCTATGTGCAGCTGCAGAAGAAATTTTTGGACGACCGTTTCAAGTTTACCGGCTCTGCACGGTATGACAAGAATGAGTTTTTTGACGGGTTCCTTTCCCCAAGACTTTCCTTGGCCTATACTGCCGGAGAAAAAAGGAACCACAACATCAGGGCTTCGGTACAGCAAGGTTTCAGAAACCCAACCACTCAGGACTTGTTCATCGGTTTGGATGCTGGAGCCGCCATTTTGGTGGGTTCTGCCCCCTCAAACTTGGATAGGGACGTAAGAACATTTAATGTAAGCCAAAGTGGCCAGGTCGTAACGGGTCAATCAACTGTTCAGATAGTAGGCCGTGCCGCTTATGAAAATGCCTTCTCCCTCAACTCTGTTCAGAGCGGTGCTCCTGAAGCCGTTAACACACCCCTGATCAAACCAGAGGAAATTACCGCATTTGAAGTGGGATACCGTGGTCAGGTTGGAAAGTTCACCATTGATTTGAGCGGGTATTACAACAGCTATTCCAATTTCATCGCCAATGTTACCACTTTGGTGCCCTTCTACGGAACCGCAGGAGATGGCGGGTTGTCGTTATTGGCCTTGCAAAATGGGGATTACAAAGCCTATCAAACGTATACCAACTCAGAGGTGGATATCAACTCCTACGGGGGTTCTGTTGGTGTGGACACCAAAATAGGGGACTTCCACCTAGGGGTGAACTATACCTATACTGAATTGGACTTTGACAAAGGAAGGTTCCCAGATTTCAGGACCAATTTTAATACACCAAAGCACAAGGTGAAGGCCTCCTTTGGGAACACTGAACTTTTCAAAAACTTCGGATTCAATGTAAACTATAGATGGAGTGACACTTATTTCTGGGAAGCTTCGTTTGCCGATGGGGACGTTCCTGCATATACCGTGCTGGACGCCCAGATCAACTACGCCGTTCCAGGCATTAAATCTGTGTTCAAGGCGGGGGGTTCAAACCTTTTGGGGGATGAGTACTTCAACGCTACCGGATCAGGGTACATTGGTTCCATCTACTATATTTCATGGACGATCAATCCATAGAAAAAGATTGGGAAAGACAAAGAAAGGCACTGTGAAAAACAGTGCCTTTTTTCTTGCCAAAAAAAGAGGGTTTTAGTTTCTGTTTAAAAAAGGAAAAAAGTATATCTTTGCAGCCGGAAAAAAAACGGTTTTTTCCGCGTATTCAATTAAAAATAAACACACTAATGTCTAAAGTTACAGGTAAGGTTGCCCAAATTATAGGCCCGGTCATTGATGTTGAATTTGAGTCGGGAACTGAAATCCCAAAAATCTACGATTCCCTCGAAATAAAGAGAAACGATGGATCCACATTGGTATTGGAGGTTCAATCCCATGTGGGTGAAAATACCGTAAGGACCATTTCCATGGACTCCACCGATGGATTGAGCAGGGGGGTTGAAGTTCTTGCCACCGGAGGGGCCATCCAAATGCCTATTGGTGAAGAAGTCTATGGAAGGCTTTTCAACGTTATCGGGGATGCCATCGATGGTATGGAAAACTTGCCAAAAACTGGAAACAATGGACTTCCCATTCACAGGGAGGCCCCAAAATTTGAGGACCTTTCCACGTCAACCGAAGTGCTTTTTACCGGAATCAAGGTTATCGACCTTATTGAGCCCTATGCAAAGGGTGGTAAAATTGGATTGTTTGGTGGTGCAGGTGTTGGGAAGACCGTTTTGATACAAGAATTGATCAACAATATTGCCAAAGGCCACGGTGGACTTTCTGTATTTGCCGGTGTGGGTGAAAGAACGCGTGAAGGAAATGACTTGCTTCGCGAGATGTTGGAGTCTGGCATTATCAAGTATGGGGATGCTTTCTTGCATTCCATGGAAGAAGGAGGATGGGACCTGTCCAAAGTGGATAAAAAGGCCATGAAGGAATCCAAGGCGACTTTTGTGTTCGGTCAGATGAATGAACCTCCTGGTGCCCGTGCCCGAGTGGCACTTTCTGGTTTGACCATTGCTGAGTATTTCCGTGATGGAGCCGGAGATGGACAAGGAAAGGACGTACTTTTCTTTGTGGACAACATTTTCCGTTTTACACAGGCAGGTTCTGAAGTTTCCGCACTTTTGGGGCGTATGCCATCAGCGGTGGGTTACCAGCCAACCTTGGCCACTGAGATGGGAGCCATGCAGGAAAGGATCACATCCACTAAAAGAGGCTCCATTACTTCGGTTCAAGCGGTTTACGTACCTGCGGATGACTTGACGGATCCAGCGCCGGCAACAACGTTTGCCCACTTGGATGCCACCACCGTACTTTCTCGTAAAATTGCAGAGCTGGGGATTTATCCTGCTGTGGATCCTTTGGATTCCACTTCAAGGATTTTGACCCCGGAAATTTTGGGCAAAGAACATTACGACTGTGCACAAAGGGTAAAAGAGCTTCTACAGCGCTATAAAGAGCTTCAGGATATTATCGCTATTTTGGGTATGGAAGAACTTTCAGAAGAGGATAAATTGGCCGTGGGAAGGGCTAGACGTGTACAACGTTTCTTGTCGCAGCCATTCCATGTAGCTGAGCAATTTACCGGTATACCTGGCGTATTGGTTGACATTAAAGAGACCATTAAAGGATTTAACATGATCATGGACGGTGAGTTGGATCACTTGCCAGAATCTGCCTTTAACCTTAAGGGGACCATAGAAGATGCCATTGAGGCAGGAGAGAAAATGTTAGCGGAAGCGTAAATAGCAATGAGACCTGAGACATTAGTATGGAGTAAGGTCCAACTAACTTCTCAGTACTCAATACTCAATTCTAAAAAATATGTATTTGGAAATTGTATCACCGGAAGCCACATTGTTTGCAGGGGAGGTAACCGCGGTTACTGTACCTGGGATCAATGGAGAATTCCAGATGTTGGAAAACCACGCCCCCATTGTCTCATTGTTGCAAGAAGGGAAAGTAAAGGTGAAGGGAGACATTTCCCTTGATGAGAAGTTTGAGAGCAGGTTTTCCAAAAGTGCCAATGGAGAGACTATACTTTCCATCACCAGCGGAACGGTTGAGATGAAGGACAACAAAGTGATCGTTCTGGCCGATTAATGCGTTCAAGACGATATATAACATCAAAAAAGCCTCTTTTAAGAGGCTTTTTTTTTAAGCTTATTTCACCACAATGGCCTATAAATTATAGCTGATATAGACCGTTCCCGTGGCCATTTTTTGGATGTCTTTGGAATATACAGTAAATCTGTAGGTGCCCGATTCCTTGAATGTATAGGAGAAATAGGTGTTGTCACTGGTAGTCGGTGAAACAATGGTATAGGTAAGGTCTTCAAACTTCTTATAGACACCATTTTCCATTTTGTCCAGCAATACAATTATTTTCTCTGTGTTCATCTTATCCGGATAGTTGTCCACAAAAACCCAGACCACACCCCCTAGGGTTTGCGAAATTGAAAATGATGTGAACTGCTTTTCCTTGGTGGGCAATAGGTTGTTGTTATCTTTTGGGGAGACGTTGGAAAAGTACACTTTGGCATTGGGATATACCTCTGTAGTAAAAATAGGAGGGTTTTTGGTTGTCGAATCATCAAAAATAGTTTTTTTCGATGGGCCATTGATTTCCGCCAAAGTCTTCATGGGTTGCTTCCTTCCCGTTATGGTATTGATACTGAAAGCCCTTTTTGGGGTTTTAAGCCCTTTGGAGGCCAACTGGTTCAGGGCCCTAGAATCACCAGCGGCAATATAGTACATACCATTTATTCCGCCCACTAGGCCGATCCCGGTAGCTACTCCCTTGGAAGTGGCAATGCCGATTACTTTGTTCTGCTCATTGAACACGGGTCCTCCGCTATTTCCGGGATGTATCTCCGCATCGGTTTTCATATACCCGTAATCGTTGTTGAAAACATAATCGAAGCCACTCATGATGCCCATGCTCAAGGTGCTCACATCCCGAAGCATCAAATCTGCACCTCCCTTTACCTGGGCAGGGTAGCCAAATACACAAAACTGTTCCCCTTGACTGACTTTGTCAGAATCCCCGATGGGAATGGCGGTAAATTTGAAATTTCCAGTATTCCCGTTCTCATCACTGACAATTTTTAACAACGCACCATCAAAGGCCCCCATGCCAATGGAGACAACCTCGGCATGGTACAGCTTGTAATCGTTTTCCCCTTCTCCTGTATATACTTGCACTAGAGGGATGGTATATCCGGCACTATAGGCCTTTATGAAGTTTTTGTCTTTGATAATGTCTTCGGAATAGGGCGCGATCTTGGCGGTCTTTTTTCCCGCTTCGTCATAATAGTCATAGTCAACGTACCCTGTTACGCACATTTCCACCACATGTCTGTTGGTAAAAATATAGCCATCTTCCGTGACAAAAAAGCCCGATCCCCTGCTGAGATAGCCGGAGCCTTCTTTCTTTTCTTCCAATTCTGGATCGAATAGGATGATCTTTACAATGCCATCCCGATACTTGGAGGCAATGAGTTTGGTGTTCAACTGCTCCTTACATGAACTTAGTAAGCAGACGACGGGTAGCAAGGCAATAAAAAGAAATCGCATTATGACAAACTTTATTGGAGTGGAACGCATGGGAAATTTAAGAAATTTAACTAAAAAATTTACGCCTACGGGAGATAAGATTTTTTATTCCAGAACCATCGCCACCAAGAGATGGCAGTAAAGAGATATTTAGGCCCTCAAACCGCCACCATAAATAGCATACACTACCAATTAATTGTAGCTGATAAGGACCGTATTGGATGCGATTTTTTTCAAATCCTTGGAATAGACCACAAACCTGTACGTTCCCTTTTCTGTGAACGTAAAGGAAAAATAGCTGTTGTCACCGGTGGGGCTGACCGTATATGTCAAATCCTTATATTTTTCAAATGTACCGTTGCTTTTGCTTTTATCGACCAAAACAATGATGGATTCTGTATTCAATTTTTCGGGATAGGAATCCACAAAGACCCAAACCACGCCCCCAAGTTTTTTTGATATGGAAAAGGAAGTAAACTGTTTGGACTTGTCGGGGAGCAAATTGTTGTTGTCTTTCGGGGAGACATTTGAAAAATAAACCTTGGCACCGGAGTAGTTGCTTGTAGAAGTTGAGGAGGAGCCCTGACCGGCCCCACCGTTAATTTCTTCCAAGCTTTTCATGGGTTGCCGTTTACCCGTAATGGTATTGATGCTAAAAGCCCTTTTTGGGGTCTTCAATCCTTTGGAATTTAATTTTTCCAATGCCTTGGAATCACTTGCAGCTATGTAGTACATGCCATTGACACCTCCCACAAGTCCAATACCGGTAGCGGTGCCCTTTGCAGTGGCTATTCCAATGGCCTTGTTCTCTTCATTGAAAACAGGCCCGCCACTATTGCCGGGATGTATCTCGGCATCAGTTTTTATGTACCCATAATCATTGTTGAAAACAAAATCGAAACCACTCATTATGCCCCTGCTGAGGGTACTCATGTCCCGGAGCATTAAGTCCGCTCCTCCCCTGACCTGGGCAGGATAACCAAAAACGCATAGTTGCTCTCCTTGGCTTACACTATCAGAATCCCCCAAGGGGACGACAGTAAAGTTAAAGCCACTTGTGTTTCCCCGTTCATCACTTACAATGCGTAACAGGGCACCATCAAAAGCGCCCATACCAATGGAGACAACCTCGGCATTATAGAGTTTATAATCATTCTCGTTGTTGCCATGGAAGACTTGAATAATGGGCACAGGATATCCCGTATTATAGGCCTTGATGAAATCCTTACTGGTTATCAGGTCCTCAGAATAGGCGGCCAATCCAGCTTTTTTCTGCCCATTGGAGTCATAGTAATCATAGTCCACATACCCCTTTACACACGTTTCCACCACATGCCGGTTTGTGAAAATGTACCCATCTTCGGTCACAAAAAAACCGGAACCCCGGCTTAAATAGCCGGTACCTGGGTTCTTTTTTTCCAGTTCTGGGTCAAATAATATGACTTTAACGATACCATCGCTGTACCTGGAAGCTATTAATTTGGTGTTTAGCTGTGAGAAAGAATTGAAGGAATGGACAGCGGTCAAAACTAAGGCGAAAAAGAGTCTCATCGGGATATAAATTATTGATACATAACGGGGTATGTAATTTAATAATTTTGTGGAAAAGTTGTAACCTAAAAAAATGAGATTTTTTTGACCATGGATGGCAAGCCAAATAGTGGTTTTGGAAACCACCTTGGTAAGCCACTATGGGATCAAGAACTTAGTCCAATACGATCAATTTCCATTCCCTGCCATCGGCAACGTAGGTCTTTAGCTCCTTAAAGCCAATGGCTAAATGGGCGCTCAACGACCTTTTATTTTTTCCATCCACTTCGGTGATGATATGATCAAAACCTTCCGGCAATCTATTTTTCATGGCAAGGTATAGATTTCTGAAAACCCCTTTTCCCCGATACTCCTTGGCCACACAGATCTGGCCCATCACCATGTAATTGCTTTTTCCCTGAACAATTTTATTGATTTCAACAAACATGGGTTTTAAGAGCTCAATGGACTCCCCGAACTTGGGATGCATGCAAAGTGCATAGCCCACAACCCTGTCATTGTCCACCGCAATGATATGACCACATTCGTCATTCATTTCTTTGAGAAGCTCCAAATTGTGTTCCACGGTCAAAAAACCTTCTTTTTCCCGTTCTTGGGCTGGTAGACTTTTGATCAGGTTTTCTTGCTGAAGGAGGAGGATTTGCTCCAATTCCCCCTGTGTAGAGGCCTGTTTGTAGCGGATCATCTATTCTTGTTTAAGCCATTGCTTTCGTTGCCCCATCATTTTGGAAGTTGGGATCTGGTCCTTGTCTTCCATTAGGCTGATGGAATAATCGGGATTGGGGATCAACACCAGGTTTGTGGTCTTGGGCTCTCCAAATCGGGTAAAGTTGACTTTCAGGGAATCTCCCATTTGGAATTGCATGAGATAATCCTCAAACTTTTGTCCCTCGGAAAAAGGAATGCCATTGACGTTCAAAATAACATCACCATTATCCATTCCAGCGAGGTAAGCGGGGCTCCCCATTTTCGTGTTTCCAAGTATGGTGGCACCGGAACCATCATTATTGACCGAAACATAAGCTCCAAAATAAGGCTCTATCCCCTGTTGTTCCAAAACCACCCCAACGGATTGGAGCAGGGAACCGTAATCGGGCATGGAGCTTTTATGGATATAGTTGTTGAAAAAACTGTCTCCAAACTCTTTCCCTGCAAATTGATTTAAGGCTGTATGAAGGGTTTCAACAGTATAGGAGATTTCGGTCTTTCCATAGTTTTCCCAGACCAGTTTCATGAAATTGTCCAAGGTAAGGCCCTTTTCCCGTAGGGAGAGATCTAGGGCCAGGCCCAGGATACTGCCATAGGAATAGTAGGAGATAAAAGTGTTTTCCCTGTTCACCGGATCCACCGAAGTGGCGGCATCCACAAATGGAGCCTGATAGCTCATTTCTATGGGGTTGAAAAACTTTCGTGCAGGGGAATTCCAAACATAGTTGAAAGTGCCGGCCAACCCATCAACATATTCTTTGGGGGAAATGAGACCTGCCCTGCACAGGATCAGATTGGTGTAGTAGCTGGTAAAACCTTCGGCAAACCAGAGTTCCCCGCTCATATTGGCCGCCTCAAAATCAAAGGGTTCCAAAGATTTGGGACGGATGCGCTCCACGTTCCAACAATGGAAAAATTCGTGGGACACTGTTCCAATATTGTTCTCCATTCCGCCATCTTCCAAACTTCGCGTGCTGGTCACAATGGTTGAGTTCCTATGTTCCATACCATCACCCGATGCATTGGGGATGTAGCATGCCAAGAAAGTATAGGAGCCATAATCAAAATTGGGAAGCTCTCCGTACACCTCTTTTTCGGTCAAGACCACCTTTTGTACCTTTTCAAAGTATGTATCCGCCTCTTCTTGGGTTCCATTATGGTGCAGTGCCAGGTTGACGGTCTTTCCATCCACTTGAAAGGAACGGAGCATATAGTCACTGATTTCGGTGGGGCTATCCATAAAATAGTATAGGTTTGGAGCCATATAAGTGGTGCCGGACACCAAGGGCAATTGGGTGGCAACTTTCCAATTAAGGTCTTCCCTCACCTTAAAAGTGACCTCAATTTTACGTTGACTAAGCATGGGCGCAAACATAAAGGTGGCCGGAATATTCAAATGGGCATGTGTTTCATCCACTTGGGAATAAGTACCGTCCCCCCGATTGGCAAATAGGATGTATTCTATGTTTATGGTTCCGTCATGGCCCGTTACCTGCCATTCATAAGGGTTTGGCCTGTACACCTTCAAAATATTCCCCTTGCTGTCCCTTGCCTCAAACCCATACACGTTTTTGGCAAATTCATGAAGTGCATACCTCCCGGGAGATGTACGGCTCATCCGAAAAGAAACCGTGTCCATTTTCAAATCAGGGAACGTGGCATTGATAACGGCTTCGTGGTGCAGGGCATTTTCAAAAGAAATTTTGTAGGTATTGGTTTGGGCCGATATATAAAAGGTAGAAAGCAGTGTTGAAAGGGCAAGGATGATCTTCATCTCAGTAAAGGTTTATTGAAGACTAAGATACAGTTTAAAAACTGTAAGTGCTACATTTGTACTATGGAGAAAATGCCCAGAAAGTTGCAGTCCAAACTGTCCGACCGAATGACAAACGGCTCAGTGCGGAGCTTGCCCGAACGGGGCAATCTTATTGACTTTTCCTCCAACGACTACTTGGGATTGGCACGAAATGGGTCCTTGGAAAATTCCATATCGAGGCTTTTAAAAGAACACCAAACCATGCATGGTTCCACGGGCTCCCGATTGCTTACGGGGAACCACCCCTTATATGCTGAATTGGAGCAATTTTTAGTGGAGTTCCATAATGCGGAGGCCGCTTTGGCCTTCAACTCCGGATATGATGCCAATGTTGGCTTTTTTTCCTGCGTACCGCAGCGCGGGGATGTGGTTTTTTATGATGAATCGATCCATGCCAGCATCCGCGATGGCCTACAGCTGGGCAATGCAAAAAGTTATAAGTTTCTTCACAATGATTTGGGGGATCTGGAAAAGAAGGTGAGGCCACTTCGAGCACAGTCTGGAAGTGACCTGGCAGAAATTTATGTCGTCACCGAATCCGTTTTTTCCATGGATGGGGACAGCCCCGATCTAAGGCTGCTCTCGGATTTTTGCAAAGCGGAAGACCTTTATCTTGTTGTTGATGAAGCACACGCCGTTGGGATATTTGGGGAAGGTAAGGGAATGCTTCAACAATTGGGATTGGAACAAGAGGTGTTTGCCCGAATCGTCACCTTTGGTAAGGCCCTGGGATGCCACGGAGCGGCCGTATTGGGCTGTAACTCCTTAAAAAATTACTTGATCAACTTTGCCCGAAGTCTAATTTATACAACGGCCCTGCCGCCCCATACCTTGGCCACTGTTTTGGCATCTTATCAACAGTTAAAGGAAAGAGGGGAACAACCTAGCCATGCATTGCGGGAAAACATCCTATATTTCAAACAGCAGATAGTGGAGTTGGGCATTGAAAGTGTCTTTATTGAAAGTTATTCTGCAATTCAATGCGCCATTGTTTCGGGAAATGAAAAGGTAAAGAGGATATCAGGTACATTGCAAGCGGAAGGGTATGATGTAAAACCCATTCTTTCCCCAACGGTCAAGGAAGGGGAGGAACGCCTCCGATTTTGTTTGCATGCATACAACACAAAAGAAGAAATATCCCGAGTTTTGTCAATATTGAAAAGTATTTTGGAATGAAAGAGCCTGAATTTCACACTTTGGCAACTTTTGAATTCCCTGCAGATGTGCAGATCATCAAGGGGAAATTGGAATCTGAGGGAATTCGTGTTTTTCTTCGGGATGAGACCACCATCAATTCTGACCCTTTGATAAGTGCCGCTATTGGAGGGGTAAAGCTACAGGTATATTCGGTGGACAAGGAACGGGCCAGACAGATTTATGACGAGGTACGCAATTATGCGACGGACGATCAAGGGAATCCCATTGTGTGCCCCAACTGCAGGGCAACCAAATCAGAAATCTATTATTCAAGGAAGAACATTTTTTACATGCTCTTTCCCTTTTTTGAGCCCACCAAGTACATATGTATGCAGTGCAACTTCATAACCAAGCCTGTAAGATGAATTTTTTTGTAACGGGAATTTCGACTGAGGTTGGCAAGACTATGGCGTCTGCCATTGTGGTGGAGGCCCTGGAAGCAGATTATTGGAAACCTGTTCAGGCAGGTGATCTAGGCCATTCCGACAGCCATAAAATTGAAGCACTCATCACCAATAAAAGGACCAAGATCCATAAAAACAGTTATGCCCTCAACACCCCCATGAGTCCCCATGCCGCTGCCGAAATTGATGGGATTGCCATTCATTTGGATAAGATTGTTCCTCCCGAGACTCAAAATGATTTGGTCATTGAGGGAGCAGGAGGCTTATTGGTCCCTTTGAATGATACCGATACCATTTTTGACCTCATACAACCCGATTATAAAGTCATTGTGGTATCCCGGCACTATTTGGGAAGCATCAACCATTCCTTATTGACCATCGAAAAGCTCAAACAAAAAAACGTAAAGATCGGGATCATATTCAGTGGTGATGAACATTCGACCACGGAAAGCATCATCCTAAAAAAGACAGGGGCAACTTTTTTGGGGAGGATCAACGAAGAAAAAGTTTTCGATAAGAACACAATATTGAACTATGCGGAACAATTCAGAGAGGCGTTGCAATCATTCTAACCGTTGATAAATGAGCCCACGGTCCACAGTCTCGACCAAGGCATAGTGCTCCAACAAGTAGGCGTCGATATAGGCATTGAATTCCACCAATTTTTTGTCGAAGATTTCTTTTCCCTTTCGGGCCACCAAGGTCTTGGGTTTAATGACCTCCATAATATATCGCAATTCTTCCAAGCCGGTCTTTCTGGGATTGTCCATATAGGGGAACAGTTCATCGCGGGTGATGCTGCTGGGGTGCGTTGCAGCTTTGGTAGGCGGACTCACGCCCAAAACCCAGTACCCAATATGGTATTCCGTGAAAAAAATGTTTTTGGTCTCCAGATGGTTCTCCATGATATAGTGGGGCACGTCAATCCCCTCTCCATTAAAGAAAGAGCCTTTTTCAATTTTATTGGAAATGATGTTGGCGTATTCCAGATAGGCTTCCATGGGAAGAAGAACAAGCAGAAAAAAAACTCCTGTTCTGTAGGATTTCTTAAGGGGAGGCAACTTGCCAATTGCCATTCCCAGGGGAATCAATATAAAAGGATACAGTTGGATAAGATAATGGCCGTTTACCTTGCCAGCTTGCATAAAGGATAGCAAGATTCCAAAGATAACGGTCGTTAAAATTTGCAGCTCCCTTGTTTTTGCATCAATGATGTCCCTGGCGAATCCTAGTGCAAGTAACCCCAAAATCACGATTAAAAACGGCAATGTTTTAAGTGGGGAATGGAACTTTCCTTCTGAGTAGGCCATGGGGGCCTCAAAAATGGACCGCCACCAGAGGTGGGTGTTCCCTTCAAGGTAATAGGGAAGTGCGGTGAACAATATAACTAGGGCAATGCCAATACCTAAAAGCATCAGATTTTGGATGGTGGTCCACAGCTTTTGGTTGCGATACCCTGCCCACAGTAGATAAAGACCCAAGATAAAGGTTGGATAGGCCATGTTCAATTTGGACATAACCGACAATCCGAAAAGCAGCCCCGCCAAAAAATACCATCTCCCATGCTTTTTTGAGAACAAGAGATATATCCCAATTACAAAAAACATGGTGCAAATGTGCTCTGACATGACTCCCTGCAAACTGCCAAACAGGCTTTGGAGAAACACACAGAAAAGGGCACACCAAAAGGCTATCTTTTTGGATGTGATTTTGGAGGCCATCCCATAAGTGAACAAGGAAGTTAGCGTTACCAGTAAAGTGCCAAACAACCGGATCGCGATAAAACTCTTACCAAATATTTTGATGATCATCGCAAAGAACAGGAAGGTAATGGGAGGTTTCAAGTCCCAAAGTTGGGTGTATGGAAGGTGGCCATCTACCCAAGATTGCCCCATGATGATAAAAGTACTCTCATCCCTGTCAACATAGTCCCTGAAGAAAAAAGGAAACCTGATGACGAGCGCCACGCACAGCAAAATCCAGAAAACGGCCCTCCAATTCAATTTTTGGCAATCAAGGGCAAGAAACGAATCGATTTTTTTAAGCACGTTGCGGATTAAGTTTTTTGGCTATTAATTATCATCTTTGCAAGATAGAAAAATGAGGCTTTTGACGGATCCAACAGCATTGGAAAAATTATCGGAAAGGGACAAAAGACACCTGTGGCACCCATTGACCCAGCACAAGGTGCACCCAGAAATGTTGGCCATTTCCAAGGCAAACGGGGCCTTACTTTTTGATGAGGGGGGAAAGGATTATGTGGATGGCATTGCATCTTGGTACACCTGTATGTACGGCCATTGCAACCCCTACATTTTGGAAAGGGTCTCGTCGCAGATGCAACGATTGGACCAAGTCGTTTTCAGTGGCTTTACCCACGAACCGGCCATTAAACTTTCCGAGGAACTCATTAAGATCCTTCCCCACAACCAGGAAAAACTTTTTTTCTCGGACAATGGCTCCACAGCTACCGAGATTGGGATAAAAATGGCCTTGCAATACCATTTCAACAAAGGGGAAAAGCGCAATGTGCTCTTGGCTTTTGAAGAAGGATTTCATGGAGATACTTTTGGTGCCATGTCTGTCTCTGGGCTATCGGTGTACAATGGCCCGTTTGAGGATTTCTTTATTGATGTGGAGCGGATTCCCGTCCCCACCCAAGAAAATATTGGAGAGATTTTATCGGAGTTAAAAGAGCGTTTGAAACAAAACAATGTGGCCGGTTTTATCTACGAACCTTTGGTTCAAGGGGCCGCCGCCATGAAAATGCATGATGCGGATGGGCTCGATCAAATCCTTGCATTGCTCAAAGAATACCAAGTACTTGCCATTGCTGACGAAGTAATGACCGGTTTTGGCAAAACGGGAAGTTTTTTTGCCTCCGATTTTATGGAGAACAAACCGGATATCATCTGCCTGTCCAAAGCGCTGACCGCAGGGTTGGTTCCCATGGGACTTACCACTTGCACCCAAGAGGTGTACATGGCATTTTACAGTGATGATATGGCAAAGGGACTGTTCCATGGCCATACCTATACCGCAAATCCCCTGGCCTGCACTGCGGCCTTGGCAGCGTTGGAATTGCTGTGGACGGATGAAATCCAATCGAGCATCAAAAATATTATCCAATGGCACCAAGAATTTGATCAAGAAATAAAGAACCATCCCAAAGTGGCCAACACCCGCCAATTGGGGGTCATTTATGCGTTGGATTTGAATGTGAAAATGGAGCGCTACGGGAATTTAAGGGACAGACTTTTCAATCATTTTATGGATCAAGGGGTTTTTCTTAGGCCCTTGGGGAATACCATTTACATTTTGGCCCCATTTGTCATCACAAAAGAACAGATGAATAGGATTTATGATGCTATTCGGGGGGCGGTCGAACTGGTTTAAAGAAAAATTATGCTGAAAGAGCCCATTTCCATTACCGCATTATCGACCATTTCCGCACTGGGTAGCGGTTCAGAAAAGGTATGGAACTCCTATATAACCGATGATCATTGTTTGTCCGAAGTAGAAGTTGGTGCCCAAAAGGTGTGGGCAGCACCCTTGACAAAATCCCAGAAATCAGAAATACAAGGCCTACGGGATTCCGATTCCCGATACAAGCATCTGGATGACACTGTACTCTTTGCAATCTATGCGGCACGGAAGGCGGTACAGGTTGCCGGTTGGCAGAACGAATCCAAGTTTGGGATCAATGTAGGTTCCTCCCGTGGAGCGACCTCCCTTTTTGAGAAGCACTACGAAGAATTTTTATCGGAACGGAAGGTATCCGCACTTACGTCGCCCACCACAACCTTGGGCAATATTTCATCGTGGGTGGCCCATGACCTCAAAACCAAAGGACCTGAAATATCCCATTCCATTACCTGTTCCACGGCCCTGCATGCCCTATTGAATGCAGTTGCATGGATTCAAAGTGGTATGGCCGACAAATTCTTGGTAGGAGGTAGCGAGGCTCCTTTGACCGCTTTCACGATTGCCCAGATGCAGGCCTTGAAAATTTATTCCAAACTGTCGCCTCGAGCGCAGGCGAGCGATTTTTATCCCTGCAGGGCAATGGACTTGGACAAGAAACAAAGTACCATGGTTTTGGGCGAAGGAGCAGGATGGGCGTGTCTGGAAAAAGGAGAAAACCCAAATGCCTTGGCCCTGATAGAGGGTGTCGGATATGCCACAGAGCCTTTGGAACACAGTGTTTCCATTTCAACAGAGGCACAATGTTTCCAGGATTCCATGAGCATGGCCTTGAAGGGCATTCGGCCGGATGAGGTTGATGTAGTGGTACTGCATGCCCCAGGAACGGTAAAAGGGGATCTATCGGAATATAGGGCCATTGAAAAAACTTTTGGGGACAAGATTCCCTTTTTGACCACCAACAAATGGAAAGTGGGCCATACGTTTGGGGCTTCAGGATTGTTGAGCGTTGAAATGGCCGTGTTGATGCTACGGCAGCAGCAATGTATTTCCGTTCCCTTTTTTGAAAACAAAAAAGAACCGAAAAAAATAAAAAGGGTCATGGTCAATGCGGTCGGGTTTGGGGGAAATGCGGTAAGTATTCTATTGAAGAGACCGAGTATGTAAGGAACGTGCTGTTCCCGAAATCCGTATTTGTATGTCCTTATATTATGTAGAATGCTTTATTTTTGAATCAGATATCCAAGAAACATGAGCGGCACTAAGCACAATTGGACCAAAGAGGAAATCCTCGAAATCTACAACAAACCCTTGATGGAACTGCTCTATGAAGCGGCCACCATCCATAGGGAACACCACGACCCGAACACGGTACAGGTTTCCACCTTATTGTCCATAAAGACAGGGGGTTGTCCAGAAGATTGTGGATACTGTCCACAGGCGGCGCGGTATCATACGGATATCGAGGGCAACGATTTGATGTCCGTGCAACAAGTGAAGGCCCAAGCATTGCGTGCCAGGGCTTCCGGAAGTTCCAGGGTCTGCATGGGCGCTGCGTGGCGCAATGTAAAGGATGGCCCTGAATTTGACCAAGTTCTGGAAATGGTGCGTACCATCAACAAGCTGGATATGGAAGTCTGCTGCACCTTGGGAATGGTCACTGAAAATCAGGCACGGCGATTGGCCGAAGCCGGACTTTATGCCTATAACCATAATCTGGACACCTCGGAGGAATACTATAAGGAAGTCATCTCCACAAGAGGGTTTGAAGACCGCTTGCAGACCATTGAAAATGTGCGTAAGACCAACGTTACCGTTTGTAGCGGAGGTATTATTGGTATGGGCGAGTCTGTGGGGGACCGTGCAGGCATGTTGGTGGCGCTTTCCACCTTGAACCCACAACCGGAATCCGTTCCCATCAATGCACTGGTAGCGGTTGAGGGTACCCCCATGGAGGACCAAAAACCCGTAGAAATTTGGGAAATGATCCGTATGGTGGCCACCACCCGAATCGTAATGCCCCAGACCCAGGTGCGGTTGTCCGCAGGAAGGACGGAAATGACCCGTGAGGGCCAGGCCATGTGCTTTTTTGCCGGAGCCAATTCCATCTTTGCGGGCGACAAGTTGCTCACCACCCCCAATCCAGATGTGAACGAGGATATGGAAATGTTCAAACAGCTTGGGTTAAATCCACAGAAAGCCTTTGTAAAGGCCCCTCAGCCCAAAACCATTGAAGCTTCAGAATCTGAGTTTGAATCCCTCGGGGAAAAACCAAAATGGTCGCGTCCAGGCCATACCATTGAGCGCAATGAGATGGCAAGGGAAAAATCAAATTTGGTTTCCAAGGGGTAAGGTTTTTCAAATCATTTAAAACCTTTTAGTAATTTAGTCGTTTCAAACTCATTGAAATTTTGAAGCTGAACCTCGAACAGATCCCCAGGGAAAAGACTCTTACCAAGAAAGAGTTCATGCGCAATTACTTCAGGCCGCAAAAGCCTGTGGTCATAGAACGTTTTATTGAGGATTGGCCCGCATATTCAAAGTGGAACTTGGACTATATGAAACAAGTGGCCGGTGATAAGACCGTTCCCCTTTATGATGACCGCCCCGTTAAGCACGATGAAGGTTTCAATGAGCCACATGCCAAAATGAAGATGCGCGATTATATCGATCTCTTAAAGAGCAAACCCACAAAGTACCGCATTTTTTTATGGAACATCCTAAAAGAGGTGCCGCAACTCCAAAAGGATTTTTCCTATCCAGACTTTGGACTTCGTTTGATGAAGGGATTGCCCATGATGTTTTTTGGGGGGAGCGATTCCTATACCTTTATGCACTATGACATTGATCTGGCCAACATCTTCCATTTTCATTTTGAAGGCAAAAAGCAATGCATCCTGTACCCACAGTCAGAGACCAAATTCCTTTACAAAATCCCACATTCGCTAATCACGCGGGAAGACATCGATTTTGCCGATCCCGATTTGGAAAAATGGCCTGCGCTCAAACATGCCAAAGGCCACATTACAAATTTAGATCATGGCAATGTTCTTTATATCCCAGAGGGATATTGGCACTATATGAAATATGTATCGCCCGGTTTTTCCATGAGCCTCAGGGCCATTGCCAGAAAGCCCCGAAATTTTGGGAAGGCGGTTTACAATATTTTCTTTATGCGCCATTTTGATAACCTGATGCGCAAGATCAAAGGACAGAAATGGATTGATTGGAAGAATGAAAAAGCGATGACCCGGACCCAAAGGGTTTTGGTGCAGGAATAGTTCTGGGAAGTTCCCCGTTAGATCAGATCCTTCAGCTTGGCATACACCAAGTGGCTTTCCCACCCTCTATAAAGGAGATAATCGGCCAGTTTCTTCTTCTTTTTCTGAATGTTGCTTTCAGTGATCTGGGACAGTCTTTTTTTGGCCAGCTCTTCCAAAGTGTCCAGATAATCCTGCTCCCCGATTTCGAACAGGGCACTTTTGATGTTGAACGGGGAGATGTGTCTTTGTTTCAATTCTTGGACAATTCGGTTTTTGCCCCATTTTTTTATCCTGAACTTACCCCTTGCGAAACTTTTGGCAAAGCGTTCCTCATTAAGATAGTTCTCTTGGATCAAATGGGCCATGATCTGGTCTATGGCCTCTGGGATCATCCGCATGCCCGTGAGCTTTTCGAAAACCTCTTGATGGCACCGCTCTTGGTAGGCACAATAATGCTCCATTTTTTTGGTGGCCTCCTGTACCGAGGTGTACCGATGTGGCGGTTGTCCATTTTCCATCAAGGTCACTTTTTGGCTACTGTCAGCTCTTTATTTGTGGCGAGAAAAACAA
Organism: Allomuricauda sp.; assembly: GCA_041391945.1. Taxonomy (GTDB): domain Bacteria; phylum Bacteroidota; class Bacteroidia; order Flavobacteriales; family Flavobacteriaceae; genus Flagellimonas. The sequence goes on along the minus strand of JAWKNC010000002.1, from coordinate 187,365 downwards.
GTCTGTCCGCTTCATCAATGATTTCAGCCTCACCTTGGACAACAGTATATTCATCTTTTGGGAGTATCAAACGTATCTTCCAACTTGGGTTGGTTTGATGTACTGTAATTTCACCTTTATTTTTGTAGAACACGGATATCTCATTGTCACCCACTTTGACATGTTCCAAAGAAGCGTCGTTCCAGCTGGAGGGCATTTGGGGGCTTATGGACACCGTTTGCTGCTGGGCCATGGGCCGGATGCCAAAAAATTGCTGTACAATGGGAATGGCAAAGGCATAGATGTTCCACGCTTGGGCCATCATTCCGTAGTCGGGAGAAACTTCATAAATGCTTCCCGGAAGCGCATAACTAAAGGTTCGGGTCATTCTTTGTAGATAGCCGAGCGCATCATCAGGACGGCCATAATTGTTTTCTGCAATGACCTGTACCCCTGTAGGCAGTGTCATTACCGCTCCGGTATAGGAGAATACCTTGCTCCCCTTAAAGGAGCCAAAGTCCTTGCCAGCTGAATCGTCCCTATCGATTCCCGTTACGAACATCCCAAAGGGGTTGGTAAATTTTTTGGCCGTATCCAAGGCTGTCAAAGCCTTGGCTGAATCTGCAATCCCCATCTCCATGGGGGTGTTGACCACCCAGTTGTGGTGTAGCACAAAAGGTTTCAGTTCTTTGGATGAATGATCCAAAATTCGCTGTTTGGTCTCTTCCAATTCTTTTGCGGCCCAAGGTTTGTTCAAGGTATCGGCACGTACAATGGCATCTTCTATCAAATGGATGGCCTGTTCATCGGTACCCAAAAAATCTGCGAAGGAACCAAACTCCCCAGACCAGAATTTCCCATTGATTTTTTGCTTAAGATGATCTGCCAATGTCTTGTATTGATTTGACAATTCAATTTCGCCCAATTCATGGGCCATTTTGGAAGCATCTTCAAAAGCACGTTGGGTATATGCGGCCACGTCTATCATTTCGCTGTCCAGGCCATGTATCTCCATCATGCCGAAACCGTCGGGAAAAAGGTTTTTATTGCTGTCGTTTTCCTCCAAAAGCCATTTAAGACCTTTTTGAACCGTGGGGAAGTACTTTTTCAAGAATTCCCGATCTCCGTTCCAGTTGTATATTTCCCAAACCAATGAGGCAAACTGTGGGGTTTCATTGATGTTCCCTTCGTTGAAGACCGCACCATTGGTGGACATTTCATGCAAAATTCTGCCATTCCCGTTGAGGGCCATGGAAACACTGTCCAACAGTTTTATGGTCTTTTCTACAATTTCCTCCTGCCCAATGGCCATATACCCTTTTAGGGCATATTCGCTGTCCACGCCAAACCACCATGGATAGTCTGGAATGCCCGCACCAATGCCCGTGCCGATTTCTGGCACGGTCCGCACCAACCAATCGCAATTGTACTTGAGCCATTCAAACGCTTGTTGTAAATCCTTGTCCGGGATGGTAAGTTTGGTTTGATGGGCTAGTTGCCCATAACGGGCTTTTTTCTGTTCCGCCATTTCAAAATATCCCTGCTGTATGGCTTTGAAATTGTCCTGTGCTTCTTCGCGGGATTTGTAGGATCCCGAAATCACAAAATTTAGGGGATATTGGGATCCACCGGAGACCGATATGGGGTAAACCAATGTGTTGGATTGCCCATTTTCACCCTGTTTTTTTTCGAACGACATACTTGAGACAGGGGATTGGTCCGAGCCAAAAATGGTAAACCATGGATTTAGGGAATCCTTTACGACCCATAGTCCATGTTCCAAGGTGGCATGGTCCGCCCCATCTTTCATCTGGGTACGTTCGCCCAACCACGTTGGCCTTAAATCGGCGTGCCCCGTAAACATAAAGTTCAAGCTTTTTTTCTGGGAGGAAGTATTGTTGATCACGAACTGGATGAACACCCCTTGCATCCCATCGGGAACAAATTGCAATCGTTCCACAACAAGGCGCTTGGAAGGAAACTCAAAAACGTGCTTATTGGCAAAAGGATAATTGATGAAAGTTGTGGCTTCATCCAACCGCAATGTGTCGTTATCCACAATGATGGCCGCGTCAAATCCATCCATCAGTTTTATGGGATGGTTCCAGATTCCGCCCATTTCACCCTTAATGTGCCAACCTAGGGGCGGAAATGTTCCATTTTGATGGCCTACCATGTAAACCCTGTCGCCTGCGGCCACATAGGGCGAATTTAGATAGGAATCCTTCCCCTTAATGGAGGGAGTGTCTGTCAATACTTCTGAAACAATCTTTGGTGTGTTTGTGGAACAACCAGCCAGCAGGGCTGAGATAAGAAGTGGATAAATATTTTTCATTGTTGCATGCCAAGTGGGCGATATACCAAAAGTAGCATTTTGTATGGAATGGGATTAAAACAAAAAAGCGGCCCCGTTTGCGGGGCCGCTTTTTATGAGTTTATGGTTTTACCGTCTTTGTCCTTAAAGCGGTATTCAAGGTATTTGTACGCATCCCTAGGTTGGATTTTCACCCATTTCTTATGGGTTTTGAACCATTTGGAACGTATGGAAGGGAACCCTTTGGTAAGGTAGGCCGCAATGAACGGGTGTGCGTTCAGCACAATACCGTTGCTCTTTTGGTCTGCTTTTAGGATTCGCTCCAGATCCTCCTGGATCCTATCTATCAACAATATGGGGGCTTCTACCTCTGCACCTGAGACATTTGGGATTTCCTCACTGGTCTTTATCTTCATTTCCGGACGTACCCTTTGCCTTGTAATTTGTACGAGGCCAAATTTGCTGGGCGGCAAGATCTTGTGCTTAGCCCTATCGTCCTTCATCTCGTCCCGTAAGTGATCGAACAATTTTCTTCTATGGTCACCCTTGGTCATATCGATAAAGTCAATGACAATGATTCCTCCCATATCGCGCAATCTCAATTGTCTTGCTATTTCCGATGCGGCCAAAAGGTTTACCTCCAAAGCGGTATCTTCTTGGTTTTTGGCCTTGTTGGAACGGTTGCCGCTGTTCACGTCAATAACGTGGAGCGCCTCTGTGTGCTCTATGACCAGATAGGCTCCCCGGCTCATGGAAGCCGTACGTCCAAAAGAAGTTTTGATCTGACGTTCAATCCCAAATTTTTCGAAAATTGGGGCGGGGCCGTTGTATAGCTTTACAATGGATTCCTTTTGAGGTGCAATTTCATGCAAATAATCCTTGATTTGATTGTGGAGCGTCTCATCATCAACATGTATTCCGGAAAAGGAATCGTTGAAAACATCCCTGAGTATGGATGAGGCCCTATTGACCTCTACCAGTACCTTGGATGGATGTGGTGCTCGCTGCAATTTCTTGCACATGGCTGTCCATTTGGACAACAGGTTCTGAAGATCCTTGTCCAGTTCCGCAACTTTTTTGCCTTCTGCAACGGTACGTATTATGACACCAAATCCTTTGGGCTTTATACTCTTTACGAGTCGTATGAGCCTATCCTTTTCCTCTTTGGTTCCGATTTTTTGGGATACGGAAACACGATCGGAAAACGGTACCATCACCAAGTAGCGGCCGGCTATGGATAGCTCGGAGCTGATTCTTGGTCCTTTGGTGGAAATGGGTTCTTTTACAATTTGTACCAATAATGACTGATTGGCCTTGATAACATCACTGATGCTGCCATTCTTGTCGATGTCTTTTTCAAATGGAAAATTTTTTAAGGAATAGTCTTTTTGCTTTCCTATTCTAACATTTTTGATGAATTTCAACATGGAGGACAGTTGCGGGCCAAGGTCATGATAGTGCAGGAACGCATCTTTTTCATAACCTACATTGACAAATGCCGCATTTAGGCCTGTAACGGGTTTTCGTATCTTGGCTAGGAAGATATCCCCTACGGAAAAGTTGTTGTTGTCCTCTTCCTTGTGTAATTCTATTAGCTTTCCATCCTTAAGTAAGGCAAAATCGACTGCTTCAGGACTAGATCTAACGATTAATTCTCTATTCACCTGAATCGATTTTAATTCATCCCACTGCAATGTTTTGGGGACAAATGATTAAACAATATATATGGTATCGGTTATTTTTCGAACCGATTGAAATTCGTGTCTTGAATCTCTATGTCAAAGAACGTGTACGCTTAAAATGAAAAAGTAGTTGCAACAACTACTTTTTCTTGTGTCGGTTAGCTCTCCTGCGCTTTTTGCGCTTATGGGTAGCTACCTTATGTCTTTTTCTTTTTTTACCACTCGGCATAGGGCTCTCCTTTTGAGTTAGTTATATTATTTTACTTGTACGTTGCTCTTAACACCTTCAACGAACACTTTGGCTGGTTTAAAGGCAGGAATATTGTGCGAGGGAATTTTGATGGTAGTGTTCTTGGAAATGTTCCTACCTGTTTTTTCGGCTCTGGTCTTGATGATGAAGCTTCCAAAACCTCTTAAATAAACGTTGTCTCCGTTTTCCAAGGAAGACTTAACCTCCTCCATAAAAGATTCAACCGTTGCTTGTACATCTCCTTTTTCAATTCCTAGTTTTTCTGAGATTCTAGTTACAATATCTGCTTTCGTCATTTCTCTTGATTATTTTTCTTATTTTTTCGGCTTGCAAATATAAAAATTAAAATTAATCTTTCGTTTAAAGCCTTTAATTTTAAGTATATAAACTCATTCATACTGGCAATAGTATTTTTCTAGATGTCTTTTTCCCAAAAAATTTTGGAGTGGTACCGTGTGAACAAACGGGAACTTCCATGGAGGTCCACCAAAGATCCCTACAAGATTTGGCTCTCCGAAATTATGTTGCAACAGACCCGTGTTGCCCAAGGAATGCCGTACTATCACAAATTTTTGGAGACCTTTCCAACGGTCCACGACCTTGCATATGCCCCGGAGGAAAAAGTCTTGAAATTGTGGCAGGGGCTGGGATATTATTCAAGGGCCAGGAACCTGCACGCCACGGCCAAAATAGTGGTTGAAGAATATAATGGCAAATTTCCGAACACCTATCGGGAACTTAGGGCCTTAAAGGGTGTAGGGGATTATACTGCCAGTGCGATGGCCTCTATTTGTTTTGACCTTCCGGAGCCTGTGGTGGATGGAAATGTATACCGTGTGCTGGCCCGTTATTTTGGTGTTGGAACACCCATAAACAGTGGACAGGGAATCAAATATTTTAAGGAATTGGCGCGGGAGGTGATGGACCATGAACATATCAGGGACTATAACCAAGGGATCATGGAGATCGGGGCCATTCAATGTGTGCCCCAAAAACCTAATTGCCCGGTCTGCCCATTAAATGATGGCTGCATAGCCTTAAGGGAAAACAGGGTGGACAATCTACCCGTAAAGGAGAACAGGACCAAGATCAAAAATCGCCATTTTAATTATTTGGTGTTTTTGGACAAGGCAGGAAACACCATATTGGTGCAACGAAAGGGACGTGGCATATGGCAGAACCTGTACCAATTTCCGTTGCTGGAATCTGAAAGGGAACTAGATCATGGTGAAGTAATGCTATGTGCCACGAAAGAGGACGGTTTTCCACAATGGGATACCCTTACCCTATACAATGAAGCACCTATCGTACACAAACTTTCGCACCAACATTTGTACACCAAGTTTTGGATAGCAAAAACGGACAAAGTCATTGATGGAGGAATCCCTTGGGATGAGATTGTTTCTTTTCCGGTCCCGGTTTTGATCGCGGATTTCATCCAAACATTTAAAATTTAGTACTTTTGACTAATTAAACAGTTATGAGCGGAACATTAAACAAAGTGATGCTGATCGGGCATTTGGGGGATGAGGTGAAAATACACTATTTTGAAGGGGGCAACTGCGTTGCACGTTTTCCATTGGCCACCAATGAAACCTATACCAATAGGCAAACCGGGGAAAAGGTTACCAATACCGAATGGCACAATATTGTGATGAGAAACAAGGCCGCGGAAATTTGTGAAAAATATCTCACCAAAGGGGATAAAGTATATGTGGAGGGAAGGCTGAAAAATAGACAATGGCAGGGTGAGGACGGCAACATGCGGTACACCACCGAGGTCCATGTCCATGACTTTACATTTTTGACCACCAAAAAAGAAAGCATGGCCAACGCCCAACATGATCTTGGAAACGTTCCGCAGAACGAACCCGTAAGGTCGGTACAGGCCCCAACCGTTGATGAAATAGAAGATGATGACGACCTTCCATTCTAAAAAATAAGTCTAAAACGATACCATTTGGATCCCGAGCCGTATTGTTTGGCAATTTTCTTTTCAGCGTATGGTGGTATCTTCACCATAAAAGTGATCGTGCTTTTCATCCTTTTGGGTTGTTCGGCCATGATTTCGGCCGCCGAGGTGGCCATGTTCGGTCTTTCACAGACCGATTTGAACGAAATGGCGGAGAAGAATTCCTCACGGGGAAAGATCATTATTCAATTGCTGGAGAGGCCAAAAAAACTGTTGGCCACCATATTGATCACCAATAATGCGATCAACATCGGCATAGTCCTTCTGTTCAGTGCCATAGGGGATACAATTTTCTCTGGGATTGATGAAACCCTTCGTTTTGTTTTGGAGGTCGTTGTCGCCACTTTTTTGATCTTGATGTTCGGTGAAATCCTCCCGAAGATTTACGCCAATCGAAATCGGACTCAATTTTCCAACCTCATGGCCTTGCCGCTCAAATTCCTGAACCTATTGTTCACCCCCTTGAGCTCGCCGATGCGCTCCGCGACCCTATTTATGGAGGAAAAATTGGGAAAACAAAAATCCAACCTGAGTGTGAACCATTTGTCCCAGGCATTGGAACTGGCCTCAGAAGGTGATACCACAAAAGAAGAACAGAAGATATTGGAGGGCATTGTGACCTTTGGAAACACGGACACCAAGCAGGTCATGCGGCCCCGGATAGATATTTTCGCGCTCAATGAAAAGATGAAGTTTCCAGAGGTGATCCAAGAGATCAAGAAGCATGGCTATTCACGGATTCCTGTATTTGCGGAGAATATGGACAATGTGCTCGGCGTCCTATATGTAAAGGACCTATTGCCCTATCTCGATCGGAAGAGCTTCAATTGGATGTCCTTGATACGGGAACCGTATTTTGTTCCGGAGAACAAAAAATTGGATGACCTGCTGTTGGAGTTCCAAGAAAAAAAGAAACATTTGGCCATAGTGGTAGATGAGTATGGAGGAACTTCGGGGATAGTGACCTTGGAGGACATTATTGAAGAGATAGTGGGCGACATCAGTGATGAGTTTGATGACGAGGATCTCGTCTTTTCCAAACTGGATGACCACAACTATGTCTTTGATGGAAAAACGGCCCTGAAGGATTTTTATAGGGTGGTGAAGATTGGGGACGAAGGGGATTTTGAGGAGAAAAAGGGAGAATCCGAGACCATTGCCGGCTTTGTGCTGGAGATTTCCGGAAGTTTCCCAAAACGTGGGGAAAGGATATTTTTCAAGGATTATCAATTTGTGGTTGAGAGTTTGGACAAAAAAAGGTTGAAACGTATAAAGGTTACATTGCCCCATGAAATATAGCTGGTTGGTAGTGATTTTTATTTTTCTGCTGGGCTGCAAGCATGACTTGCTTCCCAAACCCAAGGCCATGCTGCGTTTGGAATATCCTGGGGCAACCTATAAAAATTCGGACATTGACTGTGATTACATGTTTGACCAAAATACATTTTCTGTCATTAAGGAAAACAAGGATTGCTCGCTGGTCATAGACTATCCCATGATGAAGGGATCTATCTATCTAACCTATAAAAAAGTGGATGGCAACATTAGGGAACTGCTCATCGATGCGCAGAAATTGACCTATGAGCACGTGGTAAAAGCGGATAACATTGCCCCAAAGGAGTACATGAATCCTACCGAAAATGTATACGGAATGTTCTATGAGGTGAGTGGAAATGCGGCTTCACAATCCCAATTCTATGTCACGGACAGTACGGACCATTTTGTAACGGGCTCACTTTATTTTTATGCCAAACCCAATTATGATTCCATTCTTCCGGCCGCCATCTACCTTCAAAACGATATCAGGAGGATCATGGAGTCGCTTCGGTGGAAAAACTGATCATTCCTTTTCCAACAAGGCTTTGGCATTTTCAATGCTGGTGTTGATCTGATCTCTCAACGCTTTCACCTTTTCTTCCTCTTCATCCAGCCATTGCTGTTTTTGTTCGGAAAGTGCCTTGCCATTTAGAATCTCATCGGAATCAAATCGATTTCCGAAGTTTCCCATCCATTCCATCATGGAAGCATGGGCATCTTGGAGATCCTTCATGGCGGTTTCGTACTGTTGTCCAATCTCGGTGGTGTCCACTTTGCTCTTCAGTTCGCCCACCAATTTGCCCAGTGTCCCCATCTTGGGCATTACTTCATCATGGACGGCCATGACCTGTTCCATCTTGGAGGGAAAGTCATCTTTCTTGGTTTCCTTGCAAGAAAACAATGTTAAGGATAATACCAAAAATGATAGGGAGATAAAATTTTTCATGATATGGATTTGACTACGAATTTAAGCAATATGGCGCTAATCCGCAGTATGGCACCAAGAAATGGACAAGAAATTCCAACAGGTGACATATGTCATTTTTTTGCGATATGAAACCCTTAAATTTGCTGTTCAATTGTTTTGTTAAGATCAACTGAAACCGCCAAGAACAACATATAGGCCACTTGTTTTTTCGTTGCTCTTCATTGCCTTGGTCTTGATGGGCAATCTCCGTTTTTCATCCATGTATGTTTATTATAGTTTGGATAGGGAGGGTTTTATTGAACGGTTGTGCGAGAACAAGGACAAACCCCAATTGAAATGTAACGGTAAGTGTATGTTGGCCAAAATGTTGGCAGCACAAACCGATGACGAGAAGATGCCCATGCCCATGATAGGATGGGAGCAGCTATTGGTCTTTTTGGTTGAACCGCCGACCTTTACCCCGCTATGTGCCAATGAGAAAACACAGGCATATTTCCATTATACCAACCATTATTCCTATAGTTTTATCCATATCTCCCATAAACCCCCCATTGTTTAAGGTTCTAAATAGGATGGCCGTAATGGCCACAGATCGTATTGGAATAACCTTAAATTTTAATCAAGATGAAATTTTCTTTAATGGCAAAACTGCTTGTTTTGTCTTTAGGGACCAGCGTGTCCTATGCACAAGTTGAGGCTGTGCAAGATTCCCTTACCCCAAAAACTGTAAAATTGGACGAAGTTGTGGTGGAGGGAAAAAGCAAATCGGATCCTGTCTTTTCAATGTTGGAGACAGAGCATTCCAAAAAAATTGTCCAGCCCAAGAACGTGGCAGACCTTTTCAAGGATATCAACGGATTCGCGCTGATCAAACGTGGGAACTATGCCATAGATCCCTCTTTCCGTGCCTCGCAGTATGAACAATTGAACGTTCAATTCAATGGCGGGACCAAGGTAATGCATGCATGCCCCAACAGGATGGACCCCATCACCACCCATGTCATCCCGGAAGAGATAGAACGGATAGAGGTGGTCAAAGGCCCCTATACCTTTAGATATGGGGCAACGTTTGGTGGAGTTGTCAACTTGGTGACCCATGAAGTCGATAAGGGCGAAAAAGGGTACCACGGCAAGGTGAATTTTGGAGATGAAAGCAACGGAAACTCTATGACCACATTGGCCAATCTGAAGTACGTGGAGGACCGGTACGATGTGAATGCCAATTTTGGATATCGGGATTTTGGCAATTATGAGGATGGTGACGGAAATGAAATACCCTCTTCGTTCAAAAGCACGGATTATGGGGTGCAATTGGGATTTAACTTGGGCACCCAACAACGCTTTCAGGCAGAATTTAGACAGTCTTTAGGTAGGGATGTGCTACATGCCGGTCTGCCCATGGATACCGATGAGGATAACAGCACGGTAGTTTCATTGGATTACCGATTGGAAGATTTGAAAGGGGCATTGAAAGCCATGAGCGCCAAGGTGTACCTTTCCAAAGTGGACCATCTCATGTCCAATACCCTTAGACCCAATTTTGCCACCATGGAAGCAGTTTCCTCCATTGATGCCACAACCACTGGAGGTAGGGTGGAATTGGAGTGGAAACCTCTCGATGACTTCAAATTGTTTACAGGGATGGATGTCTTTTCCATTGGAAGGGACGGGGAACGTGTCCGTTTGGTAAAACGGAACATGAACGGTGATCTGTTGCCCACTCCCATGGAATTTGTGGACGATATATGGCAAGGTTCCAACATAGAGGACTACGGGGTCTTTGTCGAGGGGAGATACCCCATTGCCCAGAAATTATTGGCCACGGCAGGAATGCGGTACGATATGGTACATTCAAAAAGTAATGACCCTGATACGGATTTTTTGGCGCTCTATCCCAGCTTGGATAGCCGCACAGAGCATAATGTTAGCGCTACCGCATCCCTAAAGTATATGGCTTTATCCAACGTTTTGTTTGAGTTGGCTTATGGAAGGGGCGTGCGTTCCGCCAATATGATTGAAAGATTCATCAATCACTTTAACGTGGGCCAAGATCCCTACGAGCATGTTGGAAACCCATTTTTGAAGGCCGAGGTCAACAATCAATTTGAATTGGGGGTGAAGGCAAACAATACCTTTGATAGTCAGTTTGTAAAGAGGGTTGAATATGGGGCCTCTGCCTATTATTCGTTTTACGATGACTACATTGTCCCATTGATTGATGCAACCTTGCAGAAAAAGTACATGCCCATGGCCCCGCCCCAAGAGGTAAAACGCTTTGTAAATGTGGACAAGGCCCACAAAACTGGGTTTGAGGTATTTGGAGAACTACATTTTTTGGGAGACTTCAACTTCAAAACGGAAATTGCCTACGTGTATACCAAAAATGAGGATTTGAATGAGGCCCTTCCCTTGACCCCACCTTTGGTGACACGGTTCAATTTGGGATTTGAAAGGGAAAGAATATGGGCAAGGACTACGTATACCCTCACTTCTGAACAATCGGACATTGCACCTTCCTTTGGGGAAGAGGTTACCCAGGGGTATGGCGTTCTTGATCTCCGTTTTGGGGCCAAACCTTTCAAACATTTCAATTTGGGGGTAGCCGCCATGAACTTATTGGATGAAGCCTATAACAATCACCTGAATTTTTCCTTTGTGAATCAAACTGATTATGGGAGGGTGCCAATTAATGACCCGGGAAGGAGCTTCTCGGTCTTTGCACAATACAGTTTCTAGCCCATACGGTAGGTTGAATAAAAAAGACGCTCCTAGGAGCGTCTTTTCTTATGTTTGGGATTGGAGTCATTCAAAATCCGAGGCGGAAACTCCTTGGTTGACCTTGATTTCCTTTACTTCAAACTCAATGCTTTGCGGCCCTACCGTTTGGATCAACTTAAACGGGAATTTGATGCCGGACACTTCTTGGTAATCACCATATTCCAAGGTGTTGGCCATCTGCTGCCCCTGTACTTCCTCCATACTGATCTCTTGGACTTTGAGCCCTGTCTCCACATCGTAAAAGGCGGTTTTCTTGTCTGTGATCTTCAGTTTGTATGCCTTTTTGTCCCCCACAGGCTCAATGCCTTCCACGGAAATATTACCGGCAGCTAGATAGTTCAATTCTGGAAATGCCGCAGATTCCTCTTTTACCCTTTCAATTTCTTCGGGAGAAAGGTCTGTGCGTTGTCCTTGGGCCACCTGATAACCTTTATCCCCATCCAAAACCTGTTTTTGCATGGAGTTACCCATCACCTTTACATCTTGCATAAACTGATCTTTGGAAGTTTTTTTCATTTCCAGTTCAAGCTTCATCCCTTGCATTTCCGCTTCGGCCACCATGGCATAGGATTCCACTCCCTCCAATTTTGACTTTCCGCCAATGGCTGCCACATATTTTTCCAAGATGGATTCTGCAGTGATCCCTTCGGGCAGGACCAGCTCATAATTGGGTTTTTCCGTTTTGTTGGCATATTTGTCATAGAACAGTACGGGAACGTTTTTGCCATTGAAGGACACTTTTTCAAGATTCTCCAATACATCACTGCCCTTGCCGGTCACCACTACCCTGGCATTGGCAGTGGAGAAATATTTTTGGGCGGCTTTCTGTACATCGTCTTTGGTCACGGCATCAATCCGCTCCAAATAGGTTTTATAAAAGTCCTTGGGCAAATCCTCCGTTTCAATGTTCAAGGCATAGTTGGCAATTGTTTCAGGATTTTCCAAGGCCATTACAAAGCTTCCGGCATATTTGGCCTTGGCATTTGACAGTTCCTCATCGGTGACAGGTTCTTTGGTGATGCGGTCAATTTCTTCCATGATCTGTACCACAGAACTATCGGTCACCGTATTTCGTACTTGGGCATAGGCATTGAAACGCATGGGACTGTACTTGTTGGCCCTTATTCCGGAATAGGATCCATAGGTATAGCCTTTGTCCTCCCTAAGGTTTTTGAACAATCTGGCTTGTGAGCCGCCGCCCAAAATCCTATTGGCCAGGAGGGCGTCCAAATAATCTTCATCCTTCATTTTCAGCTCGGTGATGTTCTGCACCACAACCTCAGATTGGACTGCATTGGGAACATCCACAAAATCTATCTGGGTATATTGGGCATCCGTAGGTTTTGTATAGCTGAAGGAGGGAGGAACCGCTTTGGACCACGGTGTGAAATATTGGGTGACAAGTTCTTTTACATTCTCAAATTCCACATCCCCGATCATCACCAAATAGGCATTGGCAGGCACAAAATAATTTCGGTAGTGCTGTTCCACATCCATCAAGGTTACGTTGTTCACGGTCTCTTCCGAGGTGATTTCGCCATAGGGATGGTTTTTTCCATAGGCAAGTGCCAGTTGTACCCGGGTGGCAATGGCGGAAACATCCTTTTCCTCCGAACGTATCCCCGTAATGATCCTATCCTTTTCCTTGTCGAACTCCTCTTGGGTGAAGTTGGGGTTCAACGAAGCATCTGCCAAGAGTTCCAGGATCCGGGGAAAATATTTGGTCAGGCAACTTGCCGAGGCACCTTGGTCATTGATGTCGATGGAAGCACCCAAAAAATCCACTTCCTCATAAAAATCATCCTTTGGGATGGACTTTGAACCCTTGCCCAGCAAACTGGAGGTCAGATCGGCGACCCCGGCCTTATCTCCCTGTAAGATGGGAGGGTTGTCAATGGTCAATTGTATACGGACCCTGGGCAATTTGTGGTTTTCCACCACCATTACCTTCAGTCCGTTCTTCAATTCAAAACGGGTAGGCTCCTGCAGATTGATTTCTGGCGCTGGGCCTCGTTTGGGCTCTTTGCTCCTATCGATTTGGGCATGCGATACTGCCATAAAAAGGGACAGTAGGGATAAAACAATATACTTTTTCATCTTAATTGGCATCTTTTTGTTCAGGCAAATACTCTAGTTCCACCCTTTGGTTCACTTTCAAATATTTTTTGGCAACTTCCCTGATCTCTTCCCGTGTGATGGATCGATAGATATTGATTTCCTCATTGATGAGGTTGGTGTCGTCGCGCAGTAAATAGTTTTCGGCCAGCGAATTTGCAATCCCTGCAATGCTGCTGTTGGCATTCACGAAGTTGTTCTCAAACTTGTTCTGGAGTTTTTGGTAGTCCTTTTCAGAAATCAGGTCTGTCTGGACCTTTAGGATTTCCGCATCGATTTCATCCTTGATGTCCTGAATGGAATTGTCGCCCACCGGAAGTCCACCAACCACATAGGAGCTATAATCCTCCGCATCTATGGGAACGGAGAATATCTGCAGGGCTATTTTCTTTTCGTCCACCAGTTTTTTGTAGAGCTTGGAGCTTTCGCCGTCGCTGAGGTAGGTGGATATCATGTTGATCACATAGGCATCCCGTTCTGCTTGCCCTGGCGTCCTGTACGCCAATAAAATAGCGGGAATCTGGATATTGGGATCGTGGTATGTTGCAAAAATGGTATTGGTAATGGGATCTTCCTTCACTTCGGGCCTCTTGATTTCCTCGCCCCTAGGGATCGGGCCAAAATAATCGGAAACCATCTTTTTGGTCTTTTCTATATTGATATCCCCGGCCACGACCAATACGGCATTGTTGGGCACGTAGTAGGTCTTGTTGAACTTTTTGAAATCATCCAATGTGGCACTGGCCAAATGTTCCAAGGAACCGATCACGGCCCAACGGTAGGGATGCTTGGTATACAGGTTTTTCAGGAGCACCTCAAAAAATGCCCCGTAGGGTGAATTGTCCACACGCAGTCTTCGCTCTTCCTGCACTACCTCTTTTTGGGTATCCACCCCGATTTGCCCTATAATGGGGTGCATCAAACGCTCTGATTCCAGCCAAAGGCCCACTTCCAAACTGTTGGAAGGGAAAGTTTCGTAATAATAGGTACGGTCCAAAAAGGTATTGGCATTGTTGCTCCCTCCGTTGGATGAGACGATTTTGTCCCATTCCCCACGTGCAATGTTCTCGGTACCTTCAAACAACAAATGTTCAAAAAAATGGGCAAAACCGGTTTTTTCCGGATCTTCGTCCTTAGATCCCACGTGGTACATTACGGCCGTGGTCACCACCGGGGCCCCATTGTCTTGGTGCAATATTACGTGCAGTCCATTGTCCAGATCATATTCCTCAAAGGGAACTTCCTGTGCTATCAGAAAATTTCCAATGGCAAATATGAAAAGCACTGATAGTAGATGTCTTTTCATTCTATGCTGTTTTATGTTAGTGTACTACGATGTACTGGTGAGGTTGGTATGTTTTTTTTGATTGATGTTACACTAAATATAGGATAAAATTTGGAAGGCGGTCAACTATGCAACAAGTCTTTAACAATAAACTGTAGCATAATTCATAAACATTTGGTAATTTAATCTTCCATCCAAAAAACCTTTGTAATGAAAAATTTGACCCTGCCCATTCGATTTGGAATTGTTACCAGTGCGGTGCTCATTGCATATTTTTTGATACTTTCTTTGATAGGGAAACATACCAATGTCTTTTACAGTCTTTTTAACGGGGTCATCACCGGTTTTGGGATTTATGAGACCATCAAGTATACCAAAATAAAACAGGGAAAGGGCTTTAGCTATGGCAGCGGTTTTACGGCAGGGGTTACCATGGGCTTTGTGGCCACCCTTTTGTTCACCATTTTCTTCGCCTTTTACAGCACGGAGCTCAACAGTGCTTTTTTGGACGAACTCTCCAAAGTATGGTCCAAGGATTATAAAAACTTTCAGGGAATTGTCTTCTTTACAGTGGCCATAATGGGTTTCGCCACCTCTTTGGTGCTGACCCTCTCCTTCATGCAACTTTTCAAATCTTCCAACAATCCCAAAAAATAATATCCCAATAGGTTGAATAATACTTGTGGATTAAGGATTTAGCAGTATATTTGCACCCGCTAATTCGATAAAGCGACCATACATTTAATTTAATCAACGCATTATGTACGCAATTGTAGAGATGGCAGGGCAGCAATTTAAAGTTGCAAAAGACCAGAAAGTGTACGTTCACCGTTTGCAGACAGAAGAAGGCAAAAAGATCACTTTTGACAAAGTTCTTCTTTTGGATGACGGAGGCAACGTTACCATTGGCGCCCCAGTCATAGAAGGTGCGGCCGTTGAGGCCAAAGTAGTGAAGCACCTTAAAGGTGATAAGGTAATCGTCTTCAAGAAGAAAAGACGTAAAGGTTACCAAAAGAAAAACGGTCACAGACAATATTTGACAGAGATCGTTGTGGAAAGCATCATAGCCAAAGGAGCCAAAAAAGCTGCTCCTGCCGCTAAGGCCAAAGTTGAAGAAAAACCTGCTGCCGAGCCTGAAAAAGCAACAGCAAAAAAAGCTGAAGCCCCTAAGAAGGAAGCTCCAAAAAAGGCAACAGAGGACCTAAGCTCCAAAACTGTGGCAGAATTGAAGGAAATGGCAAAGGCCAAGGACATCGCAGGATATTCTTCAATGAAAAAAGCCGAGTTGATCGAGGCACTAAGTAAATAAGACAAGAACTAAAATTTAGATATCATGGCTCACAAGAAAGGTGTAGGTAGTTCAAAAAACGGTAGAGAATCAGAATCGAAGCGTTTGGGCGTCAAGATTTTTGGTGGTCAGGCTGCAGTTGCTGGTAACATCATCGTACGGCAACGTGGTACAAAGCACAACCCTGGCGATAATGTTTATGCTGGTAAAGACCATACCTTGCACGCCAAGGTGGACGGCATTGTTAAGTTTGAAAAGAAAGCCGGTGGAAAATCCTTTGTTTCCATCGAACCTTTTGAAGCGTAGGAACAAGATTTATATATAAAAGAAGGCCCCGCATTTGCGGGGCCTTCTTTTTTTATCCTAACCCATTTTTAAAGGTTTAATAACCTAAAGGTGATGTTGGGGAAAGGGTATTTGGTTTAATTGAAGCCCTTCTATCCCATATTGATCCTATGAACAAAGTTTTTGGATTTCTTTGTTTGATGACAGTGATGATCTTTGGTTGGTCAAAGGGGTTTGGTCAGCAAAACCCTGTCGATTTTTCCCAGGACCAATCCCACGACATTACATTTCTTAACCTTCAAAGAAAGTTGGAGCAATCCAAAAAAAACCCAAATTTCCCAAAAAGAATTGCCCAAAGCCATTTGAAACTGGGGGAATATTATCATTCATTGGGACTGTATTCCGAAGCAATGGAGCAATACAACAAGGCTTTGGAACAACTCGGCACGGATCTTACGGACACCCTTTTTATCACACTGAACAATAATATAGGAAGGGTCTATCTCTCCCTCAACAATTTTGACCTTGCCAAACAACACTTTGCCGAGACCATGAACGCATCAGTGGGTTCCGGGTATGTCCAAGGCCAGGCCATTTCCATGGGGCTTTTGGGGGCAAGTCATGAAAAACAAGGGGACTATGAAAAGGCCTTGGGTTATCAAAAAGAGAGCCTCCAACTGTTCGAACAATTAAAGGATGAGCACGGACAGGCCATGACCAATGAAAACATTGGCAGCATCTATGAAGATTTGGAACAATTTGACTTGGCCCACCAATATTTTCATAGAGCCTATGAGTATCTGCAGTACAGCGGAACGGTTGAGGAGGTCAACGTGCTCAACAATTTGGGCGATACCTATAGAAAAACGGGAAAGTACGAATCGGCCTTGACCTATACCAACAAGGCCTTGGAGATCGCCAAGCAGCTGAACGATTTTCACCAATTGGAAAGTGCTCACAAGGATTTGTCCAAAACCTATGCACTCATGGGCGATTATGAAAAGGCCCATGCCCAGTTGATGGCGTCCGAAGAATACAGCAGTGCCATGCTCAAGGCCCAAAACACCAACCAGCTCAATGTGCTGCAGACCATCTATGAGACCAATAAAAAGGAGGCGGAGATTCAACTGTTGAAGGAACAGAACAAGGTAAGTGCCGCAAATCAAAATCTGTTATGGGTAGCCTTGTTCGCTTTGGCGGCCATTCTCACCATTTTGTACAGCTATTTGGGAAGAAAGCGAAAGGCCAAGCTTAAAATACAAGAATATAGACAGCGGATGCTCAAGGCGGAATTGGACAAAAAGGCCATTGAAGAGAAAAATCTGCAACGGGAGGTACAGTTAAAGACCGCCTCATTGTCGCGCTACAGCCTCCACCTTTCCCAAAAGAACAAGATTCTCCTTGATTTGGCCAATACGCTGAGAAATATCGCTTCAAGGAAGCATATGAACACTTCCGATAAAATCAAGGATTTGGTGAAAGAGATCGATTTCAACCTTCAACAGGAGCACGAGTGGGACGAATTCATGAATTTCTTCAAAGAGATACATCCCGAGTTCATCAAAAAACTGTCTTCCCTTTCCGAGGAGAGCCTTTCCCCGGCCGAACTTCGCTTGGGGATGTTGCTGCGATTGAATCTATCCTCCAAGGAAATTGCTTCAATCCTACGGGTGACCCCGGACAGCGTTCGGGTGGCACGGCACAGACTTCGCAAAAAGCTCCCCATAGACCAAAAGGATGAATTGGTAAACTTTATGATCGAGCTTTGACCCCCCTTCTTTACAAAAGGTTAGGACCATGTAAAAAAATCGTAATTGTTGCCCTGTTGTTTCCGCTGTCCAGAAGATTTGTTTCCTTTTTGTTTCCCTTTAATTTAAATCATAATGAATTGATATACATAGTTTTGGATGCATTCTAACAAGAACCAAAATGAAAACTATGAACCTGAAAAAATTACTTTTTGTAACGCTTTTTTTGGCATTTTCCCTTGTAAAGGGACAAGCACAGATAGGCAATATACAGGGAACCATTACCGATGAAAATGGAATCTATGTTCCCGGTGCCAATGTGTATATCGAATCCTTGTCCAAGGGAGGCATATCCGATTTTGATGGAAGATTTACCTTGGTGGGTATCCCAGAAGGGAGCTACACTTTGAAAATTACATATATGGGCTATGGCGATGTTGATCAAGAAGTCACCGTGACAAGCGGACAGACCACCACGGTCAACGTAGAATTGAACCCGACCAATTTTGAGCTGGACGAAGTTCAGGTAAGTGCTTATGGACTTAGCGGCCAGGCAAAGGCCCTGAACACCCAAAGGACCAATTTGAACATTACCAATGTGGTTTCCACGGACCAGATTGGAAAGTTCCCAGATGCCAATATAGGTGATGCCGTTAAACGTATTCCGGGTATTACCATGCAAGTGGACCAAGGAGAGGCCAGGAACATTATTGTTCGAGGATTGTCGCCGCAATTGAATTCGGTGACCTTGAACGGAAGTAGGATCCCTTCCGCAGAAGCGGATAACCGAAATATACAGATGGACTTGATTCCTTCCGATATGATCCAGACCATAGAGGTGAACAAGGCCGTTACCCCAGATATGGATGCAGATGCCTTGGGAGGTTCGGTGAATTTGATCACCCGTACCGCTCCGCAAGGATTCAGGATTTCGGCAACTGCGGGATCTGGAGTCAACTTCATCACGGACAAAAGAATATGGAATGGATCCCTTTTGATAGGAGATCGTACCAATGATGGAAAATTTGGATATATGTTTTCTGCCACCATCAATGACAATGATTTTGGTTCGGACGACATTGAGGCCGAGTGGACCGATGAGTTTGAATACAATACGGGCGAAGAGGATGATGAGGGAGAACCCATCTTGGAGGAGGTGGATGTTGACCCTTATACCAACGTGACCGAACAGCGCACATACTTGGTGCAACGGGTAAGGAGAAGCTTTGCTGCCAATTTTGATTTTCAGATCAATTCTGGAAACAACATTTTCCTAAAAACCATGTACAACTGGCGGGATGACCGTGAGAATCGTTTTCGACTTGAACAAGAGATTTTGGATGGTGAGGATATTGAGGTTGGCGATTTTACCATAACCAATGGAATGCTCACCCGTTTTCCAGCAGAGATCAAAAGGCAGACCAAGGGAGGCATTGCCGGCGGCCGTAACAAGAACCATCGTTTGGAAGACCAACGCATGCAGAACTATACCTTGGGCGGGAACCATTTATGGGGCTCTTTAAAGGCAGATTGGATGATTTCCTATGCCAAGGCTTCCGAAGAGCGCTTGAATGAACGCTATGCCGAATACGAATCAGAGTACATTGTGAACAATGATAACAGCAATCCCAAATACCCCATAATGACCGCGGTCGACGCAAATGACTTCAATGATTTGGGCAATTTCGAATTTGGTGAGGTCACCAATGAAAATCAATATACCGATGAAAAGGACATTAACTTTTTTGCCAATTTTGAATTGCCTGCAGATATTTTTGGCCAAGGGGACGGTACCATAAAATTTGGGGCAAGGGGCCGATTTAAGTCCAAGGAAAGGGACAACGACTTCTTTGAATATGATTTGGAGGACGATTTTCCAACCTTGGCCGATCTGCCTACCAAAAACTACACCGACCCGGATTACTTGGCGGGAGAGAAATACCAAGCGGGCAGTTTTGCCAGCGCGGAATGGTTGGGTTCTTTGAATCTGAACAGTTCCAATGGTGAGTCGGTGCCCGACGAGTTCTTGCCCGGTAATTTTGAGGTAAAAGAAAATGTTTTGGGAGCCTATGCCATGTTCAATCAAAAACTCGCCAGTAATTTAAGCATATTGGCAGGGGTTAGGGTGGAAAACACCAAATTGGAGTCCGATGGAAATAGGATCATCTATATTGAAGAGGATGAAGATAACGGCATTGAAGAAGGCATTGAAGTTGAAAGGGTTTCTGATGAAAACTCCTATACCAATGTAATGCCGGGCATTCACTTTAAGTACGATGTGGACAATAATACGATTCTTCGGTTTGCGTGGACCAACACCTTGGCACGTCCAAATTATGTGGATTTGATTCCAAGGGCAGAGATTGTCAATGAAGATAAGGAAGTTATTGTGGGCAATCCGGAATTGGACCCAACCACCTCCATGAACTTTGATTTGAATGCCGAGCACTATTTTGAAAGTGTGGGGATTGTTTCGGGAGGTCTTTTTTATAAAAGGATCAATGATTTTATCTATACTTTTATTACTGAGGCCTCTGATGACACCTTTGGTGCTGGAACTACAGGCTACGATATCTTTCAGCCCTTGAACGGGGATTCGGCTTCCATTTTTGGTGCGGAAGTGTCCTTTCAGCGGCAATTGGATTTCTTGCCCGGCTTTGCCAGAAACTTTAGCATCTATTTGAACTATACATATTTGACCTCCAGTGCAGATGGTATCCGGAACGAGGACGGTGATGAGCGTACCGATCTGGACCTGCCCAACACAGCACCCAATATGTTCAACGGGTCGTTGGGTTATGCCGATAAAAAGTTCAGTGCACGGCTTTCCGCAAACTTCTCTGATTCTTATATTGATGAGATTGGGGGCAATGCCTTTGAGGACAGGTACTATGACACCCAGTTCTTCTTGGACTTCAATGCCAGTTATGCCATTACCAATAATCTGAGGATCTATACCGATGTGAACAACATCACCAATCAACCCTTGCGATATTTCCAGGGTGTAAAGGAGAGGACCCAACAGGCAGAGTTTTACGATATCCGTTTTACTTTTGGGTTGAAGTACGATTTGTTCAAAAAATAACCCCAGGGAAGAGCTCTATTGACTGTTGCCCAATGTCACATCGAGCGCAGTCGAGATGTTTTTGGACAGAACAAATATAATATCTGTTCTCGACTGCGCTCGAACTGACACCTATAAAGATACTTTCATGAAAATAAGATATGTTCCATTTATTTTGTTGCTTGGCATTACGTCCTGCAAACAGGGAAGCAAATTGCCGCCCATAGCACCGGATATCATCACAGAAAAGACACCCAACGATACTGATGACCCCGCTATTTGGATCAATCAAGAGGATGCTTCCAAAAGCATTGTTTTTGGAACCGACAAAGAAACCAATGGGGGCATCTATGCTTTTGATCTAAGTGGAAAGATCATTGCAGAAAAGACCATCAAAAATATCCAACGCCCCAACAATGTGGATGTGGAATATGGGTTTCAATTGAATGACTCCGTTACCGTGGACATTTTGGCCTTCACCGAACGTGAAAAGCAACAGATCCGCTTGTTCTCCGTGCCGGATATGCAACCTCTGGACGGTGGGGGATTCCCTGTTTTTGAGGACGAAACCGATATGGAACTACGTTTGCCCATGGGCATCAGTCTGTACAAATCACCAAAAGATTCATCCGTATATGCCATGGTGGGAAGAAAATCGGGACCGAGCGGAACATATCTTTATCAGTATCAAATTATGGCCGATAGTATAGGCGTTAGGGCAAACTTGGTCAGAAAATTTGGAAGCTTTAGTGGTAATGCAGAAATAGAGGCCATTGCCGTGGACGATGCACAGGGATTTGTGTATTATTCCGATGAAGGGGTTTGCATCAAAAAATATTATGCGGAACCCAATTTGGGAGATCAGGAACTGGCCTGTTTTGGGGGAGAGCACTTCCAGCAGGATATCGAGGGCATTGCCATTGCCGCTTATCCCGGCGGTGAGGGTTATATCATTGTTTCCGATCAACAACGGGGGCAGTTCAATATTTTTTCAAGAAAGGACAATACCTTTATCAAGGCCGTGAACCTATCCACTACCGAAACCGATGGTTGTGAGGTGGTCACCGTTCCGTTGAACGCTACGTTTCCCAATGGTCTCTTTGTGGCCATGAACAATGAAAAGGACTTTTATTTCCATGATTTGAGAAACTTCTTGGAGGCCAAATAGGAACAGCAATTATATTGAGATATTACTTCTGCAAAATGTCACATCGAGCGTAGTCGAGATGTCTTTGTCTACCTTTCGACAGAGCCTGTCTTGAGCGAAGACGAAAGGCTCAAGGTGACAAAACATGTGATTAACCTTCACACATCTAATAACTAAAAACGCAATTTGCGCCTTCGGGCGCTGATGGTCCAAGTCTCTGTTTTCCTTCCATTTTCTATCAGAGAGACCTCATCGTGCAAATTGATCGTGGGACAGATGTGGTAGGGGATGCCGTAAAGGACATCACCCACCGTCAGGGCATCCCAATCTTTCACTTTCAGTACACTATGTTCTTCGCTTTGCGAGATTAATTCGTAGTGGTCCAGATTCAGGAATCTCACCCTTTTGTCAATGGCATTTTCAGGAGCAACGGCTTTGTGCCCCAAATCCAACGTAACAATGCCCTCTGTGGGTTTGGAGATAACTCGGGTCACCAAAAGCGCAGCGTATTTAAAATGTTGTTCCGTTAATTTTTCACTATAGCCCCAGTCCCAAAGCACACAGGTCCCCGGACTTGTAATTCGGTTTTCCTGTTTTAGATGGGAAGTGAACGAAGGCGTTCCCCCGCAAATCATTTGGATATTGGGATAGGCCTTTTTCAAAGCATTGAAATACGATGAAACCTCCATCAGGTCACCCTCAATTTTATGGTTTCTGACCGAAAAGTCGCTGTCCCTGAGATGCCCGTCGTACACATGAAATCCTTGCATTTGAAGGGACTTGCAATTTCCGAGCACGGCAATAAGGGCATCCAATCCCGGACCCATTTTTATGCCCGAGCGGTCCATGCCATTGTTGATATCAACATAAATGTTGGCTAAAACTCCTTGGTCGGCGGCTTTTTTGTTCAACAGTTTGGCCGTGTCAATATCATCCACAATGGTGGCCAGTTGGGTGGACGGAAAATGGGCAACAAGTTGTAAAAACCGGTCCACTTTGGGTCCCACCAATTGGTGCGCAATCAAAACGGAACGGGCTCCTGCCTCGGCGGCCATTTCGGCCTCGGCTATGGTGGAAGCCTTGAAGTTGGAAATTCCAGCATCCAACAAGTGTTGCATCACCTTGGGCATTTTGTTCGTCTTTACATGGGGCATCAAGCGATGGGCATCTCCATGCACCATGGAAAGCATTTCCTGTATGTTGAATTTTAGGTGGTCCAAATAAAGCACAATGGAGGGCGAATCCACAGTTTCCACATTTTGAATTTTATACCAGTCTTTGGCCATGTTCCAGCAGTTTGATTGGGAGACAATGTAGGTAATTGTAAAAGAAATTCAAGACCACGGATAAAAAATATTCACTTACAAAACTAATCCTTCAAAATATCCCTTATGATCATCGAATGATGTTGAATATGTAACAAAATCACTTTTTTGACTACCCATGATGGTTGGAGGTCTATTCTCCATATCTTAGCCCATGTTTCATATAAAACTTAAGTAATGTTAAAGAAGTTTGCACTTTACGCAATTACACTGGGAACTATTTTTTCCTGTGGTGTCAAGAATCTTACCAATGATCTGGCCACGGACAATCCCATTAGCGCCCAATTGGACTTGGTCCATATTCAAGAAGATAAGGTCAGTGTGACCATTGATCCTGGAAGGTTTGTGCAGGATACCGTCATCTATAGATTGCCCAGGGTGGTACAGGGAACCTACTCGGTATCCGATTTCGGGAAATACATCGATAATCTAAAGGCATTGGACTATCAAGGGAATCCGTTGGATGTAAAAAAGTTGGACACCAATACTTGGAGGATCAGCAATGCCAAGAATTTGGACAAGGTTTCATATTTGGTGAACGATACCTTTGATGAGGAAATACGAGGGGGTATTGGGGAGGAAGTCCCTTTTTCACCATCGGGCACCAATATTGAGCCTGGTCAGGTTATGTTGAACCTTCATGGGTTTGTGGGATATTTTGACTCCCTTAAAAGAAACACCTATCAAATTAGCATCACTTCTCCGGCCAATTTTCATTATTCCTCGCCATTACAAGAAATCAAATCGACCAAGAGTGAGGATGGGACCACGCAGAATTCAGTGTTCCTTGCCAACCGGTATTTTGATGTGACGGACAATCCCATGATGTTCGGGGAAACCGATATAGAGGAGTTTATGGTGGGGGACATCAAAATAGTGTTGAGTGTCTTTTCGCCCAACAAGGTTCACAAGGCTTCCCAAATAAAGGAAACCGTTGTGGAGATGATGCGTGCACAGAAAAAATATTTGGGGGATTTGAACAGTACGCCCCGATATGATATTCTGCTGTATTTGTCGGATACCGAAAAGAAAGGCTCACCAAAGGGTTTCGGGGCCTTGGAGCACCATACGTCCACCGTTGTGGTCCTTCCGGAGCAAATGCAGCCAGAAGCTTTGGCGGAATCCATGATCGATGTGGTTGCCCACGAATTCTTTCACATCGTCACACCGCTGTCCGTGCATTCCGAGGATGTACATTACTTTGATTATAACAATCCCACCTTTAGCAAGCACTTGTGGCTCTATGAAGGGGTCACCGAATATTTTGCACAGCATTTCCAGGTGTACGAAGGATTGATCGGGCCAGAGGAATTTTACTCAAGGATCACACAAAAGATAAATACCTCAAGATCTCATTATAATGATGCCATGAGTTTTACTCATATGAGTGAAAACATTCTGGAAAGCCCATACAAGGAAAATTACGGCGACGTATACATGAAAGGGGCACTTATAGGCATGTGTGTTGATATTTTGATGCGCGAAAACAGTGGGGGCCACCGAAGCCTTCGTTCCCTCTTGGGTGAACTGTCGGTGAAATATGGCAAGGACAAACCGTTTGAAGATGATGCCCTGATTTCGGAAATCACCGAGATGACCTACCCAGAAGTGGGAGAGTTTTTGAATACCTACGTGGTGGGGGATACTCCCATCGATTACGGTCAGATCCTTGGAAAAGTAGGGCTCTATTTTGCCGAGGCCCAAGTAGAAACCAACTATATCCAAAATGCGGGCAAACTCATAGTTGAAGGAGATCCGGAAAGGGGATCTATCAAGTTCAACGAGCTTGTGGCCGACAATAGTTTTTGGAACGATAATGGGGCCAAGCCCAACGACCTGTTCAAATCCGTTAATGGGATCGAAGTTTCCCTGGCCAATGCCAACCAGGTCTTTGGGGAAGTATATGCATGGAAACCAGGCAAGGAAGTGGATGTAGTGCTCTTGCGCGACGGAGAGGAAATCTCCATAAAGACCACCGCAACGCAATCCTATACCAAAGCCGAGACCTTAGTGGAAAACCCTGATGCCACAGATGCCCAAAAAGAGCTTCGCAAGGCTTGGTTGAAGGGGTAGAAATTTATGGACAGTACAAAAAAAGACCCTCGCAAACGTGAGGGTCTTTTTATCTCATTTCTAAATCTAATATCTATAATAATCAGGTTTGTACGGTCCTTCAACAGTGACCCCGATATACTCCGCTTGGTCTTCCCTGAGTTCGGTGAGCTCTGCGCCCAAACGTGCCAAATGCAGTTTGGCCACTTTTTCATCCAAATGCTTGGGAAGGGTGTAGACCTCATTTTCGTATTTGTCGCTATAGTTCCAAAGTTCAATTTGGGCCAAGGTTTGGTTGGTAAAGGAGTTGCTCATCACAAAACTGGGGTGCCCCGTGGCGCAGCCCAAGTTTACCAATCTACCTTCTGCCAACACCACAACATCCTTCCCATCAATGGTATATTTGTCCACCTGCGGTTTGATCTCATCCTTGGTATGGCCATAGGCGCTATTTAACCAGGCCATGTCAATTTCGTTGTCAAAATGCCCTATGTTACAGACAATGGCCTTGTCCTTCAAGGCTCGGAAATGCTCCTCGCGGATAATGTCCTTGTTTCCCGTAGCCGTGATCAGCACATCGGCAGTGGGGACAACATTTTCCAATTTTTTCACCTCGTAACCATCCATACAGGCTTGGAGCGCACATATGGGATCAATTTCTGTGACGGTAACAATGGCGCCGGCCCCCCGGAAAGAGGCTGCGGTTCCCTTGCCAACATCGCCGTATCCGGCAACCACCACACGCTTTCCTGCCAACATGGTATCCGTGGCCCTTCGGATGGCATCCACGGCGCTCTCGCGGCAGCCATATTTGTTGTCAAATTTGGATTTGGTCACAGAATCGTTCACGTTGATGGCGGGCATGGGCAGCGTACCTTTCTTCATCCTCTCGTACAAACGGTGCACCCCTGTTGTGGTTTCTTCCGAAAGTCCCTTCACCCCGGCGGCCAATTCAGGGTATTTGTCCAGCACCATATTCGTCAAATCACCCCCATCGTCCAAGATCATGTTAAGGGGTTTTCTTTCCTCCCCAAAGAACAGGGTCTGTTCTATGCACCAGTCAAATTCCTTTTCGTTCATTCCCTTCCAGGCATAAACGGGAATACCGGTGGCCGCAATGGCCGCTGCGGCATGATCTTGGGTGGAAAAGATATTGCATGAGCTCCAGGTAACCTCTGCGCCCAGGGCGGTCAAGGTCTCGATCAAAACAGCGGTCTGGATGGTCATGTGGAGACAACCGGCAATTCGGGCACCTTTGAGGGGCTGTTGCTCCCTGTATTCTTTCCGCAGTGCCATGAGCCCTGGCATTTCCGCCTCGGCGAGCTCAATTTCTTTTCGTCCCCAATTCGCTAGGGAAATATCCTTTACCTTGTAAGGTATGTAAGGAATTGTTTTAGTGCTCATACTTTATATTGATTTACTTTTGTAGCTTAGTTTTTATAGTGCAGCAAAGATACAAAATCGCTTAACGTGTAGTTGTGCCCATTTACAAAACCATAACAGTTTCTCCAACAACTTCTGTCTACCTCTGGAAGGTCACGGAACCTGAAGATGTACTCTCGGAAGGTATTGTGCTGACCCCCCATTGCCAAAATAGGATGGATGGGATGAAATCCGAAGCACACCGAAGGGCATTTTTGAGCATTAGGCACTTGATGGCAAAGGCAGGATACCAGGACAGCGATCTATACTATGACGATTTTGGAAAGCCACACCTGAAAGATGGCAACCATATTTCCATAACCCATTCGCACAATTTCACGGGGATTATTGTGAGCAGCACGGATGAAGTGGGCATCGATATTGAGATGCAGCGTGAAAAAATCCTTAGAATTGCCCACAAATTTACGCCCATAGAGGAGTACAGAACATTGGCCAATACCGATGCGATCATCAGAAAACTGACCATTGTTTGGGGAGCAAAGGAATCGCTCTATAAAATCTATGCGCAACAGGGACTCAGTTTTTTAAGGCACATTGATGTTATGGATTTTTCTTTTGACGATGCCAGGACCGTGGCCGAAATCCTCTACAAGGGAAAAAAATCGCACTATGAGATTGAATTTTTGGAATTTGAAGGGTTCACCTGCGTTTATGCCTTGAAAATGATGGGTGGATGACCATTAGATTTAGTAGTTTTGCCCCTGAAAATTTAGCATGGCCCATGAGAATATCCGTTGAACTTACACTTACCCCGTTACAAGATAATTTTGAGCCCCCGATCATCAACTTCATCAAAAAGCTACGGGCCTCTGGGCTAAGGGTCTTGGAGAATCCCTTGAGCACCCAGGTTTATGGGGATTATGACAGGGTGATGGATATACTTCAGACCGAAATCAAGGAGGCTTTTGAAAACGTGGAACATGTGGTATTGGGGATGAAGATCGTAAAATCGGACAGGAGCACCTATGAACCCCATTTTTGATTTTTTCCTAGGGCCCTACCAGGATAGGGAACTTTCATTGATCATTCTTGAGGCCACGGCATTTTTCTTCGGGATTGCCAGTGTGGTGTACGCCAAAAAGGAAGATATCATGGTCTACCCCACAGGCTTGGTCGCCACGGCGATCACCGCCTATATTTTCTTTACAGACCGCTTATTGGGAGATATGATGATGAACTTCTACTTTTCCATCATGAGCATATATGGTTGGTGGAACTGGGCAAGAAGAAAGCAAAACAGGGAGCTTGTGGTACATATTTCCAGAACGGATACACGGGAGAAATGGATTGGCTTCATCTTTTTCCTCATCACCATACTTATCACGTATGGGGTCTATAAAGCATTCGGGGCGGAGATAAAGGCGACCAATTATGTGGATATCTTGACCTCGGGAATATTTTTTACCGCCATGTGGTATATGGCCACCAAAAAATTGGAAAACTGGACGCTCTGGATTTTGGGCGATGTAATAACTGTACCTTTGTACGCCTATAGGGGATGGGGGATGTTCTCGTTGCAATACCTCATTTTTACCATATTGGCCATTCAGGGATATCTAGCATGGAAGAAAAGCTTGGGCAAGAGCCCTCAGATCTCATAAAAATTGTCCTTTTTGGACCCGAATCCACAGGAAAAACCACCTTGGCCCAGGAGTTGGCCGAACACTACCAGACCCAGTGGGTTCCTGAATATGCCCGGGAATATCTTCAGGGCAAATGGAACAGGGAACAAAAGACCTGCGAACCCAAAGATTTGATGCCCATTGCCTACGGACAGATGCATTTGGAGAACGAACTCTCCAAAAGGGCAAACCAGGTTCTTATCTGTGACACGGATCTTTTGGAGACCAAAGTATACTCTGAGGCCTATTATGTGGGACATTGCGATCCGGTTTTGGAAAAATATGCCCTGCGGAACACCTATGACCTATATCTGCTGACCTATATAGACATTCCCTGGGAAAAGGACGACCTTAGGGACAAACCTGATGAACGGGAGAGGATGTTTGCGTATTTTAAGGAAACCTTGGAGAAATATCATCGGAATTTTGTTATTTTAAAGGGAGATAGAAAATCTCGCTTTTCAACAGCGATTAAACACATTGATAAACTTCTCCCGAACATGATCGACTTAAGTCCAAAAGACTTGGAACAACTTGAAAAAAAAGGAATTTCCAAGGAAAAGGTGGCCCATCAGATGCAGACGTTCAAAGAGGGTATTCCCTTTGTGGACTTGGTGAAGCCCGCCGTGGTTACCGATGGTATTCTACGGTTTTCCGAACCACAGCAAAAAGAACTCATCCATTACTTTGAAGAACATCGGGGAAATTTGGACCTCCTCAAGTTTGTCCCAGCTTCAGGGGCAGCATCGCGGATGTTCAAGGCCATGTTCAATTTTTTGGAAGCCTATGACCCGTCCAAAGAATCCCTTACCGCCTATTTGGGAAGAACTGGGGACAAGGACGCCCAAAAGTTCACCGAACAAATATCCAAGTTCCCATTCTATGAATTGATCA
Source organism: Allomuricauda sp. (assembly GCA_041391945.1). Taxonomy (GTDB): domain Bacteria; phylum Bacteroidota; class Bacteroidia; order Flavobacteriales; family Flavobacteriaceae; genus Flagellimonas. The sequence continues at coordinate 157,877 of JAWKNC010000002.1, read as the reverse complement.
TGGAACGGATCAAGGGAAAGGCATCCAGCAAAGATGAAGAAGCCTATCTCTTTGTAAGGGAAATGCTTGTGGAAGAAGGACTTAACTACGGGTTTTATCCCAAAGGATTACTGCCCTTCCATAAATATGGCCCAAACAGCGCCACCCCTTTTGAGGAACATCTCAAAGAGGCAACACTCTATGCCAAAACTCATGGGAAGGCCCATCTTCACTTTACCGTATCCGAACAGCACGATGAAATGTTCCTTGCGGAAGAATCTAAGGTAAGCCCCAAGCTTACTTCTGAAACCCACACTGTATTTGAAATCTCCTATTCCAACCAGAAACCATCCACGGATACCATTGCGGTGGACGGGGGCAACAAGCCTTTCAAGAACAGTGACGGCTCCATTTTGTTCCGTCCTGGGGGGCATGGGGCACTCATTGAAAACCTGAACGATCAGGATGCGGACATCATCTTCATCAAGAACATAGACAATGTGGTGATCGACCGAAACCTTGAGGAAGTGGCCAATAGCAAAAAGATGTTGGCAGGAATTCTCAAAAAAGTACAGGATACAGCATTCAGGTATGCAAAAATGCTGGAAAAGGGCCATTTATCCCAGAAAGAAGCGGATGGGATAAAAGATTTTTTGGAGAAGGAACTCAATGTAAGGTTTCCAGAAAATCATACAAGTTTGAGTCTTAAAGACCAATGCTCCCTTTTGGGCGATAGGATCAACCGCCCCATCAGAATATGTGGAATGGTCAAGAATGAAGGTGAACCGGGAGGCGGACCATTTTGGATCAGGGATAGCGCGGGAAATGTTTCCCTCCAGATCATTGAATCTGCCCAAATAGACATGTCCAATGACGAACAGGTGGACATCCTTAAAAGTTCCACACACTTTAATCCGGTGGATTTGGTCTGTGGGGTTCGGAACCATAAAGGGGAAAAATATGATCTGCTTGATTTTGTGGACCCCAAACAGGGCTTCATTACGGAGAAGACCCAAGAAGGCAAGGAATTAAAAGCCCTGGAACTTCCCGGTCTATGGAACGGGGGCATGGCCTTTTGGAACACTATTTTTGTGGAGGTTCCCTTGGTCACCTTCAACCCTGTGAAGACGGTCAACGATCTTTTAAAACCTTCCCACCAGGCCTAACCTATAGAAAAACAGGATATTAAATCCGTTGCTTGCAAGGGCAACGGATTTTTTTTGTGCCCTCATGTGACCCCGTTGAAAAATTCGTGTCAAAATAAGTGTAGCCGAGATTGATTCAATGCAATTGAATTGATTGTTCTCGACAAAATGATATAGGTACTGATGATCCTTGCGGGATTTGGAATTTAGGTTGGTTGATTTGGTTTAGAAGGCCGTACCCTTTGTGTGCGGCCTTCTTTAGACAATCATCAGGAAACAGCGCACAACGATAAAAGTATGTTCTTTACAATAGTTCTGTTGTTCAATGTAATCTCATTGGCCATGGCGATATATATTTTGTATTCGTATTTGAAAAATAGAAAAGATAAGGACCAAAGAAGGAAATCAGGATGATGCTATGTAAACACTATCCATGTATTATCCATTTCTGCCAATCTCATTCATAGTCTTTTCCTTGTGGCTATGAACTGGCGAAGGTGAAAGGCTGCTACGGCAGCCTTTCCATTTAAAGTAACTCTCGACGTTGGATAATGTTGCGCCAAATAATCCTTGCTTTTTTATGTAAAATGAAAATCGAGCACTACATTTGTCCCATCTCAAAGGGGTGCTTTTGATTAGTTGAAAGTGTTAAGTTGTAAGTTCCAAGTTTGTTTTGGTAAACTTAAAATTGAGAACTTAAAACTTAGAACTGAAAAAAGGCTGAGATTATACCCAATGAACCTGGGCGGGTAATGCTGCCAAGGGAATGCGCAAAGCGCATCTTGGAATTTCTATGTTTCCTTAGAAACAAAAATCAAATACTAACAAGAATAATGACCCCTTTTATTCGTAACATTTTACGAATGAAAACGCTTTATTCAATTAAACTTAGGACTGCAGGACTGTCATGCGGTTCAATGCGACCGCCAAAAAACAATACACAGTATCGCATTAAAACTTTATTCGCAACATTGGCCCTTTCTGGGCTTGCGCTTTCTATAAGTGCACAGGAAAAAACCGTAGATTCTTTGCAGGGCAAGGAGATTGTACTGGATGAGGTGCTCGTCCAGACCGTTAGGGTAACCAAGGAGTTTCCCATTACCTTCTCCAATCTGGAAAAAGCAGAAATTACATCTCGAAATTTGGGGCAGGATATCCCTGTTTTGATGAATTTTTTGCCTGCTGTGGTCACCACCTCCGATGCCGGTGCTGGGGTAGGTTACACAGGCATTCGTGTGCGGGGCAGTGATGCCACGAGGGTCAACGTGACCATTAACGGCATCCCCTACAACGATGCCGAGTCCCAAGGCACTTTTTGGGTGAATATGCCAGATTTTGCCTCCTCTACCGAAAACCTTCAACTGCAACGGGGAGTGGGTACATCCACCAACGGGGCCGGGGCATTTGGGGCAAGCCTAAATCTTTTGACCGATGCGTTTTCGGAAGAGGCCTATGCACGGATTTCTTCATCCATGGGAAGCTTCAATACCCTTAGGAACAATCTAAAATTCAGTACAGGGATCTTGAACGAACATTTTGAACTCTCCGGAAGGCTGTCAAGGATCACTTCTGATGGGTATATAGACCGCGCAAGCTCGCAACTGGACGCCTATTTTTTGCAAGGGGTTTACAAGAACGAAAATACGTTGATCAAAGCCTTGCTCTTTGGAGGCCATGAGGTCACCTATCAATCTTGGTTCGGTATTGATGAAGAGACCCTAAGGACCAATCGAACCTTTAATCCCGCGGGCCTATACACCGACGAAAACGGGATTGCCCAATTCTATGACAAGGAAGAGGACAATTACAAGCAAGACCACTTTCAATGGCACTGGAACCAGACCCTCAATCCCCAATGGAACACCAATTTGGCCCTTCATTATACCAGGGGAAGGGGGTATTTTGAACAGTTTCGGGAAGACGATGACTTTGCTACCTATGGATTTGAGCCTTTGGTGGTAAATGGGGAACCAGTGGACACCACAGACCTTGTCCGAAGAAGATGGTTGGACAATGACTTTTATGGAGCTGTTTTTTCCGCTGTGTACAATGATGGCCAACTAAAATTGATTCCCGGCGCAGGATACAATGTATATGAAGGTGATCATTTTGGCGAGGTGATTTGGGCCCGTTTTGCGAGTGACAGTGAAATTAGGGATAGATATTATGATGATACTTCCAGAAAAACGGATTTCAATGTTTATCTCAAGGCCAATTATAAATTGGACGATAAATGGGCTGTGTTTGGAGATATGCAATACAGGGGTGTTGGCTATGAGGCCAATGGTGAGGATACCGGATCTGTGGATGACACCTTTAACTTTTTCAATCCCAAGGCAGGGGTTACCCTGGATCTGAACCGAAACAACAATTTTTATTTTTCATACGCCAGGGCCAATAGGGAACCCAATAGAAATGATTATGAGAACGGAAATCCAAAACCGGAGCAATTGAACGATTTTGAGCTCGGCTGGCGTTATGTCTCTGAAGAATTTCAGGCGAACACCAATATCTACTACATGCGCTATAAGGACCAGTTGGTGCTGACCGGGGAACTCAACGATGTGGGTGCGCCGATAAGGGCCAATGTAGGGGACAGTTATCGTTTGGGACTGGAGGTGGATGCGCAAGTACAGTTGGGCAACAAGTTTACATGGAGGCCCAACCTGGCCCTGAGCACCAATAGGAACATCGATTTTATCTTCCAGCGTGATGGGGAACTCCAGGATTTGGGAAATACCCACATTGCCTATTCTCCTCAAGTGGTGGCAGGGAACATTTTTTCGTTCCGGCCCAACCAAAACCTTCAACTATCGTTGCTTTCCAAATTTGTGGGGAAACAGTACATGGGCAATATCGACGCAGGGGCCTCCGTATTGAAAAGTTATTCCCAAACGGATTTCAATGTGCAGTACGTTATTGAAACCAATTCGTTTGTAAAGAGCATAGAGCTTTCGGGTCTTGTGAACAATATTTTTGATGCCGACATCGTCTCCAACGGGTATTTTTACACCTATGATGATGACTTTTCCAATCCTGGAACCATAACCACCATTGAGGGAGCGGGATACTACCCCCAAGCCGGCACCAACTTTTTGTTGGGGGCCACGTTTAATTTTTAAAACATGTGAAATGAAAAGTCGTCAGTTCGAGTAAAATCCTGAAAGGATTTTGTATCGAGAACTGTGTTTTTGACTCAAATATTTTTAATGGGATTCTGTACATTTATAAGCGATGGCAGAATCCCATTTTCATTTTTCAAAAGATAAACCCCTGCGGTGGGGAGTCATCGGTTGTGGAAGTGTGGCCGAAAAGAAAAGCGTTCCCGCCTATCAGATGACTCCAGGTTTTGAAGTGGGAATGGTGATGCGTCGAGATGCCAATAAGGTCAAAGACTACGCCCAACGACATCAAATAACCAAATGGACCACCCAAGCAAAGGAGGTTATTGAAAACCCCGATATCGATGCGATCTATATTGCCACACCACCAGATACCCATAAGTTGTACGGGCTTCAGGTGGCGAACTTGGGCAAACCCTGCTGCATTGAAAAACCCATGGCCCCAAATTATCGGGATAGCCTGGAAATTTTCGAAGCATTCAATAACAAGAACATACCCCTGTTTATTGCCTACTACCGAAGATCGTTGCCGCGGTTCCTCAAAATAAAACAATGGTTGGATGAAAGTCGCATTGGCGAAGTGAAGCACATCCATTGGCGAAAGACCAAACCGCCCACCGACATGGATTTAAGTGGGGACTACAACTGGAGAACGGACAAAACCGTGGCACCTGGGGGCTATTTTGATGATTTGGCCAGTCATGGATTGGATTTGTTCAACTTTCTGTTGGGGAATATTTCACAGGCAAAGGGAGTGGCCTCGAACAGGTTGGGGCTGTATTCTGCCTATGACACCATTTCAGGCTCTTGGCTGCACAAAAATGGAATCACGGGAGAGGGAGAATGGGATTTTACCGCCAATGACCGTGTGGACAAAGTGGAAATATGGGGCTCTGATGGAAGGATAAGCTTTGCCGTACTGGACGAGGCTCCCCTTGAGTTGGAAAATGCTTCGGGCCGTCAGACCATTGAGGTTCCCAATCCAGAACATATTCAACAATTCCATGCGGAAAATATCAAAAATCATTTGTTGGGCGTGGAAACCCATCCGTCAACAGGAAGAACCGGCCTGCACACCAGTTGGGTCATGGATAGGATTTTGGGAAACATTTGACCTCAAGTCAATTAGAAATCGTAACGATGTTGCCACTCTGTGTTGCCCTGTAAAAGAGAAGGTCGTAGTACCGTTTTCCATCATTGGGTCTATCCAATTGCTGCCCGGTAAAAAGGCTATAAGTATAATTTTCGCAGGAACAGACCACAGTTTGCCCATTAATGGTCATGGTGGAACAGCTATTGGGGGTATGGTTGGGGCAACTGGCCTCGAAGGCATAAAAAGTGTCCAAGCTTGATTTGATGACAAAGGCTCCCCGGGTACCCACCCCGGCATTGTCCACAAAAACAGGGTTGCCCACGATGTTCAACCCATTGTAACTAGGTAGGTTAAGGTTCAAATCGAATCGAAAACTCACCTCTTGCAGATACGGATTGCGGTTGGTACCATCTGAATTGCAAGAAAGTAGAAAAATTAGCAAAATAAAGCCCCAAAAGTGCTTCATGGTATGGATTTTCAATGGGTTACTTGGACAAATTTGAGCAAAAATTACCTATATTTGCGTTAAATCCTCGCAAAAAACCATGCAGGGCATGGTGGTCGTTGAGGATTTTTTGTATTTGTAAAGCGAAGTTCATTGGGGAAATTTTTTCATTTTCTTCAATGTCCTTTTGTATCTAAAAATGACGGCATGAGCAAAGTATCTTATTACACAGCGGAGGGATTAAAAAAGTTGCGGGAAGAGCTGAACCACCTAAAGGACGTGGAACGGCCAAAAGCATCGCAAGCCATTGCGGACGCAAGGGATAAGGGAGATCTGTCGGAAAATGCGGAATACGATGCGGCCAAGGAAGCTCAAGGGCTGCTGGAAATGAAAATATCCAAAATGGAGGAGACCTTGGCCAATGCAAGATTGATAGATGAATCACAACTGGACACCTCCAAAGCATTGGTATTGTCCACGGTAAAGCTAAAGAACCAGGCCAATGGCATGATCATGAAATATACACTGGTGGCCGAAAGCGAAGCAGATCTAAAAGCCGGCAAGATTTCGGTAACATCACCCATTGGAAAGGGCCTGTTGGGAAAATCCGTGGGAGAGGTGGCAGAGATCAAGGTTCCAAACGGAACGTTAAAGTTGGATATTTTGGAAATCACACGAGATTAGGAGAAACCAAATTCCTTATATTTAATCCCGTTGCAAAACGGGATTTTTTATAAAAGCAAAGCCAGAATGCCCAGTATTTTTACCAAGATCATCAATGGGGATATCCCCTGCTACAAAATAGCCGAGGACGAAGACAATTTTGCTTTCCTTGACATTAACCCCAATGCCAAGGGGCATACCCTCTGCGTTCCAAAAAAGGAGGTGAACAAGCTATTGGACATGGATGAGGGGGCCTATATGAAATTAATGGCATTTTCCAGAAAAGTGGGAAAGGCCATTGAGGCGGCCGTACCCTGTCAGCGTGTTGGAATGACGGTCATAGGGCTTGAGGTTCCGCATGTGCACGTGCACCTGATACCGCTCCATAGTATGAAAAATGCAACTTTTCAGCATAAAGAGAGCCTTACCCCTGAAGAATTTGGGGCTGTGGCGGAAAAAATAAAGAGCTTCCTTACATAAGACCTTCCAGATAAAAATATACCCCTGCCGCGATCAGGCCCAGGGCCAAGATCAGAATAATGAAGAACAGGGTGGTGAACCTCACCGAAGGCCTGTCCGGTTTTACCAGTTTATTGTAGTATTCGAATACCTTTTCAATGTCAGGGGTCCAGTTTACAGGGTAGATGATGGAGTGACATTTTTTGCACTTGATCTCGTGGGTAACCTCAGAAGTGGTCCTTTGGAAAAAGGGATTGAAGGTATGTTTCTGATAAAAGGTGAGCTCAAGCTCCTGGTTAAAGCATTCGGGGCAATTATTGGTAATTTCGGCTTCCTTTATTGCAATTTTCTTTTCCTTTGACATGGTTCACGGTTCAATTGATTTGAGGGAAATTTGCATGATTGTTCCTTCTTTACTGGACGAAAGTACTTTAATTTTTCCGTTATGGTACTCTTCCACAATTCTTTTTACCAATGAAAGGCCCAATCCCCAACCCCTTTTTTTGGAAGTGACCCCAGGGTCAAAAATGTTCTGGAAATCACTTTTTGGAATGCCATGTCCCGTGTCCGAAACAAGGATGTGCACCGTATGGCCCTTCTTCTCAATTTGTATGGCGATGTTGCCCTTTCCCCTCATGGCGTCGATACCATTTTTCACCAAATTTTCAATACTCCAGTTATACAGGGGCGGGTTAAGCAGGACCGGCAATTCCTCAATATTGGTGCTAAAGGAAAAATGTACCAGTTTGGAGCTTCTTCGCTTTAAATATTGATAGGCCTTTTTGGTCTCGGCGACAATATCGTGCACTTGCAGCTCAGGAATGGACCCTATTTTGGAGAAGCGCTCGGTAATGGTCTGCAAGCGGTTGATGTCCTTTTCAATTTCCTTGGTGATCTCTGGATTGATGTTTTCCGATTTCAACAGCTCGTTCCAGCCCAAAAGCGATGTAAGGGGAGTGCCTATTTGGTGCGCGGTTTCCTTGGCCATTCCGGCCCAAAGCTTGTTCTGCTCCGATGCCTTGTTGGTCTTGAAGAAAAAGAAAATGACCGCGCCAAAGAGAAAAATAATCAGCAAAAGGGCCAGGGGATAATATTTCAATTTATTCAAAACCTCAGAGTTGCCATAGTACAAAGTTTCCAAAAGCTCCCCTTCCTGAACAATTTGAATCGGTTCGTTTTCATCCCGAAACTGCCGTATCTTTCCTTGTATGTAGGCGGTATCGGCAACTTTATCCTCTGGAATGTTGTGTGTTTTATAGGATCCCTCTTCATTCACCAAGATCATGGGGGTGGAAGTGTTGTTTCCCATGACCTTTAAGGTCAAATTCCCCAATTCTTGGTCCACCGAAGATTGGATGAGTTCCAACTGGGCCGTGGCCCAGATCTCCATTTTTAATCGCTCTTCCTCCTTGAACTTCCTAAAAAAGCTATTGGTGTTCCATAATATGAGGCTTACAATGGCAAAGGCCGAAATCAACAGGGTGATGTTAGAGGCTTTCCTTTTGGGGCTGAAGTTCATTTTTGTAATGGAATTGTGAATAAAGATAGCTTAAAAAGGAAAATATGTTGATACTTCGTTGGTTAACCAGGTTTCTATTGGGGTTCATTTTGTGTACATTTGAAATTCATTGAAAAGTAGTTTACATGGAAGTTCAGGGAAGAATTAAAATGATTGATGAGACCAAGACTTTTGGCAGCAACGGTTTCAGAAAGAGAGAATTGGTGGTAACCACGGAAGAACAGTATCCCCAATACATTTTGGTGGAATTTGTACAGGACAAATGTGACCTTTTGGACAATTACCAGGTTGGGCAATTGGTCAAGGTAAGCATCAATTTAAGGGGAAGGGAATGGGTGAACCCCCAAGGAGAGACCAAATATTTCAATTCCATCCAAGGATGGCGCATAGAGAACATGGAAGCCGAGGCCAATATGGGCAATATGCCCCCGGTTCCGCCCATGGAGGCCTTTGAACCTGTTGAGGACCTTAACGAGGAAGACCACGACGATCTGCCATTCTAAATAACTTTGGGTCTTACCAAGGTAATAGAGCATGTTTTTAGAAGGCTTTTGCCCTCTCCGTTTACCATTGCGGTACTGCTTACCCTTTTGACCCTTGTTTTGGCATTGGTCTTTACGGAGAACACTGCGGATAAAAATCACCTGTTCACCATACTCTCCCATTGGGAGGACGGAATTTGGAACAACGGCCTGTTGGTCTTTGCATACCAGATGATGCTCATTTTGGTATTGGGCCATGTGTTGGTTCTGAGCAAGCCCATGGAATACCTTATCCTTAGGATAACCGGGCTGGTCACCAATGCTTCCAATGCAGCAGTTTTGGTTGCCCTGTCAGCCATGCTGGTTTCCTTTTTCAATTGGGGCCTTGGGCTTATTTTTGGGGCCATTTTGGCGCGGAAAGTTGGAGAACACGCCAAATCCAGGGACATTCCCATCAACTATCCGCTCATAGGGGCATGTGGATATTCAGGGCTGATGGTCTGGCATGGGGGAATTAGTGGGTCCGCACCTATCAAGGTTTCTGAAGCGGGCCATTTGAAAGAATTGTTGAAGAATGTCTCCAACCCCGAAATGTTGGCAAAATTGCCAGACGCCATATCCACATCTTTGACGATTTTCACTCCTTGGAACCTGATTCTCTTTGTGCTGGTTGTGCTCTCAATAACCGCATTGGTATATTTTCTGAGCAAAAGGACAAAAGCCACTACCATCGACTTAAAAACCTACGAGTTCAGGTCCATGGACAAGAAAGATTTGAAAGGTGCCGAAAAACTGGACCATTCCAAAATGATGGCAATCTTCTTCGGGGTGTTGATCTTAGTTGTGTTTCTGCTACAATACCTGCCCGCGCTCCGAACGTTGAACATTACTCCCAACATGCTCAATTTTTTTATGTTGGGATTGGCTATTGTGCTGCATGGCAGTTTTAGGAATTTTTTAATGGCCGTGGAAGAAGCCATAAGCGATACGGCGGGGATTTTGATCCAGTTCCCCCTCTATTTTGGGATTATAGGAATCATGGCTGGTAGCGGAATGATCAATGCCATATCGGACTTTTTCGTATCGATAAGTTCTACCACCACCTTGCCCATATATACTTTCTTAAGTGCAGGATTGGTCAACATTTTTGTGCCCAGTGGGGGCGGTCAGTGGGCCGTTCAAGGACCTCTGGTGGTCGAATCTGCTCTGCAATTGGGCGTTTCGTTGCCCAAGTCGGTCATGGCACTGGCCTATGGCGACCAAATTACGAACATGCTGCAACCTTTTTGGGCTTTGCCGCTTTTGGGGATCACAAAATTAAAGGCCAAGGAAATACTGCCCTATACGCTGCTCTTCATGTTATTGGGCAGTGCCATATTTATGATGGGCCTTCTTGTTTTTTGACCGATTCTGTATTTTAGTAAAAATTGCGCTTTGGACAATAGCGGAGATAACTTCCCATTATTCTTTTTGGGGGACCGACTGGAATTTCCTCCTGTAGAGGCTGCCAACCCGGATGGACTTTTGGCAGTGGGCGGGGATTTGTCCCCAGACCGGTTGTTATTGGCCTATAGAAGTGGCATATTTCCTTGGTTCAACGATGACGCACTTATTTTGTGGTGGAGCCCCGACCCCCGGATGGTGCTTTTTCCAAAAAAGATTAACATATCAAAAAGTATGCGGAAGGTGTTGCGCGGTGATCAGTTTCGGTTGACCCAGAATACTTGTTTTGAACAAGTGCTGGAGGGCTGTGCAAAAGCGGAACGAAAAGGCCAGGATGGAACTTGGATCACACCTAAAATGAAAGCCGCCTATTTGGAACTTTTCAAGAAAGGCTTTGCAAAATCATATGAGATCTGGGAAGGCAAGGAACTTGTGGGAGGGCTGTATGGGGTGGACATGGGACATGTTTTTTGTGGAGAGAGTATGTTCAGCCTAAAGGACAATGCCTCCAAGTTTGCCTTTATAAAGATGGCCCAAGAACTGGCCCAAAAGAATTACCGGTTGATAGATTGCCAAGTGCATACCGATCATTTGGAAAGTTTGGGGGCCGAACCGATCCCTAGGAAGGAATACCTGAAAATCCTAAGTTTGAGGATCTAAACCTCGTGATATCGGAAACAGTTCACCTCATGGTCATTTACCATGCCGGTTGCCTGCATATGGGCATAGATCACCGTACTTCCCACAAATTTGAAGCCGCGCTTTTTCAAATCCTTGCTAATGGTGTCTGAAAGCTCGGTCGTGGCGGGGGCATCCTTATAATATTGCAGGTTGTTCTTGATGGGTTTGCCCTCCACAAATCCCCAAATGTAGTCGCTAAAACTGCCAAACTCCTTTTGTACATCCATAAAGGATTTTGCATTGGAAATTGTGGCATGCACCTTCAGTTTGTTTCGGATGATCCCGGGGTTTTGGAGTAGCGCATCAATCTTGTCTTGATTATAAGAGGCTATTTTTCGGTAATCAAAATGATCGAAGGCTTCCCTAAAATTGTCGCGTTTTCTCAATATGGTGATCCAACTCAACCCAGCTTGAAAGGTCTCCAAGATCAAAAATTCAAATAAGGTCTCGTCGTCCTTGATGGGAACTCCCCATTCCAGGTCGTGGTAAGCTTCGTAAAGGGGGTCGCCCAGACACCAACCGCAGCGATGTTTGTCCATATAAATTTTTATATAAAGTTATACTAACTAAAGAAAATAATTCCAAAGGAAGGGAGAGATTAAATAACCATAGGTTAATAAATTGATAATAAGGTTTTAAGCCATAGGTCCATTTAATAAGTTACTTTAAAATCACTGACTCAATCAATCCCATAGGTCGGTTTAAGTTGTTGACCGGGCCAGTTTTAATGCCAAAGAAATCCGCTCAGCCATGGGTGGATTTTTTTGTGCCATTCAAAAAAAGGCGCTGTAAGGTTTCCAAAAAAATGCTACCAATGACAAAAATCAGGAAATGGGCAATTAAAGGGGCCTACTTTTGACGTGTTTTATGGAAGTATTGAACAAAGAACAAGTGGATTTGGTGCAGAAAGGGATTTCTGCAGGAATGGAGTACCAAGAATACCGGTCTTTGGTACATTTTTTGGCGGAGAACCATCAAACGACGGGAGCCGTACAGTCCGAGTCAAATATCAACTATACCCAACTGAATGACCGCCGGATGGCCCGATGGGACAAGACCTTCAAAATAGCATCGGAAATCCAAGAAAGGATTGAAGGCATACATTCTAGATTAATGTTTTTGGTATTGGCCGAAAGTTGGTGCGGGGATGCTTCACCCAGCTTGCCCGTGATGAACAAGATTGCAGAATTGAATCCCAACATTGGATTGAAGATTGTGCTCAGGGATGAAAACCTGGAACTTATGGATGCCTTTTTGACGCAGGGGACACGGTCTATCCCCAAACTTATTGTCTTTGATGAGGAAAGTGGGGAGATAGTGGGAGAATGGGGACCAAGGCCAAGTACTGCCACTGTTTTGGTTGAAGATTACAAACAAAAGTATGGTAAATTGACCCCTGAGTTCAAAAAAGACCTTCAGGTTTGGTACAATGCGGATAAGGGACAGAATATTTTAGGCGATGTATTGGAATTACTTCCCTTGGAATAGATAGGTGATCGTTCCAATTTGGGAGACTTTGGAATCTGGGCTGAACCTGGCCTTTAAGGCATATGCAATGGCATTGTCCACCAGACAGCCGTTACTCGTCCCCGAACTTTTGTCGTTGAAATCCGCTTCTATGACATATCCATCATTGTCCACCTTGATGTTGATAACCACCTTACCGCCTTCAATACAGGTATAGATGGGAGGGGGAAGGTAGTAGGCATTTCTCTTGACCAATGAGTATGAAATGGAGGTCCTACGATCTTTCAAATTGTTGGTAAACTCCTCCTTTTGTGCATCCCTTTCACCCAATTCCTGCTTTTTTTGATCCCGCTTTTCGGCCAATTTCTTTAATTGCTCGGCAAATTCACCGTCCACATCCGAAAATTCCCCTTGGTCATTGTTCAGGGCGCGTTCTTCCATGAGTTCTTCCAGAGTCTTTAGAGGTTCGGGATTGCCAATGGTGGGTTTTGCGGTTTCGTTGAAGGCCATATGGCTTTTGATGGGGTCGTTGTTGGCCAATTCTTCCAACCTTTCTTCTTCTTCTTGGAGCAATTTTTGAATGTCTTCGTCAGCCAAGCTCATTTCAATGACATATTCCTCTTCTTTCATTCCCCCCAAATGGATGCTGAACATCAACAAGACCACTATGGACATGGAGAAGAAGGTTATTAAGAGTGATAACTGGCTTCTGTTTAGATTCATGGTTATAGTATAACCGCGTTTTTGGCAAAATATTTTATCCGGCACACACTCCCAACCTGCTTTCAGAGAGCAATTTACCCATTTTTAGGAAAGCCTTTCCTTGAAAACCAGGGGTGTTGTAGCATTATTTACGTTGTAATCCCCTATTTTGGTTCTTCTAAGGGAGGATAAATAAGCCCCGGAACCCAGCGCTTTGCCAAAATCATGGGCCAAGGAACGAATGTATGTGCCTTTGCTACAGACCACCCGAAAATGGACATTTGGCATTTGAATTTGGGTGATTTCGAACTCAAAAATCTCTATTTTTCGAGGCTCTATCTCGACGTTTTCCCCTTTTCGGGCCAGTTCGTACAAGCGTTTACCGTCTTTTTTTAGGGCCGAGAACACTGGTGGCACCTGTTCAATTTCGCCCATGAACGTTTGGGTGCCCGCCCTTATGGTTTCCTCGGTAAGATGGGCAGTGGGATAGGTGTTGTCCACTTCCGATTCCATATCATAGGACGGAGTGGTGGCCCCTAAGGTAAAGGTTCCCGTATATTCCTTTACTTGTCCTTGCAATTCGGGAATTTTTTTGGTGAACTTCCCCGTGCAGATGATCAAAAGGCCCGTGGCCAAGGGGTCTAGAGTGCCGGCATGCCCGATTTTGATTTTTTTGAGGTCGAATTTTTTCCGAATGGCCCATTTCAATGCATTCACGGCCTGAAAGGAGCTCCATTCCAATGGTTTATCGATCAGGATGATCTGACCGTTCAAAAAGTCTTCCTTGGTTTTCAAAAACTTTGGGGTTTGCAGCAAAAGTAATGATCTATCCCCAAACGCTCCAAGCAATGGCAATAAGGCCAACGATCAAGCAATAGAGGGCAAAATAGGAAAGCTTGCTCTGGCGCACCAATTTGATCATCCAGGTGCAGGCAACCAGTCCGGCAATAAAGGCGGCCAAGAAACCTACCCCCATGGCCACCGCCTGATCCCCCACAAAATTGACCTCACCGCTCAAAAGGTCCTTGGCCATTTTGCCCAAGATCAGGGGAACTACCATCAAAAAGGAAAAACGGGCAGATTTGCCCTTATCGACCCCCAACAGCACGGCCGCCGATATGGTGGCGCCACTTCGGGAAATGCCGGGCAATATGGCCACAGCTTGTGCCAAACCAATGACGAATGCACTGCGGTAAGACACTCCTTTGTCCGTGGTCTTTGCCAAATCTGCCAAATAGAGCAGGATGGCGGTGATAAGGAGCATGATGCCCACAATGATAATGGCCCCATCAAAAAAGACCTCTATAAAATCTTCCAAAAAGAGCCCCACCAAAGCTGCAGGAATCATGGAAATGACAATTTTTAATGAAAATCGGGTCTCTTCGTTCCACTTAAACTGAAAAAGACCTTTTAAAATTTCCCATACATCTTTCCGGAACACGATAAGCGTACTCAAGGCTGTCGCAGAATGGAGCACCACGGTGAACAAGAGGCTTTCTTCCGGGAGTGCGTGTGCCCCCAAAATAGCTTTTCCCAATTCCAAGTGCCCACTGGAGGATACGGGCAAAAATTCGGTCAGTCCCTGGATAATGCCAAGGATGATGGCATCGATAATGTCCAAACTATTCTTTGTTTTTGTGAGGGTTCAACAAAATGGCATATACCTGAATGCCCAGGCCGATCAGGATCAAAGTGGGGGCAAGGTGTATTCTTCTAAAGCTGTAGATATTGGGGTTGAACACATTGGGGTCGTCACTTCCGCCCCCGCTCATCAAAATAAATCCCAAGGCAATGAATGCCAGACCTATGAATAGAAAGATGTAATTCTTTTTTTGAAAAACGAACTCTTTGACAGGTTTTTGGACATTCTTGTTTTTCTTGCTCATGGCACAAATTTAAGTAAAAGTTTTCCAGAATATTTTTCAAACCGATAATAAGGAAAGGAACAGGTCTTAAATCTATCAGCGAAGCGGTCCAACATTTTGCGTCTAATAATAAAGATCATCTGTCCTCAAATTAAGGAAGCGTTGTGTGGCAATATGTGTGCTGGCCCAAGAAATGACCACCCCCAATCCAAAGACGCCCACAAACAAAAGGATGAGCGCAATGTAATCCTGGAAAAGGTTCAGTTCTGGGAAGTTTTTGTTGACATAGTACAGCAATATGCCCAAGGCGATCAGGGCAACCGCAGCCCCCACCATGCCCAATTTGATGTTGGTCCAGATGAAAGGTTTTCTGATAAACTTTTTCGTGGCCCCGACCATCTGCATGGTCTTGATGATGAATCGTTTTGAATAGATGGAAAGGCGGATGGAACTGTTGATCAGCAACACGGCAATAACGGTAAAAACGGCACTGGCCACCAAGATCCAAAGGCTTATCTTTCGCGCATTGTCGTTGAGCAGCGCGATCAAAGGTTTGTCATAGCTCACCTCGTCCACGTAGGTCTTGGAGGAAATATCTTCAGCAATTTCCGCAATTTGGTCCGGGTCGACAAAGTCTGCCTTCAAATGCACATCGATGGAATTTTTTAAGGGATTGTACCCCAAAAACTCCACAAAATTTTCCCCAATATCCTCACTGTACTGCTCTGCGGCATCTTCTTTGGAAATGTACTGGGCAGATTTGGTATACTCCGCCAAGGCAAGGCTTTTCTGCAGTTGGTCCACCTCCACGGGCTTTGCATTGTCCTTTAAGAAAACCGAGATGGTGATCTGTTCCTTGAAATGATCTGCCAATTTTTTGGTGTTGAGGACCAATAACCCAAGAACGCCGAGTAGGAACAATACCAAGGCAATGCTCAAAACCACGGAAAAGTAGGAGGAAATCAACTTTCTTCGCTGATATCGTTCAATATATTGGCTCATATGGGAAAATCAGTACGTAAAAATAGAAAAGTATGGATTAATGGCGATATAATATTTGGGGATGGCCCGATTTTATCGTTTTCTTGGGAAATGCCATCAACGTTTTAGGGTAAAATGCCCTTTGAAGAAATTTTCACCGATCCTAATGGTGTACCAATAATCCGATGCGGGCAAAGGCTTGCTTTTGAATTTGCCATCCCAGGCGTAGTTCTTGTCGTTGGATTGGGCAATGAGTTTTGCGGTCCTATCAAATATCCTGATTTCAAAATCGTCAAAGGAATCGACGCCTTCGGGGGTGAAACTATCGTTGGCCCCATCACCATTGGGCGTAAAGAACCGGGGAATCACCAAGTGTATGAAGGAAAAGGTGACTACCCCGCAGAAATCCTTTTCCCTGACATAGGCCGTATACGTGCCGCCCGCCCTATTTTCAAAAACAGGGCTATCCTGATAAATGAACCCGTTTAGGGAATATTCAAAATTCCCTGAATTTAGGGTCAGGATGGTAAGATCTCTGTGGTTGGAGACCACCTGATCCACTACTGGCTTGTCAATCTGTATCACTTCAATGGTCTTGATGGCAGAGCAGTCGTTTGCGTTGGTGACCCGCACAGTATAGGTTCCGGACTTGTCTACGACTATTTCCTCTGTGCTTTCGCTGGTGTTCCATAGGTAGGTGGCATTGGGGAAATCAGCCGTCAATAGTAAATCCTCGCCCTCACATAAATACAATGTCTCATCTTCCAGTACGGGCAAATCGTAGTATGTAATGGTAACAGCGGTCCGTACATCGGAAAAACAACCGGCGATCTGGGTCACTGCTTCCGCGTAATAGGTGCCGCTAATCTCGGTCCCATAAAATAAGCTACCAGCCTCCAAAAGGCTCCCTCCGGTCGGGGCATCGTACCAATCCACTGTGATCCCATCGGGGACGGAGGCAGCGACCCCGCCCATAAAGTTGGCGCAAAGGTTTGTGTCTCCTTGTGAAATAGGGGCATTGGGCTTGCCTTCCACAACGACCGCATAGGTATCGGAAACGGTGTTGCATTTTGAATTGGCCAGATTTATGGCGTCTTCGGCAACCTTTACCCTATAATACGTGGTGCCATAGATCAAGGGGGAAGTATAGATTTGGTTGGTTTCACCCACAATATCGTTCCAATTGGTACCATCCACGCTTTCCTGCCATTGGTAGGCATGGGTGGTAAAGATTGAAAAGTCAGGGTTGGCCGTAAGTTCCACAGTGGCGGGTGCATTTTCCTCGCAAATGCCAAGAATGCTTGTGTTGTTGTTGGCATCGGTCAGGGTAACCCTATCGCCACAGGTTTTAAAAACGATGTCATCAATGCCCAGGTCATTACCGCAACCCCCGACCCCATTGTTGATCATTTTCAGGATAACCGAGGTTTGTCCGGGCAAAGTCTGGAAAACAAGGGCATACTGCTCCCACTCAGGGTAGGTTTTGTCAAAAATATTTCCGGTGTCACCCGAGGCCAACAGATTGGTGTCCGTATTGTCCCAAATCTGGAACTTCACATTTACGGGAATGCCGTTGCCGTTGCATCCTGAAAGGGGGTGCATGTTCATCAGCCAGGACGAAAATTCATAGGAGGTGTTTTCACAGAGCCCTGTGATGCTGCGCCTAAAGAATTCGCCTGCAGTGTAGCTGGCATTTACGAGCAGCAATTTACCATCGGTATCACCAGGGGTATGGTCGTCCGTATCGAACCAATCAAAGTAGGTTGTGGTGCTGGAAACGGTATAACTTCCATCTATGGGCGTGCCGTTGGCATAGGTATAGGTGGTGGTCCCAGCAGGAAGCGCTGGGCCATTGGTGGTACCCGCACCAAAGGTTTCCGTAAAAATGGGATCACCGGAATTGCCACCGCAGAACCCCAATTGGGCATGCAGATGATGCACCAAGAGGCAAAAGGTCAAAACCGATAAAAGTCGAATCTTTTTTTGCAACACTCCCCATATTTATGGCACAACCAAGCATCGCACTTTATCTTTTTCGCTTTGCGCGATTAAACCTATTTTTGCCAAATCAAAGGATTAAGATATAAAATGAATTACAATTTTCGGGAAATCGAGGCCAAATGGCAGAAGTATTGGGCAAAGAACAAAACCTTTAAGGCATCCAACGATTCGGATAAGCCAAAATACTATGCACTTTCCATGTTTCCCTATCCCTCCGGGGCCGGACTGCACGTAGGCCACCCCTTGGGATACATTGCCACGGATATTCATGCCCGTTTCAAGCGGCACAAAGGCTACAATGTATTGCACCCCATGGGATATGATTCCTTCGGGCTGCCTGCGGAGCAGTATGCCATCCAAACGGGGCAACATCCGGCCATCACCACCGAAAACAATATCAAAAGATATAGGGAGCAGTTGGATAAATTGGGCTTTTCCTTTGATTGGGACCGCGAGGTACGCACCTCCAATCCCAGATATTACAAATGGACCCAATGGGTTTTTATCCAATTGTTCGATTCATGGTACAACAAGAAATCCAACAAAGCTGAGGACATTGCGGATTTGATTGCCATTTTTGAAAAAGAAGGGAATACTAATGTGGAGGCGGCTTGTGATGACAATACACCTATGTTCTCAGCCGAAGATTGGAACACTTTTTCAGCAAAGACAAAGCAGGAAATCTTGCTAAAATATCGGCTGACCTATTTGGCGGATACCGAGGTAAACTGGTGTCCGGCCCTTGGCACGGTACTGGCCAACGATGAGATTGTCAATGGGGTTTCAGAGCGAGGGGGACACCCTGTGATCCGCAAAAAAATGACGCAGTGGAGCATGCGCATCACCGCCTATGCCCAACGTTTGTTGGACGGATTGGATAAAATCGACTGGCCCCAGCCGCTCAAGGATTCCCAGACCAACTGGATAGGCCGCTCCGAAGGAGCATCAGTAAAGTTTAAAGTTATTCCAAATGCGGAGGTCACTTCGAGCGCAGTCGAGAAGTCTGATGTCATTGAAGTCTTCACCACCCGCCCCGACACTATTTTTGGTACCAGCTTTATGACCTTGGCCCCAGAGCATGATCTCGTGGCCAAAATCACAACGCTAGAACAAAAGGCTGAGGTGGATGCCTACGTGGAAGCCACGGCCAAACGCTCGGAGCGTGATCGCATGGCCGATGTCAAAACGGTTTCCGGGGTCTTCACGGGAGCCTATGCGGAGCACCCTTTCACCAAAGAGCCCATTCCCATTTGGATTGGAGATTATGTCTTGGCCAGCTATGGAACCGGAGCCGTCATGGCTGTGCCCTGTGGCGATCAACGCGATTACGATTTTGCCAAACATTACAACATCCCCATTCCCAATATTTTTGAGGGCGTGGATATTTCCGAAGAGGCATTTGCCGACAAGGCCACGACCGTTATTGCCAATTCTGATTTTTTGAATGGACTTTCCTATAAAGAAGCCGTAAAAAAGGTGATTGCCGAGTTGGAAAAAATGGGACAAGGTAAAGGCAAGGTCAACTACCGCCTTCGGGATGCCGTGTTCAGTAGACAACGCTATTGGGGGGAACCCTTCCCCGTATATTATGTGGAGGGCATGCCCCAGATGATCGCTGTGGAACATTTGCCATTGGAGTTGCCTCAAGTGGAAAAATATCTCCCCACCGAAACGGGGGAACCTCCCTTGGGCAATGCTACACATTGGGCGTGGGATGCCAAGAACAATAAAGTGGTTTCCAATGACCTTGTCACCCAGAGCGCAGTCGAAGGGTCAGACAAGGGAGGTGGGATGCTGAAACAAGTTCAGCATGACGGTCATTCCGAACTTGACTCGGAATCCCATGAAGGGGTGTACCCATTGGAACTGAACACCATGCCGGGTTGGGCGGGAAGTTCCCAATACTTTAACCGATATATGGACCCCCGCAACGATGAAACCATTTTCTCTAAGGAGGCCATTGACTATTGGCAGGATGTGGACCTCTATATTGGGGGCAGCGAACATGCCACGGGCCACCTGTTGTATTCCCGATTTTGGCAGCAATTTCTATTTGACAAAGGCTATGTGCCCAAAGATGAATATGCCCAAAAGTTGATCAACCAAGGGATGATTACTGGAGAAAGTGCTTTTGTATATGTGCTTCAATTTAATGTCCAAGAATACATTAAAGGTTTAGGAAGTACGTCAACTCCGCTTGTGCCACAATTTATTATTGGTAAACAGCATTTTGATGAAATAGGTAGATATGAAGGAGATTTTGAAGGTTTGCCAATTTTCTGGAAAGAGGAATTTAAAAGACATATTAATCAAAATCTAAAAGAGGGTCAAAGATTAATTTATGGCATTTTTCCATTTAGATTGGATGTTGAGTATGTGAATTTGAAAAACGAATTGGATATTTCGAATTTTTTGAATGATGAAAGAAACAAGCAATTCCAGAGTTCTCCTATTTTTTGTGAAAATCAAAAAATCTATGGAAAAGGTGGTGATCGCTACATAACTCATCGCGAAGTAGAAAAAATGTCCAAGTCCAAATACAATGTCGTCAACCCCGATGCCATTTGCGAGGAATATGGAGCCGATTCCCTTCGTTTGTATGAAATGTTCCTCGGCCCTTTGGAGCAATCCAAACCATGGAACACGGCAGGCATTACCGGAGTGCATTCCTTCCTCAAAAAACTTTGGAAGTTGTATTCCCCCCTTGAGGGGGGCGAGGGGGGTGTTGCACCCACAGCAGAAAATCTAAAAACACTGCACAAAACCATTAAAAAAGTGGAGGAGGATATCGAGAACTTCTCGTTCAACACTTCGGTATCTACCTTTATGATCTGTACCAATGAGTTGACCGCCCAAAAATGTACCAGCAAGGCCATTTTGGAACCCTTGGCCATTTTGGTATCGCCTTACGCCCCACACATTGCCGAAGAACTTTGGGAGCGCTTGGGCCATAGCGAGTCCATTGCCGAGGCTCCTTTTCCAACCTTCGACTCAACATATTTGGTGGAGAGCAGCAAGGAATATCCCATTTCCTTTAATGGAAAACTACGTTTTAAGTTGGAGTTACCGTTGGATATGGGCAAGGACGAGATTGAAGCCGCCGTATTGGCCCATGAAAAAACCCAAGAACAGCTTCAGGGTCGCACACCCAAAAAAGTCATTGTGGTGCCGGGCAAGATTGTGAACATCGTCGGTTAAAATAGGTGGGCTGTCCCAAAAGCAGTGTTTTGTCAACCTGAACCTGTTTCAGGTTCCCATAAAGGATTGCTGGTCAATCTCAAAAGATTCTGAAATAATTCAGAATGACGATTTCCAGCACTTTTAAGGCAGCCTCTTTTTTGCCTTACGAAAAGATGTCGCCTTGAGCGCAGTCGAAAGGTGAAGGATTTTTCATGATTTACAATGGTTTAGTTTCTACCTTTAAGGTCAAATAACTGACCATGGACACTATTGAAATCATTGGCCTTATTGCGGCCACCCTCACCACCAGTGCCTTTATCCCACAAGTATATAAAGCCTGGCGGCACAAATCCACCAGAGATATTTCCCTGACCATGTATTTGGCCTTCTTCACTGGAACCATGCTATGGCTGTACTATGGCTATGAACATAAAAGTTTGGCCATCATGTTGGCCAACGGAGTTACCGGGGTTTTGGTACTGATCATGCTACTTCTAAAATTTAAACACAAATAACCCCTATTTTTTATAGGCATCTGTTGTAAAAAATTGAAAAATTATATAATTACCCCTATTAATCATGGGGTATAACCCATAAAAAACATAAATTTTGACCTGAGACCCCTACTTTTCGTCGATTTTATTTCTCTGTTTGTGGGTTTTGTAACAACTTTGAAGCATTAACCATAAACAATAACAAAATGGTCGTAGGGGTACCCAAAGAAATCAAGAACAATGAAAGCCGGGTTGGGATGACACCAGCCGGGGTTTTTGAACTGGTGAAGAACAACCATACCGTTTACGTGCAGTCCGGTGCAGGCGAGGGCAGTGGTTTTTTCAACCAGGATTATCAGAAGGCAGGTGCCGTTATTTTGGATACGATCGGTCAGATATATGCCATGAGCGATATGATCGTGAAGGTGAAGGAACCCATTGCAAAAGAGTACAGCCTAATCCAAAAAGGCCAGATTGTTTTTACCTATTTTCATTTTGCATCGAGTGAGACCCTTACGCAGGCCATGATCAATAGCAAGGCCATCTGCATTGCTTATGAAACGGTTGAGGATGCAGAGGGCACATTGCCCTTGTTGACACCCATGTCTGAAGTGGCCGGACGTATGGCCATTCAACAAGGGGCAAAATATTTGGAAAAACCCGTTAAGGGCAAGGGAGTACTCTTGGGAGGTGTTCCCGGCGTGTCCCCAGGCAGGGTTTTGATCTTGGGAGCGGGAACCGTAGGTATCCAAGCTGCAAAAATGGCAGCGGGCCTAGGGGCACATGTGACCATTATGGACATCGATATGAAACGGCTCCGCTATGTGAACGACATCATGCCCAATCATGTGGTCACCGAATTTTCCAATGAATTCAATATCAGAAAACATATCAAGACCCACGATTTGATTATTGGTGGGGTACTTTTAAAGGGAGCCAAGGCACCCAAATTGATCACCAAGGATATGCTCAAGGAAATGCAGCCCGGAACCGTAATTGTGGATGTGGCCGTAGACCAAGGAGGCTGTGTGGAAACCACAAGGCCCACCACGCATGAGGACCCTATTTTCATTATAGATGACGTGGTGCATTATTGCGTGGCCAATATGCCAGGGGCGGTGCCCTATACCTCCACTGTGGCGTTGACGCATGCCACTTTGCCCTATATCTTGAAATTGGCCAATATGGGATGGAGCAGTGCCTGCAACTTGGATAAGTCCTTGGCCAAAGGCTTGAATATTGTGGGCGGGGAAGTGGTCTACAAAGAAATCATGGAAGCATTCAACTGGGAGCCTGTTCTAGCCTAACATAACATTTTGTCAGTAAAACGGCCCCGCCAAACATTGGCGGGGTTTTTGTTGTATTGTGGTATATTTATAAGACAAAATTGATACAACTATGATGGCATATTATATATTGATCGGTGGAATTGCGTTGATCAGTTGGTTGGTGAGCAGCCGACTGAAGAGCAAGTTCAAACAATATTCCAAAGTGCAATTGCGCAATGGGATGAGCGGTGCTGAAATCGCTCAAAAAATGTTGGATGACCATGGGATCAGGGACGTGAAGGTAATTTCCACACCTGGGATGTTGACGGACCATTATAACCCGGTCAGCAAGACCGTAAACCTCAGTGAAGGAGTCTACAGTCAGCGCAATGCCGCAGCTGCGGCCGTGGCGGCCCACGAATGTGGCCATGCCGTACAGCATGCGCAGGCCTATGAGTGGTTGACCATGCGTTCCAAATTGGTGCCCGTGGTAAGGTTTTACTTCCGGGATGTCCACATGGATTGTTCTTTGGCAGGTATAGCCCTAATGGCGGCAACCGGGGTTGCAGGGGGTATAGGATTCTATATTGCTGTGGCAGGATTGGTGATGATGGGCATGGCCACCGTATTCAGTTTTATCACCTTACCCGTGGAATATGATGCCAGTAGGAGGGCATTGGTTTGGTTAAAGCAAAAGAACATGGTGAGCCAACAGGAATATGCTGGTGCCGAAGATGCCCTAAAATGGGCGGCAAGGACTTATCTGGTGGCCGCACTCGGAGCCTTGGCCTCATTGGTATACTGGGCTTTCCAAGTTTTTGGCGGAAGGGATTAAAACACCTATCAATACAATAATAGGCCCGCTTGATACCATCAAGCGGGCTTTTGTGTTCAAAAAAAGAAGGAATTTTTTCAAGATGCTACATTTTTTGTAGTTTTGCTACAAATAGTATAGCAAATGGCAATACCCAAACCCGGAATCCCTGTTCGTGGCTCAAAAACAGGACAGCCCATCATGGCCTTGCTCGATTTATTGGGTCGGAGTTGGGCCATGGGCATTGTATGGCACTTATACAATGGGCCAAACACTTTTAGGGGTTTACAGGATTATTGCGAATCCATTTCACCCACTACGCTCAACACAAGATTGAAGGAATTGAAGGACTGCAACCTGATTGAAAGAACTTTGGAAGGCTATGCCCTCACCCCTTATGGCAAGGAACTGTTCGAACTTTTGGAACCCATGGGATCTTGGGCGAGACATAGCTGGGCAAAAAGTTTCACCGCAAAAAACCGATAAAATATGCGCTACATTAAAAAACCCGTTGAAGGGGAATATCCGGCCTATTCCCATATTTATATGGATCTTATGGAGGATGACGGAGATGTTTTGCAACACCTATGGGAGAACTTTTTGATGATTAAGGAATTTATCCTTTCACTTCCCGAGGAAAAGCTGGAATATCGATATGCCCCAAACAAATGGACCATTAAGGAAATTCTGGTGCACCTCATTGATGATGAACGCATATTTGCCTATAGGGCACTTCGCTACGCCCGGAATGATTATACACCGCTCCACGGCTTTGATCAAGACCGGTATGCTATATATTCCAAAGCCAATGAGCGTAGTCTGGAGAGCATTTTTGATGAATATGAGTGGGTGCGAAAGTCTACCATTGCCCTGTTTGAATACCTGCCCGTAGAAAGCTTTATGCGAGGCGGGGAAGGCATTGATTTTGATGGAAGCATCATCAACAAAAGAACGGTGCGGGGACTCGCCTATCACATTGCAGGACATGAACTTCGCCATTTCAACATTATAAAGGACCGATATTTGGACTAGATGGAAATCTGACGGTCTATCTGCTGATCAAGGGAGATAAAGGTTTCCGTACGGGACACGCCTTCAATCTGCTGTATCTTTTTGTTCAAGACCTGCATGAGGTGCTCATTGTCCCTGCACAAAACTTTGATGAGAATGGACCAGTTTCCTGTGGTATAATGGCATTCCAACACTTCAGGAATCTTTTCGAGTTCCTTTACCGCCCGGGGGTTGGCCATGGCCTTGTCCAGAAAAATACCAATATAGGCCATGGTAGTGTACCCCAAAACTCTTGGGTTGACAATGAACTTGGATCCCGAAAGGAGACCAGAACCTTCCAATTTTCGAAGTCTTTGATGGATGGCTGCGCCAGAAATGCCGATATTCCTGGCAATCTCCAAGATGGGTTTTCGGGCATCTTCCATGAGATACCTTAGAATCTTCTTATCAATACCATCAATTTTGAGCGAATTGTTGCTGTTTTTCATGGAATTACCTTTAGACTGAAGCTAAAGATAAAGAAAACCCGTAAAAAGTTAACTCGCCACAGAGTCTGGATTGTATCCCAGATAGGGCACTTCGTACTCTTTGAAAATGATTCCCTGGGATTTTAGTTCTGAAAGAATCGGCCTGTAGACTTCCTCACGGATGGGAATTTGGACCCCGGGCGTTTTTATTTTCCCGTTCAGGATGTGCAAGGTGGCCATTGCGACTGGCAAGCCCACCGTTTTGGCCATCGCAGTATAGGTTCTGTTTTGACCGATGACCACCATATTGGCATCGATCTGCTTCTTTTTGCCATCCATTTCAAATCCAAACTTGTGGTACATGACAATCATGTCCTTCTCATTTTCCTGCAAGGTCCAACTGTCCTCCAGAATGTATTGTAGCATCTGTGCCGGGGTCGCATTTTTTAATGGAATCTTTTTTGAATGGTCAAATAAGTTCAGTTCCAAGAGTTTTCCCCACCCGATGTCATCTTGGTCAATTTTTAAATAGTGGCGGAGTTTCAATTCCACGGAATCGGTAGGGGAATAGGGCAGGAACAGGTTCACAAATTCACGATAGGACATCCCTTCCGAATTCTCTATGGTATAACTGTCATCGGTCATCCCAAGGATGACGAACATTTGCCATGCCCTGGAAAATCCTACCCTGCGCATGGTCCCCCTGTAAAGGGTCAAGGCATTTTGAAGCCCATAGGCCTCTCTGTATTTTAGGGAATCCCGATTGGCGTAGACTTCGAAGGTGCCATAGCCTTCAATATCCAAAAATTCGGTTCTTCGGAAGAGTTTTTGGTATGGAATATATTTATAGGTCCCTTCCTGAATGAATTTTGCCGCCCCTCCTTGTCCGGCAAGTACCACGTTTCTGGGGTTCCAGGTAAACTTGTAGTGCCAGAGGTTCGAATCACTTTCTGGGGCCACCAAACCACCCGTAAACGACTCAAACAACAACATTTTGCAGCCCTTGGCCCTGATGCGGTCTATAACTTCCATGGCACTCATGTGATCAATGCCGGGATCTAGGCCAATTTCATTCATAAAGACCAGGCCATTTTTTTTCACCTCGGTATCCAAAGCTTCAATTTCAGGGCTTATATAGGAGGCGGTCACCAGATGTTTTTTGAAATGGAGGCAGTCTTCCGCAATCTTGATATGCAATTTTGGAGGAAGCATGGACACCACAATCGAGGCATCGGCAATGGCTTTTTTTCGGTCCTCGTCGTTGAAGATGTCCAAAGCAATGACGCTACAATTGGGATGGGAGGAAAATTCGCTTGGAATATGTTTTGGATGAAGATCTCCAATGGTCAAATGCAGGTTTTCCTCTTGTGATTTTTTCAAGAGATAATCCAATAGAAAGGAAGTGGATTTTCCAGCGCCAAAAACCAAAATAGTGCGGGCCATAGGTTTTGATTACTTTTGATTTAAAACGGACACTAAGGTATCAAATTGTTATATTTCTAAAAAAATGAGCAATTGAAGTTATGAACAAAACAATTTTGTTGACGGGCACTGTAATGGGATTATTGGCCATTGCCTTTGGGGCCTTTGGGGCACATGGTTTGGAAAAATTGGTGGACCAAGAGGCTGTGGACACCTTTAAAACTGGTGTGCGCTATCAGATGTACCATGCGTTGTTCCTTCTTTTTTTGGGGTTATGGAATGGCCTTGATCTTGCTAAGAAAAGAGTCTATGTGATGATTCTGACAGGGGTAATTCTGTTCTCATTTTCCATTTACCTATTGGCCTTAAACAGTATCACCGTTTTTGATTTTAAAATCATTGGTTTTTTAACACCGATTGGAGGTATATTCTTGATCTTGGGTTGGTTTTTGTTGGGATATTACATTTTGACCGACAAAAAGCTCAAATAACCAACAAAAGGCGGTCAAAAAGTTATATTTTCCTAGCTTTGCACCAATTTAAAAACTACAAAATGAAGGCTCATACACCGATTACGAAAACGATTTCGTTAAAACCGTATGGAATACGGCATGACCATGTCCACTATCAACTTTCCCCAGATGAACTGCATGATATTACTTTGGAAAAAAGGATGGGTAAAGAAGCCTCTTCCGGGACGTTGGCAGTAAATACCGGCGAATTTACCGGAAGGTCTCCCCAAGACCGTTTTATTGTCAAGGATGCCATTACCGAGGATAGAGTTTGGTGGGGAAACATCAATATCCCTTTTGAGAGCGAAAAGTTTGATAAACTGTACGACAAGGTCATCGCCTATCTCAATGAAAAGGAACTTTATGTCAGGGATTGCTATGCCTGCGCTGATGAGGACTATAAAATGGGCATCAGGGTCATCAATGAGTACCCGTGGTCCAATATGTTTGCCTACAATATGTTCCTTAGGCCATCCGAAGAGGAATTGGACAGTTTTGAGCCGGAATGGACCGTGGTGAACGCCCCAGGGTTTAGGGCCGATGCAAAGATTGATGGAACCCGCCAACATAATTTTGCCATTCTCAACTTCACCAAAAAAATTGCCCTGATCGGGGGTACTGGATACACTGGGGAAATAAAAAAGGGAATTTTTTCCGCTTTGAACTTTATCCTCCCTGTTTACAACGACACCCTGCCCATGCACTGTTCCGCCAATTTGGGCGAGGCTGGGGACACAGCCCTTTTCTTTGGACTCTCGGGAACAGGCAAGACCACACTTTCCACAGACCCAAATAGAAGATTGATAGGGGATGATGAGCATGGATGGACTCCGGCCAATACCGTTTTCAATTTTGAAGGGGGATGTTATGCCAAGGTGATCGATCTATGTGAAGAGAACGAACCGGAGATTTATGGAGCCATTAAAAGAGGTGCCATTCTTGAAAATGTGATCATGGACGATCGTGGGGTTGTGGACTATTCCAACACCTCCATTACACAAAACACCAGGGTCAGTTATCCCATCCACCATATTGAGAACATACAGGAACCCTCCATCGGCAAAAATGTGAAGAATATCTTCTTCCTAACAGCCGATGCTTTTGGGGTATTGCCCCCTATTTCCAAGCTTACCCCAGCCCAAGCGGCATATCACTTCATTTCTGGCTATACCGCCAAAGTAGCGGGGACTGAAGCGGGTGTTGTGGAACCCCAGCCTTCGTTCTCCGCATGTTTTGGGGCTCCCTTTATGCCATTGCACCCCACAAAATATGCCGAAATGTTGAGCCGTAAGATGCAGGAATCCGGAGTGGATGTCTGGTTGATCAATACGGGGTGGACCGGTGGTCCGTATGGTGTGGGGACACGAATGAAGCTAAAGTACACTAGGGCCATGATCAATGCGGCCATGAGCGGCGAATTGGGATTGTACTGTTATGATAGGTACCATATCCATTCCGTGTTCGGGGTGGCACAACCGCGGGAATGCCCGGGCGTTCCCACAACGGTCCTATCGCCAAGGGCCACATGGAACAATGATGAGGCGTATTACAAAACTGCCTTTAAATTGACCAATGCCTTTAGGGAGAACTTTAAAAAGTTTGAGGCTTTCGCCAGTGAGGAGATTAGGCGGGGAGGCCCACAGCGATATGCTTTTTAAAAATGAAACGCCCGGTCACTGACCGGGCGTTGTTTTTCAACCTTGAGGGTCGATTTATTTGTTTACACTGGTAATGTACTTCTGCAATGCCATGGTCATCGAAGGTGTTTCGGGCGTTGGTGCCTGAATGTCTATTCGAAGGCCGGCATCTGTGGCCGCTTTTACGGTGCTGTTGCCAAAAACTGCAATACGGGTATTGTTCTGCTTGAAATCGGGAAAGTTCTTCAATAAGGACTCAATTCCCGAAGGGCTGAAGAAAACCAATACATCATAGTACACATCCCTAAGGTCCGATAGGTCACTGATGACCGTTTTGTAAAAGATACCTCGCTTCCAATCCACCTTGAGTTCATCCAAGACTTCTGGGACGGCCTCTTTTAAAACATCGGAGGAGGGCAACAGGAATTTTTCATCCTTGTACTTTTTGATCAGGGGCGCCAACTCGTTAAAGGTTCGTTTACCCACGTAGATTTTACGTTTTCTGTAGACCACATATTTCTGCAAATAGTAAGCAACCGCTTCTGATTGGCAAAAATATTTCATGGTGTCTGGCACCTTAAAACGCATCTCTTCGGCAATTCTAAAGAAATGGTCCACAGAATTTCTACTGGTAAGGATAATCGCCGTAAAATTGTTAAGATCAATTTTCTGTTGTCTTACATTTTTGGCCTCAACCCCCTCTACATGGATAAAGGGCCTAAAATCCACCTTTATCTTTTCTTTTTCAATCAATCGGGAATAGGGGGAATTTTCTACTTTAGGTTCGGGTTGGGAAACCAAAATTGTTTTTACTTTCATAAGCTTTCAATTTTTTAGATAGCTTCCAATTATCACCAAGGGTGCAATTTCGAGTGCGCAAAGGTACAAAATAAAATAGACAAAATACGGAAAGAGCGCTTTTTGATAGTTCTTCAACAGCTTGATCAGTCCTATGCCATTAATCGCAACAATCAAGAGAATTGATCCATAAATAATGATTTTTGAGTCCTTTAGGATGTATGCCAAGATGACATTGGCAATGAACATGATGAGGCTACTGTAGTTGAGATAGGAGATTTTGCTGAACATCAACTCTGAGATGAGTTCCTGCGTGTTGAAGACAAAACCCTTGATGGATTGCAGTGCCAATTTTGCGAGTTGGAAGAGGATAAAAAATCCCAAAATGGAAAAGAAAGCCATTTGGTCATTGCCCAATGGGGACGAGAGTATGTTCTTTTGGAGGAAAAAAAGGAACAAGGACAGATTGATGAGCTGAAATACGGTCAAAAGAATATGGAACCAGTTGAAGAGCTGCCCTTTTTTGTTGTGCAGCAGCACATATTTGTCATTGAAGGGCAAAATGATAAAATTGGTGAACCTGGCTTGAAAAAGATATTTCCCAAGGGCGATCAGTACCATGCTCAGAAAGAGTGTAATGGTGATCCAATCCAAGGAGGAAATGACTTTGTCTATTGGGTTCATTCGTTGATCTTGATAGGTATCCCGTTCAATCCAGGGGGCAAACCATTTTCTGATATACCGATCCTAAAATACACTGGATTTTCCATTTTTGGAAGGGGCAGTTGAAAATTGAAAAATGCCGTATCCTTTGCCTCTAAAATAAGCTCAGCGGGAACCCGGGCCTTGACCTTTAAGGGAACCAGTTCCTTTACCTGTTTGTGCTTGTTAGAGTAGGCCACCGAGTATTTTAGCCGGTCCAGGGGCACACTAAATTCGTAGGGGTTATAGACTTTTAAGATGTTTTCAGTTCCATGCTGTGGTCGTTCCACAAAACACCGAAGCTTACTGTAGGGCTGAAAATCATCTATATAAATTCCATAGAAGACCGTGCTGTCCAAGTGAGTGTAGCTTATGTCCCCACTCTTTCGGTATTTGGATACATACAGCACTTTTTTGCCCCGCACGAGTTCTTCTGAATCGTCTATGGAATACTGGTTTTTTCGGTACATGTAATTATTTTGGGAAATGGCAGGGATCCCTGAATAAAATCGATACATAGGGGCTCGCCGGTAAGAGTTTTCAAATATTATGGGAACCTCACCTGCCTTTGAATGGAGTTCCGCTACCCATTCCTTGTTGCCGTGCGTTTCGTACAGTACGGGAAACAGGGGGTGATAGACCAACCACGCCCTTGCATAGAGCAATAGCACCGCACTGAACACTCCCACCCTGTATATCCATTTTCTACTTTTGGCGTGTTCCAGAAGGTGGTCAAAAGCAATGATGGCCAAAGGAATGGAAATGACAATGGCCCACTGGGCCTGGACCCTTCTATTAAAACTGGAGATAAAAAAGAAAATAAGAACCCCATACACAAGGTACACCAATGCCTTGGAAAACCTGTCGGTGGCCCTAAACTTAAAAAATGATGCATATACCCAATAAAAAAGGAGCCCTATGATCACAATAAGGTTTAAAAAATAGCCCAAGGTAAATCCATCGAAAGAGTATGCCTGGTTGGGACGCTCGTAGAGATGGAACTGAATGGAGATGAAATCATTGTGGTAGAGCCACAGGAAGTGAGGAATATAGCATACCAACGCCAGCATAACGGCCAGCCAAGCCTTCCATTGGGCAATGAGCTTCAGGTTGGACAGAAAAACGAACAAGATGACCAAAATTGCATGATATTTACTGTACATCAAGGCGGCCATGACCAAGCCGAGGAAAATGCTGGTCCAAACCGAAGGATCCTTCAAAAAACGCCTGTACAGCAAGAGAAACAGTGCCGTGAAGAACAACAGCGGCGTATCTGGCAAGGTTAAGAACCCATAGGCATTCATCAAGGTAAAGGAGAAAACCAGCAAGAAAAAATGAGGGACGTAGTCCTTTTTTTTCGGATTGTCCACCAATAACCAAAGAATGATATAGGTGCCCACAGAAAGCACACAACTCATGAAACGCACGCCAAGCCCACCGTCAAAAAAGAAACTGCTTATCTTGATCAAGAAGGCCACCATGGGAGGATGATCAAAATACCCCCAATCCAGATTCTGGGCATAGTACCAGTAATAGGCCTCATCGTAGATGAGTTCCGTAAAATGGCTTTGGATTAGATTGAGGACAAAAAGAGCAGCCAGCAAAATAAGAAAAAGCCTTGGGAACTTTTGGATCATCAAATAGGTTTTACAATGGCCCAAAGTTACAAATATTGACCAACAGCGGGTACTTCTATTGATCGTGGAACTTGGAAAGGCAAGCCAGAAAACCGTATTTTTGACCTCTAATCCAGTGCGAATGGCAGACGGCTTGGTCATCATACCCACCTTCAATGAAATTGAAAACATTGAAGCCATTGTAAAAACGGTCTTTGACCTGAAAAAAGATTTCCATGTCCTGGTGGTTGATGATAATTCACCGGACGGCACTGCGGAAACCGTTAGATCATTGCAGGAACAGTTCCCGGAACGGTTATTTCTTGAGGTGCGCAAGGAAAAATCTGGCTTGGGTACGGCTTACATCCACGGATTCAAATGGGCCTTGGAAAGGGATTACGAATACATCTTTGAAATGGACGCCGATTTTTCGCATCGCCCGGCAGATTTGATGAGATTGCACAGGGCCTGCCTCAATGGGGCCGATGTTGCGGTGGGATCTCGGTATAAAAAAGGGGTCAATGTAGTGAACTGGCCACTTTTTAGGATCCTTTTGTCCTATGGGGCATCGTTTTACGTGAAATTTATCACCGGTATGAAAGTCCACGACCCAACCGCCGGTTTTGTCTGTTACAGACGGGAGGTGTTGGAGAATATCAATTTGGATGCGGTCCGCTTTATTGGGTATGCGTTCCAGATCGAGATGAAATTCAGGGCCTATCTCAAAAAATATAGGATTGAAGAGGTTTCCATCATCTTTACCGATAGGATCAATGGCAAGTCCAAGATGAATTCTGCCATTATCAGGGAAGCCATTTTTGGTGTCTTTGTCATGAAATTGCGTAGCATATTTTTCAAAAAGAAGTTTTAAGCATGTCCAAGTTCCTACTGAAAAACGCCAAGGTTGTCAATGAGGGCAATATCTTTGAAACCGATATACTGTTGGAGGGGGACTTCATTGCTCGAATTGACAGGGATATCTCCCATGGCACTGCAGAGGTCCTTGAGTTGAATGGAGACCTTTTATTGCCGGGCCTAATTGATGACCAAGTTCATTTTAGGCAGCCGGGCCTAACCCACAAAGGGACCATAGGTACGGAAAGCAGGGCGGCCATCGCCGGTGGGATCACCACCTTTATGGAACAGCCCAATACCGATCCACAGACCACAACCATAGCAAGGCTCGAAGAAAAATTTGCCATTGCGGCAAAGGATTCGTTTGCCAATTATTCCTTTCTTTTTGGGGGAACCAATGACAACCTGGAAGAATTGAAACGATTGGACAAAAATGCCTGTTCCGGAATAAAACTGTTCTTGGGCTCTTCCACGGGCAATATGTTGGTAGATGATGAGGCAGTCTTGGAAAAGATATTCAGCAATACCGATATGGTCATCTCGGCACACTGTGAGGACGAAAGCACCATCCGTGCCAATATGGCAAAATATCAAGGAATATATGGAGAGAATATCCCCATAGAACTCCATCCTATCATCAGAAGTGCGGAAGCCTGTTATCTTTCCTCATCAAAGGCCATTGCTCTTGCCCAAAAAACAGGAGCCAGATTGCACGTTTTCCATGTTTCCACGGGACGGGAGACCGATCTGTTCATCAACTCCATTCCCTTGGAAAAGAAGAAGATCACGGCGGAAGTATGCATACACCACCTTTGGTTTTCGGATGAAGATTATGCAGAAAAAGGCACTTTGATCAAGTGGAACCCAGCGGTGAAGACCAAGGAAGACAGGGAACAGCTCTGGAACGCCCTTTTGGATGACCGCATCGATGTGGTGGCCACGGACCATGCCCCACATACCTTGCAGGAAAAGGAAAATCCCTACACCAAGGCCCCTTCCGGTGGACCTTTGGTACAACATGCCTTGTTGGCCATGTTGGAAAAAGAAAAGGAAGGGAAGATCGGTTTGGCGAAATTGGTCGAAAAAATGTGCCATAATCCTGCCAAATTGTTTGACATTGACCGGAGAGGTTATGTCAAGGAAGGGCACTACGCCGATCTGGTACAGGTGAACCGAAATGCCCGCAATGAGGTAAAAAGATCTAATATTTTGTATAAGTGTGGGTGGTCTCCGTTTGAAGGTGTTACCTTTGGTTCCGAGGTAGTACGAACTTTTGTCAATGGACATTTGGCCTATGAACAAGGAATCTTTTCCCAGAAAAAAAATGCCAAAAGACTCACATTTGTCAGGTAAGATGAAACGGATCATTCCATTCTTTGTTGGATTAATGTTGCTATGGTCTTGTGCCGAAAAGATTGTGGAGAAACCCGAAAACCTCATCCCAAAAGAAAAAATGGTACATATCCTTCATGATTTGGCCGTCCTGAACGCGGCGAAATCGTCATTTAAATCCACCTTGGACCGAGATGGGATAGAGGTCATGGAATTTCTCTATAAAAAATATCAGATCGATAGTGTACAGTTCACCCAAAGTGATCTTTACTATGCCTCAGTTCCTTTGGAATACCAATCCATTTACGAAGAGGTGGATGATATGTTGGACAAAAGAAAAAAGGCCATAGACGAACATATCCGACAGCGCTATGATAGCATAAAGGATACAAGACAAAGCAAAGCTGATTCTGTGAAAGCCTTGAAAAAACCCGTTAAGCCCGGTTCTTGAATTTGGCGCAACAAAATGCAATGGCATCGTCCAAATCCCCATACGTAAAACCGAGGGCTTTTTTCAATTTTTCATTGTTGTATATTTCTTGATGGCGCAGCCCTTTTGCCATAGCCTTGGTAAGCCTTCTTCTCTTGCCTTTGAGTTTGCTCCGCAACCAGTCCCATCGCCAAAAAAGCTCCAATCCCCAATAAGGTATCTTTTTTGATGGGGGTTCCACCCCAAGCTGTGGGGCAATTTTTTGGAACAATTGTCCGTAGGACAAATTTTCGCCCACTAAAATGAAACGTTCCCCTTGGATGTTGGATCCCATCAAAGATACCATGGATTGCACCACATCATTAACGGTTACAAAGCCTGTCCCTCCTGGAATAAATGCCTTTTTCCCCTTGGACGCATAAGTGAAAAAAGTGCCGCTACCGGTCCTCCAAAACCCAGGTCCGATAACTACCCCGGGATTGACGATCACCACGGGCAAGCCTTCTTGGGAACCTCGCCAAACCTCTAGTTCCGCACCATGTTTTGTAATGCCATATACCGAAGTGTTGACATCGTTCCATTCATTGTTTTCCGTGGCCATTCCGCCTTTCTTGCTAGGACCGATGGCAGCAATGGAACTTACATAACAGAGTTTCTCCACCCCATGCTTTAAACATAGGTTTACCACGTTGGCCGTGCCTTCCGT
The DNA here is from genome assembly GCA_041391945.1 of Allomuricauda sp. Lineage (GTDB taxonomy): Bacteria > Bacteroidota > Bacteroidia > Flavobacteriales > Flavobacteriaceae > Flagellimonas. Next base: position 122,586 of record JAWKNC010000002.1, on the reverse strand, counting down.
GTTTATTTTCACCAAAGATTTGTAATGACGCGGGTCAAAGGAAATGAATGCCGCGGCATGGTAAACCTGTTCCACATCCTGAAAGGCAATGTCCAAGGAAGCCACATCGGTGACATCTGCCTTGACCCAGACGATGCTATCGAGCAAGGGGGAGGGTTTTTCCGAGTAATATCCAAAAACTATGGCCACCTTCTTGAGGGAGTCCTCGGTTCTATAAATGGCCTTGACCTTTTTTCCGCTGTCCACAAGATGGAACAGCAGGTGAGAACCTATTAAACCTGTGCCGCCGGTTACCAATATCATTTGGTAAAAGTACCCATTTGTGACCGATTTATTGAGGGAAGTAAGAACTTCATTTTATATTTGCAGCTATTCTAAAAGTTTACAACGGTGAAGAATTTTGTTCAAGAATTGCAATGGAGGGGAATGGTCCACGATATTATGCCCGGAGCCGAAGAGCACCTTATGGAGGGCATGCGTGCCGCCTATGTGGGAATAGATCCCACGGCCGACTCCTTGCATATTGGACATTTGGTCAGTGTGATGATGCTACGGCATTTTCAATTGGCGGGCCATAAACCCTTTGCCTTGGTGGGAGGGGCCACCGGAATGATTGGAGATCCTTCTGGAAAATCGGAAGAACGCAATCTTTTGGATGAAAAGACCTTAAGGCACAACCAAGAGGCGATCAAGGCACAATTGGGGAGGTTTTTGGATTTTGACAGTGATGGGCCCAATGCAGCGGTGTTGGTGAACAATTATGATTGGATGAAGGATTTCACGTTCCTTGATTTTATCCGTGATGTGGGCAAGCACATTACCGTAAACTATATGATGGCCAAGGATTCTGTTAAAAAAAGGCTTTCTGCGGATGCCAAGGAAGGGATGTCCTTTACCGAGTTCACCTACCAGTTGGTGCAGGGCTATGATTTTTTATACCTCTACCAGCAACATGATTGTACCCTACAGATGGGAGGAAGTGACCAATGGGGCAATATCACCACAGGAACGGAGCTGATACGAAGGATAGGTGGGGGAAAAGGCTTTGCGTTGACCTGCCCCTTGATCACCAAGGCTGATGGCACCAAATTTGGAAAGACCGAAGGGGGAAATGTTTGGCTGGATGCAGAGCGGACATCACCCTATAGATTTTATCAGTATTGGTTGAACACCTCTGATGAGGATGCGGAAAAATACATCAAGATCTTTACCTTACTGAATAGGGAGACCATTGAAGAACTGATAGCCGAACATAAAACAGAACCACATTTAAGGGCACTTCAAAAAAGATTGGCAGAGGAAATCACCATCATGGTGCATTCCAAAGAAGATTTGGATAATGCGGTAAAGGCCAGTGATATCCTGTTTGGAAAATCGACCTCTGAAGACCTGAAACAGCTCAACGAGAAAACCTTTTTGGATGTTTTTGAAGGCGTGCCCCAAGCACAAATTTCCAGAGCTGAACTGACCCCTGGGTTGGATATGATTGGGGCCTTGGCGGCCAAGACGGGCTTTTTGGCTTCCAATGGTGAGGCCAGAAGGGAGTTGAAACAGAACTCCATCTCCGTCAATAAGGAGAAGATCAATGAGGATTATCTAATCACGGAAACTGACCTGATCAATAATAAATTTGTGTTGTTGCAACGGGGCAAGAAGAACTACTTTGTACTGGTAGTGGAATAGGGCCGGCTAAAGCGCCATCAAATTACATCCCCTAATATCAGAATGATCAAACCTCCCCAAAACCTCAAAGGTTTCATTGGGGTATGCCCTGCCCAGATCCTGGGTGGCAATGAAGGAACAAGAGTATACATTGGCCAGATCTATGACATTGATCCCACCGGTAACCCCGTGATTCTGTAAAGTCAATGGGTCCTCGGTATCACGGACCATGATTTTCATCCATGGAGGAGTTTTAAAAAGACCATCTCCTTGGGAATACGCCTGTGACAACAATTCTGTCATTCCATACTCTGAGTGGATTTTGGGCACCCCAAAAGCAGTTTTGAGGACGCTGTGCAGTTCTTTCCGGATCAATTCCTTTCGCCTACCCTTCATGCCTCCTGTTTCCATGATCACGGTATGCTTCAAGGGCAGGGGAAATTGTTCGGCGAGATCCAGCAGTGCAAAGGATACGCCTATCAGTAGGGTTTTGGTTTGTTGGTTTTCCAGATGTATGAGTTGTTGCTTCAGTGCTTCCAGATCATACAGGTAAAAACCACTTTCTGGATGTTGGGAACGGGTTATAAATTCATTCACCATGTACACCAAGGAGGAACCTTCCCGTTCCAGATAGGAGGGCAATAGGGCCAGAACACAGTATGTTTCCACAGGACCATAAAACTCGGCAAATCCTTTCAGGAAACTTTGTCGATAAAGGCCTAAATCTGGAACATAGTGTCTGCTGATGGCACTTTTGGTGGTGCCGCTGCTCTCAAATATTACTTCTGGAGGTTGTTGGCTTGTGGCTACCTTATGTGTCTTAAAGAATTCAATGGGGAGAAAGGGAATATCTGAAGTATGCCTAATCTTTGAGGGAGGTTTCCCCAACAGTTCGCAAAAAGTTTTGTACTGGGGATTGTGGGTATATTGAAACTGGAAAACCTCCAAGGCCAATCGTTCAAATTCCCTAGGGTTTGAAATGGAAAAAATTCGTTGGATATCGTCGCTGTCCATCGGGGCATAAAAGTACCCAAAAATAAAACGCCCTTCTCAAGAAGGGCGTTTTGGAGAGCAATCTTTTACTTGACGACCAGTTTTCGGGTCATTGTTTTTCCCTGTTCCGTTACTTGGAGCACGTAGACTCCCGGAACAAGTCTGGAAATGTTCAAGGTGTTGGTGGAGATCCTATCCGTCAGCACCACCTCGCCGAACACATCGTAGATCTTTATCTGTTTGCTTCCGTTGGAAGCTGTGGTAATATAGACTTCTTCCCCATAAACGGGATTGGGATACATTTTAAATCCCTGCAACTCCTGTACCTGCTCGGTATTCACAGTGACCAGTTCTTGGCCAAAAGAAAATAGGGGTAAAGCCATAATAAGAACAAAGTAGAATTTCCTCATGTATGCTGATTTGGGATTTAATCAACATAAAAGTATGGAAATCAATGAAAAAGGGCTAGAAAATGTTGTGAAACCCCGAATTGTGTAGGTGAAGGTTAAAAAGTTGTGGTTTTGTACTTGGCGATAGGCCGTAAAAAAGCAAACTACTTGACGATCAGCTTTCTGGTGGCCACTTTGTTACCTTCAAAAACCCTGAGGATATACACGCCTTTGTCCAATCTTGATAGGTTCAATTCTTGGCCCAGGATAGTGGTCTGCATTACCTGTGTTCCGAGAACATCAAAAATCAAGATCTGTTTGGGGGCGTTTTGGGAGGTCTCTATATAGACCTTGCCCTGGGTAACAGGATTGGGATACAACTTAAACCCATCTATATCAGCACCTGCTTGGGATTCTTGCGAAAAACCAAGGGTACAGACAAAAAAGAATACTAAGAGGTAAAGTTGCTTCATAAAGTATTGATAACAAAGGCCATGCCACAAATATAAACAAATTAGAATGCCATCAATGGACCGTTTGACGAAAAAGGGTCTATTTTTCGATGAAGTGCAAACACAATGAAAAAGCCCCACATTTGTGGGGCTTTTAACTTTAAAAATTTTTTACCTCAAAAATTAGAAGCCAATGGTCCAATTGGCAGCCCAATCTGGTTGAGCGGCACCGTTACCGGCACCAGTATTGTTACCTTCAGTATAGAAGCTCATGTTCAGACCTGTATAATCTGTTGCAAGAAAGCCACCCAAAGGAGAATCAAACTGTATTGGGTTGATGGACAGATCACCATTTTCAATACGTGCAGCAGCAGCGGTATCGGTATCGGTTACTTTCACACCCAAGTCAATACCTGTAGTAAAGAAGTTAGTGATGGTAAAGTTACCGCCACCTTCTTTGTAGAAAAGGGCACCTTCACCAACAGGGCCAACCACTGAGATATTGCTCAACGTAGTGGTGGTCACAGGAGTGGCATCTCCGTTGTCTCCGTTGTTGGAACCTTCGATACCTGCTTTTAGACCATCTTTAATGTACCAGTAGCTACCAGTACCCGTCCAACCATCTGCAAAGTCAATGGAGTCGTCACCACTGCCAATGGATACCAAGTAGTTACCGCTTACGGTACCACCGAAGAATTCCATACCATCATCACCACCGTAGTAGGACTCAACATATTCGAAAGTGGTTCCAGAACCAACACCGAAAAGGGATACCCCATTGAACTCCTTATCGTTGGAGAATGTGGCACCAGTGTACTCAACTCTTAGATAGGTTATGCTACCAGAGTCATCATCAGGAGTGTTACCACCATAAATAAGGTCTCCCACTTCTGTGGTAATATCCACACCTTTGTTGGTTGGGGCATCACCAGCAATCACCAAACCACCCCAATCTCCTGCGGCTGGGGTCTCACTGGAAGAAGTCATGACAACGGGGGCATTTTCCGTACCGTTGATGAAAATCTGTGCACCTCTTTCAACACCTATAAAAGCAGCTGTACCACCAGAAGCTTTGATAACGGTACCGGCAGGGATGGTCAAAGAGCCACCTGCTTTAACAACGAATCCGCTTGTAAGGAAATATTCAACAGATGCATCCAATTCCACATCACCGGTTACCTCACCAGCAAGGTTTTCTTGTGTGGCAGCACTATTGGTCAAGCCAACGGTCCAGCCAGCAGCCCAGTCAGGGGCAGCGGCACCATTGCCCGCACCAGTGGCGATACCTTCTGTATAAAAAGCTTGGTTGACCCCAGCATAATCTGTTGCGGCAAATCCTTCTGCTGTTTCAGCAAATTGGAAATTTGTAATGGTCAAATCACCATTTTCAATTCGTACAGCAGCTTCTGCATCTGTACCAGTTACTTTCACACCCAAGTCAATGCCAAGGGTATAGAAGTTGTCAATGGTAAAGTTACCGCCACCTTCTTTGTAGAAAAGGGCGCCTTCACCAACAGGACCAACTACTGTAATGTTGCTCAATGTAGTGGTGGTCACGGGAGTGGCATCTCCATTGTCCCCATTGTTGGAACCTTCGATACCAGCTTTAGTACCATTGGCAATATACCAATAGCTACCTGAACCGGCCCAACCATCGGCAAAGTCGATGGAGTCGTCACCACTGCCAATGGATACCAAATAGTTACCGCTTACGGTACCACCGAAGAATTCCATACCATCATCACCACCGAAGTAAGACTGTACATATTCGAAAGTAGTTCCAGAGCCTACACCGAACAGGGATACCCCGTTGAACTCCTTGTCATTGGAGAATGTGGCACCAGTGTACTCTACCCTTAGGTAGGTTATGCTACCTGAGTTGTCATCTGGGGTGTTACCACCGTAGGTAAGGTCACCTACCTCAGTGGTTACATCAACACCTTTGTTGGTTGGGGCATCACCCGCGATCACCAAACCACCCCAGTCTCCTGCGGCAGGGGTTGCGGCATCCGATGTCATTACAACGGGAGCGCTTGCAGTACCGTTGATGAATATCTGTGCACCTCGTTCAACACCTATAAAAGAAGCTGTGCCACCTGAAGCCTTGATGACGGTACCAGCAGGGATGGTAAGCTTGGCGCCAGCCCTTACTACATAAGCTGCTGTAAGGCTGTATTCTTTGGAAGCATCCAATGTTGTATCTGATGTAACATCCCCAGATAGTTCAATGGCTGGCTCTGGACATGCGCCGCAAGTTCCTCCACAGTCAACACCAGTTTCGGTACCATTTTGGATACCATCCGAACAGGTCGCTACAGGGGTAGGATCAGGTTTGCTATCATCACTACTACAAGAGACCGCCAAGGCCAATGCGGCAATGCTAAGCATAAATTTGAAAAGAGATTTTTTCATAGTTATAGTTTTAGATTTAAAAATTCAGATTAGATATTCAGTTAATTAAGTTGTGTACAATGTTTAAAATCGATACGATAGGGATAAACTAAAATCAATCCCTCTTTTATAGGATAGGGTGGTCACAGGGCCATCTACCAGAAATCCTGTGATGGCCGGATTGGTGGTATCCAAATCCCCCTCCGCATTCTCATTGACGCGTTCTATCAATGGATTAAGAATGTTCTTTACGTTCACGCCCAACCCAAAATGTTCATTGAATTTAAGGTCCGAGATAAAATCCAGTGTCACAAAACCCTTATCGATCAAGTGGCCTCTACCGGTGCTTCCCAAGGCATAGATACGATCTGAAAAATAGTTGGCGGCAACGGTTGCCTTAAATTCTTTGTTTTCTGCAAATTCATTGAGATAGTTTACATCTGCATTGAAAATCAGGTCCGACGCTCCCTGCAATGGGGCCTTGGTATTTGTAAAGGCAGCAGATAACCCGGTCTCCTCGGAAACTTTTTGGTAATCCAAATCTTGACTGGTGTTCAAATAGGAGATGTTACCTCCAATGGATAATCTTTCCTTCAAGACACTTGCCTCGACGTCCTTTTCGTTTTCCATGACATCCACTTTTACCTCCAACTCTGCTCCAAAGGCAGTGGCATGGTCTCCAGTATTGGCATAGCTCAAGTTATTGGCCGCGGATACCACCAAGAAGGTGTTGATCGGATTTTCAATATATTTTCCGAAGACTGCCACAGAGACCAATTCGCTGGAAGAAGGGAAAAGTTCCCACCTCATGTCGAAGTTGTAGTTTATGGAATTTTGAAGGGAAGGGTTACCATAAGTATCCTGGTTGATTTCTTCTTGGAACAAGAAGGGAGCCCTTTCCTTGAACTGCGGCAAGGTATATGTTTTGCTGGCAGCAAATCTTAGGTTTTGCTTTTCGTTGAGTTCGTATTTGAGAGCCAATGAAGGTAAGAATTCGAAAGTATCAAGATCGTTCTCATCTTCTCCCTGAATCACAGTGCTCCAATTTATTTTTTGGGTTATCTGCTCCCCTCTGGCCCCTGCGAAGAGGGTGAATTTGGGAGTAAACTTATATTCCAAGGTCAAATAACCTGCATTGATTTGTTGCTCGCCACCATATGTTTGGGGATCCAGAGATCCTTCTGTGGAAGCTGTCCCCCTAAAGGTTCTGATTTGCCAAAATCCCGAACTGGGACCATTTTGCTCAAAATAAGCATCAATATCATAGGGGTCCACAACGGGTTGGTTGTTGGCATTTAGGATCTGATAGTTGAATTGTGTGGCTTCGAAATCCACATTTTTGAACCTGCCATTGTAGCCAAGGGTCACTTTCCCATCGAACGCATCATCTTCATTTTTTTTGAATTTGTATGAAGTTGAGAGGTTGGCCGAAATTTCATCCTCCGTAAGGTCTTGAAAAAATCTGTGGTTTGCCGAAGCGGCAGAAACCAATCTGAAGGACTTAGGGCCTTGGGGGTCATTGTTGCTCACAGGCAAAAGAATGCTCTGCCTTCTGTCGGGAATCAAATTCTTTACGGTATTATAGCCCACGGCCCAATTCAAACCAAATTTTTCGCTTAAATCATGGCTGCCCAAAAGTTGATTGACCATGAGTGTGGTCCTCTCAAAGGTGCCACGCTGAATAAGTCCCCCTCCATTGGGTGCATCATCTTCCCTGTCCAGGATACCATCAAACTCCTCATGTTTTTGCTCCGTATTGTTGAGCAGAACAAAGTTGTACTTAATGTCATTGGCCTGGCCTAACCGTAGGCCTATATTGCCCATAAGGGTGGTCGCTGTCTTGTAACTGTATTTTTGGTAATCGAAATCGGAATTGGGAAGTCCGGTACCGGTATTGGGGGCACCTCTGTTGACCCCTTCCCTATAGGAATTGTTGCCACTAAAGGAACCAACGGCAAAAAAGTTCAGTCTGGAACTTTCGCCGATATTATAGGAATCACCTCCTTTTAAAGAAAAACTTGAGTTGATTGGGGTGCTTTTTGACTCACGGTCCCAGCTGGTATCAAAATTGTTGTTAAATGGGTCGGAGGGAATATCCTTGTTATAAAATCCAGTAAAATTGGGGCCTTCGTTAAGGTAATAATCGTCAACGCCCAAAGCCTCGGTATTTCCGCCAGTCTGTACTTCGAGTTCCGCAAATCCGGAACCCACATAATTGCGAGATACAATATTAATGTTGGCCCCTCCAAAATCCCCATAATTTTGGGCATTAAAGGTTTTATCAATACCTATTGACTCAATTATATTGGTACCAAAAAGACTAAGATCAATGTTCTTCTTGGATGTATTGTTTGATGGGAGTGGGAGGCCATTGAGTGTAGTGACGTTGTAACGATCTCCCAAACCACGGACATATACATTGCTAGATCCTTCTTCTTTTGAGATACCCGTGACCTTGGTAACTGCTGAAGCAGCATCACTCGCCCCTTTTCTTGCCAATTCCTGGGCTCCAATGGAAGTCTCTAGGGTAATGGCCCTTTTTTGGTCCAAAAGCAGTGCCACTTCCGAATCTTTTCTGGCAACCGTGGTAACGACAACCTCATCCAACGCCAAACCTGTGGAAGCACTCATGGGGACATCAATATTGGTCACTTTGCCGGCCACAACTTCAACATTGGGAATTTCAATGGATTCATACCCCAAATAACTGTAGACCACGGTGTATATGCCGGGCTCCAAATTGGGGATTTCATAGAGGCCATCAAAATCTGAAGTGGTTCCTTGGGTAGTTCCTTTAATAAGGACATTGGCAAAAGCCAAAGGCTCATTGTTGAGCTCTTTATCGGTCAGTTTACCAACGATACTTCCCGTGGTATTCTGCGCTTCCACTTGCATTGCCAATGCAAGGGTTAAAATCAGTAAAAAGTATTTCATTAATTAGAGGTAAGTATTTGGCGCAAAGAACGCCACGTGCTGTAAAAGCGATGTTAGCTGTATGTTAAGTGTTTATTTGAGAACCGTTACAATAAGGTTATGAGATTAAATGAATGTTAAGCATTTATGCGGTTATAGTATTATCTTTACATTTGGATGACCAAATGCATAAAAACCATCCCATGAAAAACAAAGACATAAGGATTCTTCTTGTAGACGATGAGCCTGATATTCTGGAAATTGTAAGCTATAACCTTACTTCAGAAGGATACGAGGTCTTTACTGCCAAAAATGGGGCTGAAGGCGTGGCCAAGGCCAAGAAAAAACAACCCCATTTGATTATTATGGATGTGATGATGCCCGAAATGGACGGTATTGAAGCCTGCGAGGTAATCCGAAACACACCAGATCTAGAGAATACGATCATCGTTTTTCTTACGGCTCGGGGGGAGGATTATTCGCAAGTGGCCGGTTTTGACGCAGGGGCCGACGATTACATCACCAAGCCCATAAAACCAAAGGTATTGGTGAGCAAGGTAAAAGCCTTGTTACGAAGGCTCAAGGAGGAAAAGAAGGAAATTGAGGACATTGTAAAGGTTGGAAACATTGTGATCAACCGGGAAGAATACAAGATCATCAATGATGGAGAGGAAATAGTGCTTCCCAGAAAGGAATTTGAGCTGTTGTCGCTGTTGACCTCCAAGCCCAGTAAAGTTTTTAAACGAGAGGTTATCTTGGACAAGGTTTGGGGCAACGAAGTGGTGGTTGGTGGCCGTACCATAGACGTCCACATAAGAAAACTACGTGAAAAGATAGGGGACCATCACTTTAAAACCGTTAAGGGCGTAGGGTATAAGTTTGTTCTGTAATGGCCATTCAGCTAAGGAAATCCTATAAATTTGCCTTAAGGTCTTCCCTCCTCATTACAGCCGTTGTTACCGGAGTATTTATTGTGTTCCTTATTAGGATGGAGCAAATGGATTGGCTCTATTCCGTTCTGTTTGCCCTGGTTTGCTTCATCATTTGCTTTACCATACTTCAGATAAGGGTAGAGCGGTTTATCTATAGAAGGATCAAAAAGATATATGATGATGTGTCCCTATTGGAATCCTCGACCTTTTCTTCCAAACCTGTCACAACCGACATGAAGACCCTTACCCAAGAAATTGAAAAGTTTGCCGAGGGGAAGAAAATAGAGATAGATACCCTCAAAATCCGGGAAGAGTACAGAAAGGATTTCTTGGGAAATGTGTCCCATGAGTTGAAAACGCCCCTTTTTACGGTGCAGGGCTACATTCTTACCCTGTTGGACGGCGCCATGAAAGACAGAAAGCTCAGGGAAAAATACCTATATAGGGCCAGTAAGGGAGTGGAACGGTTGATCTACATTGTAAAGGATCTGGACTTGATCACCAAACTTGAGGTTGGGGGACTTAAGTTGGAGCGGGAGGATTTTGATATCATAGAATTGATTCAAAACGTGTTTGACCTCTTGGAGATGAAAGCCGCTGAAAAAGAGATCACCCTTACATTTGACATGGAATACAACAATCCAATCTATGTCAATGCGGATAGGGAAAAAATTCAACAAGTGATCAGCAATTTACTGGTCAATTCCATAAAATATGGCTCACCCAACGGAACCGCTGAGGTCAGCGTGGAGAATTTGATCAAGAATAAGGTCATAGTCCGCGTAACGGACAACGGGGAGGGGATTCCGAAACAGCACATACCCAGGCTTTTTGAACGCTTTTACCGTGTGGATCAAAGTGGTAGCCGCAGTGAGGGCGGATCAGGATTGGGGCTTTCCATCGTGAAGCACATCATTGAGGCCCATGGCGAAAAAATCTATGTGGAAAGTGAAGAGGGCGTAGGTTCAGAATTTTCATTCACCTTGGAAAAAAGTGTGAACAAATCCTCATAATCAATATCGGATTCAAACTGGGTAAGTCCCTCAAAGGCATCGATCCTTGCTAGGTTCTCCAAAGTGAAATCTTCCTGCTTACAGAAAGGTACCAGATTTTGTTTTTCCAATCGTTTGGCCAAGTATTCCTGCTCATACTGCCCTGGGGTTGGAATAAAAAATGCCTTTTTCTCCAATTTGGCGAGGTCCATGACCGTAGTATACCCCGATCGGCACAATACTTTTGCACTTTGGTTCAACGCCGTCTGCAATTCTTCGGACTGCATAAAATTGCAATGGAGCAAGCTGCCTTTTTCAGTCTTATGTTCGTTTCTGGTCTGAGAGTCCTCTATTTTGCCTCCCACAAAAAGAATTTTGCCTTCAAAACCCTGGAGTTCCCCCAACAATTTTTCTTCCAAAAGGGTTCTCTGCGGTTCAGGTCCGGAAAGCAGTACCATAAGGTCATAGATGATGGGCAGCTCCATTTTCTCAAACCTGCTCAAAGGCCCTAGGTACTGGATTTTCATTTTCGATTTTTTCAAGTGCCCCAGTTTGCCCGTGAGGTTGGGTTTCCCCGCCACGTCGGGAACCCAGCAGGCATCAAACTTTTTGATGATTTCTTGATGGGCCTTTGAACTCATCCAAGTTGTGTTGCCAGAGAGTACGTTCAGTTGGTGGGTAATAAAAACACACGGGACTTTTTTGGAATACACCCCAAGTCTGTTGTCAGAAATGATCCCATCCAGTTGATGTTCCTTGACCAACCGTTTCACGGCCTTTTTTTCTTTGGCCATAGCCTTCAAAACCTTTGGGGAATCCCAGATCATCTTTATTTTGAAGTTCTTTCCTTTTTCCGCATAGGTAATTTTATAGGAGGGCAATTCAAAGGTGGGCAGGTCCGGAAACTCCTTTTGTAAAAGGGATAGGGCTACACCGTCCGTGGCAATAAAGGGTTGGTGGCCATGGTCCAACAGGGCCTGTATGATGGGGATGCATCTTGTGGCGTGCCCCAGACCCCAGTTCAGTGGGGCAACAAGAATGCGTTTCGAATTTTGCATAACTGCAAAAAAACAAAATCCAAATTACTTTTGGATTTCCTTAGTTTTGCCAAAACATTAAATTTTTGCTCAATTCAATAGCTAAGTGGGAAGTAAGAATAAACTAAAACGGTTCAGGGAGAACGAAACTTTTCAGAATGTGGTGCAGCCCAAAAGGGACGAGATTTTGGAGGGCTTTGGATATAAGGGCAAATGGGCTTCCTTTTTTGGGAACAACCGTCCCATTGTGCTGGAACTGGGTTGTGGAAAGGGGGAATATACCCTAGGGCTGGCCCAACGGGAACCCAACAAAAATTTCATTGGCGTTGATATCAAGGGAGCCCGGTTTTGGCGCGGGGCCAAAACCGCACTGGAGCTAAAATTGGACAATGTGGCTTTTTTACGGACCCAGATTGAATTGTTGGAACATCTTTTTGGCGAAAACGAGGTGGATGAGATTTGGATCACCTTCCCCGATCCACAAATCAAATACAAACGTACCAAGCATCGTCTTACCAATCCGGAATTTTTAAAAAAATACAGGCACATTTTAAAGCCGGAGGGCATTGTACATCTTAAGACCGACAGCGAGTTCATGCATGGCTATACCCTTGGGCTTTTGCAAGGACTTGGGCATGAAATTTTGTACTCAAACCATGATGTTTATAAGAACGAAGGAAGCCCTCTTGAGGTTCTGGAAATCCAGACTTTTTATGAAAATCAGTATCTTCAGGAAGGAAAACCCATTACCTATATCCAGTTTAGGATCAACTGACCCATGACCCATATCATCATCCTTTTTTTCGCCACTTTTTCGGCTGCGTTCATGGCTACGGTCCCTCCTGGGCTGCTCAATATGAACGCGGCCAAGACCAGTGTGGAAAAGGGCAAGATAAATGGGATCATTTTCAGTTTTGGAGTTTCTTCCATGATCATGGTGCAGGCCTATATTGCGGTGCTCATCTCCAAATTCCTCTATAGAAACCCAGAAGTGATAGACCTGCTGTTAAAAATAGCCATAGCCGTTTTCGCCTTTTTTGCCATATACTTTTTTATCACCGCGAAGCGGAAAAAAATGCAAAAGATGAAGAAGGTGAACCTGAGCAAAAAAAACAGTTATTACAAAGGCTTACTGCTGGCGGCCCTTAACTTGTTGACCATCCCTTACTACAGTGGCCTTAATGCCATGTGGAACGAGGCCGGATGGATAAAATTTGAGGCTCAGGACATCACCACTTTTGTGGTGGCGGCCGGAGCCGGAACATTTGCGGTACTATACCTCTACACCTTTTATTTTGATAAGTTGGAGACCAAGACCAGTAGGTTTTCAAAAAATTCCAATTATATTTTGAGTGCACTGATGCTGGTTCTTTTGGTCATTACGTTGATCCGAATCTTTTATCGTTAATGGAGGAGCAAAATTTTTTTGAAAAAGTATATGAAGTGGCCCGGCAAATTCCGTATGGGAGGGTTACTTCCTATGGTGCCATAGCCAACTATTTGGGAACGGCACGCAGTGCCCGAATGGTAGGATGGGCCATGAACAGCTCGGCCGCTAGGGATTTGCCGGCCCATCGAGTGGTGAACCGCGTTGGGGTATTGACGGGCAAGCATCACTTTGGGGGCACCAATTTAATGCAGCAGCTTTTGGAGAATGAAGGCATCAAGGTCAAGGACAACCAAATTGTGGGCTTCCAAAAGCATTTTTGGGACCCGGCCAAGGAATTAGAGTAATAGCTCATTAAATTTGTTTCCTTTCCAATAATTGGATGATTTTTTGTCCACAGCTATTTTTTTTAAATAGCCTAGATCCACCAAATTTTCTAAGTCTGTTCTTGCCGTTTGATTGGTAACGGAAAAAATGTTTTCGATTTCTTTGACCGTGAATGAGCGATTTGAATCTTTTTCCACCCAAAAAAGAATTTGGGCTTGTCTTTCATTAATGCCTTCTATCTGATAGAATTTTGAGAAATTTTTCTGCTCTTTTTTCTTCTTGGCGATGTATTTTTTCAAATCTTCGAAAGCTTTGGTCAACACCTTCACTTGGTAATGCACAAAATAGCTGACATCCATTTCATCAACCTCAGTGTAGAGATAGGCTTTTTCATATTGGGATTTGGTTTCCATGATCACTCTGGAAATGGACAAGTACTCTGTCAACCAGTACCCGTTTTTTAATAAGAACCAGTAGAAAAGTGCTCTTGCCGTTCTACCATTACCATCATAAAAAGGATGGATGTAGCCAATCAGAAAATGAAGAATGGAGGCTTTTACAATGGGGTGGATAAAATTTTCCTTGGGATTGGAATTAAAAAACTCGCAGAAAGAGGACATCAAAGGTTCCAATTCTTGAAACTTTGGAGGTGTGTGGACAATTTCACCGGTTATCTCGTTCATGACATGGACATCATCTGTGTTGCGAAAGACCCCTATGTGTTCATCTTCTAAAGTATTTTTAACAACAATCTGATGGATTTCAAATAACCTCTCCAAAGAAAAATCCTGATCTTGATGCTCACTGATATATTGAATGGCTTCATAATTGTTCAGGATCATTTGTTCTGATATATTACGGGGCTTTTTGTTTTTACGCAACATTTCCTTGGCTTGTATCCTAGTGGTTGTCGCCCCTTCAATCATGGAAGAAAAAATGGATTCTTCCATTAAAGCATTATTTAGATATTGAGCTTTATCCAAATCGGTAAGTAACTGCTCCTTTTGGATACCTGCGCCAAAATTAAAGTCAAGATAGTGGAGTTTTTGTTGAAGAAATTCATTGACATTGTATGAATATTCAATTGTAAAATCTGAATCTAACATGTTGCCAAATAGATACTCAGTTTTTTTTAGATTATCTCGCCTCCATTTTGTAATGAACCATAACAAGTGATTTGAATCTATATTTGATTTGATTAGGCTTAATTTTTTGTCTTCTATATGTTTGATTTTATTCCAGTATAGATATTCCCTTTCTATTTTTGATATTGAGTCAGAAAAAACATTTACACTTTGTGTAAGCATCAGTTGTAGTGTGGATAGTTTTACACCCATACCCAATTTAAATATTGGCGGTTTTTCTATCATATTTGTAAATTTTTGAAAAATTAGGATATATCAAAGGTATATAATTATTTGTAAATTTTCCAAAAATTAGGATAAAATAGCAAATAACAAATCTCAATCCCATCATCTTCAAATTCAATCTGCAAACTTCTTAATATCCCCCCTATGCTGTATCTTTGTAATTTAGAATCAGTATAGACGACCCCATTCAAAATTTGGGATATATGAAGTTGAAAAAAGCAGATATTCTTAAGGCACTGGAAAAGATTTCCGCCCCCGGCGATGGCCAAAATTTGGTGGAAAGTGGAGCGGTGACCAATGTCCAGGTCTTTGGCGATGAAGTGGAGGTGGACGTTACCATAAAAAATCCCAGTCTCCAGGCCAAAAAGAGGATAGAGGTTGAAATCTTGAAATGTATTCACAGGGAGGTATATGAAAAGGCAAAGATCAAGGTCAACCTAAAGGTTGATGCCCCGGAAAAACCAGCGGTAAACCAGATCAAGGGCAAGCCAATCCCCGGAATCCAAAATATAATTGCGGTCGCTTCGGGAAAGGGAGGCGTTGGAAAATCAACGGTTACGGCCAATTTAGCTGTCACTTTGGCCAAAATGGGCTTTAAAGTAGGGTTGTTGGACACCGATATCTATGGCCCGTCAATTCCCATTATGTTCGATGTGGCCACGGAAAAACCTTTGTCCATCAACGTAGATGGTAGGGCAAAAATGAAGCCCGTTGAAAATTACGGGGTCAAGTTGCTTTCGATTGGGTTTTTTACTCAGCCCAACCAAGCTGTGATCTGGCGTGGACCCATGGCAGCAAAAGCATTGAACCAGATGATTTTTGATGCCCATTGGGGCGAATTGGACTTCTTGGTGTTGGATTTACCTCCGGGAACCGGGGATATCCACTTGAGCATTATGCAATCCTTGCCGGTCACCGGTGCCGTAGTGGTGAGCACGCCACAGGAAATAGCCCTGGCCGATGCCCGAAAGGGAGTGGACATGTTCCAGCAGGAAGCCATCAACGTGCCGGTACTTGGCATCGTGGAAAACATGGCCTACTTTACCCCGGCGGAATTGCCTAACCACAAATACCATATCTTTGGGGAAAACGGGGCCAAAAACTTGGCCGAGGATTTGGGAGTCCCTTTTTTGGGAGAGATTCCCCTGGTACAGAGTATAAGGGAGGCAGGGGATGTTGGACGGCCCGCGGCATTGCAAAGTGCCACCCCAATTGAGGAAGCTTTTGAGGAATTGACCAAAAATGTGGTCCAAGAGTTGGTTCGGAGAAATACCGATTTGCCGCCCACGGAAGCAATAAAAATTACAACAATGGCTGGTTGTGCCGCCGTTAAAAAGAAATGAGCATGACATCAGAAGAGATAAAAAGCAATGTTGAAAAAGCGTTGGATGAAATTCGACCCTTTCTTCAAAGCGATGGAGGAGACATCACATTGATTTCGATAGAGAACGATAATTCCGTTAAGGTAAAACTGGAGGGCAACTGCATTGGGTGCAGCGTCAATCAAATGACATTGAAAAGTGGCGTTGAAATGACCATAAAAAAATACGCTCCCCAGATAGAGGAGGTTATCAATGTAAGCTAGTTCGTGAAAAACACGGATCTTTCCTTTGGCCAGCGATACACTGCACGCCCAAAACCTTTAGTACATGATCAAGACCAACATACTGATTATTGGAGCCGGACCTGCGGGTCTTTTTGCTGTTTTTGAGGCAGGCCTTCTGCAACTTAAATGCCATTTGATAGACGCCCTGCCGCAGCCCGGAGGGCAATGCTCCGAAATCTACCCCAAAAAACCCATCTACGATATTCCAGGATTTCCCGAAATCCTTGCTGGGGAATTGGTAGATAACCTAATGGAGCAGATCAAGCCCTTTCAACCGGGTTTTACCTTGGGGGAACGTGCCGAAACCATTGAAAAATTGGAAGACGGTTCTTTTGTGGTCACTACCAACAAAGGAACCCGTCATCAAGCGCCCATAATTGCCATTGCAGGGGGATTGGGAAGTTTTGAGCCCAGAAAACCCCTTTTGGACAACCTTTCCCAGTACGAGGATAAAGGCGTGGCCTATATGATCAAGGAGCCTGAAATCTATCGGGGCAAGAAAGTCTTGATTGCCGGCGGAGGGGATTCTGCCCTGGACTGGTCCATTTTTTTGGCCGATGTTGCCGCAGAGGTCACTTTGGTACATAGGCGCACCGAGTTTCGGGGGGCCTTGGATTCTGTGGAGAAGGTCCAGCAATTACGAAATGAAGGAAAAATCAAGGTGATCACCCCGGCGGAAGTGGTGGCATTGCAGGGTAAGGGCAAACTTGGAAAAGTTATCGTGGAAAAGATGGATACTGCAGAAAAAATCGCCCTGGAGATAGACCATTTTATTCCCTTGTTCGGCCTCTCCCCAAAATTGGGACCCATGGCCGAATGGGGTCTGGAAATAGAGAAAAATGCCATCAAAGTGGACAATACATTGGACTATCAAACCAACATCCCTGGAATCTATGCCATTGGCGATGTGAATACATACCCGGGAAAGTTAAAATTGATCCTTTGCGGGTTCCATGAGGCCACGCTGATGTGCCAAAGCGCTTATCAGCACATTTTTCCCGATAAAAAGTATGTGATGAAATACACCACCGTGGGCGGTGTAATCGGATTTGATGGCAGCAGAAAGGAAGCTACCAAACAGATTATCAGGACTATAGAATAATTTTTTATCATAACAAAGTTTCAAAAACTTGTTGTGGAAAGCAAAAATCTATTTTCCAAATCCTTGATTATATGTAATTTCGCCCCTTAAATTGAGACTATCAATACCACTTTTTACATCAGTTTAAAATGAGCGATATACTTATAAAGATTACTGATAGGGACGGCGTTTTGCACGAAGTGGATGCACCTACCGACATGAACATGAACCTCATGGAAGTGGTACGCTCCTACGAATTGGCTCCTGAAGGTACCATTGGGATATGTGGAGGTATGGCCATGTGTGCCTCTTGCCAGTGCTATGTAAATTCCGACCACCAAATCCCCGAGAAATCTGATGAGGAAGAGGCCATGTTGGCTGAAGCTTATTTTGTCAACGAAAGAAGCAGGCTGGGATGCCAAATCCGTATCACGGAAGATCTGAACGGTTTGGAAGTGGAATTGGCTCCCGAGGAATCCTAGACCAAAACAGCTGAAGACTCCATTCGGCTTTTATCAGGCAATTATTTTTTCTCTTCTCAAAAAGGTGTCAAGGCTATCGGCAATATCAAAGCACCGGGTCAATTTTGAAGGGTCATTTTGAAATCTTGAATCCTCTTTGTGGGCATTGCATTGAAAACCTGAAAGGTGGATTTCCTCAAAACTGTTGTTGATCCTTTTGCATTGTTGATAAAGACCATCAATCGTATCCTCACCATCTGGATTGTAGGAATTCAAGACCAGAAAACCTTTCAGATACTTTTCAATGGCATCGTGGGCGTTGCTGCAAACCAAAGATTTTACCACGTCTTCCTCCGGCCTGCACAACTCGTCATTGGCCTCCCTTAACTTTTGGATGGCCTCATCGAATAGTCTTTGAGCTTTAGCTTTCATCGTTGACAAATTTTAAGGTTCAACCCTGCCCACCTCATGGGCAGGCAGGGTCTTTTTTACATGTTTCTGAACAGTTCCAAGCGTTCCCATCGGTTTTCCACTTCTTCCTGTGCCTGTTCAAGCAATGCCTCACCCAATTTGGCATCTTCCTTGGCGACCCTTTTAAACCGGGTTTCATTGTACATGAATTCTTTGATGGGCAAACTGGGCTGCTTGGAATCCAGTTTGAATTTTTTTCCTTTGGGTTGTGATGGATCAAACCGGAACAATGGCCAATATCCAGATTCCACCGCCCTTTCTTGTTGCAGGGCACCATCTTTCAGGTCATAGCCGTGTTCCCCACAGTGGGAGTATGCCACGATAAGGGACGGGCCGGGATAGGCCGCCGCTTCTTCAATGGCCCTCAAAGTTTGAAGGTCCTTGGCACCCATGGCCACTTGGGCCACATATACATTTTCATAGGAAATTGCCTGTAATGCCAAACTTTTTTTGCCCGTTCTTTTACCAGAAACCGAGAATTTGGCACTGGCGCCCAATGGGGTGGCTTTCGAGGTTTGACCTCCTGTGTTGGAGTATACTTCGGTATCCAACACCATAACGTTGATGTCTTCACCGGAGGCCAATACATGATCTAAACCACCATAGCCTATGTCATAGGCCCATCCATCACCACCAACTATCCAAACGGCCTTTTTGCGGAGGTATTCGGACATTCGGCGCAACTTTTTTGCTGCTGGATCATCAACGCTTTCCAAAATTTGTTTGAGTTTGTCCAAATCTTCAAACTTCTTCTTCCTATCAGTTTCTGTTTCCTCGGGATTGTTCAGAATGGCTTCGGTCAGTTCTTCCCCAACAACCGATGTTAGGGATTTGAGCAGATCGGCGGCCATTTCCTGTTTCTTGCCCAAAGCCAATTTCATACCGAAACCAAACTCGGCATTGTCCTCAAACAGCGAATTGGCCCATGCCGGACCCCGACCTTCCTTGTTGGTCTTGTAAGGGGTGGTAGGCAAATTACCTCCATAAATGGAAGAGCAACCGGTGGCATTGGCGATCATGATGCTATCCCCATACAGTTGAGTCAACATTTTGATATAAGGCGTCTCACCACAACCTGAACAGGCTCCAGAAAATTCAAATAGAGGTTCCAAGAACTGGGATCCCTTCACATTGGTCACCTGCAAGGCGGTACGGTCATAATTGGGAAGATTGACAAAGTAGTCCCAATTGGTATCTTCCTCGGTTTCCACATCAAACTTCTTGTGCATGTTGATTGACTTGAAGTTTTCCACTTCCTTGCTTTCGGCGGGGCAGACGGCCACGCAAAGGTCACAGCCCGTACAGTCCTCAGGGGAAACCTGCAATATGTAGGACTCGGTCTCGCGATCAAAAGGCCTTCCGATGGCAGGGGCGGTCTTCAAGGACGAAGGGGCACCCACTAAATCCGCATTGGGGATTACCTTGGCCCGGATAGCGGCATGGGGGCAGATGGCCACACATTTGTTGCATTGGGTACATAGGTTTTCATCGTCCCAGACAGGGATAAAGTTGGCGATGCCCCGTTTTTCATACTGGGTCGTGCCCATAGGGAAGGTACCATCCACCGGGAATGCACTCACGGGGAGTTCATCGCCTTTGCCCGCCAATATTTTTCCCAATACCTCCTTCACAAATGGGTCGTCCGTACCGGTCATCATGGATTTTAGTCCCATGTTGCTGGTAATCTTGTCGGGGTAGTCCACTTTTTGGAGATTTTCCAGGGAAGTGTCTACCGCCTTGAAGTTCATTTGCACCACTTTATCTCCTTTGTGCGAATATGATTTTACGATGGCATTCTTGATTTTTTGAATGGCCTCGTCCTTGGGGAGCACACCTGAAATGGCAAAGAAACAAGTTTGGAGCACGGTATTGGTCCGTTTTCCCAATTTGGCCTCCTGGGCAACCCGTGATGCATCGATGACGTAAAAGTCCAACTGGTTCTCCACGATCTCCTCCTGCATTTTTTGGGGCAGTTTATCCCAGATTTCAGT
Organism: Allomuricauda sp.; assembly: GCA_041391945.1. Taxonomy (GTDB): domain Bacteria; phylum Bacteroidota; class Bacteroidia; order Flavobacteriales; family Flavobacteriaceae; genus Flagellimonas. The sequence goes on along the minus strand of JAWKNC010000002.1, from coordinate 102,131 downwards.
ATTGGAATAAGGTGCGTTCAACAAGAAAGTGCCTCCTTTTTTGATGTTTTTCAGGATGTCATACTTTTCAATAAAATTGAACTGGTGGCAGGCAATGAAATCCGCTTTGTGGATCAGATAGGAAGAATAGATGGGCTCTGGTCCAAAACGTAGGTGCGAAACCGTTTGCGCCCCGGCCTTTTTGGAGTCGTACACAAAATATCCCTGTACATAATTGTCGGTGGTTTCCCCAATGATTTTGATGGAGTTTTTATTGGCGCCTACCGTACCATCGGACCCCAAACCGTAGAACATACAGTTGAAGGTATTTTTGATGGTCTGCAATCGCTCGCCCACTTCAAGGCTTTTATAGGTAACATCATCATTGATGCCCACGGTAAAGTGTTTTTTGGGCTCGGGTCTATCGAGTTCATCAAACACGGCCTTGACCATGGCAGGGTCAAATTCCTTGCTGGACAATCCATATCGACCGCCAATGATGTGCGGCATTTCCCGGTCACTTTCGGTAAAGGCGGATACTACATCCAAATAGAGCGGTTCCCCGATGCTTCCTGGCTCCTTGGTCCTGTCCAGAACGGCCACTTTTTTGACCGTTTTTGGAATGGCATCGATGAAATGGGCTATGGAGAAGGGCCTGAACAATCGAACGATGATGGCTCCCACTTTCTCCCCATTTTTTACCATGGTGTTCACCGCTTCGATCACGGGACCTTGGCCGGAACCCATAATCACCACGATTTTTTCCGCTTCAGGATGTCCCAGATAATAGAAGAGACTGTACCTGCGGCCCGTGTGCTTGTAAAATTCGTTCATGGCATCCTGAACGATATTGGGCACTTTTTCATAGTAGGCGTTGGCAGCTTCCCTCGCTTGGAAGAACACATCTGGGTTTTGGGAGGTACCCCGCACCACGGGATGGTCTGGGTCCAACGATCGTTTTTTATGCGCCATGATTTCCTCTTCGGGCATCATGGCCTTGATGATGTCATCGGGGATGGCATCTATTTTTGAAATCTCATGGGAAGTTCGGAATCCATCAAAAATATTTAGAAAGGGAACCCTGGATTTCAAGGTGGCCACTTGTGCGATCAGGGCGAAGTCCATGGCTTCCTGCACAGAGCCCCCAAAGAGCATGGAAAATCCGGTTTGTCGAGCGGCCATTACATCAGAATGGTCCGCAAAAATGGAAAGTGCATGGGTGGCCACGGTCCTGGAAGCTATATGGATCACACTGGGCAACAGTTCCCCCGCTATTTTATACAGATTGGGAATCATCAGCAGCAGCCCCTGGGAGGCCGTGAACGTGGTGGTCAGGGCACCACCCTGCAGGGATCCGTGAACGGCGCCTGCGGCTCCACCTTCACTCTGCATTTCAACAATTTTTGGAACATTGCCCCAAATATTTTTTTCTCCCTTCGAACTGAGGACATCCACGTGTTCTCCCATGGGAGATGCCGGGGTAATGGGATAAATGGCGCAGACCTCATTGGTTTTATGGGCAATTCGGGCAACGGCTTCATTTGCGTCGCAAATGAGTTTTGGGAATTCTTTTTTCATGACGGGAAGGTTGTAGTATAGACTGAAATTACTGGGGAAAAGACCAACATTGACTCAATACCCCCTTAACACCAGCACATATTTATTTTTATAAAAATACATACCGTAAAACTCTCAGAACATGACATTTATCAGCGCAGATATCTCCAATGCAATTACTGGGCATCAATACCATGCCCAAGGTGGCCGCAGATTTGTGCTGAGGTTTTTGTACGGTTTTCAAACGAAGAGGTCATTCTCCGTGCAACCATGCTTTTTTGGTCAATAACTGTTCCTCTGTTTCTTCGTGGGCTGTGTCAGGGACACAACAATCCACTGGGCAAACGGAGGCACATTGGGGTTCATCATGAAAACCCTTGCATTCTGTACATTTCTCAGGGACAATGTAGTAGAACTCATCAGAAATGGGCTCGTTTTCAGCATCGGCATCAATCTCGGTTCCGGAAGTGGGTGATGTCACTGTTCCACTCAAGGCAGTTTCATCTGAATAGGACCACTCCTCCCCTGGTTCATAGATGGCATTGTTGGGACACTCTGAAATACAGGCGTCGCAGTTAATGCATTCATCGGTAATAATGATAGCCATTGTTTTCTGTTTTAATAAGTTATCCCGTAAATTTAGGATTCCCAGCCAGCTCTTTTAATGATAAAAGTCAGGATTTGTTGCATTTAACAGGGTTATATTTGTTAGAAAGGCATGTAAAAAGTGCTGTGATAACCTAAAGAAATTCTACTGATGGTCAATATAAAAACTGAAAAACAGGATACCACGGCCCTGGAAGCGGTGGTGGTCCGTTTTGTTGGGGATTCCGGTGACGGGATGCAGCTTACGGGAACCCAATTTTCGGACACTTCGGCCATGTTTGGGAACGATGTGGCCACATTTCCCAATTATCCTTCGGAAATACGGGCGCCCCAGGGGAGTCTGTATGGTGTTTCCGGATTCCAGGTGCATATCGGAAGTATTGAAGTGAGCACACCGGGCGATAATGTGGATCTATTGGTGGCGATGAACCCGGCGGGCCTCAAGACCAATTTGTATGCCGTGAAACCAGGCCATACCATTATTGTGGATACGGATTCCTTCACCAAAAAGAATTTGGAAAAGGCGGAATACGATGCCAGTCCACTGGAAGATGGTACCCTCGAAAACTATAGGGTCATTGAGGTGGCCATGTCATCCCTGACCAAGGAAGCCTTGAAGGATGTCCAGGGATTGGACAACAAGACCATCAGTCGGAGTAAGAACATGTTTGCCTTGGGTATGGTGTATTGGATGTACCACCGCTCCCCGGAGCATACAATCGATTTTTTCAATAAAAAGTTCAAATCGAACCCGCTGCTCATTGAGGCCAACACCAAAGTACTGAATGCAGGGTACTTTTATTCGGAAACTTTGGAGCTCATCCCAAACTCCTATAGCATTGCCCCCGCAAAAATGCCTTCTGGGACCTACCGGGTGATCATGGGAAACACGGCCACTGCGTGGGGATTTTTGGCTGCAGCCGAGAAATCAGGACTTCAACTGTTTTTGGGATCCTACCCCATTACCCCAGCTTCGGATATTCTCCACGAGTTGGCCAAACACAAACACTTTGGGGTCAAGACCCTACAGGCCGAGGATGAGATTGCTGGGATTACCTCGGCCATTGGGGCTTCTTTTGCCGGAAACTTGGCGATTACCACTACCTCCGGACCAGGATTGGCCCTTAAAGGGGAAGCCTTGGGCTTGGCCATGATGGTGGAATTGCCATTGGTGGTGGTGGATGTGCAACGCGGTGGACCTTCCACGGGATTGCCTACCAAAACAGAACAATCTGACCTCTTGCAGGCCATGTATGGTAGAAATGGGGAAAGCCCTGTTATAGTGATTGCGGCCAGTACCCCGGCCAACTGTTTTCATTATGCCTATGAAGCGGCCAAATTGACCTTGGAACATATGACCCCGGTTATCTTGATGACCGACGGGTATATTGCCAATGGCTCTGCCCCATGGAAAATAAAGTCAGTGGCCGATATGCCCGAAATTAAAAATCATCTCGTGAAAGAAGCCCAAGAGAATTGGCACCCTTACGATAGGGACGATGCTTCTTTGGCCCGCTCCTGGGCCGTTCCGGGAATCGAGGGATTGGAACATCGTATTGGTGGTCTGGAAAAGGATGGAACCACGGGTAATGTGTCCTATGTTCCGGAAAACCATGAGTACATGACCAAAATACGGGCCGAAAAAGTAAAAAGGGTCCAAAATTACATACCAGATGTCACGACCGAGTTTGCGAATGAAGGCAATCTTTTGGTGGTAGGATGGGGGGGCACCTACGGTGCGCTGCATACCGCTGTAAAACAATTGAGCGATGAGGGCTATACCAACATCGGGTTTGCCCATTTCAATTACATCAACCCGTTACCCAAAAACACGGAGGAAGTTTTAAAAAGGTTCAAAAAAATTATTGTCTGCGAATTGAACAGCGGCCAGTTTGCCAAAATTTTAAAGATCAATTTCAACGGATTGGACCTTCTGCAATACAACAAGATACAGGGATTGCCATTTGGGAATGATGAACTGGTCCACAAATTCAAACAACTTTTGGGATAGTTATGGAATCGACAGCAAAGAAATATACGTTCAAGGATTTTGCCAGTGACCAGGAGGTGCGCTGGTGTCCCGGTTGTGATGACTACGTCATTCTACGATCCATGCAAAAGGCGCTGCCTGAAATGGGGGTCAACAAAGAAGATGTGGTGTTTATCTCCGGGATTGGGTGTTCGTCCCGTTTTCCCTACTATATGGACACTTACGGCATGCACGGCATCCATGGGAGGGCCCCCGCTATAGCCTCTGGCGTTAAATTGGCCAATCCAGACCTTAGTGTTTGGGTCATTACTGGGGATGGCGACAGTATGGCGATTGGCGGTAACCACTTTATCCACGTATTGCGCCGCAACATTAATTTGAACATGATTTTGTTCAACAATAAGATTTACGGACTCACCAAAGGTCAGTTTTCACCCACTTCTACGGTGGGCCAGAAGACAAAATCTTCCCCTCATGGCAATACGCAGCCTCCATTTTTGGCTGGGGAGTTGGCCATAGGGGCACAGGCACGTTTTTTTGCACGGATTGCCGGCAATATGCCCAAAGAAATGACGGATATCTTTATCGCTGCTGAAAAATTCAACGGGACTTCCTTGATTGAGGTATTGCAAAACTGCGTGATTTTTAACAACGATTGCTTTGCGGATTTTACGGATAAAGCGGTGCGTGAGGACAAGCAATTGCATGTGGAGCATGGCAAACCCATGATTTTTGGAAAGGACCGAGACAAGGGATTGGTGTTGAACGGACTGAAACTGGAAGTGGTCACCCTAGGCGAGAATGGCATTACCGAAGAAGATCTTTTGGTCCACGATGCACATGAACAGGATCCTACCTTGCACCAGATGTTGGTACGCTTGCAGTTTCCGTTGGTAACGGGGATTATTCGAAGTTTTGATGATGTTACCTTAGAAGAACGTGAAGATGCCTTAACCGCACAGGTAAAGACCAAGTCTGACTTTGTAAAAACCGATGACCTCTTTTTCTCTGGGGAGACGTATACGGTGGAGTGAGTTTCGGATAAGTTTCTATCACCGGAATCTGGCAGCAATTACTTATTTCCTCTATTAAGGGAGACTATTTTTTTTTCGATAATCCTGTATAGGAAATATGTAGTAAGTCCAACGGTCATAACCAGTATCAAAATTGAAAAGAAAAGACTTGAAGATTTTCCATAGACCCTTTTTTTGTCTAACTCTACAATCAACGGGTCGGTTCTTGTATTATCAGTTTTTAAATAAACCCTGAGTTCCTTTCCAATAGCATTTTTATCAAGAAATTTTTTCCAATGGATTTGGTAGTGGTCCGTCAACTTATAAGTCTTTTGAATCCTGTCCGATGTAATTAGTACGAGACGCTCTCTGTCTCTATAGATAATAGATTTCGGACGTTTGTATTTGTATGTTTCTACAAACACTTTGCTTAAAGTCCCATACTCTTGGGTTAAATCTTGCTTTTCCGTAATAATATTTGGAATGGCGTAAACTACCGACATATATATCAGGACAATAGTGATAAAAAGCCATTTAATATTCCTCAACCAATGTTTGGATTTAGTCAAGCTCAAAAATTATTCATAATCATAAACCATCCCCAAGATACAAACAATACTAACACTAGAAGACCAGCTTTACACCAACCCGGCAAAACCTAAAAAAGCAAGAGATAATAATCCGGCCACCAAAAGATTAATGGGGACCCCTTTCATGCCTTCGGGGATATCGGCAAGTTCCAAATACTCACGGATACTGGCAAAGACAATCAAGGCCAGACCAAAACCCAAGGAACTGGAAAAAGCAAAAAATACCGCCTTTAATAAACTGCCATTTTCCATGCCCAAGGCTAGGATGGCAACCCCCAAAACGGCACAGTTGGTGGTGATCAAGGGCAAGAATACACCCAAAGCTTGGTAGAGCGGAGGGCTTACTTTTTTAAGGACAATCTCCACCATTTGTACCAAGGCGGCAATGACCAAAATAAAGGTGATGGTACGGAGGTAGTCCAACCCTGCGGGGACCAAAACATACTGGTGCAACATATAGGTGACGGTCGTGGCAATGGTCATCACAAACAATACAGCCCCCGCCATGCCAATTGAGGTAGATACTTTATTGGAAACGCCCAAAAAGGGACAAATGCCCAAAAATTGGGAGAGTACAATGTTGTTGACAAAAACGGCACTGATAAGGATGATCACATATTCCATGGCTACACGGTTTTATGGGTCAGTCTGTTGAACACAACGGCCAGATACGAAAGCGCAATAAAGGCCCCCGGCGGCAAAATGAACAGGATAAACGTATTGGCATCCTCAGTAACGAACCTAACGTCAAAAATGCTTCCGTTGCCCAAAATTTCCCGGGTGGCGCCCAGTACCGTAAGGGCAAAGACAAAGCCCAAACCCATACCCAAAGCATCAATGACGGAGGCAGGTAGCGTATTTTTGGAAGCAAAGGCCTCGGCCCTTCCCAAAATGAGGCAGTTGACCACGATCAGGGGGATGAAGATTCCCAATTGCTCGTACAAAAAGGGGATAAAAGCCTCCAACACCATTTCTACCACAGTCACAAACGAGGCAATAATGATGATGAATGCGGGAATCCGGACTTTGTCTGGCACTTGCGATTTGATCAATGAGACCACAATGTTGGACATCAACAATACGAACAAGGTGGCCACACCCATACCCAATCCGTTAAAGGCCGATGAGGTTACCCCCAAAGTGGGGCACATCCCCAAGAGCATCACAAAAACTGGGTTCTCTTTGATGATTCCCTTGAGAAAATTTTGTTTGTGATTCAGTGTATTGGCCATTTCCTCGAATTATTGGGTTAAGGCTTCCTTATGTTTTATATAGGCATCGTACGCTTGTTGAACGGCTTCCGAAAAGGCCCGGGTGCTTATGGTGGCACCGGACAGGGCATCCACCTCCCCGCCATCCTTTTCAGGTTTCAGGGAAAAAGTTGCGGGATCTATGTCCCGAAACTGCTTTAGAAACTTTTCACTTTTCATTTTTGTGCCCAGCCCAGGGGTTTCCTTTTGTTCCAGCACAGCGATGTTGTTGACCTTTCCATCCGGTCCAAAACCTACCATGAGCTTTACCAATCCATTGTATCCCTTTTCCGAAACTCCAGTGACGGCGGCCCCCACAAACGTATTGTCCTGAAAAGCGGAATACAGCTCGATGCTGTCCTTCGCTTGGTCTGATTTGATCCGAAGGACCTCGGAAACCGGTTCATTGTCAAATTCGGGAAGAACGGTTTTAAGGGCGTTCACTTTTTTGGCCAACTGGGCCTTGGCCTTGGGTTCCAGGGTAAGGTCGTTTACATAGCCCAACGACAGCCCTGAAGCCAAGGTGATGACCAGAAGCACAAGGACCATGTTGACGAGCGTGGATTCTTTCTTTTTCATAATCACACAATTTTGGCTTTGATTCTCGACCCAAACCTTCTGGGCTTGAAATATTTGTTGATCAGGGGCACAAAGGCGTTCATGATCAAAATGGCAAAAGAAACACCTTCCGGATACGATCCAAACAAACGGATGACCACCGTGATCACCCCAATACCCAGCGCAAAAATGACCATACCCTTTTTGGTCACGGGGCTGGTTACCAAATCCGTCGCCATAAAGAAAGCGCCCAAAACAGCTCCTCCGGAGAGCACATGAATCAATGGATTGGCATAATGTTCGGGGTCTATTGCCCAGAAAATGCCCGTCATAATGGCGATTGTGGCCAAAAGGGTCACGGGAATATGCCAGGATATTACTTTTCGGAATATCAGGAATAACCCCCCAAGAATTAGGGCAATGGCAGACATCTCACCTAGGGAACCCCCCGTGATTCCGAGGAACATATCCATACTTGATGGGATTTTGGCACTAAGCTCGGTCATGGTTTCCCCAAACTGCACCCCTTCCTTGATCATTCCCAATGTGGTGGCCCCGGTCACCGCATCCACTACGGTGGTATTGTTTTCCAGTGCGGTGGGCCACAAAGTCATCTGCACTGGAAAGGATACCAATAAAAATACCCTGCCCACCAAGGCAGGATTAAAAATATTGAACCCCAGTCCTCCGAAAGAGAGCTTGGCGACACCAATGGCCACTAAACTGCCGATGACAATCATCCACACCGGGATGCTCGAGGGCAGGTTAAAAGCCAATAAAATTCCCGTAATCAGGGCAGAACCGTCACTTATAGTGACATCAACTTTCATGAGGTATTTCTGGATCAGGTATTCGAACAGTAAACAGGAAACAATGGCCACCACGGTAGTTATCATTGCACTGATCCCAAAAACATAAAGCGAGACCAGAAATGCGGGGATCAATGCAATGACAACATCATACATGAGTTTTTTCGAGGTTCTATCCGAATGGACATGGGGCGAAGCGGAAACAATGATAGGCTGGTCACTCATAGCTACGCTTTTTTCGATTGGAGTTGTTTGCTCACGGATTTTCCAAATCGGATATAGTCCAACAGCGGTCGGTGCGATGGACACACATAACTGCATGAACCACATTCGATACAGGTCAGGATGTCTTCCTGCATGGCTTTCTCGAATAGGGTCTTTTCGGTCAGGTTCATCAACAAATGAGGTTCAAGGCCCATGGGACAAACGGAAACACATTCGCCACAGCGAATGCAATTTTTGGGCTCCCCCCGGCTGGCTTCATCCTCCGAAATGACCAGAATACCTGAAGTACCTTTGGTGACGGGGACGTCGAAGTTTTTTAAGGCTTTGCCCATCATGGGGCCACCACTCACAATTTTACGGGTTCCCTCCGGCACGCCACCAACTTCGGCAATCAGGTCAGTGATAGGAGTTCCAATTTTTACCCAAAAGTTTGATGGATTCTCCAAGTTTTTACCGGTTACGGTAACCACGCGTTCCATTAAAGGGAGATTGTGCTGGATGGCTTGATAAATGGCAAAAATGGTACCCACGTTATGCACCACGACGCCCACATCCAATGGCAAGCCATTTATAGGGACCTCTCTGTTCAGCAACGCCCTAACCAATTGTTTTTCACCACCTTGTGGATATTTTACCTTTAGGGCAGCTATCTGGATTCCAGGTTCGTCTTCGGTCAGATTTTTGAAGGCCTCAATGGCATCCCTTTTATTGTTTTCGATTCCGATGATGGCCCTGTCAACATCCAGCGCATGCATCAAAATGCGGATACCCACCAAGATTTCCTCTGTTTTTTCCAGCATCAAACGGTGGTCTGCGGTCAAATAGGGTTCGCATTCCACTCCGTTGATGATCAAATAGTCCAATTTCCGGTCCTTTTTGATGTTCAATTTTACGTGGGCGGGAAAAGTAGCGCCCCCCAGTCCCACAATTCCAAAATCGGAAATGCGCTGTATGATTTCCTCAGGGCTTAGGGTTATTTCCCTTTTAAGAGGATACTCCACCCGCTGATAATTGGATTCATTTTTTTCATCGGTCCGGATAACGATGCATTGTTTTTTGTACCCGCTGGTGTCCACGATCATATCCAGTTTGGTCACGATTCCCGCCACAGGGGCGTGGATGTTGGAAGAGACAAATCCCCCAGATCGGGCAATGACCTGCCCTATTTCCACCTTGTCCTTTCTTTCCACGATGATTTCTGCGGGAACCCCAATATGCTGTGATATGGGAACATAGACCACCTTGGGCACCGGTAGCCTTTTAATGGGTTTTGACGATGTCAATTTGTTCTCCGGAGGATGGATGCCTCCTTTGGGAAAGGTTCTAAGCATCGTTTTGGGTTTTTACCGGTTCAACATTTTTTTCCTTTCGTGGAGGGAAATTGGTTTCAATGATGGAATGGGTTGGGCATACAGGAACGCATTTTCGGCACATCGTACAATATTCGGGATCGATATAGGCCAGGTTGTTTTCCATGATGATGGCGTCCTTCGGACAGATGTCAAGACATTTGGAGCAGCCTATACAAGCCACAGCACAGGCATTTTTGGCGATGCCCCCTTTCTCTTCATTCAAACAGCCCACATAGATTTTCAGGTCCCTTTTGTTTTTGGGACGCATTTCGATGATATCCCGGGGACAGGCTTCCACACACATACCGCATGAGGTGCATTTATCGGTGATGACCACGGGCAGACCGGTGGTTTCATCCATATACATGGCATCGAACTGGCAGACCGCAACACAATCACCATCACCCAAACAACCATATTGACAATCAGTTTCGCCGCTATAGATCAAGGCAGAAATGGCACAGGACCTTGGTCCTTGGTATTCGGTGGTCTTTGGCCTTACTTCACAGCTTCCCTGGCAACGTACCACGGCAACCGTGGGGTCTTTCTCGGCAACTTCCTTTCCAAGGGCTTCGGACACCAATTTCATGACATCGTTACCCCCAACGGGACAGAACAAGTCTGAAATATCCTCAGTGTTCACCAATTTTTCTGCAAAGGCTTTACACCCAGGAGAACCGCATCCCCCACAATTGGTTGCGGGCAGTAATTCTTCAACCTTGGCAATCAAAGGATTTTCATGCACATGGAACTTCTTGGAAACAATGTACAGCACCAAACCGGCCACTACACCCAAGGAGGTCAACAAAATCACGCTATTAAGGACGGAGTCTGTCATGCCCTATTAAGTTTTAGAATGGAGATTTTAAAGGTTTCTTTGAAGTAGTTATTGAGTGCGTGAAGCCATATGTAATAAGGAACAAGAATCAACAACGACAATACCCCGGCAATCCATTCTGCAAAAAAGAAGGAAGCGGTCAACAAGGTCAACAGCATCAGGATAAAAGGAAAAATATAGGCCCAAAAAACAGCTTTGTGGCCCAAATTCTTTTTTAAGAGGACTTCCACGGGCTCATTGAGCTGAAAAGCTTCCTTGGAATCAACCATGATCTGCTTGCAAACTGAATCGGAAACCCCACAGGCACCTTTTGCATGGCAGGATTCGCAATGCACGTTTTTGTCCAATGAAACAACAATTGAACTACCGTCTATTTTGGAAACAGTGCCCGAATGGATAAATGTGTTCGTATCCGTTAGCCTTGAACCCATGACAATTGTTATTTATCCAAACAAATTGGTAAATAAAACTACCACAATTGTTTAAGTCAATTCATGACATTTGTCAGGATTGCCGTTCCCCGAAAAAAGGCTTCCAAACGTTGGTCCACATTGCTTATTCGTCAATTCATAAATAATAAAAAGCTTACAAAGCCCTATATTTAGTCTTTCTTGTCACCAACACCATGAGAAAGATCCTATTTGTCTGCTTGGCACTCTTGATTTCGGCTTTTGGCAAAGCCCAGGAAGGGTATCCGCAACTGACCCAGATTGTCACGGACAATGCCCAGATTTTCTCCTTGGAACAGCTGGAGGGCCTAAGGGCCAAACTAACCGGGTTTGAGACCGAGACCACAAATCAATTGGTGATCCTTACCATCAAGGATCTGGGCAGTGAAACCATTGAAGAGTATGCCTATGGTACTTTCAATCAAAACCGATTGGGGCAGGTGGACAAAGACAATGGAATCCTCATTCTTTTCTCTGAAAATGACAGGGAGGTCCGTATTGAAGTGGGGGATGGGCTGGAACCTTATATCACCGATGCGGTGGCATCCCGAATCATCAGAAACACCATGATCCCCAATTTCAAGGAAGAAGATTATTTTGGAGGCTTGGACATGGCCACCGACCAGATCATAGAGTTTCTCAAAAACCCAGAGGCCCTTGATGAATTCAAAAAGGAGATGGAAACGGAGGAAGAAATGCCTTGGTGGGCCCTGTTGATATTTACCGTCTTCCTTTCTGTTTTTGTGGCCGCGGGAGGGTTTGTTTTTTATAAGGGATATTCCTCACTGGTGGAAATGTTCCGGGGCATTTTCATTGGGAAACTTGGGCTGTTCCCGGGTCTTCTGATGATGCTCTTTACTTCCGTAATGATTGCCTTTGGCTTGGTGTTCATCTTAATGCCCATGGTCTTCATTGCCGTGATTTATGGGTTCGAGCCTGATTTTGAGTCTCTTGCGGAGGACACTTCCTGGATCAAGTATGCGCTGGGGGGGTTCCTCGTATTCACGATGCTATTGGCCGTATTGAAAATCTTGATCAAGGGCAAAGATGATTTTAAACTTTCCGTATTCAAGTCGGACAGCACGTATATGACCAAAACCTTTTCCGCTTCGGGGACACATTCGTTCGGTTCCAGTTCAGGCTCATCTTCAGGAGGAAGTTCCAGCAGTTTTTCCGGCGGAGGTGGCAGCTCAAGTGGTGGAGGGGCCAGTGGCAGTTGGTAAATCATTCGAAATTCCTGTATTTTCACAACCTAAAGAATAAGTATGGATACAAAAGACAGCAACGGGATTATCCTTGAAGATGGAGATAATGTTCATATTATCAAGGACTTAAAGATTAAGGGAATGTCCAAGACCCTAAAAAGGGGAAATGTCATAAAAAACATACGTCTTACTGGAAATCCTCAAGAGGTAGAATGTAGGATTGGAAAAGCACAGATTGTGTTGAAGACCCAGTTTTTAAAAAAGGCGTAACAAATTTATCATGAAAAGATGGGTATTGCTTACATGGCTTGTGATGGCTTCATGCGGCCCACAATTGCAAACCGAGGTTAAAAAATGGAAAGCCCAAGCGGAAAACATTACCATCATCCGGGACGATTTTGGGGTGCCCCACATTTATGGGAAAACCGATGCCGATGCCGTATTCGGTCTGCTTTATGCCCAATGTGAGGATGACTTTAACCGTGTGGAACAAAATTATATTTGGGCCACAGGGCGATTGGCGGAGGTTGAAGGGGAAGAGGCCCTGTACAGTGATTTAAGGGCCAAATTGTTCATGACCGAAGAGGAAGCCAAGGCCAATTATGAAAAAAGTCCGGAGTGGCTAAAAAAATTATGTGGTGCCTTTGCGGATGGCATCAACTTTTATCTCTATACCCATCCTGAGGTTAAACCCAAACTCCTTACCCGATTTGAACCCTGGATGCCCATGTATTTTAGTGAGGGATCCATAGGGGGAGATATTGAACGCATTTCCATTGAAAAGATCAAGGCCTTTTATGAAAGTGGTATGGAACTACCAGAGATGGAAGAGCTTCAACTCAAAAAGGAGGAAGAAATGGCAGAACCCCAGGGGTCCAACGGGATTGCCATTTCAGGAAAATTGACCCAATCTGGCAATGCCATGTTGTTGATCAATCCGCATACCTCATTTTATTTTCGGGGAGAAGTGCATGTGGTCAGTCAAGAGGGCTTGAACGCGTATGGTGCCGTAACCTGGGGGCAATTCTTCGTATATCAGGGGTTCAATGAAAAAACAGGATGGATGCACACCTCTACCTATACCGATGTGATGGATGAATTTAAGGAAACCATCGTGCAAAATGACGGAAAGTTGTTCTATCACTATGGTGAGGAGCTTCGTCCCGTGGATTCCTTGGAGGTTACGCTAAAATACAAGGATGGGAAGGAATTGAAAGAAAAGACCTTTCCCATGTACCGTACCCATCACGGCCCCATAACCCAATTGGTGGATGGCCAGTGGACCGCTTCGGCCATGATGTGGGAGCCCTTGAAAGCACTGGAGCAATCCTATATCCGGACCAAACAGGAGGGATATGATGGCTTCCGAAAAATGATGGACATCCGCACCAACTCGTCCAACAACACGGTGTATGCCGATGCTGAGGGCAACATTGCCTATTTCCATGGGAATTTTATTCCAAAACGGGACACTATTTTTGACTATACCCAACCTGTGGATGGCAGCAACCCCCGAACGGATTGGCAAGGATTGCACACCGTGGATGAAAATATTTTGGTACTGAATCCTGAAAATGGCTGGATACAAAACTGTAACTCCACCCCATTTACATCCGCTATGGAATTTAGCCCCAAACAGGCGGATTATCCAAACTATATGTCGCAAGATCAGGAAAACTTTAGGGGGGTGCACGCTATAAAATTGTTGAAAGATCGTAGCGGCTATACCTTGGACAGTTTGATCAAATTGGCCCATGATCCATATCTTCCTGCTTTTAAAGCTTTGATTCCCGGTTTGGTTAAAGCCTATGATGCCCACCCAACGGAAGAATTAAAAGGACCCATAGAAACCATGAGGCAATGGGACTTTACAACTTCAAAGGAATCCGTTGCCATGACCTTGGCACAGTATTATGGCACCTTGTGTTATGCAAAAGCCGACAGGCCTGAGGAATTGTACCCCATGCAATGGGTCCAGTACTGGGGAGATGGTTTGTCGGATGCACAAAAATTGGCACTTTTTAGAGAGGCCGTTGCACAACTTGAAGCTGACTTTGGACAGTGGAACATGCCTTGGGGTGAAGTCAACCGCTACCAACGCCTAAATGGGGACATCCGTCAAGCTTTTGATGATGCCAAGCCCAGTATTCCTATTGGTTTTGCCAGCGGCATGTGGGGTGCTTTGGCGGCTTATGGTGCCCGATATAACAATGGCACCAAGAAAATTTATGGCACAAGGGGTAACAGTTTTGTGGCCGTGGTGGAGTTTGGGGAGAAAGTTAAGGCCAAGACTATGTTGGCCGGTGGACAGAGTGGCGACCCCAATTCACCCCATTTTGATGATCAGGCGCAGCGGTATGCGGACAAACAATTTAAGGATGCCGCTTTTTACAAGGAAGATGTTTTAAAAAGAGCGGAAAGGACCTATAAGCCTGGGGAGTGATCACTCCTCTTCTTTGACGACAATCAAACTGGCCCGGGAACCCGTGGAAAGGTTCCAGCGGTTATTGTGGATTACCTGTCCCTTATCATCCGCAACGACCACTTGTGCAGTGTTGGGGCCGGACGAACCTTGGTTCAAGGCTTCAAATTCAATGCGGTTGAACCCTTGCACCAAATCTACATTGACCCCTTTAAAGGAACCTGTGAGCAACATATTATATTCGATGACCTCGCCATTCAGGTAGATTTTGATGCGGTCACCATCCACATATTCATGGTCTCGGCATACAATGCCCACAAATTTGGCCGTGGTCTTAACATCGCCCAAATATTGATCGCCAAAATGTTCGTTAGAGCTCTTTTTTTCCTTTTCACCCACTTTGGGATCAATTTCTAGATCAAACCCTGCTTGTAGCAGTTCCCTGTCCGGCAGCATCTTGACTCCGGGTTTTTCGTTCTTGGAAGTAAGGTTTTCGTCTATTACGGAAGGCATCCGAAGCACGGTACCTTGGTTACTGGATTTGATATCCAAGTTATTGCGCTCCCCAATTTTCAACGGTTGGGTTGTGGGCACGTCAGATTGTGCCCGTATCAAGGAAAGCCCCAAAGCAAATCCCACTATAAAGAGAACAAGCTTTTTCATAGCAATTGGGTCGTTTTATGCAACTAAAGTTAACAAATACCTTGCCACGGACATAATAAAGAGAAGTTAAATCGATAACCAGTAATCTAATTGGTTTTCTTGGGTTTCAACCCAAACAGGGGGTGCAACCAAGGGATACGTAGTATAATTAGATCATAGATCAACCAACTCAACCCAAATGTACCGATGACCAAAAGAATCGCCTTAGGCAAAAAGCCCCAATTTAGGTCCATAAGATAATAGGCGATGGCCACGGTTATGGTTTGGTGCAGTATGTAGAAAGGGTACACCGATCTATTGGCATAGGCCAATCCTTTGCTCGGGCGGTTCAGATACTGAGCTGCATAGGCAAACAGGACCAGTATCCAGGACCATATATTCACCACTTTGAACATGGCTTCGGTGAAATGGATCACTATGCTGTCCTCAAAAAACAGCCAAATGGTCAAAAGTCCCATAAAAGCGACTATTCCAACAGTAAGGGCCTTTTTCTTCATGTTGGCCAAACTGTCCCAGAAAACATTACCTGTGGCAATGAGCACAAAGCCGTAAAAGAACAGCAATATGTTGAACGCGATCATGAACCAATCTCCAATCAAGGCGTGGGTTATCGGGAAAAAAGGTTCTACAAAACTCTCCACAAGGTACAGTGGAACCACAAAGAGGTAGATGCCCCATGGTTTTTGAATCATTTTTTTGACCCATTCCACAAAGCGGGTCTTGTGCTTTCTCAAATACATGAAAATAGGGGCAAGTACCAAAGAGAATACAAAAAGATAGGGCAGAAACCAGAGATGGTGCCAGCTGATGTTCCCCGTGGGATACACCCCTCGGAACCCTATAGTGGAGAGGTACTCAAAATAAGAACCGGAGAACTGACCGTTGGCCAATCGCTCAAAATACACTTGTGGGGGCACAATGAGCACCATGCCCACCAAAAGGGGTATGCACAATCTCATAAAACGCTCCAGGATAAATTTGCCCGTAGTCCTTTTGCCAAATGCGTAATACGTTCCCATCCCGGAGATAACAAACAAAATGGGCAGCCTCCATTGGTTAAGAAACAGCATGGGCCAACGGAGCCAATCATAAATAACATTATTTTTTACGTGCCAACCCCAGGGAACAAAAAACATTCCCACGTGGTAAAAAATCAGCAGGGCAAAAACGATGACCCGCAGCCAATCCAAATCGTATCTTCTAATCTTTGTTTCCATGGTTGAAATTATTTTGGACAAAGTTCCAACGCGATTGGCAGAGCACAAATTTTTTGATCCCCTGAAACGTCCTGAATTACAATACAGGAGAAATTAGGCAATATTTTTGGCCATTTGCTGCTTTATAAAATTGGAAGGGGACTGCCCAACATGCTTTTTAAAGGCATTGTAAAAGACAGATTTGGAGTTAAAACCAACGGTGTTTCCAATGGCTTCTACGGTAAGGTGACCATAATTTTGATCTAGCAGCCGTATTTTGGCCACACCTATCCGTTTTTGGTTGATAAAATCGTTAAAGTTCATTCCGGTTTCGGAGTTGATCAATTTGGAAACCAGGTTTGGGCTCACATTAAGCTTTTCGGCCACATCTTTGAGGGAAATGCCACTGTTGCAATAATAGTCCTCCTCCATCAATGCTTCAATATCGGCAAACTGAATGGTAGTGGAGGCAAGGGTCTCATACTTATCGGCAATCCATGACTTTTCAAAAAATCGCGATTCAGAAAGGATAAAAAAAGAGGTAATGAAAATGACCACTGTTTGCAAAATCCCGATATAATGGTCGCCACCGTCATCATCATAGTTTAGGAAGACCCATAGAATTGAGGCCAGTAGAACAGTGAGAACTCCTATTGCATTTTTGGAAAAAGTGTATTTATCCACTTTCACACTTTTTTGGGCGATTCCTTTTTCCCGTCCTGCTCGTAACAGCAAGCGAGAGGATAGAAAAAGGTAAAATGTAAAATTGAAGAGCAAGATCCATCGAAACCGATCTTTGATAAAATGATAGGAATAATCAATGGTATCCGGAACTTCCACAAAACCCAAATCGCGATGGTAGGCTCCCAAATAGGCATTGAGCTTCACTTCAATAGGGCTCAGATAGAAGTTGATCTGGGTTAATCCGTATACCAAGGGTAGGATAAAATGGGGCCAGTGCCGTTTCAGGGCAAAAGATTTTTTGGTCAGTAGTGTATACAGAAAAAAATAAAGGGTAGGGGTTATGAGCAGCACCAGTGCTTCCGTGGAATCGTTGAAATGTAACATATACTTCATCAATCCAGTATAGCAGAGATAGATATCGGCAAAGACCAGACATTGTACCAATAGGGCCCATCCAAAAAGGTAAATGGCGGAATCCCTCTTTGTCCTAAAAAAAATAACTAGACTCAAAAACAGTCCTTGTACAATTCCAAGGAGCATAATGTGCGATGACAAGTCATATCGTACGGGAATCAGGTCAATTAAGTTCTGAAAGCTTTCCATGGTATAGGCTTAAATCGTATCTTGAAGGGTGCTGAAATGAAATTAACCATTCTTTTTTAATCGACCCTTGACCAAATGGAAAAAAGACAATTCTTGAGATATGTGGGTTCAGCGGCCATGGCAACCCCGTTCCTGCCACTCACCTTGAAAGCAAACGAACACGATGTCCAGTTACCGTACCCAGAAAAGGACAGTGATGCTTTTTGGGAACGCATCCGGATGGACTATAGGTTGAAACCCGACTATATCAATTTGGAAAACGGATACTACAATTTTGTGCCCATGCCCGTATTGGAAAAGTTTGTGGAGCATGTGAGGGAGGTCAATTACGAAGGATCCCATTACATGCGAACGGTACAATGGGAAAACAAGGACAAGGCAGCGGCCCGGGTGGCCCAATTGGTGAACTGTTTGGAAAAGGAATTGATCATTACCCGCAATACCACGGAATCCTTGGATATGGTCATCGGGGGATTCCCATGGGAAAAAGGGGACGAAGCGGTTTTTGCTGTACAAGACTATGGAGCGATGCAGATTCATTTTGAACAAATGCAAAAACGATATGGCATCGTTTGTAAGAAGGTATCCTTGCCCAACCATCCAAAATCGGATGAAGAGATTGTGCAACTTTATGAATCCCAGATTACCCCACAGACCAAATTGTTGATGGTGTGCCACATGGTGAACATCACAGGGCAGATCTTGCCTATTCGAAAAATATGTGACATGGCCCATTCGCATGGGGTTGAGGTTATGGTGGACGGGGCGCATTGCGTGGCCCACATTAACGTGGATATGGCGGAGTTGGATTGCGATTATTATGGTTCCAGCCTGCACAAGTGGTTGAGCACGCCCCTTGGCGCCGGCATGTTGTACGTTGCCGAAAAGCATATTCCAAAAATATGGCCCTTGTTTGCAGAACATGAAGAGGATCGGACCAAGATACGGCGGCTGAACCACACCGGAACCCATCCCGTCCACACCGATCTGACCATCAATGATTCCATGGACTATTTGGATATCATTGGGATGGAACGCAAAGAGGAGCGGCTACGATACTTGCAACGGTATTGGAGCGATGCATTACGCGCTGTGGACAACGTGGTGATCAACACACCTATTGAGCACCACAGAAGTTGTGGCATAGCCAATGTGGGATTGAAGAACATGAGTCCTGATGATTTGGCAAAAACGCTCTTGGAAGAGTTTGCTGTTTGGACCGTGGCCATTGATTATGAAAACGTGCAGGGCTGTAGGATCACGCCCAATGTGTATACTACCACTGAAGAACTGGACCGGTTTGTGGATGCCATCAAAACGTTGGCAAAGCGCACTTAAGAATTCAGATAATCCGATAGTTTTTCCGGGCCCTCCAAAAGTACCCGGACAATTTGGAGCGTTCCGTCCACTTTGGTGTCAATATGCCATTTGATTAGTGAAATTTGCCCATTTACAATCTCAATTCCCGTAATGCTCCTGGGATGCACACAGCTGCCATCATTAAAAAAGGGAATTTGCCCAGGCTCTGGGAACCTTGGCCTGTGGGTATGTCCTACGATGGTAATTTTGAGATTGTTCTTTAAAATCCAGCGTTTGATGCGCTTTTCTATCCTGATGAGTTCCTTGTAGTTTTTGGCAGGGCTAGTGGGATCCGCTATGCCCACAACTTGTAGGGGTTTCCACAATATCCTCACCAAAAATCGGCCAATGCGCCAGCAGACATAGTTCCACCAATCCGCTTGGTGCCCGTGGGTGCAGAACAGTTCCTGTCCTGTATCTTTATGTTTTAGGATGATGGCTTCATGATAGACGATTCCCTCAAAAAGTTCTTTGTCAGCGTCATCAATGGGTTCAAAATAATAGGAAAGGTTTTTGTCCACATAATCTTGGTTCCTGTAGATCATATCGTGGTTGCCCCAGAGCATGTACAATCTTTTTTCCAAGTGGAACCTGCGGAGCAACTGGTACACATTCTTGTGGGCCTCAAAAATGGAATCGAAGGTCAAATTTTCCCATAGTTCATCGCCATCGCCAAGCTCGCAGTAGTGAAACCCCTCTCGATAATAGTGGTTCAGGGCATGGAAATATATGTTCCGGTTGTTGGCAAAGTCATCTGCAAAGCTATTGTCTCCCCTATGGCAATCGCTGAAAAGTATGAATTTGGAGGCATCGTCAAACGGGATGATTTTGGCGTTTTGATAGGCCCGATCTAATCTGGCATTGGAGGACATGGGTAAAATTTTACTAAATATCCTTAAAAATGGCGATTAATCCATAAAGATATTGAATACGGTCGGAGCATTCTTTCTTTTTGTAACTTTACGGGTTCAGTTGCGACCAATCCCATACTATGGAAAAAAGCTACTCCGGTGAAGCTCCTTTGATCCAGCTTGTCAGTTTCAACAAATTGTTGGAACACTATGATAGGCAATCCAAAAGTGATGACAAGTTCCTTTCGGAGCTTGCCAAGCATGTTTTGGAGGTTCAGGCCCCATACCCGGAGCTTAGGGAAGGCTTTGATGACCTTTCCATTTTGGAAAAGCGGAAGGACGTCATCCAGACCATTTTGGCCGATAGCTTCCCGCCCGCGCTCACCCATAATGAGATCAAGGCAGCATCCATTGCCTTTGCCAATGTGGTCTTCAATTCCACCAAAC
The DNA here is from genome assembly GCA_041391945.1 of Allomuricauda sp. Taxonomy (GTDB): domain Bacteria; phylum Bacteroidota; class Bacteroidia; order Flavobacteriales; family Flavobacteriaceae; genus Flagellimonas. The sequence continues at coordinate 81,485 of JAWKNC010000002.1, read as the reverse complement.
GTTTCCAGAAAATTTTGCAGGATGCCGGGGAAGGCTTTGAATTGCAGATCCAGAATCTGTCCGATGACATGCACTACATCATGCAGTGTACCGTGATCCTTGGGTTTTATTATGGATTTAAAGTTGATTTCAGGCGTCCTCTCTTTTTCGATATTCCAGATGCCAACGGGGTAATGCGCCACTATCGCATTCTGTACAATGCCGATTTCATGGAGCTTATCCCTACGGAGAATGCCAAAGACCTTAAGCAGGAAGATTTTGATGAACTTTTGGAGAATTTTGAAAATATTGATCTGTGGAAGGAGAAAATACCGCCCAACAGTTTCATTTCCAAGGGATTTGTGATATCCAACATGTTCGATGTCACGGCGGAGCATTCCATTTCCGAGATAAAGTCGACACTTATTGGAAGCAACAAGAGGGGCAATGACAATTTCATGGAGAGTTTTCAGGACACCTTTAGGTCCCTGTTCAACCTGAAAAACATCAAAGTCGGTTTTGCAGGATACGATTCCAATGCCAATACCTTTTTCAAGATTTATGGAAAGGGCATGGAGAGCTATATTCTCAACGGCAAGGAAAAGGAGCCCTGCGATGCGATGCTGTGCGAGCATTCTCACGGCCGACTGTTCAACGAGAACAAATATTTCGCCATACCCAATGTGGAAAAGTACTTGGCCCTTACCAAGGGAGCGCAACCCTACAAGAGTCTGCACGAACAAGGGATACAAAGTGCCATCTTGGCCCCTATTGCCGATAACGGTAATCTTTTGGGTGTATTGGAGTTGGTCTCCGACAGGGTGAACGAACTCAACAGCATCAATGCCCACAAGCTGGAGGATGTGATGCACTACATAGTTTCCGCAGTACTACGTTCCATCGAGGAAGAGGAAAACCTTGTGGATGCCATTATCCAGCACGAATGTACAACTGTGCACTCATCCGTGTATTGGAAATTTCAGGAAGAGGCCAAACGGTTTATGGCCGAGGAACTTGTTGGGGGACAGCCCGTTTTTAAGGAGATAGTTTTTAAGGACGTATACCCCCTTTACGGCCAGGTTGACATTAAAGAATCGGCGAAGGAGCGGAACCTGGCGATCCAAAGGGATCTTATGATCCAACTTTCAGAAATAAACGATATCCTGGAGGAAGCGGTCCGAGAGCACCAGCTTCCCATTTATGAAGAGTTGATGTTTAGGGTGAACACGTATTTGGATGAGGTGAAGGATGCCCTGTATACCCATACGGAACAATCCGTTTTCGACTTTGTCAAGGAAGAGGTCAACCCAATTTTAGAGCATCTAAAACTGTATGGCGAAGGAAAACTCAATACGCTTATAGAGGGGTACGAATCAAAAATAGATGAAACCACCGAGTCTTATTATGACCATAGACGAAATTATGATAATAGCGTCATGGAGGCCAATATGAAATTGGCGGCCTTGCTTGATAAAAGGCAGGTGGAGGCCCAAAATATGTTCCCGCACTATTTTGAGCGCTATAAGACCGATGGGGTGGAGCACAACATGTACATTGGAAGTTCCATTGCACACGATAGAAAGTTTGACGAACTCTATCTGAGCAATTTGAGGCTTTGGCAACTCCAGGTCATGTGCGAGATGGAGAACAAATATTACAAACTGAAACACAGCTTGCCCGTGCAGTTGGATGTAGCTTCCTTGATCTTGGTCTACAGCACTTCGTTGTCCATACGCTTTAGGATGGATGAAAAGCGTTTTGATGTGGACGGCACCTATAATGCCAGATATGAGATTATTAAAAAACGCATTGACAAGTCCTACATAAAGGGAAGCAAGGAAAGATTGACCCAAAAAGGCAAACTGGCCATCGTATACTCCCAAAGAAAGGAGGAAAAGGAGTATATGCGCTATGTACAGTTCTTAAAGGCCAAAGGATACTTTACCAACAACATTGAGATTGTTGAGTTGGAAGGCCTTCAGGGTGTGAACGGGCTAAAGGCCATACGCGCGGAGATCCTGTACAAAAAGGATCAACAGTCTGAGCGTTCCTATACCTATGATGATTTGATGGAAGAACTACGTTCCTAGAATCAAAAAATGCCCCTATCCGTGCCAAAAAACCGAAAGGCCACCCCAAAGGCAATAACGGAAACGATCATGCCTATCATGAAAATGTTATAGGTGATACGTAGTATCTTATATTTTTTGTTGAGCACCAGACCCAAAAAGTAGAGATCTTTGGTAAGGGAGGTATACACATATTCCTTGTCCTTGACAAGTTCTTGAATGGCCCACTCATAATCCTCGAGTTTCATCTTGTGGAAATTGCCAAAGAACAAAAGGTTCACCTTTCGTTGCTCCACATCTTCCTTGGTGAACTTTCCACTGGTAATATTTGGCCTGGTCGCCAGTACGGACAATGTCATGGTAACGATGCTGAAAATGATCAAGATCAAGGTTGGGTAGATCAAATAAGTGTTGGAAGGATTGTCCAGTTTGGTGATCAGATTTGCCAATACCAATGAAATGATAATGGCATTTACGGAAAGGAGGATATTGGCCTTGGTATCGGCAATGTCACTAAGTTTTAAATGGTTGCTGAGGGTAACCCTGTAAAGCGTTTGGATGCTTCGATCAGGACTCTCATTTTTGTACTTTGCCTTGAGCGCCTCCTTTTTGGCGATGGTCTTTTCGGTTTTCTTTTCCTTGAGCAGTTGCTTTAGGTTCTTTTCTTTGCCCTCTTCCCAATTTGCCTTGGCATAATCAGTGTAAAACTTGTGTTTGTTTTGGAATAGCTGGATATTTTTTTCCCGCCATTCCTTGGCCGAATAATCCGCAATGCCAAGCTCCTTGAGTTCATCCCTTAAAAAATCTGCAGTCTCCAAGTAGCTCTTTTGCGAAAAATGCGATATATCAGCGTCCTTCATGATCTCTTCCATCAAATTGGATGGTTCCTGGCCCATCCTTGTGGCCAAGATCAGCGAACAGACTTTGTCTATGCCGGAAGCTTCGTATCCGTTCTCCTCTAAAAAAGCGGATGCGATTTCACAACTGGATTTCTCATGGTTCTCAGTACCCTTGGTGTAGCCCACGTCATGGAGCCATGCGGCCAATAACAACCTTTCTTTCTCCTCTTCCGAAAGGGCATAGAAATTGAGCAATTCTTTAGTACTTTTAACAACACGTTGGGTATGTCGTAAATTGTGGTACAAGAACTTGGGGTCAAGCTTGTTTTCCAAAAGCTCAGTGGCAAAAAGTTTAGCTTTTTCAAGAATTTCCGACATATCTGTGTATTTGGATTATCCAAAGTACAAAATTTTGGAATCAACCTCATTGATATGAAAAAACATTGTCTCGTCGCACTATTGCTAATAATGGCGTATGGATGCGCCAGCTATGAGGCAAAATATGAAACCCCGTTTGTCCATGTCAACACCATGGATGAAAAGGAAGTTGAGCACACATTTTATTTGATAGGGGATGCAGGCAAATCCCCTGCAGGGGGCTTAAATCCGGCGCTGACAAAATTCAAGGATATTTTGGGCCGGGCGGATAAGAACAGCACGGCGATTTTTCTGGGAGATAACATTTATCCCGCTGGATTTCCTGATAAGAATACGGACCCTCAAGGACATGAGCTGGCCAAGAACCAATTGGATGCCCAGTTGTCCACCCTAAAAGCGTTTAAGGGCAGCCCTCTTTTTATTCCCGGCAACCACGATTGGTACAGCGATGGGCTTGAAGGGTTGGAAAGGGAAGAGAAATATATCCAAAAGGCGTTGGACGATAAGGATGTCTTTTTTCCCCAGAATGGATGTCCCTTGGAAAAAATAGAGGTAAGTGATAACGTCATCTTAATCGCTGTTGACACGGAATGGTACTTAACGGACTGGAACAAACATCCCACCATGAACGACGAATGTGAGATCAAAGATCGTGGCAGGTTTTTGGAGGAACTGGAAAGCCTCATCAAAAAAAACCTGGACAAGACCACGATCATTGCCCTGCACCATCCCATGTTCACCTATGGTTCCCATGGGGGCCAATATTCCTTCAGACAACATCTTTATCCAGATGATGGAAGCGTTCCACTCCCTGTTTTGGGGACTGTGGCCAATTTGCTCAGAAAAACATCCGGCGTATCCATTGAGGACCAACAGAACAAGGTGTACAACGATTTGAAAAAACGCATGATCACCCTTTCCCAATACTCCGATAAGGTCATTTTTGTATCGGGCCACGAACACACCCTGCAATACATCGTGGAATCTGGAAAACCCCAGATCGTAAGCGGGGCAGGTGCCAAAACTGGAGCTACCCGATTGTTGAACGGGAGCAAGTTCTCCTCTGGTGAAATGGGCTATGCCGTGCTACAAGTTTTCAAGGATGGTTCTTCCCAAGTGAGTTACTATGGTTTGGAAGGTCCTGGAAATGGATTGTTGTACACTACCCAGGTGCTGCCCCCCGATAGGCCCAATGTGAAGTCCACTTTTTCAAATGATCTTCCTCCCTCCATGGAGGCTTCGGTATATGCCTCGGAAGAAATAGATAAGAATAGCTTCCACAAATGGCTTTGGGGAGAACGCTATAGAAAATATTATGGTACCAAGGTAAAGGCCCCCACGGTACTTCTGGACACGTTGTACGGCGGTTTGACCGTAATCAGGAAAGGAGGGGGAAACCAATCCAATTCGCTACGGTTGCAACATGCGGATGGCAGGGAATTTGTAATGCGGGACTTAAAGAAAAGTGCCGAACGCTATCTACAGGCCATTGCTTTCCAGGACCAATACATCATAGGACAATTTAAGGACACTTATACCGAAGCCTTGCTTTTGGACCTGTATACCGGTGCCCATCCCTATGCCCCATTTACTGTGGGGAGGTTATCGGATGCGGTGGGAATCTATCATACCAACCCGAAACTTTTTTACGTGCCCAAACAAACAGCTTTGGGGGGTTACAATGCTGATTTTGGCAATGGGCTCTATATGATAGAGGAACACGTGTCCGAAGGACATGACTTGGAAAGCTTCGGCAAGGCCAAGAAGATTGAAAGTACCTATGATCTGATCAACAACCTGCGGAAAGATGAGGAATATCGCATTGATCAAAAAGAATATGTGAAGGCCCGTTTGTTCGACATCCTTATTGGCGATTGGGATCGCCACGTAGATCAATGGCGATGGGCAGAGTTCAAGGACGACCAAGGGAACAGAATCTATAAGCCCATACCAAGGGATAGGGACCAAGCCTATTCGCAATGGGGAGACGGGCTGGTCATGGGTTTTGGCTCCAGGGCCGTTCCGGGGCTTCAAATCTTTGAAGGGTTCAATGAAGAAATCCGCAGTGTTAAAGGTTTCACCTCTTCCCCCAAAACCTTTGCCTTGGATATGGCACTGCTTTCGGAAACCGATTTGGACCTTTGGGTGGAACAGGCCAAGTTCATCCAACAGAACATAGATGAATCAGTAATAGACGAGGCGTTTTTGGAATTTCCGGAAGAAGTTAGGGACAGTACCCTGGATAAAATCAAAAAAACGTTGTTGGTCCGGAAGAAAAACCTCGTTGCCACAGCAAAGGAGTATTTTTCCATCCTGAACAAATACAGCGTGGTCACTGGGACCGATAAGGATGATTATTTCAGTGTGAATTCGCTTGCGGATGGCAGCTTGGAAATAAAGGGATACCGCATAAAGGGAGGGGAAAAGGAAGATATGTTCTTTAAAAAGACCTTCAGTCCCGAGTTTACCAAGGAGGTTTGGCTCTACGGATTGGATGATGATGATGTTTTTGATATCGATACAAAGTCATCCAAGATAGTGGTGCGCGCCGTGGGCGGACAGAACAATGATGTCTACAAAATAACCGAAGGTTCCAAAAAAGTGCACACCTACGATTTCAGGTCAAAAAAGAACACCTACGATGAGGCTTTCGGTGGCAATGTGCACAAGCTGAACGATTACGACACCAATACCTATCAGTTTCTTAGGGTAAAGGCAAGCAACAACCAATTTTTGCCCACTATTGGTGCCAATCCTGACGATGGCTTCCGAATCGGGATTACCGATACCTATACTTTAAATGGCTTTAGACAAAACCCCTTCACCCAACAGCATATTTTTAGCGGGGCATTTTTCTTTGCCACCCAAGGTTTTGATTTTGGTTACAAGGGTGAGTTTGCCAATGTGTTCAACGATGTCAACTTGGAGGTTAGGGCCAGGTTCACCTCGCCCAATTTTACGCTCAATTTTTTCGGTTTTGGGAATGAAACGGATAACAACGATGATGAGGAACCCTTGGGACTGGATTATAACAGGGTAAAATTACGGACCCTTCGATTGTCCCCATCGTTGGTATGGCGTGGGTATCTGGGGTCCAAGGTGCGGTTGGGGATTTCTTATGAAGATATTGAAGTGGAGGCTACCGAAGACAGGTTCATCAATGAGTTTTACGTGGCAAATGGAGAGGAAAACCATCAAAGTTTCCTAGGCTTGGATGCGGAATACAGCTATTCCAACTCGGACAATGAAGCATTCCCGACCTTGGGCATGGAATTTTCCTTGCTCGGGGGCTATAAGACCAATTTAATGGAATCTGGAAGGTCTTTTGGCTATGTTGTACCAACCCTGTCCATAGACCACAGACTGTGTTCCAGTGGAAGATTGGTTTTGGCCACCAAGATAAAGGGCCACTTTACTGTTGGCGATGATTTTGAATTTTACCAAGGGGCCAGTATTGGGGCCAATGATGGCCTAAGGGGTTTCAGGTTCCAACGGTTTACCGGGAAAACGGCCTATTACCAAAATACAGACCTTAGATATAGTTTTAGGAGCAGAAAAACAGGATTGCTCCCCGTTACTCCGGGTATATACGGTGGGTTTGATTATGGGAGGGTCTGGTTCCCCGGAGACTCTTCGGACAAATGGCATAATTCGTATGGAGGGGGCTTCTTTTTGAATGGCGCCGATATATTGTCCGCCAATTTTGGATTGTTCAATAGTACCGATGGGCTTCGATTTGCCTTCGGTCTTGGATTTGGCTTTTAGGGATCAATCCATCTTGTACGAATACAGTTTTCGTCCTACGTCCTTATATTCCTCATCAGCCAAAAGAAGCGTGTTGGCATCCTTAAAACTTATCGATTCGATTTGGGACAGGTACTGAAGGTCAATCACTTGGACTTTGGCTTGGTCAAGATTTGGAAATTCAAATTCGGTCAGCAGAAAAATTGTGCCATAACCGAGTAGGGCAATGGTTTTGCCATCGGCCGAGATGTCCGCCCCGGTAACGGAACAATTATCTTGCCTGTCACACAAGAACAAAGGGCCTAAAAACTCGGCAACGTAATCTCCTTCAGTATCCGGAACTCTGTAGATCAAGGTTTCCCCGGTATAGGGCCTGGTTCTGTTTTTGGTGAAAATGTACAGACTGTCCTTCCAATGAAAAAAGCCCTCCGTATCAAAGAGCAGACTGTCTTTTTTTGGAGGAAATTCTTTTTGTTCGGGATAGTTGAACGTTATCTTTTTTGAATGGGCCTCTTTTTTGCCCAGCTCTGATTTTTGGACCTTATAGATGGTCAAATTTTTCCGGGTATTGTTGTTGTTTCCAAAATCACCGATGTAAAGATTGCCAACATTATCCATGGCCAAATCTTCCCAGTCTTCATTTTTGGCATGGCCAATCTTGACTGAATTGATGATTTTTCCTGAAGAATTAACCTTATATACCTCGTCTTTGTTGCCGCTATCTTGGATTACCCAAATGTTGTCATTCCCGATTTCCAATCCAGATACTTCTTTCAACTTGGAGGGAAACGTTCCCATGGGGTTCAATAGCCCGTACTTGGTTTTTTGGGCACAGCCTTGAACGAACACAAGAACCAGTAGCAGGGCAAATTTATTCATGGGTTTCTTTAATGGGCATAAAGACCTCGGTTTTCCACTGTAATTCATCACCTCCCATATTGGGATTGTTGTAAAAGACCTCGATGGGTTTCGGGTCCACATCAATATCATTCTTTTTGGCATAATCCAAAAGGGAAAACCATGCCCGGTCCGACGTGATGTAGTTGCCGTTGTAGATGGCTTTCAGCACTTTTTTGCTAAAAATGCGCTTGTATTTTATATTGGGGTGCCTGGGAAGTTTCTCCGAACGGATGATGGGGTAGCAAAAGTTATAGGAAAGGCTATCTTTTTCAAGATTCCAATCCAGGACCTCCAAAAAAGGAGGGCCGTTCAATTCCACTTCATTCTCAAACAACATAGAACTCAAAAAGGAATAATTTGCCATGATGCCCGCTGCCTTTCCGGATGGGGTGGTTTTTAGGGAAACGCAGGCGCAAAATGTGGTGAAGAGGTCATCCTCTCCCACAACGGTTACCCTAATTTTCTTGAGATGTTCATTTAAAAACTGGCTAAAATCCAGAAGAGCCTTTCGGGAACCCTTTTCAAAATCCGTATCGGAAAATGGAACCATGATCTTGTTCATTAGCGAATGGTCCCTATCCTTAATGTTGACCGTTATCTGACTTAGGGAATCATGAACCGGGTCAATTTCCCAATGGTAGCTATACACAGAGTCATTGCGCACAAGTTGTTGGGTGAAATCCGTTAAGCTTTCATATTTTACCGGGACATCATTCTCCAAAGAAATGTTCCATGCCTTGACAGTTTCATAGATGGTCCCGGGATTGGCCTTTGCCTTGAAACTTACCTGATAATCCTGGGGCTTCAAGAAAAGATACCATAACAACAAAAGGATTATAAGCGCAAGAACTGTTATAAAGACCTTCTTCATGGGCAAAAACAAGGTTTAGTTGGTTGCTGTCATGTCCAAGTTGTCCACAATAAATTTGCCTAGGTTACGGCCTTGTTGAACACCGACCTCAATGGCCGCACGGTAGTGAATACCACCGTACATTCTGCTGATGGCCGCTTCATCCGCCGCTTGCCTAAACGATGTGAAGGAGCGTACGGGAAGCCCATAGGGGACTTCGGTATCATCATCAAAGGCAAAATTGTCTCCAAAAACATCCGTAAGGGCCGTGGAGGCAGCCCCTGACACCACACTGTGGCCGCTGGTATATTCTGGGAATGGTGGTGTTTGCAATACAGGTTCCCAGCTGTCATCTATATATTCGTTGATGACCGTTTCGGGCCGTATCAGGTTACTTCGGTATTTTTCATCCCAACAGCTGATAAAGGCATCGGCAATGGCGAGGGAAGCTTTGGTATAGGCATAGACGGTCTTGTTGAAATCGGCGTTGGCTTTCCGACAAGCAATTTTGGTAATGCCGATCCAGTGGGCCCCGGGGGTAATTTTCTTGGTGGCGAACATCAAATGTCCCCTGGTGACGGAAACATAAGGGTTACAGTCCCAAAATTGTGCAATGGCGATTTCTTCGGATTTATCACCTTTTCCCGTGACATCTTTTCTAACTTGATAAACCTCCATGGTTTCTTTGTAAAATTGGGAATCCTTGTCCAAAGAAAATGTTGGAGGAGGAATAGGCTTGAATTGAGATGCAGAATCAATTACAAAGGGGCGTATCTTGCTCCAGTGCGGTTCCAGGCCACTCATATAGGCTGGTGGTGTGGGCTGCCAGCGGGAAGGGTCCTCCGAATCGACAGTAAATTTGGGCATGGTTCGTGTCTGTTTGTAATTATCCTTGTCCATCCAAGCTGCTATAAAATCAGCGACCTCCATGCCATATGCCTTGGAGGCATTGAACATGGTCTCGTTCTTACCCGCCCAAACCGCATAAAGACTATCCCGGTAACTTTCAATCCTTTCTTCAGAAAAAACAAGCCTTTTGCTCAGCTGCATGTGGGCCACAAGGGCGGCCACTTCAAAGTTTGTGTTTTCAGGGTCACTGGGATCGGGCACTTCGGTCAATTCATGTACCTGACCCGCCAATGATTTGTAGCGATCGTCATGCTTTGCAATGATTTCGTAGGCTGCTATGTTGGGGTATGCAAAGATCCTACTGGCCACAGGGGGCGAAAAAATATCATGGATCATGACCTCAACCACCTTGTCCGCCGATTTGTGGTATTCTTCCGGTGTTATTACAATGGGTTCCTCCTTTTTTTGGCAGGAAGCAAAAACCAATAGTACCAATCCTATTATGCTTAATCGTTCTTTCATGGCCTCACATTTTTGTTTTGATTTTATATACTTGGGCTTTGTCATCATTGAAAATGGCGAGCAAATATTTCTGATTTCCCAACATGAACGTCTTGAGATGTCTTATGGATTTTTTGCTGAAGTCCAGTCCAAGTTCATCCCCTAAAATTATTTTATTTTCATTTTTGAGCAATGCTCCCGGAAAGGAATCCAACCTACCGTGATAGGGCTTTACGCCAAAGAAATTACCTCCAACCAAGACCTCCTGGACGCCATCCCCATCAAAATCATCCACTAAAAAAGCCAGGATAGGAGAAACCTGAAGCTCGTTCTTGAATGGAACGAAGACAAAGTTGCCCCCTTCATTTTTCAGGTAGCCAGATTCCAATGTATTCACTTCCAACAAAGTGGATTTTTCCAAGGTTTCCTTTCCGAACAACTCTTCCATGGTTTTACCGGCAAAGGATTTATAGGAGTTAAATTTCTTCTTTAAATAGACCAACTGGGAAGAAAGGCCATCCAAGGATTCCAGGGGATAATATTTACCGTCTTTTGGCAGGGCCGTTACCGTTTCCGTTTGTCCGTTGGCATCAAAATCGTTAAAGTACAATTTCATGGGATACTTTTTGGAGGCCTTGAACTTTGAATTGGTTCCCCAGTTGCCCAAGAGGTAATCCACATCGCCATCCCCATCTATGTCAAAGGGGGCAATGCTTTGCCACAGCCCTTTTATATCCATTGGTGATGATTCGGTGAAGCTTCCATTACGATAATTTAAGAATTTGGGCGACATCCATTCGCCCACAAGGATCAGGTCCTTGGTACCGTCATTGTCAAAATCGCTCCAGATAGCATCTGTGACCATTCCTTGGGAATGTGGAATGAAACTTTCCAAAACGGTAAAATTCCTCCCCTTGTTCTCTAAAATATAAGAAGTGGCGGGTGCCCCGAATTTTGCAGTGATGGTATGTCCTCCCACAAAAACATCCAAATCCCCGTCGTTGTCAAAATCATAGGGGCGCACCACGGAAGCATTTTGATAGTATTTGGGGAGCTCCAGTGCAGAAAAGGTAGAATCCGTTTGGATGTAACAGGACTCCAGCAATGCGTCTGATTTTCCAAAAAAGTCAGCACCGCCCGTGGTGACAAAAAGATCGTTCTTTTGGTCATTATTGAAATCTGCGATGATCGCTGAAATATCCTCTTTTATGGAGTCCTTGGCAATGACATCGTACCGTTGTTTCACAAAAGTGGAATCTTTTTGCAGATAAATGCTTGAGGGAACGAATTTAGAACCTCCTATAAAAATATCTTCCTTACCATCACTGTTAAGGTCGCCCATGGCCAATGCCGGACCTCTGTCCGATACTTGGTAGGGAATCAATTTTTCCCGGTTGAAATCTGTGTAATTGTCCTCAACATGGGTGAAATCCACTCCTAGGTTATCGGGAACCATGGTGAACAGGGATCCGGTTTTTTGGTGCAAGGTGTTATAGTTGAAGGGCCTTGTATTTTCGGGTTTTACCGTAAGCGTTTGGTTGACAGCAATATCCTTTAAGATTTGATAGGTCCTGTTCGGCCAAACAATCTTTATGGAATCCACCTGTTGGACATTGCCATATCCAAAATGGACCATGGCTTCCGAAGATGCCTGAAATCCCCGCGTAGGGAACAATTCTTTGAACTGGAGCTTTCCACCATGGTAGGAATACACTTTTGTGCCGATCCCAAATTTGTTTTTCTGGGAAAAATCAAACTTTAGTTTCAGATAGTTGGCTTTTGTGGACGCTTTGTTGATGTACAATGAAGCAGGTTGGTTCAAATTGTTGGTCACAAGATCCAAATCTCCATCATTGTCCAAATCTGCCATGGCCGTTGCGCCGGAAATAAGGGTATCCTTCACGATCCATTTGCTGGACATGTCTTGGAACATAAGATCTTGGCCCCCTTTGTACACATAGTTGTGCACATTGCCAGAGGGCATCAGGTCCAGGGCCTTCTTGTCCACAAGCTTGGTGTTGTCTATTTTTTGTTTGATTTGATCGTTGGAAACAAAATTTATAAAATCTAGGTCGTTGGGCCTTTTGGGAATACCATTCGAAATGAAAATATCCTGTTGTCCATCCATGTCATAATCCCCAAAAAGGGCACTCCAGCTCCAATCCGTGGCGGCAATTCCGCTCATAAGGGCAGTTTCCATGTAGTTGCCATCAGACTGGTTCACAAAAAGCATATTTCGGGTAAACTGGTAGTGGTAGCCAAATCTGTCCACCCTTAATTTTTGGGTCTGCACATTATCGTCCCCCTCAGAGGATTTAAGTGCAACCTCATCTTCTGGCAACATATCCAAGGAAATAAGATCAGGGCGACCATCGTTGTTGATATCGGCAACGTCATTTCCCATGGAAAACCTGCTGGTATGGCCAAAATACTTTTTAAGGCTCTCTGTAAAGGTGCCGTCGCCATTGTTCAAATAGTAGTAGTCATCTTCATGGAAATCGTTGCCCACATAGATGTCCGGGTACCCATCTTGATTGAAATCTGAAATGGCCAAGCCGAGACCGTATCCATTGATGCCGCCATAAATGCCTGCCGCCTCGCTCACGTCCACAAACTTCCCGTCATCGTTGCGCATCAGTTTGTCTCCGGTCTCGTAATTCCGTTCAAACCTTAAATTGAACTTCCCGAAGGAGTTTTGGGTATGCACGGCATGGTTCAGCAAGTAAAGATCAAGGTCGCCGTCCAGGTCATAATCAAAAAATGCGGCATTGGAACTGTAGGAATCAAAATCAAGCCCATACTGGGCAGCACTTTCGGTAAAAGTGTTGTTTCCATTGTTGATGTATAGCTCATTGAACCCGTTGAACCCATTGATGCCCACAACGGCGCAGACATAAATATCCAATAGCCCGTCCCCGTTCACATCGGCCATGGTGGTCCCGGTATTCCAACTGCTGTTGCCCTCTATTCCGGCAGAACTGGAAATATCCTCAAATTTGAGATTTCCCTTGTTCAAGTACAGCTTGTTCTTTACTTGATTTCCCGTAAAAAAGATGTCGGGAAGGCCATCGTTGTTGATGTCTCCAACGGAGACTCCACCGCCATTGTAAAAATAGAGGTAATCCAAAATGCTCAGGTCGTCGGATTCCGTAACGGTGTTGGTAAAGGTAATGCCCGTTTTCTTCGGTGAGGGGTTTTCAAAAAGGTCTCCCGATTTGTTGCACCCCAAAAGAAGAGCAAAGGCAAAAAATACTGGCAACAACCTATTCATTAAGGGCGAAAATTTTTGGTTTGTTGTTGTTGATGGCCGCAATGATGTAGGTATTGCCGTTCTTGTCCTTAAATTGTTCCAGGTACTTTACCTCATCCTTGACCTTAAAGCCGCTCACGTCGTATCCCTGCCATTCAAAGCCCAACTTCCCATCGCCCAGCAAAAGATTGCCATAACTGGCATCCAACCGAGAAAATTGCGGTTTGTACTCAAAATTGTTGCCGGCCATGATCAAATCCAGGTTTCCATCCTTGTTCACATCCGTGCAGGTGATATCACATACACAGGACAATTGTACCCTTGGTGGAAGTTTTTGAATGGTGAACTTACCACCCCCTTCGTTGATGGCAATTATGGAAGCCGAGGTTTCCACCCGTTTTACAATGGAGTTGTCCAGGATTTCTTTTGGAAATAGCTCGTAAATGTTCCTTTTGGCATAGTCAGAGGCCTTTAGGTTCTCTTTTTTCAGGGAGACCAATTGTTCTGTCAATTCCCTTTTTTGATGGATGGGGTAATCTGCCCCATCGTGGCCCAAGGTGGTTATTTGCTCAATGGTGCCATTTCTGTCAAAATCATTTATCCACATTTTCATGGGATGTTCCTTGGAAGGCTTATAGTGCAGGTTGAGCCCTTGGTTCCCCAAAATAAGGTCTTGGTCACCATCATTGTCCAGATCCGCGGACTCTACGGTATTCCACCAACCATAAAGACTGTCCAGGGAAGAGGGCATTTTGGCAAGTCTTTTTCCTGTATTCCTATAGATTTTGGGAGTGTCCCATTCCGCTGTTACGATAAGGTCCTTTTTTGAATCCCCATCAATATCCACCCACTTGGAATCCGTGACCATGCCGGCATTTTTAAGGTCGTATCCCAAACGCTCGGTGACGTTTAAAAAAGTACCATCACCCTGATTTTCGAGAAACAGATGGTCTGGAGACACGCCGTAAACCCCTACTACGCTCCTAGATCCAATAAAGACATCGATGTCCCCATCATTGTCAAAATCATAGGGTGCGATGGTGGAAATGTTCTTGAAGGCGGATGGAAGATTGGTTTTGGACCTAGTGAAACCCCCTTCGCCATCATTGAAGTAGAGGCGGGGTCTATAGCTAGGCTGTAAATCGAGACGGTTTCCACCAGAGCCCACCAAAAGGTCAAGATCTCCATCACCATCGGCATCAAAAAAGGCCGAGGCAACATCTTCGTAGCCCCTGTCATCCTCAAAGGCTTTGGATATCTTTTGCACCACTTTTCCGTTTCCTTGGTGCAGGTAGATTGTTCCAGGCTGATTGTGGGCCCCTCCAATAAAGAAATCTTCATTGCCATCGCCATTGATATCGGCAACCGCTAAGGAAGGTCCTTCCTGTGACAACTTTTGATAGATAAGGCCCTCATGGTCAAAATCATTGAAGTGGTCTTCTTGATGTCCCACCAAAGTTTTGGTGTCCAGCTCATGGAAGAATGATTTTTTATTCCCTTTTTTCGGGATTTTATAAATTTCCGAAGCGTCATTGTGGTCAAAGGTCAGCATTTGGTTGGCCGCCACATTTTCGAATTTTTGGGTACGGTCGTCCGGCCACACAATACGGATGGAATCCAATTTTTCAGAAGCTCCCAGACCGATGGTCATTCTGTACTCCATGGAAGACTGAAAACCACGGGAGGGGATAAGCTCCTGGTTCACAATATTGCCATTAAAATAGAGCTTGGCCAGTGTGCCCACGGCAAAAGGATTGCTTTTGGACCCCTTGAACTGCAGTTGGATGTAATTGTTGTGAAGCTGAGTGTTTGTATTGTTTCTGTAGACAAACGCCTCGGTATTCACATTGTTGATCACCAGATCCAGATCGCCATCATTGTCCAGATCGCCGTAGGCTGCCCCATTCGATCTTGTTGGCAGGTCAAACCCCCACTCTTTATTGGCATTTCTAAAGGAAATATCGCCGTTGTTCTTATAGGCATAGTTGGGCTGTGGCTTTATGGGCATCTTATTGATGATGGAATCTATGGACTCCTTTTTGCCGGTCAAGGCCATTTTTTGAATGATTTCATTGGCGAAGAAATCAACAAAATCCAAGTCGGTAAGGTCATGGTTGATTCCGTTGGTGATGAAAATATCCTTTAAACCGTCATTGTCCATGTCGAACATGAGGCCGGCCCAGCTCCAATCCGTTGCATCCACGCCACTGTAGTAGGCCACTTCTGAGAATGTGCCATCGCCATTGTTGAGTTGAAGCGTATTTTGGATGTATTGCTGAAAAAAGTCCTTTTGCCGCTTAAGCTCAAAAACGTTGTAACCTTCAAATTCCATGACCGATTTTACCCTTTGCTCCGGTTCTGGTAGCATATCGGTAATGAAGATATCATTGTTGCCGTCATTGTTGATGTCCGCAATATCTATTCCCATGGCGGACAGGCTTAAGTGTGAGGTCCATTTTTCGATTTCCTCATTGAATGTCCCATCTTTTTGGTTGATGTACAGGTAATCCCTTTCGTAAAAGTCATTGGAAACATAAATATCCGGATATAGGTCGTTGTTGAAGTCCGACACCATCACCCCCAAGCCAAAACCGATCAAACTTCCATAGATACCGGCTTCCTCACTTACGTCCACAAATTTTCCATTGTCGTTGCGCAATAGCATATCGCCCACTCCTTTAAAGATATCAGGAACGCCTTGCCAATCCTGTGCCCGCACCTCCCTTTGCTCGGCATAGCCCAAACTGCTCACGGGAACATTGCTGTTGTTCAGGATATAGGCATCCAGATCACCGTCCTTGTCATAATCAAAAAAGGTGGCATGCGTGGTGAAACCTGTTTTGGCCAAGTTATATTCATCGGCCTTTTCGGTGAACGTGAGGTCTCCATTGTTAATGTAAAGATCATTGTCATGATTGTTCCCCTCCATGTTGCCTGCGTTGCTCACATAGATGTCCAAAAGGCCATCTTGGTTGATATCCACCATTACCACCCCTGTGGACCAGGGCTTGTTTCCCATGACACCGGCACTCTCGGAGATGTCTTCAAATTTCAAATCGCCCTTGTTGAGGTACAAACGGTTGGGTTCCATGTTCCCCGTAAGATAAATGTCGGGTAGGCCATCATTGTTTATGTCGCCGATGGCCACACCGCCCCCATTGTAAAAATTCCTGTACTTGAAAATATTGAAGTCTTTTTGGTTTTCCACCTTGTTGATGAACGTTACCCCGGTTTCTTCGGAGGGCAACAAGGTAAAAAGGGTCTCACCTTTTTCTTCAGGCGTTGCGTTCGTCTCTTTTTTGGCACAAGATCCAAGGGTTAGCAAAAGAAGGCAGACAATGGCATATCTCAGTTTCATTGGGTGTTCTTGTTTTTGATTATGAAAACGGGCGAGTCATTGTTCAATGTGATGATGAATTCTTCGTTCCCATTTATAGTTATCTTTTCAATCTTTCTAGCGGCTCCGGAAACGTTAAGGCTTTGTTTCCAGGTTAAGTTGCCCTTTCCATCATTTTGT
The DNA here is from genome assembly GCA_041391945.1 of Allomuricauda sp. GTDB lineage: Bacteria > Bacteroidota > Bacteroidia > Flavobacteriales > Flavobacteriaceae > Flagellimonas. The sequence goes on along the minus strand of JAWKNC010000002.1, from coordinate 64,609 downwards.
AGCAAAATTCCATGTGAGGCATCTAATCTACCAAGTTGCGTGCTTATCTCAAAATTATTTCCGGCCATTAATATTTCATTAATCCTTTCTTTGCCAATATTTTCAACATAGATGGTATTTACCGTGGAAGATTGCACCAAAAAGGGCAGTTCCTTGGAGGAAAAATGCCCCTTCCCATCGTTTTCAAAATAGCTGGTGGCCAATAGGTACACCTTTCTTTTCTTGGCCGCGGCAAGTTTATCCTTTCCGAAGAGCTCTTCCAGGGAGGCTTTTGCAAAATCCTTGTAGTAGAGAAACTTTTTGTTCAGAAAAGGCATTTGTTTTACCAACTCGTCCTTGGAGGCAAAAGCGGTCTCTTTATCGCCATGAAAATGGGTGACCAACGTCTCTATGGAGCCATTATCGTCAAAATCATTGACGTAAAGCGTGATGGGTTTTTCCTTGGAGGCCCTGAACTTGGTGTTCAACCCCCAATTGCCCGCGAGGATGTCCAAGTCCCCATCGTGGTCCAAATCGGCCATAGCGATGCTGTTCCACCATCCATGTGTATTGTCCAAACCATTTTGTTCCTGTTGAAGAAGTTGGCTTCCATCGTTCAGGAATATGGTTATAGGGGTCCAATGCCCAGCAACGATAAGGTCTTTATAACCATTTTTATCCAAGTCTTTCCAAGCAAAGTCCTTGACGTTTCCAATATTTCCAAAACTTGGGGCGAAGGATGTGGTGACATCCTTAAAGTTGGCCTTTCCGTCATTACTAAAAATATATTGTTTTGAAACTTCCCCAAATTGGGTCGGGGCCATGTTGGATGCAATGCAGATATCTTTGTCCCCATCATTATCTATATCAATGGCATCCACTTTGGAGGCATTGATGGCGACTTCCGCAAATGGCGTTGCACTTTTCACAAATGTACCATTTTCGTTTAAGTACAACCTAGGCCACAGGGGTTTGCCCTCGGTAAACTCATTCCCCCCACTTACTACCAAAAGGTCCAGGTCATTGTCATTATCGGCATCGAAAAAGACATGGTCCACATCTTCGTTGATGGCGTCCAGTTCAAAGAGTTCTTGTTGGCTTTGTTCGAAATGCCCCTGAACGTCTTGCAGGAACAATGCGGAGGCCTGTTTTTTTGCCCCACTGATGAACAGGTCATCCAGTCCGTCATTGTTTATATCGCCCACCGAAACCGATGGTCCTTCATTGGAATTGGAAAACGGGAGCAAGGGATTTCTGTCAAAGTCAAGGGATTGTTGTTCCATATGCACAAAATCCAATTTTTGGGGAGCGATCAAATAGGGGTAATCTGGGTGCATGGGCCGTTCCAGATAGTAGTTGCCGGTTGCATTTTTGATGGTAACTTTAAGGGTTTGGTTGGAATTTATGTTGTGCAGGGTCTGGTACATTCCCTTGGGCCAAACAATTTGGATGGAATCAACAATGGAATCCTTTCCGGTGCCAAAGGTAAGACTGTTGTCCTTTGCCGAGAGATAACCGCGAGTGGCGATGTTCTCCTGAATGGATTTCGCCGAGCCTCTGTACAAGATCACTTTGGTACCAATCCCAAACTTATTTTGGGGAGCCCCTTCGAACACGACCTTAAGGGAATTTTCCCCTTCTAGGGTGTTCTCCAGAATAAAGGCATTGTCGTTGACATTGTTCACAATAAGGTCCAGGTCCCCATCATTGTCCAGGTCGGCGTAGGCACATCCGTTGCTGTAGGAGTCTTTTTTCTGGGACCATGTATCCGTAACATTGGAAAAAGAGGTCCCCCCGTCGTTCCTGTAAAAATAATTGGGCACTTTTTTGCTGGGAAGCTTGTCTATGAGCTCCATATCTTTGTCGGACAACCCTTTTTCTATGTTCTTCTGGATCTGTTCATTGGAGATATAGTTGATAAAATCCATATCATTGGTAACCCCTTGGATTCCGTTGGAAATGAACAGATCTTTGAACCCATCGTTGTCATAGTCGGCAAACAAGGCGCCCCATGACCATTCGGTGGCATCGATTCCACTTAGGTTTGCGATTTCGCCAAAATGCTCTCCGTCCATGTTCAGGTGTAGGGTGTTCTGCATGTATTGGGGCGCAAAACCATTTTTGAGATATTGCTGATATACCGGATATGGGTATTCCAGGCCAGAGGTTTTGTAGGTTTCCAAATCTTCCGGAAGCATGTCCAGAGATAAAATATCGGCATAGCCATCATTGTTGACATCTGCAATATCGTTGCCCATGGAAAAATGGGAGGTATGTCCCATTTTGGTATCGTCCTTGGATATGGTTTCCACAAAAGTGCCGTCTTTTTGATTGATGTAGAGGTAATCGTTCTCAAAGAAATCATTTCCCACGTAGATATCTGGGTAGCCATCGTTGTTGACATCACTGATCGCCAATCCGAGGCCATAGCCAATGCTTCCTTGAAAAATGCCCGCCTCTTTGGAGACATCCACAAACTCCCCATTGTCATTTCTAAAAAGGACATCCCCGGAGAGCGAGTCCGCAATGGTCCTTTTGGTTCCCTTTCCGTACGATCGATTTGGATTTACGGAGTGATTCAATAGATACATATCAAGATCGCCATCCAGATCATAGTCAAAAAAGGCGGCTTGGGTGGAGTAGCCCATGAAATCCAAGTTGTATTTTGCGGCCTCTTCCTGAAAAGTGGGGATTCCATTTGCATCCAGGCCTTGGTTTACATACAGAAGGTTTTGGCCCCTGATCTGTCCATGATCGCCCACCTTGCAGACATAAATGTCCAATAGGCCATCACCATTGATGTCCACATGGGTCACCCCTGTTGTCCAACCGTTACCATTGTTGATTTTGGCCACCTCGGTGACATCGTCAAACTTTAGATGGCCTTTATTGAGATATAATCTATCCTTGCCCTGGTTTGATGTAAAGTACAGATCTACCAGACCATCATTGTTGAAATCCCCAGCGGCAACACCGGCACCATTGTAAAAATAGAGATAGTTGAGGATGTTGAGCTCTGGGGTTTGGACCAAATCGTTTCTGAACGTTATTCCTGTGTAATCCGGCGATTTATTGACAAAAAGGGTTTCAGATTGATTTTTTGAACAGCCTACAAGCAAAAAAATGGCTCCAATAAGAATCCAGCATTTTTCTCTCATTTCATTTTCTCAAATAGGGGGTAATATAAATAATTCCGTAGGAATTGGGAAAGCCCTTAAGTTAATGTTCAGTGAATTGAAAAATAAGAAAAACCACATATATTGACAGACTTTGTACGTTTCCGAGCTGTCAATTTTTGGATAGAAGAAAGGCTGTCATCAATTGACAGCCTTTCCATAGTTTCAAAACAATTATAAGTGTTTTCTTAGTAACCTGGGTTCTGCACCAAATTAGGATTGGAAAGCAAGGCATTGGTTGGGATAGGGAACAACTCTTTAGTGGCATCGCCAACAGAAGTTGGATCCTTAAATTCCCAATCTCTGGTATATTGACCAAATCTTCTCATATCCTGCCTTCTCGCGAACTCAACATAGAGTTCCCTGCCTCTTTCGTCCAATAGATCCTGCTCGGATACGGAACCAAGGGGAGTTGCACCCCTAAGGGTACGAAGCTCGTTAACCATAGCGGTTGGATCACCGCCGGTGCGCATCATGGCCTCAGCTTTCATTAAATGGGAATCTGCATATCTAAAGACAATTTGGTGAGGGTTGAAAGCATCATACCTCGTTTGATATTTTAGGACTCTAATACCTGTGCGCTCATTGTTACCAACAAGGCCGGGGAAATCTCTGGTGAATATCAAATCGTTACCGGGTCTGTCTTTGAGTTTACTACCGTTCAAGGCATATTGTTGGCCTACCAAAAACCCAACACCCACGTTTGAACCGTCTTCATAACCGCCATTGTCTGTGGTTTCTGCGGCCCCTGTAAAAGGAGTTCCAGCGGATGGGACCCAACCCCTACGCTCTTCTTGACCATCTAGCGGAGTACCGTCCAATTCACCTCTGTTGCTGTTTGGGTCTCCTTCAAATAGGTCATAAAATTCAGCCAATGTGCTGAAACCATTCCAACCACCACCACTGATGCCAGTGGAGTTGTAGTGCAATCCATTAAAGATACGGTTACCTACAGCGGCTCCTGTCCACCAAATGGTCTCAGTATCATCAGAAGACCTGAAGATATTGAAGTACCCAGACTCCAAAGCATAACCCTCAGCAGCGATTTGATCTACAAGTGAGATTACTTGGTTCATATCGCCAGAATCAGGAGATGTTCCAAGATAGATGTGTTTGTTCAACAAGACCTTGGCCAACAAGTGGCGCGCAGCAGCTTTGCTGGCCCTTTCCAAATCTGCACCTCCAGGGGCAGCTACTGATGGAAGCCCTGAAATGGCATCATTAAGATCCTGAACAATCAAATCCAAAGCTTCAGTCGGGGACAAAATTCTTGGATTGATCTCTGGACCTTCATCCACTTCACGGAAAGGAACCTGACCCCAAAAGTCAAGCACCCACCACATACTCCAAGCTCTTAAGAATTTTGCATTGGCGGCTACATCAGCAGGAGCGTTTGACCTAGAATCGATTACCTCTGAAGCTCTAAAGACGTTCTGGTTCAAATTGTTCCATGTTTGTAGAATGTATTGATGGGTTGGGGACCAAGTATGGGAGTGCAAAGTTCTCCAAATACCATTGTCTCCCCAGTCAGTACCCCTAGTGGGCACCAGCTGTTCATCTGTAGTTACCTCATTGAGGGCAAACAAGTTTGCTTGATCTCCAATTTGCCCTTGCACATCATTGTAAAGGGCGTCAACCGCAGATCCTGGGTTTTCCACTCCTGAAAAGCCTCCTCCAGTATCTTCGGGAAAAACAGAATCGCTCTCTTCAATCTCCAAGTTGGTACAGGAGACAGCCAACACCGTGCTAAGCGCGGTGATATAAAATAGTTTGAACTGATTTCTTTTCATTTTATTCAATTTTTTTTAATTAGAAAGTAGCATTAATACCTAAGGTGATAGTTCTAGGCCTTGGGTACGCAGTATAGTCAATACCAGCAGTGGGCAGGTTATTGAGCAAATCACTCACTCCATTGATATTAGACCCGGGCTGCACGCTAATTTCAGGATCTAGCCCACTGTAATCGGTAATCAAGAACAGGTTCTGACCAGTTAAAGATAGTCTAAGGCTCTTAAATGTTCCTTCTCCACTTAGAGGGACATTGTATCCAACGGTTGCGTTCTGCATCCTTATAAAATCTCCTTTTTCCAAGAACCTGGTTGAAACCTCAGCAGCGGCGCTACCAGCTTCACCAGAGGTAAGAACATCAGGTGTAACGTTTCTGGCGTTGGCGATGGCACCAGCGGTGAAGAATGCGTTTCTGGTGTTGTTGTACACTGAGAATCCAAACTGCCCTGCGAGGTAAGCGGAGAAGTCCCAGTTTTTATAGTTCAGGTTCAAGGATAGACCCGCATTGATGTCTGGCAATGCATCTTCATCCACGAAGGTCTGAACGTCACCGATGGGCTGTCCATTCTGATCAAATCCTTCAAACTCCCTTAAGAAGTATGAGAACAATGGACGATCGCCCGCTAAAATTTGGGCAAATGCCAAAGAAAGTCCTTGACCACGGATGGTACCTGCTGGAATCTGTCCTCCAAAGTCCTGCAGTTCGTTGTCGTTATAGGCAATATTGAAGGCAGTGCTAAAGCTAAAATCTTCCGTTTGTGCCCAATCCACATTGATATCAAACTCAACCCCTTGGTTGACCAAGGTTGCATCCAAGTTCTGGAAGAACCTTGGCTGTGGTGATGGCTGGGCAGCCTCAATGTTCAATAGAAGATCGGTTGTTTCTTTTCTGTACACGTTGATACTACCGGACACTTTATCATTGTTGAATCCATAGTCAATTCCAATGTTGACGTCAAGAGTTTCCTCCCACTTCAAATCGGGGTTTGCAAAGGTCACTGGAGTAGTACCTGGGGCATCTATGTTACCGTTATCTTGAAGGGTGGCACCTGCATAACGCTCCCTTCTGATAAAGTTACCATAGCCCAGACCTTCCTGGTTACCTGTGATACCGGCTCCCAATCTCAATTTTAAAGTAGAGAAAGTGTCGCCCATAAAGTCTTCTTCATGGATTTTCCAAGCGAAAGCAGCGGATGGGAAGTAACCGTATTGGTTATTGCCCCCAAAGCGTGATGAACCGTCCGCCCTTATGGTACCTGTGAACAAATATTTGTCAGACAGGGTAAAATTGACCCTGGCAAAGAAAGATTGTAACTCATCGGTATAATCGAACCTGTCCGCGAACAAAGACAAAACTCTCACACCGGTTGGCACAAGCACCATATCCTGTGTAACGGTAGGGAACAATCTGTTGATGAACATACTGGTCGATCTGGAATCGTATCCATATTGCTGATAGCTTCCAGATATTCCACTTTCTGCAGCTGCTATGGAAGATTTAAGATGGTCCCCCATAAGATTTAGGTCTGGAGTACCAAAGCCAAAGGCCTCCGTATTCCTGCCGGATGTTCCAAAATCTTGGAAAGAGTAACCCGCAACTACATCCAAAGATGAGCTTTCAAATTCCTTGAAATAGTGAAGGGTTGCCTCAACCAATCTGTTTTCAAGCTCAAGAGTATTGTAAGAACCCCTTCCGTTACCGAAAGTGTTTCTGTCAAGGTTACGTGCTTTTCCTGATGAAACTGCAGTGAGTTCAGACTGTGAGCTGTCATACCCCAAGTTTATTTTTCCGGTAAGCTCGGGCAAGAACTTATATTCAGCAGAACCGTTTAGCAATACCCTATTGGTATTGGTAATATTTTGTGTGTAGGCCAACATTGTTGCTGGGCTCAACTGTCCTCCAGTATCAAAATCAGGATCTGTGGGCCATGTTGGATTGGCTGAGTAGGCTGCACCCAAAAGGTCACCCCTAAACCCGGCACTACCACTCAAAGGAGCTGTTTCTTCATTCACCCGTGATACGGATGCTTGAAGATTCAACGTCAAGTCATCGTTAAAGAATCTGTGGGTGGCATTAATTCTTCCAGTGATACGTTCCAAAGAAGAATTTTCAACAACACCGAATTGCTTTCCATAACCAAAAGTGGCTCTCACCGCACCATGCTGATAGCTTTGCGAGTAGGAAAGGTTTTGGTTCTGTGAAACGGAGGTTCTGGTCACATATCTTTGCCAGTCGGTTCGGTTGCCATAATTTTGGGCATTGCGATCACCGCCAAACTGATCCACTGCATCCAAAAATTCGGATGGACTCAAAAGATCGTACTCGTCGGCGGGCGTAGAGATGCTCAAATTTGAAGAAAACTCCAAAACTCCTCCTCTGCTTCCCTTGCCACTTTTAGTGGTAATGATTACAACACCGTTTGCGCCCCTGGAACCATAGATTGCGGTAGCTGAGGCATCTTTCAAGATACTGATGCTCTCAATATCCGAAGGGTTGATAAAGCTAAGAGGGTTGGAACTTGTGGAAGTACCAACACCGGTGTTACCACTTGTAGGGGCCGTAGCGGCGCCTGACAATGGAATTCCATCCACAACGAACAACGGGTTGTTGTTGGACCTCACCGAGTTTGTACCCCGGATACGGATATCGATTCCGGCACCAGGCTGACCACTTGTTTCGGTTATCTGCACCCCAGCGGTCTTTCCTTGGATGAGTTGTTCTGGCGAAGCGATCACACCGCCATTGAAATCTTCGGAAGTAACTGCCGAAACGGAACCTGTGGCATCCTTGACCGTTGTGGTACCATATCCTATGATAACAACCTCATCCAAAGCCTGCGCGTCTTCTTCGAGGGTCACATTAATGGTAGACTGTCCATTGACTCCTATTTCAACGGTCTTGTAACCAATGTAACTAAACACCAGTGTAGCGGAACCATCAATGCCATTAAGAGTATAATTACCATCAAAATCAGTCTGCGTACCATTGGTCGTTCCTTTAACCAGTACGCTCGCTCCCGGCAGTGGGCCGTTCGCATCTGTAACAGTACCAGATACTGTCTGAGCCTTTGCTATTCCTATGCATAAAAATGCCCCTAATAGCAAAAAACATCTAAGTAGCGTAATCTTCATAAATAATTGATTTTAAGTTTAGTTAATTTTAATTCAAGTGTTAAACATATATAAAAAAAATGTTAATCAAAATTTAAGTATATCGTAACATATAGCGAAAACGGTTTCGTGTTGATAACTTTGACGACATAGAAGGTTGATAAAACTAAATGAGTTAGGTTGTTTAAATCGCAATTTTATTATAAAGAATTAAGGAAATCCATAATACCGCCACTAATATAGCATTTTTTCTTTGTTAAGCTACATTTACGTTGTAGACATCTTGGAAGGGGATTTCGTAAATTCGCATACTTTTTTTGTTAAAAAGCTTAACAGGGATTAGACCGTTATCTTAATTCAGTAATTTTCAAAACCAAACCAAGTAGGTTAAATCTAGATCATTTTTGAAGGCAAAAATCACTTTAAAAGATATTGCAAGGGAACTTGAAGTATCCATATCCACGGTTTCAAAAGCATTGAAGAATAGCGAGGAGATCAGCAGGGATACCAAGGAAAAGGTCCAAGCTTTTGCCAAACTCTACAACTACAAGCCCAACAACATAGCCATCAGCCTTAAGAACAAGCGTACGAAGAACATTGGGGTGGTAGTGCCTGCCATAGTGCACCATTTCTTCACTACGGTAATCAGGGGCATAGAAAAATATGCCAATGCAAAAGGGTACAATGTGATCGTCTGCCTTTCGGAGGAATCCTTTGATAGGGAGGTCATCAACATGGAAATGCTCGCCAATGGAAGTATAGATGGCTTTATCATGTCGCTATCATCAGAGACCCAAAGAAAAGGGGATTACAATCACTTGAAGGGAAGTTACCGAACAGGGATTCCGTTGGTATTGTGGACCGTGTCACCAATGAGGTGGACTGACAAAGTGGTCATTGATGATGAGTTGGGCGTATATACAAAAAAACTCATCGAACCAAGGGCGAAAAAAAAAAATAGCCCTGATCCACGACGATTACCTCAGTGTAAGCAGGCCAGGACCGAAGGCTATAAAAAGGCGCTTTGGAGAAAGCAAAATGGGATATTGATGAGTCAAGGATCCTCAAATTGTTCCCACCATGGAAATGGATGAGAAGGGCATCCAGGACTTTTTGAACACAACGATGTGGATGCCGTACTCTGCGTGAATGAAATTGCGGTGTACAGTATGCGGCTGACCCAAAAAAGGGTCTTAAAAATACCGGAGGACATTTCTTTTATAGGCTTCACGGATGGGTTGTTATCCAAATTACCAATCTAGCCTCTCACGTAGTGGCCCAGCATGGCGAAAAAATGGGCGAAATCTCCGCTCAAATGCTCATCGACAAAGTGGAAAGCGAGGAAGAGGAGGAAACTTTCCAGACCAAAATTTTGGAGCCCACATTAGTGGTCAGGGATTCCACAATTAATTAAGTTTGCATAATCCTTGAAATCCAAGGATATGTAGTTTTGCTTTCAAGCTTTTAGTTTTAAATCAATGAATCAGATTATATCAAGTCAGACCTTGGTCCATTATTGAAGAAGGTTTTCGATAAGGACGGTCAAATCTTCAGAAAGTCTTTTAGCACAACGGAGCCATGGGGCAACGGGCCAATTTTGAGGAACAATATTCCGGGGAAACTTTTCAGGGCAGTTACATTGCCGGGGTCTATTATCCCGACAAGACAAGGGTAGGATGGTGGAAAAATGGCTATCCCGAGTATTTTGCCAAAGTACTCAATGCCCCAAACTGGATCGGTATCAACCTACAGATTGATGGAGTGGCCTTGGACCTGAACACCTGTTCCCAAGTTTCAAATTTTAGAAGGGAACTCAACATGAAGGAGGGCTGGTACCGTAGAAGTTTTACCGCAACCATGCCCAATGCCATTGAAATAGCGGTCGACATTGTACGCTTTTTAAGCCTTGGCTTGGATGAGGTTGGGGCCATACAATATAGTGTTCAGGTTCTCAATGCCGATGTGGAAGCTACGGTGGTTCCCTATCTGGACACCGGCATCAAGAACATGGACAGCAATTGGGACGATACGTTTTGGAACACCACCAAGGTTGTTTCGGAAGGAAACAGGGCCTTCATTGAATCCCATACCATGAAGACCAATTTCAGGGTCTGTACCTTTATGCAAGCAGAGCTCCAAATTGAAGGAACCACATTTGAAGTGGAACCCATGACGCTGAAAGACGATTTGTCCGTAGGGCATTCCTATACGGCCAAGGTCAAAAAGAACAATACCCTTACCCTAACAAAGTTTGGAGGATACACCGTGGACCGGAACCACCCTGGCGATACGTTACAGGAAGCCGCCAAGACGGTTTTGGACAAAGCCTCGCAATTGGGATTTGATGCACTCTTGAAAGCCCAAAAGGAAGCATGGGGGCATATTTGGGAAATGAGCGACATTACCATAGAAGGGGATGTCAAGGCCCAACAGGGCATACGGTTCAATATTTTTCAGCTCAACCAGACTTATTTGGGCAAGGATTCCCGACTGAACATTGGCCCAAAGGGATTTACAGGGGAGAAATATGGGGGCAGCACCTACTGGGACACCGAAGCCTATTGTCTACCGTTCTATATGGCCACCAAAAATCAGGAAGTGGCGTGGAATCTACTCAAATATAGGTACAACCATCTGCAAAAGGCCATTGAAAATGCTGAAAAATTGGGCTTTTCCAATGGAGCTGCACTGTATCCCATGGTTACCATGAACGGGGAGGAATGCCATAATGAGTGGGAGATCACCTTTGAGGAGATCCACCGAAATGGGGCCATTGCCTTTGCCATATTCAATTATTATAGGTTTACGGGAGATTACAGCTACATCCCCAAAATGGGATTGGAGGTCTTGATCGGCATCGCACGGTTCTGGCACCAACGCGTGAATTTTTCCGAAGCGCAACAAAAATATGTGATGTTGGGGGTTACCGGCCCCAACGAGTACGAGAACAATGTCAACAACAACTGGTATACCAACTATTTGGCCAAATGGTGCATTGACTATGCACTGGAACAGGTGGAAAAAGTAAAAAAGGAATATCCCAAGGATTACGAAAGAATAATGGCCAAAACCAATTTGGGTAATGCTGAATTGGAAGATTGGGGCAAAGTGGCCCACAACATGTATTTTCCATATTCCGAAAAACACAACGTGTTCTTGCAGCAGGATGGCTTTTTGGATAAGGAAATGATCAAAGTTGGGGATTTGGACAAATCCCAGCGACCCATCAACCAAAAATGGAGTTGGGATAGAATTCTACGCTCACCTTATATTAAACAGGCCGATGTGCTTCAGGGCTTCTACTTTTTTGAAGACCATTTCACTACGGAAGAATTGGAAAGACATTTCGATTTCTATGAACCTTTTACGGTGCATGAATCTTCTTTATCGCCTTGCGTACATAGCATCCAGGCAGCAAAGCTGGGCAGGATGGAACAGGCCTATACCTTTTACCTGCGTACCTCAAGATTGGATTTGGACGATTACAACAAGGAAGTGGAAGAAGGACTTCACATCACGTCCATGGCGGGTACATGGATGAGCATTGTGGAAGGTTTTGGGGGCATGCGGATGCTGGACGGCCAACTTTCCTTTTCTCCCAGAATCCCCAAACAATGGAAGTCATATTCGTTCAAGATCAATTTTAGGGAGCAGATCGTTACGATCAAGGTTTCCTCGGATGGAGCCTCCTTCAAAGTTGCTGGTGATAAGACCTTGACCATTCAAGTGGATGGTAAGCCCATCAAATTGGTGCCTGGAGAAACCGCCATGGCATGAAAACAAAACACTTCATTGCTTTTTTGATAGTATTTGGAGCACTATATTCATGCCAACGGAAAACCACTCAAGAATCAGTTGAAGCGCCCATGAAGAAAAAAGCGGTAGTTTACCAAGTCTTTACCCGACTTTTTGGAAATAACCATACCACCAACAAACCTTGGGGAACTATTCAGGAAAATGGTGTTGGGAAATTTGCCGATTTTACGGACAAGGCCTTGGATGAAATCAAGGAATTGGGAGTTACGCATATGTGGTATACAGGGGTTCCCCACCATGCCCTGATCAATGATTATACGGCCTATGGAATCTCCAACGATGACCCTGATGTGGTCAAGGGCCGAGCGGGATCGCCCTATGCGGTGAAGGACTACTACAATGTAAACCCAGATTTGGCCGTGGATCCTGCCCATCGGTTGGCGGAGTTTAAGGCACTGGTACAAAGGACCCATAATGCAGGGATGAAGGTCATCATCGACATTGTGCCCAACCATGTGGCGAGGAACTATATGGGAGTTTCCAATCCCGAAGGGGTACAGGATTTTGGAGCCAATGATGATACAGGTAAAGAATATGATGTCAACAACAACTTCTACTACATTCCAGGTGAATCCTTCAAAGTTCCAGAATGGCAGGATGGCTATTTGCCCTTGGGAGGGGAGAAGAATGTGCTTTCCGACGGGAAGTTTGCGGAAAACCCAGCAAAATGGACAGGGAATGGTTCCCGATTGGCACAGCCCAGTTTCAATGACTGGTACGAGACCGTTAAGGTGAACTATGGGGTACGGCCCGATGGCACCAAAGATTTTGATGAATTGCCAGCGGGATTCGACTCCAAAGATTATAAAGCCCATTTTGAGTTTTGGAAAGATAAGTCCCTCCCCGATTCGTGGAAAAAGTTCAAGGATATTGCCCTTTATTGGCTGGATTTTGGGGTGGATGGCTTCCGTTTTGACATGGCCGAAATGGTACCCGTTGAGTTTTGGAGCTATCTGAACTCCAACATCAAAATGAAAAACCCCGATGCCTTTTTATTGGCAGAGGTATACAACCCAAGCCTCTATCGAGATTATATCCATAAGGGCAAAATGGATTATCTCTACGATAAGGTAGATCTATATGATAGCCTTAAGCACATTATGAAAGGCTATGGATGGACCGACCATATCCCCGTGGTCCAACAGAAAGTGGCCGATATAGAGCACCATATGCTCCACTTTTTGGAAAACCATGATGAACAGCGCATTGCCAGTCCGGATTTTGCAGGAAATGCAGATTTGGCCAAGCCCGCCATGGTGGTTTCGGCTACCATAAGTACTTCCCCTACCATGATTTATTTTGGACAGGAAGTTGGGGAGCCCGGGGCCGAAGATGCCGGTTTTGGCAAGCCTTCACGTACTTCTATTTTTGATTATGTAGGGGTGCCGCATCACCAAAGGTGGATGAACGACAAAAAGTTTGATGGGGGTCAGCTCAATGCAGGAGAAAAACAGCTTCGGGATTTTTACAAACGGTTGTTGAACTTTACCATTGCCAGCACTGCCCTCATGGGAGATTATGAGGAAATCCATTTCTTCAACAAAGAGCATACTGAGGGGTATGACCACAGGGTTCTTTCCTATGTAAGATGGTCCAATGATGAAAAGTTGGTGATTGTTGCCAATTTTGATGCGGACAAAAGCTACGCTTTTGACCTGAAGGTGCCGGAGAATGTCATCGCCCAATGGAATTTGGAAGACAAAAAAGGGTATGGACTGGAGGAAGCCCTTTACGGGCAGGTAAAAAAACATATGTCCGTAAAAAATGGCCAAGGACACATAGCCGTGGAACTGGCTCCCCTAGAGTCCCGTATTTTTAAATTGGTACCATAAAAAAGCGGATTGCTTTTAACAATCCGCTCCAGTAATAGGTCGGTTAATTAATTACCCCTTGGCTGCTGTTTTTTGGTATACAAGCGCGATCGCCGCACCGGTAATGCCATAAAAGATTACATCGAGTATGGCTTCGGCAAGATGTCCGGTCAAATCCATAAAGTTTGCGGTAGCGTACCAGATGAGGCCCATTCCAAACCCCACAAAAGCACCGATCCAGGCACCAAATTGAAATCCTTCACCTGCTGAATGGTGCCCTCTGGCCCATTTGCTGTACAGGGTACTCATAATAAAGGCTCCCACAATATTTCCCAAGGCAATCAGTCCCAGATTGGGAACCTCTTTCATTGCATTTACAATGGTGTGTTCAGCATAAAAATCCACTGTGGCGATACCCCAGATAAGGTATCCCAAGAAGAACATGACGACCGCGCCAACCAAAGTGGCCAGTAAATTAGATTTTGAAAACATGCTAGTTGATTTATTTGGTTATTGATATGATAAAAGTATTAAATAAATTTTAACAAATTGATAAAAAATTATAAAGCATGATATGAAATTAATAAGCTAGGTCAATTTATAGGGCAGAATCTATCATACAAAACAACAGTACCATGTTTCATTTTCAAGTTGTATTTTTAGATTTCAAAACAGAACCAAATGAAAATAAACTTACCATTGGCGTTTATCACAGTTTTATTGTTCAATAGTTGTAGTATGAAAAATTCAAAACCTTTGGTAATCGGTCATAGGGGGGCCATGGGCCATGAGACCGAGAACACCTTGGCATCCATGCAAAAAGCGATCGATCTAGGTGTTGATATGATCGAGATAGATGTGTTTAAGATAGATAGTGGGGAGATTGTAGTCTTCCACGATGATCGCGTGGAAAGGCTCACCAATGGAGGAGGTAGGATAGAAGAGTACAACATTGTGGATATGAAGCAACTCCTATTGGATGGCAACCAAAAGATCCCTATGCTACAGGAAGCGCTCAAGCTCATCAACAATCAAGTGGCCCTAAATATTGAACTGAAAGGCTCCGGCACAGCGGACAAGGTCAATTTCATAGTGGACTACTATGTACGGGATAGGGGATGGACCTGGGACAACATCCTCATATCCAGTTTTAAATGGGATGAACTCAAAGAGATGCGAAAACTCAACAAGGACATTAAAATAGCGGTTTTGACCGAAGAAGATCCGCTTGGGGCCATTGCCGTGGCCAAAGAATTGGGTGCTGTGGCCATCAACCCAAACTTTGAGACCCTCACAGCGGAAAATGTTGCCAAGATTCATTCGGAAGGGTTTAAAATTTATACCTGGACGGTGAATGAGCCCAAGGATATTGAAAGGATGAAGAATTTTGGGGTGGACGGGATCATAACCAACTACCCAGAACGGGTAAATTAATGTATGACGTAATTATTGTAGGGGGAGGAGCTGCCGGATTTTACGCTGCGATCCACATAGCACAAAGATCACCACATTTTAAAATTGCCATTTTGGAAAGGGGCAAGACCGTGCTTTCCAAGGTTAAGGTGTCCGGTGGGGGCCGATGCAATGTAACCCATGGGGAATTCGTTCCCCGTGAGCTGGTGACCAATTACCCAAGGGGACAACGGGAACTTCTTGGGCCGTTTCATACGTATGCCCCTTTGGATGTAATCTCTTTTTTTGAAGAAAGAAACGTTCCCCTAAAGATAGAGGAAGATGGACGGGTCTTTCCCCAAAGCGATTCCTCACAGACCATCATTGACTGTTTTGAGAACGAAGCCAAGCAGCTTGGGGTAAGGGTTTTGCGGAACAGTTCCGTAAAGCAGTTCAATATGGAGGCTCAGGGTTGGCAGGTTACCACGATGAACAAACATTACCATGCCAGAAAATTGTTGTTGACCACTGGGAGCAACCCCAAGATATGGCAGCTTCTGGAAGCCCTGGGGCATAAGATCGTTCCCCCTGTGCCGTCACTGTTCACTTTCAACATCACCGATGAACGGATTGAGGGCATTTCGGGAATCAGTGCCAATGTTAGTGTGGAGATTCCCCCCAAAAGGATCTTTGCCACGAAGACCGACCTTAATCTAAAGACATTGCCCAAAGAAGAACCCGTCCTACAGGCCGAAGGCCCCATTTTGATCACGCATTGGGGTTTGAGCGGTCCGGTCATCCTAAGGCTTTCGGCCTGGGGTGCCAACATCCTGCACGATTATCGGTACATTTTTAGGGTAAATGTCAATTGGGTTCCAGAGTACACAACGGGTTCCATGGAGCTTTTTTTACGGAAAATCAAGGAAGTGGAGGCCAAAAAGACCATTTTACGGACCCATGCGGTGGATATTCCTCGACGACTTTGGGCCAAGCTGGTGCATGCGGCCGGGATCGGTGTGGATTTGAAATGGGCGGACGCCACCAAGGAAAAACTCCAGAATCTTGCCAAACAGCTGACGGCATGCTCATTTAAGGTGGAAGGCAAAAGCACCTTCAAGGAAGAATTCGTGACTGCCGGAGGGGTAGACCTCAAGGAAATCAATTTCAAGACTTTTGAGAGTAAACTCTTCCCCAATCTCTATTTTGCAGGTGAAATCATCAATGTGGATGCCATTACCGGGGGCTTTAACTTTCAAAATGCTTGGACCGGCGCTTTCATTGCGGCAAAAGCCATAACTGCGGAATAAGGATTAGGTCAGCAGCGCGGCAACACCAGCAGCCAATATGCCACCCAAAATGGGCCCCACAACGGGGATCCAGGAATAGCCCCACCCATTGGAGCCTTTATCTTTTATGGGGAGCAGTGCATGCACAATGCGGGGTCCCAAATCCCTCGCCGGGTTGATGGCATATCCCGTAGTGCCGCCCAATGACAAACCGATGCCCCAAACCAATAGGGCTACGGGCAAGGCTCCCAAAGAACCCAACCCAATGACCGTATTGTCCGAAGACATCACGGCATCGGTAAAATAGAGCACGGTGAAGACCAGGACAAAAGTGCCCAGGATTTCCATCAATAAATTTAGGCCCACATTGGGAATGGCGGGTGCCGTACAAAAGACGCCGCGCTTGGTATTGCTATCAGGGGTAACCTCAAAATGGGCCTTATGAGTGAGCCATACCATAAAAGCTCCGAGCATGGCGCCGATGAACTGTGCCACAAGGTAACCGGGAACATCTTGTAAGGGGAATTCACCCGCGGCGGCCAGCCCAATGGTCACTGCAGGATTGATATGGGCGCCGCTATAAGGGCCTGCCACCACTACACCGGTAAAGACCGCAAAGGCCCATCCGGTGGTTATGACCATCCAGCCAGAACCACTGGCGTAGGTCTTTTGTAAAGAGACATTGGCATTTACGCCACATCCCAGGAACATCAGAAGGAACGTGCCCACTATTTCAGCAACAAAAGGTGTCATATAGGTTTCGGTTTAGTTATTTTTACTCCAGTATTCCAAGGCTTTGATGGCCCTATACCAACCCTGTATACCCTTCTCTATGGGAGCTCTTTGGGTTGATGGGTTGAAATGGACATCACTTTGCCAAATATCTTGAATTTCGGCCGGATTTTTCCAGTATCCAACGGCCAAGCCTGCCAAGTATGCAGCTCCCATGACCGTGGTTTCCACAATTTTGGGCCGTACCGTTTTGGTGTTCAATACATCGGCCTGAAATTGCATCAGCATATCATTTACGGTTGCACCGCCGTCAACCCGCAGTTCCTTGATGGATATCCCTGAATCGGCTTCCATGGCCTTCAATATGTCCATGGTCTGGTAGGCAATGGATTCCAAGGCGGCCCTGGCAATGTGGGCATCGGTGCTTCCCCGGGTGAGTCCAAATAGGGTTCCCTGGGCACGTTGGTTCCAGTGCGGTGCACCCAATCCGGCGAAGGCTGGGACCAAGTAGACCCCTTCAGAACTTTCAACAGAACTTGCCAAACGCTCCACTTCGGATGAAGTCTTGATAATTTTCAAACTGTCGCGAAGCCATTGTACCACAGCTCCTGCTATAAAAATACTTCCCTCTAGGGCATAGCTGGTCTTTCCGTTGATTTTCCAGGCCACGGTGGTAAGCAGGTTGTTTTTGGAAACAATAGGTTTTTCACCGATGTTCATCAACATGAAACAACCTGTTCCGTAGGTGTTTTTTACCATGCCCTGCTTGGTGCACATTTGCCCGAACAGTGCTGCTTGTTGGTCTCCCGCTATTCCAGCGACCGGGATTTTGGAGGCAAAAAAATTAGGGCTTGTATACCCGTACACCTCACTGGATTGCTTCACCTTGGGGAGCATGCTCTTGGGAATGGTCAAAAGGTCCAAAAGCTCGTCATCCCAGTCCATGGTATTGATGTTGAAGATCAAGGTCCGCGAAGCATTCGTTACATCGGTGATATGGAGTTTGCCCTCGGTCATTTTCCAAATGAGCCAAGTATCTATGGTACCCATGGCCAAATCTCCTGCTTCTGCCTTTTCCCGGGCACCTTCCACATGGTCCAATATCCATTTTACCTTGGTGCCGGAAAAATAGGAATCGATGACCAGTCCGGTTTTTTCGCGTATCATATCAGATTTCCCTAGGCTTTTCAACTCTTCGCAGTAGTCGGCGGTACGTTTGTCCTGCCATACAATGGCATTGTAAATGGGTTCTCCTGTGGTTCTATCCCACACCACCACGGTTTCACGCTGATTGGTAATGCCTATGGCGGCCATTTGTTCCGCTTTCAGGCCTTTTTTGCTGACAGCTTCCGCGGCCATACCGGCCTGGGTGGCCCAAATTTCGGTGGGGTCGTGCTCTACCCACCCTGGTTTCGGGAAAATTTGGGTAAATTCTTTCTGTGCCACGGAGATTATGGTTCCCTTCTTATCAACAACCACAGCTCTGGAACTTGTGGTACCTTGGTCCAAGGCAAGGATATATTGATCCATTTTGGTTAATTTAATTGCGCTTGAATTTAAGAAAATAATTTTGGGACACGGTCAAATTTATTAGCGATGAAAACCTATATAGCACTTCTGAGGGGAATCAATGTGAGCGGGCAGAAGAAAATCAAAATGGACGAACTGCGGAAGACCCTTGAAAACATCGGCCTGGGCAATGTTACCACCTACATCCAGAGTGGGAACATTGTATTTAACAGTGGATTGACCGAAATTGATAAACTTCAAAACATTATCTACGAGGCCATTTGGAAAGATTTTGGTTTTGAAGTGCCCACTTTGGTCGTAACTGGTGAAGAGGTGGGAAGGATATTGAACGCAAATCCTTTTTTTGACATGACCGAAGAAAACCGGTTGTATTATGTACTGCTGAAACAACCTCCAAAACAGGAGTTGGTGGACCAGTTGAATGAACAGCGCTTTGCGGATGAGGATTTTCACATAACTCCTGCTTGTGTGTATCTGTGCTGCAAAAATGGATATGGCAATGCCAAGCTCAACAACAATCTTATCGAAAGGAAACTCAAAGTGGAGGCCACTACCCGCAACCTAAAAACCATGCAAAAATTATTGGAAATGGCCCAACTGGGCAAACTCTAAATTCCAAATTTCCAAAAACCACAAAAGAGCTTAAAAGCATTCCCAAGCATTGGATTTGAACTTTTACTTGGATTTAACCTGTATTTGAAACCCTATGGATTGAGTTCCCAAATCTTGTAGTTCAACAAGGCGGCGAAACAGACCCAAAGTAGGTAAGGGATGAGCATGAAGGCAGCGGGTTTGCTCACTACCCTGAACCAACGAATCGTCAACATGATCATGGACAGGAGCCCCAAAATAACAACGAGGCCCCATAGGGGACTTTTCATGCCAAAAAAGACAATGCTCCACAAAGCGTTGAGGAGCAGTTGAAACCCGAAGTGGTACAGGGCGGTCTTCACCCAAATGTGGTGGAAACCTTTGGACCACACAATGCCGGCGGCCACACCCATCAAAATGTATAAAACGGTCCAAACAGGGGCAAATAGTTCATTGGGAGGTGTAAAGCCCGGTTTTTTCAAGGTGGTATACCAGTCATTTACCGAGCTTTGGGTGGCAAAACCGGCAAAAAAACCTATCAGCAGGCAAACAACAACACTGATTGCTATGTATATGATTCGTTTTTTCATGGCTGGCACAACTTCAACTAAAATAAGAATTAATTTACATCTGCCTTCAAAGAAGCAGTTTGCATATTTTATATTTGTTGAAATATGTTCCCGATGACCGAAAAAGACTTTCTGCCCAAGCCTTATGAAGCATTGCCAGCAGAAGGAAAAGTAACTTGGAAGGCCCCTAGCAATATTGCCTTGGTAAAGTACTGGGGCAAAAGACCGGTTCAGATTCCTGCAAACCCTTCCATTAGTTTTACCTTGGATGCCTGTGCGACCAACACGTCCATATCCTATACAAAAAAGGCATCGTGGGACAAAAAGTTTTCTTTTGACCTTCTTTTTGAGGGGAAGCCCAAAGAGGACTTCAAGCCAAAAATCCAAACTTTTTTTGAACGGATTGAACCCTATGTCCCCTTTTTGAAGGATTTTCATTTCACCATAGAGACCTCAAACTCTTTTCCCCATAGCAGTGGAATCGCATCTTCAGCAAGTGGAATGGCCGCGTTGTCCCTCTGCTTGATGGATATCGAAAAAAAGTTGGATCCTACAATGGAACAGGCGTTTTTCAACCGCAAGGCCTCATTTTTGGCCCGTTTGGGCTCGGGAAGTGCCTGCCGGAGCATTGAAGGGCCCTTGATTCAGTTTGGGCAGCATGGGAACATTCCCGGAAGTTCGGATCTGTTTGGAATCAAATACCCGTTTGAGGTGAGCCCGATCTTCAACACCTATCACGATACAATTTTGTTGGTGCACAAGGGTCAAAAGCAGGTGAGCAGTACCGTTGGGCATGAACTGATGCACGGACATCCGTATGCGGAAAAACGATTTCAACAGGCCTTACAGAATCTGGATGGATTGAAGCCCATATTTGCCAGTGGAGACTTGGAGGGGTTCATCCAATTGGTCGAGAGCGAGGCCCTTATCCTACACGCCATGATGATGACCAGCATGCCCTATTTTATTTTGATGAAACCTGATACGTTGGAGATCATCAACAAAATATGGAGTTACAGGGAAAGCACCAAGGTGCCCATTTGCTTTACGCTGGATGCAGGGGCCAATGTACATGTGCTCTATCCCGAATCGGTCAAGGAAAAAGCCATCCAATTTATTCAGGACGAGTTGGTTGCGCACTGCGAAAAGGGTCACTATATTTGCGATCGAAATGGTAACGGGGCAAAAAAAATAAATGGCAAAAAATAGACTGTAAAGGTGTTTTTTTGCGTTATTTGTTCCAAATTTTGATCAAAGCAACTGGGTTTTAAAGGAATACGAAATTTTGTTCACCAAATTATATTAAAAATTAAACAAAATTGTTCGTATCTTGGTAACAGCATATGAAGGGTCCATTATTTTATTCCAAGATTCTACTTTTCGGGGAGTACGGCATCATCAAAGATTCCAAGGGTCTTTCCATTCCCTATAACTTTTTCAAAGGAGCCTTGAAGACGGACAAAAATCCGTCCGATTATGCCAAAAAATCCAATGAAGGGCTCAAGGTTTTTGCCCACTATTTGAGGAATCTGGAAAAGGAAGAAAAGGACTTGATCTCTTTTGATCTGGATACCCTGGAGAAAGATATTGCCCAGGGCATGTATTTTGACAGTTCCATCCCACAAGGCTATGGCATAGGCAGTAGCGGTGCCCTGGTGGCCGCCATTTACGACAAATATGCCAAGGACAAGATTACCATTTTGGAAAACCTTACCAGGGACAAATTGCTGAAGCTTAAGGAGATTTTCGGGAAAATGGAATCCTTCTTCCATGGAAAATCTTCCGGTCTGGATCCCCTGAACAGTTACCTCAGCCTTCCCATCTTGATCAATTCCAAGGACAATATAGAATCAACCAGCATTCCATCCCAAAACACCAACGGGAAGGGCGCCGTATTCTTACTGGACAGTGGAATAACCGGGGAAACTGCGCCCATGGTGCAAATTTTCATGGAAAAGATGAAACAAGAAGGCTTCCGAAACATGATCAAGGACCAATTCATTAAACACACCGATGCTTGTGTGGAGGATTTCTTGAACGGGAACATAAAATCCCTGTTTGGAAACCTCAAACAGCTTTCGCACGTAGTGTTGGATCATTTCAAGCCCATGATTCCGGACAAATTCCACCAATTGTGGAAGCAGGGCATAGAAACCAACGATTATTACCTAAAACTCTGTGGATCTGGGGGAGGAGGCTATATCTTGGGCTTTACCCAAGACTTGGAAAAGGCCAAAAAGGCCCTCGAGGGCTATAATCTGGAAGTGGTGTACAACTTCTAAAACCATCCCATGCTTCTTAGTCGAAAAAACAAACTCCTGCTTTTTAAGCTGTTGAGTCTGTTTTCTGTGGTGCGGGGCTACAATATTCTGGTCATCACCCTGGCCCAGTATTTGGCCTCCATCTATATTTTGGCACCGCACACACCGTTGCGAAAGGTGGTCTTCGACCTAAATCTCTTTCTGATCGTCACAGCTTCGGCCTTGGTGATTGCCAGTGGTTACATCATCAATAATTTTTACGATGCCGAAAAGGACTTGATCAACAAGCCTACCAAAAGCATGTTGGATCGTTTGGTGAGCCAACGCTTTAAACTCACTACCTATTTTATCCTCAATTTTATGGCGGTCTTTGCTGCCAGTTATATTTCTTTTAGGGCAGTGCTGTTTTTCTCGGCCTATATTTTTGGCATCTGGTTTTACTCCCACAAGCTCAAGCGTATCCCACTATTGGGCAACTTGGTGTCGGCAACCCTAGCTATTGCTCCCTTTTTTGTGGTGTTTGTCTACTATCGCAATTTTGAGACCGTCATTTTTGTGCATGCCGTTTTTCTTTTTCTGTTGATTTTGGCCCGGGAAATGATCAAGGATCTGGAAAATATGGCGGGCGATATGGCCCAAAACTACAGGACCATTCCTATTCTCTACGGCCCAAGGGTTTCCAAAATGATCATTGCCCTGTTGATACTTCTGACCCTGATTCCAGCACTGCTGCTGATCAAAACCTTTGACATAGGGTATATGTACCTCTACTTTATGGCATGTATAGTACTGTTGGTGCTGTTCCTTTTTTTACTGTGGAAGTCGAGCGGGAAAAAGCATTACATATGGTTGCACAACATCCTTAAATTTATCATCGTGGCAGGGGTTTTCAGCATTTTGTTGATCAATGTGGATGTGGTCTTGAACCGGATTTTGTAATAGTTTGTCCCAAAGGTTTTTGGGGAATTAAAAACACTACATTTGCAAAAATTTGATGACTGATGACGAGATCAGACAATAACCGAGATCGGAAACCTTCCCGAAACACCAAAGGCAACAGCCCGAGAAAGTCGTATACCAAAAGTTACAAACCCCAGGAGAAACGGGATACCCCAACAAAAAAATCGAATCCTGATGAGATTCGGTTGAACCGCTATATTTCCAATGCAGGCATCTGTTCCCGAAGGGAAGCCGATACCTATATTGCCGCGGGCAATGTTATGGTGAACGGAAAGGTCATCACCGAAATGGGTTTTAAGGTGAAGCGTTCCGACGATGTCCGTTTTGATGGAAAAAGATTGAATCCCGAAAAAAAGGAATACATCCTGTTGAACAAGCCCAAAAACTTCATCACCACGACCAGTGATGAAAAGGGCAGGCGCACTGTTATGGAATTGATTTCCAGTGCTACCAAGGCCCGATTATTGCCCGTAGGGCGTTTGGACCGAAATACTACCGGATTGCTGCTTTTTACCAACGATGGGGAGCTGACCAAAAAACTCACCCATCCTAAGCATGGGGTGCGCAAGATATACCATGTGCATTTGGACAAAAGCCTTTCCATGGCCGACCTGCACAAGATTGAAGCAGGGCTGGAATTGGAGGACGGCCCGGTTGAGGTGGACAGCGTCAGCTTTATACAGGGAGCGCCCAAAAGTGAGGTGGGTGTGGAGATCCACAGTGGCCGCAACCGCATTGTGCGCCGCATTTTTGAACATTTGGGCTACGAGGTCACCAAACTGGACCGTGTGATCTTTGCGGGACTCACCAAAAAAGACTTGCCCAGGGGCCATTGGCGCCACTTGACGGAGCAGGAGGTGATCAATTTAAAGATGATCAAATAAGTTTTTCAAAGATCTAAAACGGCGGTAAGATTTTCCGATGTTACCGGTGCGGAAATATGCTGGTGAATGACTTTCCATTCATTTCCAAATTTTGAAAACCCCAAAGTGATCCTATTTTTCATGCCTCTAAGTACGGATCCATTCGGTGAAATGGCCTGGAAACGGATTAACCCACTCGCAAAACCAATGGTACCTGAGGTATGCGTATCCACCATTTCAAAATCAACGCTCACTTTTTCCTCGCCCAACGTGTTTAGCCAGTTCTCAATTCCAGGGGCCCATTCCAGAAGGTTTTTGTAATAGCCCCTGTCCCACATATCAAAAGACACCAAATTTTTGTCGTAAAGGGATAACAAAGCGGTGGCATCTTTTTGCCAAACAGCATTTTTATAGGCATTGAAAAAATCCTTAATATCCTTCATTGTGCAGTTTTTAATTCTTTAAATTTCTCGATGTCCAAATAGATAATATCCCAACGGTGTCCATCCAGATCCTCTAGGCTCCGTATTTGTATAAAACCTTCATCCTGCATGGGAAGTGGCTCAATTCCTCCTGCTTGCAACCCTTTTTCCATGATCTTGTTCAGCATATCAAGGCTTTCCAAGGGCAATGTAAATTTGGCTGTAACGTAGTGTTGCGTATCCGGCACTGTTTTTTCTGTATTGCTCAAAAACATTTCATGGGATTGGAGCATTACATAGATCTGTTCACCCCAGACCACGCACTTTTGGCTATCATCCGTAAATAATGGGTAGTTGGTGAATCCCAATTGGGTGTAAAAATGCATGGAAGGCTCTAAATTTTTAACAGGAAGATTGATGAATAGCTGTTTCATTATGGCTTAGGTTAAAACACTAATTTAGAACCTTCCAAGAGATTTTCTAGGGGCCTAAAGCGACGAAATTGAGGGCAAATACGACTTTAATGCATCACAAAGGTTTAGGGTTGAATGCCCTTATCTGCCTACGCATTCAAATTATAGCCCTAAATCCTTTTTAAGATGGGAGATCTGCACGAAATGCCTATCCATGTGAAATCTAATGAATTCCAATCGTTGAATGGCGTTCAATGGCCCACACAGAAAATGGGGATATACAACATCATGGAGCGGTAAATCCTCTAAAATGGGGATTAAATTGAGAAGGAGGTCGTCACAATTTTTGAAATGTGATGACCATACGCCAAGGCTCCATTTTCCTTGGGGTGTGGCAGAGGGTGGAGCCTTTTCCTTTGCTTTCCATGTTCTTTCTATTATTTCTTCAATGGACAGGCCATTATTCTCGCTGACACCTGACCACACAGGGGTACCTTTCCTAAAATTTTCAGCTGCCGTATAGATTAGATCAAATCCTCCTCTTTCGGCCAAGACCAGATGTTCCATAATTTCCTGAATGTTCCATTGGTCTTCCGCCAATCTGCTTGCACCATCCTCATGGGTTACATCTGAAATCAGGTCAAGTATCCTTGCCCTTGATAATTTGATTTCATTGAGCAGTCTTTCTACAGTGGTGGCCATGGTGCAATAGTTTGAGTAACACAAAATTTCTTCGGGGAACTTATGCGGTGAAACGGGTCAGCCATGATTCTGTTTTCAATGAATCATATCAACCCACATGTGAAGTTCGCAAAAATCACCGATTAAACCAATAGGTGCACTTTAGGGTCAATGACCATACACGGCCATCAAAGGGAGACAATTGATCATCACTGGTGAACACCAAAAACAGATCGGAGGCCGGAGCGTACCGCCATTGAAACCGTGAGTTCAGGTTAAAGTTTCGGCTTTGCTCGTTGTACTGAAACAGGGTGGACCAAAACAATTTGTTGGTGAAGGTAATATCCGCTTCGGCACCGACCAGCCAAAACTCCGTGGTGTTCCATGGGCTGGGCAGGTCAATGTTATTGTAGCTGGCGGTGGCCGCCAAACTCGCATAGGGCTGAAAACGATAGCCCAATTGGGCACTGAAGTTGGTTCGGGAACCGCCTTGGTAGTAGCGTCCCATCCTGCTGGAAAGCATATAGGTAAAAAGACTTTTGGGCCTAGAAATATACTCCCAATACACCCCATTCCAGTGGTGGCGGGTTCCTGCGGCAAGCTCGGGTTTATCCGTGTTGGTGGGGTCAAAAGGGGCCAAAAGCTCCACAAACTCGTTAAAAAAGTTGATCTCAAAGGAACTCCGGTTCAAAAAGTTGACCGCATACCCCAAAACACTCACATAATCCGTGGAACGCATGTTGGGGTCGAAAAAATACTGGCCAAAATATTTTGGGCCGTGGCTTACCACTGTTTCACTTGCTGGTAGAAAGAGATATGCGGTGGAGCCGTTCAATTTGATATAGTTGTTGCGCGGCACAAAACCCACCTCGGAAACAAAATCGTTGGAGACATATTCCTGTTGCACAAGCCAGTTCAACTTGCGGTTTTTGTATTCAACATGAGCCCCTTGGGCAATGCCATTGTTTTCGGAATCGGGCCCAAAGGATTTGAGCATGAACAACTTACCGGTATACCTGTTGTCACTGGAAGCCAAGTTGTACTCAAGTCCCAAGTTCCTGTTGAATTTGGTGTACTCGGTTTTTAGGCCATCGGCCAAGCCATTGTAGTTCATGGACTCCTTGTTTACGAACATGAACCCAATGCTCGATCGGGAAAAGACCTTTTGCTGCAACGAGAGTACGGCAAAGTTTTGACTGGGCAATCCAGTTTCGTCCACCTTTTCGGTCTGCATGTCCATCAGCCCCAAACGGAGGTTTCGGTTGAGGTTGCCGCTTACCCGGGCACCCGCTATGATGGGCACACCCAAACCGATACGGCGCGAGAAGAACGGACGGATGGTCTCGTAGCCGAAATTGGAAAACAAATCGGCATTTTCAAGAAAAAACTGTCGCCTTTCTGGAAAAAAGAGCTCAAAGCGGTCCAGATTGGTCACTTGTCGGTCCACTTCCACTTGCGAAAAATCAGGGTTGAGGGTTAAGTCCAGGTTCAAGGAAGAGGAAAGTCCGAGTTTCACATCGCCCCCCACCTTAAATTCATCGTCATACGTGACACCATCTATATTTGAATCGCCCATAGTACCCAATACATAGGGGATGAGAGAATAGTTGAGGCCTTGGTTTGGGGGTGGATTGTCCCAGACCAAGGTTCCCGTATAGGCCAGGGAAGCCGTTGGAAATTGCCGTGGAATGGGAGTCCAGCTGGATTTTTCATTGGTGCTCAGATCCAACCTAGAAAAATTGATGCCCCACTCCTTTACGCCTTTTTCATACCGAATCGATTTAAAGGGAATGGCCATTTCCACCATCCATTTATCGTCATAAAGTTGTACCTCGGAGACCCATTTGCTGTCCCAATTAAGATCTACATTGCCACCATTGTACATGGTGCCATCCCATTGGGCCCCATAGGCATTGGCCCCAAAACTGAAACCGGTGGTCTGGTTGTTGAAGGGATCCATGAACAACAGAAAATTATCATTGTTCCCAAAGGTGAAATCCCTACGCAACGATTCTACGGTATAGGTGTTCCCCGGGGTTTTGTAGAAGATGGCCAAAAGGTAAAGATGCTTGTCATCATAGGCCATTTTCACTTCCGAGGGCTGGGTGGCCATGCGGTCGTCCATGGGCAGTACCATAAAGAAATCCTTGGCAGGTTCTGCCTTTTGCCATGTGGTTTCATCAGCTTTCCCGTCTATGGTAAAGGCTTCATCGGTCTTGTACATGTGTAGGGTGTAGGCCGCATTTTTCTTTTGGGCATATAATTGTGTACCAAAAAGCAAGACAAAAATGAATAGAACGGGGATTTTCAAGCGGTGTTGGGTCATTGTTGGTTTGTGGACTAAAAGTAACGAATTGCTTTGCTTTCAATGACCCAAAAATTTCTTAAAAAAACAAAATCCCCATCACAAGCTGTGAGGGGAATCCTTTTTTATTTGATAAAATCAGGCTGAAGGGCTACATCTGCCCCTTTTCGTCGTTGTTGGGTTCAGGAGCGTAGCGTTCCAAAAACTTTTTCTGCATGTCCTCCATGCGTTTGTGCATTTCGTCCAAGTCCATGAAATCCTTTCCAAAGGGACTTTCAAAAAAGTCATCCTCAAAGAATTTTTTTGCGAAAAGGGAATCCCCGGCAAAGAAATCATTCATGCCATTGGGATCAAATTGGGAAAAGCTTTTGGAAAACCTGGATTGAAAGGATTGCAACAGACTGTCGCGGTCCATGGCCCCCAGATCGTGGGCATAGTCAGATGAAGACCAGGAGTAAATGGAATCATACCGGATGAGGTTGCCATCCTTGTCAAATTCCCGGTTCACTTTCCAGCTTCCTTTGGGCTCTTCCACGGTTACTTTGTCCTTGGTTTTCTTGTCCTGTTCTTTTTTGTGTTCTTGGCCATGACAACTGACCATCAAGAGCATTGCAGGTACTACAAATAAGATACGTTTCATGTCGCTCTGTTTTAGGTTAAACACCAGTTTAAAATCCAACAGGAGGGGCATCAAAATAAATACCAAAATGACCAAAAGTTATGGTATTAATACATTTTTAAGAGTAGCATGGGTCTAGTGTAAAAGAAGTCTTAAGACACTGGATGTCAGGATGTCATGGAATGTAGGCAAGAATAGTTTTTGGGATGACACTTATCGGGTTGGCTATGATTCCGTTGCGGAGAAAAATCAGAGATTTTTCGGAGTAGGAATCGAGCCAAGTTAAATATACAGTTTTTTGGTTTAGTATTTAGCGAGCAATGGATTATAGCCGTTGTTGGCAGTAGTTTTTATTTTATCTGGTTTATGCTATAATCCATTTGAGTTAAATCCACCACAACCTCATATTCGGCGTTCCATCTTTTTTCAGGGTATTTCTCCGAGTTTAAACAATAAATGCTCCATGAATAAACACCTTCTCCCAACTTATTGTTAAGGCTAATTGTTGAACCCTCATTTTCTCTTTTTTCTTTACGCAATAATTTTTTAATGTCTTTTTTGTCTTTTATGATGTCATAGGATTTCTGAATTTGGGCAAGTTCAAGCTCAACATTTTTTTCATACCTTTTTTTTGCTCCAATTCCATAAATACTATCCATTTTTCTCCAGAGTCTTAAATGAACAGATTTAACACTGTCAACAAGTTCATGGCTAACCACACAGCCTGCAACTCCTTTGACCTCAAGATTGTATTCTTTTGCAGTAAATTCCATTGCTTTAATTCTCAAATAACTCATTAATCCGTAATAAAGAATTTGACCTTGATTGTCGGAGTCGGTTGATTCTTGCGAAAATCCGCCAAATGAAACCAAAAGAATTAATATGTAGAATATCTTTTTCAAATTACTGCCAACATTAAAGATATGGTTCCGTTTTAATGAACTATATCAACCGATACTGAAACAAGTTCAGCACAGGTAAGTGAAGTTAGCGTTTTTGCAGCTTAAAATCCAGCTTAAATTGATAGACATACAACATGAGTTGACAGCTATCTTGGAGGGTAATCCTGTAGTTTACTCTAGAGCCTTTTCCATCTTGGCCCTGATCTCCTCTAAACACAAGTTGCCCAAACTACCTTCGTGGGTATGTTCAATGTCTCGTTTGGGTTTAAAATTGCCGTTTTCGATGGCCTTACCCATGGTTTTATAGGCATCCCTAAACGGCATGCCGCTTTTTACCAATTCGTTCAAGGTGTCCACGCTAAAGAGATAATCGTACTTGGGGTTATCCAAGATATTTTTGTTCACTTGGATTTCTTTTAAACTAAAGGTCATCAGCTCCAAACAGGCCTGCATGTCCTGCAATGCAGGCACGATCACTTCCTTTACCAATTGCAGATCTCGGTGGTACCCGCTGGGTAGGTTGTTAGTGATCAAGGTCAATTGGTTGGGCACCGCTTGGATTTTGTTGCACTTGGCCCGAATCAATTCAAAGACATCCGGGTTCTTTTTGTGCGGCATGATGCTGCTCCCGGTGGTGAGTTCGTTGGGGAAGGAGATAAAATCAAAATTCTGGCTCATGTAGAGGCAAATGTCCATGGCCAATTTGGATAGGGTGGCCGCCACACTGGAAATTCCAAAGGCTGCGGCTTTTTCCACTTTTCCTCGACCCATCTGCGCCGCAACAACGTTATATTTCAAAGTTTCAAACCCCATTTCGGTGGTGGAAAGGCTTCGGTCAATAGGGAACGAACTTCCATATCCGGCAGCACTACCCAAAGGATTTTGGTCGGTTATTTTATAGGCCGCCTGTACAACGTACAGATCGTCCACCAAACTTTCGGCATAGGCAGAAAACCAAAGGCCGAAGGAAGAGGGCATGGCAATTTGAAGGTGGGTGTAGCCGGGCAATAGGACACTTTTGTGTTTTTCGGCCAGATCCAGCAACAGGTCGAAGAGCTTTTTTACCTGGGATTTGATTTCGGTCAGCTCCTCTTTGAGATAAAGTTGCATGGCCACCAACACTTGGTCGTTTCGGGAACGCGCCGTATGGATTTTTTTGCCGGTATCCCCCAGTTTCTTGGTCAGCAAAAACTCGATTTTGGAGTGCATGTCCTCAAAATCGTCCTCAATGGTAAATTTTCCTTTTTGGATGTCCTTGGCAATGTCATCCAAGGCCTTTACCAAATCAGTGGCCTCATCTTCGGAAATCAGCCCCACTTTACCCAACATCTTGGCATGGGCCTTCGAGGCAATGACGTCGTATTTGGCCAGAACCAAATCCAGTTCGCGGTCGTTGCCCACGGTAAAATGGTCTATTTTTTTATCGGTGCTAAAGCCTTTGTCCCAGAGTTTCATAGTTCAATTATCAGTTAACAATAAACAATTGTCAATTGCTTATTGAGCATTGGTTATTGTAAAAATCCTTTCAGGATTTTGATGTACAGGTCTATTCCTTCCTCAATCTCATGCACATAAATATATTCATTGGCCGAGTGGGAACGGGGACTGTCCCCTGGTCCCAACTTAACCGATTGGCAGCTCAATGCCGCTTGGTCGGAAAGGGTTGGGGAACCGTATGTTTTTCGGCCCAAAGCCAAACCACTTTTCACCAAACTGTGTTTGGGATCAATGGAGGATGAGTTCAACCGCAAAGATCGTGGGGACATTTTGCAGGGGGCCTCCTTTTGCAGCATCGTGGCAATCTCTTGATTGGTGTAGCGGTCGTTCACACGAACGTCGATCACCAAATCCACTTGCGCTGGCACCACATTGTGCTGGTTTCCCGCATTGATCTGGGTCACCGTCATTTTTACCTCGCCCAAAGTGTCCGAGACCTTGTCAAAGGTATATGCTTTAAACCAGTTCAGCACCTCAATGGTGTTGTAAATGGCGTTGTTGTCATTGGGATGTGCGGCGTGTGAAGGGGTTCCTTCCACCACAGCATCGAAGACAATGAGCCCCTTTTCCGCAATGGCCAGATTCATGAGGGTAGGCTCCCCAACAATGGCAACATCAATTTGGGGGAGTATGGGCAGGAGGGCCGTCAAACTTTTTGCCCCGGCATCCTCTTCCTCTCCCGTGGCCGCCATAATGAGGTTGTGGGTCAATCCCTCCTGTTCGTAAAAATGGACAAAAGTCGCCAAAAGCGATACCAAGGCCCCCCCGGCATCATTGCTGCCCAAACCGAACAGCTTTCCATCTTCAATATGCGGATGGAAAGGGTCTTTGGTATAGGCACTGTTGGGTTTTACCGTATCGTGGTGCGAATTCAGGAGGAGTGTGGGCTTGCTTTCATCAAAATGTTTGTTGAATGCATAAATGTTGTTGAACTGTCGCTCAGTTTGGATGCCAAAATCGTTCAAGAAAGCTTGAATGGCATCCCCGGTTTTGTCCTCTTCCCCGGAAAACGATTGGATGCTGATGAGCTTTTTCAGCAGATCAATGGCCTTATGGGTCAGTATTTCCTGATCGATTTTCATAGTGTTAAAGTCGTAAAATTTGATTTGCCCTCCATGAGCATAGTGCTATCCCCGATGCAGACCTTGGAGACATGGTTCCTGAGGGCATAAAAACAATTGTGCATTTTGGGGAGCATTCCGTCCGCAATGATGCCTTTTTCCAAAAGGGAATCATATTTTTTGGAATCAATATGGGTAATCACGGAATCTTCATCCTCTATGTCACGAAGGACTCCTTTTTTCTCAAAGCAATAGTACAGGGTGGTATCAAATTGATCGGACATGGCTATGGCCAGTTCCGCCGCAATGGTATCGGCATTGGTGTTGAACAACTGGCCCTTTCCGTTGTGGGTGAGAGCACAGAAAATTGGTGTGAAGCCAGCTTGCAGCAGTTTGAAGATGTTGTACGCATTGACGGCATCCACATCGCCCACAAACCCAAAATCCACGTCGCTCACCAATCTTTTATAGGCGTGGATCGTATTGGCATCTGCCCCGCTCATTCCAATGGCGTTGGTGCCCAAGGCCTGCAACTGGGCCACAATTTTTTTGCTTACCAATCCACCATATACCATAATGGCCACATCGAGGCTTTCGGCATCCGTTATTCTTCGGCCGTTCACCATTTTGGCCTCGATTCCCAATTTGTTTCCAATTTCAGTGGCTTTTTTGCCTCCTCCGTGGACCAGAATCTTGTTTCCGTGCATTTTGGAAAAAAGTTTCAGTATATGGGAAAGCCCCTCTGGATCTTCAATGAGATTTCCTCCGATTTTTACTATGGAAAGCTTCTGTTTCATGCTATACATTTAAAATTCCCCCATCAATGGTTACGGCTGTCCCGGTCATCCAGGAACTATCATCGGACACTAAAAAGAGCGCCAGTTTTGCAATATCCCCGGGAGTGCCCAATCGTTTCAACAAGGTTGCTTTTTGGGCATCTGAAACGGCCTTTTCCGGATTTTCAAAGGCTGTGGCCGATTCCCAGAGCAACGGGGTGTCCACCGGACCTGGGCAAATGGCATTTACCCTCACCTTGGGGGCATACTCAACGGCCATTTGCTTCATCAAGGCCAAGGCACCTGCTTTTGAGGCACAATAGGCCGGATGGTTGGGAAAACTCTTGAACGCAGCAATTGAGGCGTTGATCAATATATTGCCTTCATGGGCATGTTGCAAATGGGGCAGTGCATATTTTGAAAGGAAAAAAATGGAACTGAGATTGGTATCAATGGTCTTATGCCAGGAAGCAATGGGCAGGTCCACAACATTTCCCAGACCCAAGACACCGGCATTCAATGAAAGGATGTCGAGTTTACCAAATTCACGGATGGCCGCATCCACCAACATTTGGTTATAGGATGTATCGGTGACATCCCCGGCCACGAAAATGGTATTGGGGAGTTGTTTTTGTATTTGGCTTCCCGTTTTTTCATTTCGACCTGAAAGGACAAGTTGCGCACCTTCACCAGAAAAGGCTTCAGCTATGGCTTTTCCCATACCGCTTGTGGCTCCTGTGACTATGCAAACCTTGTCCTTTAGTTTCATCCTTTCCCTTTTTCCAATAACTTTTTCAATACCAGTTGCGCTGCATAAGTCCTGTTGTGCGCTTGTTCCACTACCAGGGATTGATCTCCGTCCAGCACGGCATCCTCCACTATCATGTTTCTTCGGACAGGGAGGCAGTGCATAAATTTAGCCTTGCCCAATTTTGCCTTGGTCATCATCCAGTTGGTATCTTGGTGCAATATTTTTCCATAGTCCGTATAGCTGCTCCAGTTCTTTACGTATACAAAATCTGCATTCTGGAGCGCTTTATCTTGGTCATGCTCTATTTGGCATCCTTTAGTGATTTTGGGGTCCAATTCGTATCCTTTTGGGTGTGTGATGATGAATTCTGCATCCTGTAATTTCATCATTTTAACAAAAGAATTGGCCACGGCATGGGGCAATGCCTTCGGATGGGGTGCCCACGACAGGACCACCTTGGGTTTTGGTTTGGAGTTGTATTCCGCCAAGGTCATGGCATCTGCCAGCGCCTGCAGCGGATGTGCTGTGGAGCTTTCCAGGTTCACCACGGGGATGGTGGCATATTTTGCAAACCCATTGAGCGTCTCTTCCGCCTCGTCCTTGGCCCTGTCCTCCAATTTGGCAAAGGCACGGATGGCCACAATATCACAATATTGGGAAACCACTTGTGCCGCCTCCTTGATGTGTTCCGAGGTACCTTGGCCCATGACCGTTCCATCTTCAAATTCCAGAGCCCATCCATCATTCCCAAAATTCATGACCATAACATCCATACCCAGGTTTATGGCCGCTTTTTGGGTGCTCAACCGGGTTCTCAGGCTATTGTTGAAGAACAAAAGGCACAAGGTCTTGTTTCTGCCCAAATCCTGAAACTGGTACGGGTTTTTCTTTAGGACCATGGCTTCCTCAACCCAGTCGGGAAGGGAATCAACGTCGTTTATGGATAGGTAGTGCTTCATTTCAATGCGGTTTCTAGGGCTTCAAAAAATAAATCGATGTGTTCCTTGGTAATGTTTAAGGCAGGCAAAAACCGAAGTAGTTTCTTGTTTTTGGCGCTTCCCGTGAACATGTGCTGGTCATAGATCAATTTTTTGCGCAGTTCGGCCACTTCAAAATCGAATTCAAGGCCTATCATCAAGCCCCTGCCCTTTACTTTTTTGATTTCTGGAATCTCTGTGGCCTTTTTCCTGAAGTAAGTTCCCAAATTGGCCGCATTGGCGATCAGGTTCTCATTTTCCAGAACTTCAAGAACGGCCAAGCTGGCAGCGCAGGCCAGATGGTTTCCTCCAAAAGTGGTCCCCAAAAGGCCATAGGAGGCTTTAAACGATTGATGGAGGAGAATACCCCCCACAGGAAAGCCGTTTCCCATGCCTTTGGCAATGGAGATGATGTCCGGTTGAACCCCATGGTGTTGAAAGGCGAAGAATTTTCCGCTCCGGCCATAACCGGACTGGACCTCGTCCGCGATCAGCACCACATTTTTTTCCTTGCATTTATCCGCGATGAACCGGTAGTATTCCGTGGTGGGTTCATCCAGCCCACCCACACCTTGAATGGCCTCCAAAATCACGGCACAGTGTACATCGGAAGAGATGGCTTTTTCAAAACCTTCAAGATCGTTCAAGGAAAGAAAGGTCACTTCCTGTTGTTGGTTGATGGGGGCATTGATGCTGGGATCGTCCGTGGTAGCCACCGCTGCGGACGTCCTGCCGTGAAAGCTGTTCTTAAAAGCGATCACCTTGGACTTTCCCGTATGGAACGAAGCCATTTTCAAGGCATTTTCATTGGCTTCCGCACCGGAATTGCACATAAAGAGGGTATAATCCGTACATTGGGAAAGTTCTCCCAGCTTTTTGGCCAACTCTTGCTGTATGGGGTTTTTTATGGAGTTGCTGTAAAAGGCAATCTTATCCAATTGATCCTTGATCCGTTTTACGTAATGCGGGTGTGTATGCCCTATGGAAATCACGGCATGCCCTCCATAGAAATCCAGATATTTCTCTCCCTTATCATTCCATACCTCTATACCCTTTGCCATTACGGGGGTAACATCATAAAGTGGATATACGTCAAATAATTTCATAGTCTTTGGTTATCACCTCGAGCGCAGTCGAGAGGTGTATTTATGGTTTTCATTGGGTCTCGACTGCACTCGACCTGACATTTTCTATCCCTTTCTAATTTGGTTTATCTTTTCAAATGAAGTGACAATCCCCTTGATCAAAGAAGAGCTCAACCCTTGGTGTTCCATCTCATTCAATCCTTCAATGGTGCATCCTCTTGGGGTGGTCACTTTATCTATTTCCTCTTCTGGGTGGCTGCCCGACTCAATCAACAGACTGGCGGCACCGTTGCAGGTGTGCATGGCCAGTTCCTGGGCCTCATGGGCATCGAACCCCAACTGAATGGCACCTTGCGTGGTGGCCCGGATCAAACGCATCCAGAAAGCAATACCACTGGCACAGATGACCGTTGCGGCCTGCATTTGTTCCTCTGGGATTTCTAGGGCATGCCCCATACGGTTAAAGATGGCCTTGGCCAATTCGATTCGTTTCTTCCCCAATTCGTTACTGCAGATACAGGTCATGGATTTCCCCACTGAAATGGCCGTATTGGGCATACTTCGGATGATATATTTATCGGCACCGATGATTCCCTCAATTTTTGGGATACTAAAACCGGTGATGGTACTGATGATCACATGGTTTTCGGTGAGCAGATCCTTGGTATTCTCAAGAATGGTGGCAAAATGGCCCGGTTGCACGGCAAAAATCAGGATATCGGAGTTTTTGACCGCGTCTTTGTTATCCGAGGTAACGGTAACGTTCCCATATTTTTCAAAATCCTTGATGCCCTTTGTGTTTCGTTTGGTGAGGTACATGGTAGTGGCCCCATTGCTGTGCAAAATTCCCTTTGCAATGGCCAGCCCCAAGTTTCCTGCCCCTATGATTGCTATTTTCATGGTTTATTAATTTTGTCATCTCGAGCGCAGTCGAGAGATTTTATATCATTTTTCAATAAGGTCTCGACTGCGCTCGACCTGACAATTTATTCTTTAATAAACTCCTGCCTTTAACTTCAATCCTTCGTTTTCCTCAAATCCGAACATAAGGTTCATGTTCTGCACTGCCTGTCCCGATGCCCCTTTTAAAAGATTGTCCAGGGCCGAGGTAACCAAGAGCACATCCTCATGTTTGTGCAAATGGAGGTGACAATTGTTGGTGTTGACCACTTGCTTCAGGTCAATAGGTTCACTGGAAAGATGCGTGAAAAGTGCTTTTTCATAAAAGTCACTGTACATTGCTTTAGCTTCCTCCAAGGAACCCTCAAAAGGAGTGTACGCCGTGGCAAAAATGCCCCTGGTAAAGTTTCCCCTATTGGGTATGAACAACAATTTTCCGACCGGGTTTCCAAAGGATTCCAAACTTTCCTCGATTTCACCCAAATGTTGGTGGGTAAAAGGCTTGTACCATGATACATTGTTGTTTCGCCAACTAAAATGTAAGGTTTCGGAAGGTTTTATGCCTGCACCGGTACTTCCGGTTACGGCGTTGACATGGATGTCATTGCCCAGTTTGTTCTCTTTGGCCAAGGGAAGCAATGCCAGCTGTATTGCCGTGGCAAAGCATCCGGGGTTGGCCACCAACCGGGAGCTTTGAATCTTTTTTCGGTTGAGTTCCGGCAAACCATACACAAATGCCTCATCACCAAAAACGCTACTGTCCTTGAGCCTAAAATCGTTGCTCAGGTCAATGATCAAGGTGTTTTCGGAGAAGGGATGATCTTTGAGGAACTGGATGGAGTTGCCATGTCCCAAACAGAGGAAAACCACATCTACGGATGGGTTTACCCCGCCCACAAACGTAATGTCCGTGGAGCTCAACAAATCTGGGTGTGCCGTGGAGACCTTTGCCCCCGCTTTTGTGGTACTGTAGACAAAGTCGATTTCCACATCACCATGGTTCAGGAGCAGTCGGATAAGTTCTCCGCCCGTATACCCCGAACCGCCTATGATACCTGCCTTAATCATTGTCTTGGTTTATATGGTTTGCAATTTTACCTGGATTGGAAAGAATCTTGATGAATCCCTTGGCATCATCCGCGGTCCACCCCTTGTTCATCTCGCCATAGCTTCCAAAGGAAGCGTTCATCAGATCGTGATCGGAGGAAATACCGTTCAGCTCAAACCGATAGGGATACAGGGTAACAAAGACATCCCCGGAGACATGCTTTTGGGTGTCGGTCAAAAAGGCCTCTATGTTTCGCATCACCCCATCCAAATAATTGCCTTCGTGGAGCAACATGCCATAAAAATTGCCCAATTGCTCTTTTTGGTATTGTTGCCATTTGCTCAGGGTGTGTTTTTCCAACAAATGGTGGGCCTTTATGATGATCAGGGGAGCGGCAGCTTCAAAACCTACCCTGCCCTTTATGCCGATAATGGTATCTCCCACGTGGATATCTCGGCCAATGGCATATTTGGAAGCAATGGCGGAGAGCTTTTCAATGTTGGTGACCGGGGTATCCTTTTTACCGTCAAGGGCTACCAATTCCCCTTTTTCAAAAGTCAATTTTACTTCTTTGGGAAGCTCTTTTTCCAACTGACTTGGATAGGCACTTTCGGGAAGGGATAGATGGGAGGTCAAGGTTTCGGAACCTCCAACGGAAGTTCCCCAAAGGCCTCGGTTGATGGAATATTTTGCCTTTTCCCAAGAATAGTCAATGCCGTTTTTCTGTAGGTATTCAATCTCTGTTTCCCGGGCCAGTTTTTTATCCCGGATCGGGGTAATGATCTCAATTTCCGGAGCCATGATCTGGAAAATCATATCAAAACGTACCTGATCGTTGCCCGCACCGGTGCTGCCGTGGGCTATGTACTTTGCTCCAATTTTTTTGGCGTGATCAACAATTTCCAGGGCCTGTACAATTCGTTCCGCGCTTACGGAGAGCGGATAGGTATTGTTCCTGAGGATATTTCCAAAAATGAGGTATTTGACCACTTTTTCGTAGAAATTGGAGACCGCATCAATGGATGTATAGGAAGATGCCCCAAGAGCCAGGGCCTTTTGTTCAATTTCTTTGATTTCAGCCGTGCTGAAACCCCCAGTGTTCACACTAACGGCATGTACCTCAAAACCCTGTTCCTGGGACAGGTATTTGGCACAATAGGAAGTATCCAATCCGCCGCTGTAGGCTAATACAAGTTTCTTCATGTTTCGGTTCTTCAATATATGCTGTCATATCGAGCGCAGTGGTGATGATAAATTGTTCTTGATTGCGCTCGAACGGACGATTATTTTTGTTTCTTTTTTAGGAAGAGGGTCTCCTTGATGCTTTTTAATCGCTGGAAAGCCTTCCCATTGATTTTTTTGGATTCAACTTTTTTGGCATTGGGGTCGTACAACATTCCGGTGCACAGACACATTTTTCGCTCAGTTCGGGTAAGGATGTCAAAGTTCTTGCAGGTTTGGCAGCCTTTCCAGAATTCTGGATCGTCCGTAAGTTCAGAAAATGTAACGGGCCTATATCCCAGTTCGTAGTTCATCTTCATTACGGCCAAACCGGTTGTAATTCCAAAGATCTTGGCATCGGGGAATTTCTTTCTGGAGAGCTCAAAGACCGCTTTCTTTATATTTTTGGCGAGCCCTTGGTTTCTATAATCTGGATGTACGATCAAGCCAGAATTGGCCACAAAGTTTTTATCGCCCCAGACCTCTATATAACAAAATCCGGCAAACTTGTCCCCATCCAAAGCGATTACGGCATTGCCGTTCTGCAATCGTTTTATGATGTACTCAGGGGAACGCTGTGCAATACCCGTACCGCGCACTTTGGCCGATTCGGCCAAGGTATCACTGATAATTTGTGCGTATTTAAAATGTGATTCGTTAGCAATTACAATTTCCATTGCTATTTCGATTTAAACTGAAAAAATTGAATTTGATTTTTGTGTTCTTGCGGAAATGGACTCACCTATTTCCATAGCTATATTCCACCCTTACGGGCGGCGACGGGGAGAAAATGGACATGTGGGAGCAAGTCTGCTCAAAGTGAATGTTATGTTTTCCTGTCCTTTCATAGTGGGGCTAAAAGTACAAATTAATTCCAATTGGTCTAAGATTGGGTTTATTTTTTAAAGAAATATAACTTTTTTGGGTGCTTACCCATTAATTCATAAATGAAAAAGCCAATGACCAAAAAATATTCTATTCCCAGCAACCAAAGATTTTCAGCGTAAGCTGGATTTGAATAGGCATAGTAGCTCAAAATCACCAACAGGGACCATGCCAATGGAAAACGGTATGTGGTGAAGAGCCCCAAACCCAAAAGGAAGGTTAGGTACCAAGGGTGTACGGTGCTGGATAAAAAATAATAGACCGACAAAACCATGAGCATGGAGACCAACATGCTGTCCATGGTCCTGTTTTTCCGAAGGAAGGCGATCAGCAATGCAAATACAATGACAATTTTGGCCATGATGCTTCCGTAGGATTTGATCAATTCCCATGGCCTTGCATCA
The DNA here is from genome assembly GCA_041391945.1 of Allomuricauda sp. Lineage (GTDB taxonomy): Bacteria > Bacteroidota > Bacteroidia > Flavobacteriales > Flavobacteriaceae > Flagellimonas. The sequence goes on along the minus strand of JAWKNC010000002.1, from coordinate 24,797 downwards.
TAGTAATTGATGGCGATTTTTTTGATCAGGTTATAGGTCCCCGCATTGAATTCAAAATTGGAAAACCAAAGCCCTACGGTTTCCGAGTAGTTGTCAACGAATGCGGAAGCGTAGAAGGGAAGTAGGAGGGCCACGCATCCAACACCCACCAAAATATAGAATAGGACACTTTTTCTTAACCCTAAATATTTAAAGAAGATGGGCAGAAACAGCAGAGGAACCAGTTTAACCATTATGGAAACCACGTAGATTGGGGCGGCCCAAAGCCATTTTTTTCGGGACATGAGGTAGAGCGACCAAACAAAGAAAAAGAGCATTGCGCCTTCAAAATGGAGGTTGCCACTCAGTTCTATGACCACCAATGGATTTAAAAAATACCAAAAGATATGGTGTGCGGGACGGTTGAGCTGTTGAAGCAACTTTCTGCCGAAATAGAGTACACCAATATCGGCCAAAATTAAGGTCACCCGCATAACGATGATGGAGCCCAGGATGCTTCCACCACCCATAAGTGAAGCCAAGGCAAACAGCAGTTGATTTATGGGGGGATAATTGCTGAAATGCTTTGCGCTGAGCTCCCCCATCCCCACAAAAAGTTCTTGGGCATGGGCAATGGAAAGGTTGCCCTGGGCGATCAGATTTTTGGGCGTGTAGAGATACGGGTTTATGCCATTTTTGATGAGTTCCCCATCCCATATAAACCGATAAAAATCTTGGGACAGAGTGGGTTCGGCAAACAAAAAGACCAACCGGAACAGGATTCCGGCAACCAGCAGAAACCTAAAGTTCCAATGCTCTTGTTGGATGAGTTTGTGGCAAAAGTAAAACGCCCCGCAATATAACATCCAGAGTTTGATGTAATCTGCCCGGTCCAGATCGTAGCCAAAACTCCCATAAAAAAGAACACTGCCCAGTACAAAAAGCAAAGGGAATTTATGGAGTTTCCAGAAAGAAAACATGAATTATGCCTTCGAGGTCAAGGATTTAAAGAACACAAATCCAAAGCCCAAAAACAACATCAAATGGAATGGGAACAACCCGAAATCGTTCAACGGAACGGCACTGTACATTCCAAAAAGGAAATAGATCATCAGTGCGAACTCCAAGATCATATTGGGCGACAGTTTCTTGGCCAAGTACTTATTGCCTTTCCAGCTGTCGGTAATGCTGTTAATGTTGAATTTTGGAGTTCTTACAAACTCGCTTCGCTTGCCCAAATGTCCTTCCAAAACAGCAACTGTGTTATGCAAGGAGAAGCCCAATGCAACCGAAAAGAAGGTAAAAAACAGCTTAATGTAATCCACAAAATTGTCAAAAGTGCCTCCCTGTATGCTCTTGTAGGTAAACCAATAGCAGATGAAGAGGATAATGGTACTGATGATGAAAAAGCTGGTCACCTCAAACACCCAACCCAAATGGCCATAGGTATTTTTGATGTACAGCATGGGAATGCTCAACAGGGCCACGATGAACACACATAGGAACATGGAGCTGTTCAACAAGTGCATTACCCCATGGAACTTGGTCTTGAATGGGATATTCTTGGCCGTGATCACGCTCCAGACCGTTTTTCTAAAATTTTCGGCACCTCCCTTGTTCCAGCGGAACTGTTGCGAACGCGCCGCACTGATCACCACGGGAAGTTCGGCGGGAGTTTCCACATCCTCCAAATATTTGAATTTCCAATTTTTCAATTGGGCACGATAGCTCAGGTCAAGGTCTTCGGTAAGGGTATCGCCTTCCCAGTTGCCTGCATCCAAGATGCATTCCTTTCTCCAGATTCCCGCAGTACCGTTAAAGTTGATGAAATGCCCTTTGGAATTTCTTCCCACCTGCTCCAAGGTAAAGTGGGCATCCAAGGCAAACGCCTGGATTTTGGTAAGGGTAGAATAATCTCTGTTGATGTGCCCCCAACGGGTCTGTACAACACCTATTTCCTCATCCTTGAAGTAGGGAACAGTCTTCTTTAACCAATCACTTTCAGGAAGGAAGTCGGCATCAAAAATGGCGATGAACTCACCTTTGGCAATGGCAAGTCCCTCTTTCAAGGCACCGGCTTTATAGCCTTTGCGGTTTTCCCTTCTGATATGCTGTATGTCCAGTCCGGTCTTTTGTAGCTCTTCAATCCGTTTTGCTGTTTCAATAACGGAATCATCGGTGGAGTCGTCCAACACCTGGATTTCCAATTTGCTTTTGGGATACTCTATCTTGGCAATGTTGTCCAAGAGTCGCTCCATAACATACTCTTCGTTGTAGATGGGCAGCTGTATGGTGACGAACGGAATTTCCTTGGGGTCTAAAAGGTTGAATTTTGGGGCCTCTTCGTTTCGCTTTTTGTAACCCAAATAGTTGACCAAGAGGTTTAGCTGGGCCAAACTGTAGAAAAATATCAGGATTAAGGCTGTACTATAAATAGCGATGATAAGGTATACGATTGTAAGTCCCATTTTATTTTATACTGTATTTAAAAATCCAACCCAAAATTTTTATGCCTGCAAATATAGTACCTTTTACCGTACCAGACACTTTTGACACCCCAATTCTTTGTTTATAACGCACTGGTACTTCGGTATATGACATGTTATTTCGCAAAACCTTCAGTTGCATTTCCACTGTCCATCCATAAGTCGTGTCTCTCATATCCAATTTTTTGAGCTTTTCATATTTTATGGCTCTAAAAGGTCCCAAATCCGTAAATCTTGCCCTGAACAGGATTTTCATTAAAAATGTGGCCAACTTATTGCCAAAAACCTGTTGCGGGGTCATGGAACCGGGTTCCCGAAGCGATTTTTTCCGCGCTCCCACCACAAAATCAATGTCTTGCTCCAAAATTGGGGCGACTACCTTATCCAGTTCTTCAGGATAATCAGAGTAATCTCCATCGATAAATACGATAATGTCGGGTACTTTGGATTGTTTGCCCACATACTCCAATCCTTTTAGGCACGCAAACCCATATCCTTTGCGACTTTCGGTGATTGCGGTGGCTCCCGCTTTTTGTGCATTTTCCAGGGTGTTGTCCGTGGAGCCGTTGTCCACAACAATAATTTCCGAGACGGTCTTGGGCAATTCCGAAACTACCTTTCCTATGGAATTTCCTTCGTTGATCGCCGGAATAATGACCTTGATAATTGCCATGCGTGCTATGAAACTTTCGTTTTGCCGGACAAAGATGCCAAAACTAAACCATTCCCTGTTTTATGGATCGAAAATAAATGAAAATGCACGGGATTAGTCTTGGTTTACCAAGGACATCAAATCCACATCGTTTCCCAAGAGCACTTGATTACTGTTTATACGCCCCTTAAGCGGACCGTTTTCTAATTTGAGCACGCCCCTAGGGCAGACTGCAGAGCAGATACCGCACCCCACACAACTGGCACGTACAATATTCTCTCCCTTTTGGGCATAGGCCCTAACATCAATCCCCATTTCACAATAGGTGGAACAATTTCCGCAGGAAATGCACTGTCCCCCGTTTGTGGTAATTCTGAACCTGGAAAACAAACGTTGCTGGAACCCTAGAATGGCTGCCATGGGACACCCAAATCGACACCAGACACGACTTCCAAAAATGGGATAGAATCCCGTTCCGATGACCCCAGAAAAAATACTGCCGATCAAAAAAGAATAGGATTTGCGAAGTGTCTCCGATTTAAACAGGAAGACATGGCCCCCATCACTAAAAAAGTGGAATCCAATAAGCGCCATGATGATGACAAAGTAACCAATGGCGCCATATTGGGCATCTTTCTGCAATTGATCCCGTTTGAAGAGCATCACCCAGCCAAATACCAAGGTCAGGAGTACGGCAACCCCGATCAAAAAAGTACTTTTGGTCAACCAGTACTTGCTCGTGTCCGTTCCCAAATAGGAATAGACTACCGCGGTGGTCATCAAGGTGACAAAGACCACTACGCTATGCACTACCCAACGTTCAATCCTCCAAGCTTTGACCGATTTATCGCTAAGCTGCCTGAACGGATCCCCAGCTGTCTCCGCCAAGGCTCCGCATCCGCAGACCCAGGAACAATACCACCTTTTGCCAAAGCGATAGGTAAGGATGGGAGTTATGACAAAAATGGACAGGATGCCAAAGACCAACAGGGCAAAACCAATATCACCGGAACTCAAGAAACCCTTGATCCGGTATCCTTCAAAGTTGTAATAGTTAAGGGGCCAAACGCTTTTGAGGTCATAATAGGGCAAACTGCCCCCCTCCAACACCTTGGCACCGTTCAAACGGGCCATCAATTCGGGAATGATAAAGGCAAATGCCGTTTGGAAAAACATCACGCTCAGGGTCCGTATGCGCTCATAACGATTGTGGCGATATTTCCATAGGAACTTGATTCCGAAAGCCAGAATGGCAACCGTGTACAGGGTTCCGTATACAAACCATTGGCTGGCAGAGTTTCCACTCATGAGTTTGCTCAAAGGGTCGAACAAACCGATGACCCCTTTGTTTTCCCCGCCGCTTACCAATCCCAAATATTCGGGGAAAAAATATAGCACAATATAAAACCCGGTCAGCGCAATGCCCGCCATCCAGGCCCACAAACCACGACTTGAAATGGATTTGAACCAGACCCCATCATTTTTTATCCCTGGGAGTTTTTGGGAATAGGCTTCCCACGAAAACCAAAGTGTGCCCATAAGTATGGCGGACAGCGAAAGGGAAAGCCACATGCCTTTATGGGGAAAAGAAACATTAAGGCCTGCCAATAACATAACAGCAAGGCCAAACATGCCCACAAGGGTTGCGATTTTTTGGTTCCTGTTCAAGCTTTTTGGAGGCTGCCCGGTAAGGGCCATGCTTTTATCGATAGTGCTCATACTTTTTGTTGAAAGTTGAAGGTTAAAAGTTGAAGGTCAACTTTCAGCCAAGTTGAAAAATATGTTTTAGACTCTTCTTTTTGGAGTTGATGGATTTTCCAAAATCAGCGTTGAATTTGGAAACAATATCCCCTTCATGGGTTTTATAGAATTCTGGGTCGAAGTTCGCATCGACCAAATGTTCCATTACAAAATCCACAGGTCTTTCTTCGGTGAGCCATCGGTCAAAAACCTCATGTCGCATGCGTACACCGAAGGCATTGATGCCCAAAAATTGTTGTGATTCCCTGTTGAAGGCCACGGTGATACAGATTTTTTCATGGGGATGCCTCCAGTGAAAATGTTCCTCATATTCCTTTCGTCCCCTTTCAGAAAACACCCAACCATAGGTTTGGTACTCAATGTCCAAAAATTTGGCAGAGTTGAACCAATGGCCCGGTCTGTATTCCATGCGATTGCCACAAACCGTCTGCGCAACGGTCTCGCCCATCATCCGTCCGGTGTACCATACCGCCTCAACGGGTCTTCGAAGGCCAATGGCCTCATGCTGTTCCGCACAGTCCCCAATGGCATACACATTGGGGATGTTGGTCTCCAAAAAACGGTTCACCTTTACGCCCCTACCCAATTCAATACCTGAGTTCTTCAGGAAGTCGATGTTTGGGGTTACCCCGGCCGTAAGTCCTACCAAGTTGCAGGGAATCTCTTCTCCTGTTTCGGCCACGATGACCGATTTCACCCTTCCGTTTCCATCCGACACAATTTCCTTTAGGTTGGAGCTTAATCGCAGATCAATGTGATGTTCCCGAATATGCTCGTTGATCATTTGCGATTCCCCTTCGGGCAGTACACTGTTCCAAAAACTGCTTTCCCGCACTAAAAAGGTTACTGGAATATCGCGGCTTCGGAGCATTTCCGCCAGTTCAATGCCAATCAATCCACCACCCACAATAACGGCTCTTTGGCAAACCTCCTTGTTGGGTGCGTTTGCTTCCAAAAGATCCAGATCCTGTTTGGAATACAAGCCCTGTACGCCCTGGAGGTCCTGGCCTGGCCATCCAAACTTGTTGGACTTGGAGCCGGTGGCAATGATCAACGTATCGTAACCCAGGATTTGGCCATTGTCGATCAGCAGCTTTTTTTCCTTGGGGTGTACGTGGGTAACATAGCCTCTTACGAGTTCAATCCCGTTTTTTCCCCAAAACCAATTTTCATAGGGCTGTATGTGTTCAAATTTCATATGCCCCATGTAGACGTACATAAGTGCGGTCCTCGAAAAGAAGTAATCGGTCTCTGTGGAAACCATTGTGATTTTTTTGTTGGAAAGTTTACGGATATGACGTGCTGCGGAAACCCCCGCAATTCCATTTCCGATAATGACAATGTGTTCCATGGGATGGTTATGTTTATGGCTATTGTGTCGCTCTTAAAGATAGGAACTTAACCTAATGTGTTAATTTAGAAAGAATTTAATTTAAAACCAGCCAGCTTTTGGAATGTTCGAACAGGGAAAAGATTATTTTAGGGGGATGGATTCCGGGTTATGAAACAACTAGGTTTTTTATGGTGCTTGATCTTGATCCTGTTTTCCTGTGCAGGACAGGATCTTGAAAAGATAAACGGAATCAGTTTTGTGGGGTCCAGGGAAGAGGTTTCCCAAATCCACGTAGATCCCGTATTGGACATTCATGCCAACTATGCGGCGGTCATGCCCTTTGGGTTTCTGAGAGATTTGAGTTCGCCCAATCTCATTTTTGATACCGACCGACAATGGTATGGTGAGACCAAAAAGGGGGCCAGACAATACATTGAAACCCTGCGTAAGAATCGGATAAAAATCATGCTGAAGCCCCAAATCTGGATATGGAGGGGAGAGTTTACAGGGGACATGATCATGCGATCGGAAGCAGATTGGCAAACTTTTGAGAAATCGTACAGCCAATTTATCTTGACGTATGCCGAGTTGGCCCAAGAGACCCAATGTGATATCTACTGTATAGGCACCGAGTTGGAAGAATTTATAAAGCACCGACCCGATTATTGGTCAAAACTGATAGCCAAGGTAAAAGAGGTCTATACCGGAAAACTTACCTATGCGGCCAATTGGGACGAGTATTCCAGATTCCCTTATTGGGATCAACTGGACTACATTGGGGTGGATGCCTATTTCCCACTATCCGAAAAGCAGCACCCAACCCGTGAAGATCTTAAAGTGGGATGGCAACCCTGGAAAACCAAACTAGAGGATCTGTCCAAGGAACATCTGAGACCTATACTCTTCACTGAATTTGGATATAGGAGCATGGACTATACGGGCAAGAAACCATGGTTGGTACATGGAAATGAAATGAAGGTGAACCTGGAAGCCCAAGCCGATGCCACACAGGTCATTTTTGAGGAATTTTGGGACGAGAAATGGTTTGCTGGAGGCTTTTTGTGGAAATGGTTCATACATCATGATAGGGTGGGCGGACATGAAGACAATAGGTTCACGCCCCAAAACAAACCTGCGGAATCCGTTATCCGAAAACACTATGCCCAAGTTAAGAAATTAAAACCCTAAGGTTATTGTTATCAAATTGTGGGAATTTAGGGGTTGGCATCTGTGAACCGATGCCTTTTTTTCACCATATTTGTAGCAACTCCCCACGTAATCAAACTGGAAAAATGAAATCAGCGTCAACCCTAATGATTTGGGTGCTTTCGTGCACTTTGCTATGGGCCCAGGACAATTATTATACCGTGGTTGCCGAGCCTGGGGATGGCATATTTTCACTTTTGAGGAAACAAGGATTGGATCCTGTCAAACACTATGAGGAATTTATCCAACTCAATGGGGCAAACTTAAAGGATGGAAGCCTGTTGAAAGTAGGAGTGGAATACAAAGTGCCCAAAACCTCGGATTCTTTCAAAAAAACAGGGGTCGTGGTCCAACCAGACAAAGGGACGGAAGAGCCCTTATTTGATCGGGAACTCTCCAAGATGTCACTTAAAAGCGAAAAACTCAAGGATGCCGTATACTATTTAATTTTGGAGGATCAAACTGCTGAGGACCAAGGTTTTGTAAAGAGTATTGCAGAAGGCCTGGCCGCCGAGTTGATGGTCCATGGGGCCCAAGTCTATGTCTTGGGAAATGAGGTTCCACTGCAGACCAACGACAGTCTTGCCATGACGGAAACCCAACGGATGGGCCAGTATGTGGAGGTCATCAACAAAAAGTATTTGCAGAATAGCGGAAAATACCAGAGAGCGTTGGTCATACGGGCCAACGGTTTTACAGGAGAGGGCAATATGGACGTTGCCGTATACCATTACAACAAAAGCGAAAAAGGGCAGCGTTTTGCCGAGAACATCCAGAATGTGTTCAAGAAGAACAGTGTCTACAATCGTTCCTACAAGGACATCAACTTGATATTTGACGACAAGAACAGCCTATACCTCGCCAAAAACATACTTCCCGCAATTAGCCTGCTCACGGTGGAAAACGCATCCAAAAAACCCGATGGGGAAAAGATACCCATCCGCTCGGACAAGCGGCGTTTTGCCAGTTTGCTCACCAACGGCATCATGAACGATTATGTGGATTTGGAAATTGAAAACTGAATGAACCCCTTACGCTTTATTTTTTTACAAAATCTTTTATGCTGTTTTTTGTTGCCCGTGATCGGTGCGGCGCAAGTATCATTGCAAAGTGTGGTGGCTGTAAAAGGAGATGGGATCTATTCGCTTCTCCGAAGGAATGGAGTGAGCCCAACAAAATATTATAACAGATTTGTGGAACTGAACGCCAATAGCTTGGGTGAAAGCGAGTCCCTGTATGTTGGACATTCTTATTTGCTGCCAGATACCCTGACCCCGAAAAAGGTTGAAGAAACCGATACAAGATTTACGTACCCCATTTTTGGCAAAGAACTGGCCAAGATAGATTCCGTGAGCAATCGCCTCGATGGTACAGTTTATTATCTCATTTCAGGCCATGGTGGCCCCGACCCCGGTGCAGTGGAAAAGTACGATGGAAAATTGATCGCCGAAGATGAATATGCCTACGATGTGACACTTAGGTTGGCCCGGGAACTCTTGGCCCATGGTGCAGAGGTACATATTATTGTGCAAGATGAAAATGATGGGATCAGGGACGCTAGGATTCTTGAACCTGATACGGATGAAATGGTACTTTCCAACGCCATACCCTTGGGACAGTTGGCACGTTTGAAACAGCGTACCAAAGCTGTAAACGATCTGTACCTGAAAAACAGGGGCAAATACCAGCGCCTGTTGGTAACGCATGTGGATAGTCGGAGTACGGGAACCAATATTGATGTGTTCTTTTATCATCACGAAAAAAGCGACAATGGCAAAAGGTTGGCGGAGAGCATTCATCAGACTTTTTTGGAGAAATACAAGAAATTCCAACCCAATAGGCAGTACAATGGCACATTTATGGAGCGCAGTAGTTTGTACGTGGTCAAAAACACGCTTCCCAGCATGGTCTATATTGAAATCGGGAACATCAGGAGTAAAACGGACCAACGCCGTATTCTAGATCCCGATAACAGGCAAGCTTTGGCCAAATGGATTTCGGAGGGAATTATTTTGGACTATGAATCTTTAAACCCCGCATTGAAAATGTCCAAAAGATAGAACTGGGGAGACAACATCAATGCATTTATCCGAGCAGGAATGGACTAGGTCAAAATATTCTTTTGGTAGTATCGATATAATTCTTCTGGGCCGGCCCCGAAATAGTTCTTCAGATGTATCATGGCAAAATGAAACTGAAGCTTAAACCATCCCACTTCCCTATATTTTCGGGCCGAGGTAACCACATGGTCCGGGAGGATCTTAAATTTGGTCTGGCGGTACAGACGGGTAATAAACTCCGTATCCTCGTAAATGAGATAGGCCTCGTTGAACCCTTCACTTTTCTGAAACAAACTACGTTTGACAAAAAGGGATTGGTCACCTCCTCTGCACAAGGCGTGGTTGATTCTGGAAAGCCACGCAAAGAATCCCAAAACGGGGTTATTGGTATCGAACTTCATCCTGAAGCATCCAGTTTCATATCCGGCTTCCAAAGCGTCCATAATAGACCGATCAAAGTTTTTGGGTGGGAGCGTGTCGGCATGTAAAAAATACAGTACGTTGCCCTTGGCATGTTGTGCGCCCAGATTCATTTGTCTGGCCCGCCCTCTTTTGGAGCGTATTACTTTGGCACCATATTTTTGGGCCATTTCCTGGGTCTTGTCCAGACTTCCGCCATCCACACAGATGATTTCCCCAATAAGGTTTGGGTTGCCCACACGGGCAATGTGATCCAGCAATTTCCCAATATAGTGCTCCTCATTGAGCACAGGGATTATGATACTGATGGATATGGGTCTATTTGGCTTCATTCAAACTCCAATCGTAATCCAAATATTCAAGGGTCGCATCTTTGGCCACTGGATTGTCCAAATAGAGGTTGATGTAGTCCAACAGGGAAGATTGTTTCGTGAAATCGCCCTTATACCATTGAAAAATTTTGGAGAGCCGTGCCGTGCCGTTTTCAAACCGGTTTCTCTTTTTATCGTTTACAAAGTCAGAAGCAGCTTTGGAAAGCATCTCCTCCATATTTTCTTCCGTAAAAGCCACATTGGACAATTTTGGACAGGAATAGGAAGCGCAGACGATGGCAAAATGGATTCGCGGTTCATCCATTTTTCGCAATATTTCATGTTCAATGTCATTCAAGGATAGGGTGTTGTCGCCCACTTTGATCCATTCCCTTTTCCAACGGTTTGGAATGTCCTTGATGCTTTTCACGGGATAGTGGTCCACGATCAGTTTTACCGTTGCCGCATTGTACAGGTTGATGAAATAGGCCAATTTTTCATTCTTGCCCCATGCCGTGGAGGGTGGATTCTTGGAAAGGTGGTCTAAGTAATCATCCAAACAGGCAGGGTCGTTTTTGATGCCCACGTAGTTTACATTGCCCATGTCGTCCACATATTTCTGCAATACATCGTTCCAAAGTCCGTGGGTAGGCTTTGTGGTCAAGACTTGACCACGGGTAAATGGCGACTTTTCGGAATTTCCCTTGCATGAAAGTAGCAGCAGTCCAAAAAACAGGTTCAAGATAAGATTCATGGGCATTTTTTTTGAATTAGGGATAAAATAGTCTTGTTGGGATGTACAACCTTTCAAAAAAGATTGGAAAATTCACCTCACATTTTGGTTTCCCATAGTGCCGAACCGCTAGATTTCCTCGATCAATTTTTTGAACAATCGGATCATTTTGGGCTCTGTCCTGCCTGCAATGGCTATGATTTCCTCAATGTTCACGGGTTCAAGATTATCCGGGTCGCATTCATCCGTTAATACGGAAACGGCCACAATGGGCAATTGCAAATGGTTGGCCACAATGGCCTCGGGAACCGTGCTCATGCCAACGGCATCTGCCCCCAAGATTTTCAACATCCTATATTCGGCCTTGGTCTCCAACTGCGGACCGACCACGGAGGCATATACTCCCCTTTTGAGGGAGATGCCCTCTCTTTGGGCAATGGCCACGATTTTTTTGCGCATGTCCAGATCATAGGGCTCGCTCATATCCACGAACCTATTTCCAAATTCAGAAACATTTTTAAACGCCAACGGAGACCCTCCCTGGAGATTGATGTGATCCTCGATGAGCATGATGTCCCCTTTTTTGAAATCGAGGTTGATGGCCCCGGCCGCATTGGAGACAAACAGTTTTTTGATGCCCAGCAGATGCATCACGCGAATGGGATAGGTGATGTCCAGAAAGTCGTAGCCCTCATACAAATGGAACCTTCCTTGCATCACTACCGCTTTTTTTCCGGCTATGGTGCCATAGATCAATTTTCCTGTATGGAACTCCACCGTGGCCAAGGGAAAATAGGGAATATGATTGTAATGTGCCTCAATGGCATTTTCAATATCATCCACCAATTGTCCCAAACCGGTGCCGAGGACAATGCCTATTTCGGGGGCATCGAAGCCTCTTTTTTTCAAGTATTCTACGGATTCGTCAAGTTGCTTTTGGGTCATTCTTTTATATGTTTTAAAAAAGGGCGAAATGCCTCGATGTCCTTAATATCTTCGTAAAGGTCCACATCATTCCTTTCCGGAAGCATGAAAACAGTTCCCGTTTTGAGGTCTTCCAAGGTGTCTGCCAGCACCGTATCGGTTCCCCAAGATTTGTTCTGGAACAATTCCTTTTTCAGGGATTTCATCCCCAAAAGATAATAGCCTCCGTCCTCTGCCGGGCCAATGACATGATCATGGTTTTCCAAAGCGAGAAAGGCCATTTCCAAGTCTTCTTTGGAAAGGTTGAACATGTCGCTGCCAATGATAATGATTTTTTCAAACCCCGCACGGAACCCTTCCTGAAAGGCATGCAACATCCGTTCCCCTAGATCGGCACCGACCTGAAGTTTTTTCAGGTAGGAATTGTTGTCCCAAATGTCGTGATTCCAGATGTTTTCGGAGTAACATGTCCATTTGGTCACATTCAGGGACCTGGTAATGGAAACCGTATGTTCCAAGAGAAACCTATAGATTTCCAACGCAGTTGGGTCCCCTACTTTGGCCGCTAGCCGGGTCTTGCATTTCCCCAGTTCGGGATTGCGGGTAAAAATAAGGAGTAGGCTATTGTTCAACAATTATTTTTTTGGGGATATGCATTTTTCGATTGGTCAAAAATCGTTTTCAATACTTACCCAAGGGCCGGTACTTTTTCGATTTCATCACAAAAGAATATCCCTAGTTCTTCTCCTCAAAGATACCATAAAGAAGTTGGGGTTCATACAACCACACAGCATTCTCAATGCAATAATTAAGGTGAGCTTAAAACGATGTAATGTTGTTGCTTAAAGATGTTGAGGGTACTGTACTGCAGGACTAAGATACTTTGATAAGGTAAACGGGTAAAATAGTACGGAGCTTGTCAAAAGAAATGGGTTTGGTGAGGTAATCGTCCATACCAACTCCCTTGGCCTCATCAATGGCTTCTTTGGTCACATCTGCGGAAAGACCTATTATGCCTATTTCTTTGTTGACTTTTCTAATTTGCTTGGTAGCTTGGAAGCCATCCATGTTGGGCATATGCACGTCCATAAATACAAGGTCATAATCGTTTTTGTGCACGGCTTCCACGGCCTGCAGGCCATTGCATACCGATTCTGACCGTATGCCCAATTTCTCCAGGCTCATTTTGAGCACCATAACGTTTACACGATTGTCATCTACGATCAGGACCTTGCAACCACTGAGATCCAATTGATCGGGGCTTTGGAAACTGCAATCCTGTTTCATTTCGGATATGGGGAATTCAAGCGACAGACAAAATTCGGTGCCCACATTTACCTCACTTTCCACGGTGATCTTCCCTCCCAACAGTTCTACCAACCTGCGGGTAATGTAAAGACCAAGACCACTTCCTTCATGTCTTTTTGCTTTTCCGGCATCTATCTGGGTAAACCTGTCAAAAATTGTTTTCAGCTTGTTTTTTGGAATCCCAATTCCTGAATCCTTGACCACAATTTCAATCGCTAAGTTTTCTTGCTTTACTTTCTCATTGTAGAAAACCTGTATCCCCCCATTTTCAGTGAACTTTAGGGAGTTTCTTAGAATATTGGTGATGATCTGGCCATATTTTCCCACATCACCTTTTATACTGTGGTCATTTTCAACGGATGAGTCAATCCTTATGTACAGCCCTTTCTCTTCGGCATTGGGCTTATAGATGCTAACGATATTCTTCAATTCTTCCATTGGGGAAAAAATATCTTCCCTAAAGCTGATCTTTCCAGATTCTATTTTGTCGATTTCCAGAATATCGTTTACCAGCAAGAGCAATTTTTTTGAGGAGATGTCCATCAAGGAGAGATATTCCTGTAGCGGGCCTTGAAGTTTGGAAAGCTTCAAAACCTCGATAAAACCTATAATGGCGTTCAAAGGGGTCCGTATCTCATGGCTCATATTGGAGATGAACTCTGTTTTTGCCAACGAGGACTTTTCGGCTTTTCGGCGTTCTTTCTCTATGGATTTGTTTAGCTCTTTGAGTTTGTCATTGGCATAGCTCAGCCGTATGTTCTTTTTTCGTGAGGATTGATAAAAGTAAATGAGGGAACTGGTGAGCAATGCCACCAATGTTCCAAAGATCAATAAGATATAGGTGTTCTTTTGCCTTTCCAGCATGAAATCCATATCCGAGGGCGTCAATGTAAAAGTCCAATGCCTATTGTCAAGGGGGTCCACCTCGAAAGAAGTGGTGAATACATATTCGTCATCAATGGCAGTCATGGGATTGTTCTTGGCGTAAAAAATGGTGCCGTTGTCGTCCTTTATTTCAATCGCATACATATCCAAGCTAGAGGCCAGTTCATTGAATGGATTGGTAAAATCCATTCCTGCAGTGATCGATCCTTGGAATCTTCCCTTAAAAAAAACAGGTACGTCCACCAAAAAAGCACTTCCTCCCTGAAATAGTTCTGTCCATGGTGTAATATTGGTGGAAGCATGCTCCATGTGTTTTAGCCATTCCATATTTCTTGGATGTTTGGATAGGTCCAATCCAATGGCAGCTTCATTTCCTTTTAGTGGGGTCACTACCTTGATGATCATTAAGCTATCTACCCATTCCACAAATTTAAAGGATGGGTTTTGCCGTAAAATGAGACGGGCATCCTGTTCCCAATATTGAAAATAGGACCCATCGGTCATTTCAATACGTTGTTTTAGGTTTTCCAGGGATTTGATATTGTATTTGACGGAGGAAAAGAATTCCTGGGCCCGGAGATTTCCGGTGTTGCGGATTTCATGGATGAATGATGATTTTTGTGTCTTTAGGGAATTGTTCCATAATATGAATACCGTGGTGATAAAAACGGTAAATACCGCAATGGGCAATATCAACTCTCTTTTTGAAGATCTCAACGACATACGTATGTTCAGAATAGCGATGAATTTTTTATGTCCAATTCACCAAAAACATTAGTCCTGCAAAAATCATTGTAGGAAAAAACAACAATTACTTAACATGCATTTTATGAAAAAATTGTGTGTGGCCGCTTATTTCTTTGAGGTTTTGGAGGAAGGTCTTTGAATTGCCGAAATGAATGTCTTCTGTTGGCGCAGGGATTTTATTTTTAGGGAATCAATTTCATGTGGCTCCCCAGATTGATGGATAGGTCCTTTTGGAGAAATTACTCTGGTGTGTCCCCGGTTTTGTGGGTGTAGACCTTTTCGGCATTGATTAAAAAGTTGCCCCAGTACGTACTATAAGCATGTACTTTTTCAGTTTCTTTTTGATTGAGATCATAGACCGGATATCCCTTGTTTTTCCATTCAAAGATCCCCCCATAGAGATTCTTGACATTGGTAAAGCCGGCTTTTTTTAATTTTTCGCCAATATCTTCAGAGCGAACGCCCAAGGAACAATACACCACTATGGGCACATCCTTGTCCGGAAAGGTTTCCAAAACCCTATCGATCTCAAAAGTTTCATACCCCACCCAAACCGAATTCTTAAGATGGCTCACCTCAAACTCTCCCCTTTCCCGGGCATCCAAAAGGACAGGGGGCTCCATTTTCCTTAAACTATCCGCAGAAATGTAGTCAACGGTATTGTGGTTGAACTTTTCAAGGACTTCTGGAATTGAATGCTGCGCACATGAGCTAAAGCTCGATGCCAAAAAAAGGTATAGATATATGGGCAGGCGCATTGAAGATGTTTAGCCTATCAAAGATAACGCTTTAAGTTTTGATCATTATGAGTATCTTAATCAACAAATCCGTATGAAAGTCTATGCAGGTCAAAGTATTTCTAGGGTTATTTTTTGTATCGTTGCTCGCTTGTAAGGAAACCCATAAGGAGATGAAGGTTGAGCAACAGGAACAACATGCCTATAAAGAACCATATCGCCCCCAATTTCATTTTTCCCCATCCGAAAAATGGACCAACGACCCCAATGGGCTGGTGTACCATGATGGGATCTATCACCTATTTTATCAATATTATCCCGAGGATATTGTTTGGGGGCCCATGCACTGGGGGCATGCCGTCAGCAAAGATTTGGTGCACTGGCAGCACAAGCCCATTGCCTTATATCCGGACGAACATGGATTGATTTTTTCCGGCAGTGCCGTTGTGGATAAAAACAATACCTCCGGTTTTGCGCAACATGGGGAGACCCCTTTGGTGGCGGTATTCACCTATCATTCCATGCAAGGAGAAAGGGAAGGCAGAAACGATTTTCAGACCCAAGGTATCGCCTATAGTCTGGACAATGGTGATACATGGGCCAAATACGGGGAAAACCCTGTTATTGGAAATGATGGAATAAAGGACTTTAGGGATCCCAAGGTTTTTTGGCACGAGGACTCCCAGAGTTGGATATTGGCTTTGGTGGCCGGGGACCATGCAAAATTCTACAGATCCAAAAACCTGAAGGAATGGGAGCACTTGAGCGATTTTGGAAAGGACCGGGGAGCACATGGCGGGGTTTGGGAATGTCCTGACCTCTTTCCGTTGCAGGTAGAGGGCGAAGAGGAGCAAAAATGGGTGTTGCTCATTAGCATCAATCCAGGGGCGCCCAATGGTGGAAGCGGCACCCAATATTTTGTGGGGAATTTTGACGGAAATCAATTCACTTCTGACCAAAAAGAACCCCAATGGGTAGACTATGGTACCGACAATTATGCCGGGGTCACCTATAATAATGTGCCCAACAACGACCGAATTTTTATAGGTTGGATGAGCAACTGGCACTATGCCCGCAATACGCCCACGGAAAAATGGCGGGGTGCCATGACAATACCGAGAAAATTGACCCTTGTGAAGAGAGGGGACACCTATCTTTTGGCCAGCAATCCTGTGGCGCCGATGGAGGCATTGGCCGGATCCAGTTTGGCCAATGGGGTGGATGTTCCAGCCAATACTTCCAAAACATTGATGGTCGATGGCCTTGATCAATCCCAGATCCAGTTAAAGATGGCCTCCAAGGAGTTCAGGATGGTTTTCAAAAATGATTTGGATGAAGCATTGGAGCTCACGATGGATTCCAAAAGTGGAGCGTTTCTTGTGGATCGGATGAGATCGGGAAAGGTTGATTTTCAACCGGAATTCGGCAACAAAAAACACTACATGCCCATCCAATTGCTGCAGGACGGCACTTATGGAATGAAAATACTCACGGATTGGTCATCCGTGGAAATTTTTATGGACAAGGGGCTTTTTGTGATGACCGAACAGATTTTTCCATCCAAGCCATACAACACCCTCATCATCGAGAATAAGGATATGGAAGGGGATATCCTGTTGGAATCCATACGGCACATGGAATCTGTTTGGGATTAAAAAATCATGACCCTCTGATTTTTGTCAGCTTTTTTATGGCATTTCGTTAAGATCTTTAGGGCAAATAAAAAAAGATGGCCACAACTCCGGAGCAGCTTGAAAAAATAGCCTTGCAGCTAGACCAGGTCATTGGCCAGATCCAACAACAGGATACGGAGGACCAGATTCCATTGGATAGGATTTGCCCCATCTATCAAGAAAGTGCAAAGAACCTTTTGCACTACAGCGCTTTCCGCAGTTTTGATGCCAGAATGATGCAGATGGGCCTAAAACAGTTGGGGCTTACACGCTTGGCCAATGCGGAGGGAAACATCTTGGCGAGCTTGATGAATTTAAAAAACGTTGTGAACAGCATCCGCGGCAATGCATTGGAATTAGGTGAAGATGAGTTTTTATCCATAGGAGCCGGAAAAAGACTTCTCTTAAAACATACAGACCTTCTCTTCGGAAACACCTCGAAACAAAGGCGTGTTCGAATTATGGTTACCCAGCCCACGGATGCGGCACATGATTATGATTTGGTGTTGGAAATGGTAAAAAATGGGATGGACTGTGCACGGATCAATTGTGCACATGATGGCCCAGAGATTTGGGAAGCCATTATCAAAAATGTCAGAAAAGCAGCAGAAGTGTGTTCCACCACGGTAAAGATTGCCATGGATTTGGCGGGACCGAAGGTCAGGACTGGGAGCGTTGGGTCCATCCCTGGGGTCAAAAAGTTTAAGCCAAGCAGGAGCCTATATGGAGAAACCACAGGTCCTGCAATCATTGAAATGGTGCCCCATACAACAGAGAATCTCGGTCCCAATGCCATACCTGTTGATGGAGATTGGTTAAAAAAATTAAAGGAAGGCGATGTGTTGACATTGCAAGATGTAAGAGGGAAATCACGACAATTGGAAGTGGTATCGACAAGAGAGGGAACAGCAGTGCTCCATGGCAACAAAACGGTGTATATAAAAGCGGGGACACATTTGTTGCCACTGCGGCAGGGATTGGGAGAAGGTTTTGTAGGGAATCTTCCCCGGGTGGAGCAGGCCATTGTACTTAGGGTCGGCGATGTGCTGAAGGTAACAGGCAACGAAATCCAGGGAAGTTTGCCAAGTTTTGGCCCAGACGGCAATTTGGTGGAGCCGGGAAAAATACCTTGCATCCCATCACAGATCGTTGCCAAGGTCAAAATGGGGGCCATGGTGCTTTTTGATGATGGAAAAATAGAGGGCATTGTGGAAAAGGTGGATGAAGGTTTTTTTGAGGTGAAGATCATAAAGGCCAAAGAAGGGGGCTCCAGTCTCAGGGCGGAGAAGGGGATAAATTTCCCATCTTTGGATCTTGGAATCAGGGGATTGACCGAAAAGGACAGGACCGACCTAAAGTTTGTGGCCCAACATGCGGATATTGTAAACTGTTCCTTCATCAACAGCGAAGAAGATGTGCGGGAGGTTCTGGAACAACTGGAACAATTAGGGATTAGGGACAGTATTGGGGTCATATTGAAGATAGAAACAAAGGCGGCCTATAAAAACCTTATCGGGATACTTTTGACCGCCATGGAAACAAAACATTTGGGGATTATGATTGCCAGAGGGGATTTGGCCTTGGAAGTGGGATGGAAAAACATGGGGATGGTACAGGAGGGCATCCTTTCGTTTTGCAGTGCCGCCCATATTCCCGTGGTTTGGGCTACCCAGGTTTTGGAAAGTTTGGCCAAAAAAGGGGTGCCTTCGCGCTCCGAAATTACAGATACCGCCTCTTCCATTAAAGCGGAATGTGTTATGCTCAACAAGGGGCCTTACATCAATGAAGCGATGTCCCTTTTGGACGAAATACTGTCCAATATGGAAGGCTTCCGCGAAAAAAAGGAAGTGATGCTGCCCAAGATGGAATGGTGAGAAATAAAAAAGGATGCTTTGATTAGAGCATCCTTTCGCGAGACTGTCTTTACTATTTTGGAATTTGATTGATGAGGTGTTAGTATAGCTTAGTTAATGTATAGGTAGAGACTATTGACAAGGGAGCATACCGATAGGGCAATCACAAAATACCAAAAGAGATAGCCAAGCTTTGCATCTACAGTGTTCATTTCAATATAGCATTTGTTGAGGTTGAGAATTAATTTTGACTCTCCGAAATTACTGAAAACAATGAGCCTGCAATCCACAATTATATTCGTTGCAGGGAAAAGGATGTAATTGGTAATTATTGCCTTGTAAATGGTAAAAGCAAATTTGATCTACAATACCGCTGTTGGTAGTGCAATTGATCTGTTGAGGTCCAAAGGATGGGAATCGGTGCGGATGGACCAAGACCAAAGGGTAAAGCACAACGCATGGAGATTGACCTCCACCCATTTCGGATGCATAGGTTTTGCTAATCCAATGGGGCAGCCCAGAGCCGCTTTTCAATCTTGCGCTTCTTTTCGGTAA
The DNA here is from genome assembly GCA_041391945.1 of Allomuricauda sp. Taxonomy (GTDB): domain Bacteria; phylum Bacteroidota; class Bacteroidia; order Flavobacteriales; family Flavobacteriaceae; genus Flagellimonas. The sequence continues at coordinate 5,174 of JAWKNC010000002.1, read as the reverse complement.
GACTCTTCATAATGTCCATTAATTTGGAGTCCTTGGTTTTTTTGTAGATTTCATTGATGGAAAGGATAAGGTTTTTGGCTTCCCGTGAAGCCGCTACCCGGTCGCTGGTGGACATGTGGCTCAAAGTCCGGCGTTCAAACTCCGCAGCCTGTTCAAGTAATAACTCTTGGGTCATTTTTGTTTAAAATTAATCTGGATTGACTAAATATAAGCTTTAGTTCCATATTTTAAACCTATGGTGCCATTCGTTTTTCATATTTATGAAAACATTAAGAAGATGTTTGTTTTTCTTGTTTTCACTGCTTCCATCAATTCAAATGGGACATAGATCAACTCTTGTCGTTCTTCTATACCATTCCACGGTATATTTTAAGCATCAATTACGGTTTTACAATCAATATGTAAAGTTTACCGTAATTAAAAAGCACCTAAAATAATAACCAAAAAACTTTTTATGAACCTACTTGGTTTTAGACCTATAATAAGGAACTGTACCGTGTTGATCATTCTCCTGGTCATCGGTATCGCATCATGCAGTAAAGATGATGCCCCAACTGAGAATGAGATAATTGGTACATGGCAGCTTTCATCAGCAACCAGAGATGGTGTGAATTTGACAATACCTACTTGTGCTAAACTGGATAAAATAGAAATTAAATCCAATAAAACCTTTGTACAGACAGGTTACTACAGCCCATCTGAAAATGATATGGATTGTACCATAAATGAGGAAGCAAGTAGTTCAGGGACATGGTCAATACCTTCCAAGGGCAAGCTTAAGTTTACTTATTTGTTTGAGGGCGTATCTATTTCTGAAACTTGGTATTATTCCATTTCGGAGAATAAACTAACATCGAGTTCTGAAGAAATCACACTTGTATATGTACGTAAATAGTCCTAAAATAATTTATATTGAAGAAAACAAAACCCCGGCAATCTTACTGTTTTTTTGATTAGCATAAACTTCGATTCTGTTTTGTGCCAAAACAAAAGCCCGTTCTAACCAGAACGGGCTTTTGTTGTTACCACTTTGTGGTACCTCCAGGAATCGAACCAGGGACACACGGATTTTCAGTCCGTTGCTCTACCAACTGAGCTAAGGTACCATGCCATAAAGCGGGTGCAAATATAATTTCAAAATTAGGATATACAAACAAAAACCCGAAAAAAGGCAGTGGTTTTTTTCCAATTCTCCATCTTTGTACCATGAACCTGGTCATAGACATTGGGAACACTTTGATCAAGTATGCCGTTTTCGGGAATGGCAAGGTCCTTCATGACCAAAGTTCCGAGGCTGGCCTGTTCGTATCAAACGTCAAGGAGATTTTTGAACGCTATCCCAAAATTGAACATGCCCTGATTTCTTCAGTGGGCCAAATGCAGCGAAAGGAACGTGATATCGTTGCCCTTTTTTGCAAGGTCCATGTGTTGGACAACGCCTCCAAGATTCCTTTCAAAAATAGCTATGCCACGCCACAGACTTTGGGGATGGACCGTGTGGCACTGGCCACTGCGGCCTTTTATCAAAACCCTAGGGGCAACACGCTGGTGATCGATGCCGGTACCTGCATTACCTACGATATGGTAAACGATGTTGGGGAATATATCGGTGGGGCCATTTCGCCGGGAATCCAGATGCGTTACAGGGCCATGCACGATCAAACCGCAGGGCTTCCCTTGCTCCAACCGGAAGAGGTTCTGGATTTTATTGGAAATTCCACGGCAGCCTGTATGCACAGCGGTGTGATCAATGGAGTGGCCCAAGAGGTGGATGGGGTAATTGACCAGTACAGATCCCGCTTTCAAGATTTAACAGTTATTTTAACAGGCGGTGATGCCCATTTTTTTGCCAAAAGACTAAAAAACACCATATTTGCGAATTCTAAATTTCTCCTGGAGGGGCTAAATTACTTGCTGGAATACAACAAACGTTAGATGGTTAAGAAATTTTTGATTGCTTTTTTTTGCGTGGCGGCCCATGGCCTTTTTGCGCAAAACGGTACCATATCGCCATACTCATATTTTGGAATAGGAGACCTGAGGGACAATGGCACGGTGGAAAACCAAATGATGGGCGGTATCAGCATGTACGCGGACAGCATCCACTTGAACCTTACCAACCCCGCGGCATATTCCAAGCTAAAACTGACCGCATACACCGCTGGGCTTTCCCGTACAGAATTCAGGCTAAAGGATTGGACGGAACAACAGAATATTTCCGTGACGAACTTGGACTACCTGGCCATTGGTTTTCCGGTGGCCAATAAAGTTGGGGTGGGATTCGGCATTATGCCCTTTTCATCGGTGGGGTATAGCCTAAGGAATGAAACCACGAACAGCTCGGGTGCCGAGGTCATCAATGTGTTCACGGGAGAAGGGGGGCTGAACAGGGTCTATGCATCCGTAGGATTTGAACCCATTAAGAACCTTACGTTGGGCGCAACCGTTAGTTTTGACTTTGGAACCTTGACCTACGAAAGGATCCAGAGTGTGGAAGATGTCCAATTTGGCACGTTGGATAGGCGCGAATCCCGTATCAATGGATATGATTTCAACTATGCGGCCAATTATACGCCCACCATTAAGGACAAGTATACCCTGTACGTTTCCGCTTTGGTGAACACCCAGGGAAACCTTGTTTCACAAAATTCGGAGCGGCTGGGTTCATTTTCTTTGGTGAACGGAAGTGAAATAGAGGTGATAGATGTCAATTTGGACGCCACCAATCTTAGGCACACAGAGTTGAAAATACCCACAAAGGCCACTTTGGGCCTAGGTTTCGGGGAAAACAAGAAATGGTTTTTGGGCGGAGAGTACGGTTTTCAAAAATTCAGTGATTTCCAGAACCAATTCTTAAGATTGGACAATGTGGAGTACAACGATGCGTCCACCTATGCCCTTGGAGGATATTTTGTTCCCGACTATCGATCACTTTCCAGTTATTTCAAAAGGGTAACCTATAGGGCGGGATTAAGGTACGATGTAACCGGTCTGGAGGTGAATAATAAGGAGATCAATAATTTTGGCATAACTTTTGGACTTGGGTTACCGTTGGGCAATTCTTTCTCCAATTTAAACCTAGGTTTCGAATTGGGAAGAAGAGGCACAACAGATGCAAACCTCGTTGAGGAGAGTTATTTTAAAATAAATTTAGGACTATCCTTAAATGATGTTTGGTTTATCAAGAAGAAAATAAATTGACGGGAATTTTTTTTATATATTCATAAATAACCATTCATATACATTTCTTTACGATGTTTTTTTAATGAAAATTTGTACATTAACCACTTTAAAATTAGTAAGATGAAGAAGAATTATTACTTAACGATGATAGCGGCCATAATGTCGGTGGGATTAAGTATGGCTCAAGCACAGAACCCTGAGTGCATGACCAATCTTTCCATTTACGCAGAACACGCAAAGGTTAAAAACTATGATGCCGCCTACGAGCCATGGAAAATGGTATACGAAAGCTGCCCAGACATCAATAAGGCCAATTTTTCTTATGGAGAGAAAATCTTGTCGCACAAGATTGACAATTCCTCTGGAGCCGATAAAGACGGCTATATCCAGGATTTGTTGGCACTTTATGACAACAGTAGAAAATATTTTCCCAAAAACTTCCCCGTAGCGGTCACTGAAATTGACAAGGCCCTGTTGCTATATGACAACAAAATGGCATCAGACGAGCAACTCTACAAAATATTGGACAAAGCCTTCAAGGAGGATAGGGAGAACTTCAAGAACCCCAAGGCACTCTACCTATACTTCTCCACCTTGGTGGATTTGCACGAGTCTGGAAAAAGAGATCTTCAGGAAGTGTTTGATGTATACGATGACTTGACCGAAAAGGTCGAGGATGAGAATCAAAAACTGACGGATGTCATTACCACATTGTTGCCCAAAGATTCTTTGGGAACATTGACTTCAAATGAGAGAAAACAGCTCAATGCTGCCAATACAAACTCAGAATCATACGGTAAGATAGCCAGTAGCATAGATTCCAAATTGGGTGCCCTTGCAGATTGTGGCAACCTGATTCCACTCTATGAGAAGAGCTATGAGGACAAAAAAGGGGATGTCAACTGGGTAAAGCGTGCCGTGGGTAGAATGTTCGCCAAGGAATGTACGGACGACCCCATGTTCAGAAAATTGTTCGAGGCCCAATTGGCTTTGGATCCCTCTGCCGATGCCTATCTCTATGGAGGTACCCTGAAACAAAAATCTGGGGACAATAGCGGGGCCATTTCAGACTTTAACAAAGCCGTGGAATTGGAAACGGACCGATATAGAAAATCCAATATTCTGTACAAGATTGCCACCACCGTTCGTAGAAGTAGCAAATCGCAGGCTAGGAGCTATGCCCTTAAGGCCATAGATGCCAATCCATCCAATGGTAAGGCATACTTATTGATCGCCAACCTGTATGCCAGCAGTGCCAACGATTGTGGAACCACTGCCTTTGAGAAAAGGGCAATTTACTGGAAAGCCGCGGAGATGGCCAGAAAAGCAGGAAGGGTAGACCCATCTTTGAGTGGACATGCCAGCCAATCAGCTTCCAGTTATGATGCCAAGGCCCCTACCAAAGAAATGATTTTCAATTCAGGGATGGCCGGTAAGACGATTTCCTTCAACTGTTGGGTTGGTGGTAGCGTAACGGTGCCGAGTTTATAATGTGAAGCCAACATCAAAAAATAATTTAAAATGTTTTGCCACGGTCTTTGCCGTGGCAATCCTTTTTTTGTCCTGTGACGACAACTACAAACGTGTGGGGGAAGAGGCCGTAAAACCTGTTTTTCCTGAAAGAATCGCTCAGAATTTTACCTTTACGTATACAGAAGCCGTTAAGGAGTTGAATGCCCAGGATTCTTCAAACTCCAGGGTGATAGCCATTTTGACCAGTCCCATAACAGAGGATTACGACAATCAAAACTTTAAGTTCCGTACCTTTCCAAAAGGTCTCAAAGTCGATTTTTTTGACGAGAAGAACCAAAAAAGTATCATCACGGCAGATTATGGCATTGTATATTCTCAGACCAATCTAATAGATTTGCAGGGAAATGTGGTCATAGAAAGCCATGACGGTAAAAAATTGGAAACCCCACAGCTGTTTTATGACAGGGCCAATAACTGGGTTTTCACCGAAAAAACATTTACCTATACCAACCCGGAGG
>JAWKNC010000001.1:0-758696 GCA_041391945.1 Allomuricauda sp. | reverse complement strand
ACTATAATAATAAAAACTCAGTATAGAGATGAGGCTGATTCTTCAATTGTAAATGAGAACTTATTTTCCACCTGTAGATATTCTCATTACAAAGAACTGAGGTTTTCTGACGCAAATGAGAAAGAGAAAAAATATGTTGTTGATTTCCTATATGATTTAAAAATGTTCGATTTTCTAACTGACAAGACCATAGAAAAATTCAGATAAATTTTAAAGAGAATCAACTAATTTAAGGTTTACCGTGGAGGTATTATCCTTATGTCCAAAATACTAACTCAAGACATTCTGTTTTAATTAATCTACATTGCATTTAAAGTATAGTAGTCAGTTTTTCCTCTCTAAATATTTTAGTTCTTCTATCAACTTGTCATAATCTATCATGCCATCTATAATTCTGAAATTCGGTTAAGCATCATAGGAATTTAGTTCTTAATCATAAAAATAAACTAGGGTTTAACCATGTGACAATGATTTGATCAATCATAGATCAGATACTTCTGCCGTATTTTTTTAAAATTTTCCAGTTCATCTTGCCAAGTGGCCTTTATTTCTTGTTCCGAGAGACCAGCTTCAATCTGTTGTTGCAATAGCGGCGTACCGGCATGTTTGGTAAAACCACTGGTGAGGAAGAATTTGGATTTATCCAAGGTGTTTTTATAGGCGTCGATGACCCATTGTAAGGTCATTTCGTTCATTCGTGGAGTTTGCGAGAGGTCTTTGCCGTAACAGGTCTTTCCTTCTTCTTTGGGATGTTTGGAACCAAAATTGGGATGGGGCACATAGCTAAAATCATACTTTGTGCTGTCCATAAAGGAAGCCCCATATCGCTGAAACTGATATTCCGTGCCCCTACCAGCGTTCACATTGGTCCCCTCAAACAACCCCAAACTGGGATATAGGGTAATGGCAGCATCACTGGGTAGGTTGGGAGAGGGGCGTATGGGCAAATGATATGCGGATTGGTGGGTGTAATTTTTAAGTGGAATCACGGTCAAATCCGCTTTTTCCCCATTTTCCAGCCATCCTTCGCCATTGAGCAGTTGCGCATATTCCCCAATCGTCATTCCGTAGACCAATGGAATGGGGGTCATGCCCAAAAAGCTGGAATGTTCCTTCATCATGGTGGGGCCATCCACGTAGTGCCCATTGGGATTGGGCCGATCCAGCACAATAATGGGAATGTTGTGCTCCGCACAGGCTTCCATCACCAGTTGTAGGGTGGCAATGAAGGTATAAAACCGAACCCCCACATCCTGGATGTCAAAAACCATCACATCCAATCCGTCCAATAGCTTTTGGGCCGGTTTTCGGTTCTCCCCATACAGCGATACAATGGGGAGTCCAGTTTGGGCATCCACACTGTCCATGACATGTTCGCCGGCATCTGCTTCACCGCGGAAACCATGTTCCGGGGCAAATACTTTTTTTACACCAACTTGGAGGGCAACCAAGGTGTCCACCAAATGGGTGTATCCCTTTTCATGAAAGACCACACTGGTGGGATTGCCCACGACACCTACCATTTTTCCTTGTAGCAAAGGGAGGTAAAGTTCTGTGCGATTGGCCGCCACGATTATTTCCGGTATGGAATCTGATAGCCCGTTGGCCAATGGACCCTCATTTTCCTTTTGTTGGCCCTTGCAGGAAGAAAACACCAAAACCAACAATAAAACTGTACTTTTGAATATCGATAAAATGGGCATTCGTTGAATTTAGAATTGTTTATTGCCAAACGCCTGATCACAGGGAAGGAGCATAAAATTAGTATTTCCGCCCCTATTATAAAAATCGCCATTGCCGCTATTGCCATTGGGGTGGTGATGATGCTCATTGCCATGGCCACGGGAGTGGGCCTAAAACATAAAATCCGTGAAAAGGTTGCCGCGTTCAATGGCCATATCCAAATTTCCAATTTTGACAATAACACCTCGGAGGTTTCCATAACCCCAATCTCATTGCACCAGGATTTTTACCCTGATTTCAAAGATGTGGAGGGAGTGGCCCATGTGCAGGCCGTGGCCACCAAAGCGGGCATTATACGTACCGAAGACACCTTTGAGGGCATGTTGGCCAAGGGGGTGGGCAAGGATTACGATTGGACCGTTTTCAAGGAATATATTGTAGAGGGAAGACTGCCCGATTATTCGGGAAAGCTCAACGATGAAGTGTTGATTTCCAGAATGATGGCCAATCGGTTGCAATTGGGTGTCGGGGATACTTTTTTTTCGTTTTTCCTGAAGGATGGCGATGCATCCCAGGTGCCCAACAACCGAAGGTTCAAGATTGTGGGCATTTACGACAGTGGTTTTGAGGAGTTTGACGCCACCTATGTCTTTGTGGATATCCGCCACATACAGCGCATGAACAAGTGGGATGAAGATCAAGTGGGGAATTTTGAGGTCTTTTTGGATGATTTTGACCAATTGCAACAAAAAAGTGATGAAATCTATGGAAAGACTATTTCCAGTTTGGACACCCAGAACATCAAGACCAAATATTATAGGATTTTTGAATGGATAGGACTTTTTGATTTCAACATTGCGCTCATCATTGGGATTATGATCATTGTTGGGGGCATCAATATGATCACTGCGCTTTTGGTCCTCATTTTAGAGCGAACCCAAATGATAGGAATCCTAAAGGCATTGGGTTCGGCCAATTGGAGCATCCGCAAGGTGTTTTTGTACAATGCCGCCTATTTGATCGCCATTGGCTTGTTGTGGGGCAACGTGCTGGGTTTGGGGCTGCTTTTTGTCCAAGACAGATATCGATGGTTCAAGTTCCCCAATCCAGAGGAATATTATATAGACTATATACCGGTGTACATGGATATCCCAACCGTTGTTATCCTGAATTTGGGAGTGATGTTATTATGTCTGTTGATGCTCTTGGTGCCCTCCTACATCATCACCAAGATCACTCCGGTCAAGGCCATTAAATTTGAGTAAAGCATGCTGGTCCGCTTCTGAACGATCTGGATAATTTAAAATTCTACTTGTTCGGTTCACTTCCTCAAAAAACTATCTTTGTGTCGACTATGGAATATGCAAACAACATTTTGGAAACCATTGGGAACACCCCTCTGGTGAAGCTCAATAAATTAACTGCAGAACTGCCCTGTTTGGTGTTGGCCAAATACGAAACCTTCAACCCCGGAAACTCGGTAAAGGACCGCATGGCACTGCAAATGGTGGAAGATGCGGAAGCTTCGGGAATCCTAAAACCAGGAGGAACCATCATAGAGGGCACCTCGGGAAATACCGGTATGGGATTGGCGTTGGCCGCCGTGGTGAAAGGATACAAGATGATTTGCGTGATCAACGACAAGCAGTCTAAGGAAAAGATGGACATTTTAAAGGCCATGGGCAGCGAAGTATATGTTTGCCCCACAGATGTTGCCCCAGATGATCCTCGCAGCTATTACTCAACGGCCAGACGTTTGTCTACCGAAATTCCGAATTCATGGTATGTGAACCAATATGACAATCCAAGCAATACAAAGGCCCACTATCTGAGCACCGGTCCTGAAATCTGGAAACAGACCGAAGGCAAAGTGACCCATTTTGTGGTGGGTGTGGGCACGGGCGGAACCATTTCCGGTGTGGGCAAGTACCTTAAGGAACAAAATCCGAATGTGAAGGTCTGGGGCGTGGATACCTACGGTTCCGTGTTCAAAAAATATCACGAAACGGGTATTTTTGATGAAAATGAAATCTATCCGTATATCACCGAAGGCATAGGGGAAGATATATTGCCCAAGAATGTGGATTTTGATATCATTGACGGTTTTACCAAGGTTACGGACAAGGATGCTGCCATCTACACCCAGCGTTTGGCCAAGGAAGAGGGCATGTTCTTGGGAAATTCTGCGGGAGCGGCCATTAAAGGGCTGCTGCAACTGGGGGAACACTTTACCAAAAACGATGTGGTTGTGGTGCTGTTCCATGACCATGGAAGCAGATATGTGGGCAAGATGTTCAACGACGACTGGATGCGGGAAAAAGGCTTTATTGAATAAGCATGGTACAATTAAAAACAGGAAACGCCTCGGCGGGCATAGATCAAGGCGAACTGATCAGTTTTAGGTTAGGGGAACATGAATTCATCCATCAAAAAGGAAGTCCGGGCTGGCGGAGTTCGGATACGGAAATGTTTCCCATCATCGGACCTGTGAATGAAGCAGGATTCAGTGTGCAGGTGCCCAGGGGAAATGCCATTCAAGACCAACATGGTTTGCTAAGGGAGTTGGAGTATAAACTTATTTCCCAAACTGGAGATTCTGCAGTTTTTTTGAAAGAATATGTGGCTGGGACCCCGGTAAAAAACTCCAAGTTTCCCGAAAAGTCTACCAAGCCTTGGCTGATGTGGCCCTACGGGTTTCGGTTTGAAAAATCTTTTTCCCTAAGAGAACGAACCTTGGAAATCACCTTTAAAATATCGGGTGAAAAAGATATGCCCTTTATGTTGGGCTACCATCCTGCCTTCAAATTACTGACCAACGCCCCAATCATTGTGGCTTGTGATAGGGAAATTGCCTTGGATGAGGTTTTGGCGGTTGGCAACAGGGCACTTTTGGTGGCGGATTGTACTGCAATCACGCTAAAGGATAGCAAGGACATTACCATAAAAACCGAAGGTTTTGGAAATTTTATGTGCTGGACCGAGGTTAGGAACATGGTATGTATTGAACCCGTCACATTTTACCCCTATGCTGTGCCACAACGGGAATTGCACCTTGGTTTTCAACATTTAAAGGATAAGCCAGCTATTTTTAAGGTAAAATTGACGGTGTAGTCATTGCAGCACGAACGATTCCAGTTTTGGCAACAGCGACTCCACGATGCGCTGGGCCTCCAAAGTGCTTTTTTGCGGGATGATGTGGGCCTCAATGTCCTCCAAACTGGAAACTTCCATTTCATGATCGATGAATCCGTATCCTTTGTAGATACCTTCCGCAATCAGCACAACGGCACTCTCATTGGCATCCCTTCCCTTTTCCCTGATGATCCGTACCTCAGACCCCAACATTTTCATCTGTGATATGGCATTCCTGACCTTTTTGTTGTACGCCTCAACAGGTTCGTCCAGGGTACAGATACCCTCGCAGGTAGTAATTTCGTGATGGGAACAGGCGCCATGGGTCTGCTGCAAATGACAGTATTTGGGGCAAAGCGAAAAGTTTTTGCACAACAGTTCCAGATAGGCCCTGCAGTCCGTTTGACTGTAAAATACCTTGATGGGGTTGGGTATGCCCTTGATGCTGTTAAAGGCCAAATGGACAATGCCGTTCCTGTCCTCATATTCAAAAATGGCATATTGCTTTAGGATTCTTTTTTGTGCCCGATTGTAGGGGGGGAAGTGCTTCTTTATTTCAGCGGATTCCATGAGCAGGGCCACAAGCTCGCTACCGGAAAGTTTAAAATCGATATGGGCAGTTTCCCGGCACATCTGGATTTCTTTTACGCTCTTGTCGTAAAAATGCCCCAAAACCCTTTTTTTGAGGTTGATGGCCTTGCCCACATAAATGATCTCCCCTTTTTGGTTTTTGAAGTAATAGATGCCAGGTTTGGGAGGGATGGCATCAAAAACCGATTTTGGCAGGTGCGGGGGAAGGGTGGCCTCTTGGCTTCGGGCATTCAGAAATTTCTGGAAAATGGGCGCCGAGTCGGGCGTTTTCAACAATTTTTCAAAGAGCAGCACAGTGGCATGGGCGTCTCCCCGTGCCCGGTGCCTGTCTGTCAACGGAATCCCTACCGAGGAACAAAGTTTGCCAAGACTGTAGGAGTGCAGTCCCGGGATCAGTTTTCGGGAGAGCCGCACCGTGCACAATTTCTTTCTGGTAAACTCCAGCCCTATTTGCCTGAATTCCTCTTTGATGACCCCATAGTCAAAATTGACGGCATGGGCCACAAAAATGCAATTTTCAGTAATCGATAGAATGTTTTCGGCAACTTCTGGAAAAGTTGGGGCATTCTTCACCATATGGTCATCAATACCTGTCAGTCCCGTAATAAAATAGGGGATGGGACATTGCGGATTGACCAGCGAAGTGAACTCATCCACAATTTGTGATCCATCAAACTTGAAAATGGCAATCTCGGTGATCTTGTTCCCCTTAATGCCATTGCCCGTAGTCTCTATGTCGATGATGGTGTACACAAATGCATTTTAAAACCAGCCTGAAATTATGGATAAAGTAAGAGGCTTCCAAATGGAGCTTTCAATTTCAATCGGTAACAATGGAATTTGGTATGACAAAAGATTCCACATCCACAATGTTAATTTAATGTTTCTAAATAGTTAATTTAAAATTATAGGAGCTATCTTTGCACTAAAATTCGGTGTTGAAAATAAACTGGAAATACATAACAAGCAAAGACGTTTCAAACCTACGACAGGTTATAGATCTGGAGTATGCCCTTCGATTACAGGTCATCAAGATACTCATACAAGAGGCAGAACATTTATTGGACTATCTGTCGTTGGTTGTAATGGAAGTTGATATGAATGAGCACAGCATTCGTGTGGGCGACGAAACACCAGAACCATTGTATACCCTTATCCAAAGAAACTCCGACCAGTTTGAGGAGATCATGGACGGGGAAATGGCAAATACCGAAAAGACCCTAGTACCAAGCTATGGTGTCTTTTAAGAAGCCCAATCCTTTGACCAATTCTTCAAAGCCTTCCCATTCCTCAAACCTCTTTGGGATTCAGGAGAGATCCAACTATTGATACACCCTTACATAATCAACCTCAAGAGTATCTTGGGAAAAGTTCTCCGGCACATCACCCCCCAATGTTCCGCCCATGGCCAGGTTCATCAGCAAGTAATGTAAATCGTTGTAGGGTTTGTTGGAAGTGTTGGACAATTGATAGATCAAAGCATCATCAATAAAGACTTTTATACTACTGCTGTTCCACTCCATGGCATAGACATGGAACGCACTGGATGCATCCTCTATGGGCTCTGTGTCCCCAGAGTTCATATATTCACCTGTATTGAGATCTCCCCAGTGAAAGTGGGTAATGATGCTGTTTTTGTTCCAACCGTTTTGCTCCATAATATCAATCTCACCACAATCTGGCCATCCTACACTGCCGTATTGATCCCCAAAATAATTACCTGTTTCATTGGAGTTTGCGCCCATGGTCCATAAGGCGGGCCATGTACCTGCTCCACCGGGAAGTTTTGCACTGAATTCCACGCGGCCATAGGTAAAGGCAAACTTTGAATTCAGTCTGGCGGATGTATAGGATTTGGTAGTGCCACTTGCGGTATACTGTTCTTTCAAAGCCACAATTTTCAAGGTCCCATCGCTTACAATTGAATTGTCTGTCCGGTCCGTGTAATGTTGCAATTCCTCATTGTGCCAGCTTCCATTATTTGGAGGGATGACCTGGTGATACCACTTTTCGGGATCAGGGGACCCTTCGTACTCAAATTCGTCAGAGAACACCAAAGTGGCAAAGGCTTGATCTGACTTGTAGACCTGTACGGTCACGGTTTTATTGATAAACTCGCCTGAGGCAGAGTAGGCCCAAGCCGTAATAGTATATGAATGCGTGCCGTCTTGGGTGAAAATATGCTCCAGCGAACCTGAGGTACTGTTCTGCAAATCCCCATTTTCAAACCTAAAGGCATATCGCACGGCATTTTTGGCCGATACCGATGCTTGGACCACTCCAGAACCGTCTCCGTTCGGATTGGAAGCATCTGAACCAACAATGGTTACGTTCAATACTAAATCGGTGGGCACGTCTGCGGATTCTGAGCCTCCCGAACTGCAGGAGAGCGCAAGGATCAGGCTTATAAAAGCTATGTTCAAACTACTCATTTTAACTATTTGGTGAATATGATTTTTATTTATGGTCTTCATAGCATGTTTTTACCATATATATTTTGCAATTTGTTATAGGCCCCTATTTCGGTAGGGGCCTATACATCAACTAAACTAACTCAAACTATGCTGATTTTTTTCTGGCACATTATTTTTTTACAGTTTGTGGGCTATTGATGAAAATAAACATTGTCCACAAAAATGGTCATTGATCCCGCTGGCTGGCCAGAATAGATCAATTGTGCAATATGGGCCCTTGTGGTCAAACCTGTAAAATCTGAAAGCGGGATATCCAAGGAAATCCAAGTGCCCTGTTCGGGGTTTGAAATGGTAATTTCATGCTCCACATCGTCACCTCCGCCATCGTAGGCACCGTTGGCCCCAAAATCCACTAGTTTTATCCTAACCTCGGTGGCATCCGCTGTCCAGACATCTGTATGGAAATGGGTCATTGCGGTTGCATCAATTTGATTGGCTACCGTTTCCACGCCCACAAAGTTAAGGGCGCTGTATTTCTTGACCGCATCGCCGTCGACCATGATATCCTCTAGGGTTGCCACAGACCAATCTGTCCTCCAGGTATCCACGGGAACATCGGTGTAGGCATCGCTGAACATTGAAATCACATCGGCTTCTGGAACACTTGGTGTTGGAGCTGCAGAAGTCGGTTCCGTAGCAGGTGGATTAAAGAAATAGATGTTATCGAGGTATATGGTGCCGTTGCCATCAAACTTCAATTGGATTACATCCATAAGATCCACCACACCCGAGAATTCTGTAAGTGGGATATCCACACTGACCCATTCGCCGGTGGTAATTGCGAATGCATGGGGTGTTTCGGCCGGACCTGTACTTATGAGATATCCATTCAATGCCGAGGAATCCGCGGTCCAAAAATCAATATGGAGCATGCTCATTCCGGAAACATCCAGAGGTGTGGCAAATTGTGTTCCTTGATAGTTCAGATTTTCATATTTCAAGGTATTGTTGCCTGCCACATCCACTTGGGTGGTCACAGTAGCCTGACCCCAATTCGGGTTGAAATCAGTACCGACCACATCGGTATAGGCATCGCTGAACACAGAAATGACATTGGCCTCGGGAACGGTAGGTGTGGGCGCGGCTATGGTTGGTTCCGTTGAGACCCCTGCAATATTGTAGAAATACACGTTGTCCACAAATACCGTATTTTGTTGGGATGGTGCACCTACATAGATCAATTGTGCTATGTGCTCCTGTGTGATCAAACCTGTAAAGTCTGAAAGCGGTATATCCAGACTTACCCATTCTTGTTGTGCAGGGCTGTCAAACACAATTTCGTGTTCCACATCATCACCGCCCCCAAAGGCAGCGTCAGCCCCAAAATCTACAAGTTTGATCCTGAATTCGGTAGCATCGGCAGTCCAGATATCCGTATGGAAATGGGTCATAGCGGTTGCGTCAATTTGATTGGCAACGGTTTCTACGCCTACAAAACTGAGTGCGCTGTACTTTTTGGTGGCGTTGCCCTCTATGGTAACGTCCTCCAAGGTGGCGTTGGACCAATCCGTTCTCCATGTATCTACAGGAACATTGGTATAGACATCACTGAAAAGGGAAATTACTTCTGCGGAATCTACTGTTGGATCCGGTGCTGTGGTGGTAGGCTCGGAGGCTTCACCTGGGCCGCCGGTATCTCCACCCTCGGCCAGGGTTATATCATCAAAATAGTGGGTGGTAGGAGCACCCTTGTCTCCGTTAAAATTGAAGAAAAGGACCAGCCTATCATATTTATCGGAATCACTGGTGGCAAAGGCAAAGGACAGTTCTTCCCATTGGTTGGCAACGGTTGTGGTACCCTGTACCTCTTTGTTGATGGAACCATCGGAACTGTCCTCCAATTTGACCAATACGGTTTGATCGGCCGCTGGAGAATACACTTTTAATTTTATGGTCTGCTTCTCTGAAAAATCCACTTTGCCGGCCAGGTCAAAGAAGAAACCTGCCCAAGGTTCAACACCGTTGGTTTGCATGTATTCCACCACTCTTTCAGAGGTATTTGCACCTGAAGCATCAGGATTTTCAACATATTCGAGTGTAAATGAACCGTCTTTTTCACCAAAAAAGGTGACTTCGGGTCCTGCGCATTCAAAATCCAGTCCATCCGCGAGTTCAGGAACAATGGTCTCAAAAACACAACCTTCCGGTTCTGGTTCCGGTTCTGGTTCCACATAGGCTGAAGGTGGCGGGGTGTCATCCTCGGTTTCGCAAGAAATTATGATGCCCAAGATTCCCAACATAAAAATCAAAGCGAAAAGGGATAAACTTGAGTTAGATATGTTCTTATTGTTTTTATTCTTGTCCATTTCTCATTTTTTTTGATTAATCCAGTTTATCTGCCATTAATTATATCCATCATTTTGAGGATAATTGGGACCCAATAGATCCATTTGCTGTTGGGGTATAGGCCAATTTTGCATGTATTCCCTTAGAATGTCCTTTGGATTTCCTTCGGGGTACGACTCGTTCATGTTGTCATTGTTCATATGGTCCAACAGGAACTCAAATAGTTTGCCGGTCCTTTTCAGGGTAAACCAGCGCTGTCCTTCAAAGGCTAGTTCACGGGCTCTTTCATCCAGAATTGCCTGTAGATCGATGGAAGTTATGGATGCGGCATTGGCCCTATTGCGCACGGCGTTTATATATTCCAACGCTTTGGCATTGTTGCCCAACATCATATGGGCCTCCGCTCCTATCAAATAGGTTTCTGCCAACCTATAGATCATAATGTTTTTAAAGTGGTTTCTATCCGTTGGTTCCACCGTTTCATCAAGAAATTTTAAAACACCGGGATTTTGTCTCCTATAATAGAGCATAAACTCGTTTTGGTCGGTTTCGCTGTTCTCATAGAGGTCCAAAGGTTCTCCCAATTGCTTGCCCGGAGGGAGCGAAGCTTCGTCGTTGTACAGGTATTCAAAAATGTAATAGGTGCTGTTCTTTCTGTCATCATTGGGATCTTCATTCAAAAGATTGATGGTATAATCGTTCAATGAAAGGAATCCCACTCCGGCACCGCCATTTTCAACGGATTGGATCAAACCAGGAGCATCCGCATAGGAGGAGACCACGTTCCAGTTCATGATATGTGGGCTGCCCCCACCAATGGTCTCTTTTTTAAAGTTGATGGCAAATAGGGTTTCGGAATGGTTCAAATCTCCCGCAAATACTTCGGCGGTTGTGGCGGTCAAGGCATGGTTGCCACTGTTTATAACGGCATCTGCCTGTGCAGCGGCTTCGTCCCAATCACTTTCCCACATGGCCACTTTGGCCCTTAAATGTCGTGCCGCGCCTTGTCCCCACCTTCCAAATTCTTGTGGATTGTATGCCAAATGGCTTATGGCAAAATCAAGATCGGACCGCAACAATGAAAAGATTTCCTCTACGGAAGATTTGTCCTGAGGCACATCAAAGGCATTCTCGGGCGTTGTGGGCTCCGTGGTGATATAGATATTGTTGAAAAGTCTATATAGGGTAAAAAAAGCATTGGCCCGCATGCACTTGGCCTCGGCCAGAATCTGGTTTCTCCTATCCTCATCAATGTCCTGTAGGTTTTCCGCACCCCTTATAATGGCATTGGCCCTATCCACTATCCTATAATGATGCACCCAATGGGCATTAAGCCCCGAAGTGGTGCCAAAATCGCCCAGACTGGCGCCCCAAAGCAATCTGCTATAGAGGGAAACCTCCCCGGTAATCCCTACCCCTAAATCGCTTTTTGCCTGTAGAATAAGGGGATATGTCCCATTTAAGCTGAGGTCTTGGTAAATATTCCTGTTCAGGGTATAAAGACCTACCACGGCCGATTCAAGACCTTCAGGGGTTGTATAAAGAAAATCCACAGAGGTGTCTGATAACAGCTTGTCCTCCAGAAAATCCTTTTCGCAGGAAGTGAAGATTACAACTGCAAACAGCGTTGTAAAAAGTCTTTTTGATAGCATATATCGATATGTATTTTTCATAACAGTTTTTTTAAAATCCTACTTTGACGCCAAGGGTTATGTTTCTTGTTTCAGGAAACGCAGTTTCTGACCCATTGAGCGGGTTTTGTTCAGGACTATACGATCTGAAATCGGTAAAGGTGAACAGATTGGTGCCCGTTACATACACTTTTGCATTTTGAAGCCCGATTTTTGAAAAGGTCCTTTTGGGGATGTTGTAGCCCAATGTCAATGTTCTTAACCGTACATAGGATGCATCGCGGACCGCAAATGGAAAAAGGTGCAAATGGGTATCGGGTTTCGGCCTGGGATACTCTGTGGAGGGGAACTCTGGAGTATAATACTTTGCCCTTATCCCATTGATGGCACCTTTCCATAACTCGCCATTTGCAAGAACCGTGTTCAGCTTTGTGGCCCCATCCACGATATAGATATCGGCAAAAAGGTCGAAGTTTTTGTAGGTAAAGGTATTGGTGATCGATCCGTACCAATCTGGGTCGGTATTGGTGAACACATTGTCCCTGTTGTCAATTTGCCCATTGCCGTCTTGATCTATGACCCGGACATCCCCTGGTTGTGCCAGTGGATTTCCAGAACCTGCAATGTCATCACCCACTTGATAAATGCCGTCATACTTGGGCAACCAAATGTTGTTGATGGATTGGCCAATGGACAACCTCCTTCCCGAAGTATCCGTTATATCAATTTGGTTCCCTTCCTCATCCAGTTCCCCGGTAAGCGAGATTACTTCGTTTCTGTTTCTTGAGAATACCAATCCCAACGACCAGCGCAGGTTGTCCTTTCTGATAATGTTGGTGGTCAGCGTAGCCTCTATACCACGGTTTTCAAGTTCTCCTACATTGAAACGAATCACATTGAAACCGGTAACGCCAGAAATTGATCTATCCAACAACAAATCAGTAGTATTGGCCTTATAGTATTCAAAAGTTCCCTCAAAAAGATTGTTGAACAGCCTAAAATCAACTCCAGTGTTCAAAGTGGTTGTGGTTTCCCATTTTAGGTTGGGATTGGGCAAACGGGATGAGGCGGTTGCCCCGGCCACGGTCTGGTCTCCGAACACATAGGGCAGGTCATCGGCCACACCCAAGGACTCCAAGGAATTGATACCTTGATTGCCGGTAGCCCCATAACTGACCCTCAATTTCATTTCATTTATGGCATCCACATTTTGTAAAAAGGGCTCGTTATGCATCTTCCAGGCCACCGAAACGGCTGGGAAGAACCCCCATTTGTTGTTTTCGGCAAACACTGAAGCACCATCGGCCCTGGCAGTGGCCTCCAACAAATAGCGGTCTAGATACCCGTACCGTACCCTGCCCAAAAAGGAGAGCAGTCTGCGTTGGGATACGTTCCTGATATTGTTGAGCAATACCGTTGCATTCCCGTTGAAACCCAGGGCATCATTGGTGAAACCGGATTTATCCAGCTGGGTATATTCATTGCGTTGCTCGTCAAAGGCTTGGACGGCCGTAAAGTCCAGCGTGTGTTTTTCATTGATCTGTGGGGCATAGTTGAGGATGTTTTCTATCAAAACCTGCTTGAACAATGTATTGGACAGTACGGCAAGACCATCGATGCCCTCATCTCCCCCAGAATGCAATGAGGTTCTATAAAGGCCTCTGTTGGTGTTCCTATTCCGCAAAAAAGTTTTGAGGGTGTAGCTCAAATTGGGTGTGAAATTGTACACGAGGCTAAGGTTCACATCGGTGAGGTTTATTTTGGTCTCGTCCGTCGATTCCCTTTGATCCCATAGCGGGTTTACTGCAGTGTTTGATGGCCCCAAATAAAATTTGAGCAACTCGCCATCATCCCCAAAAGGTTTTGCCAAGGGTGTGATGGTAGTAAAGTTCAACCCTCCCGTTTCCCGATCTTGGTTGGCATTTTGATAGTTGAAGATACCACGGAACAACAGCTTATCGGTAAGTTTTTGTTCTATGTTCAGCTTAAAGGTACCCCTATCAAAACCAGAGTTTGGAATGATCCCCTCTTGCGTAAAATAATTCACGCTCGAAAAGACCTTGGTGTTTTCACTGCCCGATGAAAAGCTCAAAGAATGGCTTTGTATGATGGCATCTTGTAGCACCAGATCTTCCCAATCCACAAAGTTTCCATTTTCTATGGCTTCCAGTTCAAATGGAGAAAATATGTTCTCATCCCTTAGATAATCCCCTGTAAACCTATTTCTGTTGGCTTCCCTTTTCAAGTCGATATACTGTTGACCCGTGTATTGATTGAAATTTTTGGTCAGGGTTTGAATGGTGGTATAACCATGATAGTCAATGGACACTTTGCCCAACTTCCCTGTTTTGGTGGTGACCAATATGACCCCGTTAGATGCCCGGGAACCATAAATGGCCGTTGCTGAGGCATCTTTGAGAATTTCAATGTTGGCAATGTCATCTGGAGATACGTCGTTTAGATTGTCAAAAGGCAGGCCATCAACGATGATCAGCGGTGAATTTCCGTTGGGCGCAACGGAGACGTTGCCCCTAATGACAATGTTGGAGGCACCACCAGGCCGTGCATCGGCCAAATTGACCTGTACCCCTGCTGCCCTTCCGCGTAACATCTCAGAAACGTTCGTGGTGGGTACTGCTGTGGCCTCATCGACCTCAACACTGGTCACGGAACCAATTACATTGCTTTTTTTCTGTGTACCATACCCTACCACAATGACCTCATCCAGATTTTGGGTGTCCTCTTCCAAAACCATATTGATGACATTTTGGTTTGCCACTGTGACTTCCTTTGTGGTAAAGCCTATATAACTGAATATCAATATATCTTCTCCAGAAACGTTATCAATGGAGTATTCCCCATCAAAATTTGTCACAACGCCATTGGTTGTCCCCTTGACGAAGATATTGACCCCGGGCATTGGCGTACCGGCCGTATCGGACACAGTGCCGTTTATCGTCTTGGTTTGGGAAAACCCGTATACCGTACACAAGAATACCATCAATTTTACAATACCATATCTCATTTTTGGGCGATTTTGATTGTTGCTAAAAATAGAGGGCTTAACGTATTCTTAACAAATGTTTCACCTCTATAAAAAACCTACATTGGTAATTTTCAATGCAGTAAATTGATATTTCATCAAAAAAACCCTCTAGAATATGAAGATTTGGGAATGTTTTACTTAAAATGGAGAAATGTCTATACAGGGATAATAACGGCCAAAAAATAACATGTAGAGTTGATGTAGGGTTATTTTTACTTTTTGTAGAGCCGTAAAGGCATGTGGTAGAGTTACCTTAGAAGTTTAAAATGTAGTCAATCAGGTTGTCCTCGTGCGGGAGGTCAAATTTTTTGCGGAGCCTGTAGCGTTTCATTTCAACACTTTTTACCGAAATATTGAGAAGGGGTGCTATCTCTTTGGATGAAAGGTTCAGCCGCAAATAAGCACAAAGCCGTAGATCATTATTGGTCAGCCCTTCGTGCTTGTTCATTATTCGCTTTAAAAAGTCTTTATCGGCATTGTTGAAGGCATCTTCAAAAAACTTCCAATCATCTTCGCTGTTGATGTTCTGGTCAATTTTTTGGATTACCGACTGTATGGCTTTCTCTTGTTGTTGGATTTTGTTCAATTGTGATTTTATGGAATAGAGAAACTTGTTCTTTTTAAGGATGCTCATGGTGGAAATGGCCAGTTCTCGGTTCTTGTTGTCAATTTCGTCCTGTAGTTTCTCATTTAAAATTTGGGCGATCCTTTCTTTTTCCTCCAACTTTCTGCGCTGCAGTTCCTTTTCATTTTTTTGGATAAGGGATTCTTGTTTTTTTCGATAATATCTTTTGTACAATCTATGGATGGTCATAAAGAACAGGGTCAGTCCAAGGCCGTAGAGCACAATGGCGACATTGGAAAAATACCAGGGCCTTTGTATTGTAAAACCATAGGATGCCGTGTTTTTGCCCAAACTGTTTCCCACCATGGCCCTTACGGCAAACTCATAATCGCCAAAAGGAAGGTTCTGAAAGATGACTTCCGGTGTTTCTGACCATTCGCTCCAATCTGTGGACAAGCCTTTTAGGATATACTGATAACGCACTTCGGTATATTTGTCAAACTCCGTTACGCCATATTCAAACTTCAGATTGTTCTTGGAATAATTGAACTCTCCGAATGTGTTCAATGGTGTCTTGGTCGAGACGTTTCCATAATCCCCAAAATAGACCGAATTGATTTTTATGCTGTGGTCAGTGGGTGATACTTTGTCCAAATCCAAAGTGACATAGCCGTTGGAGCTTCCGATTAAATACTTATTGTCCGTTATCCTTGAAATATTCTCAAAACCAGCCACTCCCAAATTGATGCGTAGGGCATTGGGCATTGGAATATTGGTGTCGCTCAACTTCCCGCTGAAGGTACTTTGGGAAACATATTTTATGCCATTATTGGTAAAGAACCATAATTTTTGACCTATCGAATCAGGTATTATGATACTAATGGGCCTTTCATTGTTCACGTAGATCATTTGAGTAAGGGCACTGTCCAAAACGATTTTCTCCAAAGAGGGCCCAATGTCGTAAATAGCGTTAAAGGTCTTGTAGTACAGTCGATCCCAAAATCGAAATAGGTTTGAGCTGTGTCCAAAGGGGAATTTGTTATCCACAGCCGTAACACGGGAAAAGTTTTGATCCAAGGTAAGGTGGTACAACCCTTTTTGTTCATGATTGACCACTACTGCCAAGGAATCGATTTCAAAAAACCGACTTGAGATATCAAAGCCATCTATGGTATTTCTCAAGGACCATGAACCTGATTTTTTCTCAAGGATGCTCAAGCCATTATAATTTCCCTGTAAAATGAGGTCATTGGTATGCTCCATGGGTTTAACGGCCCAAGTACCGGGAAAGTCCGATACCATTCTTGCCGTATCATCGGTCACTACAAAAGTACCGTTGTTATGCCCGCAGAACAGGGTGGCATGTACAAGCTGAAGGCTCCAGACCTGTCCTTCGGTGCCTTTTATCAGTTTAAATTCCTCTGTTGTTCCATTTCTTTTTGCGAACAACCCTTGGTTTGTCCCTAGGTATAGGTAGCCATTATGGCTCATGGCAGCGTAAATGAGACCAAGGTTTCCAAGTTTGTCCACATATTCATTGAATGGGGAATATAGGTTGATGACACTGATGCCATTGTCGAGCCCAAGCCATAGATTATGGTCCATGTCCTCAAATAAGGAAAGAACGGTATTGTTGTTCAAGCCATTGGCCTGATTGATGTTCCGGACGAGTTTGCCATTGGGCGACACATGGTATATGCCATTGGTGATGCTCCCAAGGATAAAACTTCCATCGTTGAGCCTATAGCTGCTATAGAGTTTTATCCCCAGGTTGCCAATGTCTGTATCCCATGACCTAAAGGATTCAAAATCATAGATATAAAAATGGGAGTCCTCGGTAATGATCAACAGGTTGTTCCCAAGCCCGTAGATGCCGATAATGGATTGGTCCGTTACAATGGGGTGGCTACTGACCAATACGGATTTCCCATTTTCTATGGTGAACAAACCTTGCTTTGCTTTTTGGAAAAATATTTTATCCTTCACAATGTTGAGCCTTGCCTTTTTGGAACTGGCCTCGATGATCTTAAAACTGTCCTCGGCATTATCGTAGATATAGATTCTGTCAAGTGACTGGAACAGTACCCAATTGTCCAAGGCTAGGATATCCCAAAATTCTTCATCCTCAGCAAGGGAAGCCTCTAATTTTTTGGACAATGAGGTGTAATTGAGTTGCCCTGTGTCATCTTTTGTCCAATAGCCAAATTCCCTGTAGGAGCCTGTATAGATCTTATCGTCCGCTATTTTTACCGATCGTATTATTGAAGCGTTGGGCAACCTATATTTATGCCATTTGTTCCCATCAAACTCCAAAAGACTTGTATGGTTGGCTATGAAAATGTTTTTTGAGGAAGCCTGGGAAATGGCCCAGTTCTGATGCTCTCCATTATACTCCTTTGGGGTATAGTTTTGTATGGGTGGCAACTCTTGGGAGAATAGGTTCAAATTTAGGGCTGCAAGAAGGAATACAAGACTTTGTCTCAAACCAACCGATTTTAACAAAGGGGCGGTGAACAAATAAAATGGACATCCTCGTTTCATTGCTTTGAATCTCTTGACCTTAAAATAAGGGAGAAGCTCTGTAAAAAAAATCCAATTATCAAAAAAAATGGATAAAATATTAGGATCACTGCCTTTTGCGCAACATCATTTATGGTGGAAAATGTATGGAGGTGCCGTTTTTTAAAATAGTTGCTCCCGATCAGATGGCTTTTTCACATGACGGCCAATATTCAAAAAAACTTATTTCAATAGGTTCAAATCGGGTTGGGCAAATTTGAGGACACGTAGGTACATAATGGAGGAACTGTTGTAGACCCCGTCAATCGAAGATATCCGCTTGTTGATGACATCTATCAAGTGGTTGTTGTCGCGGCACATTACATTGACCTCTAAATCAAAGTCTCCAGAGGTAATCGCCAAAAAACTGACCTCTCTGAACTCCATGAGTTTACTGGCAACTTCATCAATTTTGTTGGCAGGTCTAACCGCTATTTTTATGGTCGCATAGGCATTGAAGCCCAATTTTTCAGGATTTACCCTGCCCAAGATATTGATGGTTTTTTCCTCTATCAGTTTGGTGACCCTGGTCCGGATGGTACTGATGGAGGCACCGGTTTCTCTGGCAATCATGGTAAAGGATGCCCTCCCATCCTTTTGCAAATGGGACATTATTGTAAAATCCAGCTCGTCAAGACTGTTGTTGTTTTCCATGATGGCTCAATATTGCCCTCCAAATTTAAGGCAAATTACGCACGGATTAAAAAGTAGATGCGTATCTTAAAAAATGCAGAAAAATACACATTTAGCACATAATTTGTATTAATAGACAATTAATTTGCAAAATATGCAGTATTGAATAACTTTACAACAAAATATATTGGTAAATATTGTGATATGGGGAAAAACGATTGTAGGTATCCGGAAATACAAAATTTTTTCGATGGATGGTTCCAAAAAGATTCTTTGGAGCTTATGGAAGTCAGATCACCCTTGGATGGGAGTCTTTTGACTTTTATTCCAATGTCAACTGAAAAAACTTTGGATCAAGCGGTGCAAAGTGCAGAGTTGGCCTTTCCGGCTTGGAAAAACATTACAGTAAAGGAAAGGTCCCAAATTTTCTATCGTTATCATTCCTTGTTGTTGGAAAATTTGGAGGAGTTGGCCAGATTGGTCAGGGAGGAAAGCGGAAAGACCTATTCAGAGGCCAAAGCGGAAATTGAGAAAAGCATCGAACTTACTGAATTTGCCTGTTCCATCCCTCAATTGATAGGGGATGAGGTCTTAGAGGTCAGTCATGGAGTGGAGTGTAAAATGGAACGAAATCCATTGGGGGTGGTGGCGAGTATTGTGCCTTTTAATTTTCCAAGCATGGTTCCCCATTGGACCATTCCAAATGCCTTGATGTTGGGCAATACCATGGTGGTCAAGCCTTCAGAAAAGGTTCCATTGAGCATGGTTAGGATTGCTGAACTGCTTAAGAAAGCAGGCTTGCCAGATGGTGTCTTTAATGTTGTGAACGGTGGTAAAGAGATTGTGGATGCCATTTGCGATCATCCCGGAATTAAGGCGGTTTCCTTTGTGGGTTCAACCAAGGTGGCCAAACATGTGTATAGGAGGGCAACCTCTAATTTAAAAAGGGCTTTGGCTCTTGGGGGCGCCAAGAATCATTTGGTAGTGCTCCCCGATGCCCAGATAGATATGACGGCAAACAACGTGGTTGCGTCGGTTACCGGATGTGCAGGGCAGCGTTGTATGGCCGCAGCGGCCATGCTCGCGGTTGGTGAGACCGATCCGGTTGTGGATAAGATTTGTGAAGTGGCCAGAAAACTGGTTCCGGGCAAGGATTTGGGTGCTGTCATCAGCCAAGAGGCCAAAGATAGGATAGAACGATATATCACCGAAGCGGAGAAGCAAGGGGCAAAGATATTGGTGGATGGCAGAAACGCCAAGGTTGAAGGATCTGAAGGAGGATATTATGTAGGGGCAACCATTATCGACAATGTCACTGCAGAGATGACGATCGCAAAAGAGGAGGTTTTTGGTCCTGTACTATCCATCATACGTACCAAAGACGTCACCGAAGCGATGACGATAGAGAACGCGAACCCATATGGAAATGCCGCGGCCGTATTCACCCAGAGTGGCAGTGCGGCTCGTCAGGTAATAGAAAGGGCTTCTGTGGGAATGGTGGGCGTCAACATTGGGGTACCCGTGCCCAGGGAACCGTTTTCTTTTGGAGGATGGAATGAGTCAAAATTTGGCGCTCTTGACATTACTGGAAAAAGCTCCATAGAGTTTTGGACGCAATTGAAAAAGGTGACCGTCAAATGGAATGCAGAACACGGGGTCAACTGGATGAGTTAATGATCTTCACTAAAAATCTAAAATTTTAATATTATGTCAATTTTACAGACCGATATGGACTTGGTAATGAACGACAATCTAAACCATACCCTGTTCTCGTGGTCCAAACAGAAGGGGATTTCCCCCTTGTGTATAGAAAAAGCCAAAGGGGTCTACCTTCAAACATATGACGGGAAGAAAATCATTGATTTTTCTTCCGGATTGATGAATGTGAATATCGGCCATGGTCATCCCAAGGTAACCAAGGCCGTTGTGGATCAGATGAAAAAAGTGAGCTATGTAACACCTGGCTGTGCAACGGAGGCACGTGGTAGTTTGGGGAAAAAATTGGCTGAAATATGTCCAGGTGATTTAAACAAGGCTTTTTTTACGGTCTGTGGTGCCACGGCCATTGAGAATGCCATAAAACTGGCAAGACTATATACTGGGAGGCACAAGATACTGACTCGATATCGTTCGTACCATGGGGCCACAATGGGGGCCATGAGCGCTGGGGGAGACCCAAGGAGGCATAAGGTCGATATGCATCAAGGAGCAAATTTTGTCCATTTTGAAATTCCCTATGAGTACAGATCATCCGGAAAAGACTGGGTGAAGGAATGTGAAGATCAGCTGGAACGGATCATTGCCTACGAAGGGCCGGACAACATTGCCGCCATTTTGATGGAAGGGGAATCGGGTTCGTCCGGATGTTTGAAACTTCCCCCCGGTTATTGGAAGAAACTAAGGGAGGTTTGCGATAGATACGGAATATTGTTGATTGCCGATGAAGTAATGAGTGGTTTTGGCCGTACCGGCAAATGGTTTGGCGTGGATAATTACGATGTGGTGCCCGATCTTATGGCCATGGCAAAGGGGATTACCAGCGGGTATCTTCCTTTGGGTTGTTTGATGGTCAGCGACAGAATAGCGGAAAGATTTGAGGATGAAACCTTGGTGTTGGGCCTTACGTATTCCGGCCACGCTACGGCATGTGCCGCGGCATTGCAGGTAATCAAAATTTATGAGGACGAAAACCTGATTGAAAATGCCCGTAAAATGGGAGTGTACATTGAATCCAAGATAAAGCTCATGAAAGCGGGGCATCCTTCCATAGGTGATTTTCGCAATACCGGTTTACTTGGATGTCTGGAACTGGTGAAAAATAGGAATACCAAAGCACCCATGGCCCCATTCAACGCCAAGCCGGAAGAAATGATGGTTATGGGCCAGGTGGCCGCAAAAATCAGGGAATTGGGGATGCATACTTTTGTCAGGTGGAGCTACATTTTTATCGCACCACCGCTCTGTATCAAGAAAAAAGAGATTGATGAAGGCCTGAAAATCATTTCAGAGGCTTTGAAAATTGCGGATCAGGCCGTGGATTGATCTGGGAGCTCCTACATGTCCATGTGTTGGAACAGGATGTTCCAAAGTCTGATACACATCGCGTGCACCAGGAGGACATAAGTATCCAATTTTTTTTTTGGAATTCCATATGGAAGGTGGACCGAAAAAGAAAATATGGGCAATTGCCATTTTTCAATTGAAAGAAAAAAGTAGACACTGAAAATATATCGCATAGGACAATGAAAAAAATGGACTGTAAATAGGATGGGGAGTCATAAAGATGCTTGGGGCTCAAGGGTAGGGCTTATTTTGGCCATGGCGGGAAATGCGGTTGGAATGTCCAACTTTCTCCGGTTTCCCGTGCAGGCGGTCCAAAATGGAGGAGGTGCCTTTATCATTCCATATTTGGTTTGTTTCCTGGTCATTGGGGTGCCACTTTTATGGGTGGAATGGAGCATGGGCAGATTTGGGGGGAAATTTGGACATCATTCCACTCCCTTTATCATGGATCACATGCATAAAAACCGCCTGTGGAAATATATAGGTGTTTTTGGAATTTGGACAAACATTGCCATAGCCGCCTACTACTGCTACATGGAATCTTGGACATTATCCTATATGTTTCATTCCATTACCGGGAGTTTTCAGGGTCTTGATCAAAGCGGGGTCGCTTCATTCTTTGATACCTATATAAGTTTTGGGGCATCAACGTTCGGAATCCCCTGGGAGCCTCTGTTCTTTTTTCTTGTGTGCCTGTTCTTAAACACTTATGTACTCTCAAAAGGTTTAGAGAAAGGTATTGAAAAAGTGGCCAAAATTGGCGTGCCGCTGCTGATTGCATTTGGCATTTTTCTCGGCATAAAAGGTTCAACCATCGTAGCTGGTGAAGAAGGGGCCCTCTACGATAGTGTGGCAGGGCTGAATTTTCTGTGGACCCCAGACTTTACCAATATTTGGTCTCCATCCATATGGCTATCCGCAGCGGGACAGGTTTTCTTTACCCTGTCAATCGGTATGGGAACGGTCCACTGTTATGCTTCCTACGTAAAGGCAAAGGATGATATAGCGTTGAGCGCTATGTCCTCGGGTTGGATGAACGAATTTGTGGAAGTGGCGATAGGGAGTTTCATTTTGATACCCATCGGCGTCGCCTATTTGGGACTGGACGGCCTGAAGGAAATGGTAAATTCTGGGGCCCTGAGCCTCGGTTTCAAAACATTGCCGTATTTGTTCATGCAGTGGGGAGAGGTCATCGGGGCTATTTCGTCATTTCTTTTCTTCAGCCTGTTGTTCTTTGCGGGCATTACATCCTCATTGGCCATGGGAACACCCTGGATCGGGTTTTTGAAGGATGAGTTTGATTGGAGGCATAAACCCGCGGCATGGTCATTTGGCCTTATTACCCTTTTACTGGCGCTGCCCACCATTTTCTTTTTTAAGTATGGGATTTTTGATGAGTATGATTACTGGGCAGGCACGGTTTCTTTGGTGGTTTTTGCCCTTTTGGAATCCATACTGTTTGCATGGGGATTTGGGATTACCAGGGGTTGGCAAGAGATCACCGCCAATGCAGAGATCAGGGTCCCGAACATATACAAGTTTATCATCAAGTTTGTGACCCCGGTTTTATTGTTGTGGGTTTTTATAGGTTCTCTGGTCACACCAAAGGATGGTAATTGGGACATTGCCTTTCAAGGCGATTGGATTCTGGATGACAGTTCCATCATCAAAACGTTGATGAATTCCAAAATAAAGGATGAACTGGCCAATGCCACGGATGCAAGTAGAATTGAATTTTTGAAGGATCAATTGTTCTACGTGAACGCCTCAAGATTGTTGTTGCTATCCGTATTCATTGGATTTGCGGTACTGGTATACATCGCTTACAAACGCAGAATAAAAAAAGGAAACCAATGAACGCATCAGCCCTCATTTTAATGATAGTCACCGTGGGTACCATTACCGGGGCCACGATTTACTTTTTTGTGAAAGTGCTCCGTACTCCACCCAATCCAGAGCCCGACTCCTACAACGCAAATGATGGCATTGAAGAGCGCAAAGAATAGTTGGATGGGAAGATGGCATTCCGTTCCCGCCTTTTATATTAACTGGAGTGGAGGAAAAAATCATGGAACGGATGATAGCAGGGAAATCGATGGCTATTTTAATAAAAAAACCTGTAAATCAATAATTTACAGGTTTAATGTTTTGAATTGGGTGTGTTTCAGTGGAGCCGGAGGGACCAGAACCTATCTCTTAAAACCCCAATAAATATGGGGTTTTCTGCCTTTCAAAATTTTATGCTCACCGAATAAGTCACTTTATAAAATTAAGGTTGTGCTGAACCTTTCAAAGTATGTAAATATTGGTAAATGCGAATGTATAAAGTTGCTATGTTTGGTTAATCACATGCTCAATTTTTTTAAAAATGATATTGAAGCGTTCATCCTGTCCTTCATAAAATAAAAAACCCTTCATAGCTTCTTGGAGTTTGGCACTTTCCAAGATTTCTTGAAGACAAGTTTTTAGGAATTCCTGCACGTTATTTGAAGCTTTGACCAAAACCTCATGCCAATCAGTACGATTGTCCAAAATATAGGTGATGTCCTCTAGATCTTTACTCATTCTAGGATCTGTTCCGCCTCTATCTTTGAAAGCCGAAAACTTGCTGGCTAAAAAATAGGATAGGGGCATGATTTGAATTTTGACACCATCGATTACAATAGTTTCCCGAAGGTCAAAGCCATTGGCAAACCAAGGGTTAGCTGGTGCCCAACCAACAGCTTTAGTACTCATGACATCGACCAAGATGTCATCTAATTTAAAGCGGCAAATCACACCGAGGTCGGCAGACTGTGAAAATCCTTTTTCAATTAGTTGCTGCCTTATTTCTTCCAATTGCGGAATGGAAAGAATTTGCAGACTAATATCAATGTCTTTAGTGGGGCGAACATCATCCGCTGCGGGGTCATTGATATACAGGCTGACGGTGGCACCACCCACATAAACGACTTCATCATTCAAGTTTCCTAAAGTGGCGGCCACTTTTTTGATAATTTCCTTATTGATGAGCGTATTCTTCATTGTAAACGCTTTTCCAATTCTTTAGTAGCCAGATTCCGTTCCCTAGCTTTTCCTAAGCGCATTGCATCGGCTAATGCCAACAATTCATGAAGTTTACTATCTTCCAAGCAAGCCTTAGGAACATTAGGATGTAAGGGTTCTATGGAAAATCCACGATTAGAACCATGAGCATAGGGCCAAACATAATCTTGCTCACTTTGGATGATTTTGTCGAGTGGAGGAGCACTATGTGAAGTAGGTACCCCACGCACTAAGGATGAAGGTTGTTCAGGATAAACATAGCGAAGACCATAAGTCAAAAAATCAAGTAATGCTAACTTAAAAACTTGCTTTTTGTCCCCAGAAATAAGACCAGCTATTTTACTTCGATTCAAAGACTCGCTTACCTCACTTTGACTTATATGCAGCTCATTGGCAAGGTCTTTATTGAACCACGGCTCATCCCCTTTTGCTATAATTTTAAGTAGAATGACCACATCATGTGGCCTCATACCACTGTGTTTTTTCATATCAATAATTTGCAATTCGCGAATCGCGATATACGAATTTACGATTTTTAAGTGAAATAATATCAACCCACCAGTTCAAAAGGTAAAGTTTTACAGAAGGAAAATACTCCCTAAATCAAGTTTTAATGTGCGTAACCGCGAAAACTCCACATAATCTCCCAATATTATTTAAATGGTTTTGGGTTAATTTGAGAGGTTAAGAAAAGCGCAAAGCGTATACATTTTTGACGAGTTTTAACGAGGAAGAAATGTATAGCGAGAGGATAGCACGCTAAAGCGATGCTATGTTATATAAAACACTTATAATCAATTGATTATAAGTGTTTTTGAATTTTTGGTTTTTCCCAAATTAGGTCAAAACCTTTGGGAAGCCCTGTAAACACTGAAAAAAATTGTCACAATTTGTAAATTCTCCAC
Source organism: Allomuricauda sp. (assembly GCA_041391945.1). Lineage (GTDB taxonomy): Bacteria > Bacteroidota > Bacteroidia > Flavobacteriales > Flavobacteriaceae > Flagellimonas. The sequence goes on along the minus strand of JAWKNC010000001.1, from coordinate 733,083 downwards.
AAATGGAATATTTCATAATTCACTCATTTATAACAAATTACAATTCATAAGAATTTTGGACCAGAAGAAGGTTTGTTGCAAAAACCTCCGCAGACCCTATAAACACTGAAAAAGTTTGTTGCAAAAAATAATACTTGATGTCATTTGTTGCAATTTGAAGCTCCAACTAATGCTTCTTAAAATTTGTGACTATTTGTTGGAGTTTGAGTAATGCCTAACAAATTTGAGCCTTAGCAAGTGCGCCCTATTTCGATTTTACCTGACGCTTAGCTGCCAGCACACTGTAAAATCGAAACAGGATCCGGCGCAGGTTAGTTATGGTAAGATTTGGGGAAGTACCGGAAATATGTATTACGGATAACTTTCACAGATGTATTTTTTGATCATATATCTAGTTATCGGATTAAGGGATTTGTTAGTTTCTGGATGTCTAGCCAAGTCAGTGAAATACTCCAATTCTCCTGATGAATTTTTTCCATACCACAGATTTTCCATACCATCTTCTGTGAAAAACTGAGTATCGCAATCTGGGGTTATTTTTTCAAAATATTTGATTCTATCTTCTTTATATACTTTCAGTAAACCCTGTTGGAGTTTTTCTGCATCAAACTTTGCTTCAATGTAATGGTTACCATCCCATATCATCCATCGTTGCCGATTCACCATTGCTACAATAATTATAACACATATGGTCGTCATTAGTAGTGTGATGGACACTTTGTTTTTTCTAATTATGACCGTTAATTTCTGCTGGATACTTTCATGGTCGGCCTTTACATCTTTCACAAATTTTTTATAGTTGTCATATCCTAAAAATTTGCATAGACCATTAATGACATCCAACTGTTTAATACTAATATCATCAGTATTATTTTTTAATCTTTTTGCTTCATTAAAATAATCTCGGAAACTTTTTTCACCCAAATTGAATTCCTTGGTTGTTGACCCAAATTCGGAAATATCCTCGGCCAAGGCCTGCATGGAAGGGTTGTTATCTCCTTTTTCCTTTCGCAATTCCCTTGCTTTTTCAAAAGACTTAAAAATTAGGTTTTTTAACATTAAGAGGTTGATTTTTAGATAGTTTAAAATAGGAAATCTTTTGGAATGTTTGTGGAATTTCTGTTCAGAAAACTTTCCAAATCTCTTCCATGATATTTCCGGGATTTCCAAGGTTTCATTACTTCATTTGCTTCAGAATTTGAAAATGTCTTCTCGTAATAAGGCTTACGAGTTTCAATTCTAAATCAGAGGTATTCAGTCCATTGCTGTAGGTAATTGAGAAGTAATCACAGCTCTGTACTCCCTTACCTCACTACTTCTCAATCGAGGGGGACGCCTCTCATTTTCGATGCGATTTCTCATCGCACAATTCACTGAATAATAACCCGGACAGCCATAGGTATGTCCATTTTCAAAATCTAATAAAATGACAAAAACATATTTAATTTTATTTACGGTTTTCCTCAATATAATGCTATTTTCATGCACACCGGATAGTATTGCAGAGGAGGATGTTAACCCTGTAGCCTGTTGTGGCGGTGATGGTGGAGATATTCCTCCACCTCCTCCGCCTCCAGGAGGAGATAACTAATCAAATATTAGTTTATAATTTAGAGGAATGAAGTGCCAGAATATTTCATTCCTCTTTTTTTATTCTTTGTTGCCATTTTTCGTGGCAATGATTTCTGGGCAATGTGCAGCACAGGAGAAATCGGATAGCCTTAACTATTATTACTATGCCATTCTAAATCCAAAGGAACCTGAACACTTGCCAGATGGAATCAGTTATTATTCCAAACGAAGGGAAAGGAATTTAAACGATGGAGATACCTTAAGTGCTATTGGGGATTTGAGAATGATTGCCATTGGACAGTTCAAAATAGGAAATGTATACGATAGTGAAAGCTCCATTGTGGAGGCACTTGATTTGATCAACAAACTCAAGAATGGAGATACTTTGATCGAATCACGAGTAGGTTTACACAATCAGTTGGGAAGGGTTTATCGGTCAGCCAATAATTATGAAGAAGCATTAAAATCTTTTGAAGAAGCACTAAAATTGGCCCCGAATACAAAAGATAGTATCACAATACTTAATAATAAAGCCAATGTGTATAAAGATATGCTGCAATATCAGCAAGCATTAAATCAATATGTTTTAGTTTATGATAAGACTTTGGGGGGTGGTGACAGCTTGCAACTTGCCATGGTTTTGGATAATCTAGGTTATGTACAGAGTAAACTAAATCTACCATCAGCACTGGACAATCTAAACAAAGCTTTAGAGGTTAGGCTAAAGGAAAATGAACTTGCTGGAATCTACAGAAGCTATAAAAATTTAACCCATTTCTTTCTGGATAAAAATGATAAAAAGAATGCCTTGCTTTATGCAGACAAAGCTTATGCGGTTGCCCAAGAGCTGAACAATGGTGGGTATGTGCAAGATGCGTTATCACTATTTGTTGAATTGGATGAAGACCCCAAAGTGAAAGAATACAAGAGATTGACCGATAGTATTGTTGAAGCAAGACAATTGGCTGAAAATAAAAATGCATACATAAAATATAACGTAGAGGAAGAGCGAAAGAAAACAGAAGCAAGCAGATTGCAACAGGAAAAGGAGAAGCGATTGAAACTTTTATATAAAGCTATAGCGGCCTTTATACTTTTAGCTTTATTGGCTTCCTATTTTATTTTCCGGTACAGGTACAAAAAAGGAAGATTGGAGCAAGCATATAATACCGAGACCAGGATTTCCAAAAAAGTACACGATGAAGTGGCAAACGATGTTTATCAGGTAATGACCAAACTGGAAAACAATCCAGATGTTGAGCCTGAAGTCATGGATGAGCTGGAAAATATTTATTCTAAGACAAGGGATATTTCAAGGGAAAATAGTCCTATTGATTTTAATGAAGATTTTGATGTTCTGCTAAATGACCTGCTTCTAAGCTTTAAAAATCAAAAGGTAAATATTGTTACTAGAAATATTGTAAAAATAGATTGGAGTCGTGTTTCAGATTTGAAGAAAATGGCAATTTATAGGGTCTTACAAGAACTATTGACCAATATGAAAAAGCATAGTCAAGCTTCATTGGTCGCATTAACGTTTAATAAATCGGGAGCCAAGGTGTCCATTGATTATAAAGATAATGGGATTGGATGTGAGCTTAAAAAGAAACTCGGGCTACAGAATGCGGAAAACCGTATTACCTCTCTAAAGGGAACCATTACTTTTGATTCACAACGAAATAATGGATTTGAAGTGCATATTATTGTTTAGACTATGTTTAGAAAGGTATTGGTAGCGGAAGATATGGATGATGTAAACCAAGGTGTTTACACGACTCTTTCCAAATTGGATATTGCTGAAGTTCATCAAACACAGTATTGTGACGATGCCTATTTAAAAATAAAGAAAAGCTATTTAGATGATGAGCCTTATGAATTGTTGGTCACAGATCTGTCTTTCAAAGTGGATCATCGAGAACAAAATTACCCCTCAGGGGAAGCTTTGATTGAAAAGGTAAAAAGCGAATATCCCGATTTAAAAGTTATAGCATATTCAGTTGAGGACCGGCTCCAAAAAGTTAGGACTTTGGTAAATAACTATGGGATTGAGGGTTACGTTTGTAAAGGGAGAAATGGTCTTAAAGAACTATCCAAGGCAATCACATCTATATATAATAATGAACTTTATCTCTCTGAAGAAGTTAAAAATGCACTGAGTTCAAAGCTGGATTTAGGAATTAATGAATTCGACATTGAACTGATGGAACACCTGGCCAAAGGTCTTTCCCAAGATGAAATCAGTGCTTTGTTCAAGAAGAACAATATCTCCCCCTCCAGTTTAAGTTCTATCGAAAAACACCTGAACAAACTTCGCATACAGTTCGGGGCTAACAATGCTATACACTTAGTGGCAATTGTAAAGGATTTGGGGCTTATTTAGTTTTCGAGAAATTTATTTTCTATTGATGAGGAATCCCGTAATGAAGTGATTCTTCAAGTTTTTATTTTCCCATAATAAATAAAAACAGTGTATATGGCACTTTACTTTTTAAGTTACGATTTACGTAATAATAGGGATTATCAAAAATTGTATGATGAACTAAAATCTTTCCGAGCAGTTCAAGTTTTAGAATCAACCTGGTGTTTTAAAAGGGTTAATACTTCCGCAACTGCTCTGAGGGATTATTTTAAAGGATTTATCGACAAGGATGACGGACTATTACTAGATGAGTCAGTGGATTGGGCAACATACAATGCCAACAATACCCCAAACGACTTACCATAATTTAATTTCAAAATATATCTAATGGCAAAACAAAGAAAAACAAGTAAAAAAGCGGCTTCTTCCGCATCCAAAGTTTTAAGGGACAAAAGAACCGGAAAGGATAGTAAGAGAGCAGCGGGCAGTGCTTTATCTCAAAGGGCACCTAAAAAGAAATGATATGAAAGGATTAAAAATCATAAGTCTGATAATTTGTTTGGCGACAACAAATGTTTTCTGTCAAGATCAAAAAGAGGAGCAATCCAAATTACTGGATTTTGTCTCCAAAACTGGAGTAATCATAAAGCTAGAGGATTATACTTTGCCAAGTATTAAATGGAGCTATGGTGTTGCTGAAGCAAGAATTAGAAAAATAATCAGTGGAACAGAAGCGAAATTGTTCTACCAAATCCTGAATAAGGATAAATATGATACAAAGACGGCTTCAATAGCTTATGAAGATTTATTGGAAACACAAAAAGCATTGGTCACGCTTAAATCACAAAGTGAAAATGATTTGTCAACTAACTCGGATTATGTTGAGAACAAATTTGTGACTGATGATGGCTTTCAGGTAGGGTATTATGTGAGTAAAGGTAAATTAATGTGGTATTTAAAGCTTGAGAAATATGGAGATGGAAATACCATTTTCATGAAAGATGTCAATAGTATTGATGAAGCTTTTGACCAGGCGAAGAATAAGATGGATGAATTGAAATGAAAAAACAATTGATTTTTGGGCATTTAATCCCCTTATTAATTGGGGGATTAATTTATACATTGTTTCGAGCGCCAACCGTTAAAATGTTTGCTTGGTACGAAAATTTAGGTTTTCGGCAAACTATTGATGAATTGAGGAAAGGGACAATTCAGCTTAATGATGGAATTGCCAATTGGATTTTGTTTTCACTTCCTGATGGCCTATGGATTTTCTCTTATGTTAGCTTGATACTCCTTATATGGAAGAATTCAATTTCAAGAAACAGCATAATTTGGGTTTTATTGATTCCAATTCTGGCTGTATGCTCGGAAATTGGTCAATGTTTCAATCTTGTGCCTGGGGTTTTCGACTTAATTGACTTTCTATTTTATTTTTTGGGAATGACCTTGCCATTCGTGTTCTATAAACAATCAATTACATTAAAATTTCAAGCTTTATGAAAAATATCTTCCAACACCTGACTTCTGTTTTAGTCTTGAGTTTATTTGTATTTATCGCACTTGGCAGTATGGAAGATGACAAAACTCCCGGTTCCTCCGAAGGACAAACTGTTTTAAGGGGAGAAAAAACCGTGCAAAAAGGAATTGGCGATACATTATCGACGCGATATTTTGATATTACAATTAATGAAGTTAGGCTTCAAGAATGGGTGAATACGGGAAATCAATTTGCAGACCTTAAAAAAGAAGATGGCAATCAATACTTAATTTTAAACACGACATTCAAAAACACTGATAGCGAGAGTAGAATGATTTCTGATGGTGAAGTGTTGATTAACTACAACGGTAAGGAGTACCGATTTGATAATTCGGAAACTATTATGATGGATGGGTGGGGCATTTTTTTGGATCAAATTAATCCGCTGACCTCAAAAACAACCAACATAGTTTATAAGCTGCCTGTAGAAATCAGTGGAACGGCTTATTATCGTCCAGGTCGTTCAGGTGGTGATAGTCTAATATTGATTGGGAACATTGAGTAGAGAGAAGCTTCTGATGATTTTAGATGGTGTGGAAATTAATTTAGAATGAGAACTAAGCATTTCAAATATGTAACGGTCTTTCTTTTAGTAATGGTTTCCTTTTTTTTAGGAAGGGAAAGTAAGGGCATTGATTATGAAGACAGGTTTCATGATGAGAACACTTATCAGAATATCTCAAAGTTTGAATCGGAAGGTTTGCAATACGTAGATACGGTTCATCTTCTTACAGGTGAGACCCCTGAAGTTTATGTATGTAATGGTAAATCAAGCAAACGCTATCACTATAAAAAAAACTGTAGAGGTCTCTCAAATTGTAGATCATCCATTTCCAATGTAAGTCTGGAAGAGGCCAAGAGGAGAGGAAGAACACTTTGTGGATGGGAAGACTAAAACCTAATAATAAATGAGCCGAAATCTAAATACTTTGTTGCTTTTATTGGTGGGATATTCCTCAATAAGTCAACTAGACCCTTTAAGTGTTGCCGATCTAAACTTTAAAATTCCCATTGCATCCTACTACGAGTTGACATATGGTTTTGAAGCAGGGGACAGAATAATCATTGATTTTGAAGAAGAAAAAGGCAAAGGTGTAAATCAGTTCGAAGTTTTAGAATATCCATCAAATGCTAGGTTTACAGCCTTTAAAGTTAAAGAAGTCAAAAACAAAATAATTGCTGTTGCAAAAAAAGGGATTTATGTATTTAGATTTACAAATACTTCATTAGGTAATCGCATTTGTAGGCTTAAACTTAAACGAATTCCAGCATCTGAGGAGAAGATACAATTTAACACGAATGTAGGGTTAAGGACAGTTGCTGATACTACTTATACTACTTCATTTGAAAACTATATCATTAGAGATGAATATGTTGCTAAACAGATTGTTGCAAAAAACAGCTATTATCTTAACGGGGGCTCCAATTCGACATTTAAAGATGGGAAATCAAGGGTTGTGCTGCCTATAAATCTTCCTCCAAATACAATCAAATGGTATTACACCATATCGGCTTCACGGGATGAAAGCGAGACAAATGAAGTAGTAGCAGGTCTTGACCTTTTAGGAGACTTGACAAATTTGATTGACCATACCGGCGCCGTCGACTTTGCTATGGATCAGTTAACCCAGCCTCCAGGCTCAGATTATTGTGATGTTTATTTAATTGACTCGGAAAATTATGGTCCTTTTCTAAATAAACAAAGCTTTAATCATTTTCAAAACGGTACTCGAGAGAACATAAAGTCTGGTGTTGTTGGGATTAACACTGGTGAATTCCCGAATCAAATTTATCTAGGGTTAAAAAACCCAACGACCTTCTATGGTGTCAATATAGCCATAGAAGTAGTTGCCATAGTGCAAGAGCTGGAAATAGGCCGAAGAGAAATTAAAATACCACATGTTACCTATCGAGAAGAGCTATATTTGGAAGAGTAGCCGGTATTCGATTTTGTTCTTTCCAAACTACTGATGAAGGCTTATTATGGTTTTCCGTAAGGTTGTTAAGGAAAATAGTATCAATTTGTTTTTCGTAATAAGTATTTCCTCCAATATAAAACTTCACATTCTATGAAAAATTTATTTACCGAGTACTATGGGATTAAATCGGCAACTATTGATTTTTTTGATATACCATTGGATGAGGACATTGAAGTTTTTATATGTCCTTTTTTAGTTGAAAATACCAAGGGGAAAATTAACTTCTCTAGGAAGGTCTACGACAGGTTAGTTGGTTTCTTGACTGAGTTGAACAAAAATTATATTAAACCTAATAAAAGAGATTTGGGCATATCATTCTTATCTCACCTCCATGAACCTAATGAAATCCATTTTGGATATTCTTCATCTAACAAAGGAAAAGCAGTTGCTCGAGAAAAAGCAATCATGATTTTTGATGCGTTAAGAAGTAATAGATTTGCAAAAAAAGGTCTCCACACAACTAATCAAGCTCACAATGTTCTTCTACTGGTTAAGGGGATTGGGCAAGATATAATGTCGGACATTATATTAAACGTTTGCAGGGACATTTTTGCCAAGTTTACCAGTGATGTTGTAAAAAAACATAGTATACTGAATATTAAAGAATTTGAATGTGAACACTACAATGTGAAGTCCAAAAAATGGATGAAAACTAAATATGAGCTCCCTGTCTATCAGAACAAGAAGATAATCTTAGTGCCTAAAAAAATTGTTAGTGGAAAAAGAGCTTATTCTACAAGATATAATTGGTTTGTTTCTAGTAATTACATTTCCGTTCAGATTTTGAATAAACCAAATATTTCCAAAAAGGAAAAGAAGTTATTTAAGAAGCTGAAGGATGGAACAAGAAAGATTATTATCAAAAAGGTTTATGAAACGTATAAGAAACCGAAGGAAGATTTAATTCAATTTGTAATTAATTATCCAGGGTCGTTAGATGAGTTTATTCAATATGCGAAAGAGAATTATCCTGAAATTGATTTATCCGATTTATAAGAGTGTTGGGAATTAAAATTTGGTTACGTTCCTTCTAGATTTTTATTCATCTCTAAAGGTGGAATTGTCTCCAACTTTTCTTTCAAAACAGCCATATCCTCACTAACCTTTCTATCAATAATCTTGGCATAATGTTGAGTTGTACGAAGATTTTTGTGTCCCAACATCTGACCAACGGTTTAAATGGGAACCCTATGGGATAGCGTCATAGTGGTGGCAAAAGTGTGTCTGGCTTAAGGGGTGATGAGATTCTTTTTGATGCAACGGAGATAAGCTATTTCCTTTAAATAAGCACGAGATTTTTTCTATCCCTAAGACGTAACAAAAAAAGCTACCGAAAAGGTAGCTTTTAAAGTGGAGCCGGAGGGATTCGAACCCTCGTCCAAACAAGCAATAACGATGCTTTCTACATGCTTAGTTCCCGTTTGGTTGTCGACGCACGACCGACCGGAAACCGCCTATCGTACGCTTAGCTTCTGTTGTTTTACGACCCTATCGAAGCTATAAGATCGCTATGTTGACTTTTATGGTGCCCCTAAAAAGACCGCCATCAACAAGGGCTGTCAAGGGACATTCAGCTTTCCCGCCTTGCGGGACTAGGCCATGACCTACTATAGTTCAGTCAATTAGGCAGCTAAAGCGTAGTTAGACTCGCCATTTAAAAGGTTGGAACGGAGATTAACGAGCATCGATTCCATAGCTCGGCATGCTTACATGGCCATTGGTCTTGCTGTCAAAACCGGTCGGCCCCGTAATGAGCAAGGTAAGCTTTGCTTACCCTTTGCGAATTACGTCCCGAACTCGATTCGGGACCCCATCCTACTCATTTTTATCAAAGAACTTAGCCTGCACTGAGCGCAGTCGAAGTGTGGGCGTTACCCAGTCAAAAACTGGGCCGGGCTTTCGGCTTTATCTTTTTCTGTTTCTCGACTGCGCTCGAAATGACAGAAAAAGGATGTCGCCTCTATCCCTAACGCGGTCGGCAAAGGTAACCATATCCATCAAAAGATAAAAAGTTTGCTACATCTGCCCAATACTCTTATTTTGGTCAACAATTATACCAGATCGTTTTATGAAGTTCGGAATCATCAGAGAACGAAAGAATCCCCCAGATCGTAGGGTAGTACTCTCTCCTTCAGCATGCCAAAATGTCCTTTCCAAATTTCCAAAGGCCAAAATAGAGGTCGAGACCTCACCCATTAGGGTATTTACAGATGATGAATACCGGGCAATGGGGATTCCCGTTGTGGAAGATATTAGCTCCTGCGATGTGCTCCTTGGGGTAAAAGAAGTCCCCATTGAGGCATTGATCTCCCATAAGAAATACTTTTTCTTTTCCCACACCATCAAAAAACAACCGTACAATCGCAATTTGCTCAGGGCAATGTTGGAAAAGAACATTGAACTCTATGACCATGAGGTAATCACCAATACCGCGGGCCAACGTTTGGTGGCATTCGGCAGATATGCTGGAATTGTCGGGGCATACAATGGCTTTAAGGCCTATGGAGTAAAGTTTGGGCTGTACCAATTGCCCAAGGCTGAAACCTTAAAGGACCAAGAGGCGCTTATTTCCGAACTTAAAAAATTGCGTCTGCCCAATATCAAAATCTTGCTTACCGGAAGAGGCAGGGTGGGAAATGGGGCCAAGGAAATGTTGGATGGCATGGGCATGAGGAAAGTAGGGGTGGACGACTATTTAAGAAAAACCTTCAACGTTCCCGTGTATTGCCAAATTGATGCCTCGGAATACAACAAGCACAAGGATGGGGTTAGGGGCAGCAAAGCGGATTTTTTCAAAAATCCACAGGAATATAGATCCAATTTCTTCCGTTTTGCCAAAGTGACCGATTTTTATATTGCCGGACACTTTTATGGAGAGGGTGCCCCATACCTGTACACCCGTGAAGATGCCAAACATCCAGATTTTAAGATTAAAGTGGTGGCGGATATAAGTTGCGATATCGATGGTCCGGTGGCCTCTACCATCCGGCCTTCCACCATTGCCGATCCCGTGTATGGGTACGATCCCCAAAATGAGAATGAAACGGACTTTAAAGACCCCTCTGCCATAGCGGTGATGGCCGTTGATAACCTTCCCTGCGAATTGCCCAGGGATGCCAGCAACGGATTTGGTGAGGCCTTTTCCAAACATGTGATTCCGGCTTTTTTCAATGGGGATGTGGATGGTATCCTGGAACGAGCGCGAATGACGCAAAATGGGAAACTTACCAAACGCTATTCCTATCTCCAGAACTTTGTGGATGGGCTCGAATAAATGCGGTTAGTCGAAGTGTTGCATTCCTATGTTGGGCATGCATTATTTTTTACTATATTGCTCTTTCCTATATAACCAAACCAGTGAAATTCAATTGGCTTGTTTCTGGAGAGACCAATCCAGCCATTAAAAGGGTCTGCATAGATATGGAATATCGCCTGCGGCCAAAGATAACCAGGTTCCTCCTGTCCAAATTGGACAGTGATTGTTGTGGAGACTTCTCCTGCTTTCATTTTGATGTGGACATTGAAAACCAACAAGTTCGGATTTCAGAGAAAACACCGAAGGACTACATCGAAAAGATACGGAGCGATTTTGATCGTGAAATCAATGGGTCCTCCCTTTTTCCAATCCTATAACAATACTTATTGAACGTTGACCTGCCACGCTATGGTAGGGTGTTCCTTGGGTGCCACATAGGCTCCCAAAGCTTTGAGCTGTAACGTCAGGGAATCCAGTTTTTCCAGTGTTTTGATCTGAAGGGTTTTGGTCCCTTCGGCAGGGACCGTGAACACTGGGGAACTCGAATAGAAAGTATAGGGCATTACATTTTCAAAAACCAGATCACTGCTCGAAACATTCTTTAAGGTTACCTGCAAAATGGACGTATTTCCAATATAAGAGACGTCTTCCACCACGATGCAAGCTTTGAGCAATGGATTTAGGTTCTCTTTTTTGCCCACCAAAAGATTGTTGTAGACAGCCACTGTTCTACCGGCGAACAGGGCTTCTTTTAGGGCAGCTTCTGTTTTTTCTTGGGCAAAGACCAATGTAATGGGCCTATTGTGCCCTTTGTCCTTATACTCCCAGTCAATCAGATCATGGATATCGCTGGTCCCCATAATGGTCAGGTTGTTTTCCAGAGCCAATGCCAGGGACTCCTCGGCATAATCACCCATATTGATGACCTCAATACCGTGCAGTTCCCCATTTTTGATGCGTTCTTTTTGAAAATCGCTCAAATTGGGGTTTCCATTTGGATTCTGGGGATACCACGCGGGATGGTTCCAAAATACAAAGGCGCCTTGTTTTTTGGCTTCCGCAAAAACGGTTTCGGCCTTTTCGTGCAGCAATGCATTGGCATCTTTGATAAAAATGGCATTGCTATGGCCAAGGGGCGCACTACGGGTGATCTCAGAACCGTGGACGATCATTAGATCATGGTTTTTGGCCTCTTCCAAAGCTAATGCATACGAACGGTTTCGGTCTGGGTGCGGAATATCGGCGGCATGGGGCTGGTATTCCAAATGTTCGGTAAGCGAAATTACATCCAAATTATCCCTCAAAGCTTCCATGACACGGATGGTGGGCCATACATTTCCGTCAGAAAAAACGGTATGCTGGTGCAAGTCGGTCTTTAGGGTCCTGTACCCGGGCACATCAGGAAAAGTGATGGCCCCTGAGCTTTGGTGCGAATGGTCTTGGGCGTTGATATAGATTGAGGAAAGAAGGGCAAAAAATAAAGGTTGGATCTTCATGATGGCGGTTTTCCCAAATGTATGAAACCAACCCCATTTGCGGATTGGTTTAACAGATTTTTTCAGTTAAGAAACGGTTAATTGAAATTCATTGTCGATTTTTGGACCATGAACCCGGCCGAGGACTACATACTAAACCAACGTGAGCCTTATCGCAGCATTTTATTGCACCTGAAAAGTGCCGTAGAACACGTGATTCCCGAGGTCGATATGAAGTTCAAATGGGGTATACCCTGCTTCTTTGCAGACAAACGTCCCATATGCTACTTGAATGTTTCCCAAAAGAAAAACTATGTGGACATTGCCTTTTGGAATTCTGCCCATTTAACCGTCCACATCGATAAAATGGTCACCGAAAAGAGAAAGATTGTCAAATCGCTTCGCTATTTTACCCTAGAGGAAATCAACGACAGAATTTTGATGGAAGTCTTGCGCGAGGCCTACTCCCTCAAACATAAAGGTTTTTATTGATAAGTTACAAGGTGTTGATGGTTTTCCGGATGGCCACAAGGTCGGTCAGCAACTTTTCCAGCAAACTTAGATCCAACATATTGGCGCCATCACTTTTGGCGTTGGCGGGATCAAAATGGGTCTCCATAAAAATGCCATCCACTCCTGCGGCGATGCCGGCACGGGCCATGGTCCCTATCAAAGCGGGCCTTCCGCCGGTCACTCCAGAGGATTGGTTGGGTTGTTGCAGGGAATGGGTAACATCCAACACTACGGGTGCATACTGCTTCATAGTAGGAATTCCCCTAAAATCCACAATCATGTCCTGATAGCCGAACATAGTGCCGCGATCTGTGATCCATGCTTTGTCGTTGCCAGAATCCTTGACCTTCAACACCGCATGCTTCATGCTTTCCGGACTCATGAACTGGCCCTTTTTAAGGTTGACGACCTTTCCGGTTTCGGCAGCGGCCACCACCAAATCGGTCTGGCGCACCAAAAAGGCAGGAATTTGAAGCACATCCACATATTCAGCGGCCATGGTGGCATCCCCAATTTCATGGATATCGGTTATGGTGGGCACTTGAAAGGTTTCAGATACTTTTTTAAGGATTTTCAACGCTTTTTCGTCCCCAATTCCGGTGAACGAATCTATCCGGCTCCGGTTGGCCTTTTTAAAACTGCCCTTGAACACATAGGGGATTTGGAGCTTATCGGTAATGGCTGCCACTTTTTCGGCAATTTTCATGGCCATGTCCTCCCCCTCAATGGCACACGGACCGGCCAGTAGAAAAAAGTTGTTGCTATCCGTATGTTTTATCTGTGGAATTACGTCTAATTGCATCAATATCTGTTTTCTGCAAAAATACTATTTTGGAAAAGGATATGTTATACTATTACCAAATTAACCTACAATGCGAAGAATCCTGGTCATGGCGATACTGTGCTGCCCTGCATTGGCTTGTGCCCAGTATGGCAAAAACTGTGAAACGCGACAGATAAAATTGAACCTGTTCAATCCAAGCCTTGAGTACGAAATGGGATTGGGGGTCAACAGCACCTTGGATTTTAGGGTGGCTTGGCAAGCGGCCTTGGAGCCCGCAAGTACCCAACCTTTGGAGGATTATGATTTTTTCCCCGCCATCACGGTTCAAAATAGGTATTACCACAACTTCAATACAAGACAGCGCAGTAGGAGGCCCATTTACGGGAATTCTGGGAATTATCTGGCACCCAGTATGGCAGTTTTTTCGCCTGGGAGAAGAGTGGTTCAGGGCACTATAGTGGATGGGGTACACGGTTATGGTGGTCTGGTGTACGGCATTCAGCGGAGCTATAATTCTGGACTGAGTTTCTCCATTGATGCCGGTGCAGGTTACTATCTGGGCCCTTTCAAAGGGGGCATTCATCCTGTGGCAAACCTCAGCTTGGGCTGGGTTATCAGTGAAAAACGTTGGTGTGTGGGCAGATAAAGGTGGAACCTGCACAAAATCAATAAGATAAAAATAACATTTGGGAGTATTGACAAGTAGAAAATAGCAGTATCTTTGCGGGCTTAAAAATCAGGTTATGTCCAAAATCAAGAACATTGCTATCATTGCCCACGTAGACCACGGTAAGACCACTTTGGTGGACAAAATCATGTACCACTGCCGTTTGTTCCGCGATAATGAGAACAAAGGGGAACTGATCTTGGACAATAACGATCTGGAGCGGGAGCGCGGAATCACCATTGTTTCCAAAAATGTTTCCGTAGTGTACAAGGACACCAAGATAAACATTATAGATACTCCTGGTCACGCCGATTTTGGAGGTGAAGTGGAGCGTGTTCTCAACATGGCCGATGGGGTATTGTTGTTGGTGGATGCCTTTGAAGGGCCGATGCCGCAAACCCGATTTGTACTGCAAAAAGCCATTGATCTGGGGTTGAAACCTTGCGTGGTGATCAATAAGGTGGATAAGGAAAACTGTACGCCCGAAGAGGTCCACGAAAAGGTCTTTGACCTAATGTTTGAACTGGGGGCGGAAGAATGGCAATTGGACTTCCCTACGGTTTATGGATCGGCAAAGCACAATTGGATGAGCGAGGATTGGAAGAAACCTACTGACAATATTGAGCCACTTTTGGATATGGTATTGGAACATGTTCCTGAATTTAAGCCCCAACAAGGATCCACCCAAATGTTGATCACATCCTTGGATTTTTCGTCCTTTACCGGACGTATTGCCATTGGCCGTTTGCAGCGGGGAATCCTTAAGGAAGGTCAACCAATTTCCTTGGTAAAAAGAGACGGCAGGATTGTAAAATCAAGAATCAAGGAATTGTACACTTTTGAAGGGTTGGGCCGCATAAAAGTACAAGAGGTCAATGCCGGTGATATTTGTGCCATTGTTGGGGTGGAAGGTTTTGAGATAGGCGACACCGTGGCCGATTTTGAAAACCCGGAAAAGTTGAGGACCATCGCCATTGATGAACCTACCATGAGCATGCTATTCACCATCAACGATAGTCCATTTTTTGGAAAAGACGGAAAATTCGTCACCTCAAGGCATATCAAGGAACGATTGCAAAAGGAACTTGAGAAGAATTTGGCACTTCGTGTCGAAGAAACAGACAGTGCAGACAAATTCATGGTTTTTGGCCGTGGCGTATTGCACCTTTCCGTATTGATTGAGACCATGCGTAGAGAAGGTTATGAACTGCAGATAGGACAGCCCCAAGTAATCATCAAGGAAATTGATGGGGTGAAATGCGAGCCTATGGAGCATTTGACCATAGACCTTCCTGAAGAGGTATCGGGCAAGGCCGTGGAAATGGTATCCGTACGAAAGGGTGAAATGACCAGTATGGAAGCCAAAGGTTCCCGCATGATCTGTGAGTTTATGATTCCGTCCAGGGGAATCATCGGTCTGCGGAACCAATTGTTGACGGCCACTGCAGGGGAGGCCATCATGGCGCACCGATTTTTTGAGTACCAACCCATAAAAGGGGAGATTGCCCAAAGACAGAACGGTTCTTTGGTTTCCATGGAAAAGGGAACCGCAATTCCGTATTCCATTGATAAATTGCAGGAAAGGGGCAAGTTCTTCGTTGATCCGGGAGAGGAAATCTATGAGGGCCAAGTGATCGGTGAAAATTCTCGTGGGGATGACATGGTTGTGAACATAACCAAGACCAAAAAATTGACCAACGTAAGGGCCGCGGGATCGGACGACAAGGTCAAAATAGTGCCCGCCATCAAATTTTCACTGGAAGAAGCCCTGGAGTATATCCAAAAAGATGAATATGTGGAAGTTACCCCAAATCATCTGCGACTTCGAAAAATCTTTTTAAAGGAAGTGGATCGAAAAAGAAATAAGATCGACTAGGCTTTTGCACTCAAGTGTCCATGGTGCTGCTCGCGCAAACAGGCTACCGCAGCTCCAATGATACCGGCATGGTTCATAAGGTCGGCCTTTACAACCTCGGTTTCGATATCGATAAAATGGCTGAACTCATCCCAATCCTTTGAGGTGCCGCCACCTACTATGATCAGATCTGGAGAAACGATGATTTCCACCAATTTCAGGAATTTATTGAACCGTTTGCCCCATTTTTCGAAGCTAAGATTCTCTCGTTCCTTTGCGGAAGCGGCCGCCCATTTTTCAATTTTCTTGTATTTTTTATACGGAATCTGGCCCAGTTCAAAATTTGGGAGCAGAACGCCATTGAAGAAAGCGCCGCTGCCCAAGCCTGTTCCAATGGTGATCATAACGACCAAACCTTGTTTGCCCTTGCCAACGCCATAATTCATGGAAGCATAGCCAGCGGCATCCGCATCGTTCAAAACTGTGAACTCGTGTCCTGTGGCCTCCGTGAAGAGTTCATCGATGTTTACCCCCACCCAGCTTGGATCTAGGTTGCCCTCGGACATGCAGACGCCATTTTTCACGATGGTGGGGAAACCACAACCCACAGGGCCCCTGTATTCAAAATGGTCCACAATTTGGGCCACCACCTTGGCCATATCCTTGGGATTTTTTGAATCTGGGGTGGTTATGCGAAAGCGTTCCGTCAGCATTTCACCTGTTTCCGCATTTACCAAAGCACCCTTAATGCCAGAACCGCCAATATCAATACCAAGAATTTCCATAGATGGGAAGTAAATTTATTTTACGCAAAGAAACGAAAAACTTTTGGGGGTCAAAAAGAAGGAGCACAATACATTTTCAATAGTTATCAATGATGGGCAGTCAAATTTCCATATTGTGGAATATTTACCGTCTGCTTTCCAGTGGATTTTTAACCTCAGACCGCTTTTTGAACCACTTCAAAAACCTTACTGCCATCACATTTTAAGGTTTTGTGCGGATATTTTAGGATCAGCGCATAGTCATGGGTGGCCATGATGATGGTACGCCCATTTTGGTTGATGTCCTGTAGGACCTTCATGACCTCTACACTGGTCTGTGGATCCAAATTTCCCGTGGGCTCATCCGCAAGGATAAGCTCAGGGTCGTTCAGCAAAGCCCGGGCAATCGCAATGCGTTGTTGTTCACCACCCGAAAGTTCGTGGGGAAACTTAAAACCTTTGGTTTTCATCCCCACCTTGTCCAAGACCTCCTCAATTTTTGAATCCATTTTGGAGGCATCCGTCCAACCAGTGGCCTTGAGCACAAACCTAAGATTGTTGCCCACGTTCCGATCGGGCAGCAATTTAAAATCCTGGAAAACAATGCCCAGTTTTCTTCGTAGAAATGGAATGTCCTTTTCAGGAAGTCCCTTTAAGTTGAAATCGACCACGCTTCCAGCGCCCTGTTTCAGGGGAAGATCGGCATACAGCGTCTTCATAAAACTACTTTTACCGCTTCCCGTTTTTCCGATCACATATACAAATTCTCCTTTTTTCACCTCAAGGTCGATGTGGTTCAAAATAAGGTTCTCATCTTGGAATATGGCAACATCCTCTAATTTTACAATGGTCTCGGACATAGTGCAGTTTTGAAATTTAAAAGTACTAAGTTCTAAAATTATAACTCATTTTTGTCCATCTAAATTCTTCTTCTTATGATCTATATATACTTTGGCTTAAATTTTGACGTTATGGTAAAAGTCAATCGAGAACAGCGTAGAACACTATGAATCGAACAAACCTCCTTCTTCTTCCCATTTTTTTGGGAACTTTTTTTATGCTCTCTGCACAGGAGACCCAGATTTACTCACATGAGGACAAAGATTTCCAAGATGCCTTGGCCCTCTACAACAACCAACAATATCAAGCGGCCCAAACCCTCTTTGAAAAGGTAAAGGCCAGCACCAAGGACAATGAGACCGAGGCCAACAGTGCTTACTACGCTGCCAATGCCGCCATTCGTTTGAACCAACGCGGTGCGGACCAAATGATGGAGGATTTTGTGGAACGCTATCCTACCTCCACCAAGCGTAATTCCGCTTTTTTGGATGTGGCCGATTATTATTTTGAGACCGGCAAATACCCCTATGCACTCAAATGGTACAAAAAGGTTGATGAAACCGCCATGCCCTATGCAGATCGGGAGCGGTTCAACTTTAACAACGGATATGCTCTGTACACCTCAAAAAGGCCCAAGGAGGCAGAGCGATACTTAAGCAAGGTGAGCACATCGCCCAAATATGGGTCCCAGGCCAAATACTATTTGGGGTACATTGCCTATGAGCAGGACGACTACGATCAGGCCAGTGCACGGTTCGACCAAATTACCGACCCGGAACTGCTCAATGAAAAGCTTTCCTACTACCAGGCCGACCTTAATTTTAAGTTGGGCAATTTTGAAGAGGCGATTACCATGGCGGAGAAACAGATGCCCAAATCGGATCGCAAGGAACAATCAGAACTCAACAAGATTATTGGGGAGAGCTATTTCAATTTGGAACAATACCGCGAAGCCATACCGTATTTGGAAAAATATAAGGGCAATCGTGGAAAGCAGAACAACACGGATTATTATATGTTGGGCTATTGCCATTACAAGCAGGGTGATTATGAAAGTGCCATCCAACAGTTCAACAAAATCATCGGGGAGACCAATAGTGTTTCACAGAACGCCTATTACCACTTGGCAGAGTGCTATTTAAAATTGGATAAAAAGTCTGAAGCCCTGAATGCATTCAAAAATGCTTCCCAAATGGATTTCAGCGCCGATATCCAAAAAGATGCGCTCCTCAACTACGCTCGGTTGAGCTATGAAATAGGAAATCCTTATGAACCCGTACCACAGGTAATGGCCTCCTATCTGGAAAAATATCCAAAGGATGAACACCAGATGGAGATACAGGAACTTTTGGTGGATTCCTACATCACTTCCAAAAATTTTGAGGGAGCGATGAAGCTTTTGGAGGAGAACAAAGGCTACGCCAGCAAGGAAACCTATCAGAAAGTGGCCTATTACAGAGGGGTTGAGCTGTTCATCGACGGTGATTATGAAGGGGCTTTGGAACGTTTTTCCAAATCCCTGAAAAGTGTGGGGAATCCTGATTTTGAGGCAAGGGCAAGGTACTGGAGAGCAGAATCGGCCTACCGATTGAACCATTTTGATGAAGCGTTGGCCGATTTTGTACAATTTCAAAAATTGCCTTCAGCCAGGGCCATGCCAGAGTACACAGAACTGGACTACAACCTAGGCTATTGCTATTTCAAACTAAAGGACTATGGCAATGCCATTTCACATTTTAAAAATGTGACCGGTTCAACTACTATTGACGACGAACGAAAAAATGACGGCTATTTACGGTTGGCGGACAGTTATTTTGTAAACAGCAAATACAGTCTGGCACAATCTGCCTATGATGAAGGCTCCAAAATGAACGGACCGGAAAGGGATTATGCCGCATTCCAAAAAGTGTTGTGTGTGGGTTTTCTTGGGAACAATTCGGGCAAGATTGATGGGCTCAATGATTTTTTGAACCGTTATCCCACGTCCTCTTTGCGTGACGATGCGCTTTTTGAACTTGGAAATTCCTATATCAAAGCGAACCAGGAGTCGCGGGGATTGCAGATATACGACCAACTGATTTCAGAATATTCCAGAAGCAAATTTGCCCCAAGGGCCCTATTGAGACAAGGATTGGTGCACTACAACGCCAGTAGAAATGACCAAGCCTTGGACAAATTGAAGGAAGTGGTGCAAAAATATCCCAATACCCAAGAGGCCAAACAGGCCGTGGCCACAGCCAAGTTGGTTTATGTGGACGAAGGCAGGGTAAGTGAGTATGCGGCTTGGGCCAGGAATTTGGATTTTGTTGAGGTCACCGATGCAGAATTGGACAACGCCAGTTTTGAGGCCGCAGAACGGAAATATGTGGAAGGAAAAACCGATGCCGCCATCAAGGGATATGAAGATTACCTCAAAGAATTCTCTAATGGCATCCATGCTTTGGAGGTCAATTTTAATCTGGCACAACTTTATTTTTCAAAAGGGAATAAAGAAAGGGCCTTGCCCAAATACCAAGAGGTGGCCAACAGTGGAAGCGGTGAGTTTACAGAACAGGCCCTTACCAGGGTTTGCGAGATCTATGTGGAAAAACAGGACTACCAAAGTGCCATTCCCTATTTGGAGCGATTGGAAAGTATGGCCGAAATACCCCAGAACAGGACGTTTGCCCAGTCCAATCTCATGAAAGGATATTATGGTAAAAAAGAGTATGGAAAGACCATTGCCTATGCCGAAAAGGTATTGAACGCATCCAAAATCGACGACCGTATCAAAAGTGATGCACAGATCATGATTGCCAGGTCTGCCATGGCAACGGACAATGAGGCCTTGGCGGAAACGGCCTACCAGGATGTGAAGAAGATCGCATCAGGGGAATTGGCAGCTGAGGCTTGGTATTACGATGCCTATTTCAAAAACAAAGGACAAGAGTTTGAGGCTTCCAATGTTTCCGTGCAAAAGTTGGCCAAGGATTTCGCAGCCTATAAGGAATGGGGTGGTAAGGGATTGGTGATCATGGCCAAGAACTTTTACGCCTTGGGCGACGCTTTCCAGGCCACTTACATTTTGGAAAGTGTAATTTCCAACTTCTCCGAATATGGAGAAATTGCGGCTGAAGCCAAGGAAGAACTTGCCATAATCAAGGCCAAGGAAGCAGAGAGCAACTCATCCGTTGATCCCAATGGAAATTAAATCGAGACACGTCATGCAAAAGAACATCCATATATTTTCGCTATTGTTTTTGAGCCTTTGGGGAGCTGTTTATGCTCAGGAAACCAACGAAATAGGTACTGAAACGGTGACGGTGGTAAAACCGTATTCCCCCACCGTTTCGGATGCCTTTAAGATAAAGTCGGCTCCCAATCTCAATGATTCCATTGTTTTACAGAAGAAAAACATAGACTATAGCATATTTTCGGTTCCGGTGGCCTCAACTTTTACACCTGCCAAGGGAAAGGCTTCCGGGGTGAAAAAGACCCCACCGCCCACGCTGTACAATTCCTATGCTTCAGTAGGGCTGGGGAACTACAACAATGCTTTGGTGGATTTTTATACCAGCAGGGAATTCAACAGGGGTGAAAATCTGCTGGATTTTGGACTGACCCATCTTTCCTCCCGGGGAGACATTGATTCCACACCTTTGGATACCGATTTTTACAATACTAAGTTGAATGTTTCATACGCCAAAAAGGATAGGGAGATGGATTGGGGCGCCAGCGTGGGCCTCCAACATCAGCTTTATAATTGGTATGGCATTGACAGTGAAGCTTTTGATGACACTACGATTGCGACCATGGACGAGCGTCAGAATTATTTCAATGCCCAGGCCCAGGCCCATATCAAATTGGAAGATTCCTTTTTTAAACAAGGCAATATTTTGTTGAGACGTTTTTGGGATGCCGTGGATTCAGGTGAAAACCGGGTGGTCATCAATCCTACCATAGAATTGCCCATTACGGAGGAATTGGTCACCATTGATGCCAAATTGGATTATGTGAATGGCAGCTTTGAAAATGCCTCCCTGAACAATGAGCTGAACGATGCCGCTATAAATTATGGTCATTTCCAGGCAGGTGTGACTCCCAGTTTATTGATACTTCGGGATGATTTGACCCTGAATCTGGGTGCCAGTTTTGTATACGGCATGGACACGGAAAACAGTGATGGCAATTTCTATATCTATCCGGCAGTGACCGCGTCCTATCGGTTGTTGGATGAAACCGTCATTGCCTATGGAGGGATTGAAGGCCAGTTGAAACAAAATTCCTATCATGATTTTGTGGACGAAAATCCCTATGTGTCCCCAACCCTTACCATAGAACCCACGGACCAGCAATATGAGGGCTATGTGGGGCTAAAAGGTCAATTGTCGTCCAATGTGGGATACAATATCAAGGGCTCCTATATGGCTGAAAATAGAAAACCACTTTTTTTCTTGAATCCCCAAAACCTGTTTCGGGATGATGAAAAAAGCTATTATTACGGAAATTCGTTCCAAGTGTTCTATGACGATGTAAAGACCTTGGGCGTTTTTGGCGAGATCAATGTGGATGTCAACCGAAATTTCACTTTGGGCATCAATGCCGAATTTTATGACTATGATACCGAAACCGATAACCCCGCTTGGAACTTGCCATCCATCAAGGGTTCCCTGTTCATGGATTACCAGATCGATGAACAGTGGTATATGGGGGCCAACCTTTTTTATATTGGAGAGCGGGATGATCTGATGGCCCAGGTGGTCCAAAACGCCCAGCCCTCGGAGTTTCCTGCAACCATGGTTACTTTGGATGGTTATTTTGATGCCAACGCCCATTTGGGGTACCGTTTCAACGAGCAGCTTTCGGTTTTTGTGAAAGCCTCCAATATTGCCAATAACAATTACCAGCGTTGGGCCAATTTTAGGGTGCAGGGCTTTCAAGCATTGGCAGGAGTATCCTATAAGTTTGACTTCTGATTTAGAGGAGATTACGCAATAAATTGTTCAAAATGGCGTTATGGACCATACGCCAGAACATTCAGCATTGAGTGCGACTGGCAGTTCCAATGATATTGGAAATCATGCAGTTGCGATTCATGCACATAGTGTCCATAGCTGTTTTTGCCCTTTCAGGAACAGCGTTGTCCCAAAATCTGGTCCGCAATGGAGGATTCGAGGATTTTGTGGAATGCCCTGTCAAAATGAGCAATTTGAACAGGGATGCAGAGTTTTGGAACGCTCCAACCTTGGGAACAACCGACTATTTTAACGAATGTAGCCGGACCAAGTTGGGAATCCCCATGAATTTTAAGGGAAAACAAGAAGCTTTTGAAGGAAGTGGGTATGCCGGATTGTACCTTTTTGCACCAAAGGACTATAGGGAGTACATACAGGTCCCCCTTTCTGAGACCTTGGAAAAAGGACATCGATATCAATTGAATCTATCCCTCAGCCTTTCGGAAAAATCTGATGGTGCCGTTATGGATATGGGCGCTGTTTTTTCGGATAAACCATTATCGATCCATACCAAAAGGCAGTTGTCCCATGCAGTTTTGGAATCAGAAAATAGTAAGATAACCCATGTTAAACAGTTTCCGGCTACCGGATTTTATGATGACAAGACCAAATGGATGCGATTGAGCCTTGAGATTGTGGGCAAAGGATTTGAGAACAATCTTATTTTGGGGAATTTCAAGAGCAATGTTGGCACACATTACATGGATTTTGAAAACAATTCTTCCCAAGCCGAGGATTATTCCTATTACTATGTGGATGATGTTTCCCTTGTTTATGTGGGCGTGGATTACCAACCCAACGAGATTTACGTCTTGGACCATGTCAACTTTAATTTTGACCGCTTTGATCTTCAACCAAAAGCCAAACAAAGTCTAAGGGATGTCTATGAATATCTAAAAAGGAATCCCAAGCTTAAAGTCGCCATCAGTGGCCATACCGATGATTTGGGATCGGATCAGTACAACGATGTGCTTTCAAGAGAGCGTGCCAATACCGTCGCCAAATATCTGATGGCCTTGGGATTGGAAAAACAGCGGATCAGTTCCAAGGGACTCGGCAATACGGTTCCGTTGGACACTTCATTAACGGACAAGGCCAGAAGAAAAAACAGGCGGGTGGAATTCGTGATGACGGAGTTTGTGGATGAATGATACGCTGGAGAATACTATTTCCCTTCCAAAAGCTTTTTCATTTCCTCATCGTATTCCAGTACAATCTCTCCTGCACTGCCGCCACTCAAAACAAAGAAAGATTCGGTTTTGTAGCCTTTGGACCTAATGCTTATTTTCCAGTGGAAATCCTTTTTGCTCTCTAGGGAAAAATTACCGTCAAAGTCTGTGTATGCGATTTCCTGGGTTTCGTTGATCTCAACAGCGGCAAAATAAATGGGGAGGCCCAATTCATCAATTATTTTTCCCGTAACAACATTTTGGCCCATTCCAAGAAAAGGGAATGAAAATAGTACTAGCATCAAGGTTACTATTCGCATTACAGAAAGATTTGGACTATAGTAACGTTTCTTATCCCAATTTAGTATCGAAAAAAAGAGAATGAAATACAAAAAATTTGTTCGTAAAAAACAGCTATACAGCAATATAAAAGAAAACCCCGCGTTCTTAAGCTTGAGCGGGAACCTAATAAACAAAGTTCAAAATGGGTTACCGTATAGTATATTTAGTCAACATCAGTTTGTTAGTGCCCTTTGCACTCTCTGCACAGAACTTGATTTTAAATCCAGGCTTTGAAAGCCATAACAACTGTCCATCAGGTATTACAAGTATGGATGTGTTTCTTGAGGATGTTTCGTTGCCAACAACGAGCTCAGGAGATTATTTCCATGAATGTGGCTCGGAGGATTTTAGCGTTCCCTCCAACTTCAAGGGCGTTCAAAAAACAGCGGAAGGTTTCGGCTACATTGGGCTTTATTTTTATGCATTGAACGATTACCGTGAGTACGTTCAATTGAATACCGCTGCCAAGCTTCGCGAAAAGCATCCATATAAAATTTCTTTGCAGGTGAGTCTGGCCGAGACTTCCAAACTTGCTTTGAAGACCATGTCGATCATGCTGACAAACAAAAAGATAAAGGTTCCCAATAGTTCTGTCCTCACACATTCCAGATTGGATTTGGAGCAGGATGTTGAATTTCATGAAGTACCGCTGATTGCGGATAACTCCATGTCCGACAAGGATGGCTGGGTCACTCTAACGGCAGAATTTGATGCCAAGGGTTTTGAGAGTCATATCATATTTGGGAATTTCCGTACCAATGAAGACACACAGCTTATACAGTCCGATAAACTGCCCTTAACCGGGGATTTCTCGTATTACTACGTGGACAACTTTAGCCTTGAAGAGTTACCCAGGATTAATTACGAGAAGGACAAGATTTACGTTTTGGAGCATAATCCATTCGAACCAAAAGGCTATGAATTGGATGCCAAGGCAATGGACGATATCAAAAAAATCTTCAAGTACCTTAAGGAAAATGCAGAGGTACAAATGAAAATCACCGGGCATTCCGAAAACATAGGCACCAAGGAATACAACAAGTTCATATCTTCCCTACGGGCTAGGGCAGTTGCGCTCCATTTAAAAAAATTGGGCATTGCTGATGACCGGATCGTTTGGGAAGGCGTTGGGGACACTAAACCCCTGCGAAATGGAAAATTGAAGGCAAAGGATTTTGAAGATGGCAGGATTGAGTTTGTGATGACCGAGTTTGTGGAAGAATAGTCCTTTGGTTTTCATTTGCATTTTCTATTTTTGGAGGAAACCGTTCAGCAATGAAATATTTCCTCATCTACTGCACAATTGCACTCTTTTTTGTAGGCTGTAACCCCAAGGAAGAGGTCGATTTGATTGTTTACAACGCCAACATTTATACCGTTGATGCCAATTTTTCCAAGGCATGCTGCGTGGCCATAAAAGATGGAAAATTCGTGGCGGTTGCCAAAACAGCGGACATCTACCAAAAATACAGACCCAAAAAAGAGTTGGATGCCAAAGGCAAGACCCTTGTGCCCGGATTGATCGATGCCCACTGTCATTTTTATGGTCTAGGGCTGAACCAGCAAGTCGTCAATTTGGTGGGTACTGCCAGTTTTGATGAGATTTTGGACAAAGTGGTGGCTTTTCAAAATGAACGGCCGTCGGATTTTATCCAGGGGAGGGGCTGGGACCAAAATGATTGGGAAATCAAAGAGTTTCCAACCAAGGATAAACTGGATGAACTGTTCCCGGACACCCCGGTTGTTTTGGGCCGTATCGACGGCCATGCCTATCTCGTCAACCAAAAAGCTATAGATCTTGCGGGGATTACGGCAAATACCCAAATGGAGGGTGGTGAAATTGTAAAAAAAGATGGCAAGGTCACAGGGGTGTTGGTGGACAATCCCATGGGATTGATAGATGCCATCATTCCACAACCAACCAGGGCACAGCAAGTACAGGCGTTGAAAGATGCAGAGCAAATTTGTTTGGACTATGGACTTACCACGGTCAATGATGCCGGTTTGGAAAGGTCGACCATTGAATTGATCGATAGCCTACAGCAAGCAGGTAACATGTCGATTCGCGTCTATGCAATGGTTTCCAACTATCCTGAAAATCTGGACTATTTCCTCAACAAGGGCATCCTAAAAACGGACAAGCTCGATGTCCGTTCCGTAAAGGTTTACGGCGATGGGGCCTTGGGTTCCAGGGGAGCCGCACTAAAATCTCCCTACTCTGATCAAGTAGGCCATTTTGGGGCCATGGTGACCCCTGTGGAGGAGATTGGGGCTTTGGCCGAGCGGATCGCCGCCTCCGATTATCAAATGAACACCCATGCCATTGGTGATTCTGCCAATGTGGTGGTGCTCCGCGCCTATCAAAAAGCCTTGGAAGGCAAGTCTGATCGTCGCTGGAAGGTGGAGCATGCCCAAGTGGTGTCCATGGAAGATTTCGATTATTTTAAATTGGGCATCATCCCGTCGGTACAACCTACACATGCTACCAGCGATATGTACTGGGCCGAGGATCGATTGGGCCCGGAACGCATTAAAGGTGCGTATGCCTATAAAAAATTGTTGGACGAAGCGGGTTTGGTGGCCTTGGGAACAGATTTTCCCGTGGAGCAGGTAAGTCCTTTTTTGACCTTTTATGCCGCTATCGCCCGTCAAGACCTAAAAAAGTACCCTGAAGGGGGCTTCCAGATGAAAGATGCCCTGTCAAGGGAGGAAACCTTAAAAGGGATGACCCTTTGGGCGGCCTATTCCAATTTTGAAGAAAACGAAAAAGGCAGTATTGAGGTAGGGAAATTTGCCGATTTTGTGATCTTGAGCGATGATATCATGACCATCCCCATGGATAATGTCCCCAATCTAAATGCAGAGCAGGTTTTTGTGGGAGGGGTACAGGTAAAATAAAAGAGCGGGATATTCCCGCTCCTTTCCACATTAAAATTATTTATGGCTTATAGGCTAATGGGCAACGAAACCCTTGTGGTTCCCCAACCCATCACCATATTCCCATCATCGTCAAACGCAATGGAAAAAGCTTCCAACTCTTCTGCATCGGTTCCGGCTTTGGCAGATACCCTGGCCACATCCGCAGCACTATCATAAGAATAAGCTCCCCATTGGTTAAGGTTGCTGTTCAAAATAACGGTCCATTCCGCATCTCCGGGAATGGTGAACAAGGAATAGGTCCCGGCCTTTATTGCCTGGCCTCCCACAGTGGCATCCTTGTAAAAAGTGATTTCTGCGCACTCATTGGCCCCGGTTCTCCAAACTTTTCCAGCAGGTGCTAGTTCAGAAAGACTTCTGCCCTTAAGCTGCGGACGACTATAGATTACACGGATGGCCTTGTCGGATACCCTATAACTGGTAGGGAAGGAGGCAATGTCGGCAGGACTCTTGTCCAGGCCGCTGAATTTTTGTGCGGTTGCTTCCGTTGAAAAGACCAATGCCAAGGTTAAAAAAGCAAGTAAGAATACATTTTTCATGATTGTGATTTTAGCTGTTTCCAAAACTAGGATGTAATTGAAATAGGTTTTTATAAAAAGACGTTAAAATTTGCAAACCTTACAAAGTGTTCAATATTTGATAATATATATAACGTTTAATTACAATTGATTCTTTTTTTATAAATGTATATTACATATAATAATTAAAATTTCATTTAATGTTTTATTTAAAAAGTTAAAAGGTCATTTTTGTATCAAAATTGTTATTAACGTATTGATTTATGTGTGGAATTGTTTGCGCATTTGATGTGAAGGAAAGTACTGAGGTGTTAAGGCCCCAGTTGTTGGAGATGTCCAAGAAAGTAAGGCATAGGGGTCCGGATTGGAGTGGTATCTACTCTGATGAAAAGGCCATTTTGGCCCATGAGCGATTGGCCATTGTGGATCCGGCTTCCGGTAAACAGCCATTGTACAGTGCCGATGGGAAACTGGTGCTTGCCGCCAATGGTGAAATCTATAACCATAGGGAACTCAGAAAGCAATTTGAGGGAAACTACGAATTCAGGACCCAATCGGACTGTGAGGTCATATTGGCCTTGTACCAGAAAAAGGGGGTGGATTTTGTGGACGATCTGAACGGAATCTTCGGTTTTGCCATATACGATAGCGAGAAGAACGAATATTTTATCGCCCGGGACCATATGGGAATCATTCCGTTGTATATAGGATGGGACAAGAACGGAACCTTTTATGTGGCGTCCGAGCTGAAGGCCTTGGAAGGCACCTGCGCTAAGATTGAGCTTTTTCCTCCGGGACATTATCTGCACAGTGCAGAGGGTGAGATGAAGCGTTGGTACCAGAGGGATTGGATGGAATATGAGGCCGTCAAGGAAAATGAGACCAGCATTGCTGCCATTAGGGAAGCCCTGGAAGCTGCGGTGCACCGTCAATTGATGTCCGATGTGCCCTATGGCGTATTGCTCTCTGGAGGGTTGGATTCTTCCGTAACTTCGGCCATAGCCAAAAAATATTCCCAAAAGAGGATTGAGTCCGGAGACACGGTCGATGCTTGGTGGCCACAACTGCATTCCTTTTCAGTTGGACTGGAAGGATCTCCAGACTTGGCGGCGGCCCAAAAAGTGGCCGCACATATCGGAACTGTCCATCACGAGATAAAATTTACCATTCAAGAAGGTCTGGATGCCATAAAGGATGTCATCTATAACCTGGAAACCTACGATATTACCACGATCAGGGCCTCTACACCCATGTATCTCATGGCAAGGGTCATCAAATCCATGGGCATTAAAATGGTGCTCTCAGGGGAAGGTGCGGATGAGCTGTTTGGGGGGTATCTTTATTTTCATAAGGCACCAAGCCCAAAAGATTTCCATGAAGAAACTGTAAGAAAGCTGAACAAGCTGCACATGTACGATTGTCTCCGTGCCAACAAATCATTGGCAGCTTGGGGCATTGAGGGCCGTGTACCGTTCCTGGACAAGGAGTTTATGGACGTGGCCATGCGCATCAACCCCAAGGACAAGATGATCAATGGGGAGCGGATGGAGAAATGGGTCGTCCGGAAGGCATTCGAATCGTATCTGCCTGCAAGTGTGGCTTGGAGACAGAAAGAACAGTTTTCAGATGGTGTGGGATACAGTTGGATAGACACCCTGAAAGCATTGGTGGCGGAAGAAGTAAGTGACGAGCAGCTCAAAAACGCCCATTTTAAGTTTCCAATCCAAACACCGACCACCAAGGAGGAATATTATTACCGGTCCATTTTTGAAGGACATTTTCCTTCAGATGCAGCCGCACTGAGCGTCCCTCAGGAACCGTCTGTGGCATGCAGCACCAAGATTGCCTTGGAGTGGGACGAAGCTTTCAAAAACATGAACGATCCATCAGGAAGGGCCGTGGCCCATGTCCACGAGGATGCCTATGTGAAATAGACGATCAATATTAAAGATAGAGCAGGAAGATGATGTTTTGTTTCATTTTCAATTAGTCGGAAAAGCCCCTAGATCTAGGGGCTTTTTGTTATTTGATACCGAAGGTGGGACAACTCGTGAAACCACCTTGTTTTCCACATGTTTTTGTTGATAACTTGAGGCATGCAAAAGGCTTCCACCACCTAATTTCAGGGGGTATTCCTTATATTTGTAGGATTTGAAAAATTCAAGGAAAATACAGTAGATATATGAGCGAAGAAGCTAATAAAAATCAATATTCTGCAGACAGTATACAGGCCCTGGAAGGAATGGAGCACGTGCGCATGCGTCCCTCCATGTATATTGGTGATGTTGGGACAAGAGGATTGCATCATTTGGTATATGAAGTGGTGGATAACTCCATCGATGAGGCCATGGGGGGGTATTGCGACACCATAGAGGTCACCATCAACGAGGACAACTCCATCACTACAAAAGATAACGGTAGGGGTATCCCAGTGGGATTGCACAAAAAAGAAGGCGTTTCCGCCTTGGAAGTGGTCATGACCAAAATTGGGGCCGGGGGAAAATTCGATAAGGATTCCTATAAAGTTTCCGGAGGACTCCATGGCGTTGGGGTTTCCTGCGTAAATGCGCTTTCCAGCCATTTGAAGGCCACCGTTTACAGGGAGGGAAAAATCTGGGAACAGGAATATGAAAGGGGAAAGACGCTTTATCCCGTAAAAAGTGTTGGGGACAGTAACGAAACAGGTACGGTCGTCACGTTTATGCCAGATGATACCATCTTCACCCAAACAACGGAATATAGTTATGACACTTTGGCCAATAGAATGCGGGAGCTTTCCTATTTGAACAAAGGTATCACCATAACCCTGACCGATAAAAGGAACAAGGACGAAAAGGGGGAATATGTTTCCGAGACCTTCCGTTCCGAAGAAGGATTAAAGGAATTTATCCGCTTTTTGGACGGTAACCGTGAACCTCTCATCCAGAGCGTAATCGCCATGGAAGGTGAAAAGAACGGCATTCCAGTGGAAGTGGCCATGGTATACAACACAGGGTATACCGAAAACCTCCATTCCTATGTCAACAACATCAATACCCATGAAGGGGGGACCCATTTGTCCGGATTTAGAAGGGGGCTTACCACCACCTTGAAAAAATATGCGGACAACTCCGGGATGTTGGACAAGCTGAAGTTTGAAATATCCGGGGATGATTTCCGTGAAGGATTGACCGCCATCATCTCCGTAAAAGTGGCGGAACCCCAGTTTGAAGGCCAGACCAAGACCAAGTTGGGCAACCGGGAAGTTACCAGTGCCGTGAGTCAAGCCGTTTCTGAAATGCTTACCGACTATCTGGAAGAACACCCAGAGGATGCAAAACAGATTGTGGAAAAGGTAAAATTGGCTGCCCAGGCAAGACATGCGGCTGCCAAGGCCCGTGAAATGGTACAACGAAAAAACCCAATGACCGGTGGTGGACTCCCCGGAAAATTATCGGATTGTGCCGATCAAAACCCAGAAAACTGCGAGATTTTCCTCGTAGAGGGAGATTCTGCAGGGGGTACGGCCAAAATGGGGCGCGATCGGAACTTTCAGGCCATTTTGCCATTGCGAGGTAAGATTTTGAACGTGGAAAAAGCCATGCAGCACAAGGTGTTTGAAAACGAGGAGATCAAGAACATGTATACCGCATTGGGGGTAACCATAGGAACGGAGGAAGATAGCAAGGCTCTCAACCTTGAAAAATTGAGGTACCACAAGGTCATCATCATGTGTGATGCCGATGTGGACGGTAGCCATATCGAAACCTTGATCCTTACCTTTTTCTTCCGATACATGAGGGAATTGATTGAAAATGGGCACGTATACATTGCCACACCGCCCCTGTACCTTGTCAAAAAAGGAACAAAAAGAAGATATGCATGGAATGATAAGGAGAGGGATGAGATCATCGAGTCCATGAACGGTGGGGCCAGCATTCAACGTTACAAAGGTTTGGGTGAAATGAACGCGGAACAATTGTGGGATACCACCATGAATCCGGAATTCAGGACATTGCGCCGGGTGAGCATTGAGAATGCAACGGAATCAGACCGAATCTTCTCCATGTTGATGGGTGACGAAGTGCCTCCACGACGTGAATTTATAGAGAAAAATGCCGTTTATGCCAACATAGATGCATAGGTAACGGCCATTTCACAACAAAAACTCGCTCCAAAAGGGCGAGTTTTTTAGTTTTAGGAAAAATTTTACAAGATGAAGAAAATAGTTTTACTGGCAGCATTAGCCTGCACAACCTTCGGTAAAGCCCAAGATCTGAACGATTTGTTTGTTTCCGGCATCAATGATGCGGAGCGCTTTGCCAACGCGTACCTGGCCCCGGTTTCCGAAGCTGGGATCTACAGCATCTCCAACGGATGGTACAACACGGCAGATGCAAAGCCTTTGGGCGGTTTTGAAATATCCATAGTGGGAAACATCACAGGATTCAAGAACAAGGATGACAAAAAGGCCTTTGTGTTGGACCCCAATGACTATGAAAACCTGGACTTTGTGAACAATCCCGGCCAAGCAAGACCCGTCTCCACAGCCTTGGGCGACATTCAAGGTGTCATGGTTTTTGTTGGTGAAGGACCTCTTAGGGAAGAATTTGAACTGCCTTCAGGATTGGCTTCCGAAGACTTCAATTTTGTTCCCTCCGGATATATTCAGGGAAGCGTGGGGCTTGTAAAGGGATTGGAGGTAAAAGCACGGTTTTTGCCAAAACTGAAGTTTGATGACGATGCCAAAATAGGCATGTTCGGGGCCGGTCTCCAATACGAGTTCACCAAACTGCTTCCGGCGGATAAACTATTGCCTGTGGCCATTTCTGCGGTTATTGGCTACACCAATTTATCCGGGGAGTACGATTTTACCGAATCCAGTACCATCGATGGAAGCGATCAACGCATTGATGCTTCCTTCAAGACATGGAATTTTAGTGCGGTGGTTTCCACCCGCAAAATCCCTGTGATCAACTTCTACGGAGGCATAGGTTACATTACAGGAAAATCCGATATTGATTTACTGGGAACTTATATAGTTACCTCTGGTCCATTTCAGACCACCTATGTAGACCCTTTTACCGTATCTTCGGATGCCAGTGGCGTTTCCGCCAATTTGGGTACCAAGATAAAATTGGGCTTCTTTAGATTGAACGCCGAGTATAACATTTCAGAATTCAGCACCTTTACCTTTGGGATAAACTTTGGGTTCAGGTAATATATACCAATTAACCAACCACTAAAAAGGCCACAACATTGTTGTGGCCTTTTATTTTCATAAGTGTGTCTTCTCTATTCCCTGGTGGCGAAGACGGAACCATTGCCCAGGGTCAGCGTTTCGGGGCTATTGGCCTGTATCAGACTAACGGTAACATCCGAAATTTGGGGATCGCCATAGGTAATGGTGTATATCCCGTTATTTTCAGACCATTTAAAATCGGTGTAAAAAACTAGTTTGGAGTTGGAATAGCTTTGGTATCTGCCTAGGTAGACATCGTTGAAAATCCATTCTTCCCGTGCGGTGTCCACGCTCTTGTTTTCATCGGTGGAAAATTCGTTCCGGGCCCAGATGCCCAAAATGGGATCGTTGTTTTCAGGAATGCTGGTACAGTTGCTTATTGCAATAATGGATACAATGCACAACAATGAAAAGAGCTTTCTCATGGTCAAGTAGGTTAAACACGATTTGGGACTGTTATAACGGAGATTGACAACAACTTATTGTATAAAAATCGATGTACGGCAACCAAACTTGGTATTTCTTTGTGCCCCCATGGTTTTAAATGGTAAAAGTCAGTTTTTTTCTGCCCTAAATCCCTTATTTTTGATCGATTAAAATTTAAACCTATAAAAATGAAAATTACCGTAGTTGGAGCAGGCGCCGTTGGCGCAAGTTGTGCAGAATATATTGCAATGAAAAATTTTGCATCGGAAGTGGTTTTGTTGGATATCAAGGAAGGTTATGCCGAAGGCAAGGCCATGGATCTGATGCAAACGGCCTCTTTGAATGGTTTCGACACCAAGATAACCGGGACCACCAGCGATTATTCAAAAACTGCGGACAGCAACATTGTGGTGATCACTTCAGGTATTCCACGTAAACCGGGAATGACACGTGAGGAACTTATTGGGATCAATGCCGGAATTGTAAAGACAGTGGCTTCAAACCTGCTGGAACATTCCCCAAATGCCATAGTGATTGTAGTGAGCAACCCTATGGATACCATGACCTATTTGGTGCACAAGACCACCGGCCTGCCCAAGCACAGGATAATTGGCATGGGAGGTGCTTTGGACAGTGCCCGTTTTAAATATCGCCTGGCGGAGGCTTTGGGAGCGCCCATCTCCGATGTGGATGGCATGGTAATAGGTGGCCATAGCGATACAGGCATGGTGCCATTGATCGGCCACGCCACACGGAATAGCGTAAAGGTATCCGAGTTCCTTTCCGAGGATAAGATGCAATGGGTAGTGGAAGAGACCAAAGTTGGTGGTGCCACCTTGACAAAATTGTTGGGTACCAGTGCATGGTATGCCCCAGGAGCCGCAGTTTCAGCGTTGGTGCAAGCCATTGCCTGCGACCAGAGAAAAATGTTCCCTTGTTCCACCATGTTGGAAGGGGAGTACGGTCTTGATGACATCTGTATAGGAGCCCCTGTTATTTTGGGTAAGAACGGCATTGAAGAGATTGTGGAAATAGCATTGAGCAAGGCCGAAAAAGACAAGATGCAGGAAAGTGCAAAAGGCGTAAAGGCCACCAACGGACTATTGCAGCTCTAAACAAAGCAAATCGTATCAAACCATCATAGTCCTGTCATCTTGAGCGCAGTCGAAAGATAGACGAACACATCTCGACTGCGCTCGATGTGACACCATTGGATTATGGAATCCGCTGAAGATATTTCAATTTAGTGCTCTGACGCTATGGACGGTTTGCAATTACATTAATTTCTATTGGCAAATCTTATCGGAAATGATATATTTGCACGCTGTTTAAGAAAACTTCTAAAAATTTAATAATCAATGCAAAATAAAGGACTTATAAGGCTTTTCGCGATCCTTTTTGGTTTGGTGAGCATTTATCAGCTATCCTTCACTTTCATAACAAGCAAGTTGGAAGATGACGCTGAGGCTTATGCCGTTAGCCAAATATCGGAAGCTGAGGAAGATTATGTGGCAAAGCGGGAAACTTTAGAGGCATCGTACTTGGACTCCATTGGAGGTAACTCTGTCTTGGGCTTTACCAGTTATGACGATGCCAAGAAAAAAGAGCTGAACAAAGGATTGGACCTAAAGGGTGGTATCAACGTTACCCTACAGATCTCCGTAAAGGATATCTTGAAAGGTCTGGCCAACAACACAAAAAATCCAATTTTCAATAAGGCGTTGGCCGATGCCGACAATGCTTCAAGAAGTAGTGACAACACCTATTTGGAGTTGTTCTTTGAGGCTTTTGACAATATTAAGGGAGATACCAAACTGGCCTCACCTGAAATTTTTGCCAATAAAGGATTGAGTGATGATGTCAACTTCCAGATGACCGATGACGAGGTTAAGCCCATCATCAGAAGAAAGATCGATGAATCCATAGTTTCTGCCTTTGAGGTATTGCGTGAGCGTATTGATGGTTTTGGGGTTACACAGCCGAATATCCAGAGAGAGGGGAATTCTGGCCGTATTTTGGTTGAATTGCCAGGAGCCAGAGATATTGCCAGGGCTCAGGAATTGTTGTCCAGCACCGCTCAATTGGAGTTTTGGGAAACCTATCAGCAGAACAACCAGAGTCTGGGATCGTTCTTTGTAAATGCCAACCAAAGGCTCAAGGAAATTTTGGAACCTACCCAAACCAAGGAAGAGACCACCAAACCGGAGTCTGAAATAGACTCATTGCTTTCGGATGTGTCCCAGGATTCGTTGGATACGGCCCCACAGACCAATCCATTGTTGGGCAAGCTTATACCGGCCAACCCTGGAAGCCATGCCATTGCAAGGGCTTTGGTAACGGATACCGCCGAAATAGGAGGTTATTTGAGAATGCCGGAGATCAGAAGGTTACTGCCCAACGATGTACAGTTCACCAAGTTCCTTTGGGAAAGGCCTGCAAAAGATTCGGAAGTAGCCGAATTGTATGCCCTGAAATCCAACAGGGATGGTGTTCCAAGGATCAGTGGAGACGTGGTTTCCGATGCGCAGGATACCTTCGACCAATACAACAAACCGGCAGTGAGCATGACCATGAACACCCGTGGTGCCAAGGAATGGGAAAAATTGACAGGGGATGCGTACAACAATCAAACAGGGATTGCGATAGTACTGGACAATAAAGTATACACCGCTCCCGGTGTTTCTTCAGGGCCTATATCCGGTGGCCGTTCTGAGATTACAGGAACATTTACCGTAAACGAGACCAAGGATATTGCCAACGTACTGCGTGCCGGTAAATTGCCTGCGTCCGCGGATATCATCCAATCTGAAGTGGTTGGCCCATCTTTGGGTCAGGAAGCCATTGACAGTGGTTTTATGTCCTTTCTTATTGCGATGGTCATTGTACTGTTATGGATGATTTTTTACTATGGTAAAGCGGGAGTTTTTGCCGATATAGCCTTGGTTTTCAACATTTTGCTGATTTTTGGGGTGTTGACGAGTTTGGGCGCTGTATTGACCTTGCCCGGTATTGCGGGTATTGTCTTGACCATTGGTATGTCCGTGGATGCCAACGTGCTTATCTTTGAGCGTGTGAAGGAAGAGATTGCACGGGGTAAAGGAAAGGCCCAAGCCATTGCAGATGGTTTTGGCAATGCACTATCCTCCATTTTGGACGCAAACATCACCACTGGGCTGACTGCTCTGATTCTTTTTGTTTTTGGTTCAGGACCCATTAAGGGATTTGCCACGACCCTATTGATCGGTATTGTGACTTCCTTGTTTACGGCCATTTTTGTTACCCGATTGATGATCGATTCGTACACTGCCAAGAAGGGTAGGCGATTGGATTTCTGCACTGCACTGACCAAGAATTTGTTCAAGGATATAAACATTGACTTTTTGGCCAAGCGAAAGATAGCCTATATCGGTTCTGGAATTTTGGTCGCTGTAGGTGTATTCTCCTTGCTTACCACAGGTCTTCAGCAAGGGGTGGATTTTATTGGGGGCCGTTCTTATCAAATACGTTTTGAAAAGGTTGTCAATCCCTCAGAGATAGCCTCGGAACTCAATGACGTGTTTGGTAGTGGAACCAATGTAAAGACTTTTGGTGATGCTAATCAGATAAAAGTGACCACACCCTATAAAGTGGATGAGGAAGGCATTGAAATTGACAATGAGATTCAGAACAAACTATACACATCGCTTCAAAAATATTTGCCAGATGGCACCACTTTTGAAGATTTTACCGTGGGGGCTTCAGAGAAATCTGTTGGGATTCTACAATCTGTAAAGGTAGGTCCCACCATTGCGGACGATATCAAGAAGAATGCATTTTTGGCCATTATCGGTTCGTTGGCCGTAGTGTTCCTATACATTCTTTTGAGGTTCAGAAAATGGCAGTTCTCATTGGGTGCCGTGGTTGCTGTGTTCCATGATGTAATGATAGTATTGGGGATTTTCTCATTGACAGGAAAGATCATGCCCTTCAATATGGAAATTGACCAAGCGTTCATTGCTGCAATTTTGACTGTGATTGGTTACTCATTGAACGACACCGTGGTTGTTTTTGACCGTATCCGTGAAATAGTGGGATTGAAGGGGTGGAAAGCCGGTGAAAATACCAATGAGGCCTTGAACAGTACCTTGAGCCGTACTTTGAACACCTCATTGACCACTTTGCTCGTATTGTTGGCCATCTTTGTTTTTGGTGGAGAAAGCTTACGGGGGTTCATGTTCGCCATGATTGTAGGTGTGGTTGTAGGTACCTATTCTTCATTGTTCATTGCAACACCTATCATGTTCGATACATTGAAAAATAAAATAGCCATAGCAGAAAAAGCCTAAGGTAATTTTGAAACTATAATTTATTGAAAAGCCGCCTTTTTGGGCGGTTTTTTATTTGAAAGCAGTACAAAGTAATCCCATACTTTTTGTATGGAAATTTCTTGGCTAAAATGTGGAATGACGAGCGATTATAGTTTTAAAATGCACTTCTGATACCCACAGAGCCTTCTTTGGATGGTTTGAGCTCAAAAATAAACTGGGGTTTTAGGAAAGGCTCGGTTCTATGCGAAACAAAAATGATTGCGGTCCGGCTTTCTTGGGCAATCTTATTGACCAAGGATACAAAAAGTGTGGCGCTGGTGTCGTCCAATCCAGCAGTGGGCTCGTCCAAAATAAGAAGGGGGGGATGTTTGATCATGGCCCTGGCTGTCATCACCAATCTTTTCTCGCCAGTGGTCAACTCTCTAAAAAGTGTATCCTTCCTTTCGTGCAATTTTAAAAGTTGAAGCCATCGTTGCGCCAGCCGCTTTTCAGAATCTGAGGGCTGTATGTAGAGCCCAATGGAATCATGGAGTCCGGAAATCACCATATTTTCCAGAGTGTGGTATCCCCCAAATTTGTCCATCATGGCTGGGGTAAAATAGCCTATTTTTTCTTTGAGGTCCCAAACACTTTCCCCGCTCCCCTTTTTCTGGCCAAATAAGGTCAGTTCTTGCCCGTATCCTTTATGGCTATCTCCTGTGATCATGGACAAAAGAGTGGTTTTTCCACTGCCGTTTGGCCCCACGAGCTGCCAAAATTCCCCCTGTTCAATGGTCCAGTGTATCTTGTCCAAAACCTTACGGCCATCAAAGTGTACAGATACGTTTTTGAAGCTGACCAATTCTGGGCCGCCCACCTCAATCGAGGCGATGGGAGGTGGGATGGTTTCCGAAAATTGGCTGGCCTTCACCTGGTTTGTCTTCCAAAAGGCCTCAGGGGTTGGATACTTCTTCAATTTGCTCCCGTTGAGCTTGAAAAAATCAGTGGTCACGGAGAGGATATCATCTACCCGGCTCACCAATTGGACCAAAATTCTCTTCTTGGAGATGTCGCACAGATGTTCCTTAAGGTTGTTTTGGCTGGCAACGTCCAAGTTGTCAAAAGGATTGACCATGATGAGAAAATCTGGACGTTGCTTTAGCAAATGGCCCAACAATGCCTTTTTTTGCTCCCCACTGCTCATGGATTTTAAAGATTGGCCTGTTTGCGGCGTGATGATCTTTAGGTCATGGCGTTCTTCTTCATCCATGTACCTTTCAATCTCTGATTTGGAGAAAAGCAATCCCGTTTTGTGGCGAAGGACTTCAAATTCTTCTGGTGGTGTACCATAGAGTAAGTCATGGACCAAATCTTGGACCTTGGAGCTATTGTTGGTAAGAACGGCAATGTTTTTGGGTTGGTCCATTAAGGGTACGATCCAAGGATTTGGTCATAAAATAAGGGATTATCCTTGATCTACCCTAAAAATATGCACGGGATTGTCCTTGTAGGTAGTGGTTTTATCCAAATACATACCGTTTTTCAACGCTACTTTTTGAGAGGGGACATTGTTGACATGAATAATGGAAATCAATGATGGTGCAAGGTTGTTGGAAAAGGCAAACTCCTTGCATTTTTGCGACGCTTCCAAAGCGAAACCCTGTAACCAAAATTGAGGCAGAACGGAATACCCGATTTCCAATTCTTCAACATGGTCCACAGTTTGCACCAAAAGGCCACAAATGCCCACCAATTGCCCCGTACTATGCAAGATAAGGGCATTCATGCCGCCCAAGTCCTGTTCATAGCGCTCAAAAACTCGGTCGAATTGGACTTGACAGGCTTCTGTGGGGTCTTGTGGCAATCCATCCCAAAATTGGGTGGACTTTGGATTTTGGAAAAAAGGCAACCATGCCTCAAAATCTGTAGGGAGCAATTTTCGAAACCATAACCGTTCCGTCGTCTGATTTTCCAATAGGTATTTTGGCATTATTCCCTCGAAAAAGCAATACTGTCCCCAACCTGCAGCCCCATCCTATTGGAAATCCCAGCGTTGATTTCCAATACATATTTTACGGGAACTTGGGATGGAAGCCCTGTTTCATCAAACGGTTTTGCATTTTTTTGAAAGCTGGCAATTTTCTGGTTTTCATCAATGTAAACAATGTCCAATGGAATCTCGGTGTTCTTCATGTAGAAGGAATGCATGGCCACTTCGGGGAAAATGAACAACATCCCCTGGTTTTCCTCCATGGACCCTCGGTACATCAATCCAGTCTGCGTCTCATAGTCCGATTCTGCAATTTCAATATCAAAATTTGTGATAAGGGAATCCGTTTCGGATGTAAAGATGGATAAACTGCCCTCTTTGGTAAAAGTGATGGTTTCGGTCTTTATTTCCTGTTTTGACCCATTCTTGCAGCATACCAAGATCACTATTGAAATGATGGAAAAAAAGTATTTCATGCCATTAGATATTTTGGGGGTTCGGCCTGAACATGAAATATAGCCCGGCAATGATCATGGGAATGCTTAGCCATTGTCCGGTGGACAGCAACCCTAAGGATTCTTCAAGCCCCCCTTGTTCCCTTTTGAAGATTTCGATGACAAATCGGATACTCCACAGCAAGGTCATAAAAAGTCCGAAAAGATACCCAGGTTTGTCCTTTTTATTTGTTTTCCAATAGAGCAGGTACAGGATAATGAACACAAAAATGTAGCAAACGGCCTCATAAAGCTGGGCCGGATGCCTATAGGGTATGGACTGTAGGACGTTGGCAAAATCTGGATCGTGCTCGATGGCCTTATAGGCGGCATTTGCAGTTTTTTCCCCGGTAAGTCGCATAGCATCACTGGCCGGCATGTCCTCTGCATCCCGGATGAACCGTGTGGCGAATAAAAAAGACCCGTCAACTACCTTCCCGTTGATTTCCGAGTTGAAAAAATTCCCCAATCGTACAAAACAAGCCCCTATGGCCGAAGGAACCACCAATCGGTCCAACAACCACAACATTTTGATGTCCTTCCATTTTCGGCAATACAGCCACATTCCGATAATGGCGGCAATGGCCGCCCCATGACTGGCCAAACCTGCAAATCCCGTGAATCTGAACTCCGGAACGGTACTGATTGGCAGCAATACGGAAAGGGGGTCTTCCCAGATCAGCTCGGTCTGGTAGAACAAAACATGCCCTAAACGAGCACCCAGCATAATGGAGACCACGGTATAGATAAACAGCGAATCCAGTTTTTGCATGGATTTATTTTCGTTCTGGAAGATTCGCTTCATGATGAACCAGCCGACTACAAAAGCGGCTATCCACATCAGGTTGTAATATTTTATCTGAATGAAACCCAATTTGAACAAAGTGCCTTCAGGGTTCCAGTTAAAGCCAAGGAAATACATGTGATAAATTTTGGGACTAATATAACTACTTTGATTCGTTGGATAGTTGGATTATTTGATTTTTACCAACCTTAACTTTATGGTAACCCATTTTTGCCCAAGGTATGCATTGGAAGGTGGATAGAACCCAAAATGTGAACTTGGGATATGCATTTGAACTTTAAAATTGGATTTGAACGCATATTTTATCAAGGCACGGGGTCATAGCCACTGCCACCCCAAGGATTGCAGCTTGCAATGCGTTTGATGGAGAGCCATCCGCCCTTGAAAAGTCCATATTTTTTAAGTGCCTCCAAGGTATAGGCCGAACAGGTGGGCGAATAGCGGCATGTGGCGGGAAGATATGGGGAGATGAGAAGTTGGTATCCCCTGACCAACAGCACAAAAGGGGCGATCAAAATTTTTTTCAGGGATAGGGAATGGTTTTCAGCCTCACCTTTCATACCATCAGTTTAGGCTGAAAGTAGTGCCATCCTTGCCATCCTTGATCTGGATTCCCAGTTCGTTGAGTTCGTCCCTGATTTTGTCCGAAGTGGCAAAATCCTTGTTGGCCCTGGCTTGGTTGCGGATGTCGATCAACAGTTCCATGACTCCGTTCAAGGCTTTTGAATCATCCTTTCCCAAAGATTGGTTCTCTACCCCAAGTACATCATACACAAAGGCTTCCATGGAGTTTTTCAGCAAGATTTTGTCTTCTTGGGTGATGGTTTCAACTCCTTCCTTGATCAGGTTGATGCGTTTTACAGCCTCAAAAAGATGTGCGATAAGGATAGGGGTGTTAAAATCGTCGTTCATGGCATCATAGCATTTTTGCTGCCATTCCTTGACATCAAAATCCGATTTTGTTCCAGTTTTAAGGCCTTCAAGATTGCCCATGGCCTCCATTAGGCGTTGATACCCTTTTTCCGAAGCTTGCAGGGCATCATCACTAAGATCTAAAATACTGGTGTAGTGGGCCTGCATCATGAAAAAACGGACAACGGCCGGAGAATAGGCCTTGCTCAGGATATCATTGTTACCGCTGATGATTTCAGAGGGATATATGTTGTTGCCGGTGGATTTCGACATTTTTTTACCGTTCAAGGTGAGCATATTGGCATGCAGCCAATATTTTACCGGGGATTTGCCCGTACTGGCCTCCGCTTGGGCA
This sequence comes from Allomuricauda sp., assembly GCA_041391945.1. GTDB lineage: Bacteria > Bacteroidota > Bacteroidia > Flavobacteriales > Flavobacteriaceae > Flagellimonas. The sequence continues at coordinate 691,030 of JAWKNC010000001.1, read as the reverse complement.
ATTTCGCACTCATGGTGCGGAAATTTGAGGTCCATGCCACCACCGTGTATATCAAAGGTTTCTCCCAGATATTTGGAACTCATGGCGGTACATTCCAAGTGCCAGCCCGGGAAACCTTCTCCCCAAGGAGAGGGCCACCTCATGATGTGCTGCGGTTCCGCTTTTTTCCATAAGGCAAAATCTTGTGGATTTCGTTTTTCATCCTGTGCGGTAAGCTCTCTGGTGTTGGCGATCATGTCCTCCAACTTTCGGCCACTCAGCTTGCCATAATCGTTCTTTTCGTTGAATTTGATCACATCAAAATACACAGAGCCATTGATCTCATAGGCGTATCCTTTTTCCAGGATTTCCTTGATGATCTCTATCTGCTCTATGATGTGGCCGGTTGCGGTAGGTTCTATGCTGGGGGGCAATAGGTTGAACTTTTGCAGTGTGTTGTGGAAATCCACGGTATAGCGCTGCACCACTTCCATGGGCTCAATCTGTTCCAACTTTGCCTTTTTGGCAATTTTGTCCTCCCCATCGTCGGCATCATCCTCCAAATGCCCGGCATCGGTGATGTTCCGTACATAGCGGACCTTATATCCCAAATGTGTAAAATACCGAAAAATCATGTCAAAGGACATAAAGGTGCGGCAGTTCCCCAAATGCACATAGCTGTACACGGTTGGACCACAAACGTACATGCCAACGTACCCTTCGTTTATGGGTTGAAAAACCTCTTTTTGTCCTGTAAGCGAATTGTGGATTCTTAGTTTTTGGGTTTGGTAAAGTTGCATTGAAAAATGATGGGTTAAAAGTCCGTATCCAGATTGATGTAGTCTAAAAATTCCCTTCTTATGGCCTCATCCTTGAACTTTCCACCGTATTCTGCGGTAACGGTACTGCTTTCAATATCACGTATTCCCCTGGAGTTCACACAAAGATGCTTTGCATCTATTACACAAGCAACATCTTCAGTGCCCAAAACCTGTTGCAGTTCCTTCACGATCTGGATGTTCAAACGCTCCTGTACCTGTGGACGTTTGGCGTAATAGTCCACAATACGGTTCATTTTGGAGAGCCCGACCACGGTTCCGTTGGAAATATAGGCGATATGCGCCCGCCCTATGATGGGCAATAAATGGTGCTCACAGGTAGAGTATAGCACGATGTTCTTCTCCACCAACATTTCCCCGTACTTGTACTTATTCTTAAAGGTTGAGGATTCAGGTCTGCGTTTGGGATGTAGTCCCCCGAAGATCTCCTTGACATACATCTTGGCCACTCTTTTTGGAGTGCCGCCGAGGCTGTCATCATCCAAATCCAGACCCAAGGTCAGCATGATTTCCCGTACACTTTTTTCTATACGCTCGATTTTTTCCTCATCGCTCAATACGAACGCATCTTCCCTAATGGGGGTCTCTGTGGAGGAGCCAACATGGTCGTTGCCCCTCTCCTCGTACTGTTCTTCCAATGCCCGCTCTATTTTCATAGCTGTTTCTTCAAGACAGCAAAGATATACATTAATGCACTATTTAACATCTGGTATGCCCAGTTTGACAACATAAATTATTGTTAAGGGTAATACCGCACTATTTTTATAATGCCCAAACCTACAGTCTTTTATGGTAAAATCAATCTCAAAAATCCTGGCCATTGCCTTTTTCTGGCAGTTTGCCCATGCACAGGTTTCCCCTGAATGCGGCAATGCCATCCCCATTTGCAGCAACACACCTGTCAATGGGGGAACCAATGGTTTTGGGATGGACGATTTTAACGGGGCACTTTCAAGTGGCTGTTTGGAGCAAACGGTGTATGGATCTATCGAGTCCAATTCGGCGTGGTATCGTTTTAGGACCGCTGCCTCGGGTCAATTGGGATTCAATATTGGCCATGACAGCAACGAGGATTGGGATTTTGCACTCTACAAGACCAGTGACTGTAACAATTTGGGAGATCCCATCCGCTGTAATTTTTTTGACAACAGTGAGCATAAGAGTTTTATCGGTGTGGGTGAAGACCCTACGGGAGATGTGGATTCGGTTCACTATGAAGATTGGTTGGATGTAACCCCGGGAGAGGATTATATTTTGTTCATCAATAATTTTAGCAATGTCAATTCTGGGTTCTCCATTCAGTTTACCGGAGACATTTGGGTGACAAACCCAAACAGTGCCTTGGATTGTTCGATTGTCAGCAACCTTTTGGGACCTCCCGTGGCCGCCTGCGAAAATGACACCGTTGTCCTGGACGCGACCACTTCGGGTGCCACTGGCTACGAATGGTATCGGGACGATGGCAGTGGCTTCCAAATGATTTTCGGAGAGACCAACGCAACCTTGAATGTATTGGATTCCTCTTTGTACCGTGTGATGGTGACCACACCAACAGGTTCCATTATAAGCGATGTACAAGTTGGGTTCAATGCCGTGCCCATGACCGAGGTTATGGCCGATGCGATTTTTTGCCACAACCCAGGAATGATCTTTGATTTTGATACCAAAGATTTGGAAGCCCTCGGTTCCCAGGACCCTAATAATTTTATGGTGAGCTACTACAGTACACAGGCCGATGCCAATGCGGGCTCCAATCCTTTGCCCAAACAATATCCCAAAAACCCGGGACAGGAAATAATCTATGTGCGGACCACATCGTTGGCGAACCCCAATTGTTATGATGCCTCACAAAGCTTTCTTTTGGATGCCATCGAAACGCCAGAGCTCACTTTTCCAGAGGAAGTTGTCATGTGTGACGGCATGGCCACTACCATTGGAGAAACACTTCCCAATCCAAACTATGCCTATCAATGGAATACCGGGGAACAAACTCCCAGCCTAGTGGTTTCCCAAGATGGGGAGTATACTGTTACGGTGACCAATGCCTCCAATGGGACCCTCTGTGAAACCACAAAAACCATAACGGTGAGCACTTCCGTACTTCCAGCTATTTCGAATATTGAGATCGATGATTTTAAGGCCAATAATACGGTCACCATCCATACGGAAGTTGATGGAAATTTTGAATACCGTTTGGACAGTGGGGAATTTCAAACAAGCAATGTATTTGAAGACGTTCAGGCAGGCGTGCACACAGTGACCATGAAGGATGTCCATGGTTGTGGGGAGCTTATGGAAGACATTGTAGTGGTTGGTTTTCCGGCCATTTTTTCACCCAATGGCGACGTGCTCAACGAAAATTGGCATGTGGAGGGACTTTCCCAACTGAATTCTCCCATAGTCACCATTTATGATCGCTACGGAAAGCTGATCACGGAGATGAACGAGTTCAGTGCAGGATGGGATGGAAACTTTAAGGGAAAACCCCTTCCTTCCACGGACTATTGGTTCAAACTGACCTATTTGGATAATGACGGTAACCGGGTGAACGCCAAATATCTCCAGAGCCATTTTTCATTAAGAAGATAAGCGCCTGTGCATTTTATCGATTAACCGCACAATTTTTCCGTTCAAGCATACTAAAAGTAGGGTTTGGGCAGTTATACTGGTTATATAATAGAATAACCCCATAGCCCCAAAATTCTATGAGAGCTCTATGTTGCGCTATCTGTTGTGTGTTCCTCTTTTTTTTCGAAGCCAAGGCACAAAATTCACCAGATTGTAGGACTGCCATTCCTGTCTGTGCAGATGCGCCCATCTTGGGTACTACGGACGGCAGTGGGGATATTGATGATTTTGATCCAGATGTCATCACACAATCAGGGTGTTTGGAAAAGGGCAGTGTGAGTTCCGCGAATCTGGAGAACAATACGGCATGGTACGTTTTTAGGGCTGGCACCGATGGACAAATAGGATTCGACATTGAAGCCTTGCCCGTTACACCGGGGGGTGTTGTCACCTCTGAGTGGGATTTTGCCCTGTACGGACCGTTTGATCAAACGTCGGGACAAAACTTCTGCGGCATTGTGGGCGATGGAACCGCGCAGCCCATCCGTTGCAACTACGAATACAACGAAACCAATTTTACCGGTATAGGCGTAAACCCTGTGGATGGAAGGGTAGGGGCGCCTTTTGTAGTGGGAAGCCAAAACACCTATGATGAATGGTTGGATGTCACTGCTGGGGAAATCTACTTTTTGTTCATCAACAACTACAACACCAATTTTGATGGCGATCCAGAATCTTTTATGTTGACCTTTACGGGGACCTCCGTGGAAGCAGATCAAAATACCGCTTTGGACTGTACCCTTCGGGATGAGTTTTTGGGATTGGACATCATTGCCTGTGAGGGAGATCCAGATATTGTGTTGAGTGCCTTGAACTCACCGGCGGGATCCGATATCGCCAATGTGGAATGGACGGTGGATTATGAGGATGATGGTGTGATTGACGCCACTTTGACCGGATCTGGACCTTTTGGTGCAGAACTGGTTGTTTCCAGTCCAAACTCTGGCCGTTATTTTGTGGAGATCACCACGGCTTCGGGAACGCCTCCGACCGTGATCGACAATGGGGGTATATTGATAACCTTCTATGGCGAACCCGTTTTGGAAGATGTGATCCTTATAGATTTGGAAACCAGCGATCGGTCAGATCCCTATGATGTGGAATTTGTTCCCCAAGGGGATGGGGACTATGAGTATGCCATAAATGGAGGGGAATTTCAGGATGATCCTGTTTTTTTGGATGTTCCTCCGGGGCTGAATACTGTAATCGTTAACGACAAGAACGGATGTGGAACGTTGGAACAGCCATTTTTGGTGGTGGGATACCCCAAGTTCTTCACCCCCAACGGCGATGGCATACATGACAATTGGAATGTACTGGGCATTGAGGAACTTATTGACCCGACCATTTTTATTTTTGATCGTTATGGAAAGCTGTTGAAGCAATTGGACGATGCCACGGGTTGGGATGGTACTTTCAACGGTAGGGAATTGCCCTCTTCCGATTATTGGTTCCGATTGGACTATGACCAGGATAATCAGGGAGCTTTGGTGGCACGTTCCATCAGAAGGCATTTCTCCTTGGTGCGCTAAAACAAAAAAGGCCGGAAATTCTCCGACCTTTATTATCATCTTTTCAAATCAACCTAAAACTTTACGGTATAGCCCAAGGTAATGTTGGTGTTTACTTGGTTGACCATGGCAGAACTGTTGATCCCCGAATCAAAAAGAAACGTGTTCACATCCTGCTCGGTCCTGCTAAAGGCCAAGTCCAATCTACTGGCACCAAAACTGTAGCCAATACCCCCAGAAAAACCATTGAGGTCACCTATGATGTCACCATTTTTGTAGGGGCTGCTCTCAAAACGGTATCCGCCTCTTAGACTTACTTCATCGATTCTTAGCTCCCCGCCAAGCCTGTAGGTGTTCACAACGCCCAGTTCGTCCGCAATGAAATCATTTTCGGATGCAAAATTGGGATCCGTGGTGGGGCGCAGTTCGGCTTGCGACATGTCCTGATAGCCATAATCAAAGCTCAACAGACCATCCTTTCCAAAAACAGCGGCAACGCTACCAGTAAGCTTCGCAGGTGTCTTGATGCGATATTCATCGTAGAAGTTAACGATACCAAAGTCGATGAAATCGATATCAGAGACCGCCAAGGTTGAATTGATGCGCTGGGAAAGATCATCTGTCAATTCATACCATGTAGGTGACTGGTAGCTACCACCCACCCTAATGTTGTCGTTCAATTTGGCAATGGCACCCAAACTGAAGGAAAATCCAAATCCCTCGGTGTGCAGAAAATTATCGAAAGTGGTAAACTGCACGGGAGAACCCTGGTCGTAGCCCGTTTCATCGAACAACGTTATTTTGTCGTAAAAAACGTTATGGAAGTTCAAAGAGGCCCCTAGGTATAGGTTCTCTTGGTACTGGCCCGCAAAATTGAGCGTAAACTTGCTGTTGTAGCCAGAGGTACTCTGCAAATATTCCTGGTTCACACTGCTGTATTCCGCATTTGAAAAATAGGAAGTGTTGGCGTCATCATCTGCGGTTGGCTCTATAATGCCGGCCTGAAAGCCAAGGAAGGCCTGTTGTGCCCCGAAACCAAGGGAAGCCCCTATGTCCAGATAGGCATCCTCAATAAATTCTCCCTGTTGCACACGCAACGGCCCCAACGCTTGCCCTTGGGCAAAGTTCAAGAAGTAATTGTCGATGCCCAACGAGGTATTTCCCGTTGCATAAAACTCATTGTCAAAATTTTGGACCATGTCATAGTTGGCAGCTAGGGCAATCTTTTTCCAATTGCTGTTGTTGGATTTAAAGACAAACACCCCTCCAACCTGGTTGAGTTCCAAGGAATTTGTTCCCCTATTTCGTACACTGCTGCCAAAAAGGGCATCATTGTTCCGGTTATAATTGGATCCGGAGACTGTGAACTCACTAAAATTAAATACTGCTGAACCGGCTGGATTCACGTTCAAGGACGATAAATCGCCACCAAGTGCGCCAAAGGCACCACCCATGGCCTGAAATCTTGCGGTTCCTTGTGTGCTTTCAGTGCTGTAACGCAATACATCGTCTATGGTTTGTCCGCTCGCGTAAATGCATGCCAAAGCCATTATGAAAGTTGAGATTCTTTTCATTTCAATTGATTTAGTTTATGGAATTTAGCGGGATTTAGTGTTGTCTTCCGTTGCTTCTGCCAGATGATCTGGATGAACTGCCAGATCTACTCGAGCTTCCTGAGCTTCCAGAACTTCTGCTGGAACTACCACCGGAACTTCTGTAACTTCCCGAACTTCTTGAACTGCTTCCGGAACTTCTATAGCTGCTGGAGCTTCTAGAACTGCTGGAAGACCTGCTGTAGCCACTGCTTCTTGGAGCTGCCCTACCGGAAGATTGGTAACTTCTGGTACTTCCACTTGAGCCCCTGTAGGTGGGTGAAGAAGAACTTCTGTTCACCGCGCCACTTCGGTTATAGGTGCCACTGCTTCTTGTGGAAGGAGCGCTGCCATAGGAACGATAGGTCCTTGAACTGTTACCATAATCTGGAGTTGTACGGGTGCTTCTGCTGGTCCTGTAATTTTGGTTTCTCGCTATGGCATCCGCACTCACCCTTCTAGACACGATGTTGTCTCTGTAGGTGCGGGAACTTCTGCCAGTGGATGAACTTCTGCTATAGCTGGCATTGGAGCGTCCGGTGCTGTATCTTGAAGTATAGCCTGTTCTTGAGGCAAGGTTGGACCTTCCTCGAAGTGTGGTGCCCGGGATCACACTATTGGTGTACCCTCTTCGGCCCCGGCTATAGTTATAGGCATAGTTTCTGCCATAATACCGGTTGTAATAATAGGGCCTCCAACCATAGTTGTAATATCCGCCCCAACCATAATATCCGGCATATCCCCAGCTATTGTATGGATATCCCCATCCGTAATAGCCTGCCCATCCCCAACGGTTGTATCTCCATGGGCTGTACCAGCCCCATCCGTAATAAGGGTATCCCCAATCAAAACCATAGGCCCAATAGGGATAGTTCCATCCGTAGTAACCGCCCCATCCCCAATTGTCATACACATTTATGGTGACCCTGGAGGGATTGTCTCCCCAACCCGGGTTTCCAGAATATGTATTGTTGTAGGCAAAATAATCCGTTTGCTCGCCTAGTGGGATGCTATCATTTTGTACGGTGCTTGAATAGCTATCGATATCTGTAAAGATTTCGTCTTCCAGGATTTCTCCATATTCATCGGCTTTCTGACCAAAATAGTCACCATAGATATCACCTTCCTGCTTTTCTACCCTTAAGGCTTCAGGGGATTTCTTTTCAACACGGACCACACGGTTGTCCGAATAAATTCCATCATCATCGTAATAGGATGCTTGCTGGTACGAACCACAGGAGACGACCAAAAGGGAGGTCGTAAGGAACGCACCGAGAATTTGAAATTGTGGGCGGGGTATAGACTTCATCATCATGCAATTTTTATTGTTGAACATATTAAAAATAATTAGTTTTACCGAATTATTTTGCTAATAAAATCACAAGTTTTGTGCCAAACTACAGTAGATGGGTAAAAATTTAACGAGTCGGAGCGAGGATTATTCCAAATGGTATAATGAACTTGTTGTGAAATCGGACCTAGCCGAAAATTCGGGCGTCAGGGGCTGCATGGTAATCAAGCCCTACGGATTTGCCATCTGGGAGAAAATGCAGGCCCAGTTGGACAAGATGTTCAAGGACACTGGCCATGAGAATGCCTACTTCCCCCTATTCATACCAAAATCGTATTTGAGCAAGGAAGCGAGCCACGTGGAGGGCTTTGCCAAGGAATGTGCCGTGGTGACACATTATCGATTGAAGAATGCAGAGGATGGGAGCGGAATCGTTGTGGATGAAGACGCAAAGTTGGAGGAGGAACTCATTGTCAGGCCAACCTCCGAAACCATTATTTGGGATACCTATCGAAAATGGGTGCAATCTTATCGAGACCTGCCCATACTGATAAACCAATGGGCCAATGTGGTGCGTTGGGAAATGCGTACCAGACTGTTTTTGCGCACGGCCGAATTTTTATGGCAAGAGGGGCATACCGCCCATGCCACGCGGCAAGAAGCCGTGGAAGAGGCGGAACAGATGATGCATGTTTATGCAGAATTTGTGGAGGATTATATGGGTGTCCCCGTGATCAAGGGAACCAAGACAGCGAGTGAGCGTTTTGCAGGGGCCGAGGAAACGTATTGCATTGAGGCATTGATGCAGGATGGGAAAGCCTTACAGGCAGGAACCTCCCACTTTTTGGGACAGAATTTTGCCAAAGCTTTCGATGTGAAGTTTGCCAACAAGGATGGACAGCAAGAATATGTTTGGGCGACTTCATGGGGAGTATCTACCCGTTTGATGGGCGCTTTGGTAATGACGCACAGCGATGACAATGGATTGGTGCTTCCTCCCAAACTGGCCCCCATCCAAGTAGTGATCGTTCCCATATACAAAGGGCTGGAACAATTGGATGCCATTTCCGAAAAAGTGGCCCCTTTGGTGAAAGAGTTGCGCAGCAAGGGCATTTCCGTAAAATACGACAACAGGGACACCCACAAACCGGGCTTCAAGTTCAATGAGTACGAATTGAAGGGCGTACCGGTCCGAATTGCCATAGGGCAAAGGGATTTGGAAAACGGCACCTATGAGGTGGCCCGTAGGGATACCCTTGAGAAAGAATCCGTGCAAGAGAATAACATTGTGGACAAAGTTGAATCCTTAATGCACGATATTCAGGAGAACATCTATAAAAAGGCCTTTGACTTTAGAAAAGACCATATAACATCAGTGGACTCCTATGACGAGTTCAAAAGAGTTATCGAGGAGAAAGGCGGCTTTGTTTCGGCACATTGGGATGGGACGGCAGAAACCGAGGACAGGATCAAGGAGGAGACCAAGGCCACCATCCGCTGCATTCCCTTAAACGCGGAAAGGGAAGAGGGAAAATGCATGGTCACCGGAAAACCATCCATCCAAAGAGTACTGTTTGCAAAGGCCTATTAAACAGGGGCAAAAAATAAATTTTACTGTTGCAAGACTTAAAAATAGTTGTATTTTTGCATCCGCAATTATGCAACCTTATGGCCCGTTCGTCTAGGGGTTAGGACGCCAGGTTTTCATCCTGGTAACAGGGGTTCGATTCCCCTACGGGCTACAAAGTTCAGTGAAAAGGCCAGATTACGGGCTTTGTTTTGAAATTAAGTATTGAAAAACGGCCCGTTCGTCTAGGGGTTAGGACGCCAGGTTTTCATCCTGGTAACAGGGGTTCGATTCCCCTACGGGCTACTAAAAGGAATTAGAAAGTATAAATTAAGATAATGGCAAACCATAAGTCAGCATTAAAGAGAATCCGAAGAAACGAAGAGGTACGTTTGCGTAACAGGTATCAGCACAAGACCGTGCGCAATGCCATCAAAAAACTGCGCAACGAAGAAGACAAAAAAGCTGCTCAGGCTTTATTGCCCACTGTGGTTGGTATGATCGATAAGTTGGCCAAGCGCAACATTATCCATAACAACAAGGCAGCAAACTTGAAGAGCAAGTTGATGAGCAAGGTTGCGGCCATGTAACCATGTTATCTTAGGATATTGAAAAGCCCCAATGATTGGGGCTTTTTTAGTTTTAACCTGTTTGTTTCATGCTTATCGAAAGGCTTTTCGTTGGCCCAGTAAAAGTCCTATGATAAAACAACCGTACATTAGCGCAATCACCGTAAGCAAAATATATCTAAAATAGAACTGAATATTAATATTGAAATTAATATCTCCCAATATCAGGATTGCTGGGAATGCCACATAAAAAATGGAAAGACCCAAACTGATCCAAAAAAGCAGATTGTATATCTGGCGATATGGATTGACCTCAGATTGTTTTTCAATAAAATAGAACACAATAATAAGAATCAAGATGAGTGAGCCTATAATATGGGCATAGGTCATTTGATTATGCATGGGATTGTATAAAATGGCATTTACTAGATAGGACAAGATGCAAATGTAGGTGCCATACCAAATCCATTTCCTGTACTGATCCTTTTTAATGACTTTTCCATACACACGATAAAAGAACAGAAAGAAGATTAACTGAAAAATATTGTAGATGATAACATTATGCCAAGCATATCGGTCATCTGAAAAAAATTGAAAGTTACTATTGTACTTCACTAAAACGCCCAAGAGTTCTGTAAAAAAGGTATAAATGATAAGTATGGGAAGATATTTCAATGCTGTATCATAATATCTACGGTATCTATAGACCGCAATGACCCAAGTGATCAAATATAACGGCACGTAGAAGTGCTCCTTTAAAAGTTGTACCAACTCCTGAAACATAATGTAGGCTAAAAATCTCCAGACGGTGGTGGTCCTGAGCCACCGTGGTTCAAGGTTAAACTTGTTCCGGCAAAAATAGAGGCTGCCGACGAAGAAAAATTAGGGGCAAAACTGGCATAGGCCTTTTCCTTCCCATCATTGGTAGCTCCCATACCCTTCTCTCCAATAACATCTTTGATAAGTTTGGCCTTTCCATCCTCGCCAATGTAAAATCCGTAGTCTTGCCCATCTATTTTCATTGTAGGGACAATAAAAATGGAATTCTGTCTGGGATGGACCACTTTTTTTCCATCAGGGAAACGCTCACTATCGGGATAATTGGCAAAATAAATACGCAGGGAGGAGATATCCACCTGGGCATCTTTGGCCTGCTGCTCTATAAAGGCCATATATTGTTTTATGTCGGAATAGGTGAACGATGTGAATCGGGACGCCTCGAATTTTTCTTCAGGACTCCTTTCGGCCTCATATTGCTGAATTAAGCCCAATCTATGTTTAGTATAGTTGTCATACAGCGACTTTGATTCTTCCAAAGAAATGATTCCTTCGGGGGGAGATACGCTTTCTTGGTTTTCAGACCCATTGTGTTCTGTGGGTTCTTCTTTTTTAGGGCCTCTCTGGCACGCTCCCAGCGTAAGTAAGAAAGCGCCCAAAAAAATGGCCGTGACTTTTTTGGTGTTTTTCATTTTGCAAGTATTTTAAAGTTCGGTAATTGAGGAAACTGTTTTAAAGATAAGTTTTTTCTCTAAAAAGGCCCCATACAAGTAAAAATCAAAAAAATGATGTTTGTCCAATAATTTTTTATAGGACAATCAATGAGTTGATGAAAAAAGCCTAACGAAATGTTAGGCTTTGATTCTATTAGGAAAAATTTTAATCGAAACTCCAAGGTGGGGGTGAAGAGCTTCCTCTATTGAACATGGAAGAGGAGATTTGATTAATACCTTGTATATCGCCCCAAGTGTTCCTTGAAAAATCCAAAAAGTTCTCATGGGCTAAATCAAAGGAGAAAAATGATTTTTTGCCACTTGTGGTCGGCGCAAAAAATAAGGTCATAAGATTAGCATAATCACCATAAGAAGCATCATTGTTATATACACTGAATACTGCATTTATGCCTGTCAATTCTATATCTTCTTTTTCACATTGTTCTTTCAGATAATCAATGTATCCTTCAAATTCACCTTTTCTGTAGTAAACAATTCTTGTATCTGTCTTAACGATATTTGGAAATGCTTTAATTTTTGCATCATAATAATTGTTGTACAGTGCTACCACTTGAGAAATGGATAAAAATCCGTTTTCACCTAAAACCAAACTTTCCTCGGTTTCTATCAATGTTTTGCAATTGGTAATTGTACTATGATTTTTCATCAAATGGCCATGAAGAAAAACAATTTCATTATCTGAAATAGTAAAAGCCCTATCCATTTCCATTTTTGGATCATAGCACATAGGAGCTATAAAAACGGTTCTTGTATTATCCTGTTTGGCGCCGAAAAGAAAGGACATACCAGTAATTTTAATGTCTTTAAGCTGACAAGTATGGTATACTTTTTCAAAATAGTGGTCTAAACTATCTATACTAAACCAAGCCTTTTTTGTAATATCCGAATCAACAGACAGCCTCGTTTTATAAAAGTTATTGTAATAGTTAACGGCTAGTGGAAGGTCAATGATGTGATCCTGCACAGATTGGTTTCCATATTTCGCTAAAACCGTATTTGATTTTGGAGAAAAAGGAAGGAAAGGATTTTTTTCCATTTCTAAAAAAATTAGGGTTAAACAAATATTTTGGCTACTAGTAGTGTACGAAAGTTAAGCAATTTTTTGTGTTAAAATGTTACACAAATGTTAACTTAAAGGCCGAAATATTTGTTTAACCCTAAGAGATAGATTTATTTCTTGAAAATCATCTATTCGTTCATGGTCAACAAGAACTCCTCATTGTTTTTGGTCTGTTTTATACGTTGTTCCATAAACTCCATGGCTTCCACGGGGTTCATATCTGCCAAATACTTGCGCATGATCCACATACGTTGAATGGTATTCTCATCCAACAATAGATCATCCCTACGTGTGGATGAGGAAATAAGGTCAATGGCAGGGAAGATCCTTCGGTTGGAAATTCTTCGATCCAACTGAAGCTCCATGTTACCGGTACCCTTGAATTCCTCAAAGATCACCTCGTCCATTTTGGAACCTGTTTCTGTAAGGGCCGTGGCAATAATGGAAAGCGACCCACCATTTTCAATATTTCTAGCAGCTCCAAAGAACCTTTTGGGCTTGTGCAACGCATTGGCATCCACACCACCACTCAAAACCTTGCCAGAAGCCGGTTGAACGGTGTTGTAGGCACGTGCCAATCGGGTAATGGAATCCAAAAGGATGACCACATCATGCCCACATTCCACCAAGCGCTTGGCTTTGTCCAACACTATATTGGCGACCCGGACGTGTTCTGAGGCCTCCTTGTCAAAAGTAGAGGCCACCACCTCGCCACGCACGTTACGTTGCATATCGGTAACTTCCTCAGGGCGCTCATCGATCAAAAGAATGATCTGGTACACTTCGGGGTGGTTGGCGGCAATGGCATTGGCAATGTCCTTCAACAGCATGGTCTTTCCTGTTTTGGGCTGGGAAACGATCATGCCACGCTGCCCTTTGCCAATGGGAGAAAACAGGTCTATTATCCGGGTTGATATGGTACTTTGGCGCTCTGCCAGCTTAAATTTTTCTTTAGGGAACAGTGGGGTCAAGTGCTCAAATGACACACGATCTCGCACTACTTGGGGATCAAGGCCGTTTATCTTGTTCACTTTGATCAAGGGGAAGTATTTTTCACCTTCTTTTGGGGGCCTGATATTGCCCAAAATGGTATCCCCCGATTTTAACCCGAACAGCCTTATCTGTGATTGGGAAACATAGATATCATCCGGTGAGGATAGATAGTTGTAATCCGATGAGCGCAAGAACCCATAACCGTCCTGCATGATATCCAGCACTCCTTCGCTTTCAATAATGCTTTCAAATTCAAATTCAGGCTCTTTGTACCTGTTCTTTAGGTCCTTGTCAAAATTGTTGTTTTTCTTGTCGTGCTTTTCATGGCCGCCACTTTTTTGATGTTGGGCATTTCTTCTGTTGTTTTGGTTTTTTGGGTGGCCGTTTTGCTTGTGCTCCTTTTTTGGGGATTGTCCGCCTGCATCTTCCCTTTGTTCTTGTACATCCTTTTCCATAACTGCTTCCACGGTTTCGGCACCATTGTTTTTAGGCTCGTTTTCTGGCTGAAATGCCCTATCCCTCCTGGGCCTTGGGGTACCATTTTCCTGGGTATTGGGTGTGCTTTCCTTGACCACTTTGGGATTGGAGGCCTGTAGATCAAGTATCTGGTAGACCAAATCCAGTTTTTTTAGGGTCTTGAATTTGGGAACTTTTAGGTCTTTTGCAATTTCCTGTAGCTCAAGAAGCTTTTTAGCTTTTAGATCTGAAATCTCGAACATTAAGTAATGAATAAGTTAAACTTGTATAATCTGAATATTGAAGTAAAGGTTATTTGGGAACTACTGGAGGAAAGATTTCCTTAGGTAAGCGCTTCGCTAATAACGACACAATAATACAAATTATTTTTCAAGAATAGGTGTACATTTGCCAAAAAGACGCCTATTTTTGCGTTTTGAAATCAATTTGCACAATGATTCAGCGAATTCAGACGTTTTTTTTGGTGGTCGTGGCACTGATAGCAGGTGTTTTGCCATTCTTTCTGAATCTGTGGGTTGAGGCTGATGGCGCCAAGGTCTACGCTCAAAAAGAGCTTTGGATCGGCATTGCCTTCTATGGTTCGGCAGCCTTGGCCTTGATTTCGATCTTTAGGTACAAAAACAGACAAAATCAATTTGTGGTGAACAGGTTGAATATGATATTGAATCTTTTTTTACTAGGATTTTTCGTTTATCGATCGCTAAGCTTATCCGGAGAAAATGTTATTTCTGAGAAGGGTATTGGGATGCTGATTCCTGTATTTTCTATCGTTTTTCTGGTCCTGGCCAACAGGGCCATCAAAAAGGATGAAGATCTTGTAAAATCTGTTGATCGCTTACGTTGAACCTAACATCTTAGTAGTATTAGTGCGAGAAAGCCCCGGTTAGTCCGGGGCTTTTTGCTTTTATCGTTTGCCCAGTTCAATGACCTCCAAATCGGATATTTTATCCCCGTTGATCACAAACCGTAGCATGGTCCTTATATGGTGGAAGCCTTGTTTTCCGCAAGCCCCGGGGTTCATATGGAGCAGGTTCAGTTTCTGGTCGTTCATCACCTTCAAAATATGGGAATGCCCACAAATAAAGAGTTTGGGCGGATTTTTCCTGATATCGTCCCTGATCCTTATGTTGTAGTTGCCGGGGTACCCGCCAATATGGGTGATCCAGACATCCACATCCTCGCACAGGAACCTGTTGTGTTCCGGAAATTCCTTTTGGATAACATGGTCATCAATATTGCCATAGACCCCCCTTACCGGTTTCAGGGCCTTCAAACTATCGGTGACCTTTAGCGTCCCAATGTCCCCGGCATGCCAAATTTCGTCGGCTTGTGCGGCATATTTCAAAATGGTGCTGTCCATATGCCCATGGGTATCCGAAAGCAATAAAATTTTGGTCATAACGCTAAAAATATGCTAAAAAATGTGGACGGGATATCTATTGGAAGGGATTGGATTATCTTTAACGAGTTAAAAGTAAGGGATCCAATTGAGATATTTTATCCGATTTTCCTATTTTGGGAAAGCCTATCATGGCTGGCAAAACCAACCCAACGCCATCACCGTCCAAGAAGTTTTGGAAAAAGCTTTGACTACCCTACTGCGGCAGAAAATTGAGGTTGTGGGGGCGGGAAGGACCGATACGGGAGTGCATGCCAAGGAAATGTTTGCCCATTTTGACAGTGCTGCCATACCCGACCTTGAGGAACTCGCCTACCGACTGAACGCTTTTCTTCCAGAGGACATCGCCGTTCAGGAAATAAGAAAGGTCAAGGACGATGCCCATGCACGGTTTGATGCTTTGGAAAGGACCTATGAGTATTGGGTGGTACAACAAAAAAATCCCTTCTATTCCGAGTATGCGCATTGTGTTACCTATCCTTTGGATTTGGATGCCATGAACAGGGCCGCATCCTATCTTTTGGAGCATACCGATTTTGAATGTTTTTCCAAATCCAACACCGATGTCAAGACCTATCTATGCGATATCAAACATGCGGGATGGCAAAAGATGGAGGATAAAGTGGTCTTTACCATTACGGCGGACCGTTTTCTTCGGAATATGGTACGCGCCATCGTAGGGACCCTTTTGGATGTGGGAACGGGGAAAATGGCCCCCGAGGAGATCAATACCATTATAGCGGGCAAGGATAGGAGCGGGGCAGGTGTCTCCGTCCCTGCAAAAGGATTATATTTGACCAAGGTTTTATACCCCAAAACTATTTTTGATGAGCAAGAATGATGAAATAGGAAAAGCGTTTGATTTTAGACTGTTCAAACGGGTTTTTGCACACACCAAACCCTACCGGACCATTTTTTGGGTGGTGGCCATATCCGCAATATTATCCGCCGCATTTGCCATTGGGATTCCCCTTTTGGTGAAGGATATTATCAATCAATCCCTGGAAACCAAGGATGGCCAACAACTGTTGATGGCCGTTCTATTGATGTTGGGCGTGCTATTGGGACAGGTGATCACACAGTTGCTGTTCAACTACTACGCAAACCTACTGGGGGAATCAGTGATCAAAGATATCCGGGTACGGCTTTTTGAAAAAATGATCCGCTTTAAAATGGCGTATTTTGACAAATCCTCCATTGGGGTCTTGGTAACTAGGGCCGTGGCCGATATGCAGCGCATTGGAGAGATTTTCAGTCAGGGATTCTTTATGATCGTGGCCGATGTGCTCAAAATGATATCCGCAGCCATCATCATGACCGTGATCAATTGGAAACTGGCCTTGATCGTTTTTGCCACCCTACCTGTTATTTTAATAGCAACACGATTGTTCCAACAGGCCATGAAAGTGGCCTTCATCGAGGTTCGGGCTCAGGTGGCCAATCTAAATTCCTTTGTGCAGGAACGCATAGCCGGAATGAAGATCGTGCAGCTGTTCGTCCGTGAGGAAATAGAAAAGGAAAAATTCAGGACCATCAATGAAAAGCACCAGAATGCATGGCTCAAAACAGTTTGGTACAACTCCATTTTCTTTCCCGTGGCGGAAATCTCCAACTCCATCGGTATTGGCTTGGTGGTTTATTTCGGGGTCATCCAAAATATAGATAATGTGGGTCTGGACAATAAAGGGGCCATTGTGGCCTTCTTTTTTCTGATGGATCTTTTGTTCCGTCCATTACGCCAGATTGCGGATAAGTTCAATACGCTTCAAATGGGTATGGTGGCGGCCAATAGGGTCTTCAAGATTTTGGATACCGACAGTCACATAGCCGATACCGGGACACTGGTAAAAGAAGATGTGAAAGGAGATATAGAATTTAAGGATGTGAGGTTTGGCTATGCAGAGGACGAAGAAGTGTTGCATGGCATCTCATTTAAGGTACAGGCAGGGGAGACCGTGGCCATTGTGGGGGCGACCGGCGCGGGAAAATCCACCATCATCAATTTGCTCAACCGTTTTTACGAGATCAATTCAGGGCAGATTTTGATCGATGGCATCAGAACACAGGACTATACCCTAAAATCGCTGCGATCACACATTGCCATTGTCCTGCAAGATGTCTTTCTCTTTGCGGATACCATAGCACACAATATTTCGCTTCGCGATGAATCCATCACCATTGAACAGATAGAGACTGCCGCCAAACAGATTGGGGTGCACGAATTTATTTCCAGTCTTCCCGGTGGCTATCAATACAATGTGAAGGAGCGTGGGACCATGCTCTCTAGCGGGCAGCGTCAGTTGATCGCCTTCCTACGAGCGTATGTGAGCAACCCCAGTATTCTGATTTTGGACGAGGCAACTTCCTCTGTGGACACCTATTCCGAACAGTTGATACAACAGGCCACGGACAAGATCACCGAAGGAAGGACTTCCATCATCATTGCCCACCGTTTGGCAACCATCAAAAAGGCGGATAAGATCATAGTGATGGATGCCGGACAGATCGTTGAAATGGGAACCCACAAGGAATTGCTGAAAAAAGGCGGATACTATAACGATCTCTACGAAGCGCAATTTTTGGCCGAAGAAGTGGCCTGATCATTTTGGCCTGAAATCCTCAATGGACATCTGTCCTGTTACGATGGAGAGTACTACAATAAGGGTCCCAATGACCATCATGAGGATTACAAACAGAAGGAGGTAGGCGAAAGCTCTCAGAAAAGAGTTCCAGAAACCAATTTGATGTACCTTTTTAAGGACATAAAATTGATAAGATATCGTCAGCACCAAGAAAACCCAGGTAAACACATCATATCTGATATTGAACAATCCAAACAAAGGAAGGCAAACCAGCACCTGAACAAAAGAAACCTGGCCAGAAATATAAGCGTTAGCCACAAGGTGTTCCGTATAGTTCAATTTTTTTCGATCTATGAACAGAATCCAGGTCATTATTGCGTTTAAGGGGACAATCAAATACGAGAGCAATCCTTGGTAGTCAAATATAAAATCCATGTTTGGCCCCTCTCTGTCGGTAAAGCTATTGGATGTCAAATCCACATGATACACCCTCCTTAAGAAAAAGAACAAGACACCCAAAAGGGTAACGGCTATGGCAAAGTAACCAATAGGATTCATGTATTTTTTTCGGGTACCGGAAATATAGCTTTTGATTACCGCATCAGGTTGAACGAATAGGTGTTTGAACGTTTTGAAAAACGTATTGTCCAGATTAAAGACCTGATTGCCCAAATCTTGCCCGACCTGTTTTAAAGTAAGCCTATTGTGTACGACCTTGGCACCACAGGAAGGACAATAATGATATGCTGAAGGGAGACTGGTGGAACAGTTTTTGCACTCCATCATCCTAGATCCTTTTTGATCAAAGCGGTAAGTTCTTCAACGCTTTTAAAAGGAACGAACTCGCCATTTTTAATGTAGGAGATGGAGCCCGTTTCCTCGCTCACAACCAGGCAAAGGGCATCCGTTTTTTCGGTGATCCCCACTGCGGCCCTATGTCTCAATCCAAATCGCAATGGAATGTTCCTATCGTTGGAAACCGGAAGAATGACCCTAGTGGCCGTGATAAAATTATCCTGGATGATCACGGCACCATCGTGCAATGGACTGTTCTTGAAGAAAATACTCTCCAAAATAGGCTGGGCGATCTCAATGTTCATAGCATCCCCTGTGGATTTTACAAAATCCAGGGAATTGGTACGCTCCATCACAATAATGGCCCCGGTCTTGGTGGCCCCCATTCGCTCACAGGCCCCTAGAATAGCTTCCACATCGGTGTCTGTGGGCATGGCCTCCTGTTTCAGAAATTTGAAATGGCGTACAAAATTCCGCTTGGAAGCGAAGTTGGTGGAGCCTATCATCAATAAAAATTTCCGGATTTCCTGTTGGAACACAATAATGAGTGCGATCAATCCAATGTTCATGAATCCGCCCACCATGCTGCTGATCATTTTCATCTGCAACAGCTCGGTCAGTTTCCACAAGGCCCACACGATCACAATCCCGATAAAAATATTGATGGCCACGGTACCCCTGACCAACTTGTAAATGTAGTAGAGCAATGCGGCCACAAGGACAATGTCAATGACATCGGTGATTTTGAACTCAAGAAAATTTAGAAAATCCAACCGCAGTGTTTTTGTAAAATTAGCAAAAATAGCAGAACAAAAAATTAGAGTGCATTGGCTTTCAATGCTTCCATAAGTTTAACACATTCCATAGCTTCCTTTACATCGTGCACCCTTAAAATATTAACGCCTTTTAATAGGGCAATAGTATGCAGCGCGGTGGTGCCGTTCAAAGCTTCTTTGGATGAGGAACCCAAAATTTTATAGATCATGGATTTCCGGCTCAATCCTATTAAAATGGGCACTTCAAAGGTTTGGAAAAGGTCCAGATGGTTCAAAAGGGTGTAATTTTGAGCTGTGGTCTTGGCAAAGCCAAATCCGGGATCGATGATGATGTCGTTGAGTTTTTTGGATGTGGCCTCCCTCATTTTTTCGGAGAAATAGAAAAGCAGGTCCTTTATAAGATCATCGTATTGGGCCTCTTTTTGCATGGATTGCGGAGTGCCCTTCAAATGCATCATAATATAGGGGACCTGGTACTTGGCCACAGTGGTGAACATATCCTCATCCAGATTCCCGGCGGAAATGTCATTGATCAGGGCAGCCCCCCTTTCCAAACTTTCGGCGGCAAGTTTGCTCCTAAAGGTGTCTATGGAAATCAAGGTATCTGGAAAATGCTTCAGAATCAGCTCCAAAACGGGCAATAACCGTTTCATTTCCACATCCTCTGCCACGTGCTCAGCTCCAGGCCTGGAACTATAGGCCCCCATATCAAGAAAGGTTGCCCCATCTTCGAGCATTTTTTCAACCTGCAGCAATATGGTGGATTCGTCTTTGTATTGGCCTCCGTCATAAAAAGAGTCAGGGGTGATGTTGAGAATGCCCATGACCTTGGGGATTCCCAGATCAATAAGTTGGCCTTTGCAGTTTATGGTCATAAAAAATACCTGCTTTGTTGGGTTTGTTTATCTTTGGCAATGTACCCATCGGGTACATCCATAAGGACGAAATTTACGCAAATTAGCAAGAATACATGCAGCAGACCTCCCAACAATATGATGCGGTGATCCATACCTGCAGGGAATTGTTTTTGAAAAAGGCGAAGGATTATGGCACCGCTTGGCGGATTTTACGACTGCCATCCCTAACAGACCAGATTTTCATAAAGGCACAGCGCATCCGTAGCCTTCAACAAAAGGAAGTGCGCAAAGTGGATGAAGGTGAACAATCTGAGTTTATCGGAATCATCAATTATGCGATCATGGCTTTGATCCAATTGAAAAAAGGAGTTGCGGAACTGCCCGATATGACCGCAGAGGAAGCCGTGGCGCTGTACGATGAGGAAGTGGCCATCACCAAAAAATTGATGGAGGACAAAAACCATGATTATGGAGAGGCCTGGCGCGATATGCGTGTGAGTTCGCTTACAGATTTGATTTTGCAAAAGTTATTGAGGGTCAAGCAAATAGAGGACAACAAGGGCGAGACATTGGTGAGCGAAGGGATAGACGCCAATTATCAGGATATGGTTAACTATGCCGTGTTCGCATTGATTCATTTAAGTGAAAATTCAAAATAGTAAAATACAATAAAACCAATTTCTTATTCATTTTGAATATGGAGAAAAGAGACACGAACCAAGAGATGGCTATTAAATTTTTGTTGTAAATAGTATACTACTGCCCATGGAAGTCAATACATTTTTGAAAATTCGTGGGATTCGTGTCAGACTAAGGTTTTTTAGTTTTTGTGTATGCTGGAACTTGGAATTTTATTTTGAAAAAATATGAAGTATTTGGTTTGGATTTCAAGGGTCATTGTCGGTGTTCTGTTCATCATCAGTGGGCTCATCAAATTGAACGACCCCATGGGATTTTCGTTCAAACTGGAGGAATATTTTAGCCCAGGGGTGTTGGATTTACCCTTTTTGACCCCTTTGGCACTGGGAATATCCATTTTTGTGGTCATTGTGGAGGTACTTCTGGGTATTTTGTTGCTGATAGGGTTCAAACCAAAATTTACGGTGTGGAGCCTTCTGTTGATGATCATCTTTTTTACATTCCTAACTTTCTACTCCGCATACTTTAACAAAGTAACCGATTGCGGTTGCTTCGGTGACGCCATAAAACTCACCCCTTGGGAATCCTTCACCAAGGATGTGATCCTGCTGGCATTGATCCTGATCCTATTTTTTGGTAAAAAATTCATCAGGCCCCTGTTCAGTCCAAAAACCAACTGGATTGTGGGCGGAGTGGCCCTGCTGGTCTGTGCATGGTTCGCCAGCCATGTGCTGAACCATCTTCCATCCGTGGATTTCAGGCCGTATAAGATTGGGGCCAATATCCAGGAGGGCATGAGTGTTCCTGAGGATGCCCCCAAGGCCATTTACGAATATGCGTGGCGATTTAAGGTGAAGGGAGCGGATAAGATTGTGGTGACCAATGGGGATTATCCCAAAGTGGATGGGGATTTCATCGATGTGGAAACCACCGAAGTGCAAAAAGGATATGAACCTCCCATCCACGATTTCACCATAGAAAAAGATGGGGAGGACCATGCCGCTGAGATTTTGGAAAAGGACAAACTGGTCATGGTGGTTGCCTATGATTTGAGAAAAACCGGAGGTTTGACTGAAAGCGCAAGTAATGAGGAAATTGAAGCGGCACAAAAACGGATATATCCAAAAGTTAAGAAAATGGCGGATAGGGCAAAGGATAAAGGATATACTGTGGTCGGCATGTCCGCATCCAACGATGATTTAAAGAGTGCCATCATCAAGAAATATGGATTGGACTTTGATTTTTATTTCACCGATGAAACCACATTGAAGACCATTGTACGCTCCAATCCTGCAGTGCTGGTCTTGAAAAGGGGCACCATTTTGCAAAAAGTACATTATAACGACCTAGATCAATTAAACTTCTAAATAAAACCACGATCATGAGAACCAAAATAGTTGCTGGAAACTGGAAAATGAACAAGAACTTGGAAGAAACCGAAGCTTTGCTTGCAGAACTTTCAGCAAAATTGCCGGACACCGATGCGGAAATCATCGTGGCCCCCACCTTTGTCAATTTAATTGCGGCCAAGACCGCTTTGGAATCGTCTACAATGGGCGTTGCGGCCCAAAACATGCATTTTGCGGAAAATGGGGCCTACACAGGGGAAATTTCGGCGGATATGTTGTTGAACATTGGAGTGGATACCGTCATTTTGGGGCATTCGGAAAGGCGTTCGCTTTTTGGTGAAACCGATGAACTGTTGGCCAAAAAGGTGAAAACTGCGGTGGAAAAGAACATGAAGGTCATTTTTTGTTTTGGGGAGGAGTTGGATGAGCGAAAAACTGGCAATCATTTCTCCGTGGTGGAGAGCCAATTGAAGAATGCTTTGTTCAGTTTGGATGCCAAGGCATGGAACAACCTGATTTTGGCCTATGAACCGGTCTGGGCCATAGGCACGGGCGAAACCGCTACACCGGAACAGGCCCAGGAAATGCATGCCTTCATCAGAAAAACGATTGCCAAGGCTTATAATGCCTCCATTGCGGACAAAGTATCCATTTTGTACGGAGGTAGTGTAAAGCCCAACAATGCCTCGGATATCTTTTCAAAAGCTGACGTGGATGGCGGACTGATAGGTGGTGCCTCCCTTAATGCAGATGATTTTGTGGCCATCATCAAGGCCATTTAACCCAAGAGTTTTAGTTTGGTCTACCTTGAATATAACTTTACGATATGTCCGCTTCAACCCGCTACGGATATTCTGATAGCCGAGCTTGGCGAGGTTGGGTTTGAGAGTTTTGTTGAGACTGATACCGGTGTTTTGGCCTATATCTTGGAAGAGGAATGGAAAGCGGATCTTTTGGACGACCTTTTTATTTTGAAGAACCCCGATATTGAGATTACGTGGATCGCCACTGAAATCGAGCAGCAAAACTGGAACGCTGAATGGGAAAAGAACTTTCAGCCCATATTTGTCGACAATAGATGTATGGTAAGGGCGCCTTTCCACAATCCACAGAATTTGGAATACGATATTGTCATAGAACCCAAGATGAGTTTTGGAACGGGCCATCATGAGACCA
This sequence comes from Allomuricauda sp., assembly GCA_041391945.1. Classification (GTDB taxonomy): domain Bacteria; phylum Bacteroidota; class Bacteroidia; order Flavobacteriales; family Flavobacteriaceae; genus Flagellimonas. The sequence goes on along the minus strand of JAWKNC010000001.1, from coordinate 667,440 downwards.
CACACATGATGCTTCAGCACATTTTGGACATGGATTTTGAGGGAAAGTCCGTGCTGGACATGGGATGTGGCACAGGGGTCTTGGCCATTTTGGCCAAAAAAAGAGGTGCCGGTCCAGTGGATGCCATCGATATTGATGAATGGTGTTTTTTGAACAGTAAGGAAAACGTCGAGCGAAATGATTGCGGGGATATCGAAGTGTTTATGGGTGACAGTGGCCTGTTGCAAGGGAAAAAATACGATGTTATCCTGGCCAATATCAACAGAAATATATTGTTGGGGGATATCCCGATCTATGCCCAATGCCTTAACCAGGGCGGCACACTTTTTCTGAGTGGATTTTATTTGGCGGATTTGGATGCAATTTCCTCAAAATGTGGTGCCTGTGGTTTGGAATTTGAAAAAAAACTGGAAAGGAACAATTGGGTTTCAGCAAAATATGTAAATTAGAAAGTATAAATTCCAAAACTATGGGAATCAAGGAAAAAGGCTTGGAAGAGCTACTTTTGGAAGAAGAGACCGTCAAACAAAACGAAATTGTTCTGTTCAATGATAATGTGAACACTTTTGACTACGTTATTGAAACCTTGATCGACGTTTGTGAGCATACTCCCGAGCAGGCAGAGCAATGCTCCTTGATCGTACACTACAACGGCAAATGCACGGTCAAAACAGGAGAATATTCCTATTTAAAGCCTAAGTGCTCCAAATTGCTCCAAGCGGGGTTGACCGCTGAAATCATATAATTTTGAGCGATTCTTTGACGGTTTTGCCCGTATTGGGATGCTAAGACCATGGCCGGGCCCCAATCCAGAATTGGACAGCACCATAAATTTTGAAAGGTCACAAATTCTTTACATGGCAAAGAAAGATCGCACCTTACATTTGCACTAACTTTGTTGTAGAACCATTGCCAAACCACTAATCCGTTTACCTGAAAATGGGCGAATTCTTCAAGGCCGAACTAAAAGACCGTTTTCTGGAGTATGCCCTGGAACGCAGGGATTATTTTGAGGTCCAGACCCTGTACGATGAATTTCTGCGGCCCAACTATAGTCTTCAATTTGTGGAAAAACTCATCAGGGAGATCCAAGACTACGACCCTGGTCTTTTGGATATCATGGGCGGCAATGGCATGGAAATTTTTATGCTCGCCTCAACCCCCACCACCCAGGATTTTTTGGATGAGGGAGGGTTTATGGATATGTATGTGAAAGAAGAGGAAAAGTGGGATGCCTTTTTGGATGAACTGTCCAGCAATCGCAAATTATCCAAAGATGAAAAGCAGTTGTTGAAAAAGAGTTCCCCGGGCCTAAAAAGGGAAAGAACATTGCTTATCGTGCTTATTTCGGCGGTGGCCATAAGCTTTTTGTTCACACTCTTCAGTATTTTGAAGGAAACGTTATTGGAACCGGAATATGTCCCAGCGGATGATTTTGAACGGAAAATGGAACAACTACGCTTGGAATACCTTCAAGAAAATGAGCGCTTGGAAAAGGAGTTGAAACAGGCCCACTCCATTTTGGATTCCCTTAAAAGCGATTACGGGCCCTAGAAGGGCCTTTGTCCATTAAAGCCAAGCAGTTCTAATTCAGTGACTTGTTGAGGATAATCTCCCGCACATCGTTCAGGTAGCTTCTTCCTATGGTGTACCGGATTCCATCAACTTCTATGCTGTTCCCTTCCAAAGACTCTATTTTGTCTATGGCGACGGTAAAGGAACGGTGGATCCTGATGAACTTGTCGCTTGGCAATTCCTCGGTAAAACTGCTAAGGGTTTTGTGTATGATGTACTTCTCTGAGGTAGTTTTGATGCGGATATAATCCTTTAGGCTCTCCACCACCAAAATCTCATCCAGATATACTTTTTGGAGCTTTTTATTGTCGATTTTTATAAAAAAGTTGGGTTTCTCGTCCCTTGAACCCACATTGCTCTTTTCGGACATCAACTCCGTTACCCGACTTACCGTTTTCAAGAATCTGGGAAAGGGTATCGGTTTTACCAAGTAATCCAGGGCCTCAACCTCGTACCCTTGCAGGGCATACTCTTCATGTGCGGAGGTTATGACCACATAGGGCTTGGTCTTCAGACATCCCAAGAAATCAAAACCGTCCAGCACGGGCATGTTGATATCCAAGAAAATGAGGTCAACCTTGTTTTCCTGGACATAGTTATTGGCTTCAATGGCATTGGAAAAAGTGGCCAACAGCTTTAATTGGTCCAATTTCAGGGCATATTCCTCCAACACCTTGATGGCCAAGGGCTCATCGTCAATTATAATGGTCTTTATCTTCATTTATGGGTCACGCGTAGTTTTAAAAGAACATTGAAGTTATTGTTTTTTTCTTCTATTAGCAACTCGTAATCTTCAGGTTTGTACCCCAGTTCCAACCTTTTTCTGACATTGGAAAGTCCAATGCCCCCACTCCGTGTGGGCATACTGCTTTTACCCTTCTCTTTGGGGATGTTGTTGGAAAGTTCAAAGTATAGGAAATCCCCTTCAACAGTGATGTCCAGAAAAATCTTCATTAGGCCTATATTTTGGCTGGCACCGTGCTTGAAACAATTTTCTATCAATGGCATAAGCAGCATGGGAGCGATCACTTTGTCCTCGAGATTTCCTGAAATTTCAACTTTTACTTCTAAGGAGTTGTCAAAGCGGATGCGTTCCAGGTCAATGTAGTTTTGGATGCATTCAATCTCTTTTTTCAACTTTTGTTTTCTCTTGTCCGTGGCATACAGCAAGTAACGCATAAGCTCAGACAATTTTAAGATAACCTCCGGTGCCCTGTCCGATTTTGCGAGGGACAGGGAATAGATGTTGTTGAGTGTATTGAAGAAAAAATGCGGGGAAACCTGCGATCTAAGAAAACGGAGTTCGGTCGCCAATTGTCTTTTTTCCAATTCATGCAATTTGCTGTGTTCCCGCAACCAATCAATGGTAATTTTGATCGCGGTGACAAATGAGATGACATACAGCTCGCCCAGCATCATCTGTACCGCATAATTGAAGGTAAGGGTATCTATGGGCTCTGGCCCTTCCGGCCAAACATTTGTGCTCAACAGATAATAGGTAAGGTAAAATTTCACATTGAGCATGATATACAAAGACAAAAGCATCAATATGGAATAGGTGAAATATTTTTTCTTGAAAACAAACTTGGGCATCAAGTAGTAGATGTTGAAGTAGGTCAACGCCATATGGATAGGGAACCCCACAATATTACTTTTCAGCGAATAAAAATAATCATGATAATAACTCCCCCAACGTAATGTGTTGAATATGAAATAGATGGCCCAAAAAAGAATATGGTGTTTATACGTTACGGGATAGCTCCCGATGGTTTTTCCCGAGATGAAGCTTTTGGATTTGGCTCCAGAAAAGGCAGAGGCCTCCAAAGTCTTCCCAGAGATAAAACCTTTGGTTTTCGCCTCCTTGGCGGAAGGAGCCTCCATTGTTTTCCTCGAGATAGAACTTTTGTTTTCAGTATCGCTGACAGGTGGTGTTTCCGTGATCATAGCAATGAAACTTTCTTGTGTTATTGGTCAATTCTGAATTGTTGTTGGTCTAAAAGATAGTATTAGAAAAAATAAATTTAGGAATATTAAATAACTGTTTAAAATTATGGGTGATAGCTGATATTGAAAAAATCCATGACAAATACTCGATTTTTGACCGCAATAGCTGTTGTTTTGATGGTATCCTGTTCTCACGGGCAATACCAAAATGTTCCGCGCACCCATGTGGCACACAAGACCAATGATGCCATCACCATAGATGGGAAAGCGACCGAACCCGCATGGCAAGCCTCGGAATGGTCTCAAAGCTTCATCGATATTGAAGGTACGAAAAAGCCCCTTTACGACACCAAGGTAAAAATGCTTTGGGACATGACCTATCTATACTTATTGGTCAAGTTGGAGGAACCCCATGTTTGGGGAACCCTAAAGCAAAGGGACACCGTTGTTTTCTATAACAATGATTTTGAGCTTTTCATGGATCCTGACGGGGATACCCACAATTACTATGAATTTGAAATGAACAGCCTTAATACCCAATGGGACCTGTTCCTGACAAAACCTTACAGAAACCATGGCAAAGTTTTGGACAACTGGGACATACAGGGCCTAAAAACCGCCGTTGAGGTTGACGGCACCTTGAATGATCCAAGGGATACCGACAAAGGCTGGACCATTGAAATGGCCATTCCATGGAGAGTTACCACCGAAGCAGCGGACCATAACAAACCTCCTGTCAATGAATTTTGGCGGATCAATTTTTCCCGTGTCAATTGGCAATTGGACCTAACGGACGGAAAGTATGCAAGGAAAAAGGATGGGGAAGGCAAATTTCTTCCAGAGTACAATTGGGTTTGGTCTCCGCAGGGAGTGATCAATATGCACGAACCTGAGCATTGGGGCTATGTCTTTTTTTCCGATACGGCCCCAGGTCAAACAGCGGGCTTTGAAATCCCCAAGGATGAACACATCAAATGGGAAATGTACCAGCAATACAGGAATTTGCTGCAAGGGCAGGAACCGTTGCAGAGTATGAAAATTCTGGATACAGAGATACCCCTTGTTCTGGAGAGGCATTCAATGGGATGGAACCTTTGGTGCACGAGCCCATTCACCAAAACTAATTTGATAATTGACCAGGATGGAAGGTTCACCCAAAGCAAATAGGCTAAAAGTACCGGGATACCAATTCATTTTGGTAGGTTTGCTGGCACTGCTTGCCGTGGGTTTTTTGGACAATCAGTTTTTGGGCAAACCAAGGAATAAAACAGAACCTCCACAAAATCCCTTGATTCCATATGTGAACCCATTAATGGGCACCGATTCAGATTTCAACCTGTCGAATGGAAATACCTATCCGGCCATTGCCCTGCCTTGGGGAATGAACTTTTGGACACCCATGACCTCCAAGATGGGAGACGGATGGACCTACAAATATGATGACAATACCATAAGGGGTATCAAACAGACCCACCAACCCAGTCCGTGGATCAATGACTATGCCGCATTTTCTTTGATGCCCATCACGGGAAAGTTGAAATTTGAGGAAAATGAGCGTGCTTCTTGGTTTTCCCATAAAGCTGAAGAGGTACGACCCGATTATTACAGTGTCTATCTTGCGGATTATGATGTAACGGCAGAACTGGCGCCAACAGAAAGGGCGGCCCATTTTCAATTCACTTTTCCGGAATCGGAGGAATCCTATGTGCTTTTGGATGCCTTCAACAAGGGATCCATGGTGAAAATAATACCAGAGGAACGAAAAATCATTGGGTACTGCAGAAACAACAGTGGAGGGGTCCCTGAAAATTTTCACAACTACTTTGTGGCCGTATTTGACACAGATTTTGAAACAGAGCATACTTGGCATGATGGATGGCAGCTTCAGGAAAATAACCTGGCCTCAGAAGGCGAGCATGTAGGGGCCATTGTCAAGTTCAAGACCAATAAAGGCCAAAAAGTCCATGTGAAGGTTGCTTCATCTTTCATCGACTTGGAACAGGCGATTCTCAATCTCAAAAGGGAAATAGGGGATGACACTTTTGACCAAACCTTGGACAAGGCATCGATCGCTTGGGAAAATGAACTGCAAAGAATTCAGGTAAAGACCGATAACCTGGACCAAAAACGTACCTTTTATTCCTGTCTGTACCGAATATTGCTGTTCCCCAGAAAATTCTATGAACTCGATGCTGAAGGTTCTGTGGTGCACTACAGCCCATACAATGGCAAGGTGGAAAAAGGATACATGTTCACCGATAATGGCTTCTGGGACACGTTCAGGTCTGTCTTTCCATTTTTTAACATGATGTACCGCGATCAGAACGAAAAGATTATGCAAGGGTTGGCCAATACCTATAAAGAATCGGGATGGTTGCCCGAGTGGGCCAGTCCAGGGCATCGTGATTGCATGATAGGATCCAATTCGGCTTCCATTATTGCCGATGCCCATATGATGGGCCTTACTAATTTTGACCAAGAACTTCTTTTGGAGGCCATGCTCAAAAATGCCACACAAGAGGAAGACAGACCGGTAAGCAGTGTGGGCCGCGCCGGGATTGACTACTACAATCAGTTAGGCTATGTGCCCTATGATGTGGGCATCAATGAAAATGCCGCCAGAACCTTGGAATATGCCTATGCCGACTTTGCCATTGCCCAAATGGCCAAATCCATGGGGAAGGATACCCTTGCGGAACAGTACTATCAAAAATCCCTGAACTACAAAAACCTTTTTGATCCATCCTCTAACCTTATGCGGGGAAAAAACAAGGACGGAAGCTTTCAGGAACCCTTTAATCCCTTAAAATGGGGAGATGCCTTTACTGAAGGCAACAGTTTGCACTATACTTGGTCCGTATTTCATGATGTCCAAGGGCTGATGGATTTGATGGGTGGGGAAGATGAATTTGCGGGCATGCTGGACAAGGTGTTCCAAATGCCTCCCAAATTTGATGACAGCTACTATGGATTCACCATTCATGAAATAAGGGAAATGCAGATTGCCAATATGGGAAACTATGCCCATGGCAATCAACCGATACAACATATGATCTACCTCTACAACTATGCGGGGCAACCATGGAAGACGCAGCAGCATATTCGGGAAGTACTGACACGACTGTACACCCCCAAGCCTGACGGCTATTGTGGGGATGAGGACAACGGACAAACATCGGCATGGTATGTTTTTAGTGCTTTGGGCTTTTATCCAGTGGCCCCGGCCACCAATCAATATGTCCTGGGGAGCCCATTGTTCGATGAGGTTACCCTGCATTTGCAAAATGGCAACACCTTCAAGATCATCGCCGATTCCAACAGCCTATCCAACCCATACATACAGAGTGCTACCCTGAACGGGATGGATTACCAGAACACCTTTTTGACTTCCAAAGTGGTTCAGGACGGTGGTACCCTTCACTTCAAAATGGGAATTGGGCCCAATAAGGATTGGGTCACTCCCACTTCGGCAAGACCCTTTTCATTGTCCAACGTGGTTGATTCGGACATGCATTGACAATGCACTGTTGATCCGTTTGGATTTTGACAAAAGGTTTCTGCCGAACACTCCTGAAACATTGAATTTCATTAACAATTTTATAATGTTATTTAGCTTTTGTCAATTGTCGTTGGTCGAAAAAAATTTTGTTAAAATAATGATAAAACAATATTAGTGTCTTATTGTAAAATTTAACTAACTAAACGACAATCTAACGCTTGACTTATGAAAGAAATTAAGAAAGTTTTAATGTTCCTTGTATGTTTATGTGCATTTCAGGGAATTAAAGCGCAGATAACCGTATCCGGGACCATTACGGATTCGACTACGGGCGCCCCGGTTCCTGGCATTAACGTTGTTCAAAGTGGAACGACCAACGGAACCTCTGCGGACTTTGATGGAAATTATACCATTGATGTCCCAAGTGATGCGACCCTGATCTTCTCAGGGATTGGGTTTGTTACGCAAAACATTGCGGTAAACGGCAGATCCACAATAAATGTGGTGATGCAGGAAGACACCGAGCTTTTGGATGAGGTGGTGGTAACCGCATTGGGTATCAAGAAGGAGACCAAAGCCTTGGGATACTCAATTACCGAAGTTAAGGGAGAGGAAATCTCGAATGTTAAAACAACAAATGCCATCAATGCCCTACAAGGCAAGATTGCAGGTGTGAACATTACTCAAAACTCTACAGGTGCTGCAGGTTCCAGTAGGGTGATTATCAGGGGTAACAGTACTTTGACAGGAAACAACCAGCCATTATATGTAGTGGATGGAATTCCTATTGGAAATGAGAACAATGGAGCTGCCAGTTTATGGGGTGGTAATGATGGGGGTGACGGTATCTCGAGTTTGACTGCTGATAATATTGAATCAGTATCGGTCCTTAAAGGTGGCTCTGCAACTGCGCTCTATGGATCAAGAGGTGGTAATGGGGTTATCTTGATCACCACCAAGAACGGTAGCAAACAAGAAGGTTTTGGTGTTGAGTACAGCACCACTTTGAATTTTGACAAAGTCAACACCGATTTGCTTGATTTCCAGACCGAATATGGTCAAGGAACTCAGGCAAGAAAGCCTGCTAATGAACTCGAAGCTTTTGATTTGGGACTCTCCTCCTGGGGTGCGCGATTGGATGGAACTCCAGTGGTTCAGTGGGATGGCGTGGAAAGGCCATACTCCTATGTGGGCAATAATATGGACCACTTCTACAGAACAGGCTCTACCTTTATCAACACAGTGGCATTGTCCAATGGGTCGGAAAATTCCAATTTCAGATTTTCGGTATCCGATCTTACCACAGACGACATCATGCCAAATTCAAAGTTGAACAGAAAAACATTTTCGTTAAATGCCGGTGCCGTCTTGGCCAAAAAATTGACAGCTCAGGTAAATGCACAATATAGTGTGGAGGATACAAAGAACAGGCCAAGACTATCTGATGCTCCCGGTAACGCCAACTTTACAGTGGGGCTGCTTTCGCCAAACGTGGATGTAAGGTTTATGGATCCAGGGGCCAACGAAGATGGTGCGGAAAGAGGATATTCCACCAATATCTATTCCCAGAACCCTTATTGGGCAGCCTATAATTTTAGAAATGAAGACACCAGGAACAGAATTATTGCTTCTACTTCCTTGAGATATGACATTCTCGATTGGCTTTATATTTCAGGCAGGGTGGGTACCGACCACTATACTAGAAAATCAACTTCAGTTGAACCTTGGGGAACAGCATATATTCTTCTGGGTAGTATAAATGAGGTGGAAAGACGCTACACTCAGATAGATTCTGACCTTATCTTAGGAGTTGAAAAAGATATAAATGATGAATTTGGAGTTTCTGCATTCTTTGGTGCCAACAATAACAAGATAGAGTATGAAGAACTTACTTTGGGAGGTTCCAACTTTATTGTGCCAGGTTTGGAGGATATTGCCAATTTGGTCAATCAAACCAGAAGCAGAGTTTTTAGTGAAAGGGAAATAGCCTCCTTGTACGGGTCTGTTGAAGTATCCTATAATAATTATGCGTATTTGACCTTCACAGGAAGAAATGACTGGTTTTCCACACTTTCCTTCCCTGGCAAGACAACGCCAAACAATGATTTCTATTCTTCCATCAATGGTAGTTTGATTTTGTCGGACATTTTTACAATGCCATCTTATGTGGATTTCTTGAAATTGCGTGGCGGTTGGGCGCAGACTGCGGGGGGTGCTGATCAAGCTTACCAATTGGCCTTGACCTATGAGATTTTCGGGCAAGGGCATTTGGGCCAACCACTGGGTAGGGTTGCGCCAATTGATGGACAGAACAAAGTTCCTAATGCCAATTTGGTGCCATGGAACAAGAGTGAGGTTGAAGTTGGTTTTGATGCCAGATTGTTTGGAAACAGACTTTCCTTGGATTTTGCCTACTATACCAATGAAACCACAAGGGATATTGTCAACGTGACCACATCTGTTGCCTCAGGCTATGATAGTGCAACGGCCAACTTGGGTAAAATTGAAAACAAGGGGGTGGAAGTACTACTTTCAGGCACGCCGATTAGAACAGGAGATTTCCAATGGACCACTTCCATAAATGCCGCTTTCAACGAGGGTATGGTTACTGCTACCAATCCAGAAAATCAGCCGGTAAGCTTGGATGAACCTCGTACACAGAACGTTCGTATCCAACATATTGTAGGGGAACCTTATGGTGTCATTGTGGGAACTTCATTTGTTAGGGATGATGCAGGAAATATAGTATATGATATAAGCAGTGGCGTTCCATTGGCAGTACAAGGGGAGCGAAAAATTTTGGGCGAAGGGGTTCCGCCATGGACCTTGGGCTTTACCAATACGTTCCAATACAAGAACTTTAACCTTAACTTTTTGATCGATGCCAAGTTTGGGGGGCAAGTATTTGCAGGGACCAATGCTGTAGCCTACGGTAATGGATTGCACCAGGCCACCTTGGCAGGAAGGGAAAATGGATTGTCTGTATCGGGTATTGATACTGCTACCAATCAACCATTTACCATTACTGTGGCGCCAGAAGATTTGCAGACGTATTATGGTAGAATCAGCAGCATAGCTGAGCAGTTTGTTGAAGATGCCGATTACATTAAGTTTAGACAACTGAGCCTAGGGTATACGTTCCCAAGTAGCATCTTGGATAAGACATTCTTGCAAAGTGTTACGGTCAGTTTTATAGGCCAAAACTTGTTCTACCTTAAAAGAAGTGTGGACAATATTGATCCAGAGAGCGCCTATAATGCCGGTAACTCTCAAGGTTTGGAATATTTCGGGCTTCCATCCACAAGAAGTTATGGACTAAGTTGTAACATTAAGTTTTAAAAAAAATAATTATGAAAAGATCAATATATATTTTATTGTTTGTGTTCATTCTTGGCGCATGTGATAAAGGTTTTGAGGATTTGAATGTTAATCCTACAAAACCCAATCAAGTAAGTGTGAACAATAAGTTGACCGCGGCCATTCTGTTGGCTTCCAGTGAGCGTTATGACAACTGGAGGGCCAACCTTATATACCAGTCGACCATGATGCAACATATTGCAACCACAGCTGGTTACTGGAGTGGCGATAAATATACTTGGAACAAAGGATACGCCTCTTCGTTGATTGACAGATACTACGCTGGTGTTATCAAGCAAGTGGAAGACATGTTGTTGCAATTGGAAGTGGAAGAAGCACCGGATGAAATGAAGGCCATTACCCGCATACTACGTGTTTTTGCCTTTTCGAGATTGACAGACCTTTATGGAGATGTACCCTACAGCGAGGCTGGGAAGGCTGTTATCGAGGGTATTTTTCAGCCCAAGTACGATCCGCAAAGTGAGATTTATGCGGATATGCTGAAGGAACTTGATGAGTCAGCTGCTGCATTGGGTACTGGAACCTCTGGTTTCGGTTCTTCCGATATTATTTACAATGGTGATCAAGCCAAATGGAAAAGATTGGCAAACTCCTTGATGCTGCGGTTGGGCTTGCGTTTGATTAAAGTGGATCCCTCAGCTTCCCAAGAATGGGTTGCCAAGGCCATTGCGGGGGGCGTCATGGAATCCAATGCTGATATTTTCTATGTGAAACACGCTACAGGGCCAGAAGGTATCAACAGAAATGGAAATGGGGAGACCTTCACCGCGGATAACAACCCAAGGTTGAGCAAGACCTTTGTTGATTTTATGCAGGGAGCAAACGACCCAAGATTAACAGTTTTGGGCTCGCTACCTGAAGATACAGGGGAGGACGACGCAAATGGAGATATTTTAAGGACCGAAAGTGAACGTTTGGACTATGCTTCCCAAAAGGGGCTTCCAAATGGACTTGATGCACAATTGTTATTGGACTCTACAGGGGAAGGAAACGTACAAGCGTATACTGAACCAAATAGATTGCTGATTACAGGTGAAGACGCGCCCATGTTCTTCCAGACCTATGCCGAAGTAGAGTTTATGTTGGCTGAGGCCAACGTACGTTGGGGCCTTGCAGGGGATGCAGAATCGCACTATAATGCAGGCGTAAGGGCGGCTATGGAAATGTTGTCCATATATGGTCCAGGCGGGGTAATCGATTCTGCCGATATTGATACCTATTTGACCAACAACCCATATGATGCAGGCAATGCCTTGGAACAGATCAACACACAATACTGGGCAGCGACCTTCTTGAACGAATATGAGGCTTTCTCTAACTGGAGGAGAAGCGGTTTCCCGGTATTGGTTCCGGTAAACTATCCTGGGAACGAAACCAATGGTACAATTCCCCGTAGGTTAACTTATTCCGAGAGCGAACAAAGCAACAATCCTGATAATTACGCAGAAGCAGTTTCTAGACAGGGACCTGATGTGTTGACAACCAGAGTTTGGTGGGATGTTCAATAAATTTTAAGAGGCGCTCATAAATAACAAATATTTTGAGTTAGTTTAGTTTATTCGAAGAGGTAAGGGAGAGGAAACTCTCCTTTACTTTTCTTATCTTTTCCCTATACTTGGGATTCATGATGAAAAGCAAGAAAAAAAGGTCGCACTTTATCCTATCTCTCCTGATCATTGGTTTTTTTTCCAATGGCACCAATAGTAACACACCAGGACCTAAAAAACTCTTTACACTCCTAAAATCGACCCAGACAGGAATAGATTTTTCCAATAAGATTACCGAGACCAATGAGCATAGCATCCTTAGATATGCCAATTTTTATGGAGGTGCAGGAGTAGGCATCGGCGATTTTAACGGCGATGGCCTTCAGGATATCTTCTTTGCGGGCAACATGGTCCCGGATAGATTGTACCTCAACAAAGGAAACCTTGAATTTGAGGATGTGACCAAGCAAGCCGGTATTTTGGATGATGGCGGATGGTCCACGGGGGTTACGTTGGCCGATGTCAACAATGATGGCCTTTTGGATATTTATGTGAGCCGTGAACTGTACGACTACAAACCCGAATGGCGCACCAATCTGCTCTATATCAATAATGGGAATGGAACATTCTCCGAAAAAGCCCACGAATGGGGCGTGGCAGACGACAATAGAACACGCCACTCCGTTTTCTTGGACTATGATAAGGATGGGCTGTTGGACCTACTTTTATTGACCCAACCCCCAAACCCGGGCAGTTTGTCCCGTTTGACCGGTTCCGAACTGTTGAAACCCGAATATAGAATAAGATTGTTAAAGAACATGGGCAATGTCTTTGAGGAAGTGACCGAAAAGGCAGGATTGGCTTTGACAGGTTTCCCCAACGCGGCTTCTGCCAGTGATCTTAATGATGATGGATGGCCGGATATTTATGTGGCCAACGATTTTTATGCCCCCGATTTCCTGTTTATCAACAATCAAGATGGCACTTTCACCAATGTGGTCGATAAGGCACTTCCCCATATATCGTACTACAGCATGGGCGTGGATGTGGCGGATATCAACAATGATGAACTATTGGACATTTTTGTATTGGATATGGTGGCAGAGGATAATTTTCGCCTAAAATCCAATATGAGCGGAATGGACAGACAGGCATTTTGGGATGTCTATAATAACGGAGGGCACTACCAATATATGTTCAATGCCATGCATCTGAACAATGGCAACACCACGTTTAGCGATGTGGCACAATTTACTGGAATGGATGCCACGGACTGGAGTTGGTCCAACCTGATCGCGGATTTTGACAACGACGGACAAAAAGATGTTTTTGTGACCAATGGACTGCTGCGCGATATCCGGAACACCGATGCCGATAAAGCCGTTGCGGCGTACATCAACCAATCGCGTTTTGATTGGCTCAAGGAACATCCAGATGGGGGAGGCCTAACGGATGTCTTCGATATCATAAACTTGGACAAAGCGTTGAGCTTGCTGCCATCACAACCCTTGAAGAACTATGCCTTTAAAAATAAGGGCGATTTAAATTTTGAAAAGGTGATGGAAGACTGGGGCCTGGACCAAGAGTCATTTTCCAATGGCGCGGCCTACGGTGATTTGGACAACGATGGAGATCTTGACCTCGTGGTGAACAACATCAATGCCAAAGCCTTTGTATATCGCAACAATTCCGAAACGATGGGAGATGCCAATTACATTAGGGTCTCCGTCAAAGATGAAAACAATGCCCCTATCTATGGAGCTAGGGCAAAACTCTATGTGGATGGTGGAGTGCAGATGATAGAGGCCACAAATGTTAGAGGGGTCTATTCCACCAGCGAATCGTACATGCATTTTGGGCTGGGGCAACATACAAATGCGGATAGCCTTATCGTAGTTTGGCCCGACCACAAGAAAATGGTCCTTAAAAATGTGAAGGCAAACCAGTTGGTTGTGGCCAACCATAATGATGCCATCGCAATACAACAGCTTGCCAAAACCAAACAGACCCTATTTACAGATACGACGAAAGACTTTGGTATAAAGTTCCATCATCAAGAAAACACTTTTGACGATTTTGATGTGCAGGTACTTTTGCCGCATAAATTGTCACAAATGGGACCTGCCATGGCCATTGGCGATGTAAACAATGACGGAATGGACGACATGTATCTGGGTGGAGCTTCCGGCCAATCCGGCGCACTTTTTGTGCAACAGCCCAATGGGTCGTTCGTGCAGACCGACCAGGAACTTTTTAAAGGAGAGGCGCCTTACGAGGATGTCGATGCCCTTTTTGTGGATATCGACAATGATGGGGCCAAGGACCTATTTGTGGTCAGTGGAGGCAACGAATATGCCGTAAATGACCTACACTATACAGATCGTCTTTATTTGAACGATGGTAGCGGAAATTTCAAAAAGGGAGCTATCCTTAATGCCGACCATACCAGTGGATCAAAAGTAGTTGCCGCGGATTATGACGGTGATGGCGATATGGATTTGTTCGTGGGTGCAAGGCATAAGCCCCATGACTATCCATCACCGGCAACCAGTGCCCTCTACGTGAATACAGATGGTCAATTGGCCAATGCCACTAAGGAAAATGCCCCGGAACTTGAAAATCTGGGCATGGTCACCGATGCGGTTTGGTTGGATTATGATCAGGACAACGACCTGGATTTGGTGGTTGTGGGCGAGTGGATGCCCATAACCGTTTTTGCCAACGAAAATGGTCAGCTGCACAAAGTTGAAATTCCAGATTTTGAACAGACCCGTGGATGGTGGTTCAGTTTGGAAAAAGGTGATTTTGACGGTGATGGCGATATGGACATGATAGCCGGAAATTTAGGGTTGAACTACAAATACAAAACATCACCAGAAGCCCCTTTCGATGTGTACTATGAAGACTTTGACCAAAACGGGAGCAGGGATATTGTGCTTGGTTACTACAATGATAAAAAGCACTACCCCTTACGTGGGTTTTCATGTTCATCCGAACAAATACCAGGGTTAAAAAAACAGATCAAGAAGTACGACATATTCGCCGAAATGGAAATAGGGGAAGTCTACGGGGCAAATAATCTGGACAGTGCCCTGCACTACCAAACAGATACCTTTGCTTCATTTTACATAGAGAATTTGGGCAACGGGAAATTCAAGTTTTCCAAACTCCCCACCATGGCACAATTGACCAATATGAACGATATTTTGGTGGATGATTTCAATGGGGATGGTTTCTTGGACGCTCTTTGTGTGGGAAATCTGTTCGTTTCGGAAATTGAGACACCCAGGAACGATGCAGGGACAGGTGTTTTGTTGCAAGGAGACGGCAAAGGTGGATTTACCGTGGCACGGAGTTATGAAAGTGGGTTCTTTGCCCCAGGGGATGCCAAAAAAATAGGAAAGCTTGTCCATCAGGGCAATCCGGTCATAGCAGTGGCCAATAACAATGAGA
Organism: Allomuricauda sp.; assembly: GCA_041391945.1. Lineage (GTDB taxonomy): Bacteria > Bacteroidota > Bacteroidia > Flavobacteriales > Flavobacteriaceae > Flagellimonas. The sequence continues at coordinate 652,104 of JAWKNC010000001.1, read as the reverse complement.
CTGCCCAATTTTTTAAGTGGAACATAAAGCGATAGTTATAGAGATACGATGCAAATAATTGAAAATTCGAAAGTGTACGATGCCATCATTGTGGGATCGGGAGCAGGTGGGGGCATGGCCACGAAGGTTCTTGCAGATGCCGGACTGAATGTGGCCGTTGTGGAAGCAGGACCGTTCTTTGATCCTGCCGACCCCAAACAGCAGACCCAGTTGAAATGGCCTTGGGAAAGTCCAAGGCGGGGTGCTGGCACCGTTCGACCATTTGGTGATTTTGATGCGGCTTATGGGGGCTGGGAAATAGAAGGAGAGCCCTACACGCACATAGATGGCACCAAGTTCGATTGGTTCCGATCACATATGTTGGGAGGAAGAACCAACCATTGGGGACGTATCTCGTTGCGTTTTGGCCCAACCGACTTCAAGCATAAAGATGCGGATGGCTACGGGGACAACTGGCCAATTTCATACGATGATGTAAAACCCTATTATGATAAAGTGGACAAAATGATAGGTGTTTTTGGAACCAATGAGGGATTGCCCAATGACCCCGATGGTTTCTTTTTGCCACCACCAAAACCAAGGTTGCACGAACTTTTCTACATCAATGGAGCCCGGAAGAGCGGGGTTCCGGTATACCCTTCCCGGATGTCCATGCTAACCAAACGCATCAACAATGAACGCGGTGTCTGTTTCTATTGTGGACAATGCAGTAGGGCCTGTCAGGTGTATGCCGATTTCTCGGCGGGTACCTGCTTGATCTTCCCTGCCCAAAAGAGTAGGGGCCAAGTGGACCTGTTCGTCAATTGTGTGGTACGCGAGGTCACTACAGACGAGGAAGGAAGGGCCACAGGGGTTTCCTATATCAATAAAGAGGACAGAAAAGAATATAAACTGAAGGGCAAAGTGGTGGTTTTGGGAGCTTCGGCTTGTAGCACCGCAAGAATATTGTTGAACTCAAAAAGCAAACAGCATCCCAATGGGCTGGGTAACAGCAGTGACCATGTTGGAAAATATTTGCACGATTCCACTGGCGGCGACAGGGTAGGGTTCATCCCTGATCTTATGAACCGCAAGGTATCCTATAATGAAGATGGGGTTGGGGGCATGCATGTATATTCACCTTGGTGGGGCGATAACTCCAAATTGGATTTTCCCAGGGGCTATCACATTGAAATTTGGGGAGGTATGGGAATGCCTTCCTACGGTTTTGGATTCAATGTGAGCGAATTCAACAAATTCTTCGGAACCAAAGTGGGTGGCTACGGCGACATACTCCGCAGCGATGTAAAAAAATACTACGGGGCCTTGGTGGGCATGAGCGGCAGGGGGGAATCCATTGCTCGAAAGGACAATTATTGCGAGATAGATCCCACCACCGTGGACCAATGGGGCATACCCGTACTGCGTTTCCATTACAAATGGTCCGATCTGGAAAGAAACCAGGCAAAACATATGCAGGAAACCTTTGCGGAGATCATCCATAACATGGGAGGTACTCCCCTAGGTGATATGCCTGGAAAAGATAGGGATTATGGATTGCATGTGCCCGGTAGGATCATCCATGAGGTGGGGACCACCAGAATGGGAGACGATCCCAAGACATCCGTAACCAACAAGTTCCAACAGTTGCACGATGCGGACAACGTATTCATTGTGGATGCTGGACCCTTTGTATCCCAGGCCGATAAAAACTGTACCTGGACCATTCTGGCACTCTCATGGAGGGCTTCGGACTATATTGTAGATCAGTTGAAAAAACAAAATCTTTAAGAAATGGATAGAAGAAAAAGTATAAAATCCATTGTTCTGGGCTCCGTGGCCGGAGGTTTGGCCTTGAACGGGTGTAAGCCTGGAGAGGAAAAGGTTGAAGAGGCTATCGAAAAGGCAGAAGTGTTCTATGGAAGGACTTCCGAAGAAAAAGAAAGGGACGCCGAGCTGAATGAGGAGCAATTTTTCAATGCCCATGAAATGGCCACTCTGGCCATTCTTTGTGATCTGATCCTTCCGGGCAGTTCGGAATATAAAAGCGCCACGGATGCCGAAGTTCCCGGTTTTATCGAATTTATGGCGAAGGATATGCCAGAGATGCAAGTGGATCTTCGGGGAGGGCTTATGTGGTTGGACCATGAATCCAATGGAAGGTTTGGGGCAGAGTTCAAATCTTTGGAACAGGAACAGCAACATCAAATTTTGGATGACATAGCCTATTATGATCCTGAGATTCCCCAAGATGAGAGACCGATGGCAATAAACTTCTTTTCCATGGTGAGGAACCTCACGTTGACCGGTTTTTACACTTCAAAAATCGGAATTGAGGAATTGGGCTACAAGGGCAACATGCCCAATGTATGGGATGGCGTGCCCGAGGATGTCCTTAAGCAGCACGGAGTGGCCTATGAGGATGAATGGCTGGCCAAATGTGTCGATCAGAGCAAGCGTAACATTGTGGCAGAGTGGGATGAGGACGGCAACCTCATTTCCTAGTCACTGTTGGTCACAAAGGCAATATGTCTGCTGTCTTTGGACCAGCTTGGCACATTGATGGTTCCCTGACCCCCATAAATATATCCTACTATTTTAGGTTCCCCACCCTCTATGGGCATTAAGCGTAGGGTACACTGCCTGTAAAATGGATGTTCTCCAAAACCTATGTCCGGGGGAAAGGAGATGAATACGATCCATTTTCCATCCGGCGAAACGTGGGGAAACCAATCCTTATAGTTTGGGTCATTGGTCAACTGTTTTGGCTCACTTCCGTCCGCTTTCATGCGCCACAGGTACATATGGCCGGTTCGGTTTGAATTGAAGTAGATGTATTTACCGTCGGGAGAATATTCTGAGCCGTCATCAAGGTCCTTGGTATCCGTAAGCTGCTGTTCTTCCCCTGTTTCAATATCCACACTGTAAATATCAAACTTACCCTTACGCTGGGCCGTGAGCAACATTCGTTTATTGTCTGGAGATATGCTGTGGAGGTAAGACTGGCCAACACCATCCTTGGTTACCTTTCTTGGAAGGGTGTCGCCTTGGGGGTCCATAACGTAAATTGAAGAATTTCCCCCGTCATTCTGGTTATGGTTGCTGATGCCCAGGATGGTTTCGTCAAAAGAAAACACATGATCGTTATTATTGTTGATGGCGAAGCCGGTCTCAATTTGGGAAATTTCATCGGTTTCAAAATTATAGCGGTATAGGTAGCCGTTGGAATTGTAGACCAATTCCTTGTCATTATTGACCCAGTTTGGCGCTTGTATGGAATGTGCGGAAGTAAAAAGGGTTTTCCGGTGCCCTGTCTCCACATTCATGATTTCCATGTGGCTGCCGATATAATCCCGATAAGGTTGAAAATCTGGTGCGGCCGGTTTAATGATCCGCACATTGGAAAAAACGGCCTTTTCAATTACCTCAGGGTTATGCGAGCACACATAAAGGCCCACAAAAACTTCATTTTTAAGGTTTATGCCCTCTATTTTCACGGTTGTGAAAGGCTCACCAAATTTAGCGGTCGACATATAATACGTACCACCGCGTCTTTCCAGTTGCACCACATCTGGCGCCACATCAGAGGAGGTCACCTCTTCTGTCTCGGCGCCTGCCGTTCTCCTAAACTGTAACGAGGTCAGTCCGTCACCATGGATGGATGCATTCACATGCGGGGAATCGCCCCTAAGGTTATTGCGGACAATCCAGCCTATTTTTCGGTGAGGGTCCACACCTTCACCCACAAACCTAAGATGTGTTCTCAGGATAAAATCACCCTGAATGGATTTATAGACATATTGGAACTCATCCGCGTTGGCCCACATGTTGGTCCCGGAACCCTCTATGGTATATTCCTGACTGCTGGGATCATAGGAAACCGTTCCTGTAATTGCAGGTTCCCCTATATTGAGTTGGTGGTCAAAAATGCCATATTTGCCGTTTGGGGCCATCGGAACCGTATTATCCAAAATTGATCCAAAACCATAACATAGGGCCAAAGATAGGCCCAGCAAAAATATTTTTTTCATACCCTAAGAGTATTTATTGGTTTTTAGTGAGTTGGGATTCGTAAAATCCCTAAAAGATAAACCAAAAAGGCCTAATAAGCATGTAAGGGGCAATATTTTTAGGGTGACTGCTTGATTTTTTTGCAAAAGCCCAAAACCAAGCAAAAATGTGGTAATTTGAAATTAAATCTGGTCACCATCCAAAATGGAAATACGACACTTAAAATTGATGGTTGAAGTGCACAAGTCGGGTTCTTTGAGCAAAGCTTCCAAAGTACTGTTTCTATCACAGTCTGCATTGAGCCACCAGTTGAAGGAACTGGAAACGGAAATTGGGATGGTAGTTTTTCACAGGGTCAATAATAAGCTTGTGATATCGGAAACGGGGGAGGTGGTGCTCAGATACGCAAAATTGATTCTCAAAAGCTTGGATGAGTTGGATGGCGGTCTGCGGGAAATAAAGGGAGAGGAAAAAGGCTCTATCCGGATATCTCTGGAAGCTTATACTACGTATTACTGGCTGCCGTCTGTCCTCCGGAAATTCCATAAGATCAATCCAAATATAGAGGTCACCATCAATACCGAAAATTCCACCAAACCTTTGCAATTATTGGAAGCCAACCAGTTGGACTTTGCGATTATGGTGTACCGCCCTCCGGAACCCCATTTTGAGTCCATACCGATTTTGAACGATGAATTGGTGGTGGTCCTTCCAAAAAACCACCACCTTGCCAATAGGGACCATCTGGAGGAAAGTGACTTTGCAGGGGAAGTGATAGTGACCCATAGCGAGAGGGACCAAAGGGAAAAAGTTTTGGAAAAAACGTTTGGGACCTTGGAAATAAACCCCCTAAAATATATCCATATTGGGAATACACAGTCCATTTTGGAAATAGTCAATGAAGGTATGGGGGTGGCCATACTTTCCAAGTGGGCCATTTCAAATTACATGGACAAAATGGATCTAAAACTGATCAAACTGGGTAAGGGCGGAACTTATAGGGATTGGTATTGGGTTTATCTTAAGAACAGAAATTTAAGGGATTATGAAAGACTCTTTTTGAATCTGCTGAAATCTGATTTCAAACAATATGAAAAGAGTTCGCAAGCTTAGGGATGGCCTTTTGGAAATATGACCCTTACACTATCTCAACAGAGATTTTTTCCTTTAGGATTTTAATGAATTTTTTTTCATACAGTTTGATTTCCTTGTTGATCAAGTGGGCAAGGTACCAGTTTCTATAGGTGCCATTGGGCCCTAATTTGACCATGGTGATGTCCTTGTTGGAAATATAGTGACGAATGGGCCATTTGGAGAGCACCGCAACACCCAGTTGTTGGTCCACCATTTCCAGGATGGTTTGTGTATGCTTGATGACCGTGTATTTTTTTGGGGTCAACTTTTGCAGTTCCTGCTCGCTTTCCAATACCCTGTCCCTTTCCGTTGTTGTACTGTGGGTAATGATATTTTGATTGTTGAAATCCCTTACCTCAACATATTTTTTTTGGGCAAACGGGTGTTTTGTGGAGACCACGGCCACCAACTCATCTTGAAAAAGCTTTTCAAAATGGAAATTCCTGTTTTCAAAACGGAACAGGACAATTGCAAAATCAAGTTTCTGCTCCTCAAGCAGGTGCAGGGGCTTGGTAGGACTTTCCGTATTCAGAACAACGTCAATATCAGGATATTGCTCTCCAAAATTCTTCAGGAGCATGGGCAGCCAAAAATAGGAGGTGTAGGCTTCAAGTCCAATCTTGATTTTGCCCTTGAACCTGCCATTGGTCTCTTCAATGGTATTCTTCAGTTCCCGTAGTTCAAACAATACCTTGTGGGAATAATTTAGGATCAATTCCCCGGTTTCCGATATCACCAATTTGTTGTTCACCCTATAAAATACTTTTTTCCCCAATTCTGTTTCAAGTTCCTTGAGTTGATAGCTCAGGGCAGATTGGGACAAGAAAAGTACATCGGAGGCTTTTCGCAAGCTCCCACATTCAGCGATGGCCTTCACAAGCCTAAAATGTTTTAATTCCAACACTTATGGTCTTTAATTGCAAAACATGGGTTATGGCTGATACCTAATAGGGATAAATCCGCAATTTTTTCTTGAATTTAAAGAGTTAAAGGGTTCAAATACGGTATGGGTGATGAATATTTTGAATCACACCGTTGAATATAATTCAAAGGCTGGGGTTGTTATGCCCTTTATAGCCCCATAAATTTGGGAGATGAACTGTATATGGTTTTCGGTTGATATGGAACTATGGTGAAAAGATAATGTTACAATACATGCTGAAGATCAATATGAAGACGGTTTTTCATGGAGTTGATATATAAATCCTTTTTTCTGTTTTTTGGCTTTCAGGGCATTTTTTTGGCCATGTCCATACTATTGGACAAAGGCTATGGAGCAACCTTGGCGAAGGGCACTTTGCTTGCTGTGTTGTTGCTGTCCTCATCCATCATATTTTATGACATCCATAAATTCTATGGTATTGGATTTTTGGGTGGCACAGATGGATATTATGCCAACCCGGTCATCTATGGTCTGCTTGGACCCATTGTATACCTTTTCGTAAAGAGCGGCCAGTTTGCCAAGAAGAACAGTTTGGCGATATGGATGGCCCATATACTACCTCCGTCAATGGTGATGATACCGACCGGATTGTTCCTGACTTCATCAATGGCGGAAAAAGCTTTGCAATATGTTGCATTGGAGAAAAGCACCTTGTGCCATGTATTTATCGCTTTTTTCCTGGTGGCGTACTCCCTTTTGTCCCATCGCGCACTCAAACGATCAAAGCATAGTACCACTTTTCCTAGTCTTACCATCAAGTTTGTGGTGTATACCCTTTACTTCATAACAGCCATATTTCTATTGATATTGCCCCTGAACATATTTGGAATGTTGGGCCCCGAAATTGCATTGTTGAATACTGTTGCGCTGTGCATTTTCATCGCGATTTTTTCCTTTTTCTCAATTACCAGACCAGATTTTCTGGTTCAGCAGCAACATTTGGAAAAATCGGTCAAGGACTATTCAAGGTATGGCAAATCTGGCCTTTCAATAACATTGTCATTGGAGTTGAGGGGGATTTTGGAAGACCTTATGGCCAATGAAAAATTGTACTTGAACCATGATCTTTGTTTGGATAATCTTGCTGAAAAGATGCATATTTCCAGGCACCACGCCTCCCAGATAATCAATGAACACCACGGGGTCGGTTTTCATGATTTTGTGAACGGTTACAGGATCAAGGAAGCTGAAATACTATTGTTGAACGATGATTCAAGTGTGAAGGAAATCGCATTTTTGAGCGGTTTTAACAGCAGGGCTGCATTTTATACTGCTTTTAAAAAGTTTAACGAGATATCCCCAGTGGCCTTCAGAAGGACCAATCTCTCCAAAAGCTCCCTTCTGGCCTCTTAGCAAAAAAATCCTTTCGGTTTCTCCTCTGAGCCCACTCTCTCCTGCAGTTCACCAACATGGTGGGCACTTTTTGCGCCCTATTGGTAAGCCTGAAGAAAGTGTCCATTCAATACTTCAACGCGGAAAATCCAATTTCCTCCACGTTGGATTTTGTTCCGGTAATTCTTTTGGCAGGAGCTGTTCCATGGAGTATGGACAAGGGAAAAGGCCTGGTTTTCTATGCTTATGCTCCGCATAAAATTGGAATAAAATGTCTTGATTCATCGGCAAAAGCAACCGGATTTATAGGTCGAGACACTTTAACAAACATTTATCAATTGTTTTACCTCGCAATTGTAAAGGTAGGGCGGTGAGAGGCTCTACCAAAAAGGAACAATCCCTTAAGTTTTGTTCTCATTTTTGATTTTTTGAATTAGCTATCAAACGCACCTCCCGCCCGCCTTTCTCAGTTGCACTAACTCATTTAATTACTAACAAAACTTCAACTCTATGAAAGTAAAGAAACTGTATGGGGCATTCGTTCTGATGTTATTTTGTTTCTCAGCTGCGCTGTCCCAAGAAAAGACAATTACTGGTAATGTTACCGACCAGAATGGGTTCCCCCTTCCGGGAGCGAATATTGTCGTACAGGGAACCGATATTGGTGCCCAGACCGATTTCGATGGTAATTATTCCATTGTGGCCAGTGTTGGACAAACATTGGTGTTTTCATATATAGGACAAAGAAATGAATACAGGCAGGTAGGCGCCCAAAATGTCATCAACGTACAGATGGAGGAAGACACACAGGCCCTTCAGGAGGTGGTTGTGACTGCACTCGGTATTCGGAAGGAAAAGCAGGCCCTGGGCTATGCGGTTTCCGAGGTGGGCGCTGAGCAGGTAGAGCAACGATCTGAGGGTGATATTGCCCGTATTCTTACCGGCAAGGCATCTGGGGTACAGATCAGTCAGCAAAGTGGACTTTCCGGGTCGGGGACAAACATTATTATCCGTGGGTACAACTCTTTCAGTACGGACAACCAGGCTCTTTTTATAGTTGATGGAGTCCCTTTTAGTGGACAGACCAACTCCCAAGGATTGCAGGGAGACCGACAAGATTTCGTCAATGGTAACAACGGATCGAGTAGGTTTTTGGATTTAGACCCGAACAACATAGAAAGTGTCAACGTCTTGAAGGGGCTTGCCGCGGCCACACTGTATGGATCACAAGGAAAGAACGGTGTGGTGTTGATCACCACAAAAGGTGGGGCGGACAGACGACGGTTTCAAAAGAATGAGATTTCGGTAAGCACCTCTGTCTTTTTCAATGAAATTGCTTCCCTTCCTGATTACCAGAACAAATATGGTGGTGGTTTTGACCAAGCTTTTGGTTGGTTTTTCAGCAACTGGGGACCAAGTTTTGACCGCAATGGGGTTGATGGTTGGGGAAATGATCCTGCATTTGATGAACTGGGCACACTACCACACCCTTACTCCACGGCCAACCCGGTAACCGGTACTCCCCAAGCCTTTCCAGAATTCCAAGGGGCGAGGTATGAATGGAAACCTTACGACAGTGTCAAAAATTTCTTCAGGACCGGTACGGTATTGAATACCTCAATCAATGCCCGTGGCAGTACAGATGACGGAAAGATTGCCTACAACCTGAACTTTGGGCATTTGGAAGACCAAGGTTTTACGCCGGGGAACTCTCTGTTGAGAAACAACATAAGCGTGGGGGGAAGCGCCCAGTTGAACAATAAATTCAATGTTTCGGGTACCCTGAATTTTTCTAGGACAAAATTTGTTTCGCCCCCAGTGGCCTTGAGTACTGGAAATGGGGCACAAGGTACCGGCTCATCTGCTTTTGGGGACCTTTGGTTCACACCCCGGAACGTAGATCTTATCAATCTGCCCTATCAAAACCCGATTACCGGGGGCAGTGTGTACTACAGGCAGACCAATGATATCCAACATCCTTTGTGGACCGTCGCCAACGCGGGCAGTACACAGTTGACCAACAGGGTGTTCGGTCAGGTTGCGGTCAACTATAATGTAACGGAAAACCTTAACCTAAGCTATAGGGCCGGTCTGGATGTGTATGACGAATACAACGTCAACTACCAAAACAAGGGAGGGATAAACAGTAACAGTGGTGATGCAAGGCTTTTGAGCGGTGTATATTCCACTTGGAACAACGTCAGCACTATTTGGGACCATAACCTTGTACTTACCGGAAATTATCCGCTATCGGATAAAATTGATTTCAGCGTAAACGTAGGGGTGACATCCAGGTCTGAACTATTTGACCGTAACGGGATCACAAGTGACGGCCAACAGGTTTTTGGCGTTCTAAGGCACTTTAACTTCCTCAATAACAACGAGATTGAATTTTCCAGGGAGCGTAATTTGGTCGGGGCCTACGGACAATTTGATTTTGACTATGACGGCTTTCTCTATTTGACCCTTTCTGGACGAAATGACTGGGCCTCCAATTTTGCCAAGGACAATAGGACCCTGTTCTACCCAAGTGCAAGTTTGTCCTTTATTCCCACACAGGTCTTTGATGGACTTAAGAGTGAAAATGGTCTTAATTATCTAAAATTGAGGGCGGGTTATGGTACCTCTGCCGGTTTTAACACCCTGAACCCTTACCCAGTTGCATCAACCTTGGTGCTCGTTACCAATGACCTTCAAACAGGTGGTGGTGCCAACGTGGTCACGAACACTTCAGGGCAACGACTCGGAAATCCAAATTTGAAACCGGAGACATTGACGGAGTTGGAGTTGGGTCTGGAGTCTGCCTTCTTCAAAAACAACATCACCTTGGATCTGTCAGTCTATAGAAGGATCACAGAAGATCTTATAGTGAACCGTCCTTTGGATCCGGCGACCGGTTTTGTGACCACCGATACCAACGTGGGTGAGATTGAATCCAAGGGAATTGAAGTTGATTTGGGAGCCAATTGGTTTGGAACCGAGGGTGATTTCCAATGGAATACCAACCTCAACTTCACCGCCTATGAAACCGAGGTCACAGATTTAGGTCTTGATACCGACCAGGTCGTGTATTCAGGATTCTCCAACCTTGGCAACGCTGCCATTCCAGGCGAACCCTTGGGTGTGTTTTTTGGAACAAGGATTCAGAGGGATGATGCCACAGGGCAATATTTGGTGGATGCCAACGGCAATTATCAAACAGATCCAGAAAATGGAATAATAGGGGATCCAAACCCAGATTGGGTGGCCAACCTGACCAATTCCATTGGTTATAAAAACTTCAGATTGAGTTTTCAATTCAATTATGTGCAGGGAGGGGATGTGTATTCCAGTACCATTGCCACATTGTTGGGCAGGGGGCTTATTCCCGAAACAACGAACCGCAGGGAGTCTTTTATCCTCAATGGCTTAGGCCCCAACGGTCAACCCAATAACATACAGATCAACAATTCAGACTTTTTCTTTACCAACGTATTGTTCGGACCATCGGAACTACAGGTTTATGATGCCACCACCATACGGTTGCAAGAGGCATCATTGAGCTATGACCTGCCCCAAAAGGTATTGGATAAAACCCCATTTGGCGCACTCACATTTACAGTTTCGGGCTTCAATTTATGGTATGATGCCATCAATACCCCAAACGGCGCAAAATTTGATCCCAATACATCGGGAACAGGTGTGGGCAATGGATTTGGATTTGACTTTTTGAATGGTCCGAGTTCAAGAAGATACGGTTTTAGTGTAAAGGCAACTTTTTAAAAAATAATGAATATGAAAAGAAATAGCGGATATAGAATAGCAGCGATACTTTTTGCCATTGTGGGAATTGTGGGCTGTGAAACAACGGAGTTGGATCTGACGCAAGATCCCAATGCACTATCCTCCGAACAGGCCAGTGTAGATTTTTTCTTGAACTCCATACAAGAAGACTTTGTGAGGCAATTGGAAGGGGATGCGGATTATGATTCCAATGATAACTGGGCCTCTGGGGGGTCTACCAACGGTGATGGGCTCAATATCCATGGCTTACAGCTGACAAGGATTACGGCCATGACCAATGTCAATTCCCAAAATTATGCTTCAACGTACCAAGACAGCGATTTTACGGATGAATGGACAAATGCCTATACGGGTCTGTTAAAGGATATACGCCTGATGACCCCCCTGGCTGAAGAAGCTGGCCAAACAAGGCATATTGGTATAGTCCAATTTATGGAGGCCTATCTAATGGTCTCCATGGTAGATTTCTTCGGGGATGTACCATACACTGAGGCTTTCCAGGGCGAACAGGATGTGCTCAATCCAAAAGCCGACGATGGGGCATCCATTTACGAGGCATGTCTGGACCTATTGGACCAAGCTATAGTGAATTTTACCAACACAGCTTCCTCCTTGCCAGCCTTTGATGCCTATTACAACAACGATTACACCAAATGGGTGAAGGCCGCCAATACCTTGAAGATGCGCATCTATTTGCAAAGAAGGTTGGTGGATCCAGGAGCACAGGCCAGTTTTAACGCCATTGTGAATTCGGGCAACTACATAACAAGTCCCAATGAGGACTTTGAGTACAAATGGCCCGGGACCAGTGCATCCAATCCAGATACCAGACACCCAAGATATGGGTTGAACTATGGTCCTGCGGGTGTGGGGGATTTTCAGTCAAATTGGTTCATGAACCTTTTGCTTACCTCCAATGATCCAAGGATCCGGTATTATTTCTACCGCCAGACCAATGCGGTTCCTGGCCAGGAAATACCACCCAACCAGCAGACCATCAGATGTTCCACCCAGACCCCTCCCCAACATTATTTGGACGGCGGTTTCACCTTCTGCAGTCTTCCCAATGGGTATTGGGGCAGGGACCATGGACAGAATGACGGTAGGGATCCAGACGCATTTTTCGTGACCGCTTGGGGAGTATATCCCGCTGGTGGCAGGTTTGATGATGATCGGTTTGCTGGTGTTTCACTGGTAACAGGGGCTTTTGGAGCTGGGATCACGCCCATACTTACGGATTCATGGACTGAGTTCATGATTGCGGAAATGGCCATGGCCGATGGTAATATGGCTGCCGCAAAAACTTCCATGATCTCTGGGGTTACAAAATCCATTGCAAAGGTTAAAACTTTTGGAGCCCGCGATATCGGAGCAAATTTATCCTTTGAGCCCACTGATACGGACGTTAGTGATTTTATAGATGACGTTTCATCAGCTTGGGATGCAGCCGATTTGGAAGGGAAATGGGACATTTTTGGAGAACAGTTCTTTACCGCTGTGTATGGAAATGGGGTAGAGGCCTATAACTTTTACCGAAGGACAGGCTATCCTACCACCCTGCAACCCAACAGGTCAACATCCCCAGGAGTATTTGTGAGGTCCATGTATTATCCATCCAATGTGACCAACACAAACTCCAGTATCAGCCAAAAATCTGATCAGGCACAGCCTGTTTTCTGGGATACCAATCCAACCGCGCCGGTTGCAAACTAATATTGAGAATGTAAAAAACAAGAAAATATGAAAAATAGAATATTCAAGTATAGTTCAGTTTTGTTCGCCTTGTTCATGGCATTTTCATGCAGCACGGACGAAAAAACCGTTGATGATGTGCTCGCAACCGTGGGCCAAGGAGCCATATTGCGAACGATTGCCGTTCCCAGCCCAACGTTTGATTTCAACGATACTTCTTCGGAATGGATCGTTACGGTGGAAGAACAGGACTCGGAAGATGGCGGTCTACTGTCGGAAATAGAGGTCTATGCACAACTGTTGAGTGGAAATGGCAACAGTGATGAGGCGTTGGTGAAAACTATTCCTGCCTCGGAACTCCCCAGGGGCCCTCTTGGACTGTTGAGGGGAGATATAGCACTGATGCTTTCCGATGTTCTCACAGCTCTGGATTTGCAGACCGGGGACTTTTTCAGCAACGACCAATTTAATATTCGAATGAACGTTAAATTGACAACGGGTCAGGCCTTCACCCAGGGCGATACTAACCCAAATATAGCCGGAGGGCAGTTCTTCTCCTCTCCTTACGCATATAGGGCCCAATTTTTCTGTGCTTTGGATGACACCTCGATATTTGATGGAGACTATACCGTTGTCAATGATGCATGGGCGGACTATGCTCCGGGCGACATAGTTCCCGTTGTTCCAGGAGATGATCCGTTCACGTTCAGGATTTTGTCCACAGAGAATCCTTACATCACAAATACGGACACATCGTACATAGAGGTCACCATAAACCCAGAAGATGGCTCGGCAACCGCGGTTTCCAATGAGCCATTTGATTATGGGGTGCTCGTTGATATTGAGGGAGTTGGTTCTGTTGGGACCTGTACTGGCGATATCAACCTGGTTCTCAATTTTATAGGATATTCTTCGGATCAGCAATTTAGCCTTACCAAGAATTAATAGATCGTTGCTTTAATACGTGTTGGGAGCCCTATTAAAGTATTCTTATAGGGCTCTCTCATTTTACACTAATTCTAAAAAAGATGGATATGAAATTTCGAAAATTTGTTTTTGGCCTCTTAGTGGCCACATGCTCCTACAGTGCATTCTCTCAAGGATTGGGAAGGGATTATGGGAGCCCCATTCCCAACACCCAGTCGGCGGCTTCGGGCGTTGAAAGCGTGATGACCGAGCTTTGGCTCAAAAGCTTGGGCAAGCCCGTTAATGCCTATAATGAAAGCTTGATAAAGGGATCTCCCTATTTTGAGGACGATTTCATGCAGGGAGAAATATTCTATAACAATGAGGAGACGCCCCGTAGATATTATCTCCGGTATAATGCTTTTAGGGATATGATCGAGGTAAAGGGTGATGAAGAGAAAGAAACGGAACCCAGTGCCTTGCTTAAATCTGCAAGCATTAGTTGTATTTTGGGAGGTAAAAAATACCGATATACCGGTTTTAAAGACCCAAAGGGTATGGAGCGGATGGGCTATATCATTGAAGAATACAAAGGGGAGAAACTCTCTTTGTTCTCCAGAAAGGCCAAAATCTATGTCAAGGGCAAAACACCGGTCAATTCCTTGGCCCAAAAGATACCTCCCAAATTTGTGGATAAGATCGAATATTTGGTGGGTAATCCAGACCTTTCCAACCTGCAATATGTTCCGGAACGAAAGAGAAAATTGGTCAACTTTTTTTCAAAAAAATATAAAATGGATGTATCCCATATCCTAAAGGACAAGGCTTTTGATCCCAAAAACGTAAACGATTTAATCCAATTATTGCACTGATTGCGCTAGGAGTGTAAGAGACCATACAATCTGAAAAGAAAATCCAGTTTTGTTGGAAAGAAAAGTCCGTGAACCAATGCTTACGGACTTTTTTGTTTGAAAGGGTTTTCAGTGACCTCAAGAGGACAGGGTTCAAACTTACTGTTCTTGCAGGATTGCATCCAACAAAACTGGCCATAGAGTTTCCTCGAAACGCTTTCTGAAAATTCCAACATGGCCGACCTTATTATTCGTGTATTTCCTTACATCTATTTTGATAAGATTTGACTCCACATTTGGAAAAAATTGCATCATTAATGGGGCCGTCCTATCATTGGCTATGTAATCATCACTAAGGTAAAAGGCCGTTATTGGTATCTTGAAATTGTAAAATTTGTCCATCCCCATTTCTTTTTTGAGAAAATTGGCATAGTAGGTCTTACTGGTGCACCATTCCCGCCATTCCAAAATTGCATTTTTTGGCAAATTTTCTCCCCATCCAATTTTTTGCATCTGTCCATACCCGTAAAATTTTATCATCAAAGGACCAATGATGTACCATAATAGCCATACCGTGGCCTTCATCGGAAATGGAAAATAGCCCCAATACCCCACGGCCGCATTGACAGAGATTATTTTTTTCACATACTGTTGATTTTTCAAAAATCCGACCAACTGGGCACCTATACTATGACCCAACCAAACAATTTTGTTGAAGCCCTTTTTATAGACCAAATAATCCAAAACAGCATTCATATCCAAAGTTCCCCATTCATGCATGAATATTTTAGACTGTCTTAAATCGCTCGGTGCGGATTCTCCAATACCACGATAGTCATAGAGTAGCACACAACAACCTCTTTCAACCAGGTACTGGGCAAAATTCATGTAAAATTCCTTCTTTATTCCAGTGGCAGAACTGATAACAACCACTTCATTTATTTCACTAACGGGCTGTCCAAAAAGTGCAACCAATTTATACCCATCAGCTGCCACAATGCTTAATTTTTTCATCATATTACAACTCAACAAGAGCCACTATTATGGGGAAACATTGGGTCATTTTCAATTTTCTTGATCGGGGTTGCAGATTCTGTCACCTTTCCTGTATTCCTACTTTGGGAAGCTGGCAACTTCTCTATGAGGTTGGATTGATACGGTTTTGCAAACCCTTTCACGCCTTGTTCTATAGCATCTGTAAAATCTAGATTGATCAAACAGCGAAAAACCCCCTTCAATTTTGATTTCATAAATTCAGCACTTTAAAAGATTAAAAATCAATTCATTATCAAACGGGGGATTTTTTTTACAGTCTTTTCTTAAGTCTGTGTTTTAGTGAACACCAGATATCTTAATGCATTGAGAGGTTTATACTTTCCGATACCTTAAACTACAATCCTCTAAATTGTATGTTTAGACGTTACCCAATAAATTTAATGTCCTAGTATCGGTAAAAATGGTTGGTATTTGTATGCTCCTTGAAATCTTTTGAATATACTGTGTCAGTGCATTCAACTTTTAGATTTACGGAACACTTGTCCAAGTGACACACCTTTGAAGCTAAGATTCTGTTGCAATCTTTTCAACGGAGCGATATTTTCTGTCTACTCTTATTCGTACTTTTTGATGATGGATTCGTCAGGGGCATAATTTTCAGGTGAAACGTTGCCAATTTGGGCCTGAATGCATTTCCATTCCCCATTTTCTTTAATATAGATATCTGTATATATTGCCATTCCGGAGTACTCTATTCCATCCTGTACGTATATATATTTGTTTTGGGAGTGAACCAGCCCAATATTCCTGAAAATACTGATTTTCTCATCTCTGTAATCCCAATATTTATATCCATCGAAACCGTGGGCCCAGTGGGTCAAATAATCATTTCGATTGATATATTTTCCTTCGCTATTAAGATATACGAAGTCTGGGTGAATGATTTTGCTATGCATTACCGTATCATTGGTTACGAAATTATGAATGAATTTCGCGTTCAGAGCCCTTAATTTTTGAAGATCTTCATTATAACTATTCTGCGAGCATGCCTGCAGAAAAAGTATTGAAAACATAGTAGCCAAACAATTCTTTATCATTGGGTTTGTATTGATATGGAACAAAACTATGCGATTGAAAAAAGGGCTATTTGAGAAATCTTGCTCATTTCTAGGCAAGTGTACCCAAACGATATAAAGAAGGAGCTACCTTGTATTGTTTTTTGAAGGCAGAAGAAAAATAATCGATACTATTGAAACCGGACGAAAATGCAATATCGATTACAGGTAATGAGGTTGTCTTTAGCATGAGTTCGGCATGCTTTAATCTAATGGACTGCAGGTACTGGCCAGGGGAATAATCCGTAAACATTTTAAATATTCTACTAAAATGAAAAGGACTTATATAGCAATGATTTGCAAGTTCCAGCAGCGAAATATCCGAGGCAAAATTTTTATTTATGTACTCCTTGGCCGACTCAATGGTTTTCAGATGATTTTTCTTTAACAGGTCGGTCACCCTTTGAGGAGCACTATAATCTGTCATTAAATCCAAGATTCCCTGCAGCATTTCTGTGACCATGCCTTCCAAAGTCAATTTATGAAACACTTTGCTGTCCGTCGCAGTTAATAAGGCCATAAGGAGGCATTCAATTTCGGGAGCAGTTTTCAACAACAAGGATTGCATGTTTGAATTTGAAAAGAACCAATGCCCTTTTAAGTTCAAGTCCTCTTTCATTTGCTCGTAAAAGTCATTTTTAAACCTAAAAATGTAACATTCGTCCGGCACACCGGCAAAATGCGTCACAGTATATTCATACCCGGGCTTGTTAACAAGTATTAGGCCCCTATATGCGTCCAACGAGTTTTTGAATATATTGAAGTGGAAATTCCCAGTCCGAATAAAACAGATGGAAAATGTTTCCTGATATTCGGTTTTTGACTTTGTACATTCCGAACACCTGCATTTGAAATCAATCAGTTCATAAAATTCGGATTTAATCAGGGTGTGAATCTCTGCGTTCATATTGATTTTTACAAATAAGCTTTTGAACCGTTCTCTTTGCTTTTACCAGTGCTGTGCAAAAATGGCACCAGCTTCATATTCTTTTAAATGATGCATTAAGATCCCGTAGGTTGCCTTTCCACTGAATGGGCTATCTAAGGTATAAAAGTCTTCCTAATTGGTTTGTCTTTTTGTTCAGATCAAAAAAGCAAGAAGATATGCTACTCATTATTACCCCCATCATAATCAAGTTGTATAACAAGAAAACCGAAAAATATCCTTGGGATCCCAATCAGATGAATCAGTTTCAAATAAGGCAGGATATGGGATATACAAAAACTCGGACTTCCCTACCTTACTTGCAAAGGAACTGGACTTGTTGATCACCCGAGAAAAATTTTATAAAGAGAACGGCCTGAAGCTTGAGACACTGGCAGAGAGACTGAACAATAATAGACATTTTGTTTCCCAAGGTATCCGCCAAATCTATAAGACCATTTTTATTGATGAAATAACTTCAAAAAGGAAACAATTCAAACTTTTCGGGGCAACGAAGTTTTTGGTGCAATCTTTTTTATTTTCAGGTAATTTGAGGGAAATTAAAAAGGGGACTTCCTGCCCGATTTGCAGAAAATCCCCTGCAATGACCGCGGCAGGATTTTCTTCATTTCGTTCGAACATCCTGACAAAGCTCCGCTTTGAAAATAGGTCAAACAAAAAAACGCTCAAGCAAGCTTGGCGTTTTTTCTTATTGAACTATTTATTCGTGACCGCGGCAGAAGGATAATATCGTGCTCTAATGCAATCCATTTGATTATTTATGTAACATAAATGTAACATGTCTGGAATTTCATGTTACACTTGGGTAGCATTTATGTTGTGATATGTTGCATATTTACTGTGCAAGTAGCGTGCAAAATAAACCGCGGTCACAATTTCAATCGGCCCAAAAACTGGTGTTTATATCAAAATTAGAAAAGATATAGTATTTAGGCTCAAGTAGCCAAAAGGCATACAAAAGGATTAGAAACCATTTTTTAACTCCCTTTCTTCTTTTTGTCTGTTCCTTCTTATCCAATTCTTCTATCCACTTCGGGTCAGTTTGAAGAGACCAGCATGTGGTTTCCGATTAGCTTTCTTGCCTTATACTATCTCTAATATGAGATTTCAACAATCCTTTGTTAATAAAAATAAAATGGTATTGGTAATATTTTTTTAAAAAAAAGTACATTTTGATTATATTTGATCGTGCAGAAATTTTAATTCAAAAATACTTATGTTATGAAAGTACAAAGAAACGTTTTAACGGAACCAGAAGCCCATGAAATTTTCAAGCCTATTTACCCTGAGCTGAATCAAATTGTATCGGATAGTTTTAGGTCGGTAAGGGAATTGATTGAAATGCAAAAGGCCCAAGGATTTGAAAAGTTCTTGCCCGCTGTAAATGCTATGAACATGTACTACTATTTGGTCAATCACTCCATTAAAATGTTCGGCCCCAAAATAGGGTACAAAAGGGACATCGTACCAGTTCTTTATTCTAAAAGTCGAATTTTCGGACTTAAATATTTAGACGCTGCCTTCATCAGGTTCAAAAAACTAGATGATGATTTTATGCCATCAAAGGGGCAAACAGATCAGGCGAAAGCTTTAAATTGCCAACTTGATACCGGATTCTTTCCATCAAAACCCTGCATTATCACTATCGGTTACAGGGTTGATTATTTTTGGGACGAACTTTTGAACATTAATATGTTGTGCATCAATAGCGTAAAAAAGAAAGATGTCTTTTGGAACATACCAATTGACCGTGAGGCCGTGCCCCATGTCGAGTTTGATTTTACAGACTTCAACGAAGAAGTGTCATACAGTGTTGAAAAATTAATCAGAACTAAAAATAAGAAAGCATGAAATTATGAAAACACCTTTGAACCCAACCATGATTACATTGGCAAGGGAGTTCAGGGGATTTAGCCAACAACAACTTGCAGAAAAGGTAGGAATTACCCAAGGTTTTTTGTCGCGTGTCGAAAAAGGCTTTGTTGAGCCTACGGAAGAGATTCTGAACAAACTTTCCAACGGATTGAATGTGAAACAAAAATTCTTTTACCGAAAAGGGGACACTTTTACCCCGAACCTTTATTATAGAAAAAAATCCCGCACTAGCAGGGGCGTGTTGATAAGGGCAGAAGCGGAAATGAATTTTCACAGACTAAACATTCAAGAGCTTTTAGATTCCGTTGAAATAACCACACCGCCACTTCCCTGTTTGGATATTAGCGAAGAGGGAGGCCCAGAGAATGCCGCTCGTAAACTAAGACAACTTTGGAAGGTTCCCAACGGGCCTATCAAAAACCTATTTCAACTATTGGAAGGAAAAGGAATCATTATAGTCCCTTGCCTATTTGAATCCCCGGATATAGATGGTAGAAGCATGTATACG
Organism: Allomuricauda sp.; assembly: GCA_041391945.1. Lineage (GTDB taxonomy): Bacteria > Bacteroidota > Bacteroidia > Flavobacteriales > Flavobacteriaceae > Flagellimonas. Next base: position 632,033 of record JAWKNC010000001.1, on the reverse strand, counting down.
GATGATGGGCAAGCCTTGATTTTTATCAATAGACTTTTGCCAATGGACAGACAACGGTTTACTGTCTGTCATGAAACCGTACATGTGGTCTGCCACATGCATAGCTCGGTCTCTGATAGTAATGACACAGAAAGAGAGGCCAATAGATTTGCAGCCGAGTTTTTGGTGCCTGAAAAAGAATTGCGAAAGCAAATTGTCACAAAATTGAATTTATCAGTTCTTGCAGACCTTAAAAGATATTGGCGGGTTTCTATGGCTGCAATCTTGTACCATGCCAAGTTATCGAGAATCATCCTGGACAGAAGGTATAAGAGCCTTATAATCGAAATGGGAAAGCTTGGAATGCGCACCAAAGAACCTTCGGAACTTAATCCACCCCTGGAGAAGCCTAAAGTGTTAACAACTCTTTTCCGTTTACACAAAAAGGATTTAGGTTATTCAGATGAAGAAATAGCTGAACTATTGAGTATGGATAAGGAAGAAATGATAAATATATATTATGAAGACGATTTATTAGATTATGAAGGCAACAAGAAATTAAAACTTGTAATATGAAAAAAGCCCCGATGTGCAGTCGGGGCAAATATGTTATGTGTACAATTAGAAGGGGCAGTAGCTCAATTGAATAGAGCAATTCCGTCGTACGAATTGGTTACGGGTTTGAATCCCGTCTGCCCTTCTTCTAGTTGTAAAATTAAGAAATTCAGATGGATTATACTAATCGTTATTAACGAATTAGTCTTATTACTCTCTTTCGTTGATCATATTGAAGACAGCTTGATTTCAAGAAACAAAGTAACCTTACTAGGATTCAAAAATGTACTTTATATGTAACATTGGCGTTACAATTTGAATTAATTATCTGATAATCAATTAAATAAGTAGATTTCGACACTGTGCAAATACTGTGCAAGGTCTTTTTTAAAATAACATAACCTTCTGAAAATCAGAAGGTTATGATTAAATGAAAGTGACCGCGGCAGGATTCAAACCTGCAACCTTCTGAGCCGTAATCAGATGCGCTATTCAGTTGCGCCACGCGGCCTTTAATGGGCTGCAAATATATTTCTTTTTACCTTTATGACAAAACCACCTCATCCAAAAAACATATGGATTTTCAACCCTTTATCCGGGATATCAAAGACTTTCCCAAACCTGGAGTTGTTTTTAAGGACATTACCCCACTTTTAAAGGACCACAATGCATTCCTCAATGCATGTGATGCACTTTGCGACATGGTGGGAAACCACTCCGTGGACAAAGTGGTGGGAGTGGATAGCCGGGGGTTCATCTTTGCCCCTTTAATGGCCTCAAGGCTCAATGCGGGCTTTGTTCCGGTGCGCAAGCGTGGTAAACTGCCTTTTGAAACGGTCTCGGCCTCCTACGAACTTGAGTATGGCGTGGACACTTTGGAAATCCATGTGGATGCGATCAAAAAAGGGGAAAAAGTTTTGGTGCACGATGATGTACTTGCCACAGGTGGAACGGCAAAGGCGGTGTGCGAATTGGTTCAAAAATTGGGAGGAGAGGTGATCCAATGCAACTTTTTGATCCATCTTACCTTTTTGGGCGGGGCCGAAAAGCTCAACGGATACGAAATCAGGTCTTTGCTCCAGTATTAACCCAGGGCCCTCGTGGTCACATAATAGCGCCAACCAATAATGGCCAATTGCAGTTTAGAAGCTTTGGATAGGTCCAGCCCCCGTTTGGTGTAGGAGGGAAGAAGGGCTTTATTGATTTTGGCCAGAATTTTGAAAAGCATTGTTCAGCGTGTTGGTACCATGACAAATATAACCAAGATGTTCCTTATTGTTCTTTCTACTGCTTATTGGCTGGAAGAAGTTTGTCACATCGAGCGCAGTCGAGATGTATTGATGTTTAAGTCCTTTTTAAAGGTTTTCGACTGCGCTCGAACTGACATTTTACATTTTTCTGGACAGTACTAAGCCGGTTTTATTTGTTCTCCTCGATCCAATTGTTGATCTTGTCCTCTAACAGTGCCAGGGGTACACATCCCGTCTCCAACACCTGGTTGTGGAACTGTCGGATATCGAATTTGTCCCCAAGGGCATCCTCTGCCTTTTTACGGAGTTCCCTGATCTTCAATTGTCCAATCTTATACGATAGGGCCTGCCCAGGGTTGGCCATGTACCTTTCAATTTCTGCAATGATGCTCGCCTCGGACTCCGCTTCATTGTCCAAGGAATACTGTATGGCCTGTTCCCGGGTCCAAGCTTTGGAATGGAGTCCTGAATCCACCACCAAACGGACGGCCCTGTGCATTTCCGCACCCAACATGCCAAAAACCTGATAAGGATTTGTATAGAGCCCCAATTCTTTGCCCAAAGATTCGCTGTAAAGGGCCCAGCCTTCACCATAACCACTGTACCACAAGGTTTTCCTGAACATGGGCAATTCGTCATTTTCCTGGGTCAACGATATTTGGTAATGATGCCCAGGAATGGCCTCGTGCAGAAACAGTGATTCATCGGAATAGACGTTGTACTCGGTCACATCCGGGATGGGAACATAGAAGATACCGGGACGTGTGCCATCCAAAGAACCGGGGTTGTATTCGGCACTGGCCGATTTTTCACGGAATGCCTCGGTACGGCGTACCTCGAAAGATGTTTTGGGTTTCATGTCGAACAACTTTTCCAGTTGTGGCTTCATGCGCTCATGTATTTCATTAAAATGGTCGATGACCTGCTGCGGATCTGTGTAGGGCATGAGTTCCCTGTTGTTGCGGACAAAATCAAAAAAGGCCTTCAGATCACCCTCGAAACCTACCCGCTCCTTGATTTTTTCCATTTCGGAACGTATCCGGGCCACTTCGCTCAGCCCCAACTCATGGATTTGGGCAGCGGTCATGTTGGTGGTCGTATATTTTTTTATTTGGTGCGCATAGTAGGCATCCCCATTGGGCTCGCCCTGTATGCCACTGGATTCACGGCCCGCATCCATGTATTCCTTGCCCATAAAGGCATGCAATTTTTTGTAGGCAGGAATGATCTTTTCCATGATCATGCTCTCATAGGCCGCACGGAGCTTTGCTTTTTCGTCCTCGGTAAAATCTTCGGGCATGTTTTTAATGGGTTGATAAAAGAGATGTTCCTCCATATTGGGTACGGTAAGGGCTTCCAGTTGTGGCAGTACCTTTACGATCAGCGATTTTGGGAGCACATAGCCCTTTTCCATCCCTTCCTCCATTTTTTTCTCTGCGGAGGCCATCCATTCCAAGTAGCCGTCCACCCTTTTCATCCAGTTTTCATAATCTTCCACGGTTTTGAAGGGTTGTGCGCTGGCCCCGCTGGCCAATTGTCCCATAAAAAGGTTGGCAGACCACATTTGATCGATTGGGGTAAGGTCCGCATTGTAGTTGAATTCATCCAGATTGATGTCACATTCCCACTCTAGGATGGCTTTGCTCATCCTTTCACTCTCAGTCAGGCTTTCATCGGGAAACTCGGCAAGCTTCTTCTTGTAATCTTCAAAAAGTGCCTTGGATTCGGTTTCATATTCGTCTGAAAGAAAATTGGAGAAGACGGCATCATAACGATGATCTCCGGCCAAGGTGGCACTGATAGGGTTCATTCTCAATCCATCTTCGTAATAGTTGTCCAGCAGTGCCGCAAATTCAGCATTGGGCTGTGGGACTGTTTCTTTTTTGGATTCTTTCTTGCATGAGTTCATCACAACGACAGCAATCAGTAGAATTGTTATTTTTTTCACTTTTTAGGCTTTGATTTGTTAACCCTGTAAAATAAACAAAACCTACATGATAAACAGGGATGGGATGGTTAAAGTTTTTGAAAAAAAGATCTCGCCTTGGGCGAGATCTAAGTAAATAGGTTTTGGAGCTCCACTGTTCTTGAAGATTGGATTGGTAATAAGGGTGGCTATTCCAAACAAATTATGCATAGCAGTGGTTTTAAGGGTTAAACAAAAATTAATGTAATGAGTTGCATGAGCAACAGTACCAAAAATTTAACGATTGTGATCATTGTATTGATTGATTTTTAGGGTCGATAAAACCGGCTTTGACCTATTTGTTTTTTCAAGGTAAAACGAGAAAAATCATGTTTCCAAATTTTTGGATGGAAATCTATACAAGTGAATACAAGATTGTAGGTTTCAAAATGAGATGCTCCTTTAAAATTAATATGTTCTCTACAAAAAAGTTATAATATGTAAGTATTAAAGATAAATAACATATAAAAATGACACATTTGTAGGGGCATTTTTCGGTACTTTTCGAAAACCTAGGGACGTTTCGTTCAAAAAAGGGCCGATTTTAAGATTTTCATTATTTTCAAAATGTAAAAAGGGTCTCCAGGAGGGTTGTTGCTCAGTAGGTTTTTTGGGGGGAATGACCTAGGTTTAAACGGGACCCTCGGCCTGCTTTTTATGCTTTGTGATGCGCACGAATGAATCTTCCTCTATATTTGCGCAAATTCTGGGTTTTGGAAAATTTACTCTATATAGTTTTGGGTCTTGCGCTATTGATTGCAGGGGGGCATTGGTTGCTAAAATCGGCCGTAGATCTTTCCCTCCGGCTGTCCATCCCAAAAATTGTAATTGGTATGACGGTGGTCTCCTTTGCCACATCAGCACCAGAACTCATCGTTAGCATAAAGGCAGCATTGGAGGGATTCCCTGATTTGGCCTTGGGGAACGTGGTGGGGTCCAATATTGCAAATCTGGGCCTTGTATTGGCCGTTACGGTCTTGTTGGGGAGCATTGATGTGCGCAAAAGCTTTTATACTACAGATTGGCCGGTAATGATGCTTTCCTCTTTGCTTTTTTGTGGCTTCATCTATTTTGATGGGGTACTGGAACGATACGAAGGATTGATCATGCTAATTCTTTTGTTCGTATTTCTGGTATACCTCCTCAGGTTTCAAAAAACGGCCGTTGTGGACGAAATGCCCGAAGACGATGTTATATTGCCCTTATATAAAACTGTGCTGTACCTTGGTATTGGGGGCACGGCCCTATGGGGTGGCTCTGAACTATTGATCGATGGGGCCGTGGGAATGGCCACTGTGTTTGGCGTCAGTGATAGGGTGATCGGGGTTACCGTGGTTTCGGTGGGAACCAGCATTCCAGAGTTGGCGGCATCCGTAATCGCCATCCTAAAAAAAGAAAAGGCCATTTCCCTGGGAAACCTTATCGGGTCCAATATTTTTAATCTTTTGGCCGTGTTGGGCATCACATCCATGATTATGCCCATAACAGTTGTGGACCAAGGTTTGCTGACCAGTGATATTTTTTGGATGTTGGGGATTTCCTTTTTGATATTGCCCTTGGTATTTTTTCCGAAGGGATTGAGACTTGGATGGAGGGATGGGTTGGTATTGCTTCTTTTTTACGCAGGATTTGTCTATTTGACCCTAAAATAAAAACCGCCCCAAAACTGGGACGGTTTCAACCTATAATCAACAATTAATTCAGTAACTTTTATACTTTGGCAGACTTCACGGTCTTGATGATTCTTGCCGCTACTTTGTATGGGTCTGCATTAGATGCCGGTCTTCTGTCTTCCAACCAACCTTTCCATCCACTTTCCACTGTTGCGATTGGGATTCGGATAGAGGCTCCACGATCAGAAACCCCATAGCTGAAATCGTTGATGGAAGCCGTTTCGTGCTTTCCGGTCAAACGTTGGTCGTTAAATTCACCATATACGGCTATGTGTTCTTTGGTAACGGGTCTAAAGGCCTCACAAATTTTCTCGTAGGTCTCCTTTTTGCCAGCGTTTCTTAGAATGCTGTTGGAAAAGTTGGCATGCATACCGGAGCCGTTCCAATCTCCTTTAATGGGTTTTGGATGGTATTCTATATAGTAACCATACTCCTCGGTCAATCTGTCAAGCAAATAGCGCGCTGCCCAGACCTGGTCACCGGCGGTCTTTGCACCTTTGGCAAAAATTTGGAATTCCCATTGGCCACAAGCCACTTCTTGGTTGATGCCTTCAAAATTGATGCCTGCTTCCAAGCACATATCCGCATGCCTTTCAACGAGGTCCCTTCCCCAAGTATTTTTTCCACCTACAGAGCAATAGTAGAGTCCTTGGGGGCCAGGATATCCACCAACGGGGAAGCCCAAAGGCAATTGAGTGGCGGTATCCATGATAAAATATTCTTGTTCAAATCCAAACCAGAAATCATCATTTTCATCATCAATGGTGGCCCTTGAATTGCTCTCGTGGGGTGTCCCATCAGGATTAAGAACCTCGGCGATCACCAAATATCCGTTATTCCGTGCTGGGTCGGGGAAAATGGCAGCAGGTTTCAATAGACAATCAGAAGAACCGCCTTCGGCTTGTTGCGTAGAGCTTCCGTCAAAAGACCACATAGGACAGTCTTCCAACTTGCCGCTAAAATTCTTCTCAATCTTCGTTTTGCTTCTCATGTTGGCAGTAGGATAGTAACCGTCCAACCAGATGTACTCTAATTTAGATTTGCTCATAATACGGTAGTTATTTGTTCTCAAATTTATGATTGACAAAAATAGTTTTTTCGCTCAATAATATGCATTTTATGGGGTTAAAATCACAAACTATCGACCAATATTTAAATTACCCCTGTTTTGGACGGGGTTAAGTGAAAAAAAAGTAAATTTTAAAGCTAATATTATTAAATTGTTAATTGTAGCTTTGTGGACTAAAACTTTTTAAGAATGCCAAAGATGAGATTTGAGGCCTTGGCTGAAAGCCGTAAGAGGGACCATATAAATATTGAGGAGACCGGAAGACGTTCCGAACTCTTCGGACAGTATGTGTTCAATGAGGACAAAATGCTTCAGTTTTTGACCAAAGAGGCTTTTGAAAATGTAAAATCCGCAATTTTTCACGGAAGCAAAATCGATAGAAAAATTGCCGATCAAGTGGCCGAGGGCATGAAAGCTTGGGCACTTTCCATGGGAGCTACGCACTACACCCATTGGTTCCAGCCCTTGACGGGGGCCACTGCCGAAAAGCATGATGCTTTTTTTGACATTTTGCCGGAGGGCCGCGCCATGGAAAAATTTGGAGGGGCACAGCTCGTACAGCAAGAACCCGATGCGTCCAGTTTTCCCAGCGGGGGCATTCGCAATACGTTTGAAGCCCGGGGATACACCGCTTGGGACCCCACATCGCCTGCATTCATCTATAAAACCACGCTCTGCATTCCCACCATTTTTGTGGCCTACACAGGGGAAGCCTTGGACAACAAGGCACCTTTGCTAAGGGCCTTGCACGCCATTGATCAAGCGGCCACGGGAGTGGCCCAATATTTTGATAAGAATGTGCGAAAGGTCTATGCTACCTTGGGATGGGAACAAGAATATTTTTTGTTGGACAAATCATTGGCCCAATCACGCTTGGATTTGGTGATGACCGGAAGAACTCTGGTGGGAAATCTCGCGGCAAAGGGGCAACAGTTGGACGACCACTATTTTGGGGTGATTCCACCCAGGGTGCTGAGTTTTATGAGCGACTTGGAAAAACAGTGTACCAAATTGGGCATTCCGGTAAAAACCCGCCATAACGAGGTGGCTCCAAACCAATTTGAGCTAGCCCCGGTATTTGAGGAGGCCAACCTTTCCGTGGATCACAACCTTTTGTTGATGGACGTGATGGAAGAGGTGGCCGACAAGCATGATTTCACGGTGCTTTTTCACGAAAAGCCCTTTGCGGGGATCAACGGCTCCGGTAAACACAACAACTGGTCTTTGGCCACGGATACCGGGGTGAATTTGCTAAGCCCGGGGACCACGCCCATGAAGAACCTTCAGTTCCTCACCTTTTTTGTGAATACGATAAAAGCCGTGGACACCTACGAGGAACTCTTGCGTTCCTCCATAGCCTCGGCAAGCAACGACCATAGACTGGGGGCCAATGAAGCCCCGCCCTCAATTCTTTCCATATTTATTGGGAAACAGCTGAGCGATGTTCTGGATGAGTTGGAGGGAGTTTCCAAAGGAAAACTGTCCCCAGAGGAAAAAACGGAGCTGAAGTTGAACGTGGTCGGAAAGATTCCTGAAATCCTTTTGGACAATACGGACAGGAACAGGACATCCCCTTTCGCCTTTACGGGAAACAAGTTTGAAATGCGGGGAGTGGGAGCCAAGACCAACTGTTCCAAGCCGATGACCATTCTCAATACCATTGTGGCCAAACAACTCGCCGATTTCAAAAAAGAGGTGGATGTACTTATCGACAAGAAAAACCTGAAAAAGGATGAGGCGGTGTTCAATGTGCTGCGCGAATACATCAAAACCTCCAAGAGAATCCGTTTTGAAGGGGATGGATATGGAATGGAATGGCAGGAAGAAGCCAGAAGACGCAAATTGAGCAACAATAAAAACACCCCGGAAGCCCTGCAGGTGATAACATCCAAGGAAAGTGTAGCGCTTTTCAAGGAAATGGACGTGATGAGTGAAGTGGAACTCAAAGCGCACCAAGAAGTGGAACTGGGAGCCTATATTTTCCACATTCAGATTGAAGGAAGGGTATTGGGCGAAATGGTGTACAGTCATATTGTACCTGCGGCCATCCGATACCAAAATATTTTGTTGGAAAATATCAAGGGCTTGAAGGATGTGTATGGGGCCGCCCATAAAAAGGTTGCAGAAAGCCAATTGAACATCTTGGAACAGATAGGCGAACATATTGAAGAGATCAAAAAACTGACGGATGAAATGACCGATGCCAGAAAGCGTGCCAATGGACTGTCAACCATCAATAAAAAGGCCCAGGCCTATTGCCATAATGTAAAACCCTATTTTGATACCATTAGGGCACAATCCGATAAGCTGGAAAAGCTTATTGCGGACGATCTGTGGCCTTTTACCAAATACAGGGAAATGTTGTTTACCAAGTAGTCTTACCGTGAATTTGGACATCAGGGACATAGAACGGGCAAATGCCAGAATTGCAAAATTCATCAACCATACTCCCATTCTAACCTCTACTTTGTTGAACAAATGGCTGGGGCATGAAATTTTTTTTAAGGTCGAAAGCTTTCAAAAAATTGGAGCTTTCAAAGCCAGGGGAGCCTGTAATACCTTGGCTTGGTTGAATGAAATGGGAGAATCCCCCAAAAGGATAGTTGCCAATAGTTCTGGAAACCATGCCCAAGCGGTAGCCTATGCAGCGTCCAAGTTTGGCATTCCGGTCACCATATACATGCCCGGGTACTCTTCCAAAGTCAAGATACAGGCCACAAAATCCTACGGGGCAGAAGTGGTTTTGAGCGAGACCCGAGACCTTACCGATATAAAAGTACGGGAAGCTTCGCAAGAAAAAGGGACCTATTGGATTCATCCCTACAACCATGAACAGGTGATCTGTGGGCAGGGCACGGCCGTTTATGAGGCCTTGGCCGAATTGGATGGCATTGATGCCGTATTTGCCCCATGTGGGGGCGGAGGGCTGTTGTCCGGTTCCTTGATAGCATCTAGGGGACTATCCCCAAAGACCCAGGTTATAGGAGTTGAGCCATTGAATGTGAACGACGCTGCGGAATCGCTTAGAAAAGGTTCCATACAAAGACTATCTGGTCCGCCGGATACCCTCGCAGATGGGGCCATGACCATGGCCGTGGGCGACATTACCTTTGAATATCTTAAACAATTGGACGATTTCCACGAGATCGAAGAGGAATATTTGATCTACTGGACCCAATGGCTGACACATCTCCTAAAATGTAGGATAGAACCCACCAGTGCCATGCCCATGGAAGCCGTGATGCGATGGTTACGGACAAAGAAGACCAAACAGCGTGTGCTCATGGTAGTCTCCGGTGGAAATCTGGATCAGAAAACAACAGCCAAAATATGGGAAAAGGATTGTTTGGAAAATGTGCCCCATATTTAAATGGGAAACGTTGCCCCAAAAAGCTGGATTTAAGTATGTAGTTTCCCTATTTTTGCCCAAACCAAGTTTATGTCACAGGACACTAGTAAACGATATGCCCAACGGGGGGTTTCCGCTTCCAAAGAAGACGTTCACAATGCCATCAAGAATATTGACAAGGGCCTTTTTCCCAAAGCTTTCTGCAAAATAGTGCCCGATTATCTAACGGGCAGCAAGGACCATTGTTTGGTAATGCATGCGGATGGGGCCGGGACAAAATCTTTATTGGCCTATCTATATTGGAAGGAAACCGGTGACCTTTCCGTATGGAAGGGGATTGCCCAGGATGCCCTGATCATGAACGTGGATGACTTGATCTGTGTGGGGGCCACGGACAACATCATGCTGTCGTCCACCATTGGACGCAACAAGAATTTGATTCCTGGAGAGGTCATTTCGGCCATCATCAATGGCACGGAGGAATTGGTATCCGATTTGAAGAAACACGGAATCACCATCCATTCCACAGGGGGTGAGACGGCAGATGTGGGCGATTTGGTCCGGACCATTATCGTGGATTCCACTGTTACGGTCCGGATGCAGCGTTCCAAGGTCATCGACAATGCCAATATCAAAAAAGGGGATATCATCGTGGGCTTGGCCTCTTTTGGACAAGCTTCCTACGAAAGCGAATACAACGGTGGTATGGGCAGCAATGGGCTTACCTCTGCAAGGCACGATGTTTTTGGAAAATATTTGGCCAAAAAATACCCTGAAAGTTACGATGCTTCCGTCCCGGAGGATTTGGTGTATTCCGGCAATGTAAAATTGACAGATCCTGTTCCCGATTCTCCTTTGGACGCTGGAAAACTTGTTTTGTCACCAACGAGGACCTACGCCCCGATCATCAAAAAAATTCTGGAAAAATATACTGCCTCCGAAATTCATGGAATGGTTCACTGTAGTGGCGGTGCACAGACAAAGATCCTCCACTTTGTGGAGAACCTTCATGTCATTAAGGACAACATGTTCACCGTTCCTCCTTTGTTCAAATTGATCCAAGAGCAATCCAGAACCGATTGGAAGGAAATGTACCAAGTTTTCAACTGTGGCCATCGCATGGAACTTTATGTGGACAAAAAAGTGGCGGAGGAGATCATCGCCATCTCCAAAAGCTTCCATGTGGATGCGCAGATCATCGGTCGTGTGGAATCTTCAAAAGGCAAAAAATTGACCATCCAAAGCGAGTATGGGAAGTTTGAATACTAGCATACGATTCCCCTTAATTTAGCGTTCTCTCTATAAACTTCAACACTATGGAAAGAAAAAATTTTTTGAGGAGCATCGGCGCGGGTGCGGCTTTCGCACTTACGTTTCCCTGTTTGCAAGGCTGCTCCAAGGATGGCACTAATGGCAATATTGAGGAGGATCCCACAGGCGTGGACTTCACCATAGACCTTACCTCACAAGAAGCACAGGCTTTGATGGCCAATGGGGGCTTTATCCTGAAAAACTTGGTGGTAGTGGCCAAAAACTTGGAAGGAGAATATATAGCTGCAAGTCAGATGTGTAGTCATCAATCCTATGATTTGGTTCGTTTTGTCAATCAAGACGGTGGGATATTCTATTGTGGGGAGCATGGTTCACGCTTTGCACAAGATGGAACCCCGCTGAACCAAGTGGACAGTAATCCCGCCAAACCGATCAAGGTGTATAATACCGAACTCAATGGGTCCATATTGAGGGTCTTTGAGTAATTTTGCATTTTAACTCCATATGTTATGAAAAAGTTCTTTTTGGTAGGCTGTTGCCTTTTTTTTGGAATGCTGCAAGCACAGGAATGGCAGGAAAATTTCAATAATGCCGTGAAGGTGGCCAAGCAGGAGGATAAACCTATTGTTTTGGTGTTTTCGGGCTCTGATTGGTGCGCTCCCTGTATCCGTTTGAAGCGGCTTATTTTGGATTCCGATGAATTCAAGGCGTATGCCACTTCGCACTACGTGCTCTACAATGCCGATTTTCCACGGAAAAAGAACAATCAGCTTTCACCCGAAAAAACAAATGCCAATAAATCACTGGCCGAAAAATACAATCCCAATGGACATTTTCCATTGGTAGTGGTGATGGACAAACAGCAAACTGTTCTGGGCACGGCAGGATTCTCCGCCAAGTCATCTCCCGAGGAATATATTGCCCTCTTGAACAGCTTCGTGCAATGAAAACATTCCTTGTCCTTATTTGCAGCGTCTTCTGTTGGCTGTCCCCAGGGCAGGTGCAAAAGGATGTCATGGTCAAGAGGACCTTAAAGCTCATGGGTACCCGCTTTGAGATTACCGTTGTGGCCCCCAATGAGGAAATAGGGTACATCAATATTGATGAGGCCGTTTCCGAAATTGAGCGGATAGAAAAAATCATTTCCTCATGGGATGAGAATTCCGAAACAGCACAGATCAATAAAAATGCGGGCATAAAACCGGTCCAGGTAAGCCCTGAACTTTTTGGGTTGATAGAACGGTCCAAGAAGATTTCAGAGATAACGGACGGAGCTTTTGACATTTCCTATGCTTCCATGGACAAAATTTGGAAGTTTGACGGGAGCATGCAAAGCATGCCATCCAAGCAGGAAATTGCAAAGTCCGTGGCCAAAGTAGGATACGAAAAAATAATCCTAGATCCCGAGGAACACACCGTTTTTTTGAGCGAGACCGGCATGCGAATTGGCTTTGGGGCCATAGGCAAAGGGTACGCGGCAGATCGTGCCAAGGAGCTCTTGGTCTCCAAACAGGTAAAGGGGGGCATCATCAATGCTTCTGGTGACCTTACCACTTGGGGGACCAAGGCAACAGGCGAAAAATGGTTGGTGGGCATTGCCAATCCCCTGAGCAAGGAGAAAGTATTCAGTTGGCTACCCATTGTTGAGTCTTCGGTGGCCACATCTGGGAACTATGAAAAATATGTCATTTTGAATGGGAAAAAATATTCCCATATCATCGATCCAAGAACCGGATATCCCACAACGGGGATCAGCAGCGTATCGGTTTTTGCCAAACAGGCCGAGCTTTGTGATGCCCTTGCAACAGCCGTTTTCACCATGGGCAAGGACAGTGGGATACACATGATCAACCAAATTGATGGTGTTGAAGTGGTGGTCGTGGACTCCGACAATAAAATACATAAGAGTACAGGGATTATTTTTGATACGAATCAGTAAATTTACCGAATGGGAAAACTTGTTTTTTTATTCCTGCTGTTGGCTTTTTCAAGCTCCTGCGTAGCAGTCAGGGAGTATGACAAGGTCTATCTCAACGATGCCGAAATGCAGTTGGGAGCAAAGACCTGTGAACGTTTTGAGACCAATTTCCATATTTATCGGGAGGCTTCCTCAGGGGCCAATGGAGGAAAAACAGGTGGCGGCTGTGGATGCAACTAAAATATCAGTTTCCGTGAACGAGAACATTCAGACGATTTATCGATCCAACGGGTTGGGCAAGTTATTGGGCTCTATCGCCTTTGCGCTGTGCACGTTCACCGGTTGGGCACAACAAACGGATACATCTTATAAACAAAGGGTGTTGGAGGCAAGCGAAATAGATGTGCTGTTCAGTTACTACAACCAAGATGGGACCCATGCCGCGGTCACTGGGGGCGAGGGTACGGAAGATTTGACCGATGCCACTTCCAGTTTGGTTTTGCGCATGCCCATGAACGAGGATGACATCTTAACGGTGGACGTGGGGCTATCTGCCTATACTTCCGCATCATCGAGCAACATAAACCCGCTGGATGGGGGAAACAACGTTACACCATTTGATGCCTCTTCCGGGGAGTCAAGAAGCGATGTGTTGGCCTATATCAACCCAAGTTATCAGCACAGTTCAGGGGACCGAAATTCCATCTGGAGCGCCAATGCCTATCTCTCTTCGGAATTTGATTATTTCTCGATTGGTTTTGGGGGAAGCTATACCAGATTGTTCAACGAAAAGAACACGGAACTCACCTTGAGTGGGCGTGTATTCTTGGATAAGTGGAACGCCGTATATCCCGTGGAGCTCCGCAACGGATTTTTTGACAATCGTATTTCCGGAAACGGGACCTATAACCCCAATTTCAGTGAATTCGATAAGGAAAATAGAAATTCGTATACCCTGTCCTTGAGTTTTTCCCAAATCTTGAGCAAAAAACTGCAAGGGGTCCTTTCTGTGGATTTTGTGTCCCAGAACGGCCTGTTGAGCACCCCTTTCCAGCGGGTGTATTTTTCGGATCAGGAGGACTTTTTCATAGACGATTTTCAGTTGGCGGACGACGTAGAGCATCTACCGGACAGCAGGTTGAAGATTCCTTTGGGCGGTCGGTTGAACTACTATCTCAATGATTTGGTGGTCTTGCGTACCTACTACCGTTTTTATTGGGATGATTGGGGCATCACCTCACATACTGCCAGCTTGGAAGTGCCCTTGAAGGTTTCGGAGAAATTTACGCTGTACCCTACATACCGTTATTATACCCAGACGGCTGCGGATTATTTCTATCCAAAGGAAGAGGCGCTCTCCACATTTGAGTTTTATACCTCGGACTATGACCTGTCCAAATACGATTCCCATCAGTACGGTTTAGGGATCCAGTACAAGGATATCTTTACCAGCGCAAAGGTTTTCAACTTTGGATTGAAGACCGTGGACCTCCGGTTTAGCCAATACGATCGCAGTGATGGGCTGAATGCCTTTATCATTACGTTGGGGACTACTTTTGTGGGCAATTGATTGATGCCATAAAAGATTCAATCCATCCAAAAAATCGTAAATTCGCATTCTTAACGCGGATAGATTTATGCTTGACAAACTCAATATTGTTAAACAACGTTTTGATGAGGTTTCCGACCTTATAATCCAACCTGATGTGATAGCGGACCAGGAGCGCTATATCAAACTGAACAAGGAGTATAAGGATCTTAAGGTCATTATGGACAAGCGGGGCCATTATGTTGAGCTTACCAATAATATCAATGAGGCCGAGGAAATAATAGCGGACGGCAGCGATGCCGAAATGGTGGAGATGGCCAAAATGCAGTTGGATGAGGCCAAGGGTGCCTTGCCCAAGTTGGAAGAGGAGATAAAGATGTTGTTAGTTCCCAAAGACCCTGAAGATGCAAAGGATGTGGTGATGGAAATACGTGCGGGGACAGGAGGCGATGAGGCCAGTATTTTTGCTGGGGATTTATACCGTATGTATAGCAAATACTGCGAGTCCAAGGGATGGAGGACCAATATCATCGATTTGAACGAAGGTACCAGTGGGGGTTACAAGGAAATCCATTTTGAGGTCTCGGGAGAAGATGTGTACGGGACCCTGAAGTTTGAAGCGGGCGTGCACCGCGTGCAGCGTGTTCCCCAGACTGAGACCCAAGGAAGGGTGCATACCAGCGCGGCTACCGTAATGGTCATCCCAGAAGCTGAGGATTTTGACGTTCACATCGACCCAAAGGATGTTCGTATCGATTATTTCTGTTCCTCTGGACCGGGAGGTCAGTCGGTGAACACCACATACTCTGCGGTGCGATTGACACACATTCCCACAGGATTGGTGGCGCAGTGCCAAGATGAGAAGTCACAGCACAAGAACAAGGATAAGGCCTTTAGAGTGTTGCGAGCACGGTTATACGATATGGAGTTGGCCAAAAGACAGGCAGAGGACGCGGCCAAACGAAATTCGCAAGTGAGCAGCGGCGACCGTTCGGCAAAAATCAGGACCTACAACTATCCTCAAGGGAGGGTAACGGATCACAGGATAGGCCTTACCCTATATGATTTGCAGAATATCATGAATGGGGATATCCAAAGAATCATTGATGAACTGATGTTGGTGGAAAATACCGAAAAGCTGAAGGAAGCCTCGGAGATTTTTTAAAAAAGGCTTTTAGGTATTGGGTTTTAGGGGTAAAAAGAAAAACTTGAATTGAGGAATTTTAGAGAACTCGAAATTTGGAAAAGGGGGATTGAACTGGTCAAAGAGGTGTATCAATTGATTGATAATTTTCCAAAGATGGAGAGGTATGGATTGTCTTCCCAAATTTCAAGGTCTGCTGTTTCCATTCCTTCAAATATTGCAGAAGGTTGTTCCAGGGAATCTCAAAAGGATTTTTCAAGATTTCTCCAAATTGCATTAGGTTCTTCATATGAATTGGAGACGCAGTTGCTAATTTCAAAGGATTTAGGATATATTGAAATTGAACCATATTCAAACTGTATGGACAAGTTAAGCGAGCTCCAGAAAAGTATCAATTCTTTAAAGAAATATGCAGATTCTAAATCTTAATTGAATGAAAACCAAAAATCTGGCACCCAAAACCTAAAACCCAGTACCCAGTAATTCAACTATGAAAATAGAAAACCTTATTTTCCAGATTCGTCAGAAAAAATCCTTTCTCTGTGTGGGTCTGGACACCGATCTGGACAAGATTCCAAAACATTTGCTCAAAGAGGAAGATCCCATTTTTGCTTTCAACAAGGCAATCATAGACGCCACTCACCCATATTGTGTGGCCTATAAGCCAAATACTGCCTTTTATGAGGCATATGGACTAAAAGGATGGAGATCCTTGGAACGTACCATGGAGTACCTGGATGCCGCCCATCCCGAAATCTTTACCATTGCCGATGCCAAAAGAGGGGACATTGGCAATACCTCCACCCAATATGCCAAAGCGTTTTTTGAGGCCCTTAATTTTGATTCCATTACCATTGCACCGTATATGGGAAGGGATTCGGTAGAGCCATTTTTGGAGTTTGCGGATAGGCATGTCATTCTTTTGGCATTGACTTCCAACCAAGGCGCCTTTGATTTCCAGACCAAAGATGTGGGGGGCCATGAACTGTACAAGGAAGTGTTGATGACCTCCAAAACGTATAAAAATTCGGATAGGTTGATGTATGTGGTAGGGGCCACCAAGGCTTCCTATTTGGGAGAAATAAGGGAAATAGTTCCGGAAAGCTTTTTATTGGTACCGGGAGTAGGGGCCCAGGGAGGAAGTCTGCAGGAGGTTTGCCAATATGGCATGACCAAGGATGTGGGATTGCTGGTAAATTCTTCGAGGGGAATATTGTATGCGTCGCATGGGCTTGATTTTGCTGAAAAGGCAGCAAAACAAGCTAAAGAACTACAGCAGGAAATGGAGGCTGAATTGGAAAAATCCCATTGCTGAGCTATGTCAGGTTTTCCAATATTTTTTTGATTCCTTGTGCCTTCCTTCTAAAGAACTCACCCAAATTGGTGTTGATATAGGTAGCATCAGCGGCTTTTTCCAAAAAAGCCTTATATCGATACTCCAAAACCGAAATGGCATGGTTTCCACTTGTAATCGAGGTAACAGTGCCAACTTTGCAATATTGATTGTCCATATTAAAAGATTTGTTATATCAAAGATACGTTGAAAACGTAGCCACAGACGTTGCGGAATAGGTGTATACAACTAGAAATCAGACGTTTTATCTAAAATTTAACGTAATCGGCAAATTCAACACCAACGCTTAACATTTTTAAAGCAAAAAATTAACCTATGTTTCAAGGGCTTCCAGTGCATGGGACAACCCCCTCCCAATACTTACGATTAAAATAAATATTTGATAAACAGTAAGTTATGTGCAAACAAAAAACCGGTGCGAACACCGGTTTAAACTAACTAACTCAAAAAAATGCTAACTCAGATAATTTCGTAACAAAATTCTATCATAACCTTCAGGCCAAGGTTAATTTAAGTTTAGGATTTTGTTATAATTGCCTCGTTTTATTGAGTTTATAACGGGATTATTTTTGACTTATTGCACGATTCTGAAAAAATTATGATTAATCCTGTAAAGCAAAGACCTTTTTTAACAAATCTGTCGTCCTCGATGAAACTTTTGTCCTAATTTCCTTTTCCTCAATGGCGATCATGGTATAAACTCCGGTCAGGGCCTCTTGGGTTGTGTAATCGGTCAAATCCGGGTTTACATCGGTGGTAAGGGGCAAGCTGTTGTATTTGGTAATGATGTTGGTCCAGATTTGGTCTGCCCCCACCTTTTGGAAAGAATTTTTAATGACCGGACTGAACTTATCGTACAGTTTTGTCTTGGTGGACTGCTCAAGATATTGTGTGGCGGCATTGTCATTTCCCAATAAGATTTGTCTGGCATCATTGAAGGTAATGCCCTTTACCGCATCCACAAAAATAGGGGTGGCCTCTCCCACGGCATCTTCAGCGGCACGGTTGAGTATGCGCAGACCTTCATCCGCCAAATTTCCCAAGCCAATGTCCCGTAGTGTTTTGTCCACTTTTTTTAGTTCTTCGGGGAGCAAGATTTTGACCAGTTCATTTCTAAAAAAACCGTCTTTGAGCGCCAATTTGTTCACCTGTTTTTCAATGCCCATATTCAATGCCTCACGGAGACCTTGGGCAATTTCTGCATTTCCGATGCCTGGGGTTCCCTGGGGCAGTTGATTTACAACTTGCTGTAACTCCGTACAGGCCATAAGCTGAAAAACCAAAAAGCATAGCAATGTTCGTTTCATGGTTCAGTATTTAAGAATTGAAGTTAAATTACGTTTAAAGCGTAAAAAACCAATTTTTTAGATGGGATATTTATGAAAAGATCACGGTTTTGTTATTGTATACCATGGTTTTCCGGGCCACATGCAATTGTACCGCCCGGGAAAGCACAAACCTTTCCAAATCCCTTCCCTTGGCAATGAAATCCGTAATGGAATGGGTGTGGGATACGGCTGTGACATCTTGTTCTATGATGGGTCCGGCATCCAGGTCCTCGGTCACATAATGGCTTGTGGCCCCGATGATTTTTACTCCCCGTTCAAAAGCGGCATGGTATGGTTTGGCACCCGCAAAGGCAGGTAGGAAAGAATGGTGGATATTGATGATTTTTTGGGGGTATGCATTGATGATTTTTGAGGATACAATCTGCATATAGCGTGCCAGGACAATAAAATCCACGTTGTGTTTTTTGAGCAGTTCCAACTGTTCTTCCTCGGCAACATCCTTGATGTCCTTTGCAATGGGAATATGGTAAAAAGGAATTTGGAATTGCTCCGCAACGTACTCAAGATCCTTGTGATTACTGAGAATAAAGGGAATATCCACCATAAGTTCCCCTGATTTGAACCTGCTCAAAAGGTCGTAGAGGCAATGATTGTATTTGGAGACAAAAATGGCCATTTTCGGTTTGTTTCCTTCCAAATAGGCATCCCATTCCATTTGAAATTTTAGGGCAAGTTCCCGTTCAAATTTATTTTTAAAGGTATCCAGCGAAATATCTTGGTCCGATTCACTTTCCAATCGCATAAAGAATACCCCTGCCTGTTTGTCCACATGCTGGTCCAGATATACAATGTTGCCCTGTTGTTGGTGGATGAAAGTGGTTACAGACCGTATGATTCCAGGCTGGTCTGGACAGTGTATGAGAATGGTGAGCTTCATATTCCAATTTTGGACGAGTAAAATTATGGTATTCAAAAAAAGGAGTTCCACGCATTTGGAATTTTTGTAAAATTCTAATCAAAATCAATTATCACTTGCATTTTCTGTAAATTGCAGGGCAAAAAGAGACCTTTTATTGTCAATGGAACAAACCAAGCCCTACATACCTAAGCACAAGATCAGAATTGTGACAGCCGCTTCCCTTTTCGACGGCCATGATGCGGCCATCAACATCATGCGCAGGATTATTCAGGCTACAGGGGTCGAAGTAATCCACTTGGGTCATGATAGGAGCGTGGCAGAGGTGGTGGATTGTGCCATTCAGGAAGATGCCAATGCCATTGCCATGACGTCGTACCAAGGCGGGCATAACGAGTATTTTAGATACATGTATGATCTCCTCCAGGAAAAAGGTGCCGGTCACATCAAGATTTTCGGCGGCGGCGGCGGTGTCATCCTTCCCGAAGAAATAAAGGAATTGATGGCCTATGGCGTTGAGCGGATTTATTCCCCGGACGATGGCCGCGAATTGGGCTTGCAGGGAATGATCAACGATTTGGTGGAGCGATGCGATGTGGAAGTTCCCAATCTACAACTTAGAAAAGGAAAGGGAATAGCCCAACTTCTGCAAGAAAAAAATGCGGGTACCATAGCCAGATTGATCTCATTGGCAGAAAACAGGCACCACGAATTTGAAAAATATCAAGAAGAGATAAAAGGCAGGGAGTCCAAAGTTCCTGTTTTGGGCATTACCGGAACGGGAGGCGCTGGAAAGTCCAGTTTGGTGGATGAATTGGTACGGCGTTTTTTGGCGGATTTCCCGGACAAGCATATTGGCATAATCTCCGTTGACCCTTCCAAGAGAAAGACCGGGGGTGCTCTATTGGGCGACCGAATCCGTATGAATTCCATCAACAATGATCGGGTGTACATGCGGTCTTTGGCCACCCGTCAATCCAATTTGGCACTGTCCAAACATGTTGCCGAGGCCGTTCAGGTGCTCAAGGCTGCCCATTATGACCTCATAGTTTTGGAAACTTCGGGCATTGGCCAATCCGACACGGAAATTTTGGAACACAGTGATGTTTCCCTGTACGTAATGACCCCAGAGTTTGGCGCGGCCACCCAGTTGGAAAAAATAGATATGCTGGATTTTGCGGATGTGGTGGCCATCAATAAGTTTGATAAAAGAGGAGCTTTGGATGCCCTTCGCGACGTAAAAAAGCAGTATTTGCGCAATCACGGATTGTGGAATGCCAAGGATGATGTGCTGCCCATTTTCGGAACCATTGCCTCACAGTTCAACGACCCTGGAATGAACCGGCTGTACAAAGCGGTGATGGATACTCTGGTTTCAAAGGCCGGAGCAAGATTGGCCTCGAATTTTCAGGTGGCCAATGAAATGACCGAAAAGATATATGTGATTCCCCCTGCGAGGACCCGTTACCTTTCCGAAATCTCGGAAAGTAACCGTTCCTATGATATGAGGGCCAAAGGACAGGCAAAGATTGCCCAACGACTTTACGGTATTTTTTTGACCCTAGCCCCAACCTTGGATGTGGATGTGGAAGAAGCCATTGCCCATTTTTTGGATAGATCGGGGTTGGATGAAAAGGCCATTGCTTCCAGACGGGATACGACAAGCAACAAGGAATTGGTGTCTCTTTTGATGGAGGAGTTCGATAAGGGGAAGATGGATTTAGATCCCCATCATTGGGAAGCCATCCTACAATGGCCAGAAAAAGTCAATCGGTACAAGGCAGAAGTTTATTCTTTCAAGGTCAGGAGCAAGGAAGTCAAACTTAAAACGCATACCGAATCACTTTCCCATACCCAAGTCCCTAAAGTTGCATTGCCCAGGTACAAGGCATGGGGCGATATCCTCCAATGGATTTTACAGGAGAACGTTCCAGGAGAATTTCCCTATACCGCTGGATTGTATCCATTTAAGAGGGAAGGGGAGGATCCCACGAGGATGTTTGCTGGAGAAGGTGGCCCGGAACGCACCAACAGACGGTTTCATTATGTGAGCTTGGATATGCCGGCCAAACGACTTTCCACGGCTTTTGACTCGGTTACCCTCTATGGGAACGACCCAGACCACAGGCCGGATATTTATGGGAAAATAGGCAATGCGGGGGTTTCCATTTGTTGCTTGGACGATGCCAAAAAATTATACTCAGGTTTTGATTTGAGCGACCCCATGACATCGGTGAGCATGACAATCAATGGCCCGGCCCCTATGCTTTTGGCTTTTTTTATGAATGCAGCGATCGATCAGAACTGTGAGAAATATATCAAACAACACAAGCTCGAAGGTGAGGTTGAAGAAAAGATAGAATCCATGTACAAGGCAAAAGGCGTTGCCAGACCCTCATACATGGGATCCCTTCCCGAAGGGAACAATGGCTTGGGTTTGATGCTTTTGGGCGTTACGGGAGATCAGGTTTTGCCCAAAAATGTGTATGACAAGATTAAAAAAGATACGTTGGGCCAAGTTCGCGGAACGGTCCAAGCCGATATTTTGAAGGAGGACCAGGCACAGAATACCTGCATTTTTTCCACGGAGTTTGCACTTAGGTTGATGGGCGATGTGCAGGAATATTTTATTGAAAATCAAGTCCGTAATTTTTATTCGGTATCCATATCGGGCTACCATATTGCGGAAGCGGGAGCCAACCCCATTACCCAATTGGCGTTTACACTGTCCAACGGTTTTACATACGTGGAGTACTATTTGAGCAGGGGGATGGACATTGACCAGTTTGGTCCAAACCTGTCCTTTTTTTTCTCCAACGGGGTGGACCCCGAATATGCTGTGATAGGCAGGGTGGCCCGGAGAATTTGGGCAAAGGCCATGAAGGATAAATATGGTGCCAATCCAAGGGCACAGATGTTGAAATACCACATCCAAACCTCTGGAAGAAGTCTGCATGCTCAGGAAATCGATTTCAATGATATCCGAACCACACTGCAGGCCTTATATGCCATTTATGACAACTGCAACTCGTTGCATACCAATGCTTATGACGAGGCCATTACCACTCCTACGGAGGAATCTGTACGAAGGGCAATGGCCATTCAGCTGATCATTAACAAAGAATTGGGCTTGGCCAAAAACGAGAACCCGATCCAAGGCTCGTTCATCATTGAGGAATTGACCGATTTGGTGGAAGAAGCCGTGCTGTTGGAATTTGATAGGATCACGGAGCGAGGTGGGGTACTTGGGGCCATGGAGACCATGTACCAACGCTCCAAGATCCAGGAAGAAAGCCTACACTATGAGACCTTGAAACATTCTGGGGAATATCCGATCATTGGGGTGAACACCTTTTTAAGCTCCAAAGGATCGCCCACCATACTTCCGGCTGAGGTGATCAGGGCTACCGAGAAGGAAAAGAAACATCAGATTGAAACCTTGGGGAAACTTCATAAAAGGAACCGCCAAGAGGCAGAAGCACAATTGAGGGAGTTGCAACAGAGTGCCATCCACAATGAAAACCTCTTTGAAAAACTGATGGAGGTATCCAAGTATTGCTCATTGGGGCAAATTACCCAAGCGATGTTCGAAGTGGGAGGGCAATACCGTCGTAATATGTAAGGTGGGATAGGAAAATCAGTCGTTCCTGTTGAGCAGGTACGTTCTCCACTTTTTAAAAGATGCCCTAAAAGTCTTGATTTCCCTCCGCAGAAGGTTCAGGTATTCCTTTTCCTTTACACCATCCCTTTCGAGCCCATTGCAATAGGCCAAAATGTTGCGGGTCATGATGTTGATAAAGGTAAGGCTCCTCATCCTGACAGAATGGGAGTTGCTCAAGGCGGCAAGTTCAACCTCTTTGGTGATGAGCACGGCATCGGTCATCAAGGACTGTGTAATGTCATCCCGAAAACTATCGATTTTTCGCCAAGAAAGTATTTCCTTGTTATAGGAAAAATACGAGGCAATGGCCTCACTCAAATCGCGAAGGGCCAATGATTTACGATATATCGCCAGAGAATTCAACGAATTTCCTTCCATTATTTCAGAGCAATTTTCTACAATAAAATTACGCACGAAAACAAAATTTTAACTTTGCTTTTTAAAGCAAATAATATTATTTACCTTTAAATGAAAAATTTAGAAGGCCTATTTTCTTTGAATATGAAGATTGATACGCTTAATTGGCAAATCCTGGGGCATTTACAGCGAAATGCCAGGGAATCTTTTGCCAATATTGGACGCCAAGTTGGGCTTACTCCTCCTGCCGTTGCAGAGCGGGTAAAGAAGATGGAGGATTTGGGGATCATCACGGGATATGAGACAAAAGTCTCCTATGCCATGGCCGGCCATCAGCTAAAGGCGATCATTATGTTGCGCGCTTTCATGGGAAAACTGAAGCCTTTTTTGGATAAGGTAAAATCATTCCAAGAGGTGATCAATTGCTATCGTATTACAGGAAATGAGAACATTATCATGGAAGTGGTCCTTCGTGACCAATCCCACCTTGAAAAATTCATAGATGAGTTGATCGTCTATGGAGAATGTAGGACGCATATTGTGTTGTCCAATGTGGTGGCCAATGCGCCCATTAAGGCGGGTAAGTCCAATACCTGAAATTCAACTGATTTAAATGGCCTGGATTTTTTGATTTGGCCAGATTTTTGTTAAGACAATGGTATGAAAAAAGCATACATTTTACTTCTTCTCCCCGTTTTTTTGATGCAATCCTCTTTTTCACAGCAAATGGTGCTGAAAAAGGGGACAATCTTGGAGGCTTTGCCTATCAACGATTCCATTTCGGACACTTTTTCCATGTATTTGCCCACAAACTTTACCACGGATGCCCAATGGCCCTTGTTATTGGTCTTTGATCTGGATGGGAAAGAAAAGCAGGCACTTTCCATGTTTGTCCAGGCTGCGGAAGAGGAAGGGTACATACTCGCCGCTCCGAAAATTTTGGACAGTATTTCGTTATCGTCCAACATGGTGGTCACAAGTGGGGCTTTGACGAGGATTGTGAACATGCTCCCCATCCAAAGGGACAGGATATACACGGCAGGAGCTTTGTCCGGGGCACGGTTTTCCAACTTGGTTCCCATTTTTATCAAAGACATAAAGGGAACCATTGCCATTGGGGCCTCCATTATGAACACCGATCTATTGAATGTGAAACAACCCTTTCATTTTATTGGCATCATCAGCAAGAACAACTACGACTACACGTCCATGCTGGCCGTGGAAAAGATTTTGGATAGGTACAAGTTTCCCAATCAAATATTGTTGTATGATGAACCTAAGGATTGGCCGGACCAAAGCTTTCTGAAAAAGGCCATGCAGTTGTTCACCTTGGCGGCCATGGGCAAAGGTATTGTCCCAAAAGATTCTGCGTACGTAGCGCATGCATACCAACAGGATATCCAAAAACTGGATGAACTGCAAAAATCAAGAAAACTGCTGCTGGAAGAACAGTATCTTGGAGAGATGATGTCCATGTACGGGGCACATAAAAATTTGGATTCGCTTCGTTTGGTTTTGAAAAATCTGCGGAGCGATAAATTGTACAAATCCATGAAAAGGTCCGAAAATGCTGCATTCCTGAAAGAATCGCTCTTAAAGGAAGACTACCAGTATTATATGGAGGAAGATGTCATGAGCCATAATTTCAACAATCTGGGCTGGTGGAACTACCAAATGGGCGAAGTGAGCAAATTCGTTTCAGGTACGGATGTTTATGAAAAGCAAATGGGCAATCGGTTAGTGGGCTTTGTGAATGCCTTGGCGGAGGACAATATAAATTTTGTGCAATCCGAGGAACTGGTAGATGAGGATGCACTTGCCTTTCTGTACATGCTCAAGACCATATTGGAACCCGATAACTTTGAATACTACCTAAAGATCATATCATTGAGCTCTAAAAATGAGGATTTTGGAACGGCGCTCTTTTATTTGGAAGAGGCCCTTAAAAAGGGATTCAAGGACAAGGACAGGCTTTATAGTTTGGAAGATACAGCTCTCTTTCGAATCACCCCAGAATTCAACAATCTGGTTTCCAAATATTTAAAGGATGCCCGGTACGATATCATTGAAGAATAAGCTTTGGCACTTCGTCCAAATTCCAATCAATGACAAGACCACCCGCCAAGGATTTGGCAATTTCCTTCCCATAAAGATGTTCGCATAGGTAAAGTGCGGCCTCAAAGCTTTTGGCCCCACCTGCCGAAGTGATGAACTTTCCATCGTGCACAAAAAGAACGCTGTCCTGTACTTTCAGATGGGGAAACATGGCCTTGTATGTAGAAATATCACTCGGAAATGTTGTGGAGACCACATCATCCAAGACCCCCGCTTTGGCCAGGACAAAGGCCCCATCGCAATGTGAGGTGACAAACAGCGCGTCCCTACTCGCTTTTTTCACAAAACCGACCATGATGGAATCCTGGAGGTCGGTATTCAAGTGGTGTTCCGCACTGGGCACTACCAAAATATCAATTTTGGGGATGGAATCCTGGGTATAGTCAAAATCGGGAAGAATGCGGACTCCCTCAAAAGAGGTTATGGGCTCCAAGGTATTGGCAACCGTAAAGGTGTTCATGGCCTTGATGCCCTCACGGAACCTTGTGTGCTGAAAAATATCGAAGGGTGCGGTGAATTCGGTATTGTATACCCCATCCATGATCAAAAAGGCCACATTGTATCGGTCGGGTTTGATATCGGGGAATTGCCGTTGGATCAAATCCGTTGGGCTGCCGTTTTGTTTTTTGTTGGAACATGCCGTCAAAAAGATCAGGCAGATACAAAAAATAGATTTTTTCACCATAATGCCACTAAAGTACCACTAAGAATGATTTCTGCTACTTTTGTTTCAAAATATCATTGATGAAATTCAGAATCCTAGTCGTTTTCTTATTGATTTTGGCCTGCGGCCGAGGCAAAAAATATTATGATGAAACCCAATATGCACAAGTTGAATCACCTTTGCTCGTAGATATCCTGGAGTTTCAGAAAGAGTTGAATGAGAGTTACAAAAATCCGGAAACCTCCCCATTGCCGGACAAATACCGTAAAGATTTTGGGGGATTGGAATTTTTTGAGCCCGATACTTCTTATGTGATCATGGCAAAATTTGTACGAACTCCCGATGCAGAACCTTTTTTATTGCCCACCACTACGGACAGGAAGACGGAGGAGGTGGTCTATGGCATTGCCCATTTTACGTTAAACGGCACCCAACACCAATTGGAAGTCTACCAAAGTTTGGGCTTGATGCACCAAGAGGAATACAAAGATTATCTGTTTTTGCCCTTTTTGGACGAGACCAATGGAAATGAGACCTATGGGGGAGGGCGTTATATCGATTTGACCATTCCGGAGGGGGATACTTTGGTCATAGATTTTAACAAGGCCTACAATCCATATTGTGCTTATAACAAAAAGTACTCCTGCCCTCTAGTGCCAAGGCAAAATTATTTGAGAACTAATGTGAGAGCAGGAGTGAAAGACTTTAAGAAGGATTAAAAAAAGCCTTAATCCCGAGGGAGAAAGGCTTTCTATTAGCATTAAAATAATTTTTCTTGGGTCTAGAAAGAATAGATGGCGGCAAAAAGAACCGAAGCCAAGCTGCTTGTCGGGGCCATATCGTTGTCAATGAACGCGTCTTCAGACGAGCTATCCAGTCTGATCTCAGGTTTTAGGATCAAATCTCCAATGGTGGCACTTCCGGTGAGTGTAATTGCAAGAACACTTCCATCACCATCTGCATCGGAACCTATACCAGCCGCATCCCCGAAGAAATCTCCTGTCATGAAATATTCCCCGCGTAGGCCAATGGTAAAGTTCTCAGATGTCTTATACTGTGGATAAAGGGCCACACCGGTAAAACTTCCCCCATCGTCCTCCATGCTAAAGTGTGCAGCATTGAGGCCCAGGTAAAATTCCTCAGAAAGGTCAAAACCACCCGTGTAATCAATTTCAAACCCTCCTTGGCTGTATAGGAAGTTCAAGAATTGTCCTGAGTACCCCAATTGGGCGCCCACTGCGTAATCACCGGTTCCGTTCAACTCGGTCAAGTCCGTTGGGTTCATTACGGCCAACATGGCAGACCACTCGTTTCCTAGGTCAAAATCAGCTTTTAGACCGGTATGGCTAAATGGGCCATAGGAGAACAGGTAGGAAGTACTGTAGTTGAAGTTGGCCGCTGGGGAAATCACTTCATACCCCAAAAAGGTGTTGAAGTTACCAAAGGTCAATTTTACAGCATCACTTACATTCCAGTACACATACAATTGGTTTACAATATCCCCGGTGGCGGAATACATGGGAGACGCAAAAATGGCGTCCGTACCTCTTGGGCCAAAGACCAAATCGGCCACAAAGCCCACTTTTTCCCCTTCATAGGCTGCAATGATGTTGGCCATGCCCAAGGCAAAACCATCCAAGTTGGCGAAAGAGGATCCAGGGGCAATGGCATCTTCCCCGTTGGGAGCCGTAAGGTTGGTCCTGTAATAGGCATCAACCGTTCCACTAAAACTGAACTTTGGTTTCGCTTCTTCTTCCTCGTCCTGTGCAAATGCACTTACTGATATCAATGCCAATACGGCAAAAGCTAAATTTTTTACGTATTTTGTATTTATAATCGTTTTCATAATCTAAAAGAGTTTAGGTGTCCTCTCTAGAGGAGCATTTATTCGAATTATTAGTTGAGTTTTGTAATTGAAAAAGGTTATACAACGGAGCGTTTGGCAGAACGCTCCGTTACTTTTTTTGGTTATTTGTCGTGTGTAATATGTTCAGGATATGCTTCAGTGCCATGTTCATGTATATCCAAGCCTTCCACTTCTTCTTTCTCGGAAACGCGAAGACCAATGGTTTTCTTCAGGATGAACAATACTATGAATGTGGCCAAGGCCGCCCATAGGATATAGGACAGTGAGCCATAGGTCTGTACCCATAACAATTTGCCACTTCCTCCGTAGAACAACCCACCATCCAAGGCAAAAAAGCCTATCAGCATGGTGCCCAAAAAGCCACAGGTTCCGTGTACGGAAATGGCCCCTACAGGGTCATCGATCTTGAATTTTTGATCGATCAATTCAATGGAGAATACTACGGCAATACCACAAATAAGGCCTATGGCAAGGCTACCTAGTGGGCTTACCGCACCACATCCTGCCGTAATCCCCACCAAACCGGCCAAAGCACCGTTCAGGGTCATGGAAATATCGGCTTTCCCGTGCTTGATCCAAGTTAGGAAAAGGGCACCGATGGCGCCCATGGCGGCAGCTAGGTTAGTGTTGATAATCACACTGCTGGCGGCAATGGTATCGTCACCCCCCCAGGCCAACTGGGAACCTCCGTTGAACCCGAACCAACCCAACCAAAGGACGAAGACCCCAAGGGCTCCGTACATCATATTGTGGCCAGGGAGAGCCTGTGCCTTTCCGTTCACATATTTTCCGATTCTGGGCCCCACCATGATGGCGGCAACCAAGGCAGCCCCACCTCCAACGCCGTGAACCACGGATGAACCTGCAAAATCGATGAATCCGGCCGTGTTCAACCAGGCATCATCATCAAATGGCCAATACCAGCTACCTGAAATAGGGTAGATCAAGGTGGTCATTACCGCTGAGAAGATCAGGTAGGTAGAAAACTTTGTCCTTTCGGCGATGGCTCCGGAAACAATGGTGGCCGCTGTGGCGCAGAACACTGTTTGGAAGAACAGGTTGTACCAATCTGTTGCGCTAAAAAAGAAATATCCCTGGTCTGCAGGGCTGGTCCTGAAAAACCCTCCGGCCACAAGCCCGCTACCATACATGATACCATAGCCCAAGGCCCAAAACATGACTGAGCCAATGGCAAGGTCCATAAGGTTTTTCATAATGATATTGCCCGAGTTCTTACTACGGGTAAAGCCTACTTCCACTAAGGTGAATCCCGCCTGCATAAAGAATACCAATATGCCCGCGATCAATATCCACAAAGCACTCATATCGCCAGTAATGGCTTCAACTGCTTTATCTATTGCTGCTTGTTCTTGTACGATCATAATCTAAAGTTTTTTGAGTTTTTTGGTTATACGTTTAGTTGATTCCCGCACTACCGCTTTCCTTTGTCCTTATCCTATATGCTTCGATCATATCGGAGACGAAGATTTTACCATCCCCTACATTGCCCGTGGCTGCGGTTTCCAATAATGTATTCACTGTGCGTTCCAAAAAATTATCGGATACCACAATAACCAAATACCTTCTCTGTATATCAGAGGTACTATAGGAGATACCTCTATACACATGTCCTTGTTTTTCATTTCCAACCCCTGTTACATCCCAGTAACTAAAGAAGTTGACCTCAATTTGATGGAGTGCTTTTTTCACTTCATCAAACTTTGATTTTCTAATAATTGCCTCGACTTTTTTCATAATTAAGTTGTTATTGATGAACCAAATATATAGTAATTAGCATAAGGGCATATAATTATAGGGGGTACACTTATAATTTTTATCAGTATAAAAAAAATACCCCTAAAATTTTAGGGGTATCTAATTTTAAATAGTTTTTTATTAATCATTTAATGATTTTTTCCTAACATTAAAATCAATTAAATAAGGATTTGATACAAAAAGGGGGATTTGTATTAAAATATGTTTAGAAAACAACAAAAAACAATGATAAAAATGTATTCTATAACTATTCTCCAAGTTTGGAGAGCCATATACCCAGTGCAACGGCCAAGACCCCTATGACCAAACTTGCTATGGTGTAAAGGGATAAATTGAGGAGGTCCCCATTTTTGAGCAGGGTATGCTTTTCAAAGGCAAATGCGGAAAAAGTAGTAAAGCCACCGCAAAATCCGGTAGCCAAGAATAGCGTTGTGTTGAATGATAATAGATTTACCTTGGCGGAAAGGCCCAAGATGAGACCGATAAGTAGACAGCCTATGATGTTGACCACAAAAGTGCCCAAGAAAAAATTATGGAAAAAGTCGTTGAGCGGTCTGGAAACAAGGTAGCGAAGTACGCTGCCCAATCCACCCCCGAAAAAAACAAGAAGAACCTGCTTCATACCCTAAAGGTACAAACTAAACAGCTTTCTTGTACTCAGTTTCCGAAGTCTCATGGGGGAAGAGTTTTGTGATGGAGATCTCCGAGATTTTTTGGATTGGCTTTACAAACTGTTCTTTAGCGCCATTGACGCTAAAAACCAAAAGCACCGCATTAATTGCAAGTAAACCGAATAGGATTCCTAAAAATGTAACCATTTGTAATTGCTAAACTAATGTTAAACAAAAGTACGTCTTTTCTTATAGTATACGTAGAAGCCTCCCGTAAAAGTTGTAAAACCCCCTATTTTTGTGGCGAAGTCAATACAGCTGTTAATTTTTGAGAAAGTATTTGATCATGAACAGGAATATTATGAAAATCACAAAGGAAATCATTACCCATTTGACACCCTTGTAATTTCTCCTGTGCATTTTTTTATCCTTACGGTAGGATATGATGAGAAAACCGATGAAAACAACAACAAAAAGAACGGCAAAGATTAACTGTCCCGTGCTGAACATATTTTTTATTTTTACGCAAAGCTAAATCAAATTAAGTGCAATGAAAAGTAAAATAAAGGCAGTGGAGCTGTTCCATGTTTCTTTTGGACTTGGAGTTTCGCAAAAGCCCATGGCAAATTTGGGCAAGGACAAGAACCATCTGCGATTTAACCTTATGGATGAGGAAAACAAGGAATATCTTGAGGCGGCGAACAATGGCGACCTCATCGAGGTGGCAGATGCTTTGGGGGATATGCTTTATATATTGTGCGGTACCATTCTGGAGCACGGAATGCAATACAAGATAGAAGAGGTCTTTGACGAAATCCAACGGAGCAACATGAGCAAACTGGGGCCAGATGGAAAGCCCATTTATAGGGAGGATGGAAAAGTGCTCAAAGGGCCGAATTATTTCAAACCAAATATTCAGTCCATCTTGGACAAATAAAAAAGGGCACCTTGGTGCCCTTTTTTATGCTAGACGACTTTATAGCGCCATCCAAATTTATCTTCGGAACGGTTGTATTGAATATCCGTGATTCGTTTTTTGAGCATTGAGGCGTAACTGTTTTCCAGTTCGGGAAGATCATAATCAACATCCTTATAACCAAAAGCGGCTATTGGTGAGACCACGGCAGCAGTTCCGGCCCCGAACATCTCTTTCAAGATTCCTTTTTTGGCTGCCTCGACCACTTCCTGGACCGTGATTTTCCTCACCTCAGTGGCAATTCCCTCATCTTTGGCAATGTCCAAGATGCTTTTTCGGGTTATCCCATCCAAAATGCGGTCATTGGTGGGAGCGGTGATCAAGGTATTGCTGATGCGTACAAAGACGTTCATGGCCCCAGCTTCCTCAATAAATCCATGGGTGTTGTCATCGGTCCAGATAACCTGTTGATATCCCTTTTTAACGGCCAGTTGGGTTGGATAAAACTGTCCCGCATAATTTCCGCCACACTTGGCGAAGCCAACACCACCGTTGGCCGCACGGGAATATGTTTCTTCGATCAGCACTTTTACCTTACCCGAAGAAAAGTAAGCTCCAGATGGGGCACAGGCTATGATAAATTTATATTCATCGGCCGGAGAGGCGTGAAAACCGGTACCTGAAGCAAACATAAACGGACGGATGTACAGGGAACTTCCCGGATTTTGTGGAACCCAGTCCTGCTCCAACTGCAATAGCGCGGTCAGACCTTCCATAAAATAGGCTTCTGGAAGTTCTGGCATGGCCAATCTCTTGGCCGATCTATTAAGTCTTTTGAAGTTTTCCAAAGGCCTGAAAATCCATACACCGCCATCCTCGTCCTTGTAGGCCTTCATGCCTTCAAATATGGATTGTCCATAGTGGAATATCTTTGCGGAAGGATCTAGGGTCAGTGGCTGATAGGGAACAATTTTGGGAGCTTTCCACTCACCATTGGCATAGTCACAAACCAGCATATGGTCGGTATAGGTGCTACCAAATGAAAGATTGTCAAAATCAACATCATGGATTTTGGAAGTCTTCGCTTTTTCTACAATCAAAGTATTCGCCACTGTTTCCATAGTAAAAAAGAATTAGAACCGATAAAATTACGCAATATGCCAGAGCATTGCATATTTTTAAACTAAAATTAAACAGTTTTATGCTGAAATTTTAGGATTTTCCCATTCTCTGGGAGATTTAACATTTTCCGTATATCCTGTATGATCAATGGTACGGTTCCATTGCCAATTCATTGTATAAATTGCCAAAATCTTGAAAAGAAAAATCATAACCACGGCCGATGGTTCCAAAACCATACAGATAGAGGAGTGGGATGAGCAGTATCATTCCAAGCACGGGGCGGTCCAGGAAGCCTACCATGTTTTTATCGATCAGGGTCTAAGGCTTTTTGGCAATGGCCACATCCATTTGTTGGAGGTGGGCTTTGGCACAGGGCTCAATGCGCTCATAACCCTGCTGGAATCCGAAGGATTGAATTTGAAAATCAACTATGTTGGGGTTGAGGCCTATCCGGTGTCCCTTTCAGAGATAGACGAACTGGGCTATTGCTCCCGATTAAATGCCGAAAACCTTCAAGAAGCATTCTCAAAGATGCACAATTGCCCATGGGAGACGGAAGTGGAGATTGCCCAAAATTTCTCACTGTGCAAGCAGAAAAAGGATTTTGGGGAGATCAATGACACCAATTTGTTCAACCTCGTCTATTTTGATGCCTTTGGGGCAAGGGTGCAGCCAGAACTTTGGACCGAGGAAATCTTCTCCAAAATGTACAATGCCCTTAGAAATGGGGGCGTTTTGGTCACCTATGCCGCAAAGGGCAGTGTGCGCAGGGCTTTACAAGCCGTAGGGTTCACCGTAGAAAGACTCCCAGGGCCGCCCGGTAAACGAGAAATGCTCAGGGCCACCAAAAAATAATGGTATCCCAAAGTTTTGTTAACCGGAAAACAGAAGTCATCATAAAATTAGCTAAAGTTTAAACATTTGTGTTAAACCTAAATTAATGCCTCAGAAACAGGCATTTAAACACTTAAATTTGTAGCAAAATGTTTGTATGAAGGTGTTGATCACAGGAGCTACAGGTTTAGTGGGGCAGGCCATTGTAAAGATGTTACATGCCGAAGGTGCTTCAGTGAATTATTTGACCACGGGCAGGAAAAAGGTAGTTTCATCTGAAAACTTCACAGGATTTTATTGGAACCCCACCAAGGGGGAGATAGATTTGGATTGTTTCCAAAATGTTGATGCCATCATCAATTTGGCAGGGACCCATATTGCCAAACGTTGGACTTCTGCCCACAAGAAGAGGGTGTTGAACAGCAGGCTGGATAGCCTCAAAACGTTGCGGAAGGCCATGGAACAGGTGGACACTACCCATATTAGGTCCTTTATTTCAGCTTCGGCCATTGGAGTTTACCCCAGCTCGCTCACCCATTATTATGATGAACAGGAAACGGAAGTGGACGATAGTTTTATCGGGGAAGTGGTACGGCAATGGGAAAAGTGCACGGATTCCTTCAACGATTTCCATTTCAATGTCTCCAAAATACGGATTGGCATCGTCCTTTCTTCAGAGGGAGGTGCACTCCCCAGAATGGCAAGGCCGATCAAGAATTTTGTGGGGGCCCCATTGGGCAGTGGCAACCAATGGCAATCCTGGATCCATATTGATGACTTGGCCAGGATGTTCGTCTTTGTTTTGGAGAACAATTTAAAAGGAACCTACAATGGGGTGTCCCCGAACCCTGTGACCAATGCCAAAATGACCAAGGAATTGGCAAAAGTCCTCGATCGCCCCCTTGTATTGCCCAATGTGCCAAGATTTGCGCTGAGGGCCATTTTGGGAGAAATGTCCTATCTGTTGTTTGCCAGTCAGAGGGTAAGCAGCAAAAAAATAGAAAAGAAAGGGTTTAATTTTGAATATCCCAATATATGCAGGGCACTGGAAGACCTTTGTTCGGACAGGAAAAAGAAAGATGAATCATCGGTGGCCTCTCTGAACAATGAGTTTGTCTGAAACTTTTGGAATTAAGCAGACAGAATCCGCTTCGGCGGATTTTTTTATGTTTTGTTGTGACATTTTGACATTTTTTGACAATTGGCAGTACTTTTGCCACTTCAAGAAAAGAATAAAGCAAACGTTTATGAGCAAGAAAAGCAAGGTTGGGGAAATGGAAGGGGAGCTACAGGATTCCCCTGCTATTGAAAATCCTGAACTGAACGATGGGAATGGGTCTGGGAACACCGAAGAAGTTTCCGAAGAGAATCGATTGCGGGAAGATTTGGCCAAGGAAAAAGACAAATTTTTAAGGCTTTTTGCAGAGTTTGAAAACTTTAAAAGAAGAACTTCCAAAGAACGTATGGAACTCTTCAAAACGGCAGGCCAGGAAGTGATTGTGTCGCTGTTGCCCGTGATGGATGATTTTGACCGGGCCCTCAAGGAGCTTTCCAAGTCGGAGGACAACGAAATGTTCAAAGGGGTGGAACTCATCAACAATAAATTTAAGGAAACCTTGAAAAACAAGGGATTGGAGCAGATAGAAGTGGAGATTGGCGATGTCTTTGATGCAGAAGTCCATGAGGCCATAACACAGATTCCCGCACCCGACAAAAAGATGAAGGGAAAAATCATCGATGTGGTCGAAAAAGGCTTCAAGTTGGGAGACCGCATCATCCGTCACCCTAAGGTAGTCGTTGGTAACTAAAATCATATGAAGCAGGATTATTACGAAATATTGGGTGTTTCCAAAGGGGCATCTGCTGCCGAGATCAAAAAAGCCTATCGGAAGAAGGCCATAGAATACCACCCGGATAAAAATCCCGGAGACACCAAGGCCGAGGAAATGTTCAAAAAGGCGGCCGAGGCCTACGAGATTTTGAGCGACCCGAACAAACGCGCCAAGTATGACCAATTTGGCCATGCCGCCTTTGAAGGTGGCGCGGGATTTGGTGGCGGGGGCATGAACATGGAGGATATCTTCAGCCAGTTTGGGGATATCTTTGGAAGTGCCTTCGGCGGCGGATTCAGTGGTTTTGGTGGCTTTGGCGGCGGCGGACAGCGTCGTGTAAAGGGAAGCAACCTCCGCATTCGTGTAAAGTTGACTTTGGAGGAAGTGGCCAACGGTGTTGAGAAAAAGGTCAAGGTAAGGAGAAAAGTACAGGCCGATGGGGTGTCCTACAAATCGTGCCCTACGTGCCATGGCAGTGGTCAGATCACCAAGATCACCAATACCATTTTGGGTAGGATGCAGACTTCCACAACCTGTACCACTTGCGGCGGTACCGGACAGACCATCGATAAAAAGCCTGCTGGTGCGGATGCCCATGGGCTCATCATTCACGAAGAAACGGTTTCCATAAAAATCCCATCCGGTGTGGAAGATGGTATGCAGCTCAAAGTATCCGGCAAGGGCAATGATGCGCCCGGTAACGGAATCCCCGGAGATTTGTTGGTGGCCATTGAGACCATTGAACACGAAACATTGAAAAGGGAAGGGGACAATCTTCACTATGATCTATACATAAGCATTCCCGAAGCGGTTTTGGGCAGTTCCAAGGAAATCGATGCGGTAGGGGGTAAGGTCCGCATAAAGTTGGAACCAGGAATCCAGTCGGGAAAGATATTGCGGTTGCGCGGCAAAGGGATCAGTAGTATCAATGGCTATGGCAGTGGAGATTTGTTGGTTCATATCAATGTATGGACCCCAAAGGAGCTGAACAAAGAGCAGCGAGATTTTTTTGAACGTATGCAGAACGAGGAAAATTTCATCCCAAAACCTGAAAAATCGGATAAGTCCTTTTTTGAAAAGGTAAAAGATATGTTCTCTTAACAGCAAAAAAAGCTTTCAGTTTAAAGAAAAAAAAGTATATTTGGAATTGATGTTGGGTAACCAATATCTAATTTTCTTTTTCATAGCAATTTTTTTCCCATCCTTGAATCTTTTTAAGGGTGGGTTTTGTTTTTATGGACATGGTGGTCTTTAGGGGCAAATACATATCTTTGAAAAAATAGTTTAAATGGATCACATCCTTGTTGCCAAAAATGTTTCCAAGACATACGGAAGCTATACCGCACTGAGCAACATTTCACTTAACATACCCAAAAATTGCATTTATGGCCTTTTAGGTCCAAATGGTGCCGGAAAGACCTCCTTTATACGCATTATCAATCAGATTACCTATCAGGACGCGGGCGAGGTGCTCTTCAATGGGGAGCGTTTGGCACCAAAGCACATTTCACTTATAGGATATTTACCAGAGGAGCGTGGTCTGTACAAAAGCATGAAAGTGGGCGAACAGGCCCTGTATTTGGCGCAGCTAAAGGGTCTTTCCAAGAGTGAGGCCAAAAAAAGATTGAAATACTGGTTTGACCGCTTGGATATTGGGGATTGGTGGAACAAGAAAATCCAAGAACTTTCCAAGGGAATGGCACAAAAAATACAATTTATTGTGACCGTGCTGCACGAGCCCAAATTGTTGATCTTTGATGAGCCCTTCAGTGGATTCGATCCCATCAATGCCAATATTATCAAGGATGAGATTTTGCAGCTCAAGGAAAAGGGAACCTCCATCATATTTTCCACGCATCGCATGGAATCGGTAGAAGAGCTTTGCGAGTACATTGCCTTGATCCATAAATCTGAGAAAATACTGGATGGGAGACTATCCGATATCAAAAAGGCCTACAAGAACAGCATTTTTAACGTGGGTTTGCACATTGAGCAGGATGCGGAAACATTTTTAAGGACATTGGGAGAGAAATTCAACATTCTCTCTTCAAATTTTGATACAAAAGAGAAACAATTGGACTTTAAGATTCAGCTGCCCTCGGCACACACGTCAGAAATACTGGCGGAACTTTCCAGTCAGGCGAATGTCAATCGTTTTGAGGAGACCATTCCCTCGGCCAACGACATATTTATCCAAACCGTAAACAATAAGGACAATGATAGGTAAGCTGGGGCTGATCATAAAACGGGAATACTTGGCGAAAGTGAGGAACAGGTCCTTTATTGTAATGACCATATTGAGTCCCCTTTTGATCGTGGGGATGATTGTTCTGATCGCCTACCTCACCAAGATCAACGACAATGAGAAAAGGGTGATTTCAGTGCTCAATGAAAGTGATTTTTTTCAAGAGAGGTTCCAGCCTACTGAGACCATGTCGTTTGTATATTTTGAAGGCCTTACCTTGGAGGAGGCCAAGGACTCCACCAACAAATTGGGGTACTACGGGCTGCTGCACCTCCCAAAGGGAGCGGATATGGAACAGGTATCCCAATCCAGTTATTTGTACACGAAGGACAATCCCAACACCAATATTACCCAACGCATGGAGGGAATCCTACAAAAACAGCTACGGCAAAACCGATTGGGAAAATTGGGGGTTTCCCCAGAACAGTTTTCGGAGGTGGAGAAGCCGTTTGAAATAAACCTGGCCACCTTTGAGGGGGAAAAGAGCATCAAGGGCATCAATGAGATCAAAGCATTCATCGGTGGGGGATTCGGCTATGCCATCATGATGTTCATTATCATATATGGTGGTTTTGTCATGCGCAGTGTCATTGAAGAAAAGACCAGTAGGATCATAGAGGTGATCATTTCCTCGGTAAAACCCTTTCAATTGATGTTGGGTAAAATAATAGGGACCTCTTTGGCCGGAATAACCCAATTTGTGATTTGGATCATCTCGGCATCACTTTTGCTGTTTCTTGTAATGCTCTTCCTCGACATTGATCTTGGAGCTTTGGCGGGAGAGACATCGATGGCCCCTGGGGCCATGAACAATATGGCCCAATTTACCACAATGAATAGCGAGACGATGCTCTATGCAAAGGAAATTTTGGATATTCCATGGGTACTTCTGATAGGTTCCTTCTTGATTTATTTCATTTTGGGCTATCTCATCTACAGTTCCATTTATGCGGCCATTGGCGCGGCTGTGGACAACGAAACCGATACACAGCAATTCATATTTCCCATAATTTTACCGTTGATGCTGGCCATTTACGTGGGCTTCTTTTCGGTGTTTAGCAATCCGCATGGGCCTATAGCCGTAGGGTTTTCCCTTTTCCCGCTTACATCGCCCATTGTGATGTTGATGCGTTTACCCGGTGGTATTGGGGAAGGTGGCGTACCTTTATGGCAATTATTGACATCCATTGCACTGCTGATCGTCACTTTTTGGGGAATCGTGACCTTGGCGGCCAAGATTTATAGGGTCGGGATTTTGATGTATGGCAAAAGACCGACGTATAAGGAACTTTTCAAATGGTTAAGATATTGATGCACCATGCAACAAGATGGCAGTGAAATAAAAGAGATCATCAAAGAGGATATCTGGGGTTCCGTAAAGGAATTTCTGGACCTCGGGTTCCATATAGGCACGGGTGAGAAATCCATTCATTTAACATTGGGCTTGCTTTTGTTGGTGACCCTGGCCTTCATTGTGGCAAATTTCCTTTTGAAGTGGCTGCGGTACCTGTTGACCCATAAAATGGAACAAGAGGACAAGCTGAAATTTACCAGCGTCTTCAAATTCATCAATTACGTGGTCTATTTGGTGGTGGTCTTGGTGACCCTGAGCGCCGCGGGAGTGGACATTACCTTGATCATCACGGCATCCGCCGCCCTTTTTGTGGGATTGGGACTTGCCCTTCAGGAGTTTTTCAAGGACATTCTTGGAGGTATTTTCATTATCATAGACAAATCCTTGCAGGTGGGGGATATTGTTGAAGTCGATGAAAAGGTGGGGAAGGTGTTCGAGATCAAGTTGCGTACCACTAGGGCCATTACCCGGGATGATAAGGTCATCATCATTCCAAACCATAAGTTTATCAGCGACATCATGTTCAATTACACCCAAAACCATAGAACCACACGGGAAAGTGTGGAAGTGGGGGTGGCCTATGGCAGTGATGTGGATTTGGTGACCAAAATTTTGGAGGAAGTGGCGGCAGAGCAAAAGCAAGTGCTCAAAAACCCCAAACCCAATGTGCTTTTTGACAATTTTGGGGATTCTGCCCTCGAGTTCTCCCTTAATTTTTATACCAACGATAGTTTCAGCGATCCAAAGATAAAAAGTGAGATTCGCTATAAGATCAATGCCAAATTCAAGGAGAACAACATAAGCATTCCGTTCCCACAGCGCGATGTCCATATCATTCAGCCCCAAAAACCTCCAAGAAAATAAAAACGTCAACATACCATAGTACCATTTGGTGGTGTTTCATATCCCTAACACTTCTGTGCCACCTCAGTGGATTTGGTCAGAGTACCGATATTTTCAGGTTTGAATATCTCAATGTTCCCGAGAATGACACGGGGATCAAGACACAGCGGTACAAAATGCTCTTTAATCTCCCCTTTAAGCTGAATGAGAAAAAGGATTATTTGTTGACGGGCATGGAATACAACAGATTTGATATTGGATATTCCCAGGAATTTCCTTTTGACAAGAGCGAACTGATCCGTTTTCATGTGGTGGACCTGAATTTAGGGTTGATCACCAAGTGGAACGAAAACTGGAGTTTGGTCACCATCATCACTCCAAGAATGGCTTCCAACTTTGTGACCGGCTCCATTTCCGATGACTTCTTTCTCAATGCCACCGCAACATTTTGGAAGGAAAGTCCAAAAGCTGAAAAACCATTTAGGATTGTCCTTGGACTTACCTACAACAACACTGCCGGACTTCCTTTTCCATTGCCCATCATCAGTTATTATAGAAGGTTCCATCCCAAATGGTCCTATACCCTGGGTGTGCCCAAATCAGACTTTAAGTACTACATGGGCAAAAAGCATACGCTGGAAACGGCAGTGTTCTGGGATGGATATTTGATGAACGTACAGAACAACATTGTCCTGCCCGATGACCAGATAGCATCCAAAATTTCATGGTCTGTTCTGGTAGGTTCCTTGATATATCAGTACAATCTTTCCGAACGGATGGCACTTTTTCTCTCTGTTGGGCGTTCCATAGACCAAGAAGGCAAGCTGCGGAACGATAACAACAAAGGGGTTTATTTGTTGAATGATGAGTCAAATCTTTATATTAGGACCGGGTTCAAGATTGGAATTTTTTAAATAGCAAACTATGTCAAAAATATTGGTAATAGAGGATGAATCAGCCATTAGAAGAGTCTTGGTGAAGATATTGACGGAGGAAAGTGACGAATATGATGTGCATGAGGCCGAAGATGGACTGAAAGGACTGGAAGCTATCAAAAAAGAAGACTTTGACCTCGTGCTCTGCGATATCAAAATGCCCAAAATGGATGGGGTCGAGGTTTTGGAGGCCACCAAGAAAATAAAACCAGAGGTTCCCTTTATCATGATATCGGGCCATGGCGATCTGGACACTGCGGTGAACACCATGCGCTTAGGGGCCTTTGACTACATTTCCAAACCACCTGATTTGAACCGATTATTGACCACCGTACGCAATGCCCTGGATCGTAAGGAATTGGTGGTGGAGAACAAGATCTTGAAAAAGAAGGTCTCCAAAAACTACGAAATGATCGGCGACAGTTCAGAAATAGAGGTGATCAAGGACATGATCGAAAAAGTGGCCCCTACCGATGCCCGCGTTTTGATCACGGGACCCAATGGTACTGGAAAAGAACTGGTGGCACACTGGCTACATCAAAAAAGTCCACGTTCCGCTTCACCCTTTATTGAGGTAAACTGTGCCGCCATTCCTTCGGAACTGATAGAAAGTGAGCTTTTTGGACATGTAAAGGGAGCATTTACCTCTGCGATAAAGGATAGGGCCGGAAAATTTGAGGCCGCCAACAAAGGCACCATCTTTTTGGACGAGGTAGGGGATATGAGCCTGTCCGCCCAGGCCAAAGTATTGAGGGCCCTACAGGAAAGCAAAATATCCAGGGTAGGCACGGACAAGGACATCAAAGTGGATGTCAGGGTACTGGCGGCCACCAACAAAGACCTTAAAAAGGAAATCGAGGAAGGAAAGTTCCGCGAGGACCTGTACCACCGTTTGGCGGTTATTTTGATCAAGGTCCCAGCCTTGAACGACCGACGGGACGATATTCCCTTGCTCATAGATTATTTTTCAAAAAAAATAGCCTCCGAACAGGGCACGGCCCAAAAGGAATTTTCAAAAAAGGCCATAGAATTGCTTCAGGGCTACGATTGGACGGGTAATGTTAGGGAGCTCCGCAATGTGGTGGAACGATTGATCATTCTTGGAGGCAAGGAAGTATCCGAAGAGGATGTGAAACTCTTCGCCAGCAAATAGATAAGCTACTCCACGGCGCAATCACCCAATTTGGAAAGGGCATCCTGTGCTATAGCCCTAACGCGTTGGTGGTACTGCTTCTTGGCTTCGGAAAGCTCGGTGTCCAGTAAGCTCAAAGTGGCTTCCTGGTGAATTTTGGAGATGAATTCATGCGCTTCCTTACATTCCACATCATTGACCACTTTATCCAAAGAGGACTCAAAACCAAGCAAACAATTATGGACCTGTTCCTTTAAAAGCCCTTGCTGTGGTAAAAATATTCCGTTTTGGCTCTCCAAGGCGTCTTTGGTGTTCATGACCAGAACGTCATTGTTGTAGGCACTGGAGAAATCCTGTTCAAAGACTCTTAATATTTTGATGCCAATAATAGTATTGTCCCAAGCGGCATGTAGCGATTTTTTGGAAGTTTCCCGGGAAGGGGCCTTCGTGGCCTTTTTGAGGTCTGCAAGTACATTTTCAAGGCTGGCGATCGTTCCGTCACAACCACAATCCAAAAAGTTGCCCTTGGTCTTTTCGATCCCGTTCAAGGCCTTGTAGGCAAAGTGCTTTGATACCTCAAAATCATCGGCAATGATGGCTGCCTCTATCTGTCCTTTGATATATTCTATGTTGGAAATGGCATACTCGCAGGCATTCCGATTGTTGAAGGAAGACATCATCCAAAGGCAGATAACGCCAAGGATAAAGACAATAAGTAGGATAACTTTTCTTGTTTTCATTACGCTGGATTTGGGACATAGCGTCATTGATTCCCGCTAAGTTACATTGGGAATACTCCTACAAATAAAAAAAATCGACAAAAGCACAAGCTATATCCACAAATGGTCATTGTATCGATGAAATGCATTTTTTAACCTAGGGTTGAAGGAGTTGGCAAAAAGAGCTATATTCAATCCTATGGAAAAAATAAATAGCGATTCATATCGGGCCAAAAATGGGATAAAGCTCTCACAAATAGGCACTTTTGAGGATTTAGGTGCCTCAGAAAAAGAGTTGGAAAAAGAATTGGAGACAATCCGTAAGAAGCTGGGAGAGTTTCAGGACACGCTGTATGCCCATGCCAAGTATGGGGTTTTGGTCTGCTTACAGGGGATGGATACCGCTGGCAAGGACAGCCTGATCAGGGAAGTCTTCAAGGATTTCAATGTAAGGGGGGTGGTTGTACACAGTTTTAAGGTGCCCACACCGTTGGAGCTGAAACACGATTATCTGTGGAGACATTACATAGCCCTGCCGGAGCGTGGCAAATTTTCGGTGTTCAACCGCACACATTATGAAAATGTATTGGTCACCAAAGTACATCCGGAATATATTTTGGGAGAGAACATCCCAGGTATTGAGTCCGTTGCGGACATTGATGGGGCCTTTTGGGAAAAGCGTTACGA
This sequence comes from Allomuricauda sp., assembly GCA_041391945.1. Taxonomy (GTDB): domain Bacteria; phylum Bacteroidota; class Bacteroidia; order Flavobacteriales; family Flavobacteriaceae; genus Flagellimonas. The sequence goes on along the minus strand of JAWKNC010000001.1, from coordinate 589,080 downwards.
AGAGATCAATAATTTTGAAAGACACGTAGTGGACAACGGGACCGTGATTTTTAAGTTTTATCTACATCTGTCCAAAGAAGAACAACGGCAGCGCCTTTTGCGAAGAATCGAACTAAGGAAGAAGAACTGGAAGTTTTCCCCGGGAGATTTGAAGGAACGCGGGTTATGGGACAACTACCTATCTTGTTATGAAGAGGCCATTGACAAGACCTCCATGGACCATGCGCCATGGTATGTGATCCCGGCAGACCATAAAGAAGCAGCCAGGGTCATTGTGGCCACCATATTGTGGGAATCGTTAAAAAAGTACAAAGATATCAAGGAACCCGAGTTGGATGAGGAAATAAAAGCTAATTTAGAAACCTTTAAAGAACAACTCGAAAAAGCGATTGAATGAGAGCAGTCCTACTTTTGGCCCTTTTCTTGGCAAGCACACCATTTTTTTCACAAACCGACGACGAACAACAGATCAAGGCAATCTATAATACGGCATTGACCAATGGAAAAGCCTATGATTGGCTGAACTACCTCTCCAATCAAATCGGGGGAAGACTATCTGGGTCTGTACAGGCACAGCAGGCCGTGGACTATACCAAGTCACAGTTGGATTCGTTGGGATTGGATCGTGTATGGCTGCAGCCCGTAATGGTACCCAAATGGGTAAGGGGAACCCCAGAGTTTGCCTATATTGAGACAAAACCGGGACTTACCACCAATGTGCCCATATGTGCTTTGGGAGGTTCCGTACCCACTCCAGAGGGGGGCATAAAGGCAAATGTGATTGAGGTACAGGGCCTTGAGGATTTGGAAAAGTTGGGAAAAGAAAAAATATCCGGGAAAATAGTTTTTTACAACCGCCCTATGGACCCCACCCAGATCAGTACATTTGCAGCCTACTCAGGTTGTGTGGACCAGAGGTATTCCGGGGCCGCAGAGGCTGGAAAATACGGGGCATTGGGGGTAATTGTACGTTCCATGAACCTCCGCTTGGATGACTATCCGCATACAGGTTCCATGGGTTATGGGGAGACACCTGTGGAAAATAGGATACCTGCTGCTGCCATCAGTACCAAGGGAGCGGAGCTTTTGAGCACAACGTTAAAGCTTAACCCGGAAATCAAACTCTATTTCAAACAAAACTGCAAACAATACCCAGATGTGGAATCCTATAATGTGATTGGTGAGATTCGGGGATCTACATATCCCAATGAGATCATGGTCGTGGGGGGACATTTGGACTCCTGGGATTTGGGCGATGGTTCCCATGACGATGGTGCTGGCTGTGTTCAGGGAATGGACGTACTTCGGTTATTGAAAGAAACTGGTTATAAACCAAAGCGAACACTGCGTGTGGTCTTGTTCATGAATGAAGAGAACGGACTGAGGGGCGGGACCCAATATGCCGAAGTGGCCCTCAGCAAAAATGAAAAACACATCTTTGCTTTGGAAAGTGATTCGGGAGGGTTTACCCCAAGAGGATTTTCCTTTGACTGTTCCGAAGAAAACTTGGAGCTGATCCAAAGTTGGAAATCGCTCTTTGAACCGTATCTGATCCATTTGTTCGTGAAAGGACACAGCGGGGCGGACATTGGTCCAATGAAAGACCAAGGATTGGTATTGGGAGGGTTACTCCCTGATTCCCAACGCTATTTTGACCATCACCATGCCGAAAACGACACATTTGAGCACGTCAATAAGCGGGAACTGGAACTTGGTGCCGCCACCATGGCCAGTTTGATGTATTTGATCGATAAGTACGGAACAATCCCTTCAACAAATATCAAGGGATAGGGTTTCTACAAGGAAGCGGGAGTGGATAGGGCCATTTCCTTTGGGAAAGGTTCATATGTGGAGCGACAGGGGTAGCTTATCGTTGGTCATTTTGAATGCAAGAAATCAAAACAAAATCGATAATTTGTAAGGCCATAACCCCATTGTGTTCACAAAATGACGGAAACAAGCTCTAAATCCAGGATTCTCTCCATAGATATCATGCGTGGACTCACGCTTTTTCTCATGCTTTTTGTGAATGATCTATATGTGCCCGGTGTTCCCAAATGGATGGTACATACCCAGGCCCATGAAGATGGGATGGGTTTGGCAGATTGGGTTTTTCCAGGGTTTCTCTTTATGGTGGGCATGGCCATACCCTTTGCGTTTATGTCGCGTGAAAAAAAGGGAGAAACTACAGGTAAGATCATAGGGCACATATTGGTCCGGACAGTCAGCCTATTGCTCATTGGGGTTTTTATGGTCAATGTACATCGGCTAAATCCAGAACTTGCAGTAATTTCCCAGAACGTTTGGGCCATTCTCGTATACCTCAGTGTTTTTTTGGTTTGGAACAAGTATCCTGAAAACAGTTCCTACGGAAAACTCTTTTTGGGCCTGAAAGCTTTGGGGGTTATCGGTTTGGGAATTTTGGCCATTATCTTCAGGGCGGGGACCGCCGAAGACCCTGAATGGATGGCCACCAGTTGGTGGGGTATTTTAGGCCTTATCGGATGGGGCTATTTTGCGGCTTCCCTTACTTATTTGTTCACCAAAGGGAAACTTGTCCCAATAGTTCTGACATGGATGTTTTTTATAGCCCTCAATATGTTCTCGCAGTGGAACATGTTGGGATTCTTAAACCCCATAAGACCTGTCTTTGGGGTTTTGATCAGCGGAAATACCCCTTCCATTGTACTATGCGGGTTGGTGGTAGGTGTCCTTCTGAAAACCTATAAAAGCGACTTTAAAAAATTACAGTCCATTCTGATTCCCATGGGAATAATCGTTCTTTCATTGGGATTTGTGCTGAGAACGTGGTTCATTATTTCCAAAATAGGGGGTACCCCCAGTTGGGCGATGGTCTGCAACGGCATCAGCATTTTGTTGTTTTGTCTATTGTTCTTCATCATCGATCAACGAAAGTGGGAAAAATGGTCTGCCATTTTCAAACCTGCCGGGCAAAACTCGTTGACCACCTATCTTGCTCCAGACATCCTTTACTACATGATTTGGGGTCTGGGGCTGAATATCTTATTTTATAAACAGGATGGATCTGCTGTGCTTGCCGTGGTAGGTTCCCTGGTATGGGCGGTGGCCATGATCGGTTTTGCGGCCCTTTTGTCCAAAATTAACATCAAACTAAAACTTTGACCATGAAAAAAACAGTTCTATGCAGCCTCCTGTTTTGTATTGCCCTATCGGTAAGATCACAGGACGATGGCCTACCGTTACGGGGATTATCCATAGCGGCACCCCAAAAAGAAAATGTGGATCGCTTTGTAAAATTCATCAATGAGGAATTGGGTCCCAGACAGGTGAACACTTTGGTGCTTAGGGTGGATTACAATTTTGCCTATAGGTCACATCCAGAACTTGCCAAGGAAAACCCCCTATCGCAACAGGATGTTGATGCCATTGTGGCCGCCTGCAAGGCAAACCATATTCAGGTGATTCCGCAGATCAATCTTTTGGGGCACCAATCATGGGCAGGGACAATCGGTAAATTATTGGAAGTGTACCCGGAGTTTGATGAAACGCCGGATGTTAAAATGCCCGAGGATTATAAATGGCCCAATGACGATGAACTGTACTGCAAGAGCTACTGTCCGCTTCATCCGGATGTGCATAAAGTGGTCTTTGAACTCATTGATGAGATTACCGATGCTTTCCAGACCAATGCCTTCCATGCCGGTATGGATGAGGTGTTCTATATTGGGATGCCACAATGCCCCCGGTGCAACGGAAAGGATAAGGCAGAATTGTTCGCGGGCGAGGTCACGCGGATCCGAAACCATCTTGCGGAAACCAACAAACGCCTATGGATATGGGGAGATCGGTTGATCGATGGTAAAACCACCGGTATGGGGATGTGGGAAGCCAGTATGAATACCACCTATCGTGCCATCGACTTAATCCCCAAGGACGTTATGATCTGCGATTGGCATTACGAGCGCCCTGATCCCACAGCGGCTTATTTTGCCCTGAACGGCCTTGATGTGGCCACTTGTTCTTGGAGAAAACCCAAAGTAGCGGTGGAACAGCAACGGATGCTCGAGGAATTGCGGAAGAATGCCACAGCTGAAATGAAACCACGCTATAAGGGAATGCTCCACACGTGTTGGACCAGTGCCTCCAATTTCTTGGACATGTTTTACGAAAAAGATCCGAAGGAGGACAATGACGCCACAACCTTTAAGGCCCTGTTCAAAAAATAGGATTTAGAGCTCTTAAATATTGTTTTGGAATAGATGGTGGCACCATTTGGGATGGTTGGTGCAGATCAATGGCAAGAAAAGCGTTTTTGACCAATGTTTTCCATGCGCCAATCCGGCCACCAAGGGAGCAAAGTGGTCAGATCACTTGGGTATAGCCCGTCCCATCCTTTATTTTAAGCGATCGGAAATCAAAGAAGAACGTATCTTTTTTTGCCTGGACGATGTAGATTTCCCTGGCCATTTTGCCATATGTACTGTCTACCCATTTATCATAATGGATTTCGATGGTCTGTGAAGTGTCTTTCGGGTTGATGAGTTCAATTTTGGAAATCAATTTTTCTTCCCTGTTGTATAAAAGTTTGGCAGGGTTGTCCAATCGGTCCATGGCAAGGTAACGCTCATGATCAGCTCCAAGATGCGTTACATTTTTATCAAAATGGATGTTGGTGTAAAATTGCCATGGGTCCATACTCATTTTATGGAATTCATGGCCCCTGATCATCTCCACATCTTCTGGGGACAATGTAGTTACAACGCTGTCATTTTCTGTGACCAAATATCCATTGTTAAGGGAGTCCAATTTTACGATAAAAGGCGAATCACTGTCACTGAACAATTGTTTAAAATAACAGCTTCCATCTGCCAAGGAATGAACTTCGGTAATGTATTGGCCAAATGGACTGCTGCAGTGGGCCACAGAAACTATATCCTGAATTTTTTGATAGTCCGATGAAAGTACAATGGTTTTATCCTTCGGTTTCTCTGTACAGGACCATTGCATGGCAACCAAAAGGGCAAAAAGGTAGTTTATGGATCGCATTTTCATAATGTCCTGTATATCTTGAAGATACAATATAAGCTATTTCCCTTCATTTTCCGATACACGGAACCGTACAATTTCAGCGATCAACCCGTAAGGTATGGGTTCGTCCAAAGGAAATTGAACCGATCCCTTTCCCTGTTTGTACTTTGAAAGTCTTTCCATAAATTTTTCATGTCCACTGGGCGTTGCGTAGAACCCGATATGCTTGGGGTATGCCGCAAAATATACCAAAGGCTTTTTGTTGGTTTTATAGCCGGGCATTCCGTAAGCGATTCCCTCAGCCGCCATTGGAGCATTCTCTAGGACCGTTTGGCGTATTTTTTTCAAAACCTGTTGAAGGCTTTCCGGAAAGTTCCCGATGTATTCGTCCACGGTTTTGGGTTTCTGTTTCATGCTCCGCTATTCTCATTTTTCAAATGGAACGACCAGTGGTCGAGCCAAGCGAAAGATACTAAATTTGTCTCAGTGTTTTAGAACCATATGGGATGGCCGTGGCTGTAGTGGTTGTCAACCCAATATCTCAACTTCTTCCGGCACCATGAACAGGATAATACAACCTTCGCTGGTTTTTACCGCATGCTTTGCATTGGGGGGAGTGTACAAATAGTCACCTTTTTCCAGCATCACATCATTTACAAAACAACTACCTTCCAATACCATCAACTCTTCTCCTGCGGGGTGGTTGTGATAAGGGTAGGAAGCCTCTTTTTCAAATTTCAACAAAATGGTCTTGGAGCGGTTGGTGGCCTTGTCAAAATAGAGTGATTTCACAAAGATTCCTTCGTAATGGACCCCATTCTCGATCAATGGTTTCCAGTTTAATTTTTTGCTTTTTGTAATATAATCTGTAATACTCATGGTACATTGGTTTTAGTATTGGTACAAAAATGGGGAAAGGAGGAGACCCTTGAAATGGAAAATCTTGGGTATTTGATGTAGGATTTAAAGTTTGAAACTATTCTGAAATTCTGTAGGGGACATGGCTGTATGATTCTTGAAAAATTTGGAAAAGTAATAGGGATCTTGGAAGCCCAAATCGAAGGCGACCTCTTTGATGCTCTTTTCCTCATACTGTAATTTGCGCTGAGCTTCTGAGATAACCAATCCGTAAATGACATTTTGTGCTGTTTTACCGGCATGTTTTTTGGCCAGTTCATTCAATTTCAATTCGGTGGTGTGCAATCTATGGGCAATCTCCTTTAAAGGATAGTTATGGGCAAAGTTGTTGCGAACAAATTCCAAGAACCGTAAAAAAAGGGCTTCCGGTTTCCAGACTTCTCCTCCATTGGCAATTTTCGACCTGTTGACCTCAAACAACAATAATTCGATTCGGGAGTGCACGGATTCCAAATATTGAAAGGGTCTTTCGCTGAGTTCGTCCTCAATTTTTTGGAGTTGCTGTTCCATTTCTACCGGATCGTTGATGGTAATGATCTCATTATAGTCGAAATGACAAAAAAGACTGTTCTGAAAAATGAGCTCAATATCCTTTTCGGTTTTGCAAATGTAATCCAACGTAAAGCTGAGGACATGGCCCTTGGCATTGCCAATAGTTTTGAAACAATGGTATTGTCCGGAAGTTATGGTAAGCACTTGATTTTTGGTCAGGGTCAAGCGTTTGCGGTCTACTTCAATGGTCATTTCTCCACCACCGCACCAAACAAAAAGGTATTTTTTCACCCGTTTTGGGGTAAAATCCGAAATGGATTCGAGTTTTTGGATGTTTACCGCCATTATTTAAACGATCAGGTTCATACATTCATTTAAACACCGGTTCCAAGGTGTTATTTTGCCAAATAGATTAGGCATCCACCAAGAATGGAAACAAATATTCCGGCCAATTTTGGCAATCCTAGCTTTTCCCCAAGCAATTTGTAACCTAAAAATGCACCCACCACAATGCTCAACTGTCGCAAACCACCAACATAGGTCGCCTTGCTCATGGTCAACGCCGTCAGAATTAGGATGTAAGTGAAACTGTTCAGAAATCCTACCAGCACTATTTTTTTGCGATTTATTTTCCACTCTCCCACTATTTCCCCTTTCCTAAATCTGGTTACGGTAAGCAAGTTGTAAAGGGTCGCAACGATGAACGTGTACAAGTAGAAATACAAAAAAGGTTCCATCTTGGAGATGGATACTTTGTCCCAAATGGTATAACCAGCCACGGTGAGTGCCGCCAATAAGGCATAAATGCTCCCCTTATTGCCAATATTTTTAAGAATGGAGTGAAATCCGGCCTTATCAAAGGATTCCATATGCATGATAAAGGTCCCGAGCAAAATCAATATAATGGCAGACAACCCGACTCCGTCAATTGTTTCATCAATGAAGAAAAAAGCAAGTATGGGCAAAAAAATGATACTTGACCTAGAAACTGGATACACCAATGAAAGTTCCCCGTACTTATAGGCATTTGAAAGAAAAAAGTAGTTCAAAAAAGTAATGATGGCCGCAACGACTATCAATACCATGAACTCTATTTTAAATTCGGTGGTCCAGAGAAAGTAGATTGCAGGCATGGCAAAGATTACAACTTCGGCAAGCTTGCTCAAGCCGGTGAAGATATGCTTGTTTTGGGAACTTTTGATCAGATAGTTCCAATAGGCATGTGTGAATATGGAAATGATGACCAAAATGAACGGGAATAGTTGCATGGGTTAAAATATTTTAGAAATTCCAGGCAGCGGGCGCATATTTAGCATCTTGAAGGAGAATGCCTATTTGTTTCTGAATTTCCAGCACATCTTCTTTGGCGAGGGGTTTAAAATTATCGTAAAAACCGGTTTCCCGTAAAGGAAAATGACAGGCTTCCCCATATTTTTGGATTTTGGCACTCTTTGCCCTCCCATATAGGTGAACATGCAAAAAAGGGCCTTCGGGCTTGAACACCCCCCAATTTCCATTATCCTGATAATTTATTCTTCCAATATCGATGCCAAGGTTTCTAAGTCCATGGGTCATTGCTTCCCCTATCAGCATGGTAAGGTACATTTGTTCAATGGCGAGACTTGGGGTCAACAGCGTTACATTGTCGACCCTCACTTTCGGTGTGATGGTTATATGACCTCCTTCTTCTCTGGAAACCAGGGGTTTTTCTTCAGACTCAACCTTAAAATTTTTACTCTCATATATCAAAGCCATTATTTATATTTTTAAGTATAAGTATTATAATAAGTCCATGTATTCGTCAACTGCGGTTTTTATCCGTTGAAGGCAATTTCAAATCCTGTATGATTATTTTGTTCCTGTGCATCATGGCTCCAATGGGATAATTTACCAAGAAATGTCAAACCACTGATAAGGCGATATTTTTTTAAATTTCATCTTTTTTTCCTGATCTATGCCTTGGGACTCTTGATATTATTGGTTGGGTGTGAACAGATTTTCCCTTGAACCGGCATCGTTCCAAATCAATCTGGTAATTTTCCATGAGCCGCCCTGTTTTTCAAACAGCATCATGAATTTTCCGTGTATTTCAGTATCTGTGGAATCTTTTTTTGATACGATAGAGCCATAATTGATCCCGGCTATGGTGGCCATGTTTCCTTGGACCCTAATGTCGTGGGAAACGGCCTTCAGGTTCAAAAATGTTGAATTTTCAAAGATTTTACCATAATGGGTTTCAATGTTTTCATGCCCTGCTATTGATACGCCATTGGGAGACATCAATACGGCATTTTCCGCATAATGTGACATCACACCTTTTAAATCACCCTTATTATCGCTGCTGATGAGTTCCTGAAGAACATTCTCAACCGAAGCAATGTCCTTGTCATGTTTCAAAGGTTGATGTTGGTCACAGCCCCATAGCAACAGCGTTGACAACGCAAAAGCCAACAATCCACATGAATGCCCCATTATCTTATTTTTAAACTGCATATCACGGTTTGGCCCTTATTCAAAAAGGATTATCCCAAAGGAGAATCAAGTTGGGCCATGTATTGTTTTCCTATATTTTATTGACACATTGGTCTCTGCCAACTTATTGAAGTATCTCGCTAATCTGGACAATCGGTTGGATATTGGTATAGTTTGGGACATCCTTCACGATTTTTTCCGCATGGGGCGCAAAAGATTCCTGATAGTCGGAAAGCTTGTCAAAATACAAATATCCTATGGCCAAATAGGGAATGGGATCATCCGGTGTTCTGCCCGCCATTCCTTTGTCTATTGCATAGGACTTTAGTGAACTGCCCAGTAAGCTCGCAACCATGGGCATGTGCTTGTTGGAATAGTAGTCCATGTCAAACGTTTTTCCATCACTGTTAGGGTATAGAATCGTTACTTTGACCATGCCCTTTTTATCCACTAGTGCGGTCTGTTGGCAGCTACTAAAGAATAGGACGGCTGCAAGGGTCAAAAAGAAAATTTTGTGCTTCAAGGTGTCAAGGTTTAATGATTTTGTCAAAAGGTACCATTTTTTTGATGATGTTGGGCACAGCAGCCACATGTATGATCGGTAGTGGTAGTTGGCAAAGATCAGTAAAGTGGACAAAACTTAATGATCCCTTGTTTTAAACAGCCTTGTATTTTTGAAGAAGCCCATCCAATTTTTTATCGATCTCCGCTTCTATGATACCGCCATGGTAACAAATGATTTTTTTTGGTTTTAGGGACTTGATTTTTTCTATGGATATCAATGCACTGTCCAAGTCCAAAGTAAATTGAGGGTTGGCAATATCCAAATCACCATTATCATCAATTACCATTGCGTCTCCTGCGATCAAGGTACCTTCTTTTTGAAAAAGCAAGGAAATATGTCCCTTTGTGTGGCCGGGTGTATTGACGATCAAAATTTCCCTTTCGAACAGATCATTCCCTTTTAGTACATGGTCCACTTTATACCGTTGGATACCCTTGAGTTGGGCTATAAAATCCAAAGCCCAAGTTCTGTACTCCGCGGGTATTTTGTCCAATGAGGCTTCTGCTTGGACAAGTCTTTCCGATTTGATCGTTCCCGATACTGAATCTTTTTCGATATCACTGCAATACACCGTTACATTATTATGGGCTTTTATGGGTTTCAATCCCCCCAAATGATCGATGTCATCATGCGTGATTATGACACCTGTTACGTCATTGATGCTTACACCATGCAATTGGAGTTGGTGCTGCAGCGATTCAAAAGTCTCCTCGTACCCACAGTCAACAAGGTAATTTTTATCTTTTGTCTGGATCAATACAGGGTGTATGGTTTCCAATTTACCTCCAATATCGATCTTTACTTCAAGAGTGGTGAGTTTCATGCTTTTCCTTGATTTTGTCAAATTGCCCTTAACGTATCTGGCGTTGCCAATACAGCACATCTTTCTATCAGATAACAAGTAAATTGAAGCGATTGAAGGTTTCTCCGGCGATTGTTTTAGTATGCTGGCCTTATCCTCCGATCAATTCTGAAATTGTACTGTTCAACCTGTCAATATCATTGTCGTTTATATATAGATGGGGAGCAAATCGAAGCGACCGTCCTCTCTGACTAATATAAATATTTCTGCTTTTAAGCTCTGCAACAAGATTTTGGGAAGAATTGGGAGGGGTTACCGCTCCAAGCATGTGGGGACAACGTTGGGAATTGGGGGGTAATGTGAATCCCAGTTGCAAAAGATTTTTTTCAATCTGTTGGTTTATGTTCAAAAGCGTCTCGGCGATATTGTCCACGCCCCATTCTTTAATTTGTTCGAGGGCGGCAATGGCACCGGGCAAGATGGTCGGGGTACATTTTTCGCCCACCTCAAATCGTCTGGAACCTTTCATATATGCGTCCGAATAATCGACCAAATTGGCAAAATCCTGGGCATTTTCCCTCGCGACCCAAGTTTCCTCCAAAGGCCTCTCATTACGCCATCTACCATCAACATAGAATAGGCTAAAACCATACGGGGACAGCAACCATTTATATCCGGATGCAACAAGAAAATCAGGTCTTATTTCTTCGATAGACAAGGGCATTGCCCCTAAGGTTTGGGTAGCGTCAATAAGCAATATGGTGTCACATTCGTCGCACTTTTCCCGTATTCTTTTTAGGTCGATGAAGGCTCCATTGGTCCAATGACAGGACGATATGGCAACAACCCTGATAGTGCCGTCCATCCTGTTCAATATGGCTTCTGTCCAATTTTTATCCTCGGGAGTTTCCACAGTGATCAATTTGGCACCGGTTTCATTGGCCAAGCGCTTCATGGACAAAACAATGCTTGGAAATTCTTCCGCAACAACCAGGACACCATCATTTTTTGTCAACGTTGACTCCAAAATCCTGGACGCGGAGCTTATGCCATAACTGGCAGAAGGAACTACGGCAAATCCGTTGGGATCACCCCCAAAAATATCTGATGACAGTTGCCTGACACTCTCCGCATCATTGAAAAAATCAGCGGGGGTCCGTTCCCATGGACGACTTTTAGAACTTACACCGGTGTGCAATCGCGAGGCCGACTCCTTCAATAATGGTGAATAATATGCGCAATTGAAATAGGCTATGTGCTCAGGAATGTCAAATAAATCTCGTTGTGTCTTTAGGATACCCATAAATGTAATGGTCTATTTATAGTATAATACTCTGTTTGGTTTTTGGGGTGTTGTTGGCAAAAGGCTTTTCAATATTTCCATTTTGCCCCTCTTTCTTCGGCATCTTCCTTCCTGTATTGGGCGATCTTACGGATGAGGAGTTCCGGTAGGGGCTCGTCATATGGGAACTGTACCGAATCCTTTTTGGTCGTATAATCGGCCAGTTCGTCTTCAAAAGGTTTCATGGCCGGCCCTGTGGGAATAAAGGTCAGATGGGATTTGTGGGCAGCATAGGCAAAAAGTATAGCCACCGATTCAAATGCCGGCATACCCCATTTTAGCCCCTCCGATGCGTTTGGGGCAACACTTTTTAGGATCGAGCGCATGGTCTTTAATTTATCTTGGGCAATTTTAGGAAATTGTTGGATGTATTCCTCAACATTTTCAGGTTTCTTTTTATTCATTTTCTTTTGGTTTGTTGGTACGATCGGGGCCATTGGGTTTTTGTGGCCGGGGGCACTCAATTACATATGGCCATTGTCTATTTATCGGCTATGGGATTTGGTAGTTTGTCAAATACCCTTCTATACGCTTCGATGGTAATCTGCAACGGATCTTTCCCTTGCTTTTCCAACAATCTATCGTAAGAATTCTTTAGGGAATCCATTAATGGGCTTGTCTTTCCTTCACTTTCCGATGGTTTTCCATTGTTGAGCTGTGTGATGAACAATTCTGGGGATGCATACTGCCAATCACACCCATTTTGTTTTAAGATCTTAAAAATTTCCTGATAGATTGGCTGCAGTTCCACTTCCTTTGAAAGTTGGTATATGCTTCCCTTATAAAAATCCATGTAATCATAAAAGGGTTCATTTTTGAACTCGGTTTCGATGATGTCCGCTATATGGTCTCCACTTACCCTCCAAGAACCAAGGTCATGGATTTTGTTATCTGCACTGATCACCTTATGGTTATTTGAAAAGATGTCCCAAATGGCAACTCCGATTACATATATCGGGCTTTGGTGCCAATCTGGTGAAAATAATGCTTCCTTTGTCGATAGCTCATGAAAAATCTGTTTGACCAGGTCAAGAGTCTTATCCAAAGTTTCGGGATCCTGATACATGTCTATTTGTAATTTATCATCCCCAAAGCGCTATCAATGGAAACGGCCACCGAATAGCCGGAATTCAACATGGTTGTATTGGTGATCTTGCTTTTGGAATTGGTCCAATGCTCAACATAAGGGACAAATTCGGAGACCACACCGATCAACTTATAATAAATGCGGCCATCCTTTTCCAGGCCAAGTTGCATGACGGGGCCTCCACTGTTCCCATAATATACGGGGCAGTCCAAAATAATGGTACTGGCTTTTTTATACTTGGCGGCAACTATCCCTTTTCGCAATAAAGGCTTTTCGTAGTCAAATTGGGGCGAGTTGGGGATACCAATACTGCTTGGATAGCCAAATATGATAACTTCGTTACCGACCAAAACCTGATCATAGCTCATCAAGTGTTGTTCACTGGCCCAAACAATGGGGGCCTTACTTTTTGTAATGACGGAAACACCATTCAAACTTGACACAGTGGAAAGAGTTGAGTTTTCAACTGAACTTTTAAGTTTTGCAATTCTAACAACGGCAATGTCCTTTTTTTGATGCAGCAATATATTCCCATCTTTACTAAGTTGCGTAAAATCAATACCGTCAATATTGGGTTCGTCATCATCTTCATCCAACGAATAAGCGGTGATGGAGCCGGTATCTCCGTGCAATTGATTTGAGCCATTTACAAGCACGTGCTTCGCGGTGACCAAATAGAGAAAGCCCTTGTATAACAATTTAAATCCGGATCCACTTATTCCACTGTTGAATTTTATTAAGACCGGATATCCCAGGGTGATTTCAGGTACTGACCTCATAGATTACTGAATTTAAATTTTAACTTCCATCAGCTTTGGCGTATCAATTGTATTATTTCTAAAATTGCCACAGCATTAAATGTATGAAATGTGGGCGAATATAAACACCTGTCTTTCAAAATAGTAATGGACCCGAACCGTTCCTGTTTTCTACGCATTTGATGGGTATAGATGCTTAAAAATCGAATTTTATGGGAATGTTTGATAGTGTGTGGGTAAAATGCCCCGAATGTGGGATCGAAAATGAGTTCCAAAGCAAAAGCGGAGAATGTGCGTTGGAAAATTATACTTTGGAAGACTGCCCAGATGACGTGTTGGCCGATGTAAATAGACATGCACCTTGTCAATGCAAATGCGGTGCATTTTATGAAGTGGACATTAAAAGTAGAAAAGCTATTATTTTAGGGCATAGATAACATTGTGGCGGCCCAATGTTGAAAGTTCACGGGTCTTGCTCGTTATTCACATGCTCCAAGATATCACCGGGTTGGCAGTCCAATGCCTTACAAATTGCGTCTAAGGTGCTAAAGCGAATGGCTTTCGCTTTTCCGGTCTTTAGGATGGAAAGATTGGACAAAGTCAGCTCAACCCTTTCAGAAAGTTCATTCAGGGAAATTTTTCGTTTTGCCATCATTACATCCAAGTTTACGACAATGGGCATAGCTTAAATTGTTAGGTCATTTTCAGATTTCATATCCACCGCATTTTGCAAGATTTTTTCTAGCACCGCCACAGCCGCCGCAACCGCGATGGAGATAAAAGTCGTTACGATACACATGGCCAGAAATCCGGCGGGGTCGTCTGCTTTATCATGGAACAGCTTTATATACAGTCCTGCCATTGCAATTAAAATGCTCAATATGATCGCACTATTCTTTATACTTCTTAAAGCTCTTACCGCGTTGAGGGAGAACAATTTATCCTGTGCGATATATCCCAATAGCCTGAATGCTTTGTACAGGGCAACAAAAAAGGCAATCGATGAGGCATATCCATACAGGATGAAGGGATCGGCATAAATACTGAAAAGGTCAAGGTTAACGGCTCTTCCTTCCGTCAATGGAAACCGGATCATAATAAAAAGTGCCACAATACCAATAAGCACAACGACTGCCTGAAGAAATAGGATTGAAATTCGTTTCATACTGAATTTTAAATCACAAATATAACAGTTATTTATTGATAAACAATAATTAATTGTTTTTTTTCAAAAAATATTTACCTATCATCAGTAATGTTGCGAAGTTATGATTCTTAACCCACACTGGCCTATCCTAATTTTTTAGTCTGATATTGTTGCCGTCTGTCCGCATAATAATTTCCAGCCATCATGCCGCTTGATCAGGAGTCCGGTTTCAACAAGTTTTACAGAAAAGACGTGCCCAGACGTGTCCGTCATGGTTGAACGCAATCTACCTGTGTATGCTGCAAGGCTTTTTGTCAAAGGAGTAACCCGCAGTGTATCCCACTGGTTATCAATGGATTGGTACAATGGCGCATTCTGTTTGAGTATCGTAACCACGGAATCATAGGAAATGGCTGATGAGTATCCAGGTGGGGTCCAAAAAAACTCCTTTGAATCATCAAGGTACTTGAATTCTGCAGTAAGCCCTGATTCTCTTATGTCATCATAGTAATCGTTCAATGTTTGTCGGACATTTTGGATAACTTCAATGTTCTCGTCGGTTGTAATCGTCTTGGGCCGCTCACAGGATAGTGCTGCCAGCAAACAGAAAAGTATCAATATGGTAATAAGACATTTCAAATCATTTTCCTTTTAAGGTTTGTTAACGGACACTTTAATGAGCAGCGTAACTAGGTCGTTTGAGCTATCGTACAAAGTCTATAGGTTGTTGGTAATGGTATTTTATTGACGGGTCAATTTAGAAATTATTTCTTCGTTATCGGGAAATAGGGCTAAAAGCTCTTTTTTTGATTTAAGTTCAAAGTCCCTAAAGTCAAATCCAGGAGAAACCGTACAGCCCACGAGGGAATACGAGTTTTTGGCGATCACCTCCGCGCCAAACCAAGAACCGCCTGGAACAACGAATTGAGGGGTTTCATTTTTTTCCAAATCGCGTCCAATGATGTGTGTTGTATGATCTCCCGATCCCGATATGACATGCAACCGTATTGGGGACCCATCGTAAAAATGCCAAATTTCATCTTGTTTTATTCTATGCAGGGCAGAAAAACTATCCGAAGTCAGTAAAAAGTAAATACAGGTGGAAAAATTCCTTTTGCCAATATAATCTTGCCCTAAACTTCTTTCATCCAGTTCTCCAAGACTTCTATACGTCTCTTTAAAATACCCTCCCTCAGGATGTGGCTCTAGTTTTAATTTATGTATTATCCTATTGATTGAACTTAGCATGGATATGGTATTACTGAGTTGACGCTTCGTTGTTTTTGATTATCAGTTGTAGGACTTATTGATACAAAACATACCGTGGTGGCTTCAGTCCATTCAGCCTCAAATAGACAAGCATTTGTCCTCTATGATGGGTTATATGGTCGGCAAGTAGTAACAAAACTTGTCTTTTGGTCCTATCCAACCCAAAATAATCCAATCTTTCATCAAGTTTATTTATGTCAAAATTTGAGATAAATTCTATGGTTTTGCCAAAAGTCTCGTCGATTTTGGCAATCATTTCTTCTTTCGATTTAGCATCGGTTTTAAGCTCCGTATCTGTATCCCAATCCCGGGCTTTGCGGCCACCCATTAAGGATTGACTATGCCAATCCATTGCCCAACCAATATGCATTAAATTCTCCGAAAAACTCATTGATTCCGGTGTCGCCCTAAAATCGTATTTGTCCTCTGGCATAGTTTCAGCCACGAGAATTAAATATTTTCTTGAATTTTCCAGACGCTCTAAATATTCCTTGATAAAGTCATTTTGCTGGCCAAAAAGAGGCATTGCAAAGGAAGAAAATAGCATTGTCAAAGCCAGCATCATTATAGGTTTTATATTCCTCATTTTGGTTCAGATTAAATTCCGGTTGGGTTTTCTTTATCATGCGGTGGCCCCGTATAACTAAAATAGCTGATTTTTTGGTGCATTGCTAATTTAGCTTTTCCTTGGCTTTTCACCCTTGGTATAAACCCGTACCTTTGCAACCTTGGAAAAATCCAGGTATCGAGCAATCGATTAATCCATAAATCTTAAAAACATGCAAGACGGAATCTACGCAAAATTCAATACCTCCAAAGGAGAGATACTTATAAAGCTTACCCATGACAAGACCCCGGGCATGTGTAGGCAACTTTATGGCATTGGCAGAGGGGCAATGGAGGGTGTGATTAGGGCAAACCTTACTATGATGGCTTGAAATTTCATAGGGTCATTTACCGATTTTATGATCCGGTGGATGTCCCTGGGCACTGGGACCGGAGATCCAAGGCTACAAGTTCGACGATGAGTTCCACCCAGATCGATGCACGATGCCAGGATGCTGTCCATAACCAAATGTCCAGTGGGCACCAATGGAAGCCAGTTTTCATTACCCATGGCCCTACCCCGTGGTTGGACAACAAGCATACCGTTTTTGGGCATGTGGAGCAAGGCCAGGAAGTGGTGGATGCCATTGCACAAGGCGATGTCATTGAAAGCCTGGGAGTGAGGATAGGGGAAGAAGCCAAGAATTGGAATGCCATTGAGGCTTTCAGGAAGTTTGAGGGCGCGTAGAAAAACGTATCGCCGAGGCCAAGGCCAGAACAGAGGCCGAAAATGGAAGAATTGGCCGCCGGTTTTTGAAAAAACCAACAGTGGTCTACACATACTGCATTATCCAGAGGAAATGGACCAAAGGCGGAAAAAGGAAAAACTGTTTCCGTGCACTACGAGGGTTGTCTGTCCAACGGGCAGGTTTTTGACTCATCCTATAAAAGGAACCAACCCATAGACTTTACGTTGGGCATCGGACAGGTGATCTGGGTGGGACGAAGGGATAGGATTGCTCCAAGGTGGGTGACAAGGCCCACTTTGTGATTCCTTCACACTTGGCCTATGGCAGCAGGGGAGCAGGGGTGTGATGCCTCCTGATGCAACCTTGATCTTTGATGTGGAATTGATGGGCGTGAAATAAATTCCAGTCACACACTAATATAAATACGGAAAAGCTTCCAACTATGGGAGCTTTTTTGTTGAAGCTGTTCGCTCAAAAGAAACGGAAACCTAACAACGCAAAGGTTAAGGACAAACAAAAGAACAAAACAGTAAAAAAGGTATTCATAAGGCATTGAATTTAATGAATTGACGTTCTCTTCTTTTTACAACAACCCAACATTAAAACCTACCCATATTGCCCTATACTTTCATTAATTGCAATATGCGCGAAGACAATTTATCCCCAAAGGCTATTTTTTGGAACCGTTCACACTTAAGATGAGCAGTACAAAATTCACCAAAAGTAAAATGGATAGAATTGCAAAGAAGGTGTTCATAAAACACCCTTTGGCGTAGCATGGTTGAAGGGGAACAGTGTTTTTCAATAAAAGATTAAAAAAATGGACTGGGTTGCGTCCATGAAAAAAATTACCAACAAAAAACGGACAAGCGCCCGGGTTTTCCTATAAAAGTGTGCTGTTACCTTAATCTATAACTTGTACGTTTATGGCGTTCAATCCTTTTTACCTTGCTGTAGTTCAAACTCTACAACGTCACCTTCTCTAATTTCATCGATTAAACCTGAAACGTGTACAAAGTGATCTTTGCTTTTGAACCTTCTTCAGTGATAAAGCCATAGCCTTTAGAATCGTTGAAGAATTTTACTGTTCCTTTATTCATAATAGATACTAAAAAAATTAAATGAGCCGCAAGGTACACTATAATTTATTATGAATTAGGTTTTTCACTCTTTTTTCTTAAAAAAATCAAGCTGTGGGATCTGGTGTCAAGCGCAAATAGGGCTTTATTTCCTCCACGCCCCGATATGAATTTCTTTTGCCTGGTCCGTTGGGATCGATCGGACTTACACAACTTTCCCCATGTTTCCAGTTGGCCGGTGGCCACCTTGTGGTTGGCCGTGAGCTGGAGAGCGAATCGATGACACGCAAAAGTTCATAAAATTACGCCCTGTAGACCGGATAGGTAGGATCGATTTCACCTTTTTGTCCGGCCCAATGATAAACACCAGGCACGGTCAAGGTATCATTGGCATTTGGGTGGATGTTATCGTAAAGGTCGGATGCTTTCCGGTCCTCATCGGCGAATTATCGGAAAGTTTACCAAGGTATCCGCAATGTCTCGTTGATATCGCTTTATCCATTCATTGTGCGATGCGGCACCATCCGCTCAAGGCCATCATTTTTACATTTCGTTTGTCAAACTCGCCTTTGAATTTGGCCGCTGTTCAAGTTCGGTGGTGCAGACCGGTGTGAAATCTGCGGGGTGTGAAAATAAGATTCCCCATCCATCACCTAGATAGTCACTAAAAGTTCAATGTTCCCTGAGGTCTCGGCCATGGCGATCTGGGGCAGTGTCGCCCCAATCTTGCGTGGTAGCCATATGTTTGTTTTTAGATTATAAATCGGTATCCTACAAATTTAGTAGATAAATATAAGCAATACTTTGGGAGCGTTAAATGTGTATTAAAGTTTTAAATTTTTCTATGATTTTGCTCGTGGGCAAACATATGTGCAGCCATAAAGTTTAGTATTTTTAGTCCATGGAAAAAGATACTTTGAAACAATATCGTTGGCCTGTACAAAATTCTTATCGTACCAAGAGCATAGGGATGAGTGGATTGCCATATTGGAACGACGCTAAAGGTTGGAAACCATAGTGGCTCCCCTTTCAGAAGAACAATTGGAAACGCCATACAGGCCTGGAGGATGGACGGTAAGGCAGTGGTGCACCATATTTCGGACAGCCACCATCACAGCTACATTAGGTTCAAGTGGGCGTTGACGGAGGACAAACCGGTGATCAAGCCCTACTGATGAAGGAATGGTCCAAGTTGTTCGACGCCAGAACAGCACCCATTCAGATGTCAGCGGACCATCTGAAAGCCGTACATGCCAAACTGGTCTATCTCTTAAAAGGTCTTTCCCCTGAAGACCTGAAACGAAAATTCATCCATCCGGACGATAATTCTGAGAGTACACTGGAGGTGAACATTGGGCGTTATGCATGGCATAGCAACCACCACTTTGCGCACATTGCCAATTTGATTGAGCGGGAAGGCTGGTAAACTAAAGTTGTTTGGTCAAGATCCACATGGGTCTTTCGGAAGGTTTTGCCCCCGGCAATCCCAACATACCCTCTTTCTTGATCTTGAACCCATTTTTTAGGTAGAAATGAATGGGACTGCCTTTTTGCATGGTATCCAACCAAACCACTTTTTTGTTCAAGCCCCTGGCATAGTCTTCAATACATTGCAGGACCTTTTTTCCAAGGCCCATCCCCGAATATGCCTTGAGCAGATAGATTTTCTGCGCCAAGAGCGACTCTTTCTCCGATAGTTCATCTAAAGATCGGTCTTTGATGAGTTTTACAATACCTACCACAGCATCTCCCTTCCTGACCAAATAATTGACGACATTGGGGTCCGCCAGTTCATCTTCTACAACTTCTTGTGCAAAGCTATTGGCAATGTATGGGGAGGGATCTTCATTTTCCCACAGATGGAGATAATGTTCTTTATAGGATTTTTTTCCTACGGAAATATAAGTTTCCATAGTATCAGGGGTAACCGGTTCCAAAAAAATGTGTTCTTTCATCAGCGTGCCTCGCCCCCTTCCGGGCCGTAAAAAATTACCCAGGTCGCAAAATCATCCGTAAAGTTCTCAAATCGATGTACCACACCCGCTGGAACGAACAAAAAATCGCCGGGAGCAAAGGTTGTGCGCTTATTTCCGTTCAAAAAATCCCCTGTGCCCGATGCCACTACATATACCTCATCACGGGAGTGGGGCTGTTGATGGTCCACCTTATCCGGCTTGTAGATTTCAACTGACAGTGTGCCGTGTTCAAACAGGTTTAAAAAAGGAGCGTCTACCTTGGACAGTTTTTGAAGTGCTTCGTCTGGACTGATTTTCATATCAATTTTCTTTCCATTTGATGTTACATCCAATGCTCGGTTTTTGATCGGCATCTATTTCCTTGTCCGCCAAAAGGGAATCCATGGCATTTCTGAGGTCCGATCCCGTCAATGGAATGCCATTCCCGGGCCTTGAATCATCCAATTGACCTCGATAGACCAGTTTCCGGTTCGCATCAAATAGATAAAGATCAGGGGTGCAGGCCGCGTCGTATGCCTTGGCCACTGCTTGGGTTTCATCATATAGGTAAGGAAAGGTATACCCCTCTTCCTGGGCCTTTTTTTTCATCAGATGCGGAGCATCCTGCGGATAATTTTCAACATCGTTGCTCGATATGGCCACAAAACCGATTCCCTTGGCCTGATACTCCTTCCCCAATTCGGAAATTTTTGGGTTTACATGGATCACAAAAGGGCAGTGGTTACAGATGAACATGACCACGGTGCCTTTTTCTCCCTCAACCCTTTCCCAAGAATGGAACGTATCGGAAACCGTATCCAAAAGGTTAAAATCTGGGGCTTTGGTGCCTAAGGGGAGCATGTTGCTCGGGGTACGTGCCATAGTATTTTCTTTGTCAGTTTAAAGTTATGAATTTAGTCGGCTTTGGTCTAGAAACTAAACATAAGTTTAAGTTGAAAGAATCGTGTATATTGTAAGCTAAACACTTTTGTTCTTGGAGCAAATCATCGATAGCGTTCACATCAATTTTGATGAAAAATCACTCTGGACACTGAACATGGCCCTCGCTTTGGTCATGTTTGGGATAGCCTTGGAAATCTCCTTGGATGATTTCAAGCGACTGTTAAAAACACCAAAACCAGTATTGACCGGCATTTTTTGCCAATTCCTGCTTCTTCCGGCCATTACCTTTGCCTTGGTGTGGATCATAGAGCCATTGCCCAGTGTGGCCTTGGGCATGTTCATGGTCGCTGCCTGTCCCGGGGGCAATGTTTCCAATTTTTTCACCCACTTGTCCAAGGGAAATTCTGCGCTGTCCGTGACCTTGACGGCCATAGCCACTTTGTTGGCCATTTTCATGACTCCCTTTAATTTCAGCTTTTGGGGTGGCCTATACAGTCCAACAGCATCCATTTTGAAGGAAGTTTCCATTTCTCCATTCGAAATGGTAAAACTGGTGGCCCTTCTGCTGGGTATTCCCTTGATCTTGGGGATGGTGGTCAACCACTACTGGCCCAATGCCGCCAAAAAAATGACCAAGGGTTTCAAACTGGGCTCATTGCTCTTTTTTGTGGCTTTGGTGTTTTTGGCATTGTACAAGAACATCGATGTGTTCATGGAATATGTGCTCTATGTATTTTGGCTGGTGGTGTTGCATAACCTGGTGGCATTGCTGACCGGATTTTCCATTGCCAGGTTCTTTGGGCTTTCGCGTGAAAACATACGCTGTATTACCATAGAAACCGGTATCCAAAACTCTGGATTGGGGCTATTGTTGATCTTTACTTTTTTTGAAGGTCTGGGCGGAATGGCCCTGTTGACCGCCTTTTGGGGCATTTGGCATTTGGTGTCCGGCTTGGTGTTGAGCGCTGTGTGGGGTTTTAAACCTGTTGAAAAAGAGGAACTGGTTTGAAGCATCTGGGCTATATCTTTATTAAATTTTGGGTTTTTGTAGGGCTGTTTTGTTACTATCGAAAAATACTGGTGGTGGGCCGGGAAAACATTCCTTTGGAGAAACCGGTGCTATTCCTTTCCAATCACCAGAATGCCCTTATGGATGTGATGTTACTCGCCACCCGATGCCATAGGAAACCTTGGTTCTTGACCCGCTCCGATGTTTTCAGGAATGGTTTTCTCAAGTCGGTTTTTAGCTTTTTGCAGATGTTACCAATTTACCGAATCAGGGATGGCAGGGCAAATTTGCATAAGAACAGGGGCGTTTTTGAGCAATGTGGACAGTTGTTGAAGGCAGGTGAGGCCATTCTGGTGTTTCCTGAGGCCAACCATAGTTTAAGGCGAAGGGTAAGGCCTCTCAGCAAAGGCTTTACACGGATCATTCATGCTGCTTTGGAGCACAACCCAGATTTGGACCTGCAACTGGTGCCAGTGGGTCAGAATTATGCCCATCCCAGACAGGTTGGAGATTCTGCGGCGATTCATTTTGGCAAACCCATCGCGGTCCAGCAATACCTCAATTCCCCGAATTTTGCGGCCAATATAATGGATGAGGTTCGGGAAAGCCTCAAAAGGTTGACCGCCCATATTCCTGAAGAAGGGTATGGGGCCGTAACCCAAAAATTGGGGGAGGAAGGTGAAATCTACCTCCAGCCAGAACGTGTGAATTCAATGATTGCGGAAACGGGTGTGGAGACAATACCGGCCCAAAGAAGCAATCCTGCCCATAAAATCAATAGGGTATTGTTCGCTTTATGGAACCTTCCCTTGGTTGTTCTTTGGCGTCTCCTGTTAAAGCCAAAAGTTCCCGAACCTGAGTTTGAGGCCACTTTCCGGTTTGGATTTGTGCTCGTCGCATATCCATTTTTTTATGGATTGTGCGGGTTGATCTTATGGAATATGTATGACATAAAAACGGCGTGCCTTTTTATTTTGGGGCACGCCGTTTTCAATGTTTTTCTAGTGAAACTGGGGATTACATCAGCTGTCCAAAGAAAATAGCGTTCATCAACAGTTTGTTGGTCCCATACCAGAAGGCCCTAAAATTGGTATTGTCCGTGAAGAGGATTACCCGTCCCTTGCCCATTCGTCCAACTTTAAAGGGAACACTGTTTTTGATGAGTTTTGCGTTCTCCTCCGAAATATACCCACTCAACAGGGGGTCATTGGTATATTGGATGGGATTGTTATAACTGTCTTTTTCGGGTTCCAGATAAATATTGGTGTCCCTGAACAAAGCCAACCTATCGTTTTTGTACCCATAGTTGATGGGGTGTGAGCGGTCCAATTTGGCCTCAAAAATAGCCCCACCGGTCACTTGGGCCCCATTAAAATTATCTTTCTGGTCAAAACGGATATTTTTGGCAACCAAAGTGTCCTTTCGCATGGTCAAGTCGATGAACTCATTGTTTTTAAACCAATTGGCCGCAGTTCTGTAGCCGATGACCGTACCACCTTTTTTCACCCATTCCTTGATTTTTTCCGCACCTTTTTTGTCCAACATGCCACCACCTCCCCAGCCTGTGCCGGGCAAGATCAGATCGGTGTAGGAATCCAGGTCAACCTGATCAAAATATCGGGTATCGATTTTGGTGATCTTCATGTCATAACGGGTATCGAAAAGGTGCCAGATTTCCCCGGCCTCGTAGGAACTTGTTCCTTCCCCTACCAAAATGGCCACTTTTTGCTTTTTAACCGGTTCAAAATCATTGCTTCCCAAGTCTATACCCTGGGTTGACCCTGTGGAAACACCGGTAATGTTCAAGGAACTTTCGTGGGCCACCTCGTTCAAAAAGGCGAACAGTTCCTCTGGATCAAGTTTTTGGTTCTGGACGGGAATCATGATCGTGCCATAGTCATATCGGTTACCTTCCAGCGTAAAGGGTGATTTGGCCGTTTTCGCACGCAATCCTTTTTCCAAAATCTTGTTCAAAGCCTTGGGAGTGTAATATTCATTCCACTCAAATACATAGGCATAATTGCTTTTCCGATCCACGCCACCCGACGGTCTCTTAAAATCCACTATTTCAGGGCCTGCATTGATCAGGGATGGGAGACTGGCATAATCCACATTGAAGGCCAATGGAAAGGTCCAAGCGGAAATATCATAAAACAGACTGTCCGTAAAAGTGGTTCTCTTCTCGAACATGGCGTTGATCAACCTGGGGTTCTTCTGGTCCAAGGGCACTACATAACTGTACCCTTTTTTAAAGTTTTTCCCATCGATTGTTGCATCAGAGGCTAATTCGTGGAACTTTATCTTGTGCCGATGCAAAATCTCCGCCAAATGCCATGTCTTGGAAGCATCCTTGCTATCCCCAAAAACAATGGCCTTGGTCTTGCTTCTGGCTGCTTCGTTCCGCAGGTCGGCATAAAAACTCTTCTGGTAATCCAAGATTTTCACCCTCATATTTTTAGCGGCCTCAATAGTGGACAGAGCTGTGGTGAATTGGTTTCTAATGGTAAACGGAAAGGTCAAGAGGCCATTTTCGCTCTCCTGTACATGCCCCCTCGAGCTTGCTTGCTCAAAAAGAATACCGATACTTCCGTTGACGTCGGGGAAAGTGGACCCTTTGCCATAGTAATAATCGTCGTAATTTTCCTCGGAATAGTAGAGCGATCCAATTTTGTCCAGGGCCTTTGCATGATACGTGCCAATTTCCTTGGTGAGTTCCTGGTTTATTTTTGGGGTCAACGGATGGACCCTAGTGGGTTCCCCGGGTTGAAAAAAGAAGGTGGAGTTGGTCCCCATTTCATGGTGGTCCGTTAGAATATTGGGCAGCCATTTGTGGAATGTCTCTATCCGTGCCCTACTTTCCGGCAATTGCACGGGAAGCCAGTCGCGGTTCATGTCAAACCAATAATGGTTGGTACGCCCTCCGGGCCATATTTCGTCATATTCCCTGTCCTGTGGGTCTGGATTTAGGTTTTGGCTTTTGTGCATATTGGCCCAATAGGCAAAGCGTTGCAGACCATCCGGGTTGAAACTTGGATCCATGAGGATGATGGTGTTCTCCAGCATTGACTCTATTTCCGGACCTTGGGCCGCTGCCAAATAGTAGGCATAGGCCAAGCCCGCGTTTGCCCCACTGGGCTCGTTTCCGTGTATGGAAAACCCCTGATAGACCACAATGGGCATGGTGGAGGTGTCCAAGCTGGTATCTCCTTCAGACAATGCGATGTGCTGTTGCCGTAGGGTCTCTATATTTTGGTGATTTTTGGGCGAGGTGACCGTTAGGAGCAATATGGGTCTTCCCTCAAAGGTAGCCCCCCTGTTTTCCAAGGTCATGCGATCACTCGCTGCGGCAAGGGCCTGCATGTAGAACATCAGTTTGTCATGCGTTACATGCCATTCGCCAACCTCATGTCCAATGATGTCCGCAGGTTTGGGAATTTTTGGATCGTAGGTAACAGTATTGGGAAGGTAGTAATCGAGGGTCACATTTTGTGCAAACAGGTTGAGGCCAAAGAATGCCGCAAAAAGAAGGCAGTAGAGTTGTTTCATATGATCAAGCTTGAATTAGTCGCACTAAAAATAAAAAACGACCTGCGCAATACAGGTCGTTTTGTGGTTTTTTTATGATTACTTCCCTTAAATGTCGTCAAAATCGACATCGGTAAAATTCCCGGAAGTTCCATTTTCCTCAACATCATCGTCCTCGTCCTCTTTCTTAAAATCCTTTTGATGACGTTCTGAAATGACCTCTTGGCCTTTTTCATCAATGATATAGTCCATCATTTCTTCCATAATCTCCTTAAAGGCGGTAAAATCTTCCTTGTAGAGGTAGATTTTATGTTTTTTGTAATGAAAGGAACCATCATCGTGCGTAAATTTTTTGCTTTCAGTGATGGTCAAATAATAATCACCGGCCTTAGTACTTCTTACATCAAAAAAGTAGGTTCTTCTCCCTGCACGCAGCACTTTGGAGTAAATCTCTTCTTGATCCATGATATCTTTCTCGCTCATATGGTCTAGTGTATGTTTAGTGCAATGTTGAATAATTCTACCAAAAATGTAAAAAAAATGCTAATCCAGCAACTTTTTTGTTATTCTTTCTCAGAGAGTTGGTTGAGGTAGAGCTCTTTATAATAGCCTTCAATATTGTTCAATTCCTCATGGGTGCCTTCTTGGATTATACGCCCATTTTCCAACACTATTATTTTGTCCGCATTCTTTGCGGAAGATACCCTATGGCTCACAATAATCGTGGTTTTGTGTTGGGATACCCGCTTCAAGTTGTTCAATATTTCCTCTTCGGTTTCGGTATCCACGGCAGATAGGCAATCATCAAAAAGATAGATCTGTGGGTTTTTGAGCAGAGCCCTGGCTATGGATACCCGTTGCTTTTGCCCTCCACTGAGCGTAATGCCCCGTTCCCCAAGGATGGTATCGTATTTTTTGTTGAAACCTTGTATGTTTTTATGCACTACCGCTTTTTTGGCCACGTCTACAATTTCTTCGTGAGTGGCATTTTCATTCCCAAAACGGATGTTGTTCTCTATGGTGTCCGAAAAGAGAAACGCATCTTGGGGGACGGCCCCAATGGCACTGCGCAGACTGTTCAAGTTCAATTTTTGCACGGGAACGCCATCCACCAATACCTCACCGGAAGTAACATCGTACAGTCGGGCCACCAAATCCAAAATGGTGGACTTTCCAGACCCTGTCTTTCCCAAAAAGGCAACCGTCTGCCCGGCCTTGATATGAAAGGAAATGTTACTGAGCGCCGTAATATTGGTGTCCTCGTAAGTAAAAGTTACATTTCTGAATTCAATGTCTCCGTTTATTGGGGTAGGTTGTAGAACCTCGTTCGTGATGGCAGGTTCCGCTTTCAAAAATTCGTTGATCCGCTTTTGGGAGGCCTCGGCCGTTTGAATGATGGAAGTGAGCCAACCGACAATGGCCACCGGCCATGTCAACATGTTGACATAGAGGATGAACTCGGCAATGATTCCAATGGACTCAATATGCCCGTTGATGTATTGCCTGCCACCAATGTAGATCACAAAAAGGTTGCTGATACCAATGAGCAAGATCATCAAGGGAAAAAACCAGGCATTTACCTTGGCCAGATTCATACTGGTGTTCTTCCCCGCCAAGGCCAGATCCTTTATTTCTGAATTGATCTTGGGTTCCAGACTGTACGCTTTTATGACCGCGACCCCGGAAAAAGATTCTTGGGTAAAGGTGGAAAGGGTGGACAGAAACTCTTGGACCTTGGTACTTCTTTTATGAATTACTTTGCTGATCTGATAGATCAAAACCGATAAAATGGGCAGGGGCAACAGAGTATAGGCCGCCAATGTTGGGGCCTTTATGAACATTAGCGGGATCAAACACACAAAAAGCGTGAGGGTTTGGATGCCATACATAATGGCGGGCCCACCGTACATACGCACTTGGTTGATATCCTCACTGATACGGTTCATGAGATCGCCGATACGGTTTTTTTTATAAAAGTTGAGGCTTAACAATTGGTAATGGTCAAAAACCTCGTTTTTAAGGTCATATTCAATGTACCTTGAAACGTTGATGATCGTCTGTCGCATCAAAAAGGTAAATAGACCTGAGAGCAGGGCTGCGCCTATGATGATGAGGATATATTCAAACAAAAGCCCTCTGGCTTCTTGGCGTGGAATGGTATTGGCGAAAATATTTTCAAGAACCCGTATCGATTTGCTCACATAGGAGGGCATAACGAGGGAAAAGACCCGGGCAATGATGGTGATCAAGATCCCCATCAACAATTTTAACCAGTATTTTTTAAAGTATTTGTTTAGGTGTCTAAGCTCCTTCATAAAAGGGAAAGGTGGTTTTTTGAGTGTCGTTTTCAGCGGACAATCCAACAAATATATGCCATTGAAAACAAAGTAAATGTTATAAAACTGATAAGAAAACAACTTTGGTAGGCTGGATTGAAATATAAGATTACTTTTGCCTTGTGAAAGCCAATAAACGACTTTAAAGTTCTTTAAAAATGCTTACCCGAAGGCATATCAGAGTAAAAGTGATGCAGTGTATCTATGCACTGGTCCAGTCCAAGGATGATTCTTTGGAAAAACAGGAAAAATTCCTAAGAGTGAGTATAGAGAACATGTACTCCCTGTATTTGCTTATCTTGAGCCTGCTGGCAGAACTGCACCGGCTGGCTGAAAAGCATGCCAGTCATGCCTCAAAGAAATACTTGGCCACAGAGGAGGATAACTTTCCCCATCCCCAAAAGTTTGTGAAGAACCGGTTGCTGCTCCAACTTTCCAACAACGAATCCCTTAAAAAAGAATTGTCCAGAAGAAAGCTCAATAATTGGTACTTGCACGAGGAATACGTGAAGATCATTTACAGGGAAGTCGTGGCAAGTGATATCTACAAGGCCTATATGGGCAATGGAATGGATGACTACGAGGATGATAAGGAAGTGGTGCTGCAACTCTTCAAGAACATCATAGCTCCCAATGAAAAAATATACGAGTATTTTGAGGATGACAAACTCACCTGGGTGGACGATATCCCCATTGTGAACACCTACTTGGTAAAGCGTTTGCGAAAGGCCAGCGAAAGTTCCAACGAACGTTTCTTTTTGCCGGCCCTGCTCAAGGACGAACAAGATATGGTCTATGCCAACAAATTATTGACCAAGACCTTGCTCAACGATGCCCAGTGGGAAAAGGAGATAGAGGGCAAGACCCCCAATTGGGACAATGACCGGATCGCTGAGATCGACTCCATCATTTTGAAGATGGCCATCTGTGAGCTGCTCAATTTCCCATCCATTCCAGAAAAGGTGACCTTGAACGAATATTTGGAGATCGCCAAGGAATACTCTACGCCCAAAAGCAGTATCTTCATCAATGGGGTTTTGGACAAGCTCGCCAAGGAGTACAAATCCGACGGAAGACTGCAAAAAATGGGTAGGGGTCTCCAGTAAACAATATTTCATTAATTTTGGAAAAATTATTTATACCATGAAAAGAATAACAACAGTAGTAAGCTTGATTTTCGCAGTTGCCTTGGTAAGTGTTTCCTGCAAGGATAAGGCTTCCAACAAAGTGGTTGCGGACAATGTTGAAAGTGCCACGGAAAGGGATGAAGCACAAAAGAATCTTCCCATCATGAGTTTTGAAAAGTCAGAGCACGATTTCGGTAACATTGAAAGAGGTACCCCCCAAGAAACAGTCTTTAAGTTCACCAATACCGGTAATGCGCCTTTGATCATCACAGATGCCAAAAGTAGCTGCGGATGTACCGTTCCTGAATATCCTAAAAACACCCCCATAGCTCCAGGAGAGTCTGGGGAACTTTTGGTAAAGTTCAACGGTTCTGGACAAAACCAGGTCACCAAGACCATCACGGTTACCGCAAATACTGAAAAAGGTTCGGAACTTTTGAGGATCAAAGCCTTTATTAATGCTAAGGATGCTGCAGCTGCAGGCCCGGTTAAGTAGACTTTTTACATGGAAAATTTAGGACAGTTTTTACCGCTGATATTGATTTTTGGTGTAGCGTATTTTTTTATGATACGTCCGCAGATCAAGCGTCAGAAGGATGAGAAAAAATTTGCTTCGGAGTTGAAAAAGGGAGACCGCATTATTACCAAAAGCGGACTTCATGGCAAAATTGTGGAATTGAACGATAAGGATTTCTCCTGCATCATCGAAACCATGGCCGGTCGCCTTAAGTTTGACCGTTCCGCCATCTCTATGGAGATGAGCAGGAAATTGAACGCCACTTCCGACAAAAGTTAGTATCCCTTTAGATACGGACCATTATAAAACGTCCCTCGCAAGTTGAATTGCGAGGGACGTTTTTTTGTACCTTATTCAAAATTTATACAGCATGGGCACAAGAAGACAGTTCGTAAAAAAGGGATCGTTGTACATGGCAGGTTTGGGGACCTCCCTATTGTTTCCCGCCGAGATTTTGGCATCGATCCGAAAAAATGTGAGCCCCAATGATAAGATACAGGTAGGTCTTATTGGGTGCAACGGAATGGGGTTTGCCGACTTACTGTCCCTATTGAAAAATAGCGAGGTGGAAGTGGTGGCGCTCTGCGATGTGGATGAAAATGTGCTCCGTGCCAAAACCGCCGATTTAGAAAAGGCGGGCCTCAAAAAACCAACATGGTACTCCGATTATCGGAAAATGCTGGAGGACAGGGATGTGGATATCATCATCATTGGAACGCCAGACCACTGGCACTGCCTTCAGTTGACGGATGCTGTGGATGCCGGGAAGGATGTATACTGTGAAAAGCCCATTGCCAACTCCGTGGCGGAATGCAATGCCATGTTGGCCAAGGTCAACGCCAGCGACCGCATGGTGCAGATTGGACAATGGCAGCGTAGCCAACCCCACTTTGTGGATGCCATAAACTATGTGCATTCCGGGAAGCTGGGGCAAATACGATTGGCTAAGGCCTGGGCCTATCAAGGTTGGATGCAATCCATTCCGAAGTTGCCCGACACGCCCGTACCCACCGGGGTGGATTATAAAATGTGGTTGGGACCGGCTCCTGAACGACCTTTTAACAAAAACCGGTTCCATTTTAATTTTCGATGGTTTTGGGACTATGCCGGTGGATTGATGACCGACTGGGGCGTACACCTCATAGACTATGCGTTGTATGGCATGAAAGCCTCTAACCCAAAGTCCGTGATGGCCTTGGGCGGCAAGTTTGCCTACCCGGACGATGCCGAAGAGACCCCCGACACCCTGCAGACCGTCTACGAATTTGACGGATTTTCCATTTTATGGGAACATGCCACAGGCATTGACGGCGGAAATTATGGACGAAACCACGGGATTGCCTTTATTGGAAACAATGGCACTTTGGTATTGGATCGCGGCGGTTGGGAGGTGATCCCTGAAAAAGACCGGCCCAATTGGGACCAAGACCTTGGCCCCAAGATAGAGGCAGTGCCTTTGCAAAATGCCACGGGCAATGGACTGGACCTGCACACCACTAATTTCTTACAGGCTGTAAAAACTAGGGATAAAAGTATCTTAAAAGCACCATTGCAGGTAGGGTACGATGCTGCGGTGGTCTGCCATTTGGGGAACATTGCCTATAAGACTGGGGAGCGTTTGTTCTGGGATACGGAAAAAGGAAGTTTTAACAACACAGAAGCCGATGCGCACTTGGGAAAAACCTACCATAATGGATGGGAGTTTCCTAAAATAGGGTGAGGGATGTTTTGCCAAATCGGGAGTGTGATTTTCTGTTGCACTTATCGGCTTTGTGTAGAATTTTCTACCAAAGAAAATCCAACCATTAATGTTTAAATATTGCGAATTACGGCTAATAAATTAAAACCAATATTGTATTGCGTTTTGTCTATAAGTAATGTATATATGTATTTCGTCTATTTTAACGTTATATATATGTTACAATATGTTGCATTTGGTATACATATTGATATATTTGTATTGTTAACCTAATAAAACAATGATAACTCAAGAAGCTAATATCGACATTATTAGAAGCCAAGAAGGTGTTCTAAAATCAGTCTCCGTAGCCTTTCCAGTTTGGATAAAGGATAGGGAAGATGGTTTTTTGTCTGTTGATATACCTATTCTTGGAATCAAGACTTTTGCTAAAGATGAATCAGATGTTGATTCCGCGATTAAAGAGGCAATAATATTATTTTGCCTTAATTCAGAGGAATTTGGTAACGGACTAGAAAATGAGCTAAAATTAGCAGGGTGGAATTTTTCAAGCCGAAAATTCACCAGTGCATCTCTTTACTGGGGAACGAACGATGATATTATTGATTTAATTCTAGAAACAGGTAGTCCGTTTACTGAAACTTTAGAACTCTCCGCATAATGTCCGAAAATGGATATCCAACTGTTAGTGAAGATTTTTTACTTGACAAAATTAGAAATAGTCCAAAAATTGATGCTTCCACTGAAAAGAAGGTTGGCACTTCCTATTCCTTCCTTATGGTAGGTGATAAACCAATTTACAAGAGACAGGTAACAATACGGTCAATTGATGGTGAGTTTAACTTTATGCAGGCGACTTCAAAAGCAATCCTTTTAGGTTTCATGTCGGAACTTCTCGAATATTTTGAAAAAGAGAAGAAATACAAAGATGGGGCATATATAGTTGATTAACCTCAATTTTTTGATTGGAATACAATTGAAAGGACATAAATCTATTCCAACTGATTTATACATTTCGATGAGTAAAGCTCACAAAACTATGGGCTTAAATCAAGAGTAAGCAGATTAAATGCCTACCGATACCCATCATTCAACCCAATTCCCTTTTCAATCAGGGGCAGGATTTTTTCCAACCGTCTAATTTTGGTGCTTTCTTGTTTGGCCTCGGCGATATATTCGCAGAATTCCTTTTGCTTATAGGGCGTAAATGCCATAAAGCTCGTTTGCAACGTTTTGTTTTGGGCCAATACAGCATGCAATTGCTCGGGAACAACAACTTTGGACGTTTTTTCCGCTTTTACCTCCATACCTTTCTCCTGGTTTTCCAGACTTTCCAACATATAGGCATATACCCCTTTTTCATCCAACTCCTCCAAGGCATGGAATTTCCAATGGCGCATGCCCTTGGTTTTTCCTTCTTGGGCATTTTCCAGAACATTTTTGGGGTCCTTCATAAAAACACCATGAAAGAACCACACCCCAAAATAGCTTTTGAACTTGCAGATTCCAAATACATTTTTACCCTTTAGGGTATACACCGGAAAACTCCATTTAAAGTCTTCCTGTGCACCCGATTGTAGGGCTAATTCCCTCAAAAGGGCAATACCATCCTTAAAAGGATGCGCTTCCCCGTAGTACGTTTGCAATTTTTCGGCGCTTCCCATATTACTTGATTTGGATGGCGGTCAACTCACAGATCTTGACAATGACCTTCACGGCCTTTTCCATGCTTTCCAACGGAATATATTCATATTTTCCGTGAAAATTGTGCCCTCCGGCAAAAATATTGGGGCAGGGCAAGCCCATAAAACTCAATTGCGAGCCGTCCGTTCCCCCACGGATGGGTTTGATGATGGGTTTAATGCCCAAAGATTCCATGGCCTCCTTGGCAATTTCAACAATATGGAACATGGGTTCCACTTTTTCCCGCATGTTGCGGTACTGCTCATCGATCTGCAAATGGATGCAATTTCCGTGTTTTTGGACAAGTTTGTCCCTGATATCCTCCAATAGTTGCTTTCGGGCGGCAAAATGACTGGCATCATGGTCCCGGACAATAAGCTCGATCTCTGCTTTTTCAATTTCGCCCTTTATCCTGTGCACATGGAAAAAACCTTCGCGGTCCGAGGTGTTCTCTGGCACTTCCCGTGGGGGTAATAAACCCAAAAATTCGTTGGCAATACCGATGGCATTCACCATTTTGCCCTTGGCGTAGCCAGGGTGGACGCTTTTCCCCTCAATTTTTATTTTGGCACTGGCCGCATTGAAGTTTTCAAACTCCAGTTCCCCAACTTGGCTACCATCCACAGTATAGGCCCAA
Organism: Allomuricauda sp.; assembly: GCA_041391945.1. Lineage (GTDB taxonomy): Bacteria > Bacteroidota > Bacteroidia > Flavobacteriales > Flavobacteriaceae > Flagellimonas. The sequence continues at coordinate 555,453 of JAWKNC010000001.1, read as the reverse complement.
GCGGCACCAAACTTTTTCACATCGAATTGATGTGCTCCGCGGCCCACTTCCTCATCGGGGGTGAACGCAATGCGGATTTTGCCGTGTTTTATCTCGGGGTGCTGGATCAAATACTCCATGGCCGAAACAATTTCCGCAACCCCAGCCTTATCATCGGCACCCAAGAGCGTGGTGCCATCGGTGGTGATGAGTGTTTGTCCTTGGTATTGCAAAAGATCCTCAAAATAATCGGGCGAAAGCACAATGTTCTTGCTTTTGTTCAGCACGATGTCCTTGCCATCGTAATTTTTGACAATCTGGGGTTTTACGTGTTGACCGGAGAAATCTGGGGACGTATCCATATGGGAAATAAACCCAATGGTGGGCACTTTTTTGTCGATGTTGGCAGGAAGGGTCGCCATGATATAGGCATTTTCGTCAATGGAAACCTCCTGCATGCCAATTTGATGGAGTTCCATCACCAGTTTTTTGGCCAGCGTCCATTGTTTTTCGGTACTGGGCGTGGTTTTGGAGTAGGGGTCGCTTTGGGTGTCAATGGTTACGTATTCAAGAAATCGGGACAGTAGATTTTCCATAACATGCGTTTCATCAAAAATAATGCTTATTCAATCGTGATTTTGGCAAAACAGAATTTGAAATGTTATATTTTCGGTACTTTTCAAACCAACCCAATTGAAGAAAGTTCTTTTTTGCCTTTTAATGGCAACAGGTTTTTTCGGTTTTACCCAAGAGGATTGTCTGCTGGGCATCGGCGGAAAGAACGACGAGACCATAGCCGAAGTGTTTCAGCTCAACGATGAGCAGAAAGAAAAATTGAGGAACTGGAGTGCGGAACTCAAGGTTAGGAACGACATCCTCAAGGAACAGGCGGATTACCTTTTAAAAAAGAACGAGGAAAGCTCCCCGGAGGTTTTGATGACATTCAGCCCTAAATACAAAGATCTTTTGGACAGTATGAAACGCAATGTGCGAATGATCGATAAGCGGATGTTGTCCATTTTCAATGATAAACAGTATAGACTCTATACGGAACTTTGCCGCCAACTTGCTTTGCGCCCTATCCATATAGAAAGGTCGGTTGACGAAAAATAGTCGATTTCTTACATGCTGTTTTAAGAGTTTATATTTTTGTCAAAATTTTTTGAATGTACAAGTTTCTCATTCGCCCATTCCTTTTTTTGCTTGATGCCGAAACCGCACACCATTTTTCGTTCAGTGCTATCAGAATATGCTCAAAATTGGGTCTTAACCGATTCTTTCGAATGGCATTTACGATCGACGATCCCCGATTGGAGAAAAAGGTTTTTGGATTGAAATTTAAAAATCCCGTGGGTTTGGCCGCAGGATTTGATAAGGATGCCAAGCTGTACAATGAGTTCTCTGATTTTGGTTTTGGGTTTATTGAAATAGGCACTGTAACGCCCAAACCACAAGAGGGCAACCCCAAAAAACGGCTGTTCCGACTTTTGGAGGACAAGGCGATCATCAACCGGATGGGATTCAACAACAAAGGGGTTTTTGAGGCCGTGGAGCAATTGAAGAAGAAGCATAGGGTGCTCATTGGCGGAAATATTGGAAAGAACAAGATTACCTCCAACAAGGATGCCATCAAGGATTATATGATCTGCTTCGAAGCACTTTTTGAGCACGTGGATTATTTTGTGGTGAACGTGAGTTCGCCCAACACCCCGGGACTTCGCGAGCTGCAGGATAAAGAGCCTTTGACGAAATTGCTAAAAAAACTGAAAAGCCAGAATGCAAAGCTTTCCAAGAAATTGCATGCAAAGGAAAAACCGATCTTGCTAAAAATAGCCCCAGATCTAAGCGATGACCAACTTCTGGACATCATCCAAATTGTGAAGGAAACAGCAATAGATGGCATCATTGCCACCAATACCACCATTTCCAGAAAAGGGCTGAAATCCCATTTGATCATGACCGAGGAAAAAGGGGGGCTCAGTGGAAAACCCTTGACCCAACGGAGCACCAAAGTGATTCGGTTTTTGGCGGAGAACAGTAACAAGGCTTTTCCCATCATCGGGGTGGGTGGGATCCATTCCGCGCAAGATGCGTTGGAAAAGTTGGATGCAGGCGCGGACCTGGTGCAACTGTATACAGGCTTTATCTATGAGGGTCCCAGCCTCATCAAAAAAATCAACAAGGCCATTCTGCAAAGGATGGGATAGATTTCCATGTATTCACTATTCATCCAAGGAACCGAAACCATAAATTACCCCGTACTCATTGGGTTTGTGGTGTCTTCGGCCGCATTGGCCATTTCACCGGGCCCGGATAATATTTTTGTACTTACCCAAAGCATTACCAATGGTGTAAAATCAGGATTGGCCACTGTTGCCGGTTTGGTCAGTGGATGTTTGGTGCATACCACCTTGCTGGCCTTTGGGGTTTCTGAAATCATCAAAAGAAGCGATTCCCTTTTTCTGGGCATTAAGATATTCGGGGCGATATACCTGCTCTATTTGGCCGTAAAAGTCTATCGGAGCGATGCTTCCATACTGCTCAACAGCACAGATAAGGGCAAAAGTCTGTCCAAATTGTTCCGTGTTGGGTTTACCATGAACGTGCTCAATCCCAAGGTTACCATTTTTTTCTTGGCCTTTTTCCCTGGATTCTTGTTCAGTGACCAGATCAGTACCGTTATCCAGTTTTATGTACTCGGACTGCTGTTCATGTTGGTGGCATTTCTCATTTTTGGGGCCTTGGCGTTCCTGGCGGGGCGTATTTCAAAGTACCTTACCAAGCATCCCAAGGCCGGATTTTACCTCAAATGGCTTCAGATAACCGTTTTTATCGGGATTGCCGTTTACCTGTTGTTATCTGGGAAATAGTGGTAATTTTACGGTCAGTCTATGCCAAAAGTCAAACTCATAGAATGTCCGAGGGATGCCATGCAGGGCATAAAAACCTTTATTCCCACCTCCGAAAAGGTAAGGTACATCCAATCCCTTTTGGGCTGCGGTTTTGATACCATCGATTTTGGAAGCTTCGTATCACCCAAGGCCATTCCCCAAATGCAAGATACGGCTGAGGTGTTGGCCCAATTGGATCTCTCCAAGACCCGAAGCAAACTCTTGGCCATAGTGGCCAATATCAGGGGAGCAGAGGATGCGTGTCAGCACAATGCCATCGATTATTTGGGATTTCCCTTTTCCATTTCCGAGAACTTTCAAATGCGGAATACCCACAAGACCATTGCCCAATCCGTGGATACCTTAAAAGGCATTTTGGATATAGCCAATGCACATGACAAGGAAGTGGTCACCTATATCTCCATGGGATTTGGCAACCCCTATGGCGACCCGTGGGGTGTGGACGTGGTGGGGGAGTGGACCGAGAGATTGGCAGACATGGGTACAAAAATTCTTTCGCTTTCGGATACCATCGGAAGTTCCACGCCTGAGGTCATTGACTATTTGTTTTCAAACCTGATTCCCAAATATCCTGATATTGAGTTTGGCGCCCATTTGCATACCACGCCCACCAAATGGCACGAAAAAGTGGATGCTGCTTACAAAGCTGGTTGCAGGCGGTTTGACGGTGCCGTACAGGGCTTTGGGGGTTGTCCCATGGCCAAGGATGAGCTTACCGGCAATATGCCCACCGAGAAAATGTTGTCCTATTTTACCGCAGAAAAAGTAGATTCAGGAGTGAATTGGATGGTTTTTGAGGCCGCTTTCAACAAGGCCACCGAGCTTTTTTCGGTATACCACTAAAAAAACCACTTGGATCGGTAAATGTTAAAACTTCAAGTTTATTTGAATCAAGTCTAAATAAATTTGCCCCATTTGGTTTTGGGGAATATATTTGCGCCCTGATTTTATTTAAAGCTAATCTAAATAAACATAATGGGACAAATGAAGTACTATATCCTTTCTTTCAGCCTCTTTTTTTCAACCATCATCTTTGGACAGACCATAACAGATTCCATTCAGCTTGATCCGCAAAAACAATTGAACGCGGCCCAACGCCTGTTATCTGGAAACTATGCCTCTGCAGTGACGGTGGGCGCCTATGGCGAGATGTTGTACAATCAGCCAGAAAGCCAGAACGGGGAATTGGATGTGCAGCGTTTGGTACTGCTTTTCGGGTATAGATTTGATGACCGTACCCAATTTGTCACGGAAGTAGAGTTGGAACATGTGGAAGAAGTGTTTGTGGAACAAGCTTTTGTAAACTACAATGTAGCACCAAATTTCAATATTCGCGGAGGTTTGATGTTGGTGCCCATGGGCATCATCAACGAGTTCCACGAGCCCACAACCTTCAATGGCACGGTACGGCCTGGTTTGGACAACGTGATCGTACCTACCACATGGCGCGAACTGGGCATTGGGGTAACCGGAAGGTTCAACTCCATTTCCTTAGGGTATCAAGCCTATCTTTTCAACGGGTTTAAATCTTCGGAATCGGATGGTGAGGGAGGTGTGACCGGAATGTTGAGCGGTTCCAGTGGTTTACGCGGTGGAAGACAAAAAGGGATAGAATCAACCATAGACAGCCCAACCCTTTCCACAAAATTGGACTACTACGGCATACCAGGCTTGCGATTGGGCTTCGCTACATACTTTGGACGCACCCAAGCAGAGGACGATGTTGAAGAATTTGATGGTGCCGATGTAGGTATTGCCATGTTTGGATTGGATGCCCGGTACGCCTATGAAAAATTTACGGCAAGAGGACAGTTCATCCATGCATCCCTATCCGATACGGAAGCCTACAACAATTTGACGGGAAGCAATTTGGGGAGTGCTTTGCAAGGTTGGTACCTGGAAGGGGCCTATAACCTGCTTCCCGTTGGAAACAGGCAGAAACTTTTTGCCTTTGTCCGCTATGAGACCTATAATACCCATGCCAGTACAGAAGGAGCTTTGACCGAGAATGAGGCCTATGATAGAACTGACGTGACCACAGGGTTGACCTATCATATTGCACCTGGGGTAGTGATCAAGGGAGACTATCAGTTTAGGAGCAATGCCCTGGATAGCGGTGATGTTGCCGACCAGCTTAATTTTGGGATTGGGGTTTGGTTTTAAGCCCTCATTTAAAGCGACTGGGAATATATTCTTGACTTGGAGTTATTCATAATCAGTCTAAATTAATATATTTGGAGGGTGAAATCGGTGAAACCATACATACTGTTGTCCCTTGCGTTTGTCCTCTTCGGGTTCGTAGTTCCAAAAGGATTAAATAAAAGGGTGATCAAGGAAGTTGAGAAAACTTTCGAGGTGGCGGATTTTACCCTGGAGCCCATCACGGTTTCTGAAGAAATAAACGCAGAACTTCCCACCAAGATTTCAGGAGAGAATCTGTACCGTGTACAGCGTAACAATTCACTTTTGGGGTATGCCTTTGTGGATGAGGCACCCAGCAAGACCGCAAAGTTTGATTATTTGGTGGTTTTTGATGACGCTGTCAAGGTCATCAACACCAAGGTTTTGGTCTATAGGGAAGAATACGGTGGCGAAATTGGAAGCAAGCGTTGGTTAAAACAGTTTCAGGGGAAAACCGGTAGCGATCGGGTGAACAGTGAAACCAATATCGATGCTATTTCTGGAGCCACCATTTCCGTGAATTCCATGACCAAATCCATGGACAATCTCCTCCAGACCATAGGCATACTTCAGCATAAAGGACAGTTGTAATGGTTTATAATGGCTTGTTGACCACTTTTCCCAAGGAAATCCGACTTTTTATCGCCGCATTTGTGGTGATTCTTTCCATAGGGTTTTTTACAGGACTGCTTTTTGTGAAGGAGACCGAGGCGACAACGCCGACCGGGGTGGAAGAGAATTATTTGGGCAATGAAGAGGATGAAAATGCAGCGGTGATGAAGTTTAAAAAAGGCGAGCGCGAAATGCTCACCATTGTCCATACCCATATCCTTTCCATGTCTTTCATATTTTTCCTATTGGGAGGTTTGGTTTGGCTGACCGACTTTTCAAAAAAATGGAAACTCTTCCTGACCTTGGAGCCGTTCCTTTCGGTGATTTTGACCTTTGGGGGCATTTACCTGATGTGGAAAGGGATAACATGGTTTAAGTATGTTGTGATTTTTTCCGGTATCTTGATGACCCTTACCTTTACTTTTTCAGCTTTTTTGGTCTTTTGGCAGTGCCTCAAACTGGCTAGAAGATAGCCTCTTGGGACGCGGTTGTTCCCGAATGCCCACATCAATTTGGAGAAAGGGCCTTTTTGAATTAAAATATGGTATATTTGCACGCAATTAATCCGTAATTGCAATGGAAGCCCACCTAAACAAAATTGTTGGCGAAGGACTTACTTACGACGATGTTCTCCTTGTGCCAGCTTACTCCGAAGTACTCCCAAGAGAAGTCAATATCCAATCAAAGTTCACCCGAAACATTACCATTAATGTTCCCATTGTCTCTGCGGCCATGGATACGGTTACCGAGTCCAGAATGGCCATTGCCATGGCACAAGAGGGCGGTATAGGGGTACTGCACAAGAACATGTCCGTAGAACAGCAGGCATTAAAGGTGCGGAAGGTAAAACGGGCAGAAAGTGGAATGATCATGGACCCGGTGACCTTGCCGTTGAATTCAACCGTTCGCGATGCCAAGGCCAATATGAGGGAACACAGCATTGGCGGCATTCCCATTGTGGATGCCAACAAGAAGCTATTGGGCATCGTTACCAACCGCGATCTTCGTTTTGAAAAAAATGATAGCCGACCCATTTCGGAGGTGATGACCTCTGAAAATTTGGTGACTGTGGGTGAGGGGACCTCTCTGGCAGAAGCGGAGGTCATCTTGCAGGAAAATAAAATTGAAAAACTTCCTGTGGTCAACGAGGACAATACTCTGGTGGGTTTGATCACCTTTCGGGACATTACCAAACTGAGCCAAAAACCCATCGCCAACAAAGATCAATATGGGCGTTTGCGGGTGGCAGCGGCCATCGGGGTTACCCCAGATGCCGTGGATAGGGCTGGTGCATTGGTCAATGCGGGTGTGGATGCCATTGTCATAGATACGGCCCACGGCCACACCAAAGGTGTGGTGGGTATTTTAAAAGAGGTAAAGAAATCTTTTCCCGAACTGGAAGTCGTTGTGGGAAACATAGCCACAGGTGAAGCGGCCAAATATTTGGTGGAGGCTGGGGCGGATGCCGTAAAAGTGGGCATTGGTCCGGGTTCCATCTGTACCACGCGTGTGGTGGCAGGCGTGGGATTCCCGCAGTTTTCGGCCGTTTTGGAGGTGGCTGCCGCCATAAAAGGTTCAGGGGTTCCTGTGATTGCGGATGGTGGTATTCGCTATACCGGTGATATTCCCAAGGCCATTGCGGCCGGGGCCGATACGGTCATGTTGGGTTCCCTGTTGGCAGGGACCAAGGAATCTCCCGGGGAGACCATCATCTATGAAGGACGAAAGTTTAAATCGTACAGGGGGATGGGCTCTGTGGAGGCCATGAAGGAAGGTAGCAAGGACCGTTATTTTCAAGATGTGGAGGATGATATCAAAAAACTGGTCCCCGAAGGCATAGTGGGACGCGTGCCCTATAAAGGTGATCTGTATGAAAGCATGCACCAATTTATCGGGGGACTGAGAGCTGGAATGGGCTATTGCGGTGCCAAGGACATCGCCACGCTAAAGGAAACGGGCCGTTTTGTGAAGATTACTTCCAGCGGAATCCATGAAAGTCACCCCCATAATGTGACCATTACCAAAGAAAGTCCAAATTATAGTAGGTAATAAAATTAAATTAAAAATAATTGATTGGAGCTATTCTTCGTTTTATAACCCCACTGAGAATTTGTGGTATTTATTTGTTGATTGATTGGATAAAATGGAGTTCAATTGTTGACACTTCAATTGAGAATGGTCATAATCCTGAACTGGGAGGGCTAGTACCGTATCTTTTAGGTGGATTTGCATTATTAGCTCTAGCATTGGACTTGTTATTTTCCTTGACATTAAGACCCAAAATTAACTGGATAGTGCAATCGATAATAGTTTTAATTGGAGCTTTTGCGATTTTTCTGGCTATGAATTGATTGGAAATATCCCCAATAATAAAGATTATGACCTTTCAAGGTCATAGAGTTATTCTGATTACTTCCCAGCGTAGGTCTGCCAATCCTTTTCCTTATAGATATTGTCGCCAAAATAACGGGCTATCTGCAAGAAAGGCTCCACTTTTTGGTAGCCTGGCACCGGGGAGAGCATTTTGAAGTTCTCATCCAGGAACACTACCGTGGGATAACTCATATTGCCCTGTAACAAGGCGGCGGCAAATTCGTGGTACCCTCTTCTGCCACTGGGGACAAACTTGAAAGTTTTTCCTTGAAATTCAATGGGATCCTTTCCTTCGGCGTCCAATTTTACCATATAAAAGTTCTTCTGCATATAGGCAGAAACCTCGGGATGTTGAAAAGTGTCCTTGTCCATCTTTTTGCACCAGCCGCACCAATCCGTATACACATCAATGAACATTTTCTTGGGCTTTGCATCGGTTTGGGACAACTGGACCGCTTCTTCCCAAGTCAACCAATCGATATTTTGTGCATGGGATTTAAATCCAACGAAGAGAAGAAAAAGTAAGCTGATTTGGGTAAAAATTGCGCGCATAGTACTTTTTTTTAAGGGTTTAGTCTTACGACCACTACAAAACTAACGAAAATTGTGCCAAAAAAGTATCTACCCAAAAAGCTCCAAAACAAGGATAAGTATTCCCATGAGCAGGCACAAGGGTGAATAATACCGGGTGTCCAAAGCGGAAAATTTACTGTTCTTGGCAGTTTTGAAAAAACCAACGTATTTAAAATCCCCAAAAGCCCTTAAGATAAAAGTAATTCCTATTCCGTAGGAAACATACGTCAACCAAGGGTAGTCCACATAGACCAAGGCTTTGTTGATAAAGACGAAAGCAAAAAGCAAAAGAATGACGCCGACCAAAACGGCCACAAATTTTCCGGGTGACTTAACCCTATTGCTCGTTACGCTGGTGGGAAGTACTGCGGAGGGGTCCTTGATCCCGAAAATGGACCAGTAAAAGTGAAGGACCGCCAAAAAAACCAGAACAATGGTGAGAATAACGGCCAATACCTCCATACTATTTGATAGCCTCTTTTTTGGGAACTTCAAAAAGTTCCTTCACGTCCACTTGGTTTCTCAGGATGTCATCAAAGGTTTCCCGTTCCCGTATCAAATGCGCCTTTCCGTTGTGCCAGAGTACTTCTGCCGGTCTGTATCGGGAATTGTAGTTGCTCGACATGGTATAACAATAGGCCCCAGCATTTCTAAAGCACAGAATATCGCCTTCCGAGATTTCATTGATCCTACGGTTACTGCCAAACGTATCCGTTTCGCAGATGTACCCCACCACGGAATAATACCGCTCCCTTCCCTTGGGGTTGGAAATGTTGATGATCTCATGGTTGGCCCCGTAGAGCATGGGGCGGATAAGATGGTTGAACCCAGAGTCCACACTGGCAAACACCGTGGAGGTGGTCTGTTTTACCACATTTACCTTGGCCAAGAAATACCCGGCTTCGCTTACCAAGAATTTACCGGGTTCGAAGGCCAGCGTCAGTTCCCTGCCATATTCCTCGCAGAACTGGTTGAACCTCAGCGTAAGTTTTTTGCCCAATTCCTCAATATTGGTCTGGATATCGCCTTCCCGGTATGGAACCTTGAAACCGCTTCCAAAGTCGATAAATTCCAGATCCTTGAAATTTTTGGCAGTTTCAAACAGGATTTCCGAAGCATAGAGGAACACATCAATATCCAAAATATCGCTTCCCGTGTGCATATGGATGCCGTTGATGTTCATCTTGGTCAACTCTACAATGCGCAGCAAATGAGGGATTTGGTGAATGCTGATACCAAATTTGGAATCGATATGGCCTACGGAAATATTGGAGTTTCCGCCCGCCATTACGTGTGGGTTGATACGGATGCATACCGGAATGTCCGGATGTTTGCCCCCAAATTGTTCCAAAATGGAAAGGTTGTCAATATTGACCTGAACACCCAAGGCCGCGGCATCCTCAATTTCTTCCAAGGAAACCCCGTTGGGGGTATAGATGATGGATTCTGGCTTGAAACCTGCCATCAAGCCCAGTTTCACCTCTTGTATGGATACGGTGTCTAGACCACTGCCCAAATGGTCCATCAGGCGGAGAATGCTTATGTTGGACAAAGCCTTGGCGGCATAATTTAGCCGAAGGCTGCCAACACCTTCAAAAGCCTTGGTCAATCGCTGATATTGTGAGGTAATCTTTCCGGCATCATATACATAGAGGGGAGCACCGAATTGCTCAATAAGTTTCAATAAGTTTCGGGAATCCATAATACTATTGCTCTTTTGGACAAATCTATATCTTGCTGAGGGGTTCCACAAGAATAAATCGCATAATAATATTTTTATAACAAATTGTTCTAAAAATCACAATCCGTAGTAAACTTGCTACTTTTGGCCGTGCATTGTACATTTAGTACAAATTCCATTGATGAAATTACCTCTTTTTCCATTGCAATCCATTTTTTTTCCAGGAGAAACCGTCCCACTACATATTTTTGAGGAACGCTACAAACAGTTGATCAACGACTGCAGAAAGGAGGCCATCACCTTTGGTATTCCTGTGTACATCAACAATGCCATAGCTTTTGGCACAGAGGTGCAACTTGTTGAGGTGGTCACCACCTATGAAAATGGTGAAATGGATGTGGTCTGTGTGGCACGGCAGGTGTTCAAGATACTTTCCTTTGAGAACCAGATGGAGGGAAAACTGTATGCTGGGGGAGATATTGAGTTTTTGGATATGGAATACGACGCGGACGATGGTTTAAGGAGACAGGTGCTGGACAAAATTGAGATACTCTATGATTTGATGGATGTCCCCTTTACGAAAACCCCGCCAAGGCAGTTCAACAGTTATTCCCTGGCCCACAAAATGGGGCTGTCCTTTGAACAGGAGTACGAACTGCTTCAAATTCCCAAGGAAACCGATAGGCTGTTGTTCATCAAAAAACACTTGGATGCCACGACCACCGTACTGAAAGAGGTCAACCGCACCAAGGCCATTATAGAAATGAACGGACATTTCAAGAATTTTGACCCCTTAAACTTCAAGGATTTCAATATGTGACCTTTTGGCTTCCGTTTTTTGGGATTTTCCGTAGGGCTGTCCCTATCCGAATCATTATGGGGTTAATTCTTTTGTTTCACCTTCCTTTTGTCACAGGGGTTTTCTATTTTTGTCGCCAAATAAAAGTTAATTCACAGATGAATCTTCACGAGTATCAAGGAAAAGAAATTTTGGCCAGCTTTGGGGTTAGGGTCCAACGCGGAATAGTTGCACGGAACGCCAAGGAAGCGGTGGACGCTGCCAAACAACTTACACAGGAAACAGGAACGGGTTGGCATGTCATTAAAGCTCAAATCCATGCTGGAGGCCGAGGAAAAGGGGGTGGTGTAAAATTGGCCAAGAACTTGAAGGAGGTTGAGGAACTTGCAGGAAGTATCATTGGAATGAATCTCATTACGCCCCAAACACCCCCTGAGGGCAAGAAAGTGCACCAAGTGTTGGTGGCTGAGGATGTGTACTATCCTGGAGATAGTGAGACCAATGAGTTTTACATGTCTGTACTGCTGAATAGGGGTACTGGCAGGAATATGGTGATGTATTCCACCGAGGGAGGTATGGACATTGAGGAGGTTGCCGAAAAGACGCCACACCTCATTTTTACGGAGGAAATAGACCCAGGGATGGGGCTTTTGCCCTTTCAGGCACGACGGATAGCCTTTAATCTTGGACTTTCCGGCAACGCGTTCAAGGAAATGGTAAAATTTGTGACGGCGCTGTACAAAGCCTATGAACAGAGTGATGCAAGCCTTTTCGAGATCAATCCGGTATTGAAGACTTCGGATGATAAGATTGTGGCCGTCGATGCCAAAGTGTCCATTGATGACAACGCGCTGTACAGGAGAAAGACCTACGCCGAGATGCGAGATCTACGAGAGGAAAACCCCATAGAGGTTGAGGCCCGTGAAGTTGGGTTGAACTATGTGGATTTGGATGGCAACGTGGGTTGTATGGTAAACGGTGCCGGTCTGGCCATGGCCACCATGGATTTGATCAAAATGGCAGGAGGGGAACCTGCGAACTTCTTGGATGTAGGTGGTACCGCCGACGCCAAAAGGGTGGAGGAGGCTTTTAGGATTATTTTGAAAGATCCCAATGTAAAGGCCATCCTCATCAACATTTTTGGGGGCATCGTGCGTTGCGACCGTGTGGCACATGGAATCGTGGACGCCTATAAGAACATGGGGGATGCCATCAAGGTGCCCATTATTGTAAGGTTGCAGGGCACCAATGCCGAATTGGCAAAGGAAATTATAGACAATTCAGGTTTGGCAGTGCATTCGGCGGTCCAATTTCAGGAAGCTGCCGATAAGGTAAAAGAGGTATTGGGATAGAACTTTTCCCTTTTCAACGATATAAGGGCAACATGGTTGAATGTTGCCCTTTCTTTTTTCAAAAAAGTTGCACTGACAAAGCCTTGCTGGGCTTCCACACACTAAAATGACCTGTTTTGGAGTTATCTAGTAGAGCGCATGCGCCGAAATTTAACTCCATGGGGACTTATCAAGAAAAACTGAGCATTCTTTCCCAGATGATAGCCTTTGCCAGGGTGGACCATTCCCTGAAGCAATCGGAATATCAGTTTTTGCTTGGTGTGGCCTCAAACTTGGGAGTGGACAGGGAAACCTTTGAAGGACTATTGAAGGAACGTTCCCCAAGGGTCGTACTAAAGTCCCAAGCGGAGCGTATTGTGCAGTTCCATAGACTTCTGCTCTTGATGAACATTGACCAAGAACAGCATAAAAAGGAAATCTCCACACTTTACAACATCGGCCTCAACATGGGGCTCCCACCCGCGGCCATAGGTCAGGTGCTTGAAGTCATGCATAACTACCCCGATAAGGTTGTGCCCCCGGATGTGCTGATAGATATCTTCAAAGCGCATTACAACTAATGCCATATTGACATAAATTTATGTTAAAAACACGTCATATTGACATGTTTAATGCATTGGTATATCATTTGACTATACATGGGTGATTAATATGTTTAACCAAAAAAAATTAAACGCCATGAGTATAGTTAAAAGAAACAAACTGTTTTTTCCATCATTGATGAACGATTTTATGGGACCAGATTGGTTCGGTGGGACAGACAACTGGAACACTTCTGTTCCTGCCGTCAATATCAAGGACACTGAAAAGAGCTTTGAATTGGAATTGGCCGTTCCTGGAATGAAAAAAGACGATTTTACCGTTGAAGTGGATAACGACGTGTTGACCATTGCCAGCGAGTTCAAGTCTGAAAATGAGGAAACCCAAGACAATTACACCCGAAAAGAGTTCTCTTATTCCGCTTTCAAAAGAGCTTTTACGTTGCCCGAAACCGTTGATGGCTCAAAAATCGATGCCAAATATGAAGATGGAATCTTGAGATTGACCTTGCCCAAAAAACAAGAGGCACTACCAAAACCTAAACGATTGATTTCAATCGGATAAGTAAAAAAATTCAGAGAACACCAACTTTAGGTGTTTCATGATGGTTGATTGAGTTGGTTAGTTTGTGAGCGCGCTTCTACACCATGTGTACGGGGCGCGCTCTCTTTTATCCCTGTTCTTGGAGTTGTTTTATCTCATCCCTTAGTTTGGCAGCCTCCATAAAGTTGAGTTCCTTGGCCGCCTTTTCCATGGCTTTCCGCTTATCGCGAATCAATTTTTCACGTTGATCCTTGGTCAAATACTCCAAATCAGGTTCCGCGGCCCTCAATTCTTCCTTTTGGAAATGATAGGTCGATACGGAATTTTTGGCCAGCGCATTGTCCAAATTTTTGTTCAACGCCTTGGGAACTATGTTGTTTTCCCTGTTGAAGACCATTTGCTTTTCCCTGCGGTAATTGGTCTCATCAATGGTCTTTTGCATACTTTCCGTGATGGTGTCCGCATACATGATGGCCTTGCCGTTCAGGTTACGGGCTGCCCGGCCCACCGTCTGGGTCAGGGAACGGTTACTGCGTAAAAATCCTTCCTTGTCTGCATCCAAAATGGCCACAAGGGAAACCTCTGGCAAATCCAATCCTTCCCTGAGGAGGTTTACCCCGATAAGAACATCGAATAGGCCTTTCCGCAAATCTTGCATAATTTCTACCCGTTCCAAGGTATCCACATCACTGTGGATATACCGACACCTTACATCTATTCGGGCCAAATACTTGGCCAGTTCCTCGGCCATCCGTTTGGTAAGTGTCGTTACCAAGACACGCTCGTCAATTTCTACCCGTTTTTGGATTTCCTCTACCAAATCATCAATTTGGTTCAAGGTTGGCTTTACCTCAATCACGGGATCCAACAAACCTGTAGGGCGAATGACCTGTTCCACGTAAACCCCCTGACTCAGTTCCAATTCGTAGTCGGCCGGGGTGGCACTCACATAGATCACTTGGTTCTGAAGCGTCTCAAATTCCTCGAACTTCAAAGGTCTATTGTCCATGGCTGCGGGAAGCCTGAATCCGTATTCCACCAAATTCTCCTTCCGGGAACGATCGCCGCCATACATGGCATGGACTTGGGGAATGGTCACGTGGCTTTCATCGATGACCATCAAGTAATCATCTGGAAAGTAGTCCAAAAGACAGAAAGGCCTGGTACCGGGTTCCCTTCCGTCCAGATATCTGGAATAATTTTCAATTCCAGAGCAATAGCCCAATTCCCGAATCATCTCCAAATCAAAATTGGTCCGCTCCTCCAAACGTTTTGCCTCCAACGGACGCCCTATCTCCTTAAAATACGCCACTTGTTTCACTAGATCGTCCTGTATCTCTCGGATGGCATTTTGTAAAATATCCGGTGAGGTGACAAACATGTTTGCAGGGTAGATGTTCAGGGAATCATATACTTCAATGACGTTGTTGTTGAAGGGGTCCAATGCCTCAATTTCCTCAATCTCATCACCAAAAAAATGGATGCGGAACGCATGGTCCGCATAGCCTGGAAAAACATCCACCACGTCGCCCTTCACCCTAAAATTCCCATTCCTGAAATCAGCGGTGGTCCTTGAATATAGACTTTGCACGAGTTGTTTCAGGAACTTTGTCCTGGAAATTACCTGATCTCGGTGGATGGAAATGACATTCTTTTGAAATTCAACAGGGTTACCAATACCGTAAAGACAGGATACCGATGCGACGACCAGCACATCCCGTCTGCCGGAAAGGAGTGACGAGGTTGCACTCAATCTGAGTTTTTCGATATCCTCATTGATGGAAAGGTCCTTTTCAATATACAGGCCACTAGCCGGGATATATGCTTCCGGCTGATAATAGTCATAGTAGGATACAAAGTATTCCACGGCATTTTTCGGAAAAAACTGCTTAAACTCCGAATATAACTGCGCCGCCAAGGTTTTGTTGTGGGCCAGTACCAAGGTGGGTCGCTGCACTGCCTCAACCACATTGGCCACGGTAAAGGTTTTACCGGAACCCGTTACGCCCAATAGGGTTTGATGTACCTCGCCGGCCTCTATGCCCCCAACAAGCTGTTTTATGGCCTCCGGCTGATCTCCGGTCGGGCTGAACTCGGATACTACTTGAAACTTCATCGGATAAAAATACTAAAGGCAAATACTAAAATGAAGCAAAACCGGAAGATTATCTTTTGAGGGAAAAATGACCCTTGATTTCCCGATTGGTGTCATCAACGGCCCTAAACCAATAGTCTCCCGCGGGTAATGGTCGTCCTCCAATATTGCCGTCCCAACCTTGTGAATCTTGGGAAATTTCCTTTAAAAATTTGCCATATCGATCAAAGATACGGATGCTCTGCAGCACAATGGCTTCGGCATTGGGAGGCTGTATAAATTGCCAAAAATCGTTGATGTTATCCCCGTTCGGGGTAAAGAATTTAGGGAATCCCTCCAAGGTAAGGTCCTGTATGAATGCCTTTTGCACCACGCCGCAACCATTTTTATCCCGCACATAAAATATATGCGTTCCAGGTTCAACCCCAGCAAATACATTGCTGTTCTGATAGGGACCAACCTCGTTGTCGATGGCATATTCATAATTGCCGTTGCCAGAAGCATCAACCGTGATGTTCAAGGTAATCCCGTCACTGGTCGCACGCAACCGGTCAATAGCGGCGATCTCTGAAGAGACCACGGTAAATTCCTTGGTAGTGGGGCATTCCATAAGATCTCCAGATTGGGTGACCAGGTTATACGCCTCGTACCTGTAGGTTCCGTTCTCCATCAATGCGACCTGATTGGTTTCTGAAAGCAAAGTCTCCCTTCCAAATTGATCTACTTGAAACCATCGGTAGCCATCGGCGGTGTCGTTTGAAGTTACGATAAACGGCGCCTTGTCCTCACAAAAAGATAAGGAATCCGGGAAATCTATTACGGGGTTCAGCGTAACAAATTCCCCTGTGGCCAAATCTAAATAAGGGCCGCAGCCCAATAACGTGGAAAAACTTTCCTGCCCACATCCTAGGGCCTCACCCGCATCGTTAAAGGGAATGATGGTCACAAAAAAAGTGCGGTTGGGCTCAAAATTGAGCACTAAGGTTGAGTTGGTATAAAAAGATGCATTGTCAAGAACATCTGCCCTGTCCGGGGCCGAACCTATGGTAACGCGGTATCCCGTGGCCCCAGGGATGGCATTCCATTCAAGAAACGGTGTCAAAGGCACATTGATGGCCCCATTTAGCGGATTTATCAAGTTGGTACACCCGGGCAGCGCAGCCAATTCCCCAGTGGTAAAATTGATTTCAGGGCAATTTGAGGCCGAACCATTTTCGTTATAGGGTACCACCGTGGCATAGATAGTGGTATTGGCGGGCAGTTGCCCCGGGGGATTATAGGAAAGTATGTTCCCTACATCGGTCTGCGGTAAAATATCGTTGCCTCCCGGGGAGGTTCCAAGGGTAACGTAATAGCCATTGGCCGTTGGGGCATAGAACCATGAAATATTGGTAAAGACACTGACATTGTTGGCGCCATCCAAAGGATTTTTGATGGAGGTACAGCTTGGGGCCGTGGTGACATTTTCAGTAGTGAACGACTTGCTGGGGCACACAATATCCTGACTGCCTTGGAACAAAAAATCCAAAATGATGGTGACATATATCTGAGTGTTTTCAGGAAGTCCCAGCGGTGGGGTGAAAGATGTGGAATTTCCAACGGATTGCTCCAAAATTTCAGCACCTCCAGGGGTGGTCCCAAGGCGGATGCGATATCCAGGGATCCCAGCAACAGATTCCCATACAATAGAGGCATTCACTGGAACATTGGTGGCTCCTTGAAGTGGGGTCAACAACTCAGGGCATTCTTGCGCGTTTCCAAGGATGGAAATTGCGAAGACCAATATGGGGAGCAATTTTTTTAACATTTGAGGTAAATCAAATCCTGTAATCCACTAATTTATCGTTTTAGGGTGAAATGCCCTTTGAATATTCGACCATCTTCCAAGGAAACCTTGAACCAATAGTCATTGGCGGGAAGTTCATTGTTGTTATAGGTGCCGTTCCAACCTCCTGTTTTGGGACTTACCTGTGCCATGAGTTTCCCATACCGATCAAAAATTTGGATTACACTCTCTGGTTGAAATCGCTCGTCAAGACCTATGATGTGCCAAGAGTCGTTGACACCGTCTCCATTGGGGGTGAAAAATTTGGGATAGCCTATTACCGACACCAACTCCTCGGATATCCCACATCCGTTCTTATCCCTTACGTAAACCGTCACGAATCCCGGTTCCACATTTTCAAACAAGGGAGAATCCTGATAGTTGACAGCGTCCATGGAATATTCATAGTCCCCGTCGCCGGAAACGAAAATTTCCACAATGTTGTTATCGGAAATATCCTCAACATGGACATCGGTGATCAACGCTCTGTTTGAAGGTTTTACCACAAACCCTGTTCCACTGTAACATTCAAAAACTCCTTCATTGGTTGTGTACGTATAGCCTACCTCTAAGACATAATTTCCTACGGCTTCAATTTGTACGGTCTGTTGGTTTCCAATTTCCATCAATCCACCTGATTGGTCAATATACCATCTGTGCAGATCAAAGCCATCTGGGGCGGTTATGGAGATTGGTGGGCCATCGGTACACCAAGACAGTTCGTCAAGGAAGGTGACCGATGGGGTTGGGTTGACCGTAAGGTTGATCATATCAATATCCTCGCACTCGTTGTTTTCCTCAATCCGGGCATATATGATGGTGGAGGAGGTGGCATATGGTCCCGATATTGGATTTTGCTCAAGACTTGCATCCTCCAAAGAGGTGTAGAAGGAGACATCTTTGTTTTGATAGGTCGAATCCAGGATGTTGCTTAGATCAAAGATTCCTTCCAATAGTTGGTCCGCGGGATTTTCATCACACGCATAGAACGTTTTTTCGCCATCGGTCAATGCAATGGAGAGCACCCGTAGCTGTAATTCACCAACGTCCTCGCAACCATTGTCATTCAAAATTTTGTAATACAGGGTTTGGTCAAAGGGAATGGAGTTGGTGTAGCCAACCGGGTTGGCAATGGGATTGTTCGCGGCCATATCGGCCAGTGCCTCATAAAAATAGAAAGAATATGAGGTGTCAAAGATGGCCTGCTCCAAATTGAAGGTGGTAAGTCCGTCCGTGGTATTGGTCGCCGCTGCGTCACACTGTACCAAAAGGAGTGGTCGGGCTTCGGGGAGGGGGTCTATCAAGATAAAAGCTTCTCCTATGATGGGGCATTCACTTGGATCCTCCGGTATGATTTCCAAACTATAACGACCGGAATCTGTAATGTTGGCTGAATCGATAGTGAGCGTATAGCCTGAATTGGTCAGGGGAACCCCGTCCTTCTCCCAGGAGTAGGTTGCATTGGGTAGATTTTCACCTTCCAATATGAAGGACTCCCCCTCGCATAGCGTCAAAGAGGAACTTGAGGTACCATCTGGGTTGTTGATAAGATCGATCTGATTGAAGAACGATTGGATAAAAGGTGGGAGACCTTGGGTGGCATTCCTGCCATTGAGGTAAACCGCATTATGCCTATAGTTGGCGGCAGTTCCCAATTCATTGGGATTTTCTATCACCCCGAGATAAGGTGAGCCCTCCAGATAACTTTCGGGAATGGTGCGATATATTTTCCCATTTTGGGCAAGCTGCAGTGCTCCCCTAAAAATAGGCCTATTATCAAGATCAATGACCGATGCGGAAATATCGGCTGCCGTTAGATCCAATTGCCACAATGATGAGGTGACGCCGGGATCATTTGGAGGTACAAAGTTCGTGGCATGGACGTATAAAAAGCGCTGGTTGGGAGAAAATTCTATACCGTATGGCGCGGCATTGGGGAAGGGAAGCCGGATAACCTGTTGATTGGACAAAATACCCGTATTCGTATCAAAATCATACAAATACAAACCAGAATTGGCATTGGCACTTGCCAAGATGCTGCCATCTGGGGAAAACTTCAGATATCCCCTTGCGTCAACAATCTGAAGGTCACTGAACGTACTTTTTACAGGAACCGGATTGACCCCCGAGGCATTGACCTCATAGGCGTAATAGGTATTGTATGGAGCAGGTTCCTCGGTCTCCGTACCTAGGGTGACCACCCAAATCGACTTGTCAAAACAATCTTTTAGGACTGCCGAAAGCTTTTCCGAACCATCACCCAACAGGTTCACATTTTTCTGTACTATGGCCCCATTTCCTCCATTCAAGGTAAGGTCTACCACCGAGTAGTTAAAACCCCAATCGGGGTCTTCCTCAAAGGTTTTGGTATCCATGGTAAAGATGTAAAGAATGTTGGGGTCATCCGGTTTTTGCACAATGATGGCCGATTGGGTACTGGACGGGTCTCCGTATAGTCCCGTTCCATTTTGCATGGTGTTGTGGTTCCGGTCGTACACCCGGATACCATCGGTATACAGGATTAAGTTGCCCGAAGCATCGGATATGGACGCACAGCCTTCAAAAGTGTTCAGCTTGCCATCGGTAAGGGCCACAACGGATCCATCATTGTTGAACTTGATTCCGGCCCCATTCCCAAAATACCAATTGGAAGTTTGTCCTTGCCCAAATAGGGTAAGGGAAAACAAGCAGAAGAGTACTAAGAAAAAGTTCCTACTCGGCATTCATTTGACATATAGCATCTTACAAGATACTATAAATCACGCTTTTTCAGCAATGCATAGGATAAATAGATAAAAACTACGGTCCAAAAGAAGACGATTAGGAATTCGTACCAATAAGTGTGGTAGTCAAAACTCATGTTTTCCCCGATCTGTTCCCCAATGTTCTGCACGGCGGAAAGACGGGTGGCAGGTTCCTTGATAAGGTTGGCCATGGACTCCAAAGGAAAGAAATCCTTGACCCGTTTGGCAGCTGGCCAACTCATTACTTTCCACCCCAACAGGCCAAAGACCACCTGTTCAAAAATCAACCATAGAATTAGAAAGCCAAGGGCAAAAGCAGACCGTTTCACAAAAATTCCCAGAAAGAGGCAGAACGAAAAGAACGCGACCAATTTCACAAAAAAGGCCAGCAAAAATTCCATGTCGGAAAAAATGATGGAGATTTCATTATAATCGGAGTAGATTAATCCCAAAATCATGGAAACCACAAAGACAAAAACCGTGGAAATCAAGGCAAAGGAAATAACCGTGAGCACTTTGGACAAGAGGAACTCCTTTTTGGAAAGGCCATCAATCAAGTTTTGCTTGATAGTCTTGTTACTGTATTCATTGGCCATCATGGAGACGATGACAATGGCCAAAAACAGTTTGAAAATTGCCGTGACAAAGGTGTTGAAATGCCAGATGTACGGAAAATTGAAAATACCTTGGTCCGCCAAATGGAACTCCACTGGACCGATGTCAAATTTAATGGCTGCAATCAATGCAATGGAGGTCAGCAGCACAAAATAGGAGATGATGAGTATTTTGCTGGCCCTATTGTTCCAAAGTTTTATGAATTCTATCTGTAGTAAACGTACCATTCGCTTTTTTGATTAGTTGTTCTTGGTCAAGGCTAAAAACTGTTCTTCGAGGCTTTCTTTACGTTTCACCAAATGGGAGAGGACGATACCCTTTTCAAACAGAAGCTTGTTCAAGGATTCGGCATCCATTTCTTCCTTCAAGTATGCGGTGAGCGTTCCATTGAAACTCTCTACCTTTCCAAAGCTGGCATTCTTTTCCAGAAAGCCTTGCAGTTTTTCCATATCTGCGGTGCGGAGTTCAAAAAAGCCGTGACTGGCCAACATGCCATCCACAGGGCCGGAATACAGTTTTACCCCTTTCCGTAGGATCACCACATGGGTGCAGACTTTTTCAACCTCATCCAGTAAGTGGGAAGCAAGCAAAATAGTAGTGCCCTGACCTGCAATTTTTTTGATGATTTCCCTGATCTGGTGGATACCCTGTGGGTCGAGCCCGTTGGTGGGCTCATCCAGAATCAGGATTTCAGGTTCGTTGAGTAGGGCAGAGGCAATGGCCAAGCGCTGTTTCATCCCCAGGGAATAGGTCTTGAACTTGCTGTCCTTACGGTCCCAAAGCCCCACCAGTTCCAATTTCTCTTGGATTCTGGCCTCGGGAACTTCCTTGATCTTGCAGACCAACTTCAGGTTTTGAATGGCGGTCATGTAGGGATAGAAATTGGGCCGCTCTATGATGGCACCCACCTTTTTGAGGGCCTGATGTGTGGAAGTGTTCCCATCAAACCAACTGAAATTGCCCGAAGTACGGTTGACCACGTTCAGAATAATGCCCAGAGTAGTGGACTTGCCACTGCCATTGGGGCCCAGAATGCCATAAACGTTGCCCTTTTCTATGGTGAATGAAAGGTCACTTACAGCGGTGAGATATCCAAATTTTTTGGTAAGGTTGGCTACGGTCAGTATTGTTTCCAAGACAGGATCGTTTTTTGATTTGTTTATAGTAACTTGACGAGGTTATATGGATTTTGTTACAAAATAGGGAAAGTATGTCTGAGGAAAAACTGATGTCCAAGAAAAAACCGGCGTTTCCCATCAGCAAAAAATTGGATGGGTACCTCCACAAATACAACAGGAAAATAGAGATTCCCATTTTTTATGAAGACCTGCTGCGGTTTGCGGGATCGGTTGTGGTCTACGACAATGACGGAGAGGATACACTTTGGGTAAGGGTTTATTATTCCGATTTTGATAGGGAAGAAATCGATTTGAGCCTAAAAAAAGTCTATTCCATTTTACATTCCGATGGGAGCGACCACATTTTTGAATACTTGAATGTGGATGCCATCGACTTCTGTACCTTCGGCAATTCCAAACCCTTTCGGATCAAGGTGAGGAACATCCTCAATGACAACTATACCTATTTTTATGTAAAAAAAACGGATGCTTCCCGGGTATATGGATTGGAGTTGGAACACCTGCTCTCGCCATACGACATCAATTTTTTGGTGTACAGGGACACCCTTATAGAGGAGCACATTGCAGGTATTCCGGGCGATGTCTTCATCAAGGATATGCTGCCCAAATGTTCCAAATCCGAGAAAGCGCAATTGGCCAAGGAGTTTGTAAAGTTCAACGAGCGTTGCATGATTCGCCTTTTGGGCGATATGCGCTCGTACAATTACGTCATAGTGCCCGTGCACGATTTCGATCACGTAGTGTACAAGATCAGGGCCATTGATTTTGACCAGCAGTGCTTTGAGGGTAAATTGAAAGTATACCGGCCACAATTTTTTAAGGAAAACCTTAAAATGGTGGAACTGGTCCGCGACCGGCTGCTCAAAAGTTCCGTCGATCAATATAAGATTGAGGAACGCTCCATTGTGGCCAAGCGGATCATCAGTTCGGGCAATCGAATCAAACAGTTGATAAGTGCGGCCAAGGGCGATAAAATTTCACTCCCTGAGAATGTGGAGCATCTCAAAACCGAGATCTATGATCTTACCAGGGACATCAATTTTAAGAAGAGCGGTTCCATGGGCGAGGTACTTTCCTTGGCATTGGATTTTGTGAAACGAAACTATGAGGACGTTAGCATGAAGCAGATCATTGAGAAGAAGTTCTAACTTTTCTGCTCCTTGTTGAAATACACCAGGTAATAGTACATTTGGCGCTCCTCGTCCCAACCTTTTTCCACAAATTTCTGGGCAGATTCCGGATTGATGAAATCCAGTTTTATCTGGATATTGGTATCCAGGTTGATGACATTCTTGATTTTTTTCCGCGCATCGGAAACGGCCTTGTTGGCAATATCAAAGTTTGAAACATCCTCAATGCTATATTTTGGGCCTTTTTCGACCTTGTAGTGCTTAAATTCAGGGATCAATTCTGGGTTTTCCATCACTTCGTTCAAAAAGGCGGTTTCCTCAAAGGCGTCGTTCTTGGCAAAATGGTTCACGGCGCGGTTCATGAACAAAACCTCCTGCTGCTTGTCCTCGGCGGGCAATACCACATCCTTGGCAAAGTTCTGGCAGAATTTCAGGTAGTTTTTGGTATAAAAGTTCTCATCGGTCAATGGGATCAAGCCCAAAAAGTTTTCCAGCCAATATTTGGTATCATACCGGTTGCTGTCCACGGACAAGACCTTATACCCCTCTTCTTTGTCTACATTGAAAATGATGCACCCTTTATCCAGCTTGTTGATGTTGATGCCTTGGCGCACCAAAATCTCCAAGTTCTGCTCCCTTTCCTTGAACTGTAAAAAATCGTGCTTCAATTCACTTTTAAAGATGCCCACGGCATCGGTCTTTTGGTTATCGATGACCATATCCGTGAAATGTACCACGTAAACCTCCCCGCTTTTGATATGGGGATGGTTGGACTGTTCAAAAAGGTGTGTGGTGATTTTTCTGGATTCCGCATGTGTCTTGGAAGTGTCTCCAAAAATCTCAGAAACGGACTTGTAGATTTCATTGAACTCCAGATCCACTTCGTGTGAAAACTTAAAATAATTTTCTTCCTTCTCTCTGAAAGGTTTAAAGAAGTACTCTTTTAAAAGACCGGCCATCTCATCGTTCAGGGAAAAAGGTTCAGCCGAAAGAAAAGCCGATTCGTTCTTGCTCTTGTTGCCCACTCTATGCAACGAGACACTCTCAATTTGGGCGTGAAATAGGTTTAGCATTTTTAGGGTAAGTGTTTAAAGGTAAAAGGTTAAGGGTAAATGGTAAATGGTAAAAGGTGAATGGCTCAGTTCCAGTTTTCATCAAAATCGAAGTCATCATAGCTGTCCAGTGGATCTTCAAATTCCACGGAAGGGTCAGACTCAAACTTTTTTTCAGGGGGGGAATCCGGCAGTTCCCCAAAACTGAACAATACACTCGGGTATGCCCTTCCATCCTCTTTTTCAACAACGTCGGCCAGTTCCACAAAGAAGGTCCACATACTGAAAAAATCATATACATAGATCATTTTGGGATTTTGTTCGGTCAGGACATCGTCCAGGACGGTTTCATTCATCAACCTGACATCGGAACCATTTTCGCCCATGTCGAACAATGCGATTTCCTCATCTTGGTTCCATTCTTCATCGCAGGTGTAAAAAGAGGCCATTTCATCCCCTTCAAATCCAAAGGCTTGGGTTATGGCATTGTGGAACTCCTCCAAAGTGTTGCTATCCTCAATTTCAATATCCCTAAAGATATCTTCTTCAGCATCAAGAATAATCCTGATCTTGTATATCATCCAAAAAATTTTAGAGTGGGCACAAATTTACGACAAATAGGTTTTATTTGGTAAACCGATGCAGGGTAAAGGTCATTGCCGCCAAAAGGAAAAATGCCCCTACTTGGTGTGCTATCCCCAACCAAAGCGGAACGGCATAGATCAAAGTGAGCACACCCAACAAAAATTGCACAAGGACCAATGCCAACAAAATTTGGATTCCCTTGGCCTGTAAAGGGGTGAGTTCCAACTTTCGGGCCTTGAACCAAATCAGTGCAATGCAGGCCACTACCACATAGGCAAGATAACGGTGCACGAACTGTACCCCGCTCTTGCCCTCAAAAAAGTTTTTGATAATGGGCTGTTGTTCTATATAAACTGTTTCATGCATTAATTTGCCCTCGCTCATCAAAGGCCAGTGGTTATGGATGAACCCGGCATCCAGCCCGGCCACAAATGCGCCCCAGATTATTTGGAGCAGCAGCACAACGTACCCCATTCGGATCAAATTCCGGATACCCTTGTGTATTTCTTTTTTGGAGGGATAGATCAAATCCAACGCTACCCAAAGGCTATAGGCAAAGGTCAGGAACGCGGTGGTCAAATGGGCGGCCAACCGAAAATGCGATACATCTGGGCGATCCACAAGCCCACTCTTTACCATATACCACCCCAAAAAACCTTGGAATCCCCCCAGAAAGAGCAGCGCCAAACATTTTTTAATAGTGGCCTTGTCCAATTTTTTGGTGAACAGGAAAAACAGGAAAGGGATTATAAAGACAATCCCGATGAATCTTCCGATTACCCGGTGCAGCCACTCCCAAAAGTAGATGTCCTTGAAATCCTCTAGGCTAAAATGGGTGTTAAGTTTTTGGTATTCAGGGTATTGCTTGTAAAGCTCAAAGGCCTCTTGCCATTCCTGCTCGTTCATGGGCGGCAAGGTTCCCTGGATCAATTTATAGTCCGATATGGAAAGCCCTGAATGGGTAAGCCGCGTGATACCACCCACAAGAACCATGGCAAAAATCAATAGGCAACCTGTTAACAACCAGTATATTACATATCTGTTCTGTTTCATTTCGTATGCACCTTTAAGTTCATTTTTTTGCCTTTTTCCAACATAAATTGATAGGCGGCCCCATGCTCATTGGGAATCTCACCTTCCAAAATGGCTTCTTTTATGGCATCCTTGATCATGCCTATTTCCTTGGAGGGTTTTAGGTTGAAGGTCTTCATGATCTCCTCTCCGGAAACGGGTGGCTGAAAATTCCGGATATGGTCCCGTTCTTCCACTTCCACAATTTTTTGGCGCACAATTTTAAAGTTGTTCTTGTATTTTTTCTGCTTTTTTGGATTTTTGGTGGTGATATCTGCTTCGCACAATGTCATAAGATCATCCACATGATCGCCGGCATCAAAGACCAATCGGCGCACCGCGGAATCGGTTACATGGTCTTCCGATAGTATGATGGGCCTGGAACTCATCAGTACCATTTTTTGGACGAACTTCATTTTGTCGTTCAAGGGCATCTTAAGCCTTTTGAAGAGTTTGTAGACCATTTTTGATCCCACAAATTCATGGGCGTGGAAGGTCCATCCAATCTTATTGTGGAATTTTTTGGTAGGGGCCTTGCCGATATCGTGCAGTAAAGCGGCCCATCGCAGCCAAAGGTCATCCGTGGCCTCGGCAATGTTGTCCACTACTTCCAGGGTATGCCAAAAGTTGTCCTTGTGGCGCTGGCCCTCAATCTCTTCGATGCCCTGCAACGCGGTTAGTTCTGGAAGGATCAAAGGCAACAGTCCGGTTTGGTGCATCAGTTTAAAGCCGACGGACGGTTTTGGGCTCGACACTATTTTGTGGAGTTCATCAACAATCCGCTCTTCGGACACAATCTTTATCCGGCCCCTATTTTCCGAAATGGCCTGTAGTGAACCTGGTTCTATCGTAAAATGTAATTGTGTGGCAAAACGGATGGCCCGCATCATCCGCAGAGGATCATCGGAATAGGTGATGCTTGGCTCCAAGGGAGTTCGAATGATTTTTTTGTCAAGATCGGCCAATCCATCAAAAGGGTCCAACAATTGTCCAAAATTGGACTTGTTGAGTGCCAAGGCCATGGCATTTATGGTAAAATCACGCCTGTTCTGGTCATCTTCCAAAGTACCGTCCTCTACCACGGGTTTTCTGCTGTCTTGGTGATAACTTTCCTTTCTGGCCCCCACAAATTCAAGCTCCAGACCATTGTGTTTGATCATGGCCGTGCCAAAATTCTTGAATATGGACACTTCTGGCTTTCCTTTAAGTTTGGAAGCGACCCTTTTGGCCAACTGGATTCCGCTTCCAATGGCCACAATATCAATATCTTTTGGAATGCCCCTCTGTAAAAAGTAGTCCCGCACATATCCTCCAATGGCATAGGAATCAACCCCCAACTCATCTGAGGTTTCCCCAATAAGTTTGAATATGGGGTGTCGTATGGCCTCTTTGTGGAATTCCTGTGTCATTATTCCCGGATTACCTTTACCTGCCCATCATTGCTCAATTTAATGATGGAAGAGGGGGAAGGGTTTTGGTTTTCGTCCGGCAAATTTACCACATAGTCAACTCCTTTTAAAATTTCCGGACTTATATCCTTGAACCGCTTGGGTGTGGGTTCTCCCGATATGTTGGCAGAGGTGGACACGATGGGTTTCCCAAATTTATTGATGAGGTATTGGCAAAACTTGTCAGAGGCCACGCGTATGGCCAAGGTATTGTCTTCGGCAACCAGATTCTTGGCTACACCAACAGGTTGGTCGAACACAATGGTTGTAGGCTTGGTGGCCAGGTCCATGATATCGTATGCAACCTCCGGAACCTCTTTTACATGGCGTTCCAACATGGCCTGGTTGGATACCAAGCAGATCATGGCTTTGCTATCCTCCCTTTTTTTGAGGGCATATACTTTTTTCACGGCTTCTGGGTCAGCGGCATCACAGCCAATGCCCCAGACAGTATCCGTTGGATACAGGATGAGCTTTCCCTGTTTTAGTTCTTTGATGCAATGGTTGATTTCTTCGATCAATACGTTGTAGTTTTCAATGAATCGGCCCTATGGCCCACATGGAATCTTTTCCTTCAAATTTCCCAATGCTTGAACAAAAGGAGTGGGAAAATGCAAAATTAATGATAAGTGAATAATATTTAATATTTCTATTTTTGTCAGGATGAACCAGAACGGACAAGAAGCACCCAAAATATCTGTTATTGTAAGCACGTACAATGCCGAAGAGTGGCTAGAGAAAGTGCTTTGGGGCTTCAATTGCCAGATTTTCAAGGATTTTGAAGTAGTTGTGGCGGATGATGGATCTGGCCCCAAGACCAAGGAACTTTTGGATAAACTCTCCAAAAAGGTGTTTTATGAGATCATTCATGTGTGGCAGGAAGATGAAGGTTTCCAAAAATCCCGCATCCTCAACAAAGCCGTGGAGGCCTGCAGTGCGGAATATATCATCATGACGGATGGGGACTGTATCCCTCGGGAAGATTTTGTGGAGGTGCACTACATCAACAAGGAGAGGGGATATTTTATCTCTGGGGGATATTATATGCTCCCCATGAACATTTCAAAACTGATAACCTTGGAGGATATTGAAAAACAAAATTGTTTCAATATTAATTGGCTAAAGGAAAAGGGGATTCCAAAAACGTTCAAGAATAACAAACTTACCGCCAGTGGTGTCATATCCAAGTTCTTGAATACATTGACACCTACCAATGCCAGTTGGAACGGACACAATTCCTCGGGCTGGAAGAAGGATATCCTGAACGTGAACGGTTTTGACGAAAGGATGCAGTATGGGGGCCAGGACCGTGAATTGGGTGAACGTCTTTTCAACTTTGGGATTAAATCCAAGCAGTTGCGCTATAGTGCCGTCTGCGTACATCTAGATCACAAAAGAGGGTATAAAACACCGGAATCAATCGCCAAAAACCAGGCCATTCGTAAGGAAACAAGATCCAAAAGAGTGGTTTGGACCTACTATGGCATTACCAAATAATAGGCAAGCTCGTTCTTTTTTTCCAAGTGTTTGAGTTCCCGGTATCTTTCCAAGACCCCAAGGGCATTGAGATAACATACGATGATACCTTTTTTTCCATCCAAGAAACCCAATCTCAGCACATAATGGTTGAAGAATTTCCATAAAGGTTTTATCACCATGAGCACATAATTGAAATGCTTTTCCTTATAGAAGGCCTCTTTTGCCTTTAACTGGCCGTAGCGAAGCATTTTGCCCTTATAGTCCTCGTAATTCTTATAGCAATAGTGGGTGAGCTTTTCCGTAAGGATGCAAGAAGAACCTTCCACCTCCAAGGTTTCATGGACAATCCTTTTGTCCGTGAACTTCGCCTTGCTTTTTTTGAAAAGTCTGTGGTTTTTGTCCGTTTGCCAACCACTGAAGTTCAGCGGCCTATCTTGGAACATAAAATTGCGGTAGAACCAATAGGCCTCGCAAGCATTGGGATTGTTAATAGTGGTCGTGATCTCTTTTTGAAGTTTTTCACTGACCACTTCATCCGCATCCAAAAAAAGGATCCAATCATTATTGGCATGCTTTAAGGTAAAGGATTTTTGTGCAGTGAAATTTTCAAAAGGATTTTGTATCACCTTGATCTTGGGATGGTTCAATAGATACTCATAGGTACCATCGGTACTATAAGAATCAACCACAATGATCTCGTCAGCAAATGAAACGGATTCCAAACATTTTTCAATGTATCCCATTTCATTGTAGGTAATGATCAATGCTGATAATTTTTGCTTTGGGGTGCTCAATTCAGCCATATTTATTGGTGTACGCGTTTGGTGTTTGCAAAATTATAACAAAAAAACAGGGTAAAAATTGTCCAGCCGTTTATTTTTCTTACAACAATCCAGAGCTGGGCTTCCCTACTTTTTTTCTGTTAAAACTTAATACTTTAGGTTGTTCAGGTACTTTTAGGATGGAAAAAGAACGATAGGTTGCTTTAGATTTCAAGAAAAAATCATGGCAAAACCTATCGGATTTTCCTTTCTTTTTTGACTTTTCCGAAGTTTGATGGTCATTGGGAATAAGCCTTACACTGCAACATCGTGCTCCCTGAGCGCATTGTTCAGCGAAGTCTTTTTGTCCGTACTCTCCTTGCGTTTGCCTATGATCAGGGCACAGGGCACCTGATATTCCCCTGCCGGAAATTTTTTGGTGTAGCTTCCGGGGATGACGACCGACCTGGCCGGCACCCTGCCTTTCAATGCTATCGGTTTATCTCCCGTGACATCAATAATCTTGGTAGAAGCGGTGAGCACCACGTTGGCGCCGAGAACGGCCTCCCTTTCCACGCGGACTCCCTCCACCACAATGCACCGTGACCCCACAAATGCATTGTCCTCAATGATCACTGGAGCGGCCTGCAAGGGCTCCAATACCCCACCAATGCCCACACCCCCGCTCAAATGGACATTTTTCCCAATCTGGGCACAGCTGCCCACGGTGGCCCAAGTATCCACCATGGTACCTTCATCCACGTAAGCCCCTATGTTGACATAACTGGGCATGAGAATGGTACCACTTGAAATATAGGCCCCGTGTCTTGCCACGGCATGGGGGACCACACGGATCCCTTTTTCCTTATAGCCTCTTTTCAAGGGGATTTTATCATGGTATTCAAAAATTCCAGCTTCCAAAACCTCCATTTTTTGGATGGGGAAGTAGAGCACCACCGCCTTTTTTACCCATTCATTGATCTGCCAACCATCTTGGGTGGGTTCAGCGCATCGCAATTCGCCAATGTCGATTAAATCGATGACCTCCCTGATGGCTATTTGGGTCTTTTCCTCTGCCAATAGATCCCGGTTGTCCCAAGCTTTTTCAATAAGTGCTCTCAGTGCTTCCATTTTTATCTTGAATTTTGGCAAAGATAAACCGCCAGTTATAATATTGGGGCTTATTTTAATGGCATAACATTTTTAGGGTTATTTTTGCCAAAAATTTTGGATTGGCGAGAATTTTGGCTTTGGATTATGGAAAAGTACGGACAGGTATCGCGGTCACCGATGAGCTTCAATTGATAGCTTCGGCCCTGACCACGGTAGAAACTAAGAATTTAATGCCATTTCTTGTTGACTATGTTGGAAAAGAGCCCGTGGAAAGGTTTGTGGTGGGGCTTCCCAAACAGATGGACAACACACCATCGGAATCCGAGGTGTTGATTCGCCCCTTTTTGACCAAGCTTTCAGCACAATTCCCAACTATCCCGGTGGAACGACAGGACGAACGTTTCACCTCCAAAATGGCTTTTCAATCCATGGTTGATGGTGGGATGAAAAAGAAAAAACGCCAGAACAAGGCCATTGTGGATGAAATAAGTGCCACGCTGATTTTGCAGGCATACCTTAACAGAACTTAGTTTATGATATTACCCATAGTTGCATACGGAGACCCTATTTTGCGAAAGGTTGGAACGGATATTGCCGCCGATTACCCCAAGCTTGATGAATTGATCGCCAATATGTGGGATACCATGTACAATGCCCATGGTGTAGGATTGGCCGCACCCCAAGTGGGCCTGTCCATACGCTTGTTTTTGGTGGACACTTCACCATTTTCCGATGATGAGGAACTGAGCAAAGAGGAACAGGAAGCACTCAAGGGATTTAAAAAAGTGTTCATTAACGCCAAGATTGAAAAAGAGGAAGGGGAAGGGTGGAACTTCAACGAGGGATGTTTGAGCATTCCGGATATCCGGGAAGATGTAAAGCGCAGACCGAAGATCACGATCAACTACGTGGACGAAAATTTCAAGTCCCATTCAGAAACCTACGATGGCCTGCTGGCCAGGGTCATCCAACATGAGTACGACCATATAGAGGGCATTCTTTTTACTGATAAGCTCTCATCCCTGAAAAAACGACTATTGAAGAGCAGATTGGACAAGATTTCCAAAGGAAAGATAAGTGTGGAGTACAAAATGCGTTTTCCCAGTATTAAAAAAGCACGTTAAAAAAAATTTGATTTGCGATAAAAATATAATTTTGCGCGCATAAATTGTAACTCAATGGCACTGGACAAAATATTATCTATTGGCGGCAAACCGGGACTTTTTAAACTATTGACCCAGACCAGGACCGGATTTGTTGGCGAATCCCTCTTGGATGGCAAACGCATAACGGTCGGGATGCGCAGTAATGTCAGTGTACTGTCCGAAATAGCCATTTATACCCTTGAGGAAGAAGTTCCCCTTAGGGAAGTGTTCCAAAAGATGAAGGAGAAGGAAGGGGGCAAAAAAACTGGAATCAGCCACAAGGCAGAGAAAATAGCCTTGGAAGAATACTTCTTTGAGATTTTGCCCAATTACGATGAGGATAGGGTCTATGCCAGCGACATCAAGAAAATCATACAATGGTATAATATCTTGATCGACAACAAAATAACCGATTTTGCAGCGAGCGAAACCGAAGAAGCCCCGGTAGCCTCTACCGAGGAAGAATAACCGTCATTCCTGCCATTCCACCAATTTGGATGGATAATAATTGACGTTCATCCTTCTCAAATAGGGTGCCTGTTGCGCCAACCTTTTCCTGTAATCTTCCCAATTGCAATGTTCCGGGGTAGACCAACCCAGTTCCCCAAGACCAATGACCCTTGGAAAGGCCATATATTCCAGTTCCGCACTATTGGAAATGGTTTCGGACCATAAGGGTGCCTCAATGCCCAAAATGTTTTCCTTCGGAAGTTCTTCACTGTAGCTTTCGGGATGCCATTTGTAGGCCACATCCACAGGGATAAAGCCTGCCCAACTGAGCCCGTATTGGGAGAGGGAGTCGTACTTCATGTCCACATACGTCTTTTCCGCTGGCGACATGATGATTTTGGAACCAGATTTTATGGCCTTGATGGCATTGTGCGGTTCATTCCACAGCTGGACAATTGTGCTAGAGTCGATAGCAGCCTGGGCAATTTCGTTCCAACCAATGGCCTTTTTACCGTGTTTTTTGACAATTTTTTCCACTTTTTCCACAAAAAGGATGTAATCGGCTTTTTTGGTCACATGGCTTTCATCACCTCCAATGTGAAAATAGGGCCCTGGGGATATTGCGGCTATTTCACGGATCACATCGTCCAGAAATGCATAAACGGTATCCTTTCTTGCATCAAAAGTGCTGAACCCTACTTGTGTCCCAGTATAGGATTTTATGGGTTTTCCGTTACCGTTCAAGAAGGGATAGCTCAGGGATGCAGCATTGGTATGCCCAGGCATGTCAACTTCAGGGATGATAGTGATGTACCTTTCCGAAGCGTATTGCACCAATTCCTTGAAATCTTCTTGGGTAAAGAAGCCACCGGCGCCACCGCCAACTTCCTTTTCACCACCTATTTCCGTTAATCTGGGCCACGATTTTATCTCAATGCGCCAACCTTGGTCGTCCGTAAGGTGAAGATGAAGCGCATTGTATTTGTAATAGGCCAATACGTCCATATACTTTTTCACTTCCTCCACACTGAAAAAATGGCGCGCCACATCCAACATGGCCCCACGGTATGCAAAGGTGGGTCCATCCATTATTTTTCCCGTGGGGATTGGCCACAGAGGATGGTCCGTTAGGGTGTCGTTACTTTTTTCAGGGATGAGCTGCCGTAAGGTCTGGATACCCCTAAAAGCGCCTTCGGCAGTCTGGGCATTCAAAAAAATGGAATCCTTTTTTATGTAGAGTTGATATGATTCCGGTGCTTTTAAACTGTCGTTATCGGATTGGTTGATGTAAACGAATCGGTCAATGGGAGTCTCATCATCGGTACGGTTCACAGCAATATCCAATCCAGTCTGTACCTTTATTTGTTCGGATAGAAATTGCCCCACTTTTTCAAAACCGGGCGCGCTGGGTGTGGTATAGATGACCGTGTTTTGGTCCAGGCCAAAGGCGCTGTGGGTTGCCATGGTTTTTACCGGTTTGGGAATCAATGGTGCCGCTGCAAGGTCTGTTTTGGGAAATTGGATTTCTTCTTTTTTTATGGGTTGACAAGCATTCATCAGGAGTACCCCTGTAAAAAGTAGCAAA
The DNA here is from genome assembly GCA_041391945.1 of Allomuricauda sp. GTDB lineage: Bacteria > Bacteroidota > Bacteroidia > Flavobacteriales > Flavobacteriaceae > Flagellimonas. Next base: position 521,671 of record JAWKNC010000001.1, on the reverse strand, counting down.
GCTCTACCGATCATGTTTATGGGTTATTAGGGTTTATATATTTTTTTAGAACGGCAGACCATAGGTCATATCCCTTGGTATTCATATGTAGTCCGTCCTCTATAAAAAGGTCTTTTTTTAATTTTCGTTTGTTGAGCATAATGGTCCACACATCTGCAAAATGGACCCCGGTCATGGCGGAAGCCAGTTTACTGAGCTTTTTGTTGAGCCGCATGTATCTGCGTTTCATATGCCATCTTGAAATACTGGGTTTGGGTGAGATGAGGATTATTTCCAACGCTGGCTTTTTATCCCGCAAATACTCCAGAATATCCACAAAAGTTTCCACAATGGCCTTAGGTCTTTTTTTGAAGCTGAGATCGTTATCTCCCTCATAAATGAATACTTTGACGGGATTGTACTTGAGGATCAATTCATCCAGATAATGTTCCAAATCCGAAGCTTGGGAGCCCCCAAAACCTGTGTTCAAAATTTGTTCATTGGGGAATCTATCCTGAAGATCGGCCCACATTCGGATACTAGAACTTCCGGTAAATACAATGGTTTCCTTGGAACTGTCCCATATTGAATCCGCTTTCTGTTGGACTTCAAGTACTTCATCGGTAAAGGGCAGTTTTTCCTGCGCATGTATTGTGGTTATGGTAAAAAGCAGGACAAGTAGGTATCTCATTGCTTTATTCTTTCATAAAAGTTGTGGTGAGGCCCTCTTGGGAGTTGGTCCCTACCATGATATCAAATTCCCCCGGTTCCACTACAAATTCGTACTGATGGTTGTAAAAGCCCAATTCCTTATCTGTAAGCGTGAATTCCACTTTTTGGGAAGCATTGGGCGCCAGGCTTATTTTTTGAAAACCCTTCAGCTCTTTTACGGGCCTGGTTACACTGGCCACTTTGTCATGGATGTAGAGTTGCACAACTTCCTCACCCGGTACCTTGCCGGTATTGCTAACGGTAACGGAAACCTTTACGTTGGCTTGATTCGTGGCATCAACCTGCAAGTCGGAATATGCAAAGGTGGTATAGCTCAACCCATATCCAAAAGGGAACAGGGGTTCATTTTTTTCGTCGCTATAATGGGTCCAGAACACATTGGGCTGTGAATTGGGTCGCCCAGTGCTAAAATGGTTATAATAGATGGGAACCTGGCCCACGCTTCTCGGAAAGGTCATGGGGAGCTTTCCACTTGGGTTGTAGGCACCAAACACCACATTGGCAATGGCGTTGCCGGCTTGTGAGCCCAATTGCCAAGCTTCCACAATGGCGGGAATATGCTCCGCCTCCCAATTTAAGGTTAAGGGACGCCCGCTCATAACAATCAAAACTACATTTTTGTTGACTTTATAAGCGGCTTTTAATAGATCCAACTGTAATCCAGGAAGGTCCAGTTTGGTTCTACTACGGCCTTCCCCACTTTGGAAACCGTGTTCACCCAAGACCATCAACACCACATCGGCATCTTTGGCCAGGGCAATGGCTTCATCCATGCCCGATGAATCTGTTTCATTGGGAATTACCTCGTTTAAAAAACTTGCATCGTCGTTGAACGCTTTGGGTCCCCTGGCATAGGTGATGTTTTTGGTATGGCCTTTTAAGCCATCCAGAACGGTAACGGCGGTATTGTTGTCCGATCCCAATCGCCAACTGCCCAAAGGACTGTTGTTGTCATTGGCCAATGCTCCGATTACGGCAATCTTTTGCTGATTCTTTTTCAATGGAAGGAGGTTCCCTTCATTTTTTAGGAGCACAATGGATTTTTGGGCCATATCCAAAACCCCCGCTTGGTGATTTTTGTGGTAGAGCCTTTCTTTTTCCCTTTCCTCATTGCAATATTTATAGGGATCATCAAAAAGGCCCAGCTCAAACTTTACTTTCAGGATGCGGCGCACGGCATCATCAACAAGACGCTCATCCACTTTGCCCTCTCTCACATTTTCTGCCAAATGGGTAACATAGGCCGTGGACTCCATATCCATGTCGGACCCCGCCAGGGCAGCCAGTTCAGCAGCTTGTTTCAAATCTTTGGCAAAGCCATGGGGCACCAATTCGCCTATGGAGGCCCAATCCGATATCACAAAACCGTCAAATCCCCATTTTCCCTTTAAAACATCACGTTGGAGGTAAGCATCACCGGTGACAGGAACGCCATTGAGAATGTTGAAGCCATTCATTACTGTGGCAACTTTGGCATCCACTGCGGCTTTGAATGGAGGCAGTACTGCATTGTAAAGCGTGGAGGTTCCTATATCCACGGTATTGTAATCTTTCCCCGCTTCGGCAAAACCGTATCCGGCAAAATGTTTTGCACAGGCTGCAATGGTGTTGGGTTGGGAAAGGTCATCCCCCTGAAACCCTTTAACACGTGCTTTTGCAATTTGGGATCCCAAATAGGTATCCTCACCGGCACCTTCCATGACTCTTCCCCAACGGGCATCGTGGGAAATGTCGACCATAGGGGCAAAGGTCCAGTTGAGTCCCACGGCCGAGGCTTCATCCGCAGCTATTTTGGCAGAATTTTCAATGGCTTCCATGTCCCAACTGGCAGCTTCGGCCAAAGGAATTGGTGCCACCGTCTTGTATCCGTGGATCACATCGAACCCAAAAATCAAGGGAATGCCCAACCGGGATTCCTCAACCACCAATTTTTGAAGTTTTCGTACCTCTTCGACCCCTGTAATATTCAACATGGAGCCAACCCATCCTTTTTTGAGGTGCTCATATTTTATGGCGGCATTGCCACCTTCAGGCACTGGCCCCGTTACGTCGTAAAAACCGTTGTATTGGTTCATTTGCCCTATTTTCTCCTCAAGGGTCATGAGTTGCAATATCGAATCTACTTTTTGGTCGATGGTTTTTTCTTGGGCCATGATGCTGGTATTTTGAAGTATCAAACAAAATAAAATTATCAGGGTATATCCTGCTGTAAGTCTCATAATAAAGGTTTGTTAAAAACTAGTTGATAGTCTTCTAAAATAAGCCAAAATTACATCATGCCCTAATGTATGGTCTTTGTACATTTAGATAAAATTTTATAGATGAACGCAAGATCAGAGCAGTTGGATGCCTTTGCGCGCCTGCTGAACATCATGGACGAACTTCGGGCGCAATGTCCGTGGGACAAAAAGCAGACCATGCAATCGTTGCGCCATTTGACCATTGAGGAAACCTACGAATTGGGGGACGCCATTTTGGACAACGATCTGGAGGAAGTCAAGAAAGAGTTGGGCGATCTGTTGTTGCACATTGTCTTTTACGCCAAGATAGGATCGGAGACCGGGGATTTTGATATGGCCGATGTGGCCAACGATATCTGCGAGAAGTTGATTCATAGGCATCCGCACATTTACGGCGATGTTAAGGTGGAAAATGAAGAAGAGGTGAAGCAGAATTGGGAGAACATCAAACTAAAGGAAGGCAAGAAAAGTGTGCTCCAAGGAGTGCCCAACAGCCTGCCGGCCTTGGTAAAGGCCAATCGGATCCAGGAAAAAGTGGCCGGGGTGGGGTTTGATTGGGAACATCCTGAACAGGTTTTTGAAAAATTGAAGGAGGAGTTGGGGGAGCTGCAGCACGAAGTGCATTCGGGCAGCCCAGATGCCATGGAAGCGGAGTTTGGGGATGTACTTTTCTCCATGGTCAACTATGCCCGGTTTTTGGGGGTAAACCCTGAAAATGCCTTGGAACGTACCAACAAAAAGTTCATCAAGCGGTTTCAATATTTGGAAGGCAAGGCCAAGGAAAAAGGAAAGACCCTAAAAGAAATGACCTTGGCCGAAATGGACGTATTTTGGGAAGAAGCCAAAAAAGCATAGCTTGTACCTATTAAATTTTTCTGATGAAGCATCGTTTTTGGAAGATATCCATCCTTTTGGGGCTAACTTTTTCTTTTATGGGAAGCGGCACCGAAAAGACTCCCGAACCAGAGCCGCAACGACCCAACATTCTTTTTATCCTTTCCGATGACCATACCTCGCAAGCGTGGGGAATTTATGGGGGTATCCTAAAAGATTATGTGCAAAACAGCAACATTGAACGATTGGCCAGGGAAGGGGCCGTGCTCAACAACGCCTTCTGTACCAATTCCATTTGCAGCCCCAGTAGGGCCACGATCCTAACGGGCCAGTATAGCCATGTAAACCAAGTGTACACCTTGCGGGAGCCGCTTCCGGTGGGCCACCCCAATATTGCCAAGACTTTTACGGCCGCAGGTTACCATACCGCTCTCATTGGCAAATGGCATTTGTACCGACAACCGGAAGGTTTCGATTATTTTGAGGTATTGCCAGGGCAAGGAGAGTACTGGAACCCTATATTCAAGACTAAAGAAAATTGGTTGGATGGTGCGGATGGTAGTAATGGCAAACAATATGAAGGTTTTTCCACGGATATCATTGCAGACCTTACCATGGATCATCTGAAGAAACGGGACACCACCAAACCTTTTTTGATGTTCACTCATTTCAAGGCCACGCACGAACCCTTTGACTATCCAGAACGATTTGGCCATCTGTACGAAAACGATGAGATTCCAGAGCCCGAATCCTTACTGGATTTTGGCCCCGAAACCACGGGAAGGACCTTTGGCGGACAAATTTTGGAACGTTTGGCGGAACGGTGGGATGCCGCTACCCAAAATCCGGATAAGTTTTGGACCCACTATCCCGGGCTTCCCTATCCGTTGGATGGCTTGGACAGTGTGCAAAAGCGTAAAAAGATTTACCAAAAACTGGTCAAGGATTTTATGCGAAGCGGAGCGGCCATCAACGACAATATTGGCAAGCTGCTCAATTTTTTGGAAGAAGAGGGGCTGGCGGACAATACCATTGTCATTTATACGGCCGACCAAGGGTATTTTTTGGGGGAACACGGCTTTTTTGACAAAAGGTTGATCTATGAAGAATCGCTCAGAATGCCTTTTGTGATACGGTATCCCAAAGAAATCAAAGGAGGACAGCGCATCGATGACATTATCTTGAATATTGATTTTCCAGCACTGTTGGCCGATTACGCTGGAATTGAACGTCCAGCATATATGCAGGGTAGGAGTTTTAGGGGAACCCTCAACGGTAACCCACCTGAAGACTGGCGGGAACATCTATACTACCGCTATTGGTTGCACCACCCGCACAGACCAGCCCATTTCGGTATTCGGGATAAACGTTATAAACTGGCCTTTTTCTATGGACAAGGTTTGGGTATGAGTGGTGCCTCCTCAGAACCCACTGAACCCCAATGGGAGTTTTACGATTTGGAAAAAGACCCCAAGGAGTTGCACAATGCCTACCACGACCCGGAATATGCGGGTATTATTGCCCAGATGAAAAAAACTATTGTGGAAGACCGCAAAATGTATGGGGATTTGGATTCAAAGTATCCAGAGATGCAACCGATTTTGGATGAGGGTTTTTGAGTAGAATAAGTTGGTTGACTAAGTGAAAGGTATACTAGTATCCCTCTGCCATAATTAACCCTATCTAATTTGGCAAATAACTTTTATTCCACTTTATATTTAACACTAATACTCTTTCTCAAAACTCCATTGTCATTTAAAAATGTTGTTGTCACATCTAATGTGCTATCTCCTCTCTCCATTAATTTTTCCATAAAATTTGAAAACACGGTTTCAGATGCTTTGGTTTCTGAAATCTCGATTATTTCTCCAATTTTTAATTTCCCAACTCTGCCTAAAAGCTCTGCCCTTTTGGTCGCTTTTTCCAATAATTTTGAGTAAATCCTTTCTTCGGTAAGTTCATTCTGCCTGTAATTAGTATTTTCTAAGTAGAATTCAAGTCCGCCAGTGTTTTCAACATTCTCTATAAAACTTTCTTTGGAGGACAGGTTAGGAATGAAAACTGTATAGCTTTTTGGCTGACTTCCGGCAAAACTTGCAAATAGAGTATTGATTTGATTTTCCTCAAATTTATAGTCTCCTTTTTTAAGAAAATCCAATACTTTTTTGTCTGATTTTTTGATTAATTCAGTCCTGTTTTCTCTGTTCATTTCCTCAAAGTCAAAGCCAATATCGCTTTTGATTATGTACTCAAAAGAAATAGGTTCTAGAACAATAGTATCTTTCACCAAAACTTCAATAAATTTTTCCTGAGAAAATCCTAAAGTCGTAGTGAATAACAGAAGTAAAAATGTTTTTTTCATTTGTTGGTTTAAAATTATGCACAACATTTATGTAAAGTAAAATCCCTCAAATTTGGACAAATCATCTGTATATACCTAGTATTTTTTAAGTTATCCTTAATTGGACATAACCATCAAAAAAAAAGGATAATGTTCAATCCCCTGCAATGAACAACTTTCTTTCCCGACAATAACCGTCATAACCTGGAGGGTCTTCGGATCAAAGATCATATCTTTGCCCCTTGCAACGACCTAAGCAAAATGTTTGACCGGTATACCAAAGAATTTGCATACAACCTAAAACTGGCCTATCCCGTAATTTTAGGGATGTTGGGCCATACCTTTGTGGCCTTTGCGGACAATATCATGGTAGGCCAATTGGGCACCGCGGAACTTGCTGCGGTATCCCTGGGCAATAGTTTTGTGTTCATTGCCATGTCCCTTGGTATTGGGTTTTCCACAGCGATTACCCCTTTGGTGGCTGAGGCCGATGGTGCCGGAAACCAAGCCGATGGTAAGAGTGCCCTAAAACATGGACTGGTCCTTTGTACCTTATTGGGACTTTCGCTTTTTGGCATCATCCTGCTCTGCAAACCCCTTATGCACCATATGGACCAACCCCCAGAAGTGGTGGAACTGGCCATTCCGTATTTGGAGTTGGTGGCTTTTTCCTTGGTGCCTTTGGTCATGTTCCAGGCCTTCAAGCAATTTTCCGAGGGGCTTTCCCAGACCAAATACCCCATGTTTGCCACCATTTTGGCCAACGTGGTGAACATCAGCATCAACTATTTGCTCATTTTTGGTTCCTTCGGATTTCCAAAATTGGGCGTCGTGGGAGCGGCCATTGGTACCTTGGCTTCGAGGTTTGTTATGGTGGCCTACATTTGGTTTTTGCTGAACCGCAAGGAAAAGTTCAAGCCCTACGTAACCCATTTCAATTTTAAGAACATCGAACGAAAAGTGATGAAGAAGATCATCAGTCTGGGCTTCCCATCCGCCATGCAGATGTTTTTTGAGGTCGCCATTTTTACAGCCGCCATTTGGTTGAGCGGGGTATTGGGCAAAAATGTGCAAGCGGCCAACCAGATTGCCCTAAACCTGAGCAGCATGACGTTTATGGTGGGCATGGGGCTCAGTGTGGCAGCGATGATTCGGGTGGGCAATCAAAAAGGGTTGCAGAATTTTAGGGAACTCAGAAGGATTGCAGAATCCATCTTTTTTCTCACCCTATTGCTGGAGGTGGTCTTTGCAACACTATTCCTGTTATGCAGACATTGGTTCCCCACCATTTATCTGGATGTGGACGACCTTACCAACCAAATGGACAATACCGAGGTGATCATCATCGCCGCCAAATTGTTGATGGTCGCCGCCTTCTTTCAAATTTCGGACGGCCTACAGGTGGTCGTATTGGGCGCGTTGCGTGGACTTCAGGATGTAAAGATTCCCACTTTTATCACTTTTGTGGCCTATTGGTTGATCGGGTTCCCTATTTGCTATTATCTGGGACTCTCCACCGATTTAAAAAGTACGGGCATTTGGATAGGATTGCTGTCGGGACTTACAGCATCGGCGGTAATGTTGTATATTCGATTCAATTACTTGACCAAAAAATTGATTCGAAACAAACACGATTCCAACCCATTGGAATACAACATGTAGCATATGGATTTACCCAAGTTTCTATTGGCCGATAATACCGATTATCCCAATGCCATATTCATCGTCCATACCGAATATCCACGGTTTATCATCAATTTGGAAAACGATGAGGTGGAGTGGATGGAGGAATTTTCCAAAGAAGATGAAGCAGACTTAATGGAAGAAGCAGAGAATCTGATTGATGCGGCCACAGCATTCTATGATAGGGAAATCTCAAGATATGACGAGTAGCCATGCTTGAGCATCTCCTGCAGTACGATAAAGACCTTTTCTTGTTTCTCAATGGCTTGGGAACGCCCACTTGGGATGGTTTTTGGATGTTCATGACCAAAACCCTGAATTCTTTTCCGTTGTATGTGCTGTTGCTCTATCTATCCTATAAAAATTATGGCTGGAAGAAAACTGGGGTCATTTTGGTTGCGGTTACTCTGATGATCACTTGTACTGACCAGCTTTCCAATTTCTTCAAATACGGTACAGGTCGCTTACGACCTTGTCATGATCCTGAGATAAGCGGAGTCATGCGTTTGGTGAAAAGTTATTGCGGGGGACAATTCGGATATTTTTCCGCACATGCGGCCAACGCTTTTGGTCCCGCCACTTTCTTTGCCATTTTGTTTCGAGGGAAAGTGAGGTTCATGGGAATGGTTCTCTTGCTCTGGGCCTGTGTTGTGGCCTATAGCCGCATTTATATTGGGGTGCACTTTCCGTTGGATGTGCTCACAGGAGCCTTTGTCGGAGCCCTGTTCGGATGGTTGTTTGCCAAGTTGGCTATATTTGCATTCCAAAAGGTGGGGAAATGATATCATCGACCAGGTACTGGTTTTTACTTACCCTGATTGTTCTGGTGTACATCGCCGGAATGTTCGTGACCCTTTTTGAAAATGACTCTGCCCAATTTGCGGTGATGGCCATGCGAATGGTCCAAGAAAATGACTTCCTCAATCTCATCAAAGGAACCGAGGAGTATCTGGACAAGCCCCATATGCATTATTGGTTGGCGGCCCTTTCGTTCAAGATTTTTGGTATCCATGATTGGGCGTACAGAATTCCGGCCATCTTGGCCACTTTGTTGGGGGCCTACAGTTGCCATGGTTTGGGGAAACTATTGTACAACAAGGATATAGGACGATTTTCGGCCCTTATTTTTATGACCGCCCAGACCATTGTACTTGCCAATATCGATGTGCGTACCGATGCGGTTTTAACAGGATTTGCCATTTTTTCCATTTGGCAATTGGTGGTTTATGTGGAAAAAAACTCCATGAAAAGTATTGTGTTAGGGGCTTTTGGCGCCGGAATGGCGTTTTCCACCAAAGGACAGATAGCCTTGGTGGTCATTGGCGTATCCTTGTTGTGTCATCTGGCCTACACCCGAAAGTGGAAACAATTGCTCCACTGGAAGTTGGTTGTGGCCCTTGTGGTTTTTGCGTTGACCATTGCGCCCATGCTCTATGCGTATTACCATCAATTTGACCTGCAGCCGGAGAAAGTCATTCGGGGAAGGGATCATCGGAGCGGTATCTTTTTTATTTTGTGGGAACAGAGTTTTGAACGGTTGAGCGGAGAGGGCGTTGGAAAAAACAGTAGCGATTTCTTTTTCTTTTTCCACACCTTCCTGTGGGTTTTCCTACCTTGGACGGTTCTCGCATTGATAGCCTATTGGACTAGGATCAAGGCCTTTTGGAAACTTCGGTTTGCCTATCGCCCACAGGTTGAATTTTTGACCTTGGGAGGTATAACCATCCTCTTTTTTCTGATAAGTTTCGCACAGTTCAAGCTGCCGCATTACATGAACATCTTGATTCCCTTGTATGCCATCCTTTCGGCATCGTATCTGTACACTTTGCATGAAAAAGGCACGCTCAAAATAGCCAAGATAATTCTGGGCGTTCAATATTTTATATTGAGTTTGGTGTTCATTTTCACGGTTTTGGTCTGTTTTTACGTATTCAAGTTCAAATATGTCCATGGCTATTTTGTGCTGTTGGCCATTTTAGCGGTAACCACCTATTTCTGCTTGAAACGGGAAGCTCCGTATCTGAGGATCATTACCATTTCGGTATGCAGCTCGTTGTTGCTGAACGGATTGTTGAACACCCATTTTTATCCCAAATTACTTCAGTATCAAGCGGGCTCAGCCATGGCCAAAAAAGTGGCCGAACATGATATACCTGTGGATAAGATCTATAAGATTTCCGCAAGCCGACATACCTGGGCCTTGGATTTCTACAACCAACACACTGTCGGCATTGTTTCGTTATCCGAATTGATGGATAAAAGTGATATCTGGATCTACGCCACAGACCAAGAACTGGATAGACTCCACAACGATGGATATCACTGGCACGAGCAGATCAGCGTGGACCAATTCCGAATTACCCGTCTACAAATCAAGTTTTTAGACCCCAAAACGCGACAAAGAAAATTGGAACAGATGCATTTGGTGCATTTGGATTAGGATACCGTTTCCAAATTGGGTTTCCTAAAGTGGTAGATAATTCCAGCAAGCGAAACCAGAGCGGTGATCAAGAAAAAGGTAAAGCTGATGCCCACTGAGGTGCTCGCATTCAATCCCAACCATTTGGCTCCATATAAAAACGTGACTTCCCGGCTTCCGATACCGCCAATGGTCAAGGGAATGACCGACACAATGGAGGAGACCAAAAAAACGAAAAGATATTCAACAATATCCCAGTTTATGGCCAATGATTTCAGAATGAACCAAGCACAGACAAGTTGGGCCAACTGCACCAAGGCAGAATATCCCATGGATTTCCAAAAAACAGGCAGGGCATAGACAAAGAACTTTTTGTTGAAGAGCCAAAAAACCACAGCACTAAGCGGAATGGCCAGCGCAAACAAACCTTTGAAACCCTTAAAAGTGGGCTGCTCAGATAAAATGGCCAGTATACAGGCGTAAATAAACAGTAATAACATACCGCTCAAACGGTCCAAGAGCAGAACGGCCACAACTTTTTTGGTACCAGACTTATATTCTTTTTGGATGACATACCCCTTGTAGGCATCGCCACCGATTCCACCGGGCAGAAAGAGATTGTAGAACATCCCCAAAAGGTATAGCTTCAGATTGCTGGTCTGCGTAATTTTTGCACCAATTTGGTGGAAATAGAGATTGAGCCTGAAGGCAGCTACTATTTTGGAAAGTACAAAGAACAAAATGGCCACTAGTAAATAGTACAGATTGCTCTTCTTCAGGGTCTGTACTACATCCTTGAGATCTATTTTGGTGAAGATAAAGTAGATCAGGGCGGCACTGACGATGATCTTCAGTGCGGTAATGAGCTTTTTACGCAGCTTTTCCGTCACCTATCGAAATGTTTTTGATACGATATGGCCTCTTCTGTTGGGACTCGTAGTAGGTTCTGATAAGCAGTTCCATTACGATGCCGATGGTGAACAACTGGATTCCTCCCAAAATGAACATCATCCCAAAAATGAGCAAGGGCCTGCTACCAATATCCTCCCCAAAACCTAGTTTCACGATCAACAGATAAATGTTGATAAAGATTCCGAGAATGATCAGCAGTACCCCAAAGATTCCGAAGAGGTGGATGGGCCGTTGAAAATATTTCCGGATAAAGAGCAGCAGCATCATATCTGCCACCACTTTGAACACCCTTTCCAGGCCATATTTGGAGACCCCGGCATGGCGTGCGTGGTGTTTAACGGGCACTTGCTTTATCTGGCCGCCTTCCAAATGGGCCAAAAGGGTGATGAAGCGGTGCATTTCGCCATATAGGTTCAATCCCTTGGCAATATCCTTGGTGAAGACCTTTAAAGCGCATCCATTGTCCTTGATATCCAGTTTTGTGACCCTCCGCACCAAAAAATTGGCAATTTTAGAGGGAATTTTTTTAACCAGGGAGTCCTTCCTTTTCTGGCGTATCCCGGTTACCACATCATATTCCCCACTTACGGCATATTCCAGCATCTGCGGGATGTCCGAAGGGTCGTTTTGCAGGTCACCGTCCATGGTAATGATGTACTCGCCCTGGGCATAATCAATCCCCGCCGCCAAGGCCAAACTCTGGCCATAATTCTTCTTAAGTTCAATAAGGTGGACCTTGGGGTCATTCATTGCCTTGACCACGTTGCGGGTCTTGTCCGTGGAGAAATCGTCCACATAGACAATCTGGTAGTTGTAGCCTCCAAGACTTTCATGGATTTTTTGGGTCAGTAAGGCCACATTGTCCTCCTCATTGTACAGGGGCACCACTATGGATAGCAGGGAATTGGTGATAATGCTCATGAACTGGTTTCTGATCGGTGCAAATTTACCTCTTTTATTTAAAGTTGCCGGGTAATGTCATCCAATAGGATTTTGGCTGCATGAAAAGGAGAGATTTTGTTTTCCTCGATGGCTTTCAGCATTTTGGCCTCAGCCTTTTTATAGGACTCCCTTTGATGGAAAAACTGTTTGATATGGTCATCAACGGTCTGAAGGAACCAGTTTTTGTTCTGGGTCTGTCGGTTTTTATCAAAATGGCCATTTTTCCGGTTTTGTGCCGTATACTCCTCCACCGTATCCCACACCTCTTGTATTCCTGTATTTTCTGAGGCGGAACATAGCATCACTTTGGGCATCCATCCATTTTCCTTGGGGGGATATAGGTGCAGGGCCCTGGAAAATTCAGATACGGCCAACTTGGCCTTTTCAAGATTGGTTCCATCCGCTTTGTTGATGGCAATGGCATCAGCCATTTCCATGATGCCCCGTTTTATGCCCTGAAGCTCGTCCCCGGCCCCTGAAAGCTTCAACAATAGGAAAAAATCCACCATACTGTGCACAGCGGTTTCACTCTGGCCCACACCCACGGTCTCAACAAGGATGACGTCATACCCTGCGGCTTCACAAAGTATAATGCTCTCCCTGGTTTTTCGGGCCACACCGCCCAACGATGTTCCGGAGGGTGACGGCCTGATAAAGGCATTTGGATCCTTGGCCAGGTTTTCCATTCGGGTTTTGTCACCCAAAATGCTGCCCTTGCTCAAGGTGCTGGTGGGATCTACGGCCAATACCGCAACCTTTTTACCTTTTGAGGTCAGCATTTTGCCCAATACCTCGATAAAGGAACTTTTTCCTACTCCGGGCACCCCGGTAATTCCCAGTCTGATGCTCTTATTGGACCTTGCAAGGCATTTCTCGATCACAATGTTCGCCTTTTCAAAATGCTTGGGATTGGTACTTTCCAAAAGGGTAATCGCCTTGGCCAAAAGGGCCTTGTCCCCGTTAAAAATACCGGTCAAGAGGGTTTCAGCCGGAATATCCCGCTTGCGTAGCTGTTTGATTCTGGAAACGTTGTTGGATGTTGTCTCTTTTTTATTTCCCAAAGGTGGTGTAGATGGAATTCAACACTAAAGTATAAAGTTTTTGCGGGTTGTCACCCATTCCACGAATGATCGATGAAAGATAATTTAACGCATTTCACAAAAATTTAATAGCCGGTATTAGGGGTATCCATCTACAAATGGTAACTTCTCTTAATTATGAACAGATTAAATCTATACCCATGAAAACTATTTTTGAAAGTAAGGCTACCAATACCGGTGGTAGATCGGGGCATGTGCAAAGTGAGGATGGTGTGTTGGATTTTGACATCAGTATGCCAAACTCCAAAGGGAAGACCGATCCTAAAACCACCAATCCTGAGGAACTTTTTGCCGCAGCGTATTCCACTTGTTTTGCAGGGGCCTTGCAGGCTATGGCCAAGGAGCACCATGTTGGGGATTTGGGAGATTTTAGCGTAACGGCCACCATTTCTTTCAATGTAGAGGAGGACGGTGCCTTTTTGGAGGCCATTCTGGATGCCTATTTGCCCACTGTGGATAAAAAGGTGGGTGAAAAGCTGATCAACGCCGCCCATGAGATATGTCCTTACAGCAAAGCAACAAGGGACAATATCACGGTTCATCTAAATTTATTGGTTGACGAATAGGGATACATTCCCATCAAAAAGAAATCCCGTTGGACAGCTCCAACGGGATTTTTTGTTAAAAATGAATTAAAACAACACTATTTTGCAACGTCGCTTTTTTTTCATCGTCCTTAAAGGGAACAACTAAAGAACCAAAGGTAAAACTGACCGTGTTTCAAATTGAACTGGTAGAAAAATGCAGGGCCAACGACCGTAAGGCCCAACTGAAACTGTACCGTCAATACTGCGATGGTATGTATGGGGTGGCCATGCGTTTTTTGAAAAATCCGGATGATGCGGAGGATGTGCTGCAAGAGTCGTTCATAAAGGCATTCCAACGGATAGACCAGTATAAGGGAGAAGTTACGTTTGGGGCATGGCTGAAGAGAATTGTGGTGAACGGAAGTATCGATTTTTTAAAATCAAAGCATCAAAAGACGGAAGAGTTGAACGAAAAGTACCTGCAGGTAGCGCAAGAGGACGATTGGACCGTTGAAGAAGGTGTCTCACTGGAGCAAGTACGCATCGCCATTGAGGAATTGCCGGAGAAATTCAGGTATGTGGTGCAGTTATTTTTGGTGGAGGGTTACGATCATGGCGAGATTTCCCAAATATTGGACATTTCGGATTCCGCTTCCCGGACCAGGCTGCTACGCGGGAAAGCACAATTAAAGGAAACATTAAAGAACAGAGTTTATGGCACGTGATCTTAGGGAGCTTTTTGCAAGGGAAAGGGAAACACAGACCCATGCACTGAAAAAAGGGCATGATAGCCGGTTTTTATCCAAATTGGAAGAAAAATTACCCATTGAAAAACCCAATAGGAAACAGGGTTTGGTATTTTGGTTGGGAGTTGCCGCATCCATTGTGGCAGTATTGGGTCTTGGGATATACTTCCTTCCAGGCTCCAAAACCATAGGGCCAGATGCCAATACCAATATCGTGAAGGAAGGGAACCAGGAAGCACAGTATCGCACCATTTCCTTGGGTGATCTCTCACCTGACCTCAAGAAGATAGAAAATTACTACTTGACCAATATCAACGTACAGCTTTCAGAATTGGAGATTAACGCCACCAATAAGGAAATAATGGACGATTTCATGGAAAAGCTTGCAGATTTGGATACCGAATACCATAGGTTGAACGGTGAGCTCAATGAATTGGGCCCCAATGATCAAACCATAAGTGCCCTGATAAAGAATTTACAGCTGAGGTTACAGTTGTTGCAAAAATTGAAAACAAAGTTGAACCAATTAAAAACATCAAAAAATGGACAGAAATCATCACATATTGTTTAACACCCTTCTTTTTGCTCTGGCAAGTATGGTTTGTCAGGCGCAGGAAAAGACCAAGACCTACACCGAAACCTTCACCGTGGGCAACGATGCGGTCTTGAACATTGACACCAGTCATGCCGATATCGAATTTGAAACTTGGGACAAGAACCAAATAGAGGTTACCGCCATTGTGGAACTTGAAGGCGCAACAGATGAACAAGCCAAAACCTATTTTGAAAAGGATGCCGTTAAGATTGTCGGCAACAGCAAAGAAGTCGAAGTCCGCACGTTGGGCTCAGGGTTAAATACTCCCTTTGTACAGAATTTTGAGGGTTTTGACATCGTTATCCCGGACGTGCCCTCTGTGGATGATATCATGGAGAATATAGAAATACCCGAAATACCTGATATTCCAGAGGTTCCAGAGATTTTTGTGATTCCAGAATTGCCCCCCATGCCGCCCATGCCCCTTTTGGATTTTGATTATGAAGCCTACAAAAAGGATGGGGAAAAATATCTGAAGGAATGGAAAAAGAATTTTGACAAGAACTTTGACAAAGAATATAAGGAACACCTTGAAGAGTGGAGCAAACAAATGGAAGAGATGGCCGAACAAAGGGAAAAAGAAAGGGAACAAATGAGAAAGGACCGGGAAAAGATGCTTGAGGACCGTGAGAAAATGCGAGAAGAGGCCAAAGCCCAACGGGATGAACTCAGGCACCAGAGGGATGAATTGAGACATCAGATCAGTACCGAAAGAAACATCACCATACAGTCCGATGACAATGGCAACATCTATTATTTTTCATCCGATGGGGAGAGCAAAAAATACAAGGTCAAGAAGTATATCAAGATAAAAATGCCAAAATCCGTTAAGTTAAAAATGAACGTGAGGCATGGTGAGGTAAAATTGGCAGAAAATACAAAGAACATCAATGCAAGCTTGTCCTACGCAAGCTTGCATGCCTCTACCATTGATGGCAACCGTACCGATATCAGGGCATCGTATTCACCCGTCATTGTGCAAAAATGGAATTATGGCCAGTTGAAAACGGACTATTCGGACAAGGTTAGCCTAAAGGAGGTGAAGGATCTAAAACTGAATTCGGTCTCCTCCAACGTGGTCATAGATCGTTTGTTGGACAAGGCGTTGGTAACCAACAATCTAGGGACTCTGCAGATCAAGTCCATTGCCGATGGGTTCACCAATGTGGATATTTCCGTTGAAAACGGAGAGGTGGACTGTAGGATACCTTCGGTACCCTTCACCATTTATGTCAATGAGACCACGTCAGATTTTAAGTATCCGGAAAAACTGGCAATCGGCTCCTCCAAAACCTATAGCAACAATGTCCACAAGGGATATTACATCAATAACAAGGATGGCAAGTCCATCAATATCAACTCCAAGTACAGCGAGATCGTGTTGAAGGAATGATTGCATTCAAAACCCTACAGGTCCCCGATCATCAAACTTAGATCCTGCTTTCCGCATTTCCCGTGTTTCTCCTGCCTACATTACAATCTTCCCGCTTCCCTGGCTTAGAATTCTTAAAAGTTTATTGCATTTAAAGATTCCCTTTCAATGGGATTCATCCTTTAGATAGGATTTGAAGTTCTCCTTAAACCGGTTCAACCTTGGGATGGACACATTCCTGATGTACGAGTTGTTGGGATGTTTTCGCTCATAATCCTGGTGATAGTCCTCGGCCCTATAGAATGCGTCAAATTTCACCACTTGGGTAACTATGGGCCTACCATAGACGTTTTGGGATTCCAGTTTGGCGATATAATCCTTTATGATTTTCTTTTGTCCTTCATTCTTGTAAAAAGCAATGGAACGGTATTGTGCACCCCTATCGGGTCCCTGTCTGTTCAGGGTTGTGGGATCATGGGAACCAAAGAACACCTGTACCAACTGCGTAAAGGAAACCACTTTTGGGTCATAATACACCTCCACAGCTTCGGCATGGTGAGTAAGGCCATAGGATACCTGCTCATAGGTAGGGTTCTTTTCGGTACCACCCGAATATCCTGAGTATACTTCTTCAACACCCTTTACACTTTCAAATATGGCCTCCACACACCAAAAGCAACCACTGGCAAAATAAGCCGTTTCATATTGCTGCAAATTTTCGGAAGGCGGCACATTTTGTTCCGAAGTATCTTTTTGTTCTTTCTGGACCAATTCTTTCTGGTCAGATTTGTTTTTGGTCTGGCATCCGGTCGGTGCCAAAAGTAAGAGCATTAAAAAAGGAATTCCCACAATTTTCATTTTACTGTTTTTTGCTTAGTAGCCAAAAGATAAGGACACTTACTTTGATGACCGTTAAAAGTTGTTAACCGGAAGGTAAAAATGGTTTGATAGGAGTTTGTTTGGAAAATAATTTCCGTAGGAAAACTTTAGATTTTTCTTACATCAACTCTTACAATTGTATAACTTTTCCTACAAATAAACTATTGTTTTCCAATCACTTACGAAACAACCCCCTTTTAAAACATCGATGAAATGCATATAGGCTCGGCATGGTGTTTTTTGCATTGAAAACGTTCATCGACGATAAAATGCACTTCACCCAAAAAAGGTTTTTACACCGAAAAAAAAGCGGGGTTAACCGACTTAAATCCGGGCAGGGTTGCATGCGAAGGTACCTTTACTTCGTAATAAAAACCCAAATCATGAAAGCAATTTTAACCATCATCGCAATCATCTTCTTCGGAACCGTAGCCATGGCCCAAGACAATTCCAAAGAAATAAAAGTTGATACCGTTACCGCTGGTGTTGAATTGAACATTGAAATTCAAGGACAGGTTAAAAAGGAAACCCAAGTTGCCAGATTGTACAAATTCAAAAACTCTAGGGTTAAAAAGGAGCTTTCTTTCAGCACCAAAAAGAACACCGCTAAATTGGCTTAATCATGATATTGGGAATCCTTATTCCATTGACGTTGTTCTTTAGCTTGGCTTTCGTCATATCCACGATAGCCTTTTCGCTTAGAAAAAAAATAAACCACAACGACCCATCAAAAATGGACTGATCATTTTTGATGGAACAAAACCAAATCCCAAACCTTAAACCCCGTTAGTATGGATGCTATTTTAATCCCGGTTGTTTTATCTGGTAGTTTAATCTTTCTTTCTCTTGTTGCACGGTTTTCTTTACGTCTTGCAAAAGTGCCTTTGCGTCGTAAATGATCCCATCCTTGACGGTATAGGTTACACCGCCCACACGTACAACTTCATTGTCCTCTGTCAGTTTGATGGCCCCGGTGCCGTAGAGTACCATTAGATTCTTTAGGGGATTTTCGGCGACGATTACGAAATCGGCCAGTTTTCCAACGGCCACCGTACCTATTTTGTCCGCGGCCCCCAATGCCTCGGCACCATTCAAGGTTGCGGCACGAATGACTTCCAAGGGGTGGAAACCGGCTTCGCGCAACAGTTCCATTTCACGGATATACGCAAAACCGTACAGTTGGAAAATAAAGCCAGAATCTGAACCGGTAGTTACCCGGCCGCCTCGGTTTTTGTATTCGTTCACAAAGGTCATCCAAAGCTTATAGTTTTCTCGCCAGGCCACTTCCTGTTCGGTGCCCCAATCATGCCAGTAAGAACCATGGGAGACCATGCTGGGTTGATAAAAATCCCAAAGGGAGGGCAACGTATAGTCCTCATGCCATTCGGCCCTTCTTGCCCTTTGCAGATCCCTGCTGGCCTCGTAGATGTTAAAGGTTGGATCTAGGGTAAAATCGAGGCTGATGAGCTCATCCATGACCTTGTTCCAATGTTCGGAATAGGGTTTGGCGGCCTGTTTCCAAAGTTTTCCCGCCTCCTCAAACCGATGTTGCTCATTCTGGTAGTTGTAGTCCAGGGGGTAGTCCTGCACCGTTCTGTCCTCAAAGAGTGCCTCTGGAAGGCCGTACCAATGCTCCATGCTGGTAAGTCCGGCCCTTGCGGAGTTCAATACGTTCCATCGGGCAACGTCCAATTGGGCATGGTGACAGGCGGACCGAAGGCCCAATTTTTTGTTTTCATCCAAGGCGGCCGCCATGATTTCGGGAGGTGCCCCAAAAAATTTGATACCGTCCGCACCACGTTCTGCATTGGCGCGCACCCATTTTCTGGCCTGCTCTGGAGTAGTTATGGGGGCGTCGTTCAACGGATTGAAATCCTTGGTCTTTTGGCCAAAGACAGTATGGGTGAATATTCTGGGGGCTATGATCTCGTTTTTGGCGCTTTTGTTTTTCAGGTCCATGGACCATTCAATGCCTTTTCCACCTACTTCCCTGACGGTTGTAACCCCATGGCCCATCCATAATTTGAACACATAATCCGGTGGAGCGCCCTGTGCTTCACCTCCAATATGGGTATGCATATCCACAAACCCGGGCAAAAGGTACATACCGGTGCAATCCAGCTCTTTGCCACCCGGTTTCAATGGGGGTCTTTTGGATTCATCAATCTTTACCCCAGGATAACCCACCACTTGGACGTCCACAATTTTATTGTTTTCCACCACAATGTCCACAGGACCCCTGGGTGGGGCTCCATTGCCATTGATCAAGGTTACACCCCGGATGATGAGTTGGGGGAAGGGTCCTTCGCTCATTTTATCCTGACCGTAATTGGACGCAAAATGGCAAATCAATAAAAGGGTAAGTAATTTTTTCATGGCCTATTTTATTCTGGGATTTCAATTTTATCACCTAAAAACAATGCATTTAGGAACAAACGGTTGGTGCCATACCACGATCCCCTGAAATTGGGGTCGTCCGCAAAGAGGACCACTCGGCCACCGCCCAATTTGCTGACAATCAGGGAGGCTGATGGTTTTAGGTTCTCTTCAAGGTTTTTATCGGTAATGAATCCATCCACATGTGGATTTTTGGAATATTTGGCCACGGTGGCGTATTCATTTTTGCTGGGGGCCAGCCAAACCGAATTGTTCTTATAAACCGGTATGGTGGCATCCCGATAGCCAAATGCCAAGGGGTGGGTAACATCCAAATCCACTTTGAATATGGCACCTCCCACACTTTCCTTACCTAGATTCTCTGGGGCATCCACGTAAGGTCTACGTTCCACAGCTTTGGTGGAATCTTTTTCTTTGTCGGTAAGTTTTTCATTGACCAGTTTTTTATCGATGGCCCATTTAGAGGCCGTTCCGATGGTAACCAAGGTGTTCCCCTTGCTGACCCAATCCTTGATTTTGTCAAATTGGCCCTTGGAGAAATCATAGTTGCCGGAAACCAATACCAGGGTATTGTATTCGTCCAAATCGGACCTGTCAAAATTTCGCATTGGGATTTTGGTAATGGGCATGTGTACCCTGGTATCCAACAAATGCCATACTTCACCGGCCTCATAGGAACGTACTCCGTTGCCGATGAGCATGACCGCCTTGGGTTTGGTGAGTGGCATTACATATTGGCTTCCCAAATCCACGCCTTGCAAGCTCAATCCAGAGAGTACCGCATACATGGGAACCTGATATTTTTTTTGGGATTCCTGTACAAGCTTGTACACGGTATCCGAATCTTTTTTCTGAAGACTCACGGGCACCACCAAAGCACCATAATTGAACTTTTTGTCACCCGAAGTGGTCTTGACCGTAATGGGTTTAAAGGCCGATGATACCACCAATCCTTTGGATTGAAGGAAGTTCAGTACCGCAACGGCATTGTAGTCATCATAGTCTATGATATAGGCATACTCTGACTTTTGAATGGCCGGGGGTTGCACCAAATTGTCCACGGAAGTGACTTTTTCACCAAGGTTCAAAGAGGTGACCGGACGATACTTCATGTTGTAAAAATTGGCTACGGACCAAGCAGAGGCATCATAGTAGACACTGTCCCTGTACTTGTTATAGGTTTCGAACATGGTCTGCACCATTCTATATTGGGGCTGCCGTGTGGGTACTACAAAGTTGTTCCCAGATTTGTACACGTCTATTTTGTGAAGCAAGAGTTTGTCCACAAAGGCCTTTACCCTGTTGGCGTCATGGTCATCCCCAAAGGAATATCCCTGAATTTTGCTTTTTGCGGCATTGGTCAGTGCACTTTTAAAGAAATCCTGTTGGTATTTGCGCATCATGGCCTTGTTCTCTACGGCTGCCTTGATGGTGGTTATACCGGAAGTATACTGGTTACGTATGGTGAATGCGAAGGTGATTTCCCCAAAGGCCGTGGTCTGTTTGTGACCTCTAGAGCTGGCCTGTTCAAACAACAGCCCGAGGCCACCCTGAAGATCGGGGTAGGAGGAACCATATCCAGGGTAGGTGCCATCAAACACCTCTTTGGTGAAATAGAAGGAGCCAATGCTGTCCAATGCCTTGGAAAAATAGTCTCCAAAAAGATTGTTCAGGTCAATATAGTTTTCCTTTGGCATTATCGGATCCAAGGAGCCATTGGTTTTCATAGGCTCAAAGAAATAGGTGCTTTGGCTGCCCATTTCATGAAAATCCGTGACCACATTGGGGTACCATTGGTGATACCAGGAGAGCTTGCCCCGGCATTCTGGGTTGATGGCCAATAACCAGTCCCTGTTCAGGTCGAACCAATAATGGTTGGTCCTGCCCATGGGCCAGTACTCGTTATGTTCTGCATCCTGGGGGTCTGCCACCAAGGGATTGCCCTGGTACATGTTGGCCCATTGCGTATGTCTATCACGGCCATCTGGGTTTATGGTGGGGTCTATAAAGATTACGGCCTTGTTCAAATAGTTCAGTATTTCAGGGCTGTTGGAAGCTACCAAGGTATAGGCGGTCAACAGAGCCGCTTCGGAACTGGAAGGTTCATTGCCATGTACATTGTAGGCCAAATTGATGAATATGGGCACTTCATCGTAATTGGTAGGGTTTTGGGAGGGGTCCGTAAACTGTAGGTGTTGCTGCCTCAGTTGATCCAGATTGGAAAGATTTTGCGGTGCGGTAACCGTAAGGATCACCAGTTTTCTGCCTTCATGGGTCTGGCCATATTGATGGATGCTGGCTCTATCTGAAACTTCGGCAAGCTTGGTCAAATAGGCCACAATGAGATCGTGGCGTGTATGCCGCTCACCAATGCCATATCCCAAAAACTCCTCTGGGGAAGGGATAGCTGGATTGAAGGGATGAAATCTTTTGAAAAAATAATCTTGGGCTGAAACAGGAAGGATAAGGCTGAGAAGGAAGACTCCTAGGAGTAGTTTTTTTAACATGCGATGAAGATTAATGATAATCTTCTAAAGATAAAAAAACGATTTAATCAACCGAGTTGAATTCCTCTATTATTTCCTCGAACACAATTTTGTAGTAGGTACCTTTTTTTCTCGTATCCCTAGAAATGGTACCCCGCAATTGGCGGGCCAAATTGTAGATGAGCTTTAGCCCCAATGAATTGGAAGTTTTTGGGTTGATGTCCTCGGGATAGCCTATCCCGTTGTCCCCCAATAACATTTCATAGTGGATATCGGTGATTTTGCGCAGGGAAACCTGGATTTCGCCGTCATGCCCCTCTGGGATACCATATTTTAGCGCATTGGTAATGGTCTCATTGATGATGAGCCCAAGAGGGATCACAGTATCGATGCTGAGTTTATCGTCCGCAATATCCAGTTTCACTTTTACACTGTTGGCATTTCCCTTCACGGAGCGCACCAAGTAGTCGCATAGCTCTTTTACATAGGGTTTCAGCTCAATCTTTGATCGATAATCGTCCCGTTTGTAGAGCATTTCATGCACCATGGCCATGGAAACCACCCGGTTTTGGCTACTCTTGATAATATTGCTGATTTTTTCGTCGGCAATAGCCCTGGATTGGAGGCTAAGAAGACTGGAAACCGTCTGTAGATTGTTCTTTACCCTGTGGTGGACCTCTTTGAGCAGTGTTTCCTTTTCCTCGATGCGTTCCTGGATCTCATTTCGGGATTTGTAGAGTTTGTGGTGGGCCCGCAGTAAATTTTTCCCGAAAACCCCGCCCAAAAGGTAAATGGCGAAAATAGCGCTCAAAAAGGCAAACCAATTTTTGGATGCTTCGGGGATGGTGTTTTCCGAAATTTTGAAATCCCCAATGTCGTAAAGGAACAAAATGGCCAACACCGATAGGTTGATGATCAGGTAAAATTGCCCATATACCTGTGTGGTCACATATCCGGCAAACACCACAATGGCCAAAACGAAGATGAAGGGACTCTGTATCCCCCCACTGAATATGGTAACAACAACGGCACCTATCATGGCAAGCACTGAAGTGATGTTGTAGGTAATGACCAGTTTTTTATGCGATTTGTACAGGACAGTGTTCAAAAAGTTTAAAATACCAAATCCAAAAAAGGTATAGGGAATCACTCCTTCAATTTTCAATAAAAAGAGACAGACCGCACCAAACAGCAGCGAAAACAATGAAGAACTGTAGTTGACCTTGATTACCAAATCTACTTTGTCTTGTAAACGATATTTATCCTTGACAGGAATTTTCATATACTGCGCTGATTGTTCTCCTTTACTACAAAAAAGGTTGAAAATGAAGTAGCAAAAGTAGCTTTATGGGGTGTTTTAAGCTGTAAATCTAAATATGTTTTTGATATAAAAAAAGTGACAGCTATAATTAACTGTCACTTCTAAAGATATAATCTGTGTGGATCAGTCTTCCACCAGCACCCACTCACCCTTGTCGATAAGGGGTTCTGCCTGTTTGTATTTGACGGTTTTGCTTTCTCCAGACAGGATATTTTTTATGGTCACCCGGTCGTTTCGGCCAATTTTTGGCTTTTCACGCGTAATGGTTTCGGTGATTTGCGGCCTTGTCCTTTGGGTCTGGCCCGCAGCCCTGTTCTGGGCGGCCAACTCGTCACTGTTCGGAATCTCTTCCTTGGAGGTCCTTAAGTTCTCCTTGGGCCTGCGCACCGTTCTGGCCTCTTGGATTTGACTGGTGTTTTCTGTGGGCAATTCCCCTTTGAATAGGAAAGAGATCACTTCACGGTTTACTTTGTCGATCATTTGCTTAAAAAGTTCAAAGGCTTCAAACTTATAGATCAACAAGGGGTCTTTTTGTTCATGGACGGCCAACTGAACGGATTGTTTCAACTCATCCATTTTACGCAGATGCGTTTTCCAAGAATCGTCAATGATGGCCAGCGAAATGTTCTTTTCAAAGTCTGTGACCAATTGTTTGCCATCACTCTTATAGGCCGCTTCGAGGTTGGTGACCACGTTCAGCGTCTTGATGCCATCCGTAAATGGTACTACAATGCGTTCAAATTTATTGGACTGATCTTCATATACCCTTTTGATCACCTGGAAGGCCACTGCGGCACTGCGCTCCATTTTTTGCTGATAATAGCCATATGCGGCTTTATAGACATTGCTGGCAATTTCCTGGAACCCCATTTTTCTGAACTCCTCTTCATTGAGGGGTGAGGTGATGGAGAAGTATTTGATGAGTTCAAACTCAAAATTTTTGTAGTCCTCTGCCATTTTGTTGGTCTCCGCAATGACCTCACAGGTGTCGTAGATCATATTGGCAATATCCACTTTCAAACGCTCTCCCTGCAGGGCGTGCCTTCTCCTTTTATATACCACTTCACGTTGGGCGTTCATCACGTCGTCATATTCCAACAAACGCTTACGGATGCCGAAGTTGTTCTCTTCCACTTTTTTCTGGGCACGTTCTATGGATTTGGTCATCATGGAATGTTGTATGACCTCGCCTTCCTGCAAGCCCATCCTGTCCATCATCTTGGCCACACGGTCCGATCCGAAGAGCCGCATCAGGTTGTCTTCCAAAGAAACATAAAACTGGGAGCTTCCGGGGTCTCCTTGACGTCCTGAACGACCTCTCAACTGTCTGTCTACCCTTCTTGAATCATGGCGTTCCGTTCCGATAATGGCAAGTCCCCCTGCTTTTTTAACGTCATTGGTGAGTTTAATGTCCGTTCCACGACCGGCCATGTTGGTGGCAATGGTGACCACGCCTGTATTTCCTGCCTCGGCCACGATATCGGCCTCTTTTTTGTGCAGTTTGGCGTTCAATACATTGTGGTCAATCTTTCTTACGCTCAACAATTTGGAGAGCAGTTCAGAAATTTCAACCGAGGTGGTACCGATCAAGACGGGCCTTCCGGCTTTTGATAGTCCCGTGACCTCATCAATGATGGCATTGTACTTTTCGCGTTTGGTCTTGTAGATCAAATCATGTCTGTCATCCCGGGCGATGGGCCTGTTGGTGGGAATTTCCATGACATCCAACTTGTAGATTTCCCAGAATTCACCCGCTTCGGTAACTGCTGTACCGGTCATCCCGGCCAACTTTTTGTACATCCGGAAATAATTCTGTAAGGTGATGGTCGCAAAGGTCTGGGTGATGGCCTCGATCTTTACATTTTCCTTGGCTTCGATGGCCTGGTGCAGGCCATCGGAATATCTTCTACCGTCCATAATACGTCCGGTCTGTTCATCCACGATGAGCACTTTGTTGTCGATTACCACATATTCCACATCTTTTTCAAAGAGGGTATAAGCTTTCAACAACTGGGTCATGGTGTGGATGCGCTCACTTTTTACGGCAAAATCCTTGAAGAGTTCTTCCTTGAGTTCCGCTTCCTTTTCAATTTCAAGGTCTTGGTTTTCAATTTTGGCGATTTCGCTGCCAATATCGGGCATTACAAAAAAGTCCCTGTCCTGGTCACCCGAAATATAATCGACCCCTTTATCGGTAAGCTCAATTTGGTTGTTCTTCTCATCGATTACAAAGAGCAAATCGGCATCTACCTTGGGCATTTCCCGGTTGTTGTCCTGCATGTAGTAGTTCTCCGTCTTCTGCAGCAATTGTTTTACGCCCTCTTCGCTCAAGAATTTGATAAGGGCCTTGTTCTTTGGCAATCCACGGTGTACACGGAGCAATAGAAAACCACCTTCTTTGGTATCGCCTTCTTTTATCAATCTTTTGGCCTCGGCCAAGACCCCGGTGAGGTGTTGACGTTGTTTTTGGACAATATCGGCCACTTTGGGCCTCAATTCGTTGAACTCGTGGCGATCGCCTTCGGGTACGGGGCCAGAAATGATCAACGGGGTACGGGCATCATCGATCAATACGGAATCCACCTCATCCACAATGGCATAGTGGTGTGGGCGTTGCACCAAATCCCCTGGAGTGTGTGCCATGTTGTCGCGCAGATAATCAAAACCGAACTCATTGTTGGTGCCATAGGTAATGTCCGCATTGTAGGCGGCCCTCCGTCCATCGGAATTGGGTTGGTGTTTATCGATGCAATCCACGGAAAGTCCATGGAATTCGAAAATGGGTCCCATCCAGGCACTGTCCCTTTTGGCCAGATAATCGTTCACGGTCACCAAATGGGCCCCTTTCCCTGCCAATGCATTGAGATAGAGCGGGAGGGTGGCCACCAAAGTCTTACCCTCACCGGTCTGCATCTCCGCAATTTTGCCCTGGTGCAGGGCGATGCCCCCAATGAGCTGTACATCATAATGGACCATGTCCCAAGTAACTTCCTTACCGGCGGCGTCCCAAGAATTTTTCCAAACGGCATTGTCCCCTTCCAAGGCAACATACTCCTTGGAGCCCGAAAGTATCCTATCAAACTCCGTGGCGGTCACGGTAAGCGTCTCGTTGGCGGCAAAACGTTTTGCGGTTTCCTTTACTACGGCAAACGCTTCGGGAAGAATATCGTTGAGTGTCTTTTCTGAAATCTTGTAGATTTCTTCGTTCAACTTATCGATTTCGGCGTAGATTTCTTCATTGCGATCAATATCGTTGGATGCATGGGCCTCTTCCTCCAAGGCTTGGATACTGTCGTTGAGTTCTTTGCAATTTTCCTGAATCTGGGATTTAAAGCTGACGGTTTTTTGACGAAGTTCATCGTGGGTCAATCCTTCCAACTGTTGTTCAAAGGATCTTATCTCTTTTACCAAAGGTTGCAGTGCTTTTACGTCCTTTTCGGATTTATCGCCTACAAAAACCTTGAGTACGGAATTGATTAAGCTCATGAAATATTTTTTCTTTTGAGTGGCAAAAGCTGTTCCATTGATGGGAATGGTGTGGAAATCTTTTGCTGGGCTGTCAAAATTACATAAAAAAAAGCCTCAAATGAGACTTTTTAACGGTGTTGTTCAATCTAGATCAATACTCATCCTCGTTCCAGAGGTAATCTTCCTCGGTAGGATAATCCGGCCAGATTTCCTCGATGGACTCGTAAATTTCGCCACCTTCTTCCTCCATGGATTGCAAATTTTCAACTACTTCCAATGGTGCTCCGGTACGGATTGCGTAATCTATCAATTCGTCTTTGGTGGCTGGCCACGGTGCATCACTTAAATATGAGGCTAGTTCTAATGTCCAGTACATAGTAACGGTTTGATTTTAAATTTTTTGCAAAAATAATTTTTAAACCCAATTTGTCAAGTAAAAACAGTATTATTTAAAAATTATTTTGTTGTTGATAAAACTCTTATGCAAAAAAAGCGATTTTGTCAGTCCAATTTCTCTGGAACCCACTTGACTTCTTTGGCTTTCAAGTCTTTTGACAACTTTCGTGCCAGGACAAACAGATAGTCGGAAAGCCTGTTGATATAGGAAAGTAGCGTATCAGGCACAGGCTCATTTTCATGCAGGTAGGAGATCATGCGTTCTGCGCGGCGGCAAACCGTTCTGGCAATATGACAGTATGACACGGTGGTGTGCCCTCCGGGGAGTATAAAATGTGTCATTTCTGGAAGGCTTTCGTTCATTTGGTCCATCTCCTGTTCCAGCAATATAATATCATCGACACTTATCCTGGGAATTTTTAGGCGATCCGCCTTTTTGGGTTCGGTGGCCAAAATGGAACCTACGGTGAACAATTTTTCCTGGATATGTACCAATATTTCCTTGTAGTGGGCATCCATTTCCTGATCGCGCAATAGTCCCAGATGGGAATTCAACTCGTCTATGGTGCCATAACTTTCTATGCGGATATGGTGTTTGGGAACCCTTGTGCCCGTAAACAATGCCGTGGTGCCCTTATCTCCTGTTTTGGTGTAAATTTTCATGAATCAGTTTTCAATTATCAATAAACAATTATCAATTAAGAATTGCTCCATTGGTCATTGTTTACTGTTGATTGTTCATTGTTCATTATCCCGATTGTGCATTCGTTTGCCTTCCATGAACCTGTGAGATCTTCTTCGTTTGGTCGCTTTTTTATTTCGGAACAAAATGACCAGATAGATAAGCCCCAATATTAAGAGAACATACCAAATAGTATTGTCGGATGCTGCATTTTCCATAACCTAAAGGTACTTTTTTAAATCCGAACGGTGAAATGCTCCTTTACCTGCTCCCTTCGGATGAAAATGGCTCCGCAGTGGTACATGTCCAGGCTCACCGTAATTTTTTCGGATGAGATCAAGTTTTTCCATTTCTGCTGTTTCTTGGGATTCTTATGAATGGCATCGATAAGGATTATGCTGTCATTGTGGAGCTTGCCGGATGAAAGCAATCCTGTGAACGCGGTTCTATCCATTTGGGCAACAAATAGGACATCCAAAACGGCTCCTTCAAAATCAATATTGGGAAATTTGGCCCCAACCATCCGTTGTATTTCCGGTTGGGCAATATGGACATGTTCAGCATTGAAATAGGCCATACTTTTTAGCAACACATCAATGGCCTTGTTCTTAGCCCACTTTTTTTTGGAATACAGACATTGGGTCACATACTTGTACACAAAGGGGGAGTGTACCCCATGGGCGTTGGTGGATTTTCGTAGAAATTTGAGATAAGAAATCAGTTTGTAATACATAAAACACCCCTATGGTCCCCTCAAGGCGACAATTTAACCTTCTAAAATGGAGGAAAGTTCAAACCAACGCTCCGTTTTTTCCTCTATCGCATCCGAAACTTCCTTGAGTTCAATGGAAAGTCGGTTGATCTCTTCCCCGGATAGATGTGGGTCGGCAAATTTGTTTTGCAGGGCTTCTTTTTTTTCCTCCAATTTTTGGATGTCCTTTTCCAACTGTTTGTATTCCTTTTGCTCCAAGTAGGATAGTTTTCCGCCACTGTCCTTTTCCCTCCAACCGGTCTTTTCCAGTTTTTCGAGAGAATTGCTTTTATTTTCACGCTCCTCTACGACTTTGCTGCTCTCATAGACCCTGTAATCCGTATAATTGCCGGGAAAATCCTCGATGACCCCATCTCCCTTGAACACGAACAGATGGTCCACGACCTTGTCCATAAAATAGCGGTCATGCGATACCACGATCAGGCAACCGGGAAAATCCAACAAAAAGCTTTCCAACACATTGAGGGTAACAATGTCCAGATCGTTGGTGGGCTCGTCCAAAATGAGAAAATTCGGATTTTGAATCAGTACGGTGCACAGGTACAATCGCTTGCGCTCCCCTCCACTCAATTTTTCAACAAAATCGTACTGTTTTTTACGGTCGAAAAGGAAACGTTCCAACAATTGTTGGGCAGATATCTGTTTTCCCTTTTTCAACGGAATGTAATCCCCAAATTCCCGGATGACATCAATGACCTTTTGGCCTTCCTTTACCAAAATCCCCTTTTGGGTATAGTAACCAAACTTTAAGGTGTCGCCGACCACCACCTTTCCACCATCGATGTTTTCCGATTGCGTAATGATGTTCAAAAAAGTGGATTTTCCAGTGCCGTTCTGCCCAATGATACCCACACGTTCACCTTTGGTGAAGTTATACTGGAACCGGTTCAGGATTACCTTGTCATCATAGGATTTGGAAACATTATGGAGCTCCAAGATCTTGCTGCCCAAACGTTCCATGTTCAGTTCCAGTTCAACTTGATGGTCCTTCCTTCTTTGGTGCGCCCTTTTTTTGATCTCGTTAAAATCGTCTATGCGCGATTTGGATTTTGTGGTCCGGGCCTTGGGCTGCCTACGCATCCACTCCAATTCTTTTTTGAACAACAATTTGGACTTGTGCTGTTCCACGGCCTCGCGCTCCATTCTGGACTCTTTTTCCCTGAGATAGTAGGAGTAGTTGCCTTTATAGGGGTACAATTGGTTGTTATCCAGTTCTATGATTTCATTGCATACCCGATCCAAAAAATAACGGTCGTGGGTCACCATAAAGAGTGTGATGTTCTCTTTTGTAAAATAGGCTTCCAGCCATTCTATCATCTCCAGGTCCAAATGGTTGGTAGGTTCGTCCAAAATAAGGAGGTCTGGTTTGTTCAGCAGGGCATTGGCCATGGCCAAACGTTTTTTTTGACCCCCTGAAAGCGTGTCCACCTTTGCATCCAACTGGGTCAATTGCAACTTAAAAAGGATTTGCTTGTACTGTGTTTCAAAATCCCATGCGTTATGCCGCTCCATGGCCTCAAAGGCTTTTTGGTACTGCGTGGCATCATCTGGATTGTGAACGGCCCGTTCATAGGCCGTAATGATTTTTAGGATTTCATTGTCAGTGGAAAGAATGGTCTCCTCAACGGTCAAATTTGGGTTTAAGTTGGGTTCTTGCTCCAAAAAGGAAATTTTGATGCCTTTTCTGGAGGATACCTGACCGGTTTCTGACACATCCTTTCCCGAAATGATGTTCAGGATGGAGGTCTTCCCGCTTCCATTTTTGGCAATGAGCGCTATCTTCTGATCTTTGTTGATTCCGAAGGAAATATTGGAAAACAGGACCAGTTCCCCATAAGATTTAGATATGTTCTCCGCCGTCAATAAATTCATGGAATGGGTTTACCGGCTTACGTTATTGTTTTGCAAAATGGATAAGATAGCCATATCGCATGGTGAGTGTCAAAAGTATGGGAATCAGAACCGGGGAAAAAGACTGGACCCTGAATATCCAAAGCACGATTACAATCCCAAACAATGCCAGGCCCCCCCAAAGATATTTGGTCAACCATTCTGGTAGGCCATTATGGAACATCAATATAAAAGCAATGGCAAGATTTAAGGGGAAAGCCCATAAAATGTTGAAATTATAGGGGGTGGAAGTGTGATCTGTTGCCACCCAAAGCAAAAAGAGAAAAGTGCCCACCAGTCCCGTTACCAGAAAAAGCGAAAGGTCCAACCAACCGCTCCGCGTACCATGCTTATGGTCAAAATAGGTTACAATTGCCGTAAAAAGGAGCAACAACCCGAACCAAAAGAGCGGTGAGAGGGGAAAGAAACCATTTCGGACGTGTTCGGCATAATCCAAGATTACTCTTTCCCTTTTCAATAAAGGCTTGCCATCCTTGGTGGTGTTCCGCATTTGGTACATGGCGTAGTAGGGCATGAACATATGTTCCTGTACCGTGGCTTTTCGGTCCGTTGGCGATCCAAACGCCAGATCGATCCCGAACATGGACCAAGAATTAATATCCAAATATTGCCTTACCAATTGACGGAACGTATATTTTTTTTCCAAGTGGGAGCCGTCAAAAACAATGGCATCCCCGTACTGTTCCTTCAAAATATTTCCGGTAATGCTGGAACAGTTGTTCCACAGGGGGTCGTAGAGATAATCTCGATTTTGGGGCAGGTAGTTGTTTTCAAAAAAGGCCAAGAGCCGGTTTCTTTCTTCCAACGTCAAATCCAAAATCTGTTCCCTTACCCATCTATTTTCAAGTTCATATTCAAAAAGAAATGCGTCAAAACTTCTTCTGGAAAGGGAATAGATCAATTTACCCTTCGCAAAATTCAGGTAGAAATTGGGCCTGTTGAAGTCGAACGTGCCGTAATTGTAGACCACGTCTATGCCCAATACGGAATCCTGTACGCGAAAAGCGCTGTGCCCAAAGGCATAGTACAACTCGTCCCCAGCGGCACAGGTGAGCAAACTTATCTGGGATTTGTCCGTAAGTTGGGGAACCTGCGAAAGGCCCAGTTTCCCAACCAAAAGCCCCATTGCCAAAAGTAAAATCCGAAGCTTCATTTTTAACTTTGTGAGGCAAATATCAGAATAAATACGGCATCTCGGGACATCAAAATCCAACTCGTTGTTTTTTGCTGTATTTTTACGAAAATCTAACCACATGAAGCACTATATTCCGAATCTTCTTACCCTTCTCAACGTTTTTAGTGGATGCGTGGCGGTGGTATTTGCCGTACTGAACCAATTGGAAGTGGCCGCACTTTTTGTGTTCATTGGAATATTCTTTGACTTTTTTGATGGATTGGCCGCCAGACTATTGAAAGTGCAGAGCGAGGTGGGCATTCAATTGGATTCTTTGGCCGATATGATTACCAGTGGGTTGGTGCCCGGCATCGTAATGTTCCAATTGTTGGACATGGCACAACGGGGAGGGTGGAACATTGGTTTCTTTGGCCACGAGACGGAAATGACCGTACTTCCTTTTTTTGGCTTTGTGATCACATTGGCCTCTGCCTACCGTTTGGCCAAGTTCAATGTGGATGAGAACCAGGTTTCTTCCTTTAGGGGGCTCCCAACACCGGCCAATACACTGTTGATTATTTCATTGCCTTTGATTTTGTTGTTCCAAAACAATGAGATACTCAATGGCATCATCCTAAACCAATGGTTTTTAATTGGTTTGACAGTGTTAAGTGCCTATTTGTTGAATTCTTCACTTGAACTGTTTGCGTTAAAATTTGATAATTGGAGTTTTAAGGACAACGCAATCCGTTATTTGTTTTTGATCGGGAGCCTGATGATGCTGTTGACCTTGAAGTTTTTGGCCATTCCCTTGGTCATCGTATTCTATATTTTTGCCTCTTTGCTAATGTACAAGGTGAAAAAAAACTAAAAATCCAGTTTCTTTTTTCGGAGTTCGAAATTTTGGCCCAGATACACCTTGCGGACCATTTCGTCCACGGCAAGTTCTTCGGGAACGCCCGCTTTAAGGATACCACCTTCAAACATCAAATAGGACCGTTCAGTGATGGCCAAAGTTTCCTGCACGTTGTGATCGGTAATGAGGATGCCGATGTTCTTGTTCTTCAACTGGGCCACGATGCGTTGGATATCCTCCACGGCAACCGGGTCAACTCCGGCAAAAGGCTCATCCAACAGAATGAATTTGGGGTCCGTGGCCAGTGCACGGGCTATCTCCGTACGCCGCCGTTCCCCACCGGACAATAGATCTCCACGGTTTTTGCGGATATGTCCCAGCCCAAACTCATCGATCAAGGATTCCATTTTCATGTGCTGTTCCTTTTTACTCAACTTGGTGAGTTGGAGTACGCTGAGAATGTTTTCCTCTATGCTCAACTTACGAAATACGGAAGCTTCTTGGGCCAGATATCCAATCCCGTTCTGCGCCCTTTTGTACATGGGGAAATGGGTAATCTCCATATCATCCAAAAAGATTTGGCCGCTATTGGGCTTTATAAGGCCCACGATCATGTAGAACGATGTGGTCTTTCCGGCCCCATTGGGCCCCAAAAGCCCTACAATCTCACCTTGATTGACCTCTAGGGAAATGCCCCTTACAACCCTTCGGCCCCGATAGGCCTTCATGATATTTTCTGCTCGTAGCTTCATGCGAATTTGCCAAAACTAAACATATTCTCTTTCTGCATAGTGGTCTTTGGGATTTTTTTAAGCCTCGTTTTCCTCCAAGGCTTCCCAAAATTCATAGGCCCTTCGTAAGTGCGGAACCACTATGGTACCCCCAACCAGGGTGGCAATTCCCAAGGTTTCCATGACCTCATCCTTCGTGGCACCGGCTTTTTTGGAACTTTCCAGATGGTATTTTACACAGTCATCACAGCGCAGCACGGCAGAGGCCACCAAACCCAAGAGTTCCTTGGTCTTCACATCCAATACCCCTTCCATATAAGCATTGGTGTCCAAATTGAAGATACGTTTGATGATCTTATTGTTTTCGGCTAACAGTTTTTCGTTCATCTTGGAACGATAGGCATTGAACTCTTCTACTTTATTTGGCATTTTCTTTCTCTTTTTTGGCTTCTCGCTTTAGAACAATCTTGGAAATGTAGATACTTATCTGGTATAGAATGAGCACGGGCACGGCCACTACGATTTGGCTTGTAACATCCGGCGGGGTAATAATCGCGGAAAGTATCAGCACGATGACCAAGGCAATCTTTCTGTGTTTTTTAAGTATTTCTGGGGTGACCAATCCTATCTTGGTCAAAAAGAAGATAACAATGGGCAGTTCAAACATAATTCCACAGGCGATTACCGCAGCACGCACAGTTCCTATGTATGAGGCCAGGTCAATATCATTGTGAACCTCTCCGTAGACCGTATAGGTTCCCAAAAAATTGATGGATAGGGGAGCTACCACATAGTACCCGAACAAGACGCCCAAAAAGAATAGCGAAGAAGCGGCAAAAATAAATCCTTTGGAATATTTTCGTTCATTTTCATGCAACCCTGGGCTGATAAAACGCCACAATTCCCAAAGCACGTATGGAAATGCAATGATCACTCCGGCCCATATGGAAGTCCAGATGTGGGCTGAGAACTGACCCGCCATCAATCTACTCTGGATGGTGAAAGGCAGGGATTCCCCACAAAATTCTGAATCAATGCCAAAATAGGTGGCAATGCTGCAGAAGAATTTATAGGTGGGAAAGTCCATGTTCTTTGGGCCAAAGATGATCCCAAAAATGAAATTTTTCATGGCGAAGGCCACACAGGCCACGATGACCACTGCCAAGGTGGATCTGATCAAATGCCACCGCAATTCCTCCAAATGGTCCAAAAAGGACATTTCATTGGGGTCTTTCTTTTTTTCTTTTGCCATTATAGGATTCCCTCGTTTATAAGGTTATGGATGTGTACCACG
Source organism: Allomuricauda sp. (assembly GCA_041391945.1). Lineage (GTDB taxonomy): Bacteria > Bacteroidota > Bacteroidia > Flavobacteriales > Flavobacteriaceae > Flagellimonas. Next base: position 486,942 of record JAWKNC010000001.1, on the reverse strand, counting down.
CCTGCGTATGAGTCATTTTCAAAGGCAAGAAGCTGTGAAATCTCCTTCTCTTGGAGCATTTTCAATGCTTTTATGGCCAAGGTATCAACGTCTACCGTTTTTGGATTAGTGGTCATGATGTCCCTTGCGGTAAGTCCGCTGATGTTATCATATTTACTGAGCATTCTTCGGATATCACCGTCCGTTACTATGCCCACAACCTTGTCTTTTTCCATTACGGCCGTTACTCCCAGCATTTTTTCAGAAATCTCAACAATGACCTCCTTGACGCTGGAGTTGACATTAACCTGTGGTTTTTGGTTGTTCACCACAATGTCCGCCACCCGCAGGTACAATTTTTTGCCCAAAGACCCCCCGGGATGGTATTTGGCAAAATCCGAGCTGCTGAACCCACGCAGTTCCAGCAGGCAAATGGCCAGGGCATCCCCAATTGCCATTTGGGCCGAGGTACTGGTGGTCGGGGCCAGATTATTGGGGCATGCTTCCTTTTCCACGTAGGTGCCCAGTACAAAATCAGCTTGTTTGGCCAACACGGAATCCATGTTGCCGGTAATCCCGATCAATTTGTTTTTTCCTAGTTTGATCAAGGGAAGCAAAGCTTTTATTTCTGGGGTGTTCCCACTCTTGGAAAGACATATGACCACATCATTTTCCTGAATGGTACCCAGGTCCCCATGAATGGCATCGGCGGCGTGCATAAAAGTGGCGGGTGTCCCCGTAGAGTTCAAAGTGGCCACAATCTTGGAAGCCACAATGGCACTTTTTCCAACCCCAGAAACCACAACACGCCCCTTGGAATCCAAAATGTACTGAACCGCATGGGCAAATTGCTCGTTCAGTTGATCAATAAGGTTGTAGATGGCCTTGCTTTCAGTTTCAAGGGTCCGTTTGGCAATGGATAAAATGGATTGGATGTCGTTCAAGGTAATAAACAGATTATCTAATTGTATTCCTAAAAGAATGTCTTATATTTAAGATTACAAAACTAATCAAACTATCTTTTACAGACCATCATGGAAGATAGAATACTTCTTGGCTTAAATTGACATTCAAAATTAGAACTTGAGCAGCCTCTCTAGGTTGATTTAAATCGAAAATACGGAAATGGGCGTTACGAATACCGATTTGCACTCCTCACTCAAAAAACATTTTGGTTTTTCAAAATTCAAAGGGCTACAGGAAAAGGTGATACAGAACATCCTTGATGAGAAGGATACCTTCGTGATCATGCCAACGGGCGGTGGCAAATCCCTGTGCTATCAGCTTCCGGCCATCATGCAGGAAGGGACTGCCATCGTGGTATCCCCGTTGATCGCCCTTATGAAGAACCAGGTGGATGCCATCAGGGGACTGTCAGAGCAGCCAGGCATTGCCCATGTGCTCAATTCATCCTTGACGAAGACCGAGGTGAAACAGGTGAAGGAGGACATGGTCAATGGGCGTACCAAACTTTTGTACGTGGCCCCAGAATCCTTGACCAAGGATGAAAATATCGACTTTTTGAGAAGCGTTACCCTTTCTTTTGTCGCGGTGGACGAAGCCCACTGCATTTCGGAATGGGGACATGACTTTAGGCCAGAATACCGGAACCTGAAGGGCATTATCAACCGGTTGGGCGACAATATTCCCATTATTGGGCTTACCGCCACGGCAACGCCCAAAGTACAGGAAGACATCATTAAGAATTTGGGGATGAACGAAGCTAAGGTGTTCAAGGCATCCTTCAACAGGCCCAACCTGTTTTATGAAGTGCGCCCCAAAACGCAGAACGTGGATGCGGACATTATCCGTTTCGTGAAACAGAACCAGGGAAAATCCGGGATTATTTACTGCTTGAGTAGAAAGCGTGTGGAGGAACTGGCACAGGTGCTTCAGGTAAACGGGGTCAGTGCGGTGCCCTACCACGCAGGTTTCGACGCCAAGACACGATCCAAATACCAGGATATGTTCCTTATGGAAGAGGTGGACGTGGTGGTGGCCACAATTGCCTTCGGCATGGGAATCGACAAGCCGGATGTACGTTTTGTGATCCATCATGACATACCCAAGAGCATAGAGAGCTATTACCAAGAAACCGGTAGGGCGGGCCGGGATGGGGGCGAAGGCCATTGCTTGGCCTTCTATTCCTATAAAGATGTGGAAAAGCTGGAAAAGTTCATGTCTGGCAAACCCGTTGCGGAACAGGAGATTGGAAATGCCCTCCTGCAGGAGATTGTGGCCTATGCAGAAACATCGATATCGCGGCGAAAATTCATACTCCACTATTTTGGGGAGGAATTTGACGAGGTGAACGGGGAAGGGGCCGATATGGACGACAATGCCAGAAACCCCAAGCCCAAGGAAGAGGCCAAGAAAGAAGTGGTAAAACTTTTGAGTGTGGTACGGGATACCAATGAAAAGTTCAAGACCAAGGAAATTGTCAAGATTCTGGTCGGAAAGGTCAATGCCATGATATCATCCCATAAGACCGATGAAAAGGAGTTTTTTGGCATAGGTGCCGAAAAGGACAAGGTGTACTGGATGGCCTTGGTGCGACAGGTGTTGGTGGCCGGATTGTTGAAAAAGGAAATTGAACGATATGGTATTCTACATTTGACCAAGGCAGGAGAGGATTTTCTCAAAAAACCGGAATCTTTCTTGATGACCAAGGATCATGTATATGCCGAAGAGGGCAATGATACCATTGTCGCCGCAGGAAAATCGGGTGGAGGTGGAGCGGACGACAATTTGTTGAAACTGCTTCGCGATCTTCGCAAAAAAGAAGGTGAAAGAATGAAAGTGGCCCCCTATATCGTGTTTCAGGACCCTTCCTTGGAAGATATGTCCCTGAAATACCCCATTACAATGGAGGAAATGATCAACATTCAAGGAGTGGGGGAAGGAAAAGCAAAGAAATACGGCAAGCCTTTTGTGGAGCTTATTGCCAAATATGTGGAGGAAAATGATATTTTAAGGCCGGACGATCTCATTGTGAAGAGCACAGGGGCCAATTCTGGCCTAAAATTGTATGTCATTCAAAGTGTGGACCGAAAACTGCCCTTGGATGATATAGCTTCGGCAAAGGGATTGGAACTGCCCGAACTGATCAAGGAGATGGAGCAGATCGTTTTCAGTGGTACAAAACTGAACATTGGCTATTGGATCGATGAAATTTTGGATGAGGACCAACAAGAAGAAATCCATGGGTACTTCATGGAAGCGGACACCGATTCCATTTCCCAGGCCATTGAGGAATTTGAAGGGGATTATGACGATGACGAACTCAGATTGTACCGGTTGAAGTTCATCAGCGAAGTGGCCAATTAAGGGGCCAAATATTCAAAAGGGTACATTTTTATATTCCGCAGGAGCATGAAGAGAAGTACGATCACCAATAAGACCAGGGGAGAGTATCTGTAATCCAAAAAACTCCGACCTTTTAAAATGCCAAACCTTACAAGCGCATGGTGTCCAAGCATAAACAATGCAGGTATCAAGAGGAGATTGTGGCCCATGGCATCGCCGATACGAAGATGCAATAGATCGTGTATGGCCCGTTGGCTTCCACAGCCAGAGCAATAAATGCCAAGATATTGGTTAAAGGGACATTTGGGGAAAAGCAGACCCTTCTCTGGATTAAAGGAGAAATAAAGGAGTATTGCCGCAACGGACAATACTCCCAATCCTAACCATAAAGGCGTTTTTTTAATAGCTGCTGGCACTGGTCAATGCTCCCAAAAATGCAAATCCGAATATGGCAACATAAATGATCCAGACCAAGGCTGCAAGCCCTACTCCGATCAATCCCCACATTTTGGCATTCTTAGATGCTCTTTCAGCTTCGGCATAATCTCCCTTTGCATAGTGTTCGTTCACTTTGGAAGCATAGATGATACTGGCAATTCCTGTTGCCAAGCAACAGAAAATGGTGCTTAAAATTGCCAAAACCATATAGTTACTGGGTTTTGGCGGCATGTTTTGGTTGTTTTCCATTGATATATTGATTATTTAATTATTGGTATTGTTCCATAGCTTCTTGGTAAGCTGATTTGAATTCTTCGATGAACTCCCCAAAACCCCCTGCACTATAGATGATATAAATCCATCGCACGAGCATGATCAAGCTTAAGATCAAGGCAATCAACGTAATGATCTTCCCTGTCTTGATTTGATTGTAGTTGTCATATTCATCGGGACTTTCCCTGTATAGTTTTTCGGATTTTTTGGCCAAATAAAAACCTATCCCGGCAGGTATGGCCCCAAAAATACCAGTACAGCAGCAAATGAATCCAAAAATCCCCAGTACAATATTCAGAACGCCATTGGGCAGCTTTTTTTGTTCCATGTTCAAATTATTGATGTAAAAGTTTAAAAATATAATTGATCAATATGGTAGCAACGCTTGTTATGCCAAGAACGATGCTGATCATATTGGAATATTTTGATTTGAAAAAGTTGTCGATAAGCAAAAAAACAAAAAAGCCTGTCAACGGAAAGATGGCAGGATACATTTTGAAGGCGGCCATGAATTCTCCCTGAAAAAGAAGGTGGACCGATCGTTGCATACCACAACCAGGGCAGTCCAGCCCAAATAATTTTTTGTTGAGGCAAGGCAACATATAGTCCTTTGCACTGAGAAGAAAAATGGTTGGTTGAAGGTACATCGTTACTGTAACTGTCAAGAAAAATACTATTATTTTTGCTATTGGGGTTAAATTTTCCACATTTTTTTAAATAGAGAACAGGCATGGCCAATTTTAAGCCAGGAGATAGGGTAGAGGTATTGGACGAAGCCATTTCGGGCAGGGTACAAAAGGTGGAGGGCGATAGGATCACTTTTATTGCCGATGACGGTTTTCCCTTGCAATATCCAGCAGGGGAACTAGTAAAGGTACATGATGATATTACCATCTCAAACCTGGAAATTTCCCAGGTCAAAAAGGAAAAGGAAATCTCCAAAAGGAAAACGGCTCCGAGTGCAAGGCCCAAACAGCGAAACGCCGCTAGGTTGGAGGTGGACCTCCATATCCATCAATTGGTGAAATCAACCAAAGGGCTCAGTAATTTTGACATGCTCAACATACAATTGGAGAATGCAAAGCGGCAACTGGACTTCGCCATTGACAAGCGCATCCAAAAAGTAGTGTTCATCCACGGCGTGGGGGAAGGCATCCTCAAGGAAGAACTGTACTACCTTTTCAACAAATATGACAATCTAAAATTCTACGATGCGGACTATCAAAAATATGGACTGGGGGCCACTGAAGTCTATATATTCCAGAACAACTAGTTTGGCACTGCTGTGGTGACCTCTCCAAACTCGTCTATGGTGAGGTTGGTGATGCGCTCCCCTTTACTGTTCACAAAGGAGATACCGCTCAAACTAATGGTATGGACAAAGTTGGTGTTTTCTGCATCGGCCGTGGTCTCAATGATCACCGTGCCATCTTCGGCCTCAATTTCCTCCACTACGTTGGGGGTCACGGGGGGAATATCATCACAAAAATAGGCCTTGCTCACATTGTCCGAAAAAATACGATAGGTGATTTGGGTTTGACTGGGGACCGAACTTTGGGTGGTCACCGTTTGCCCAACCACCCCCTTGTTCAAGACGCCGCTCTGCAATTCCATAATCAAGGCCTCATCCTCATTGATCTTGAACAATATGTTCTTTGTGGTGGTTTGGGGCGCTGTGCAAAACTGGACGGAAACACTGTCAAAATCTATGGTCTCGATCTGTAGATCACCATCACTGCAAGCAAAAAGCATCCCCAGACAAGGGATTAAAAAGAAAAATTTTCCCATGCACCAAATTTAAAGGAATTCCATTTTAATAGCCTAACACTATGCGATACTTTAAAAGAAATTAACTTTATTTCCCCTATTTTTGATCAGGCGAAAAATGATAGCTAACCGATGCAAAAAGTATATCTGGACAATGCGGCCACAACCCGCGTAAGGGAAGAGGTAATTACAAAGATGCAGGAGGCGCTTGCCGAATTTTACGGAAACCCATCTTCCACACATAGCTTTGGAAGGTCGGCAAAGACCGCGGTGGAAAAGGCAAGAAAGACCATAGCAAAAACCCTGAATGCCCAGCCGTCCGAAATTATTTTCACCTCTGGGGGCACCGAGGCCGACAATATGATCTTGCACTGCGCCGTACGCGATTTGGGCGTGAAGACCATCATCACCTCAAAAATTGAGCACCATGCCGTGCTGCACACCGCAGAGGAATTGGAAAAAGAATATGGGATCTCCCTTCAATTTGTGGATTTGGATGAAAATGGAAGCCCCCGATTGGACCATTTGGAAGCACTTTTGGCCCAAGAGGGCACCAAGAAATTGGTGAGCCTTATGCATGTCAACAATGAGATCGGTAACATTTCCGATATTGGGTCCATCGGCAAGCTTTGCAAGGAGCATGGGGCGCTTTTTCATTCGGATACCGTACAGTCCATTGGGCATTATGCATGGGATGTGCAGTCTGTCCCCATAGATTTTATGACCGCTGCGGCCCACAAGTTCCATGGACCAAAGGGAATTGGTTTTGCCTTTATCCGAAAAAATTCCGGATTGAAACCCTTCATTTTTGGCGGGGCCCAAGAACGTGGGTTCAGGGCAGGTACAGAACCCTTCCATAACATTGTGGGCTTGGAAGAGGCTTTTGTGAAGGCTTATGAGAATTTGGTGGATGAGACCCAGTTCGTGAAAGGGTTAAAGCATTATTTTGTGGAAAAAATAAAACAAGAGATACCCGGTGCCATCTTCAATGGACTTTCCGGGGACATTGAAAAAAGCACCTATACCTTGACCAATGTGCGGCTCCCTTTTGACAAACAGAAGGCAATGATGTTGCTGTTCCATTTGGATATGAAGGGCATTGCGTGTTCCGAAGGAAGTGCATGCCAATCCGGTAGCAATTTGGGCTCCCATGTACTGAACGCGATTCTTCCTGCAGCGGAATTGGAAAAACCATCACTGCGTTTCTCGTTCTCGATGTACAACACCAAAGAAGAGTTGGATTATACCGTTGAAGTGCTCAAGGAGTTTTCCAAGGACTGATCAGTCCTTGTTTTTTCGTTTCCTTTCCTTGTCGTAGGGGAATTTTCGGGAAGCCATCTTCATCATCTTGTCTATGAGTTCTGTGGTGTTCTTACCTGTTTTTTTGGTAATGCCCTTTTCGTATTTCCAAAGTAGTTTCCCAGTGTCGCCATCGCTGATCTTCATCCCGATCCTACCGTAGTTCGCATCGCCACTAAAATAATCCAGAAGGCTGAAATCAGTAGGGACCCCTTCCGAAAGTAAAATGTTCAGTTTAAGGTTGCCGCTGATGATGCCATCAACCTTTAAGATCTTGCACAGTTCCTGTGTGGTGTATATGTCAAGATTGTTGTAGTCTATGCCATTTTGGGCAAGTATGGCATTGGTGTCTTCTATATTTTGAAAATCGACATTGAACTTTTTTCTTTTTTTCCGTTTGGAAAAATAGGTTTCCAAGGCATTCTGCACAGCATAGCCCTCCCTTTTGGACAATCGTTTCAATTCTTCATGGTCCACATTCGTCTTAAGCTCCAAATGGGCAATAAAGGGCACTATGGCCAATATTTCATGGTCTTGGGAAAGCTCATCAAACCTTCGGTTCTCATAGATGTTTTTTTGGGCCGATACCAGGGTAATGGCAAAAAACATCATAAGGGGAAAGATTCTTTTCATCAAAATAGTTTAAAAACGCATCCCAAATTTTAAATTCAAAATACGGCTGGTCAAATAATTGGGCACGGCAAACTGTTGTTGTGTATCCACGTCCCTGACCCATGTATTGGTTATGGAATTGAGGTTGTTGAACATGTTGAATATTTCAAAACCAACATTGAATTCCTTAAATGGATGTAACCAATGTCCTTGGGGATGTTGATTTTTTCCGTCTGCAAAAATATAGGAAATTCCCATATCGGCCCTTCTATAATCTCTTAATCTATTCTGAAAATTGTACGGATCCGCGTTATTTGGGGACCCACCGGGAACACCGGTGTTATAGACCATGTTGAGATACAGTTTCAGTTTTGGAATGTTCGGCACATAATCTTGGAACAACACGGCAAATTTGAGACGTTGGTCCGTGGGTCTGGAAATATAGCCCCTGTCCTCGATGTTTTCCTTGGTTTGAAGATACCCCAAACTTACCCACGACTGTGCTCCCGGCACAAAGGCTCCGGTCAACCGAAAATCAAAGCCATAGGCAAAGGCCTTGCCATTGTTCTGGGCCGCATATCGTACCCGAACATCCTCCACCGTATAGGGGTTTACATTGGATAGCCTTTTATAGTAGGCCTCGCCGGTAAGCACAAAGGGTCTATCCCAAAGAATAAAGCTATGTTCACTGCCCAGCACATAATGGATGGATTTTTGTGCTTCCACTTTTGGATTTATTTCTCCACTAAGATTGCGCAACTCCCTATAAAAAGGTGGCTGTTGATAGCTGCCGATGGCAAGGCGGAACAAAATGTCCTTCTCCCAATCTGGTTTGATGGAAAACTGCCCCCTAGGGCTAAAAATTGTCTGGGAATTTGTATCAAACCCTTCGCCCTGTATGGTCCAATGTTGTGCCCTCATCCCCAGATTAAAGTAGATATCATGCGTTTGCCACTTCATATGCCTTGCATATTGGGTGAAAGCAGAGAACCGGTTTGTTTTGACAAAGTTGGTGGCCTGGACGCTCTCAAAGGCCACAATGTCACCTGTGAAGGGTTCTTCGGGTTGGTTGTTCACAAAGTCTGGTACAGGGGGCCTGATAAAAAAACCAGCGGAATCAATGAATTCCGATTCCCTCAGTTGATCGTGGATGTCTTCGTGGGTGAATTTCACTCCCCACTCCAAAGACTCTCCATTTTTTTTGTATTTCCCTTGATGTGCCATGTTGAATATCAGGGCATCCAGTCTATTCCTGGCTCTGTTGAGCTGCGAGCCTATTCCCCTTGTTGCAGTGGCATCGCCCAAATCACCGTTCCCAAGGTTGGTTTCAACCTCTCCCAGTTCATAGGAAGCAATAATGTCCGAGAATTCTTTTTCCTGGGTATGGTATACTGATGAAGTGAGGGTGAGTTTGGTATTGTCGTTCACAAAATAATCCCCTTTAAGGGCACCCAATGCATTGTTGTAGGTGTTGTTTTCCTTTCCTTCATAGAAGACCAACAATGCCCTTGGCCGATTCAGGGTCCCAAAATTGGTCTGACGCGTGAGGGGCTCATTTTCATAGTCGTTGATGGAATATGTGCCCAGAAAATTGAGATGGAACTTTTTGGAAAATCTATAGGTAAGGTAGCTTTGGGCATCCACAAATTTTGGCTCGAAATTGCTTTGGGTCTGTTGGCTGTTCACCAATAGACTGTTGTTGCGGTAGCGTACCCCGGATATGCTGCTGAGTTTTTTGTTTTTGGACAGTGTCTCCAAAGTAGTGCTTGCCCCGAGCAAACTTCCCTCTATGCGAAGGCCAAAATCTACAGGAATCTTGTAGGTGATGTCCAGGACCGAGGATAGCTTGTCACCGTATTTTGCTTGAAATCCACCGGAGGAAAACTCCAGATCGGAAATCATGTCACTGTTTACAAAACTCAGGCCCTCTTGCTGGGCAGAACGTACCAAAAAGGGACGGTAGATCTCAATGCCGTTGACATAGACCAAGTTTTCGTCAAAATTCCCCCCACGTACATTATACTGGGTGCTCAATTCGTTGTTAAAGGAAACGCCGGGCAATAATTTCAGGATATTCTCGACGCCGGCGTTGGCCCCGGGTATTTTACGTGCAACTTCCGGACTTACAGTGGTAATGCCTTCCACGTTTTTCCCTCCTGTCGCAGAAACGTCGACCCCAGCCACTTGGATGGCATTGGTTTTCAGTACGGGATTAAACTCATAAATTTCGTTGGTGGTCAGGATCAGGTTTTCCAAGACCACGTTCTCATGGCCCAAGTGTGAAAAAATAATCGTGTTCCTTGTATCCGCAACAAGTTGAAGGATATAATACCCATCATTGTTTGAAGTAGTGCCCAAAGTACCGGATACAATGTTGACGTCGGGGACCGGGAGGTTGTTTTCATCCAAAATTGTCCCGAAAACCGTTGCTGTTTGGCCCTGTAGCACAAGGCTCCAAAGGATGAACAGGAGTGCAATTATGGATTTAGGGCCGGTCAATGCATTATTTTCTGAAAAAAGTACTGGTAAAGGTACTGGAGTTGCCTACATTATCCGTAACGATGACTTTTAGTTCACATTGTGTATCGTTTACCACCCCATCATCAAAATCATAGGTAATGGTGTTGGTCTTTGGCTCATATTCCATCAATATCCACCTGCCGTTCAAGGTAGCCTCGTAGGTATTTATTCCACTCAGGTCGTCTGAAATTTCAAGGCTCAAATAGCTGTAATTGCTCAACCATTGTCGTTCCTTAAAGTTTTTGGGCATAATGGTAGGGGCAACGCTGTCCCTGACCAGTGTATAGGTCCCTAAGGTACGTGTACGGGAGGTGAAGGAACCATCGCGCTTATAGGTCTTGGAATATTCAGGTTCCAGATCTTCATTGAGATGTGCTATGAACAGCTGCTTTTTTTCTTCGGGAGAAAACTTCGTGGCATCAAAACTGATGGTGAAGTTTCGGTGCGCCGCCACGCTGTTGTTGTGAATGGTAACGGTATCCTGGCCTTTTTGCAGATCAATGTAGAAATCTTCGTAGAACGTACTGGCCGGAAAATAAACCTTGGCGGCCCCGAGGTCAAAGTTGTTGGGTTTATCGGCGATGACAAAATTCTCCGTTGGAGAGTCCTCCTTTTTGATTTTGACCGCTTCCCTTTTTCCTTCCACAGGAATGACGACTTTAATGGAGTTGCCCTCAATATCGGAGATGGACAGTTCCACATTGTAGGACAACCCTTCCCCAATATCAATTTTCCCATCGTTGTAAAGCGTTTTGTAGATGTCCAGCCTGTTGAAGGGTTCCTTGAAACATTTTTGGATACGCTGCCTGAATTTTCCAAGATAATCGTAGTCGATAAGCGTGTTGATATATCGTGTTTCCCCAAAGGAAAATGTTTCAAAATCATAGTCCGAGTACACTTTTCCATTTACGGTTTGTTGCACGGCATACACGCCATTTTTGTTGGCGGCCATATCTTGCCGGTCAAAACCATTGAAACCGAAACCAATGGTCCCAATGGCGGTTATCTTATCCGCCAAAAATGAACCGTCTGGCTGTTTTGTGAAATTGAGCTGTATTCGTTCTTCACTCTGATTGATGGTGGCACCATCGGACAGGGGATAGCCAAAAAGGCCCAATAGGGTCGGGTTTGTGGCATCACGTACCTCAAAGCCATATAGAAGTGGATTGGTGGGCTTTTCGGTTACGCTGCTCCTGATTTCAAAATGTAAATGGGGGCCTGCAGATCCACCCGTGTTTCCGGAATAGGCAATGATACTTCCCTTGGTAACCTTCAACTCCCCATAATCCGGAAAGGCCTCCACTTCATAGGATTGCTTTTTGTACTGTATTTTTTTGATGTACTCCTCAATCTCGGGGCCAAATTTTTGTAGATGCGCATAGACCGAGGTGTACCCGTTGGGATGGGCAACATAAAGTGCCTTGCCATACCCCCAAAGGGAAACATTGATGCGGGTGACCGTGCCATCGGCAATGGCATGGACGGGCAACCCTTCCCGCTGTTGCGTTTTGATGTCCATTCCGGAATGAAAGTGGTTGGAACGAAGCTCACCAAAGGTGCCTGCCAAAATCAAGGGGATGTCCAATGGGGACCTAAAGACATCCTTGGGGTATTTTTCTTGGGCAGGAAGTAGTTGGATGAGCAGAAAGAGTATTCCGGAAAAGATAAGGCGCATATGCTATTTTATAAATACATACGAATGTAACCAATGTTTTGATCTATAGAAAAGCATATTGAGCACTTAAACCCATACTTCAAGAATAAATCCGAAAAGTATTGCGAGGTTACCCAAGGTTGGTTAAATTTGTGGGGTACGCATTGTGTTTGCATATGGGCGAACTAATTGAGATTGTTGATTCTTTGGAGAACAAGGTGAGCAAGCTGTTGCACAAATTGGAACTTTTGCATCAGGCCAATGCCAAGTTAAAAGAAGAATTGAACCTCGCAAAAGAGGAAAACCAATTCAAGGAGAACGCCGTTTTGGAATGGGAAGAGAAATACAATTCCTTAAAAATGGCAAACTCAATGTTGGGTAGTAATACAAGTAAAACAGAAGCTAAGCTTAAGATAAATACATTGATCCGTGAACTGGATGTTTGCATAGCCAAGCTTGCAGATTAGTTTGTATCGTTAATTATGGACGAAAAGCTCAAAATAAAGCTTTCCATTGCAGATAGGGTATATCCTTTGACGATTGACCCCAAGCAGGAGGAAGGATTGCGGAAAGCGGCCAAGAACATCGAAAATTTGGTCAAAAAGTTTGAGCAAAACTATGCCGTAAGGGACAAGCAAGATGTTTTGGCCATGTGTGCCCTGCAGTTTGCCTCAAAAATTGAGCAAGGTGGAATAGAAGGTTCGGAGAATACCAAGACAGCATTGGAGCGCCTAAAGGCGTTGGATGACTTGGTATATTCCAAGCTGGGTGAATAAGTTCTTTTAAATAAAATATTGTTACTGCCCACATTGGTAATAAATTTTTTGACAAACTCAACGCTATTATAATTCAAAAGGGTGAGTTTAAGTTGTAAAAGCAGGCCCTACCTGTTTAGGGATCCTTGAGCAGCTTGTTAGCCCTAAGCCTGTAATTAGGAGTTTGTACAAAACTTCGGCCAATGTGGGCTTTTTTTATAACCAAACACTATCAAAATGGATAACACTATAATAATCGGTGTGGCCGCCGTTGTTGGTTTGGCGATTGGATATGCCATCGCCAAGATGATGGAAAAGGGAAAGGCCGCAAAAACCATCTCCAACGCAAAGAAGGAAGCAGAGGATATTCTGAAGGAAGCTAAAAAGGAAGGGGAGAACATTAAGAAGGACAAGATATTCCAGGCCAAGGAGAAGTTCTTAGAGTTGAAGGCAGAGCACGAAAAGGTCATCATCAACAAGGACAAAAAAATTGCCGAGGCCGAAAAAAGGGCCAGGGACAAAGAATCCCAGATAAGCAGTGAACTTGCCAAGAACAAGAAATTGAGCGAGCAACTGGAGCAACAGATAAAGGAGGTCACCTACAAAGGTGAAATCCTGGACAAGAAGCAATCCGAAGTTGAAAAATTGCACAAAAGCCAAGTACAGCAACTGGAGGTCATCTCCGGGCTTTCAGCGGAGGATGCCAAAAGTCAGTTGATGGAATCGCTAAAGGAGACCGCCAAGAGCGATGCCATGGCCTACCTGCAATCCACTTTGGAAGAGGCCAAGTTAACGGCCCAACAAGAGGCCCGAAAAATAGTGATCAATACCATTCAACGGATTGGGACCGAGGAAGCGGTAGAAAACTGCGTTTCTGTCTTCAATTTGGAGTCCGATGATGTGAAGGGGCGCATTATAGGGCGAGAGGGTAGGAATATCCGCGCCCTGGAGTCCGCCACGGGGGTCGAGATCATTGTCGATGACACTCCGGAGGCCATCATCCTTTCCTGCTTTGATTCAGTGCGAAGGGAAGTTGCCAGACTTTCGCTGCATCGATTGGTGACCGATGGACGTATTCACCCTGCCCGTATTGAAGAGGTAGTGAAGAAAACCGAAAAACAGATCAACGAAGAGATCATTGAAATTGGGAAGCGTACGGTAATCGACCTAGGCATACATGGCCTGCACCCAGAATTGATCAAAGCCGTTGGCCGCATGAAATATCGTTCGTCCTATGGTCAAAACCTGTTGCAGCACTCCAGGGAAGTTGCCAAGCTTTGTGGGGTAATGGCGGCCGAATTGGGGCTCAATTCAAAATTGGCAAAACGTGCGGGACTTTTGCACGATATCGGCAAAGTTCCCATAGCCGAGGTTGAGGTGGAGACACCCCATGCCATTTTGGGGATGCAATGGGCCCAAAAATATGGCGAAAAGAAAGAGGTGTGCAATGCCATTGGTGCCCACCACGATGAGGTAGAGATGACCACCTTGATCTCCCCCATTGTTCAGGTCTGCGATGCCATCAGCGGGGCGCGTCCGGGAGCACGTAGGCAAGTGTTGGACTCCTACATTCAGAGGTTGAAGGACCTTGAGGATATTGCCTTTGGGTTCAACGGTGTACAAAAGGCCTATGCCATTCAAGCGGGAAGGGAACTTAGGGTAATCGTGGAAAGCGAAAAGGTGAGCGATGACAAGGCTGCGGAACTATCCTTTGAGATATCGCAGAAAATACAGACCGACATGACCTATCCGGGACAAGTCAAGGTCACTGTGATCAGGGAGACCCGTTCCGTAAATGTAGCCAAATAAATATTGTTATTTTCGGTAGACGCCACTTTCGAGCATCAGAAGGTTTCGTTGCAGATGGGACATCAAGTTGGTGAGTTTGGACTTGGTGGATTCGCCCATCAAAACATTCAACCCAATTTTAGGTGGCCCCGACACTTCCATTTTGGCCAATAGCGAACTGAAAAAATCTATTCCAGCTTGGGTTTGGTCCGTTGTGGACACTTTTGAAAACCCTAAACCATCCAAGATGTTGGCCACTCCATCATTTTTGATAAGAAAGCTCAACTTCCCGTGTTGGGCCCATGGCATGGGATATGTTATTTCGCCATCACTCCTTTTAAAGATGTCATAGTATAGGAAGTAACCTCTCGGTTTCAACACCCTATTCGCCTCAGCGTAGAATTTCTGTTTATCCGGAATGTTCATCTGTACATGCTGTGTCCAGACCACATCAAAGGAATTGTCGGCAAATGGAAGTTCTGTTGCGCTGCCATGGACAAAATTTGTTTTATGCTCCAGTCCCACAAGTTTGGAAAGTGCATTGGCCGTTTTTACAAACTCGGCACTAAGATCGATTCCTGTGGTCTGACAATCATGTTCGTCGGCCAACATGCGGCAGGGCCCTCCAAGGCCGCTCCCCATGTCCAGGACTTTTAGGCCATTTATATTGATGGACGAAGCAAGTTCCTTGGAAACGGCCGCCCCCCGAACGTGGAACTCATCCACTCCGGCAATATCGCTTCTTTGTACCTTGTCCAGATCAATATTCTGATCTTTGAGACGATTGAGAATATCTTGGTACAGGTTTTCTTTTCGATAATGTTCCTCTATTTTCCCATTTAGGATATCCATGTCCAGTTTTTAAAAATCACCGTGCCGATGGGGTTGTTCAAAATAAGACGAACAAATGTTGGGTTACTTACTTTCTTATGGTAAGGCCGCCCATATTGTTGGTCTGGGAACGGTGTACATGGACAGTAAAATGAGGAGAAGGGGCAACGGTGGCCTGATATTTATCATATTTTCCCGAGCGGGAACAGGGTAACTTCATAGGTGGATTAAAATCTACAATAGGATGAAGAAGAGCGTACCTGTTTCAGAGATCATGACCAAGAAGGTGGTCACCCTGAATAGTCAAGATAGTTTGGTCACCGCAGAAGAACTTTTCAAAAAGCACCATATACGGCATATACCGGTGGTCAAAGGAAAGAAAGTGGTTGGGATGCTGAGCTATACGGACCTACTGCGGATCAGTTTTGCCGATGCCGTGGATGAGGATGGGGAAACCATAGATTCCGTAGTGTATGATATGTTCAATATTTCCCAAATAATGGCCAACGATGTTGTAAGTGTTTCGTCCAAAACCACCATAAGGGAAGTGGCGGAATTTTTGTCAAAAAAAGAGTTCCACGCCCTTCCAGTGGTCGATGATGGGAAACTTGTTGGAATAGTGACCACCACCGACTTGATCAATTATTTATTGGGATTTTTATATTGAAGTCTGCATGTATGCCAAAGTGGAAAACTTTAGTTTCTGGGATATATTAGGGAGACTCTCAGGTCTATTATATTGAAAATGGCATATATCACCTTTCCAATTTATTTGTGACCCCATGCATACTATTCCTCTTCCGAACTTTCCGCTACTTCTTCCTCTTTTTCCGCTTCCCTTATGAGGTTGTTTTCCAGAATGTTCAGTTTTTTGAGCTTTTCCTTCCAAGTTTCCAGGGCTTCCTTATGTTTGTTGATGTTGCTCACCACCTCTTTTACCAAAGGACTGTCCTCGGAGTCATTGGAGAAAAATTGCAGGTTGTTTTCCAATTGCCGTATCTCAGACTTGCTCTCGTCGATCTTTCTCCTGATGAAGACCCTTTCATTGCCTATGGCCTCATTGTCTTCGGTCTTGGCCAATTGCTGCACCTTATTGCCATATTTGAGCAATTCGGCTTCTTGCCTACTGATGCCTATCTTTTTAAGGAGGGCATCCACAATTTTGTTGAATTTGCTATTGATATGTTTCTTATTGTAGGGAATTCGCCCAGATTGTTTCCATTCATCCAGAAAACCTTTGACCTTGGATAGATCCTTTTCCCTGTCCCCACTCAATTGGAAAGCCTTTAAGCGCTCCAAGCACGCATTTTTCTTCTCAAAATTTTCGTACTCCTCCTTGTGTGCTTCATTTTTCCCTGAATGCAAACGATCAAAATAGTGGTTGCAGGCATCCTTGAACTCGCTCCAAATCTTATCGGAGTACTTTCTGGGTACGTGCCCTATTTTTTTCCATTCGCCCTGTATCCGTTTCATTTCTGGCGTCGCAGTTTCCCAATCATCACTTTCCTTGAGCTTCAAGGCCAGATTCAACAGTTCCCTTTTCTTTTCAAGGTTTGTGTGCTGCTCCCTTTTCTGGTTTTTATAGAAGGAATTCTTGTTTCTGTTGAACTTGCGAACCACTTCCTTGAAAGAGGTCCAAGTTTGTTCATTGACTCTCTGGGGCACTTTGCCTGCCTTAAAAAAAGCGTCCCGCAGGGCTTCTACCTCTTTTATCTGTTGCTGGAGACCTCTATGGTTGTCCGTAACACTGCTGGCTATGGATGCGATGGAATCGATGATTTCCTGCTTCTTTTCAAGGTTTTTCTCGTAAGACTTTTCCAACTCTTGAAAATGGTCCTGCCTACGTTGGTGCATCACTTTGGTGGCGTTGCTGAACCGCTCCCAAACATCCTCCCGTTGTTCTTTGGCAACCGGACCAATATCTTCCTTCCATATCTTGTGAAGGGTCTGCAGTTCCCTAAAAGCCTTGCCAAGATCGGGCTCATCGGCCAACGCTTCCGCCCGCTCCACCAATTTCAGCTTTTCTTCCAGATTGTGCTTGAAATCAAGATCTCTTAATTCTCGGTTGAGGTGCAGGAAATCATAGAAGATTTCCATATGGTGGTGATAGGTGCGCCAAACGTCATTGTAACTGCTTCTGGGGATTGGGCCTGCATTTCTCCAATTTTCCTGAAGATCCTTAAAGTTCTTATAGGTGGTATTGATGTCCTCTTCCACGTTGATGAGCCCTTTAAGCTCTTCAATGATTTCCAAACGCCGATGCAGGTTGTTCTTGAGGTTTTGCTCAAGCTGCTTGTAGTAATGGTCCTTTTTCTCACGGTATTCGCCAAAAACCTCATTGAACTGCCTTTTAGCCACAGAGTTGTATCGGAAATCTACTTCATTGCCACCATTGGCAACGAATTCTTCCTTTTTGTGCTCAATGAATTCTTGGAACTTTTGGTCAAACTCATACTTTATGGAACTTATATGCTTGCCAATGGCCTGTACCTTTTCATTCTTTACCAGACGCTGGAGTTCGCCCACCAAATTTTCCATGGACATGGCATGGTAGTCCAACATGGGAATATAGTGCCTCTTTTCATTGTCAGAGTCCTCGGCATCTTCCGCATTGGATTCGTCGATTTCCTGCATGACATCCTTGGAATCATCGGTATTGTCCTCTTCCTGGCTTTCACTGGAAGCGGCATCATCATTGGCTGTTATTTCTTCTTTTTCGTTCTGTTCAGGTTGTTCAACAGTGCTTGGTTCAGAATTGGGGGCTTTTTCCGATGATGTCTTTTTTTCCTCCGAAGTACGTTCGGTACCACCTTCAGCTTCCTGAAGTTTTTGTTCATTTTCCTGCATGAGTAGCGTCTTTTCCTTCCTTTCCCTTTCTACGGATAGGATGATATTACAGCCAAGTTAACAACTAAATTGGCCATTCGCAAAAGTATTGATTCTTCTTTTGCACAAGTTTTTGGATGTATGGACGGCCCTTAGCCCTTTGTTTTTGGTAAATTTTAGGGAGTGTTCCAAATTTCCCATGCCTTTTCAGCCTGGAGCTGCAACATTTTTAGTCCATTGCAGATTGTGGCGCCCTTTTTCTCCCCTTCGATTAAAAAAGCAGTCTTTTCAGGGTTGTATATCAGGTCGAAGAATACATGTTTTTCCCCAATGAACCGGTAAGGGATGGGAGGTTTATCTTTTACATTGGGGTGGGTGCCCAAAGGGGTACAGTTGACAATTACCGTGTGGGCCGTCATAATGCCCCTATCCAAGTCTTCATAAGCGTATTGGCCTATTTTTTTGGTTCTGGAAACATAGTGGCTCGAAAGACCCATGGTTTCCAAGACGAAGCGTACTGCCTTGGATGCCCCTCCAGTACCTAGGATAAGGGCTTTGGTATGATGGGGACTCAGAAAAGGTTCCAAGGATTTTTGAAATCCATGGGCATCCGTATTGAAACCTATGAGCCCATTTTTGGTAAACTTGATGGTATTGACCGCCCCAATTTTCTCTGCCGTGGGATCCAGCGCATCCAAATAGGGGATAATCTGTTCCTTATAAGGAATGGTAACATTGAGGCCTTTCAATGGGTTGTTGGCGAGGACGGTCCCAAATTCTGAGATATCCTGAATGTCAAAATTTTCATAGCTGTGATCCGTTAGACCAAGATCTTTGAATTTTTGGGCAAAATACCCTTGGGAGAAGGAATAAGAGATGTTCCTACCGAGCAGTCCGTACCTGTTTTCTTTCTTTTCTGTTCTGTCCATACCAATCCAAGAGCAATAATACCAAAATTCCAAGAACCACAAAGAGCAGGGCCCACCAGGTTTCCACATCGCCCCAATGGGGGAGGTAGCGTTCATAGTTGCTCACTATTTTGTCCCCGTTGGAATCCAGCAAAGGATTTCCAGCGGTATCCATTTTGAAAATAGTACGTTTCCATGGCCAAAGAACACCCAATGAACCTGTGATGAAACCAAGGATTACGGCCGTTGCCGTGGTCTTGAAATGTTTGAGCACATAGGTGAGCAAATGGGAAAAGGTCACCAGACCAGTTGCCGAACCCAACGTAAAAACGGCCAAAATCTTTAAGGTTTCCAATCGCCTGGCATTGCCCAAAAATTCGAAATCTCCGGCAAGGATGTCCGAAATGGTATCGTACAGAGCGTTGACGGAATCTACCAGTAGTAGGACATAGTTCCCCAAAAGAATCAAAATGAAGGAACCGGAAAGTCCGGGCAATGTCATTCCGGAAACACTTATGATGCCACAGAAAAAGATAAAGAGGAGATTGTCATTTTCCTTGGCGGGATTCAAAAAACTTATGGAGACCCCAATGACCAAACCCAAGATGCCTGCCGGAATGGTTCTTTGGTTCCAAGGGCCAAAATCTTTCCCAATGTGATAAATGGAACCCAAGATCATCCCAAAAAATGCCGCCCACACAAAGAGTTCCTTTTGTTCCAAAAAATAGTCCAACACCTTGGACACGCTGAAATAACTTACCAACATGCCAAATATGAGCAATGCCAAAAATTGTGCATTGGTATACTTTAAAAAGCTCTTGAACCTACCATTGAAAAGCAGCTTCAGGGCTTTTGTGTTCAATTTTTGGAGAGAGTATATAAATTCTTCGTAAAAACCGCCGACAAAGGCAACAATGCCTCCGGATACCCCGGGAACCTTGTTCGCCGCGCCCATGCACAGGCCTTTGATGACCAAAAAAAAGTTGTCCAGAAATGTTCTAGGTCGGGGCATGGGCCATTGTTTTTCGCTATTTTTTGGAAGCTACCTTTTCCAAGATAAAAATAAGCGAAAAACCTATTATGGCTAAGAATATGGCAAGTATTAACTGATTATCACCCTCAAATGCCGAAGGCCAGACATTCATATCATCGATTGTGATGGTCTTGTCCCCAAAGGTTTTGGTCTCCAGGACTTTTTTCCAAGGCCATATCTTGTTCAAAGACCCTAGGATAAAACCGGTGAGCAGAGCCAAGGTTATGTTCTTGTAATGACGGAACATCCATTTTAGCAATCTGGCGAAACTCAAAAGCCCGAAAATGGCCCCCAAAGCCACGGTGATGACGATTTTTAGGTCTCGTTCATGGACAGCGTCCAAGATGGTTTTATAGGAACCCAGCAATACGAGGATAAAAGCCCCGGATATCCCCGGAAGGATCATGGCACAAACCGCCAAAGCCCCCGAGAAGAACAGATAGGAGAGGCTGTCCACACTTTCACTCGCGGGAAGCTCGGTGATGAAGAAAGCCAATAAAGCCCCAAGAACCAATACCAAAATGGTGCCCAAGTTCCATTTTGTGATTTCCTTCCCCACAAAAAAGATGCTCGCCAGGACTAGACCAAAGAAAAAGGACCATACCAGCACGGGCTGGTTTTCCAACAGCCAACTTATAAACTTGGCCAGGGAGAGCACACTGATGAAAATGCCCAGGAAAAGTGCCACCAAAAAATTTCCGTTCAACTTGTTCCAAAAGGCTTTGATCCCATCTTTTCCCAATGTTTTGAAAAGGGAAATGTCAATATTGTTGATGGACATGATCAACTCTTCATAAATACCCGAGATAAAGGCAATGGTACCCCCCGATACCCCGGGAACCACATCTGCGGCGCCCATGGCAATTCCCTTAAGGGTAATAAAAATGTAATCAAGTAATTGACGTGCTTTCATGGATTTGGGAAAAGTACCTTTGTATTACGTGGAGGCCTTCTTGATTTCGGAGACCAAGGTGCGTAACCATTTCACCTTCTTGAATTCTGGGAACTCCTCTTCGAAGAGTTGAAATTTTTCAATGTCCATTTGCATGGCTTGCGACAATTTTTCACGGGCAGCTGCTGTTTCTTTGTTCTTGAGATAGATTCCCGCCAGTTTGTAGAGTAATTCTGGGCTTTCTGGATAAAACTCGAGCCCTTGAGCCAAAACTTGTATGGATGAATTGAAATCTCCCATTTTTTTGAGGACATCCGTCCAGTTCAACCAAGTATCCAGTTCATAGTTGCCCAGATCCACGGTTTGCTTGTAGGCAAAATCGGCCTCATCATAGTTCTCCAGCGCACAGTAAATTTTTGCCGCCTTTTTCCAATACAGCGGATTTTCCCCATCAATGTTGATGGCTTTATTGATGTAATAAAGGGCTTTTTCATAGTCCTTGAGCCCATGGTAAAAATCCGTGATGGCCAACCAACCTTTGTCCAGCAATGGATCCTCGTGGACTGTGTTGTAGTAATAATATTTGGCCAGATCGGTATTGCCCAGTTTTTCGTGGCACTTTCCAATGCGCAGATAGGCATGGGAGGTGGGGTCCTCAATGGAAATGGTGGTCTCATAGTTTTCCACGGCTTCGTTGTAGCGCCCCAATTTTTCGAGCACTTTCCCTTTTTCAAAATAGGCCCCTATGAAGGAGTCGTCGGAAATAATGGCAAAGTCATAGGCAGTGAGGGCCTCTTGGAACATATCCATGGCATAATACATCTTCCCTAGTTGGTGCCATGCCACTTCACTGTATGGATTTCGTTCCAGATAATCGTTCAAATAATGGATGGCCCCGTCATAATCTTCCAGAAACTCAAAGCAATACACCACATTGTAGAGGGATGAATAATCACTGTCATCATAATCAACGCATTTCATAAAACAGCGCTTGGCCTGTTCGTAATCATCCATAAAGAGATATTCCATGCCCAAGAGGGAATGTATGTCAAAATCGTCATCCGTAAGGTGCAGGGCTTCCAAGAGCAGGTTCACCGCTTCTTGGTGATTGTCTTGTTTGGATTGTATGTTGGCACGCTGTATATAAACTTCCTCATTGTGGGCGTCAATACGCTGTATCTCATCCAACAACTTTTCGGCGGCATCATATTTGTCCTCAAAAGTAAGGACCTCAACCCAAAGCAATTTCAGTTCCAAGGAATTTGGATGTTGCTCCAAACCTATTTGGATGGCCTTTTTGCCCAGGGAGATTTTACCGTTGTTTAAGTAGTGGTGAATGATTTCCTCAAAGTCCTCTGCATCAAAAAAATAGACATCATCAGTCTTGAGCATGGACTCAAATTTACTAATGGATTTGTCAGGAAATTCGTTAGAATCTAACGCCATAGGAACGTGTTTGGTTTAACTATGGACTTAAAATTAACCCTTTGAATAGGTGATTAAGGCCAAAATTTGGGTATGTTATCAACAAATTAGTTAACAGAAACTGATTTATAATCGTCTAAAATGCCAAGGATTTGGTCGCAACCTTCTTTGATTTCTTTCATTGAAATGGTCAAAGGAGGTGATATCCGAACCGCCTTGGTCTCAAAAAGAAGCCAGAAAAGTATAAGTCCTTTTTTGGCTGCGGTCAACACCAGATGGTCTGCCATTTCCTTGTTTTCCAAAATGAGGGCAAGCATCAATCCCTTGCCACGTACCTCTTTAATCAAAGGATGTACCAAAAGGCTTCGGAACAACTTTTCCTTTTCCAACGTCTGTGCAATGAGCTGTGATTCAATCAGTTCTTGCAAAGTTGCCAGACTGGCAGCCGCTATGACCGGGTTTCCGCCAAATGTGGTGATATGTCCCAATTTTGGGTTTTCCTGTAGTGTGGCCATCATTTTGTTGGATGCCACAAAGGCACCTACGGGCAATCCTGAGGCCATGCCCTTGCCGATGACCAAAATATCTGGAACGCAGTTATAGTGTTCAAATGCGAATAGTTTCCCTGTTCTTCCAAATCCTGGTTGGATCTCGTCCAAGATCAGCAGGGCACCGACTTCATCACAGCGTTTTCGTACTTTTTCGAGGTATCCGTTTTTCGGTATGATAAAACCCGCGCCCCCTTGAATGGTTTCCAAAACCACCGCAGCGGTCCGCTCCGTGATTTTCTCCAGATCTTTTTCCGAGTTGAAGGCTATGAACCGAACATCCGGTATCAAAGGCCTGAAGGCGCTTTTTCTTTCCTCGTAGCCCATAATGCTCAAACTGCCCATGGTATTGCCATGATAGGCCTTTTTGGCCGCTATCAGCTGTGAACGCCCCGTGTACCTCTTGGCCAGTTTAAGGGCTCCTTCCATGGCCTCTGTGCCAGAGTTTACCAAATAGGTGGTCTCCAGGTTTTTGGGAAGCTGTGAGGCCAAAAGCTTGGCATATGCCACTGCTGGACCCTGTACGTACTCGCCATACACCATCACGTGCATGTAGTTTTCCGCTTGTTCCTTGACCGCTTTGACCACCCGGGGATGACAGTGTCCCAACCCGCAGGCAGATACACCTGCCACAAAATCCAAATGCGCCTTGCCAAGCTGGTCATAGATATAGCTTCCTTTGGCATGGGAGACTTCCAAACCCAAGGGATGTGGTGTGGTTTGGGCCTGATATGTGAAAAAGTCATCCTTGATCATTAGGGGGTCTGTACTTTTTTAATCGGGGTCTTTTTGGGCTTGATGGCTTGTTTGTTAGGGATTTTGTTGACCGGGTCATTCTCATTTTGCTGGCGCTCCTCTTCCTCCGCATCGATATCTATGGGATTGTTTATTCCCCTGATCTGTACCAGCTCTATGTTGTTGTCATCCTCATCAAAAATTCCCTCTTTGGTGAGGATCCTTTCACTGCCCCGCCACACAAACCCTTTTAGCTTTCTACTTTCGACGGGCAGTTCTGTTTCCGGGAAAATATCGCCATCAGGATTAACAAAAAAAGTAATGTCCTCAATGTCGTTATTGGCCATCAGCAATCTGATTTTGCTACAGATGGTCTTGTCGATGCCAACCAATTCATCATCATCATTGTACACATAGTAGATGACCTCGGTATTTTGGATCAAATCGATGATCTTCAACTCATTTTCGATGAATTTCCCGAGAAGATTCTTTCCCTTGGCCTGATTATACCCTTCGTTGCTGATGGTATCCAGCGATATGATGAAAGCGTTTTCGATGACCTTGAGCGAATCGAGCTTGTCCGTTTCCATATCCGAGATCAAATGGATACTGTCTCCCGTAATTTGATTGTCGACGTTCCAGAGAATGGGATCTTTGATCAATTGTGTTATCCCCGTCCGTTCGTCAAAGTGGATGGAATCGCATTTTCCACTGAGGTCTGTTTTATAGAATTTGGCATTATGGAAAGCCCTCACAATGCGTGCCTCCGGGGCCCCTGTAGCCATGAGCGTGTCGCCGTGCATGTACAGGGAGTCTTTCTGTACCAAACTGATGGATACGGCCCTTTTGGTGGCAAAAACCGAGTCCTTGGCCTTGAATACCTCGGCATAATGGGCACGTATCACCCCATTGTTGATGGTATCCGTGATCTGGATATTGTTTGTGGCAGAGGCAAATTCCGAAGCTTTGTCAAAATAGAGGCTGTCCCCCTGTATGATCTTATTGTCGTAATTGATGGTCGTGTTCTTGATGCCGTAGCCCCGCTCCACATTGGTATCGTAAAAACCTCTTTCACAATAGATTTTATACTCCTTCCCTGTTATGGTGGAAGGACCGTACATGTAGGCATTTTTGGAAGTGGTATAGTAATCCAGTTGCTCAGAGTCTATGGTATAATCTGGGTTGACAATGTGCACGCTGTCCTTGAATTGATATTTTTTTGGGGTCATGAAATAAGTGCCCACCCTACTGGTCAGCACATTTGCGGAATCCACCACCTTACCCCCGGAACGGTAGTATGATACCTGTTTTTCGCGGTCAAAATAAAGGGTATCCGTGGTCAGGGTCATCTGTCCATTGGTCAGGTCCACCTTTTCCCAGGCCTTGGCCAATTTGGTATTTCCGTCGTAATCGATCTTGCCGCTGTTCATTTCGATGGAATCCCCTTGCTGCAGACGGATATTTCCTATGGCCCTGAGCCTGTTCTCTTGGGCATAAAAAATGGCAATATCGCACCAAAGGTCTGCCCCTTGGTGTTCAAACTGCACTTGTCGTTCATCATCTTTACTGAAAATGGATGCGCCGGGAAACTGTGCCTCATCCTTTGTGAAGTTGGCACCATAGACTATGTTGATTTGTCTGCCCTGTTCTTCCCCAACTTTTTCCTGGGCGGCCGCCATAAAAAAAGTGAAGGTCAAAATGATGAAAGAAATCCTTTTCAAGAACTCAGATTTTTGCCCAAAAGTAGGGTTTTTACAGGAAGTGGCATATACCCTTTAGAAAGCTTTGGGATTTTGCCCGGGACAACGGTTTTGTGTATCGATAGGGAAGGGGTCAGGATTTTTTTGCTTTCTCCGCCGCTTCCTCGGAAGTCAATACCGGAATAATTTCAAAATCCACAAGGTCATCCCAATGGCTTTTCCATTCCAGTAATTTTTCCACGCTTTCGCTTTTCATGATCTGGTAACACTTTTGCAGGTTCTCTTCCACCCAACTGTCCACATACAACACGTTGTTTGGCAACATTCGCCCTTGTTGGGAAAACCGTTCATAGATTTCCCCAGCTTTCCCAGGCTTATAGGATTCGATCACCAAAAATGTTTTCATGGATTGGGAACTTGCCATGTAGGTAGTTTGATCAACCTAGGTAGGCAGAATACATCCAAACGGATTTTTCCTGTTCCCGAATGTAATCGCTCATCAATGCATTGGTGCCTTCGTCATTGGATTCGCCTGAAAGATTTAACAATTCCCTTTCTATGGGCAGCAGGGTTTCATAACCTTTAAGGATCTCTTTGATGGCTTCGGTGCCATCACTCACATTTTTGGCCGCTTTCACTTTTGATAGCTGTATATAATCCGCATAGGTATGCAATGGGGTGTGGCCGAGGGTAAGGATCCTTTCCGCGATTTCGTCAATTTTCAGCAACGAATCATTGTAGAGCTCCTCAAATTTTAGGTGGAGTTCAAAGAATTTATCCCCTTTGATGTTCCAATGGAACCCGCGGGCATTCATGTAGAAGATTTGATAATTCGCCAACAGTTCATTGAGTTTTTTGGACAATGAAAGTGAAGCATTTTTATCGAGGCCTATTTGATTGAGATTATTTGACATGATATAATTTTTTATTGGGTTCGAGCCTAATCCTCTGCTGCTTGCAGGCTTTTGACTTTCCCATAAAGATACGGAATAGTAAGGGCACGGAAAGTGACAAATGTTGCACAAAGGCACAATCCGGAACAAGAAGTAAACCCTGATTAATCCAAAGATTTAACCCCTCAAACAAACAAAAGGATAAAGGTCAACACCACTCCTCCAATCGCAAAGTACATCCCCTTTTTGAATACGGGCATTTTTGGGGTGTACATCCAGAATGCGGACAATACAAAAAATAATAGGGACACACCAAAGAAGACGTTTAAATAGTAGAGTGGGCTGTTGGTCGTTGCTTTGTGCAATCGTTCCATTTTTTCAAGAACAAAGGGCAATTTCATTTTTTTGACGACTACGGCACCTGTTTTTTGGTTATAGGTGCCCTCTTTGAATACTAATACATCACCATCCTGACCTTCAACCTCTATCTTCATTTTTAGCTTTGGGCCCAGTTCACCCCCTGTTAAATTCGGTTCCAGTTGTTGTTCCACTACGACTTCACTTTTTAAGAAGTTGGTCTGTCTAAAGATCATTATGGTTCCGCTCAAGGCATAAACGGCCATTATACCCGCTAGGAAATAGCCTAAATATCTGTGAACGACTCTAATTTGAAATGAGAACGGGGTTTTTCTGGTTGCCATACCGATAGGGGATTAAATATTGGTTTAGACTAAAATTTTGGCGGAAGGTTTAAAAAAAATTGCTCTCCTGATTATCTGAGTATGGTCTGCAATCTATCGGGACCCACAGAGACAATCTTGATGGGCACTTGGAGTTCCCTTTCCAAAAATGTGATGTAATCCTTCAAGGCAAGTGGTAAGTCCTCTGCTTTGGTCAACTGGGTCAGATCCTGGGCCCAACCTTTCATTTTTGTATAGACGGGGGTTACGTTGTGGCTTTCAATATTGTAGGGGAGATGTTGGATTTCCTCACCATTGTACTTATAGGCCGTACAAACCTTTATGGTCTCAAATCCGCTGAGGACATCGGCCTTCATCATCATCAGCTCGGTTACCCCATTTATCTGGACCGCATATTTCAGTGCTACCAGATCTAACCAGCCACATCGTCTGGGCCTACCGGTGGTGGCACCGAATTCGTTGCCCACGCGCCCCATTGTTTTTCCATCTTCATCAAAAAGTTCGGTAGGGAAGGGACCGCTGCCCACACGGGTGGTATAGGCTTTAAAAATACCCAAAACGCGACCTATCTTGTTTGGGGCCACACCCAGTCCGGTACAAGCGCCGGCAGCAGTGGTGTTGGAAGAGGTCACAAAAGGATACGTACCAAAATCAATGTCCAAAAGAGAGCCCTGGGCACCTTCGGCAAGGATTTTTTTGCCTTCGGCCTGTGCTTTGAAAATATATTCCTCGCTGTCTATAAAGGTCAATTTTTTTAGGTTCTCCACGCTTTCCCAAAACTCCGCTTCCAATTCTGCCAGGTTATACTCTATGTCCACATTATAGAACCCGATCATGGCTTCGTGCTTATCGGCCAGGGCACGATATTTTTTCTTCCAATCCTTAAATTCAAGATCACCCACACGCATGCCGTTCCTTCCGGTCTTGTCCATATACGTGGGGCCAATCCCCTTTAATGTAGATCCTATTTTGGCCTTGCCTTTGGAGGCTTCAGAGGCTGCATCCAATAGGCGGTGCGTGGGTAAAATGAGATGTGCTTTTCTGGAAATCAACAACTTGGACGCAAAATCGATGTTGAACTTTTTGAGATTGTCCAATTCTTTTTTGAAGATGATGGGGTCGATGACCACACCATTGCCGACAATGTTCATGGCATTCTTGTGGAAAATTCCCGAAGGAATGGTATGGAGCACATGCTTTATGCCATCAAACTCCAAGGTATGACCTGCGTTGGGACCTCCTTGAAAACGGGCGATGATATCATAATCTTTAGTGAGTACATCAACGATTTTTCCTTTTCCTTCGTCCCCCCATTGGAGTCCAAGCAATAAATCTACCATGAAATGAACTGGTTATTCGGTTAGGTTTTCTTCTTTGTTTCGGGTTCCGTAAAAATAAAGTGAGTGATTGTTGATCTTGATGTCAAAAACCTCTTCGATGATTTTTTTGATTGATTCTATGCGAGGGTCGCAAAACTCTAAAACCTCACCAGTATCTGTTAAAATGATATGATCATGCTGGCGATTAAAATATGATTTTTCATATTTGGCCTGATTTTCTCCAAACTGATGTTTGCGAACCAGTTTGCACTCCAAGAGCAGTTCAATGGTGTTGTACAATGTGGCACGGCTCACCCTATAGTTTTTGGTCTTCATCTTGATGTAGAGCGACTCTACGTCGAAATGGTCCTCACTATCGTAGATTTCCTGTAAAATGGCGTAGCGTTCAGGTGTTTTTCGGTGTCCTTTTTCCTCGAGAAAGGCAGTGAACACATTTTTTACGATTTCCTGATTTTTGTTGTTCCCCATTGCTTAATCACCTATGCTAAGGTGCAAAGGTACAGCTAAAAATTAAATTCTTGTTACTTTGTCGATCCCCTCGACCTGCTTTAAATTGTCCATCAATTTTTTAAGGATACTATTGTTTTTTACCACCAAGGTGATCTTGCCCTTGAACGTACCGCCATCGGCACTGAAGTTAAGGTTTCGCATGTTCACGTGCATGTTGTCCGATATGATGTTGGTGACCTCGTTCACAAGTCCCAAATTGTCGATTCCGGTCAGCTGGATATCAACGGAAAATTCTTCCTGCGAGGAATCTATCCATTTGGCACTCATAATCCTATAAGCATAGTTGGACTGCAGGGAAATGGCATTGGGACAGTTCTTTTTATGGACCTTGATGCCGTCGCTCACGCTCAAGAAGCCAAAAACATCGTCTCCCGGAATAGGATTACAGCACTGGGAGAGTTTGTAACTTAATTTTTCTTCCTCCTTTCCAAACACGAGCATGTCATACTTGACGGTTATCTCATCCTTGTCGATGTCCTGGGGAACGGGGTTTCTTCGGATTCGGTTTTTGAAGAAATTAAGGAATGAATTGTTGTAGGAGGAGGCAAAATCCTTGATCTTTTCATTGTCGATCACACCAATGCCCACACGGTAGAACAGGTCCAAACTGGTCTTTAGCTTGAAGAAAACCACCAATTTGTTCACGGTGTCCTCACTGAGATTTATCTTTTGTGATTTCAGTTTCCTTCGAAGGATTTCCCTGCCTTCCTCGGCAATGCTCTTTTTTTCTTCACGCAGTGAAGATTTGATTTTTGCACGTGCCCTGGCCGTATTTGCATAGTCCAGCCAGCTTTGGTTGGGTTTTGCGGTTTCGGAGGTAATGATCTCCACTTGATCTCCACTGTGCAGTTCGGAACCCAAAGGCACCAATTTGCCGTTCACGCGGGCACCTCGGGTCTTCATGCCTATTTCGGTATGGATGTGGAATGCAAAATCCAAAGGGGTCGATCCCTTGGGCATGGATTTTAGGTCACCTTTTGGGGTGAACACAAAAATTTCCTTGGAATACAGATTGAGCTTGAACTCTTCCACAAAATCCACGGCATTGCCGTTGGAAGTCTCCAAGGCTTCCTGCAAACGGTTCAACCACTCTTCAATGCCCTGCTCCTTTTGGGCGCCATGTTTGTACTTAAAGTGGGCAGCATAGCCCTTTTCTGCAATTTCGTGCATACGCTCACTACGGATCTGGACCTCTACCCACTTGCCCTTTGGGCCCATTACGGTGATGTGGAGGGCTTCATATCCTGTGGATTTGGGAGAGGTGATCCAATCGCGTAAGCGCACGGGATTGGGCGTAAAGTGATCGGTCACAATGGAATAGATCTTCCAGGCCAAGAACTTTTCATTCTTTCGGTCCGATTTATAGATGATCCGGATGGCAAATTTGTCATAGACCTCATCGAACGACACATTTTGGGCCTTCATTTTCCTTCGGATGGAAAAAATGGATTTCATCCTTCCCTTGATGTGGTAATTCAGTCCTTCCTTGTCCAAAGAGTTTCGGATCACGTCCGAAAAAGCTTCTATATAGGCAAGGTTCTCCTCCTCCGTATTCTCAATTTTGGCCTGGATGTCCTTGTATACATCTGGTTCGGTATACTTGAGACTAAGGTCCTCCAAATGGGTTTTGATATTGTACAGTCCAATACGGTGCGCCAGAGGTGCATAAATGTATAGGGTCTCGGAGGCCACTTTTACCTGCTTGTGCTCTGGCATGGCATCCATGGTCAACATATTGTGGTACCTATCCGCAATTTTAATGATGATCACCCGTACATCGTCATGGAGGGTCAGCAGCATTTTCCTGAAATTCTCGGCTTGCTGGCTGATGTCCATATCCTTTTTAAGGTGGGCTATCTTGGTGAGGCCATTCACGATCCGGGCCACGCTCTCCCCGAACATGCGTTCAATATCGGCCAAGGTGTACGGGGTATCCTCCACAACATCGTGGAGCAGGGCAGAGGCTATGGAAACGGCGTCGAGACCTATTTTGGAGGCTACGATCTTGGCCACGGCTATGGGGTGGAAGATGTAGGCTTCCCCAGATTTCCGTCTTTGGTTCTTATGGGCATCCACGGCCACATCAAAGGCAGAGCGTATCAATTTCTTGTCCTCGTCGGTCAAGGTTTGATAGCTGATGCGAAGCAACTCTTTGTATTGCTTTGCGATCTCCTTGTTCTCTTTTTCAATGGCAGCCTCTGTCATAGCATATTAAAATTACCACAATCTTTACTGGTAAGCAACAAAAATTATGCCTTTAAATTTCTGATTCGCTCCACTAAAGGAGGGTGGGAGTAGTGCACAAAAACATAGGCTGGGTGCGGGGTAAGGTTGCTCAAACTGTTTTTGGAAAGTTTTTTTAAGGAAGTTACCAAAGGCGTGGCTGCAAAGGTTTTTTTGGCGTAATCATCCGCTTGGAACTCAAATTTTCTGGACAGATAGTTCATGGCCAGGCCCGTGACTTCCGAAATGGGGCTGTACAACAGGGCAAAGCCTACCAATCCGGCGTGGAAACTTGGGGTTGACACCCCTATGGCCAGTGAAATATCGGGATGGTTGATGAAAAGTGAAAGAATATAGAGTGTAAAACCCGTCAATGCCAAGGTGACCACAAGGTTGAAGATGATATGATTTCGCTTGTAGTGCCCCACTTCATGGGCCAGAACAGCCACAATTTCCTCTTCATCGAGGTCGTTGATCAAGGTATCGAACAGGGTGATCCGTTTTTCCCTGCCAAATCCAGAAAAATAGGCGTTGGCCTTCGTGGATCTTTTTGAACCATCGATCACAAAGATATTTTTGAGCTCAAAGCCCACCTTTTTGGCATATCCCTCAATGGCAGTCTTCAGGCTTCCATCTGCCAAAGGGGTCTGTTTGTTGAACAAGGGAACGATCAATCGGCTATAGAACAGGTTCATAAAGAGAATGAAGGCACCGATCAGTATCCAGGCATAGATCCAAAAATTCGGCCCTGTCCATTGATAGAATAGGATGAACAGGGACAATACCCCACCTCCTAAAAGAGCGGTCAATAGCCCTCCTTTGAGTTTATCCAAAAAGAACAGTTTTTTGGTGGTCTTGTTGAAGCCATATTTTTCCTCGATCACAAAAGTCTTGTAATACGAGAAGGGCAAGCCAAGAATCGAGCTTCCCAATACTATAAGGCCGAAAAATACCAAAGCCATGGGAATCATTTGCTGGGATATGGATCGGGTCCATCCGTCGAACCATTCAAACCCGCCCAACAAAAGAAAGCCTAATGTGAAGACCAATGATAAACCGTCGGAAAACAGGCCAAATTGGTAATTGGCTTTTTTGTACTGTTGGGATTTTTGGTATTCGGCATCGTCAAAAACATCGCTCAACTCATTGGGAACCTGTGACTTGAAACGTTTGGCGTTCAAATATTCCAATAGTTGGTGAACCAGATACTGAACCACTAAAATGACGATGATTACATAGAAGAGTAATGTCTTTTCCATAGGCTAGAATCCGCGTTGCCGCTTCGCTTCAAATATAAGTATTGCTGCCGATACGGACACGTTCATGGAGTCGATTTCACCCTGCATTGGGATGATGATGTTCTGGTCTGAGTTGTCGAGCCATTCGGGAGTGAGTCCAGTGGCTTCGGTTCCCACAACAATGGCCGTGGAACCCCTAAAATCACAATCCACATAATTTTTGGATGCGGTAAGGGCTGCAGAATATATCTTGATCTTTTTCTCTTTGAGAAATTGAACGATTTCCCCACTGGAGGCCATACCGATCTGGTTTGTGAACACACAGCCCACGCTGGATCGGATAATATTGGGATTATAGAGGTCAGATTTGGGATTGGCAATCAATACGGCATCCACGGCCGCGGCATCGGCAGTTCTCAGCAATGCGCCTACATTCCCTGGTTTTTCGGGTGCTTCGGCTACCAAAATCAGAGGGTTTTCATTCTTAAAACGGATGGTATCCAGTGTATGGGATCTGCTTTTGGCAATGGCCAAAATACCTTCTGTGGTCTCCCGATAGGCCAGTTTTTCATAAACCTGTTTTGTTATTTGGGTGATTTCAACCTTGGGATCATCCACTATGGAGCCCATCTTCAAATCGGGCAGAATTTCTGGGCAATGGAGGATCGTTTCAAAGATATAGCCGCCTTTTTGGGCCAATTCCAGTTCACGTTTTCCCTCCACGATGAAAACTCCTGTCTTCTTTCGTTCCCTGGATTTTTCTTTAAGGAGCAGTACTTTTTTGACCAAAGGATTTTGGATACTGCTGATCAATTTGGTTTCCATCACAATCCAAAAATAGAGATTCTTGTAACGTATTGCAGTAGTTTTCGACCAAGTGACAAAATTTAAATCATGAAGAAAACAACCATTCTTTTCCTTTTTTTGGCCCTTGGGGCCTGTAAACAAGGTCCAACAAAGGAAGAAACACAGGAAACCGTCCAAAAGGAAATGACAACAACAATACCTAAATTTCCTGAGGAATTGACCAAAGTTCTTAATGCGCATGGCGGATTTGGGCTATGGAAAAACCAACGCACACTTCGTTTTGATTTGCCGCATCCCGAATTTACGGAAACCCACACGGTGGATTTGCGGTCCAGAAGGGACAGGGTGGACAACGAACAATTTTCCATGGGATTTGATGGCAAACAGGTATGGCTTTGGGACCCCCATGAAAATTACCAAGGGGATGCTGGATTTTACCACAACCTGATGTTCTACTTTTATGCCATGCCCTTTGTTTTGGCAGATGATGGCATCCAGTATGGCGACACCGATGCCTTGATGTTCGATGGGAAAAGTTATCCCGGAATCCGCATTGCATATGATTTGGGGGTAGGTGCTTCATCCAAAGATGAATACTTCATCCACTATGATCCAGAAACCCATCAAATGGCTTGGCTTGGATACACGGTAACCTATAGAACCGGGGAAAAATCGGAAAATGTAAAGTGGATACGGTATGATAACTGGCAGTCCGTGGAAGGGCTATTGCTCCCCAAATCCATTACCTGGTATAATTATGAGGGAAGCAAAATACTGGATGCAAGGGATACCGTTTCGTTTGAGAATGTAATCCTCGAACAAACAGCTGAACCCGATGACTTTTATGCAAAACCGGAAGGGGCCAAATCTGTGGAAGTAAAAAAGAGTTGAGCCTAGAACATCATAAGTGTTCAAGAGAGAGCGGCGTTCCCAAGAACGCCGCTCTATTTCTTTCATGTTATTCTCCTTCGTATTTGTCCATATACCGTTTCCAGAGCTCGGTCTGATGGGTCTCCAGGGAAATGTCCCTCCCGTCAATATAAGCCTTGGTTAGCTGATTGGTACGCATATCCAGGGCATCGCCTTCGGAAATGAACAAAGTGGCACTTTTCCCTACTTCCAAGGTGCCATAATCGGCATCTATTCCCAAAATCTTGGCGGTATTGCCAGATATCAGCTTCAGGGCCTTTTCCTTATCCAATCCTTGTCCCACTACTTGTCCAGCGTAAAAAGGCAGGTTCCTGGTCTGGAAATTGGCCATGTCCTCGTTCTGTAGGCCCACCAATAAGCCGGCATCCACCAACAATTTGGGCAACTTATAGGGGAAGTCATAATCATCATCGTCAAATTGTGGCAGGGCGTGTGGCTCTCCCACCAATACGGCGATGTTTTTCTGTTTCAGAAAATCTGCAATCTTGTGGGCATGATATCCACCTACAACAACCACATGTTCAACCCCTGCTTCTTTGGCAACGGTCACGGCATCCATGATTTCCGTTTCACCATTGACATGGATATACAGACGCTGTTTGCCATCAAAAAGACCTTGCATGGCCGCAAAGGGCAGATTGATCTCTTTGGCGGGGGCATTTCCATAGGCCTTGGCATTCTGCACAAAGGATTTAATCTCATCCACCTGCTCCTGATATTTTTTGTTGGCAATAAAGCCATTGGGTTCCCCCATCCACCATCTACCTCTTCTGAAGAGATCTGGCCAGTTCATATGGATGCCGTCATCCACTTTTACCGCGGCATCTTCCCAATTCCAGGCATCAAATTGCACAATGGAGGAAGTCCCTGAAATTAGACCGCCATTGGGGGTGATCTGTCCCAACAAAACCCCGTTTGGGCGCATACTTTCCACCACTTTGGATTCGGCATTATACGCAATAATACTGCGTATATTGGGAATCATATCCCCAATTTCATCTTGGTCATCACTGGCCCTAACGGCATCCACTTCCACCAAGCCCAAAGATTTGCTGGGGGCAATAAAACCTGGATAGACATGCTTTCCTTGGGCGTTGATCATTTTGCCGATGGTGGGCGCCATAAGATCTGCCCCTATTGCAGTGATCTTGCCATTGTTAAAAATAATGGTACAATTTTCTATGACTTCCCCATTACCGATATGTGCGGTAGCTCCAAAAATGGCTACTTGCTCGGTCTGAGAAGGTGCTGGGGTCTGTTGTGCGTTCAATGAAACCCCAAAAGCTATGGCAATGGTTAGAAATATTTTTCTCATGATTCTCGTTTTATAGGGTTTCACATTCAAATCGTTCCTTTTTGTGTTGAACCGGGGCTTGGGTTTTCTTCCCGTTCTCTTTTTCATTGAGCATCATGCCAATAAGTTGGTTCCGCTCCTTCTTTACAGATTCGCGTAACATTTTGTCCTTTTCCAGATCAAAATAAACGGTACCTTCAATAAGGGTCTTTTCTGCCTTTGCGTATACTGAAAGGGGATGATCGGTCCAGAGTACCATATCCGCATCATTACCTTCCTTAATACTGCCCACACGGTCATCCAGATGCAATAGTTTGGCCGGGTTGAGGGTAACGGTCTTCCATGCCTCAATTTCCGACATGCCACCATATTTTACGGTTTTTCCGGCTTCTTGGTTCAACCTTCTTGACATTTCGGCATCATCACTGTTGATGGCTACGGTGACCCCTTGGCTGGCCATGATCGCCGCATTGTAGGGAATGGCATCGTTCACCTCAAACTTATAGGCCCACCAATCGCTGAAGGTGGAGCCACCGACACCGTGTTCCGCCATTTTATCGGCCACTTTGTAGCCTTCCAGGATATGGGTGAAGGTGTTCACACGGAAATTGAACTTTTCGGCGACTTTCATCAACATGTTGATTTCACTCTGAACGTAGGAATGACAACTGATAAAACGTTCACCATTCAATATTTCGGCCAAAACTTCCATTTCCTCATCGTGTCGGTAGGGTTGGCCGCTTTTCTTTTTGGCGTCATATTCCTTGGCACGTTGGAAATAATCAACAAAGGTCTGTTCCACGCCCATCCGTGTTTGCGGGAATCGGGAGAAACTCTGCCAGTTGGATTGCTTTACATTTTCTCCCAGCGCAAACTTTATGAACTTGGGGGCATTGGGGAAAATCAAGCCATCCGCATTTTCACCCCACTTCAATCGCAGAATGGCGGAACGACCTCCAATGGGATTGGCAGAACCATGCAACAATTGGATAGTGGTCACGCCACCTGCCAGATCTCGGTAAATGTCCATGTCCTCAGGGTCTATGGCATCCTTCATCCGTACCTCGGCGGACGAATTGTGGCCGGCCTCGTTGATGGACAGGGCGGCAATATGTGAATGCTCATCAATGATTCCTGCAGTCAAATGCTTTCCGGTGGCATCGATAACGGTCGCGCCACCCGCACTGAGTCCACTGCCAATTTTGGCGATCTTTCCATTTTTGACCAGCACATCCGTGTTTTCCAAAATGCTTTCTCCGGTCCAAACAGTGGCATTTTTAAACAAGAGATTTTCCTGTTTGGGTTTTTCCTTGTAGCCATAGCCCACGTTGGGATAACTGATGGCTACTGTGGATGGCGCAGAAACAGCATCATCCGATTTTGTTTTTTCTTCAAAAGCCTTTGATTTTATCAAACTAGTGGATGTTTCACTGCCGTTGGGAAGCACCATCTTTCCGCTAATGTTGTCAGAATTGGGTTGAACCTGGGCCACAAACCGGTAGGAGCCACCTTCGCTTTCCGTGATCACCATGTTCAACCAATCTTCGGAGTAGGTGATTTTGGAGTCAAGTTTTAAGGTGTCTTTCTTTACTTCAATTTTGGGACTGTTCATTTCTCCGGTGATGGAAATGGAATAGGTTTGGCCGCTCGCCACCAAATTATAATCCCCACGAATATCCTTTTGGTCTTTGGATTGGACAACATTTTTGGTACCCTGTACCCAGTTTTCGTAAAGGGTGGTCCCTTTGTCAAAAATATCTCCTGAGGCAATCAAAAAATTGGCCTGTCTTCCAATCTGTAGCGACCCAATTTGGTCGGATTTCCCCAAAATACCGGCAGGTACCGTGGTCAACGCCTCCAAAGCTTTGGCTTTGGAAAGTCCATAGCTAATGGCCTTAAGGAGTTTGGATTTAAAATCGGAAGGGCTTTTTAGATCGTGCAGGGTGATGGAAAACTGGATGTTATTGTCTTCCAAGGCCTTCGGATTTGAAGGAGCCAAGTTCCAATGGCGCATATCTTTCAACGATACATAGTGTGCCTCGTAGGGGTTGGAAACATCATAGGCATCGGGGAAATTAAGGGGGACTATCAATTTGGCGTTGGTGGCCTTGATGTCCTGGATTCGCTCATATTCATCGCCTCCAGCCAAAATGGTGTACTGAATGCCAAACTGGTCTCCTATTTTATCCGCACGCAATACATTGCCATTTTCTCCAGCTGCAAAGATTTGTGGAAGTCCCTTGTTTTTGATCAAGGCTTCCAATGATAGGTCAGTGGTCTCCACATTGCCCTTGCCATACCAATCCATGTCATAGTACAATTGTCGCATAAGGGCGGTGGCGCCCATAATGGAGGTTGGGTAAGACTGTCGTTTGGCAATGCTCTTGTCAAAGGAAAAATATTGTGCCGATTGGTCTTCCAATATCCTCTGCGCCTCG
Organism: Allomuricauda sp.; assembly: GCA_041391945.1. Taxonomy (GTDB): domain Bacteria; phylum Bacteroidota; class Bacteroidia; order Flavobacteriales; family Flavobacteriaceae; genus Flagellimonas. The sequence continues at coordinate 449,279 of JAWKNC010000001.1, read as the reverse complement.
CTGGCCTTGTCATTTAGGCTCACCAAAACTCCGGTGCCCCTGGCAATGCCATCCTGAATGTGGGAATTGACCACGCCAAACCCAGCTTTTCTAAGTTCTTCGGCTTTTTTGTCATCATAATCAAAGCGGGAAATGGCATTGTTCTCTGGCATGATATGGTCGTTCCAGTAATAACCTTCGCGTTCCGGCCCATATTGGGCAGACCTGCCCGCAGTGTCCGCTCTTTCAGGTTTTTTCACCCCAAAATCCGAAAATATATCAATGAAAGATGGATAGATGTACTTTCCTCCCAAGTCCTCCACTACGGCATTTTTGGGAATTCCCACATTGCTCCCCACCTGTACAACCTTTCCATCCTGGATCAGAAGTGTCCCGTTTTGGATGATCTGTGTTGGGGTAACGTAGATTTTTGCGTTGGTAAATGCCCGGTAGTTGTTGTTTTTTGATTTGACGCCGTCATTTTTTGGAAAATAGTCCTGGGCGAACAAAGAAACACCGCCCCAGAATAGGGTCAGTGCCATGAGCTTCATTTTCATATTAAGTGTGTTGCATTAGTCCCTCTAAAGGTAACGGAAGTGAGGTTATTGCACAAGTTATGTTTTGGGTGGATTTTTAAAGTGGTGATTTATCATCAATCCAACCACGGAGTTGTAGCTCTGTATCCCCTCTTTTTGATTGTTGACCTTTAAAAAAGTGTTGAATATGGATTTGAAAACAGGCTCCAGTGGGTTTTGGTACCTTTCCCAAAAATCCCTCAATTCTTGAAAGTTTCTTTTCACCCCTGGATTGAGCGAAGCGATGATCTCCTTCGATTTTTGCTCGTCTTTTTGAGCAAGGTCGGACAGGCAATAACCCAAGGCGTGATGGTAGGCTGCATATTGAAAATAGGGATCTTCATGCTCAACGGACACCAGATACCCAATAAAATTCGTGGCACCCTCGGCCGAGTATCCCAACTGGTGCCCCACCTCATGCCCACTCACGGCCGGCATTCGGAACAATGGGGTGATTCCATTTACCTGGGCCTCATTGGTAAAGGGGTTCAAATAGCCCCCATAGCCCATATAGGTCAGTGGAATGCTAAAAAGCGAAGCTTTTAGACTGGGTCTTTTGTATTCAAAATTTGGATAGTGCTCCTTCAAGTGGGCGTAGCCTTCTTCCGTTTTTTTGAATAGGTCTTTTCGGGAATAGGGAATCTGTACCGGGTTTACGGTGTCACCCGTAAGTTGAACTTGATACTGGTTTGTTCTTTTGGCCAGGTATTGGGTAAAGCTGGTCAATTCTTCAAGGGTGTATTCCTTTTCAATTCCCATTTTCCAAGTAATGGGCTGTCTGTAGTAGTTCATTCCCCAGAGCAGGTGAAACGCAAAAAAGGCAATGGACAGCACCACAGCGATATCCTTCAGGAGGAACAAGGGCCTTTTTTTGATGGACTTCCAATGTCTGTACAAATATCGAATTGCCAAACCAAAAAGGGCAAGATAGAATATGTCTCCTATGGAAAATGGAATCCATCCGAACAGCGTACGCAAAAACTGTGAGATAATGGGATAAATTCCGTTGCTGTAATAGTCCTCTACAAATTGGGGGTAGTTGCCCATCCATTTCACAAGAAGGATCTGTACTGGAAAGGCTATCGCCACTATGGTCTTGAGCTTTTGTCCCATCACTTAATAAATATTGGGGCGGTTTATCCGTCCAAATAAAAAAAGCCGTACGGAAAAGTACGGCTTTTACCTTATGAATTTGATCTATTCTTGGATTCCGGTAATTTCCAAGTCAAAGACCAGATCGGTGTTAGGGGGTATAGGTCCATAACCTTGAGGGCCGTAGCCCAAATGGGATGGAATGAACAGACGTATTTTGTCTCCGACCTTCATGCTCAACAAGCCTTCTTTAAAGCCGGGCACAAGCCGGGAATCTGGACTAAAGTCCATTGGAAATGCCTGATAACCACCTTGGTCCCTTCTAGCTGGGTTCAATTGGTTATACTTTAGGGCGACCTCCTCAATATTCGAATCAAAAAGTCTTCCGTCCACAAAATAACCTGCATAATTGACCATTACTTTTTGCCCTATTTTGGGTTGTTCACCATCGCCCTTGGTAAAAGGATAGATTTTCAAGCCGGATGCTGTCTCTTCTGCCTCTTCTTTTTGTTGTGCGAACTCGGCCACCATATCTTCCATCATTTTTTTGAATGCGGCTTCCGCCACTTTCTCTTCTTCAAAGTAATCTGTCATGATTTTTATGGCGTCAAAATTTTTGGCCTCCTTGCCTTTTCGCACAATTTCCACCTTGTTCATGACAACATCAACCTTGGGTTTGTCCCCGGGCCCGGTCTCCACATTGGCAATGGAATCCACCACGTCCATTCCACTCACTACCTCTCCAAAAACGGTATGTTTCCCATTGAGCCAAGGAGTTTCTTTATGGGTGATGAAGAATTGGCTGCCGTTGGTCTTGGGCCCTGAATTGGCCATGGACAGAATCCCTTTTTTGGAGTGCAGCAGGGAATCGTTGAACTCATCCTTGAATCTATATCCCGGACTTCCGCTTCCTGTTCCGGTTGGGTCTCCTCCTTGGATCATGAAATCTTTGATGATCCTATGGAAGATTAGGCCGTCGTAGTATTTTTTTTCTTTGAATTCATCACTTACAAATGGATTGTTTCCTTCGGCCAGTGAAACAAAATTGGCAACGGTGACAGGGGTTCTTTCATATTCAAGCTTTACGATAATGTCTCCTTTGGAGGTCTGGATATCGGCAAAAACGCCATCGCCCAAATCGGCATATTTACTGGATTTGCACCCAAGGAAAACCAAGGAAAACAAAGTTGCTATAATTAGGGATTGTTTCATTGTACTTGTGATTTTAGTTTAAACTGTCTTTATTGATGATGATGGTATGTAATTCCACAGAGGATTTTAACGGAGTTCTTGGGCCGATGGCATTTCCATCGCCTGGATAGCCATAAGCCTGTAATGATGGAAATAAAAACGTAGCTTTTTCATTGATTTTCAATAATTTAACGGCATTTTGAAGCCCTGGGAACAATTGTTCCTTATCCACCACGTACGATGTGGGACCAATGTCTTCTGCCGTATAGATGGTATCATTGTTCAGCGACATCAAATTATAGGAAAAGAGGATTTGGTCATTGGTTTTGGGCAAATAGGTGGCCGTGTCGTTTTTGATCTCAAAAAAATACCAAAAGCCGTTGGGACTGGTCAAATAGTCATGCACTGTGTCCTTTGCAATGATATCTTGGATCATGCTCTCTTCAAAGGCCAAAAGAGCCTTGTTCCGTTCCACGGATTCCTTGAAAAAACTTCCAGATTTTACCTCAATGGGCCTTCTTGGCTCGGGCCCTCCGCAGCTGGCATAGAGCAACAGCAATAAAAATGGCAATGCGGCCCTCATGGTTGCAATTCTTTTTTATAGGTTTTTAAAATGGCATTGAACTGTGCAATGGTCTCCTCCATGCTTATTTCGCTTCGTCCTCCAGCGGCATTGATATGTCCACCGCCATTAAAATGCTTTCTGGCGAACTCGTTTACCGAAAAATCGCCCACGGATCGGAAAGAGATCTTTATGATGCCTTCTTCTTTGTTCTCGATGAAAATGGCGGCAAAAACAATGCCTTCCAGGGTCAATCCATAGTTTACAAAACCTTCGGTATCCCCTTTTTTGAAGTCGTGTTGATCCAACTCCTGTTGGGTGAGTGTAATGTAGGCCGTGCTGTAATCTTGGAGAATGACCATATTGCTGAGCGCCACACCCAGCAAATGGAGACGTGACGGTGAATTGGTATCGAAAACCTGCCTGTGGATTTCCATGTTGTCCGCACCGCGGTCAATAAGGTCGGCCACCACGCGATGGGTACGGCTTGAAGTGGACCGATATTTGAACGACCCGGTATCGGTCATGATCCCAGCGTACAAATTGGTGGCAATTTCCTTGGTGATGCTGTCCAATTCTCCCAAAAATTCAATGAAATTATAGACCATTTCACAGGTGGAACTCATGCCTACGTCCGAGTAGGTCACCTTAGCATAATCGTTGGGCTGCTGGTGGTGGTCGATCATGATGAAATCCGCATCCATCTCCCTTAGAACCGGCTCCATTTGTCCCGTTCTGGAAAGGTCATTGAAGTCCAAGGTAAACACAACGGTTGCCCTGTCCAGTGCACTTTGGGCCTGTTGGTTTTCCCGCTCAAAGTTGAGTACAACATCATTGTGGGGCATCCATTTGAGGAATTTGGGATAATCATTGGGCACAATGACCGTTGCATTTTGACCTTTTCCTTTCAGGAAACCATAGAGTGCCAAACATGCACCGATGGCATCTCCATCGGGGTTTTTATGGGGAACGATTACGACATTTTGAGGCTGGGAAAGTATCGACTTAACCGTCGTGATATCCGCTAAATTCATGCGGTCAAAGATACAATAATATAATATAGAGGTAACCCGCAATATTCTATTTTTGTTTTTATCGATTCAGGAATATGAGACAGATGGCCCTTTTCTTGGGTATCGTCCTTTTGCTATGGGGATGCAGGGAAAAACAGGATGATACCAAATCCGTGTTCAAGGTTGCCTTTGGTTCGTGCAATATGCCAGAAGAACCAAACCTTTTTTGGGATGATATTTTGGCGGAAGACCCCAATGTTTGGATCTGGGGAGGAGACATTGTCTACGCGGATACCGATAATTTGGACAGACTCAGGGCCATATATGCCCAACAGGACAGCATTGAGGGTTATGCGTTGTTAAAATCGAAGGTTCCCATTGTGGGTACTTGGGACGACCATGATTTTGGGGTGAATGACGGAGGATCTGAATTTTCCATGAAAAAAGAGAGCCAGCAAGTGTTTTTGGACTTTATGGAAGTGCCCAAAGATAGTGAGCGGAGAAAGCAAAAGGGGGTCTATACCTTACATGAATACACAACACCAGAAGGTAAGGTAAAGCTCTTGATTTTGGACACCCGATATTTTAGGACCCCACTGATAAAGGATGAAAATCCAAATAGACGCTACAAACCCGATGCAAGTGACAATGCCACGGTGCTGGGATCGGCCCAGTGGGATTGGCTCCAAAGCGAACTCAACAATTCCGATGCCGATTTCAATCTTATCATGTCCAGCATCCAGGTCTTGTCCGGAGAGCACGGTTTTGAGACGTGGGGCAATTTTCCAAAAGAAGTTGAAAAACTGGAAAAAATGATTGCGGATTCCAAAGCAAAAGGGGTCATGATCTTATCTGGAGATCGCCATATTTCCGAGTTTTCCAAGAAAACCTTACCGGGCATGGCCTACCCACTGGTAGATTTTACCAGCAGCGGGCTTACCCATTCCTATTTCAGCTTTAGTGGGGAACCGAATCCCTATAGGGTAGATGAGGTGGTTTCCAGTACCAGCTATGGTACCATAACCCTCAATTTTGAAAAAAGAGAAGCACATTTTAAGATCATGGGAGATAACGGAACGGTTCTTCAAGAGCTAAAACAGGCCTACTAAACCTTGCCCGTTGGTTGAAAAAGTGTAAGTTTGCGCAAAATTTTAAAAAATGACTGGAAACAGAACCTTTACCATGATCAAACCGGATGCCGTTGAAAATGGGTATATCGGTGCGATTTTGGAAAAAATAACAGCTGCGGGATTCAAGATTGTGGCCATGAAGTACACACAATTGAGTAGGAGGGATGCCCGGGAATTCTATGCCATCCACAAAGAGCGGCCTTTTTTTGGGGAATTGGTGGAATTTATGACCAGAGGTCCTATTGTGGCCGCCATTTTGGAAAAGGACAATGCGGTGGATGATTTCCGTGCGTTGATCGGAGCCACCAACCCTGCCGAAGCTGCTGAAGGAACCATTAGAAAATTATATGCCACGGACATTGCAGAGAATGCAGTGCACGGCTCGGACAGCGATGAAAATGCAGCCATAGAAAGTGCTTTCCATTTTTCAGGAAGGGAAGTATTTTAATTGAAAATGAAAATTATAGGGGAAAGCCGCTCAATTTGAGCGGCTTTTTTGTTGGAGAACAATAGCAATTCCTCGGTTCCTCCCTTGGGTGTCACGGTGCCTATTTGGTGCAGCCCAATTCTTTCAAGGAGCTTGCGCGATTTTCCATTCTGAGGCATGACAATGGCCAGAACGCATTCCAGTTTCAATTTGGAAGTACCATAATCCATAAGGGCACTACCCGCCTCATACATAAATCCTTTGCTCTCGTATTCGGGAAGCAGTGCAAAGCCGATGTCGGGACTGTCCAAATAGTCGCGCTGCAAAAAGCCACACAGGCCAATGGGCACCAAAGATTCCTTGACACACAATTTATACAGGCCAAAACCATTCTTTCTGTAAGCACCTATCAAGCTTTCCTCGATATATTTCTGGGCCTGTTCCACATTCCTGACCCCTTTGTCGCCAATAAATTGTAACCAAGTGGGACTGTTCAGCAACTGAACGATGAATCCAGTATCATTGAGGTCCACCTCCGCAATGATCAGTCTTTCGGTCTCAATGATGGTTTTCAATTGATTTTGGAATTTTCGGGTTTAACGCAATACCAATTTTTTCACTAATTCCCTTCCCAATTCCTCATTGATCATGGTGATGATCTTGGTCTTGCCCAAACTCAGTTCTTCCCGTAAAACAGAGGAGGAAAGTGATACGTAGAGTGTTTCGTTCTTTAGTTCAACCAGGGTGGTATAGTTGTTCACCCCGTTCCCCATCAATTTGGTCCAAGCCTCCCGTGCATCAACTTTGTCCATGCCTTTTTGGAGCCTGTTTTCTCTGATGAACTCGCTCAAAGCTTCACTGAGCGGTAAATGCGAACTGTGTCTTTTGGCCATCATTTTGGAATTACAATGGGTTGAAAACGTTTATAGGCATACCGTATTCCCTCTTCATTGATCACCGCAAACGACATGGAATCCAATTGCACCAATGTCTCCTCCCAATCGCTGAATTCACTTTTGTATTGTAATGTGAAAACTTCATTCGTTTGACCGATGGTCAAAAATTCAACATCAAGAGAGGCATCGTAACCGCCATCAAACTTGGGTTGTAGTTTTTTGCGAAAACCCTTGCCATTTTCCAGTTGGATGAAATCGACACTGGGATTGACGCTATATTGCTTTTTGGCCCCGTCGGGGAATGTCACTTCGGAAATCTCCCAATAGCCGTTCAGATAATGTAAGTCCGCTTCGGAAAAAGATGATTTATTACATCCCAAGAACAACAAGATCACACAAAGGGGCACTATCCGAACCATGCTACAAGGTAAAGATTTTATAGCTCTGGTGGATGGTCTTGACCACATTTTCGGTCCGTTCAGGATGGGTATCACTGATAAAGATCTGTCCAAAATTCTCATCTTTCACCAAGGATACGATCTGGGAGACCCGTTTTTCGTCCAACTTGTCAAAAATATCATCCAACAACAGTATGGGAGTGGTCTTCGCCTGCTCTTTGATGAAATGGAACTGGGCCAGTTTCAGGGCGATCAAAAAGGATTTTTGCTGTCCTTGGCTTCCAAATTTTTTGATGGGATGCCCTGCGATGGTAAAATCCAGATCATCTTTATGAATGCCAATGCTGGTGTACTGCAGGGCACGATCTTTGTCAATATTGGCCTCCAAAAGCTCCAGCAGAGTATTGTGGGCAAGGTGGCTTTCATAAGATAGCATGATCTGTTCATCCTTATCGGAAATATGGGCATACTGTTCCTTGAATATGGGAATGAAGGAAGAGATAAAGCCGACCCTTTTTTTGTGGATTTCCGTTCCCAGTCCATGCAATTGCTCATTGTAAATGGCCAGTGCGTTTGGGTCAAAAATAGTGTTGGCCACAAAATACTTCAGTAGAGAATTCCGCTGCATCAAAACCTTATTGTATTTGATGAGGGACTGCAGATAGTCCCTGTCAGATTGCGAAATTACGCCATCCATAAACTTTCTTCGGGTCTCACTGCCCTCAAGGATGAGGTCGCGGTCCGATGGGGAAATGATCACCAGGGGCAAAAATCCGATGTGTTCTGAAAACTTATCGTAAGGTTTACCATTCCGTTTGATCACCTTTTTGGCACCTTTCTTAAGACTGCATATGATTTTTTCGGCACGGCCTTGTTTTTCAAACTCACCTTCAATGACAAAAAAATCGGTATCGTGCTTAATGTTCTGTGTGGCAACCGGATTAAAATAGCTTTTGCCAAAACAGAGGTGGTAAACGGCATCCAAAATGTTGGTCTTTCCCACCCCATTATCGCCCACAAGACAGTTGATGACAGGGTCAAAATCCAAAGTCTTGGAATCAAAATTTTTGTAATTGACTAAAGATAAATGCCTTAAAAACATAAAAAGGTGGTGAAACAAACAGTGTTTTGCGGCTTTGAGACCAGTTAAAGATTCCAAAAATAACGAATAAATTGCCTTTTGGTTTTGGATAAAAACTTTATTTTTGCGCCACCAATTAAATGATGGATGGCAACATACAAGAAGAGAGGCTTTAAGCCAAAAAACAAGGCTGAGGAAGCCCAGATCGAAGAACACGACAGCACAACGGCAGAGGTTTTCAACACCTTGGACCAGAGCGCTTCCAAAACTGAGGCCTGGGTACAGAAGAACCAAAACTATATTTTGGGCGTGATTGGAACCGTGGCCGTGGGGGTTTTGGCCTATTTGGGCTATCACCAGTTCATCCAAAAGCCGAAAGAGGCCACAGCGGCCAATGAGCTTTTTTACCCACAGCAATATTTTGATCAGGCATTGAACAATGAAGCGGCCAAAGATTCGCTGCTTAACCTTGCCCTGAACGGAGCTGAGGGAAAATTTGGCTTTTTGGACATTGTGGAGGAATACAAGGGTACCAAAGCGGCAAACTTGGCGGAATATTCTGCTGGAATGACCTACCTGAATTTGCAGCAATACGATGAGGCCATTGCCCATTTGGAGAATTTTTCTTCAGATGACGATATCATGGGAGCCATGGCCAAAGGGGGAATCGGTGACGCTTTTTCACAATTGAACCAACCGGAGGACGCCCTCGACTATTACGAAAAGGCCATTGCACACAGCAACAATGAATTTACTGCCCCAAGATTTTTGTACAAGGCAGGCGTTATGGCCTTGAACCTTGGCCAAAAGCAAAAGGCCTTGGACTTCTTTGAAAGAATCAAGGAAGAGTTCTCGACCTCACAGGAGGCCAATGGCATTGATGCCCTTATTGGATTGGCCAAAAACTAAACCATGGCCACAGAGAACAAAAACCTATCCGTTTACGATAAGACCAAAATCCCAAACGCGAAGCATCTTCGGTTTGGGATTGTTGTTTCAGAATGGAACGGATCTATTACCGAGGCCCTTTATCAAGGGGCTTATGATGCATTGGTGGACTGTGGGGCTAAACCCGAAAATATCCTTCGTTGGAACGTTCCCGGCAGTTTTGAACTTACTTTCGGTTGTAAGAAGATGCTCAAGACACAAAAAGTGGATGCCCTGATAGCCATTGGCAGTGTCATCCGTGGGGAAACCAGCCATTTTGATTTTGTCTGCCATGCAACCGCCATGGGCATCAAGGATTTGAACATGGCGTACGACATTCCGGTCATCTTTTGTGTTTTGACCGATGATACGTTACAACAGGCCAAGGACCGCAGTGGGGGCAAACATGGCAATAAGGGAACCGAAGCGGCCATTGCCGCCATACAGATGGCTGTGTTGGGTGGATGAAGCCCAAGTTCAGGGAACAGGTCAAGTTCAAAAAAAATTAGTTGTCCAATAATCCAACAGTCCAAGTATCTAACCATCCAAACTACTGTTAACATTTTTTGGCAAAGGTGCCCGATCCTTTTTTTCTATTTTAAGTACCTTTGAGGTTACACGAAAAGGATATAATGCGAAACCCCTTAAAGCTTAGAAAAAATAAGACGTTCAGTTATTCGCCACGTTATTACAGGGGTGAGGGCAGTCCTTTTAAAATAGAGCACAAACTAGATAAATTTAGAAGTACCGCACATACAGAAAGGGGACTCAAGAACAAGTTTTCTTCAGCAATGGAAGACTTGAAAATGGAAGGTGACAGGAACTTAAAGCTTCGCTTTTTCATTATTGTGGCCATTTTGGTAGTATTGTTCCTTTTTGTAATTGACTTTGATTTATCGATATTCTTGAATCCCTAATGGCTGACATCATCAAACTTTTGCCAGACCATGTTGCCAACCAAATAGCAGCAGGGGAGGTGGTCCAACGACCCGCTTCGGTAGTAAAGGAGTTGTTGGAGAACGCCATTGATGCCGGGGCCACTACCATTAAACTGATCGTGAAGGACGGGGGCAAGACCTTGATCCAAGTGGTTGATGATGGCATTGGGATGAATGAGACCGATGCCCGGCTCTCCTTCGAAAGGCACGCCACTTCCAAAATATCCTCGGCCCAAGATCTGTTCAACCTGCATACCAAAGGTTTCCGGGGTGAAGCTTTGGCCTCTATTGCGGCCATTGCCCATGTGGAAATGCAGACTCGGCCCGAAGCGAATGAAGTTGGGACTTCCATAAAGATAGAGGGCAGCAAGATAGTATCGCAAGATGTGGTGGCCACGCCCAAAGGCACCTCGATATCCGTTAAAAATCTCTTTTTCAATATTCCGGCACGGAGGAACTTCCTCAAGTCCAATCAGTTGGAGTTGCGACACATTACGGATGAATTTCACCGGGTGGCGTTGGTACACCCCAATGTGGAATTTCATTTTTACAACAATGGGGCCGAGATTTTCAATCTTCCCAAGACCAAACATAGACAGCGCATAGCACATGTTTTTGGGAGCCGAATGGAAGATAGGCTGGTTCCGGTGAATGAGGAAACCGAGGTGTTGAAGGTATCGGGATTCATCTGCAAACCGGAATTTGCCAAGAAAAGTAGGGGAGAGCAGTTTTTTTTCGCCAATGATCGATATATCAAGAGCCCATATTTGCACCATGCCGTGGCTGCCGCTTTTGAAGGGCTCATCAAACAGGATATGTACCCAGGGTACTTCCTATATCTTGAGGTCGACCCCTCATCCATTGACATCAATATCCACCCCACAAAAACTGAGGTAAAGTTTGATGATGAAAACACGCTATATGCCATTATTCGCTCAACCATAAAGCATAGCTTGGGCCAGTTCAATGTGGCCCCGGTACTGGATTTTGACCATGACCCCAACTTGGACACACCTTATGCCTACAAGGAAAAAGGTGCAGTTTTGCCCAAAGTGACGGTCGATGCCGATTTTAATCCTTTTCAGGAGACAACCAAGAAAATAAGTGGGCGAAGCAACTTTCAAAAAAAGAGTGTGGAGGGTTGGCAGGACCTATATGCAGGCTTCGACGGGGAAAATGATGCGGAGGAGTTCAGCAGTTTGGCGATAGAATCAAGCGAAGAGCTACAGGGAACCTTACATGCGGATGATGGGATACCCGAACATTTGGCCACCACCTTCCAATTACGGCGCAAGTATATTGTTACCACAGTGAAATCCGGGATGCTGGTCATCCATCAAAACAGGGCCCATGAGCGTGTTCTCTTTGAGAAGTTTTTGGGTGAGATTACGGTAAAAGAGGGGGTGAGCCAACAACTTTTGTTCCCCTTGGAACTTTCTTTTAGCATACAGGAACTCAATGTCTTGAAGGAAATCAGGGAAAGCCTGACAAATATTGGTTTTGCCTTTGAAAGTTTGGAGCACGAAACTGTAAAAGTGACAGGCGTACCCTTAGTGGTTCCGGAAAGTGGAATTGGCATGGTATTGGATCGCTTGATAGCGGACTATAAGGAAGGTTTTGAGGAGGGTCCCATCTCGCAGGCCGAGGTTTTGGCAAAGGTTCTTTCCAAAAACCTGGCGGTACGGACCGGGGAACCCTTGGACCAGGAGTCACAGTTGGCTTTGGTGAACAATCTGTTCGCCTGCAAGGAACCTACCCTGAGTCCGTTTCAAAAATTGGCATACACCATTATCTCCGAAGGGGATATCGATAAAAAATTTAGTTAGATGGGGAGAATGACCGAGGCTGTAAAGCATTTATTGATCATTAACGTGATCTTATTTTTTGCGACCCAATTATATGGGGAACAGATGGAACAATGGCTCGCCCTTTGGTTTCCTGAGAACAGTAATTTTCATTGGTGGCAAATAATTTCCCATATGTTCATGCACGGGGGGATTATGCACATAGCTTTCAACATGCTAGCACTTTGGATGTTTGGAACTCCCGTGGAACGGGTTTTGGGAAAGAATCGTTTTCTTTTTATTTATTTTTCTGCGGGCCTTGGCGCGGTTTTGTTTCAATTGGGGTATTACTATTTTAATTTTTTACCGGCCAAATCAGAATTATTGAGTACGGGACTTACCAATGATCAAATATTGCAAATGATGTCAACCAATAAGCTTCAGGATGGGCTTACGAACTTGCAAGTTTCCTTGGTGCGGGAATATGCCGATATTTACTTTGCCCGCATGGTGGGTGCTTCGGGTTGTATAATGGGGGTGCTGGCCGCTTTTGGGATGATGAACCCAGAGGCAAGATTGATGTTGATTTTCTTGCCAATTCCTATCAAGGCCAAATATTTTATTCCGGGTATTATTCTTTTGGATGTTATCTCAGCCCTTACGGGGCAATCGTTTTTTAGCCCCAGTAATACTGCTTATATGGCCCACGTTGGGGGCGCCATTATAGGTTTTCTGATCATGTGGTATTGGAAAAAGAACCAGTTTAACAATAATCGTTGGGATTGACTATGGCAAGCGGTGGATTGCATTATAATTTTGCAAGGCTCAATATTGCGGAAAAGCTGATCGTCATCAACGTATTGGTCTTTATCCTCGATGGGCTTTCCAAGGCACTTTTGGGATATTCCGTTTCCCATTGGTTCCATTTGCCAAAAGATATCATGGATTTTTTAGGGCAACCATGGTCGCTTGTGACCTATTCCTTTTTTCATGGAGGTCTTGGCCATATTTTTTGGAACATGCTCATGCTTTATTTTACGGGCAGGATCTTTTTGAATCTTTTTGACAGCCAACGTTTCATCAATGTTTATTTTTTGGGTGTGATCATTGGGGGATTGGTGTTTCTCTTAGGTTATAATGTATTCCCAACCTTGTTGGATACCAATACCGCCTTGATAGGGGCATCGGCAGGGGTGACCGCAGTACTTATTTTTATTTGCGCCTATATCCCCAATCAGGAAGTAAGGGTACTGTTCTTTAATGTGAAATTATGGTATGTGGGAGCGTTTTTTGTTCTGGTGGATCTGATCCAAATTCCCTACGGAGGTAATGTGGGGGGCAGATTGGCTCATTTGGGCGGCGCATTGATAGGTTACGTATATGCCCGGCAGCTGTTGCATGGAAGGGACATAGGTTCTGGTTTCTCCAAATTTAGGAACGGTGTTGTGCAGCTTTTTAAGTCCAAGGAGAAAAAAGCTCCCATGAAAACGGTGTATAGAAAGCATGACGAGCAAAAAAAATCCAAGGATTATGACAAAGAAGTACGTCAGCGCAAGATCGATGACATTTTGGATAAAATAAGCAAATCCGGTTACGAGAGCCTATCCAAGGCCGAAAAGGATTTTTTGTTCAAAGCGGGTAAGGAGGATTGATATATGAGAAAAATGTCCATATTCAACAAAGTGATCTTTTTTTTGAATATCATTTTTGCACTGGCGACCATGATCTCCCTAGTGGTTCCATTTGTTCCCGTAACTGCTATGCCAGCACTTTCTACGATTAGTTTGATGGTTCCCTTCTTGGTATTTATTAACGCGGCCTTTTTTATCTATTGGACCTTGGCAAAGAGGAAACATCTTCTGTTGTCAGGCATATTGCTGGTGCTATGGTATTTTATATTGGGACCTTTCTATCAATTTTCAGCGGGTAAGATCATCGAGGAGGAAGGTAAAACGTTATCCATCATGTCTTTCAATGCCAGGAGTTTTAACGAGTTGAAACAATTGGATATTAAAAACGTGGACAGCCTTATTTTAGAATTTGTGACCGATAAGAATCCTGATATTCTTTGCTTTCAGGAATGCCACTATGCAATGAAGCGCAACAACGCATTGGGACAATACAATTATAAGTTCGTTGATTTTATGTACGGAAAACACCGGGGAAAAGTTATCCAGGCAATCTATTCCAAATATCCCATAATAAAAGTAGATTCCATAAAATTTCCGGATAGTTTCAATAATGCCATTTATGCAGACATTTTGTTTGAAAATGATACAATTAGGGTTTACAATGTCCATCTCCAATCCTTCAGGATCATACCAGGTTTGAATACCATAAAAAATGAAGAGTCTTCCAAATTGTTTGAAAGATCTAGAAGGGTCATGCTCAAACAATTCGAACAGGCAAATCTGATCAAGGAAGACATGGAAAGGAACAAGTACAAAAAAATTGTTGTTGGTGATTTCAACAACACACAATATTCCAATGCATATCAAACCATAAAGGGAGACATGAAAGATTCCTATTTTGAAAAGGGCAAGGGTTTTGGACGAACGTTAGATTTTTCAGGGTTTCCCCTTCGGATCGACTACATTTTGACAGACCCTGAGTTTGAGGTGCTATCCCACCAAAACTTCAACGAAAAGCTTTCCGACCATTATCCAGTAATGGCCACCTTGCAGTTGCCGTCAAAGTAGCAAGCAATCCACCGTATCCGCAATGATGTGGATGATGAGTGCAAACCCCACGATTCTTGTTGGTTTGAAGAAAGGTAAAATGCAATAACCCGCAATGGCCCAATAGCTGTGCAATGGATGAAAACCAATACTGCATCTATCTGGGTCAAACAGAGGGGTTGCCCAAATATGATCAATATCGATGACGATTCCCGCCAAGAGGATCAACATCACTTTTATCCTGTTGTCCTTGAAGAATATCAGTGCGATGAGGATTGGAACCAAGAAGTGGATCCCATAATGGAGAATGTGCCTAAGCATGTAAAAAATCCAAGGATTGATTTTTCAGATAGGATAGTGTGTTGGTCCCTTCGTTGAACAAAAGGTCCAAGATGCTCAGGTTAGGGATAAAGCCATGCCTGTTTTCAAAGACTTGGGGATAGGTTTCCACAGGTACATCCAGTTCTTTTTTGGCCTCCACAAGAAATCGAGCATCCAAATTTTTGGTAGGACCCATCTCAAAAGTTAGGGTTCTTTCGTCAGAAAT
Source organism: Allomuricauda sp. (assembly GCA_041391945.1). Classification (GTDB taxonomy): domain Bacteria; phylum Bacteroidota; class Bacteroidia; order Flavobacteriales; family Flavobacteriaceae; genus Flagellimonas. The sequence goes on along the minus strand of JAWKNC010000001.1, from coordinate 434,061 downwards.
CTCGATTCCCAAACAATCCCCAATGGCTTTAATGGTCTCCCAATTGAATCGGAACAATGATGTTTCCTCACCTTCAAACAATGGTTTTAAATCATCTTCATAAAACTCAAAGAAGGGAGAGGTTCTATAGGCTGTTTCCAAGGTGCGCCAATGCAGTTTTTTCCAGTTGTAGGTGTTGTCCATTTCAACATCGGCGTATTTTTGGCGCCCTTCATCTCCCCCCACGTGCTTTATGGGGATGTTGAGCATATGTTTTCCCTTGTCTGTACAGATGTAGCAGCGATTTCGGTATGTCTGCTTTTGAAAGTTGTCATGGGCTTCCCAAACCACTTCGTTTTGCACAATGGCACAAAATGTGGCTATGCTGGGGAAATATGTGGGATGGATTAGAATTTGTTGATTTGTTGATTTGTTCTGCAAAATGTTTAAGACTTATTGCTTGTTTGATAGTTTCTTAAGGAATTGAGTTTATTGGTAATACTTTCAAGTTGACTTCTGAGGTCCTTATATTTTTCAGGCGATAATAAATCCAATTCAACTGCCAAAATTAACTGATTCAATATCTCAACTGCAGAACCAAAGGAAATAGTAGTGAAATGCGCTTTATCCCTATTGGTATTTCTGGTTGACCCCTCCGCAATATTTGAACAGATTGAAACAGCGGCTCTCCTCATTTGCGCGGTCAATCCAAATTTTTCGTATTCTGGGAATTCACCAGTAATGAAGTAAATTTCTTTGGTAAAATTTTTAGCCTCTTTCCAGACATCTAGTTTTTCGAAAGAATATGTGTACATAGACTCAAATGGTCAAATAAACAAATGACCAATTTACCCATTTTGTTTTTTCTTTCTGCGTTTTCTGAAAAAATCAAAAACAAACCAGCCAATCACCGCCGCCACGAAATACCATCTATACGAAACGGGTTGCCCGCTTCCGCCCACGGTGGTAAATACCCGATCCCAACGGGGTTTCCATTTTGCGATTCCCTCATTGAAATTATCAAAGCTCATCCACAGGAAAACAGGTTTGCCCACAATGTGGTCCGCAGGTACGTAACCCCAGGTCCTGCTATCTTCGGAGTGGTCCCGATTGTCTCCCATCATCCAGTAATAATCTTGCCTAAAGGTGTAGGAATGGGCCTCCTCGCCATTGATGAAGACCTTTTGCCCGCTTACCTTCACGTCATTGTGCTCATAATCCCGGATAATCTTTTTGTACAGCGGAATGGTTCTGGAATTGATGTCCACGGTCGCTCCCGCCTTTGGAATGTAAATGGGGCCAAAATTGTCGTTGTTCCAGGGATATAAACTGGGTTTTTGCGGAAACGCCCCGGCATATTGGCCCTTGGGTTCGTTGGTGCGCACCACGGAATCAATAGTAGGGTTATCACGGAGTTGGGCCACCATATCATCCGTAAGATTGGCCACGCGGGACCTTGGTTTTTCCTCGGTCAGGGAAAGCCTCAGCTGCCTGATCACTTCCGTAGGTATGCCACTTTCTTTGGTGATCAGTTCGATCTTGCCATCCAAAGAGGTGTTCCCTCCTAGAATGTACGGCCTCAATGCATTGTATTGGTTTTCGTTCAAGGATGCGGAAATGTATTTTCTCAAATAATCCGAGGCGTCCACATCCGTCAACAATCTACTGGACACTCCTTTCTGGGAATAAATGGTATAGTCATACATCACTTTTGCCCGGTCTGAAAGCTGGAACTTTTTTCCGTTGATATGGACAAAACCATCAATAACCGCCAAGGAATCCCCAGGGGTGCCCACACAGCGTTTTACATAGTTCGATTTTTTGTCGATTGGCTTTTTGACCGCCTTTTCCGCCTTGAAGAACTGATATAACGTATCGGATGGCAAACTGAAGACCACAATGTCATTTTTTTCCACCGTTTCAAAACCTGGCAACCGCATATAGGGCAATTGCAGTTTGTTCCACCATGAGGTTTTATAGGTTTCCGGATTTACATCGGCAATATAGGACCGTGTCTTGAGACCGGGAAGGGTATCGTGCACCATGGGCGCGGCCAAGGTGGTCATGGGAACCCTGGCCCCATAATGGAACTTGCTCACAAAGAGAAAATCGCCGATCCTGAGGGTTCTTTCCAAAGAGCCCGTTGGGATCACATAGGGTTGGATGAAGTAGGTATGCACAAACGTGGCCGCAACCACCGCAAATACGATGGAACTTACCCATTCTCCCAAGCCGGTCCTTGGTTTTAGGCTTCGGTCTTCAATATAGCTGACATCTTCAACGTAGTTGATGTAGTAGATATAAAAGCCCAGGGTAAGGATGACCAACCAGGTGTCCCAAAGCTTGTTTTTCCCAAAGCTTCGTATGGTTTCCACCCAAACCACGGGGAACATCAACAGATTGATAATGGGAATGAACAACAACAGCACCCACCACCAAGGCCGTCTGATGATTTTCATCAACACAAAACCATTGTAGATGGGAATGGCGGCCTCCCATGCTTTTCTTCCCGCTTTTATATAAAGTTTCCAGGTCCCCAGAAAATGGATGACCTGAATGATCAGAATAAAAATGATCCACTGTATACCGTTCATGTAAAAGTTTCTTTGTTAGACTGTTCGTCTAGGTTCTTGTTACGTTTTTTAGTTTAGGTTTAACACATCTTTCATGGAGAAAACACCGGTTTTCCCCAATATCCATTCCGCGGCGATGACCGCCCCCAATGCAAACCCTTCCCTATTATGTGCCACATGTTTGATGTCGATCCTATCCACAGGACTTTCATAGGAAACAATATGTGTACCGGGTACAGTTCCCTCCCGTTTTGATCGAATGGGGACTGTTCCTGGTTTGGATGCATCTAGTTCCCAATCCTTATAATCGGTGTTCTGTATGATCCCTTCGGCCAAGGTAATGGCCGTGCCACTGGGGGCATCCAATTTTTGGGTATGGTGGATCTCCTCCATGGAAACGTTGTACTGTTCGAGTCCCGACATCATTTTGGCAAGATATGCATTCAATTCAAAAAAGATGTTGACCCCCAAACTGAAATTGGACGCATAGATGAACGCTCCTTTGTTTTCCTCGCATAGGCTCACAGCCTTTCCGTAACTGGATAGCCATCCCGTGGTTCCGGAAATTACGGGCACCCCATTTTCAAAACAATCCGTTATGTTCTTAAAGGCTGCTTCCGGCGTACTGAAATCTATGGCAACATCCATAGTGGAAAAATCCACATTTTCCGTGCCCACATCCACCCTCGCCACAATGGTATGACCTCTTTCCTGCGCAATTCGCTCGATCATTTTTCCCATTTTTCCATATCCAAACAGACCAATGTCCATACGCTAAAATTTTACCACCAAGGCCATGCCATAGTTTGGCTCATTGGTGAAGGGGTTCAAATCCAAATACGGTTTAAAATCAACAGCTAGGTTGTCGTTAACGTTATATTGTTTAAGATGTGCATCAACATTGGCATCAATAATATTGAGGGTATACATGGCAATGGTGATCACCAGGGCAAGGTCACGGTCCCTTTGTCTGGCCTCTTGGGCATCCTGCAATGCTTCCAAGGCTATGTCAGGGCCATTTCCATCCCCATTGACATCGTAATATTCGTCATCGGTAAAACCGGCTTTTCTTCTTTTGAACGCTGTCCTGGCACTTTTGTAATCTGTATTGTTGATGGAATACACATAGATTCCCGTTCCTATGGCGCCATAGACCAATGGTACTTTCCAATAGCGTTTGTTATAAATTTGGCCCAGTCCGGGCAGAATCGCCGAATAAAAGGCAGCTTTACTGGGAGCAAGGGGGTTTATCCTCTTCTTTTCATAGGTGACCTCTTCCAATGTGATGCCCTTTCCCTGCAAATCCATGGCAAGGGAATCTATCTCTTTGGGATGGGCCTCGGCTTCACCCTTTTTTTCCTCATCTTCTTGGGAAAAACCAACGTGCAGGCACAACAAGGAAAAGAGCAACAAGAAAAGGTTTTTATTCACCTGTCAATATTTTTTTGATGCGCAGAAATTCTTCCTTGGAATGGAAGGGGATCACAATTTTACCTTTTCCATTTTGGGAAGCGGTAATATCAACCTTGGTAGAAAGGTGTTCTTTCAAAGCCTCGATACCGTGGACCACAAAGCCGGGCACTTCTTTGGTGCTGGGTTGTTTTTTTTCGGGACCCGTTGCGTCCTTAGGGTCCTTCATGGTCTTGACCAACCGTTCCGTGTCCCGCACGGAAAGCCCGTCGGAAACTATCTTCTCATAAATGGCGATCTGGTCCTTTTTCTTATCAATGTTGATCAGGGCACGGCCATGGCCCATGCTGATGAAGCCATCCCGCATACCGGTCTGGATGATGGGGTGCAGTTTCAACAAGCGCAGATAGTTGGTGATGGTGGATCGTTTTTTGCCCACACGGTCGCTCAACTTTTCTTGGGTAACCTGGATTTCGTCAATGAGCCTTTGGTATGAGAGGGCAATTTCGATAGGATCTAAATCTTGGCGTTGGATGTTTTCCACCAAGGCCATTTCCAAGGATTCTTGGTCATTGGCGATGCGAATGTAGGCCGGGATGGTTTCCAGTCCCACCAACTTGGCAGCACGGTACCTACGTTCCCCGGAAACCAATTGGAACTTGTTGAAATCTAGTTTCCGTACGGTTATGGGCTGGATGATGCCCAGCTCCCGGATGGAACTGGCCAATTCTTCAAGTGCTTCGTCATTAAAGTTGGAACGGGGCTGAAAGGGATTCATCGCAATGGAATCTATGTCCAGTTCAACCACACTTCCTATGACCTTATCCGCATTTTTGTCCGAAACGGATTTAATATCGTTTTCGGGATCTTTCAATAGGGCGGACAGGCCTCTTCCCAAAGCCTGTTTTTTGGTTGCTTTCGCCATTTAAACTTTCTCCTTGTTTTTCTTCAATATTTCATTGGCCAAGTTGAGATAATTGGAAGCGCCCTTGCTGCTGGCATCATATTTTATGATGCTCTCTCCATAACTGGGGGCTTCGCTCAGCCTAACGTTTCTTTGTATGATGGTGTCGAACACCATGTCCGCAAAGTGTTTTTTCACTTCTTCCACCACTTGGTTGGACAGACGCAGCCTGGAGTCGTACATGGTCAATAGCATGCCCTCGATATCCAGGTCATTGTTATGTATTCTTTGTACGCTCTTGACCGTGTTCAACAATTTTCCAAGGCCTTCCAATGCAAAATACTCACATTGTATTGGAATCATTACCGAATCTGCCGCGGTAAGGGCGTTCAGGGTAAGCAATCCCAAGGAAGGGGCACAGTCGATCAAAATATAGTCATATCGGTCTCCCAAGCCCTTCAAGGCTTCCTTCAACATGTATTCCCTATTGTCCTTGTCCACCAATTCAATTTCTATGGCCACAAGGTCTATGTGGGCAGGGATTAAATCCACATTGGGGGAGTCCGTTTGAACGATCACCTCATCCACGTGCATGGTGTGCTCCAACAGTTGGTATGTTCCATGCTCCACGGAATCAACATCAATACCAAGACCGGAAGTAGCGTTCGCCTGGGGGTCGGCATCAATCAGCAATACTTTCTTTTCCAATACACCAAGGGAAGCTGCCAGGTTTACCGTAGTGGTTGTTTTGCCCACGCCCCCCTTTTGGTTTGCAATAGCAATAATCTTGCCCATTTCATAGTAAGTTAGGTGCTAAAAATACGATTATTTAAGACGCTAAAAAATGTATTTTGTTAACAGTGGGTGAATAACAGGGGCATTCTGCGTTAAAGAAAGTTAAAGTTATAATTATAAGATCATTAAGGCGGATCAATCCATCAAAATCTTTAAGATTTCGATGGCGGCATCACTGATTTTGGTTCCAGGTCCAAAAATGGCTACCGCCCCATGATCCAGAAGGTGTTTATAGTCCTGTTTTGGGATGACCCCGCCCACGATGACCATGATATCTTCGCTGCCCAGTTTTTTGAGCTCGTCCACCACTTCCGGGACCAGGGTTTTATGGCCTCCAGCCAAGGATGAAATCCCCAAAATGTGCACATCGTTCTCAACGGCCTGTTTGGCCACTTCGGACGGTGTCTGGAAGAGTGGACCGATATCGACATCAAAACCTAGGTCGGCATAACCGGTGGCCACCACTTTGGCCCCACGGTCATGTCCATCCTGTCCCATTTTGGCCACCATGATACGAGGTCTTCTGCCTTCCTGTTGGGCAAATTCATCGGCCATTTTACGGGCCTTTTCAAAACTTATATCGTTTTTGATCTCTTTGGAATACACTCCGGTAAAGGATTGGATTTTAGCTTTATAGCGTCCGAAAGCACTTTCCATGGCATCGCTGATCTCTCCCAAAGTGGCACGGGCCTTGGCCGCTTGTACGGCTAAAGCTAACAAATTTTCACGCTCATCATCATTTTGCATGGCTTTTTGGGAGGCTTTCCGTATCTGGTCCAAGGCGTGTTCAGCAGTTTTGGTATCCCTTGTGGATTTTATTTGGTTCAATCGCTCCATTTGCTGATGGCGTACTTTGGCATTGTCCACTTCCAAAATTTGAAGATCATCCTCATCCTCCAATTGATATTTGTTCACGCCCACAATGGTATCCTGACCACTATCGATACGGGCCTGTTTTTTGGCCGCGGCCTCCTCGATCCGCATTTTGGGAATACCGGCCTCAATGGCCTTGGTCATACCGCCCAATTTTTCCACTTCTTCAATCAATTTCCAGGCCTCTTCTGCAATTTCCTGGGTCAATTTTTCCACCACATGGCTACCGGCCCAAGGATCCACCGTTCTGGTTATATGGGTTTCTTGTTGGAGATAGATTTGGGTATTCCGTGCTATTCGGGCCGAAAAATCCGTGGGCAGCGCTATGGCTTCGTCCAAGGCATTGGTATGCAGGCTTTGGGTTCCCCCAAAAGCGGCCGCCATGGCCTCAATGGTGGTGCGGGCCACATTGTTGAAAGGGTCCTGCTCGGTCAAGCTCCACCCACTGGTTTGGCTATGGGTACGGAGCATGGGAGACTTATCACTTTGGGGATCGAACTGTTTCACCAATTTGGCCCAGAGCATTCGTCCGGCCCTCATCTTGGCAATTTCTGTAAAGTGGTTCATGCCAATTCCCCAAAAAAAGGATAGCCTCGGCGCAAAATCATCGATTTTCAAGCCTGCCTTGATTCCCGTGCGAATGTACTCGATCCCATCCGCTAAGGTGTAGGCCAACTCCATGGCCGCAGGGGCGCCTGCTTCGTGCATATGATATCCAGAAATACTGATGCTGTTGAATTTTGGCATTTTCTTGCTGGTGAACTCAAAAATATCCGCCACGATATGCATGGAAGGGGTGGGAGGGTAGATGTAGGTATTCCGCACCATAAATTCCTTGAGGATGTCATTTTGGATGGTTCCGGCCAATTTTTCCATGGTCACACCCTGTTCCTCAGCGGCCACAATATAGAAGGCCATAATGGGGATGACGGCACCGTTCATGGTCATGGAAACGGACATTTCGTCCAAGGGAATGCCATTGAAAAGTATTTTCATGTCCTCCACAGAATCAATGGCAACACCTGCTTTGCCTACGTCGCCCACAACTCGATCGTTATCAGAATCATAACCACGGTGTGTGGGGAGGTCAAAGGCCACAGAAAGTCCTTTTTGTCCCGCCTCAAGGTTACGGCGGTAAAAGGCATTGCTTTCCTCCGCAGTGGAAAAACCTGCATACTGGCGTATGGTCCACGGTCTGCGTACGTACATGGTGGAGTAGGGACCCCGCAGGAAAGGGGAAATTCCGGCCGCAAAGTTTTTTTGTTCGTAGCTTGGGGTCTCGACTGCGCTCGACCTGACAGCCAATTTCAACTGTTGAAGATTTTTTCTACTCATCGTCCAGTCTTTTTTGTTCCACTTCCTCGGCCAACCTTTTTTCTATGATGGGCACTATCAAAGTCTTTCTGGGCAGATTTTTGACAAATGGGTACAGTTCCATCCCGTTTTTCATGTGATCTTGCGGATTTTGATATTTGTTGGTGCCCAACAGCACTATTTTCCCCTCATCAAAAAGGTGTTGCTCTTTTGAGGCACTTTCCTTGATTTTCTGTTGGATGATTCCCTTTTTCAAGGCATCCAGAAAACCGCCCGATGCTTCGATTTGTTTGAACAACGCCAAGGCTTTTTCTGCTAGTTGCTCTGTGAGTGATTCAATGTAATAGACTCCCTCCGAAACTGAAGAAGCCCCATTGAAATAACCCTCCTCCTTCAACAATACCAACTGGTTCCGTGCAATGCGTTCCCCAAACGGGTTGTCTTTGTGATAGATGGCATCATAGGCCAAGTTGCAAACGGTATCCGCTCCGCCCAATACGGCCGACATGCATTCCGAGGTGGTTCGGAGCATGTTCACATTATAATCATACAGTGTTTTGTTCCGCTTTGTTGGAATTGCCAAAATATGACAGCCCCCCTTGATTCCATATTCGGAGGCAAGACTTTCCCAGAGCCAACGGAGGGCCCTTAATTTGGCTATTTCGAAGAAATAGTTTCCGCCAACGGCAACTTTAAATGTCATGGGGAATGACTTCTCGACTGCGCTCGAAGTGACGTTGGAAAAATGGTTTAGGTACTCATTGGCGTGGGCCAAGCCATAGGCAAGTTGTTGCACGATGTTCGCCCCGGCATTTTGATAGAGGGAAAGATCTACCCCAAAGGTATCTGCCCCTACATTTTTGGAAGCTAGTGAATAAATTTCTTGCAGCACTTGGTGGTCTTTTTCCAAGTTGTGGTACCAATTGCCATCCTTTGCCAAATGTCCAATAATATCAATGTTCAGGTGGATTTTGGCCTTTTTTCCATCTACAAAGTCCAACAGTTTTTTGATGGGTTCCAAGGCCAAAAACTGAAAGTCAAAATGCAGCGGAGTGGCTTCCAGATCAATTTGGGAGAGAAGGGACCCCAAATCGATTTGCTCACTGGGAACGGTAAAAATTAAACTCTCAGCTCCTTTTTTAAGCGCTTTGAGGGCTTTGGAATTGGCTTTATTTGCATCGCCAGCATAGATGTTCTGGGCAATGTCCCAACCATGGTCCTTCGGCAGATCAAAAATCTTGAGATCTTGAAGATCTTCGGCATTGTAAAACGGTTTTACCTTGATTCCTTCCAAGGATTCCCACACCAGGGCCTCATTATAGTCCGCGCCCTTTAGGTCAACCTGGATTTTTTGCTTCCATTGTTTTGCCGAAACTTCCGGAAATTCATCAAACAAACCAGTATTATTCATCTTTTTTGTTCTTTATGCTGTCTTCATATTCAATGAGGAAAATCTCTTCATTGTCCTTTTTCATGTAATATTTTTCGCGGGCAAATTTTTCGAGTTCATCCTTATTGGATAGCTTTTTAAGGACTTCCTTGTCCTTTTCAATTTCGCCCTGTAGAAATTCCTTTTGTTTTTCCAGTTTGTCTATTTCCCTCCCAAGTTCCATATGGATCAACAGGGAGTTGGTATCAAAAAAGACCATCCAAATAGCAAAAATGGTAAGGACCAAAATGTAGGTATTGGTCATGATTTTGAACCACTTTTTGTTTTTAAGTTCCTTTAAACCCATGGTCAAACCAATTTATTGTTAATGATGGTCCTTACAATATCCACAGCAACCGTATTGTAGTGGTTATTGGGGATAATGATGTCCGCAAACTCCTTTGAAGGCTCAATGAATTGTTCATGCATGGGTTTCACCGCGGTTTGATAGCGGGTGAGCACCTTTTCCAAATCGTGTCCACGTTCCCGAATATCTCGTTGTAACCTTCGGATCAACCGCTCATCCGAATCGGCATGCACGTAGATTTTGATGTCGAACATATCCCGAAGTTGTGGATTGCTCAAGACCAAGATACCCTCCACGATCATTACTTTTCTGGGCGGTGTGGGCAAGGTTTCCTGCAATCGGTTTTCTTCCACAAATGAATAGATGGGTCTTTCAATGGACTTGCCCTGTCTCAATTGTTCCAAATGGGAGATCAACAGATCAAAATCTATGGAATTGGGGTGATCAAAATTGATCTTACCACGTTCTTCCTTGGTCAAATGGGACAAGTCGTTGTAATAGGAATCCTGTGAGATGACACAAACCTCATTTTCGGGCAATTGATCTACGATCTGGTTCACAACAGTGGTTTTTCCACAGCCGGTGCCCCCGGCAATCCCTAAGATCAGCATAATGATGATTTTAATCCCAAAAGTAATCATTTGGTAAGATTTGCACCTGATACATCCCAAGTGCATAGTTAGCCAAGATCATTGAAGCAATGAATGACCTTTATCATGATTCTGTTAAGTTTATGGCGGTAGCTTTGTGTGGATTTACACATTAACCTATATTTATCAAGATAACCTATGTTACCCCTTTTTATGGAAAAATCCTATACAATCCAAGTGGATGAGAGCTTGGATTTTCAACTTTCCGAAGAAGAAATCTCTGCACTGGACCTTATCAAAACGGGCAATGGCAACTTTCACTTGCTGAAGGATGGAGTGTCATACCACGTTAACATTGTGAAGGCCGATTTTCCAAACCGATCCTATACGATCAGTGTCAATGGAAATGAGCACAGTGCCACGATCAGTACACCCTTGGACGAACTCATCAAAAAAATGGGTTTTGCCTCCAACGGATCAAAAAATATCGATTCCATTGCGGCGCCCATGCCCGGATTGATCTTGGACATTTCCATTGCGGAAGGCCAAGAAGTGAAGGAAGATGAGCAATTGATGGTTTTGGAGGCCATGAAAATGGAAAACATCATTACCTCACCTCGAAATGGCATTATCAAGAAAATTGCGGTCAAGCAAGGAGAGGCTGTCGACAAAAAACAACTTCTAATTCAATTTGAATAGGACACCATGAAAAAAATATTGATTGCCAACCGAGGAGAAATCGCGGTACGTGTCATGAAAACCGCCAAAAAAATGGGAATACAGACCGTGGCGGTATTTTCCACGGCGGATAGGAACGCACCCCATGTACGGTTTGCTGATGAGGCAGTATGCATAGGAGAGGCGCCTTCCAACCAATCCTATCTGCGTGGGGAAAAAATCATAGAAGTTGCCAAAAAGTTGAATGTGGACGGTATCCACCCTGGCTACGGATTTTTGAGCGAGAATGCCGATTTTGCCGAAGCTGTGGAAAAGAACGGATTGACGTTCATCGGCCCCAAATCTAAGGCCATACGGATCATGGGCAGCAAATTGGCCGCAAAGGAAGCTGTAAAAGAATACAACATTCCCATGGTACCAGGCATTGATGAGGCCATTACCGATGTGAACAAGGCCCGGGCAATTGCCAAGGACATTGGATATCCTGTCTTGATCAAGGCCTCTGCTGGAGGTGGGGGAAAAGGGATGCGGATCGTTGAGAAGGAGGAAGACTTGGAATCTGGCATGAAACGGGCCATCAGTGAGGCAACTTCAGCTTTTGGCGATGGCTCTGTATTTGTGGAAAAATATGTGACCTCTCCACGCCATATTGAGGTACAGGTAATGGCAGATACCCATGGCAACGTGCTCCACTTTTTTGAGCGGGAATGTAGCATTCAAAGAAGGCACCAGAAAGTGGTTGAGGAGGCCCCATCCTCTATTTTGACACCAGAGCTTCGGGATAAAATGGGCGTGGCCGCCACCAAAGTGGCCAAGGCATGTGATTATGTGGGCGCGGGTACCGTTGAATTTTTGATGGATGCAGACCATAAGTTCTACTTTTTGGAAATGAATACCCGTCTTCAGGTAGAACACCCCGTGACCGAAATGATTTCTGGGGTGGACCTTGTGGAACTACAGATCAAGATTGCAAGGGGGGAGGAACTTCCCTTGAAGCAAGAAGACCTTAAAATCAAAGGGCATGCCGTGGAACTAAGGGTATATGCGGAAGACCCTTTGAACGATTTCCTTCCCAGTGTCGGTAATTTGGAGACCTATAGAATGCCCGTTGGGGATGGCATAAGGGTGGACAATGGTTTTGAAGAAGGGATGGACATTCCCATATACTATGACCCCATGCTCTCCAAATTGATTACGTATGGAAAGACCCGCGAAGAGGCCATTGAGTTGATGTTGGAGGCCATTCGAAATTATAAGGTAGAGGGAGTGCAGACCACCTTGCCCTTTGGAAGCTTTGTCTTTGCGCATGAAGCTTTCCGATCCGGGAATTTTGATACCCACTTTGTGAAAAATTATTATTCCCCCGAGAAAATCAAGGAAAAAAGCACCAATGAGGCTAAAATAGCAGCCTTAATGGCCTTGCATCAATATCTACAGGACAAAAAAATAGTGCAACTACCAACAAACTGATTTCGATGGACGCCAAAATAGAAAAATTACAGGAGCGGATAGCCCAAGCCCATTTGGGCGGAGGAGCAAAACGGATTGAAAAACAGCATGAAAAGAAAAAGCTCACTGCAAGAGAGCGGATCCTCTATCTCTTGGATGAGGGCTCTTTCGAGGAGATGGGTATACTGGTCACACACCGGACCAAAGATTTTGGAATGGAAAACGAAGTCTACTTTGGAGATGGGGTGGTAACGGGGTATGGCACGGTCAACGGAAGACTAGTGTACGTGTATGCACAGGATTTTACGGTATTTGGCGGTGCCTTGTCCGAGACCCATGCCGAAAAAATCTGTAAGGTGATGGATTTGGCCATGAAGGTGGGCGCACCCATCATTGGATTGAACGATTCCGGGGGTGCACGTATCCAGGAAGGCGTAAGGTCTTTGGGAGGTTATGCCGATATATTTTATCGGAACGTACAGGCCTCGGGGGTGATTCCCCAAATCTCTGCCGTAATGGGCCCATGTGCTGGAGGTGCAGTGTATTCTCCGGCCATGACGGATTTCATCATCATGGTGGAAGGGACCAGCTATATGTTCGTGACCGGTCCCAATGTGGTAAAAACCGTAACCAATGAGGAAGTGACCTCGGAAGAACTGGGCGGCGCCAGTGCCCATGCCATAAAATCAGGGGTGGCACATAAAACTTCTTCCAACGATGCCGCCTGCCTGGATGACATCAAAAAATTACTGGAGTATTTGCCGCAAAACAATATGAAGGCTCCCAAAAAACTGGAGTATGAACTGGGAGAGGAACTGCGGGAGGAACTTTCCAACATTGTTCCCGATAACCCCAACAAGCCCTATGACATGCACGATGTGATCAATGGGATCATAGATTCGGATTCCTTTTACGAGATACACAAGGACTATGCGGAAAACATCATTGTGGGTTTTGCCCGATTGGGGGGGAGAAGTATTGGGATCATTGCCAACCAGCCTATGTTCTTGGCCGGGGTTTTGGGGGTGAAAAGTTCCAGAAAGGCAGCACGCTTCACCCGTTTTTGTGATGCCTTCAATATTCCGTTGTTGGTTTTGGTGGATGTACCGGGATTTTTACCGGGAACTGACCAAGAATGGAACGGTATCATCATGCATGGGGCCAAACTGCTCTATGCGTTGAGCGAGGCTACCGTGCCCAGGGTAACCGTTATCACCCGGAAAGCCTACGGAGGGGCCTATGATGTGATGAACTCCAAGCATATTGGAGCGGATTTCAACTATGCATGGCCAACCGCAGAAATTGCCGTAATGGGTGCCAAGGGAGCCAGTGAGATCATCTTTAGGAAGGAAATTGCGGAAGCGGATGACCCAGAGGCCAAACTCAAAGAAAAAGAGACCGAATATGCTGAAAAATTTGCCAATCCGTATCGCGCAGCCCGCCGTGGGTTTATAGATGAGGTGATTTTGCCCAAGGATACCCGGCGCAAGTTGTTGAAGGCCTTTGCCATGCTGGAGAAAAAACAGGTTCAGGCCCCAAGGAGAAAGCATGGGAATATACCGTTGTAGCCTATTGAATAGATTTCCGAAGTCTTAATCAGATTATAGATAGATGATTTTCCCAGTCTTGACGGATGCATCCGCGGCCAATACAATTTTCAAGCTGTTGATGGCATCGTTCAAATGGTGGGTCAGGTCGAGGTCGTTCACAATGGCGTTGTGAAAATATTCCTGTTCCAAGAGGCATAGCCCATCATGGTCGGGTTCATCGGCAGTGTTGATGATTTCATCTTTTTTTGTGAAGTTTCCCTCAACATCCAAAGAACTGTGGTGCAATTTTAGACTTCCTGTCTTGGTATGTCCTTCAATATCCCCAGAGTCGCCTTTTTCCATATCACTGATGGAAACACAGCCTTTGGGGCCAATGACGTCTTTGATGAAGAATGCGGTCTCACTCATCATGGGCCCCCAGCCGGCTTCGTACCATCCCACGGAGCCATCTTCAAAACGAACCTGGAGTTGGCCATAATTGTACATCTTGGCATCGATCTCATCGGAAAGCCTTGCCCCAATGGCGGAAACACTTATCGGATTGGAACGTACCATGGAGCACATGATATCCACATAATGCACGCCACAATCCACTATGGGCGACATGGATTTCATGAGTTGCCTGTGGGTATACCATTGGTTTCCTGAACTCTGTTGGTTCAAGTTCATCCGCATTACCAAAGGTTTGCCAAGGGTTTGGGCCATTTGGGTGAACTTGGCCCAAGTGGGGTGTACCCTTAAAATGTATCCCACCACCAATTTTTTTTCAAGCTTTTGGGATAGTTGCACCAAGGCTTGGGCCTCTTCCACAGTCAGGGCAAGCGGTTTTTCCACAAAGACATGGGCGCCGGCTTCCAAGGCTCTCTTCACGTAGTCAAAGTGGGTATCGGGGTAGGTGTTGATGGAAACAGCATCAGGTTGGGTTGTTTTCAGGGCTTGCTCATACTCTGAAAATGTTGCGACCCCGTTCAATTCTTTGGAAAGGCGCTCGCGGCTTTCGGCACCCCTGCTTACCAATCCCACAATTTCAAATCCATCCAATTTGTGATAGGCCCGGGCATGGGAGGTTCCCATGTTACCGCATCCGACCACCAAAGTTTTTAACCGAGCCATGGTTTACTTGTATTTGATCAAAGATAACCACTAACCGATCAAAAGACGATGGACGAGGCAATTCTTTGACCGTTTTTCACAAAACAGTATTGGATTCGAACAACTATAACGTTTGATTATATGCCATAACCATAATACTATCATAAAAGCTTCATAAGTCTGGGTGGGATGCCTAATTTTACGCCATGCAACAGGATATCCAAAAACCGAATTTCGAGTTCATCGCCCTCATGGCCGCATTAATGTCCATCGTGGCGTTGGCCATCGATGCAATTTTGCCCGCCATTTCCAATATTGGGTTGACCATACATAGTCTGGATCCAACGGATAACCAGATGTTGGTAACCATGATTTTTTTAGGATTGGGGGTGGGCCAGCTCTTCTTTGGACCATTGTCCGATTGTTATGGCAGGAAACCCATTGTCTATGCAGGGTTTATTTTGTTCTTGCTGGCCAGTCTCATTTGCCTGTACGCCCCATCGCTTGAAATTATGGTCATTGGTAGAATTCTACAGGGGATAGGGCTTTCGGCCCCTCGAACCATGGCTATTTCCATAATAAGGGATACCTATGAAGGAGACTATATGGCCAAGGTAATGTCATTTGTGGTGGCCTTTTTTATTTTGGTACCCGTGGTGGCACCTGCTATTGGAAAAGTAATTTTGGATGGCTTTGGTTGGAAGGCCATATTCTATGCCCAACTGTTTTTTGCCTTGGTTACGGCATTGTGGTTCTGGAAACGTCAACCGGAGACCTTGCATCCTGAATACAAAATTCCATTTTCCAGTCACGTTTTTATAGATGGATTGAAAGAGTTTATACGGTATCGCGAAACGGTTGCCTTTACCCTGATTTCCGGTCTGGTGACTGGTTCATTTTTGGTCTATCTCAGTTCAGCACAGCACATTTTTGAAGACCAATACGCATTGAAAGAGGCGTTCCCCTATATTTTTGCCGGATTGGCCATTTCCATTGGCCTTTCAACATTTTTGAATGGAAAGCTGGTCATGCGTTTTGGTATGCGAAAGCTGTCATGGATGGCAACCATGGCATTTACCATAATAGCCTTGTTGTATACCCTTTTGTTCCTGAATTCGCCCAACCCGAGCATTGTTGTTTTGGTCGGATTTTTGTCCGTTCAGTTTTTCTGTTTAGGTTTTATGTGGGGTAATTTCCGTTCCATCGCCATGGAACCCATTGGCCATATTGCTGGTATTGGGGCGGCCATCAACGGTTTTGCGTCCACGGTGTTGGCAATACCCATAGCTACTTTTATCGGTGAGTTTGTCAAGGAAGATGTATGGCCCCTTTTTGCGGGCTTGGGTATTTGTGGAATAGTATCCCTGTTCATTTTTGTCTTGATCCGAAGGCCAAAACGTTTTGCAACTGCCTAATGTGTGGTGGGGAAGTACACCTCCCCACTGCAAGAATCGATACGGGCACCGGTTACCGAACGCAATACATTGATCTCGTCCTTTAAACGCAAAACGCCCATTAATGCAAAGACCAAGGCTTCTTTATAGGCGATCAGGGTCTTGTCCGGGATAACCACTTGAACGGTCGAACTCAATTTTTCTTTGAGGGTGTCCGTGAAAAATTGGTTTAGGGCCCCACCTCCTGTAACAAATAACCTGTTTTGGGTCTTGCTGACATACTTGTGTATTTCTGAGGCAATCTGTTCGCAATTGTGATGGATAAAGGTGTGCAACAGATCGGCATCCGAAGCTTGGGAAGTTTCGATCAAAGGCACAATCTCCGCTGTGAACCATTCATAGCCGGTTGACTTTGGATAGGGAAGTTGGTAATAGGCCAACCCGTTCAGTTTTTGGAGCAGGATCTTGTCCAATTTCCCGGACCTTGCCCGTTTTCCATTTTCGTCGTATGCCAACCCCATTTTTTGGGTAATATGGTTCAACGGCATATTGGCCAATCCAATATCATAGGCTATTCGGACACCATCTTTCTCAAAGGACACATTACTGATTCCACCCAGATTCAGGCAGAAATCGTATTCATGAAAGAGCAACCGGTCGCCAATGGGCACCAGAGGGGCCCCTTGTCCGCCCAGTGAGACATCTTTGGTCCTAAAATCGCAAACTACCTGTTTACCACTTACGTTTGCCAAAAGCTGACCAGCGCCCAACTGAAAGGTAAAACCGTCTTCGGGCCTATGGTGCGAGGTATGCCCGTGACTGGCAATGAAATCAACATCGAGTTCCTGTTCTTCGATGAAGTTTTTGGATTGTTCCCCCAACCATGTTCCATAATCCCGGTGCAGTTGCCCATGTTCTTCTTCGGAAAGGTAAATGGCATTTTTCAAATATTCCCGCATCGTATCGGTATAGGGGATGTCCATGGTGTTTTCGATGGAAAACCTCCAATGTCCATTTTCTTCCCAAAGATGGCAATATGCCATGTCCAACCCATCCAATGATGTGCCTGACATCAGTCCCAAGACTTTGTAGGTTTTCATGGTTTTGTTATTTTAATGATTAGGGAAATGGGCTGTTTCTCGTCATTCACTACTTCCTGTATTGAAAAACTGATGTTCTCCAAAGCATTCAGTTCGTTGATCCAATCTTCCAAAGTCCTGGCATACCATGAATGGCCATCTTCAAAATTACCGGGCAGACCTTTCCATGAGTCTGATAACCATTGACTTTTGTAGGGCATTTTATTTTGGACCAAAAAGAATGGATGCAGGGTTTGAATGACAATAGCTCCCTTTTTTGAAATGTTTTTCAGGGTATTTTCCAAAAGCGGACGAAGCCCATCCTTCAGATAGAGACAAAAATTAAATATGGCCAGATCGAAGGGAGCGTTAGGTATGAATTTCCCGGCAATGATAGCTTCATAGGTAAAAACGTAAAAGGAATCCGAACTTTTATTTTGGGCTTCCAGGATTAGACTTTCAATGGCATCCAAACCGGTTGCTTCCCATCCCATTTTTCCCACTTCGCGGGTAAGCCATCCTTCACCACAACCGATATCCACCATTTTTTTCCCGCACAGTCCCCGAACGGTCTCCATAATGGCGACATTGGTAAATTTTCTTGATGGGATACTGTTGTTTTGGATGACTTTGATCCATTCCGAAGCATTTTTCTCCCAGGATGCAATGATATCCGTTTTCATGCTTTAAAGGTTTTTAGTTGGACGGGCAATCTTCCCTTGGCTGTCAAGAGGCCCTTAAAATGGCGCAAGGCTTCCTCTTGGAATTCCGGAAAATCCTGATAGATCAGCACTATGTTGGAAGTAGGTCCCAATCCCAGAATATCGATGGCATAAGGGTTCCCAAAAAGATAAATGAGTACATTTTTGGCAACGATCAAATCTTTGATGCGTTTCAATTGCTCTGCTTCGAATCCGAATAGATTTTTGGGTTTTACAGCAGGGGGAAAAAGTGCCAACACCAAATTCTTAGATGTAGCTATTTTATCCTTGAATGCATCATGCGCAGTCATTAAATCAATGGCTTCCATGCCATATTCCTCATGTAACCTTTTTGAGAAAATATTTTCGACTTTGGCATTCCAAGAGAGATTGAGGAAGTTGGATTCCTTGATTTTTTTTACATCCGATGGGTTTCCGTACAATTCTGTTAAGCTGTGTTGGGCCAATTGACGGTTCAAATTTTTTGGATCATGTTGAACAGACTCTTCGGGCAGTTCCCTAAAAAAGATCTTTTCCTTTAGGTGCCATATTCTTTCAAAGCTTTCATTGATCCGTTCTTTGGAGGCGGAACCCAAAATACTTTCTATTCCCTCCACAGCATGTTCGCTAAAGCAGAGCATATCCATTCCTGCGGTAAAGGCTGCCAGTTCCAATCCCCCTTGTTCCGTATATTTTTTGGAAACCGCGTGCATATTGAGCGCATCGGAAATGATGACACCGCCAAATCCCATGGTTTTACGGAGTAAATCGGTTATGATTATGGAAGAGGTGGTAGAAGGTTCATGACTATCCAGTTGTGGTAGGGACAAATGGCCCACCATAACGGCATCGACCCCCTTTTTGATGAGTTCTTGAAAGGGAAAAAGCTCATTTTCCTTGAGTTCCTCCAGGGATTTGTTTATTACGGGCAGACCCAAATGGGAATCCATAGCCGTATCCCCATGTCCGGGAAAATGCTTTATCGCATTCAGTACTCCCGCTCGTCCCATCCCATCTATATAGGCTTTGGACCTATGGAGCACACTCTTTTTGTCGTCCCCAAATGAACGATAGCCAATCACCGGATTTTCGGGATTGTTGTTGATGTCCACCACGGGAGCCAGGTTCCAGTGGATACCCGCTTGCCTGCAGTCTTTGCCAATTTGGTATCCCACACTATATATGAGGTCTTCACCATCATCCATCGCGCCCAAGGTAATGGCGTAAGGATATTGTGGGGTGTTTTCAATGCGCATGGCAAGGCCCCATTCCGCATCCATGGCCACCAACAATGGAAATTTTGCTGCTTTTTGGTATCTGGTGATGAGCTGTTTTAAGCGATCGTAGCTTTTTTCGTTGTGGACGATTTTTTTCTTTCCTTCAAAATTGGTGGCCGCACTTGCCCTGCTATGGAAAAAGCAAATTGCCCCAATGTGATGGTCCCTGATCAACTTTTCCAGGTTCTGCACCTCCTCTTCGGTATCATTGATGAAAGCAGCGGGCATGAACAGCTGGCCTACCTTTTGGCGGAGGGTAAGGGTAGTTTTATCCAGTGTATGTCCAACCGCTTTGTCAAGCATTTTGTTCCTGGGTCTTTTTGCCATAATCTTCGGGATATTTGAGGTATTTAAGAATGACGAAGGCTGGCAGTGCAGCAATCACTACCCAAACAAAGAAACCAGCATACCCCAACCATTCCTGAATGTATCCGCTCAGCATCCCCGGAAGCATCATCCCCAAGGCCATAAAACCAGTGGCAATGGCATAGTGCGATGTTTTGGAGATGCCATCGGCAATATAGATGAGGTAGATTAAAAAAGCGGCAAACCCAAATCCGTACCCAAACTGTTCCAGCACCACAGTGCCCACAACGGCATAAATACTGGAGGTGTGGGTGATGGCCAATAGGGCGTAAAGGGCGTTGGGAAGATTTAGGGCCAGTAACATGGGGAGCATCCATTTTTTCAGACCGTCCCTTGAAATCAAAATACCGCCCACGATTCCCCCCAGGGAAAGCATGATGATACCTACCGTGCCATAAATGGTACCCACGGCTTCCGTGGAATATCCTAGACCACCAACCTCAAGTTTATCCAGCAAAAAAGGGGAGGCCATTTTTACGAGTTGGGATTCACCCAAACGGTAGGTCAGGATGAACAAAAGGGCTACCCCAATTTGATTTTTCCTAAAAAATGAGGCAAAAACTTCCCAAAAACCAGTAGGTTTTTCGGCTTTTTCGTTGGAGGACACTTCAAATTTTGGTGCGGCCAAAAAGTTGGAGACGGTCAAAATGAACATCAACAACGCCGCACAGATCATGGTTAGGGACCAAGCTTTGGTATTATTGCCGTACCGGTGTTCCAAAAAACCGGCAAAAATGACCAAAAGCCCCTGGCCGGTAACCATGGCCAGACGATAAAAAGTGCTGCGTAGTCCTATGAAAAAGGATTGCCTTTTCTGGGTGAGACCTATCATATAATATCCATCCGAAGCAATATCATTGGTTGCCGAGGCAAAGGAAGCCATCCAAAAAAAGGCCAAGGTTATGGTGAAGAACGCATTGGAAGGCAGAAATAGGCCAATGCCCAAAAAGGCCAGCGAGATGATAAGTTGCATGGTCAGAAACCATTTTCTTTTGGTACCGTTAAGATCTACCAAAGGGCTCCATAGCGGTTTCAAGACCCATGGCAGATATAGCCAACTGGTG
Source organism: Allomuricauda sp. (assembly GCA_041391945.1). Lineage (GTDB taxonomy): Bacteria > Bacteroidota > Bacteroidia > Flavobacteriales > Flavobacteriaceae > Flagellimonas. The sequence goes on along the minus strand of JAWKNC010000001.1, from coordinate 413,237 downwards.
TACAATCCTATCTCCGCATTTCCAATACCCAAACGTTTGTACATGATCACGGAAACCGTGACCACCAAAATATAGGGTATTCCTTGGGTAAAATAGAGAAGGGGAATCCAAAGCCAAGCGCGCTGATCTTTTGGTGCTACATTCATAGGTATCGTCTTAAACTCTTTCTGCATTCCATTCTTTTAATCGGATTATTTGGGTTGACGAAATTCATATGCATAAAATCCTGATCAATCTAACGGTAAATTTAGGGGTTGTATGGGGCTTTCATTGCCAAAGGCGTCCACAACGGTTATGCCCACACCTTTTTTTATTTCCTTTTTGGCCCGACCAATTTGTATGCATATCGAGTCCTGACTCTCTGAAAGGTATTCTTTTTCAACCAGCAGTCTCTGGTTTTTCTTGGGATTCAAGGTATAGAAATTAAGGAATCTCGGAACGGTATCCCTATGGACAAGGCAAACCTCCAAAAAATCATTGTTTTCCTGAATGGATTCAATATTGGGAGGTGATAGCTCTCTTTTGATTCTGTTCAGGGCCGCAGGATTTTTAGCGGGAAGGCGATAGAACTTTCTTTTCAATGTCCGGGTCACCTTATCATGCTTTCCAATAAGCGACTTTGCACTGAAGAAGATGTTTCCGTCAATGGTTTTTTGTGCTCTGGAAAAGGTGAGCTGCTTTGGAATTTCTGTATTCCTTTTCCAAGCCTTATCATGGTTATTCTTGATTTTATAAGTGCCGTTGCCCACATACAGATTGGTGTTTGGTGTGGTGTTGGCCCACCACGAGACCACTTTTGTGTGGGAGGCTGGAGGATAGTCCATGCTCCAATACGCTTGGGGTGCCAAATAATCCAACCATCCCTTTTCCACCCAGAGCAGGGGGTCCGCATACAGATCCTCATAAGTTGTCTGTCCCGCATGTGTATCGGAACCTTTGGGATCGGTACTCTTGTTTTTCCAGACCCCAAAAGGGCTAATGCCGAATTGTACCCAAGGCTTACTTTTTTTTATGGTCTTATACACATTTTTAACCAACGAATCCACATTGCTCCTACGCCAGTCTTCCAGGTTTTGGTTGGGCAAACCATAGGTTTGAAAGGTAAGGGAATCGTTAAAGATCTCCCCTTCCACTTTGTAAGGATAGAAATAGTCATCAAAGTGGATGGCATCCACTTCATAATTGGTGATCAACTCTTCAATGACCTTGTTGAATTTGTGCTGCACATCGGGCAGTCCGGGGTCATAGTAATATTTTTTTCCGTATTTGACCATCCAATCAGGGTGCCGGAAAAAATCATGCTTTTTGGACAATACCGTTGTATCCAGGTCCAATGTGGCCCGGTATGGGTTAAGCCATGCATGAAACTCCATTCCCCTTTTATGGGTTTCCTCGATCATCCATTTAAGCGGATGGTCAAGCCCCATGGGGGGCTCGCCTTCTTTTCCCGTCAGGTATTTGGACCAAGGGGCCAAATCGGTTTTATAAAAGGCATCCCCGGCGGTACGAACCTGTACAATGGCTGCATTAAAGTTCAACTTTTGGTAGAAGTCCAAAATTTCAATGAAATCCTTTTTTTTCTTTTCGGGGCTGTCATTAGGGTTCTTTGGCCAATCTATGTTGGCCACGGTGGCAATCCAAATACCTCTAAACTCTTCTTGCGGGGCCTTGCCTATGGCACAGGAAAAGAGAAATAGGATGGGAAGTATGTATAAAAATTTATGCATGGTGATAAGAAAAAGGCCTACGTATTCATTAAATGTAGGCCTTTTCACTTGGACTAAATTAAAAAACTAACAACTCAAAACATATTTTGATCAGATCGATGGATCTGCAGGCGTACTGGTATTGTTGTCCCTTTCCGTATTGGGATAGGGGTAAAAATTCCTGTTCCTTTCTTCATCGAAATTTTGAACTGTAGGAGTGGGCTCTGGACGTCCAAACCTTCTGCTATCCTCCAAACTGCATCCAGTTAGGAACAATTCTGCCCTTCTATTCTTGTATACTTCATCCAAAAGGGCATCAACGGAAGTGTCACCGGCATAGGCCGCAACATTGGCATTGACCCCAAAAATGTCATCATTATCGGTGAGTACCATGTTCAAAGCGGTAATGGCTGCACCGGTGTCGGGCGATCCTTTTCTAAGATTTGCCTCTGCTATGATCAAGTTCATCTCGTCCGGTAGATAAACCGGTATTGATTCGGTATCGCCGTCGAAGAACCCGGCCAAATCCTCAATGGGCAATTGATTTTGGTTCAACTCATCCAAAGGAATAAGATAGAAAGCGAGCCTTCCATCAGCTGGATCAAAGGTAAAGGTATCGGGCAATCCGAAATTGTCACGAGGTTTGAAGTTGGGCGCCCCATTTTGGTATACCCTGCTCCAGATCGGATTCAGATTTTGGGAGTCATACGTAAACACCGAACCCGAAGTTTGATCTACGGCAGATGCCGCAGCAATTGCCGCATCATAATTCCCAGCATATAGATTGAATCTTGCCAGCATGGCATCTATGGTATTTTCCAAATCGATATCGCCACGCAATACCTCAGCTTCAAACTCTGCCGAGGCCGGGTTGGCGGATAGGGTAGTTTTGGCTTCGTTCAATAGATTTATGGCCGCATTGAAACTCTCAATTCTGGTCACAAAGGGGGGATTGTCCTCCGAGGTGGCCACAATGACCTGCTCATAGTTTTGGGCCATGGCACCGATACACATGGCATGGTATAGCTTGGCATAGGCCACCAAACCGCTCTGTGTGCCGGCATCAATATTTACATTGGCCGCATTTTCAGCAATATCTTCGGCAATACCGATGACCCGTAGCATGGTGGACCAAAGTCCGACTACGTTGGAATTGGAATTTGGAATGTCACCCCCGTCTTCCAATTCGATCATGTTCTGAAATGTTGTGGTGATGCCGCCTTCCCTAGCTGTAATCGCCGGGGTTTCCACTATCCATCGTAGTCCGGTGGTGGAGTAGAGCTGTTGCATCCCTATGGTGGCGGCCAAGATACCTTCCCTTGAGGAGAACACTTGATCGTTTGTGGCCGCATTGGGATTGTCAAAATCTGTATCACACGATGCAATTGCAACTATCAGGGTCAGCAATAACATCAGTTTAACTGTGGTTTTTCTATATATTTTCATCATCATTTTTTTTAGGATTAGAAACTAACGTTAAAGCCCAACTGATAGGTTCTTGGTATGGGGACGGTGGCAAAATCAAATCCACGTACACCATTGCTCTGACCGGCGGAGCTCACTTCTGGGTCCCATCCGGAATAGTCATCCCAAGAAATGAGGTTTCGCCCCACCAAGCTTACCTTAACGTTGTCGATGCAATCCCATTTCGGCTTGAAATTATAGCTCAGGGCAACTTCCCTTAGCTTTACAAAGGAACCATCCTCAATAAATTCTTCAAAGATATTGGCCTGGGCACTTCCGTAACCTTTGGGAAGATTGCCCAAAAGTTCTTCACCCACTTGGGAGCCACCTCCAAAAATAACGTTGTCCAACAACCTTCTGTTCCAGTTGAAGACATCGTAACCTTGGACCGCATCGAATTGGATTCTTAGGCCAAAGTTTTTATAAGAGAACTCGTTGATCAAGGAACCGAACCAATCTGGATTGGGATCGCCGATCACTTTGGAGGATTCCCCATCTTCGGTGGTCCCGCGGAATGGGTAGCCATCATCGTCCAAAGCAATGGATCCATCTTCGTTTCGTGCATAAAACTGTCTGTAGAAAACACCCAAGGGCTCACCTTCAATGACAAAGTTGGTTGAGAAACTACCGTCCAAGGCCAATCTACCTCCACCGGCAACATCGGTAACCTCGTTTTTGTTCTTTGAAAAGGTTGCGGTTACATCCCAGTTAAAGTCTTCACCTTTGATGGGTGCTCCCCTCAATAGGATTTCAACCCCGGTATTCTCTAGATTGCCCACATTTTCAAATCTGGAACCGAAACCACTGGAAGGTGCCAATACCCGCGGCAATAGGAGGTCGGTTACTTTTTGTTTGTAGTACGAAAATTCAATGCCCAGCCTATTGTCCAACAAACCGGCATCAAAACCTAGTTCGATCTCATCCTGCCGTTCTGGTTTCAGGTCCTCGTTGCCCTGTGCCGTAGAGGGAATCAAACTAACGGAGCCTGTCAATGCGGATGGATTGTAAACTGAGAACCTATCAAAGGCGCCAAGGGCGGTAAGGTTACCGGCCTGACCCCAAGAGGCCCTGATTTTGAATAGGTTAAATGAATTTCCAAAGGTATCTTTCCAAAAATCCTCATCAGAGATTACATAAGAACCACTGGCCTTGAAATATAATTGGTTACGTTCGTCTTCCCCAAAAGTGGAGGCACCATCCATCCTGACCGCACCGTTCACATAAATTTTATCGTTGAATGAAAACGATTGTTGGAAGAAGGCTCCCCAGTAGGAAATCTGGGAACGGGTCTCCCCTTGTTCCAAAATGCTACCGCCCGTGGCCGTCTGCACAACAGGAGGAAGCCCTGTGGCATTAATGCCCACCCTATCGCGTTCCTCGTACTGCCAAGAACCCCCAAGTGTTGAGGTTGAGCCAATGGTGCTGGTAATATCTGTTTTATACGTTACGTTAAGGTCAGAGTTGTATTGAAAACTGTTCAGATCGGACCTTCTGGCATAGCCATCTGCATTTGGCGAGGTATTGTTTATTGGGATATACGCCGTCGCCGATTGATTATAGTAATCTATACCCAACGTATACTTGGCACTCAGCTTTTCCGTAAAGTTGGCATCCAGACCTATACTTGTGATGAAACGGTTTGTCTTTTGCCCAAAATCAAAACGGGCCACTGCTTCTGCCGGGTTGGTCCTTGGAACCAAGAGGGAGGTCACTGGGTACACCCCGGATTCATCTGGAGCCGGATTTATAGAGTTGTCGCTGAAAACAAAACCGGTAATGGCACCATAGGCGCTGTTGATGCCCCCATTGGGCATATCATCGCTCACGCTTCTCACATAATTGAATCCTCCGGTGATGTTCAACCAATCAAATGCCTTTTGGGTAAGGCTGGCTTTAAATCCATACCGTTTGAAATTGGTATTCTTCACAATACCCTCATTGCTCAAATGGGACGCGGAAAGGTAGTAGGTGGTCTTTTCCGATCCACCGGTCATGGAAAGATAATTTTCCACACCAAAACCAGATTCAAAGATTTCATCCTGTAGGTCGTATCGATCAACGGCCACGGTATTCAGGTCGTTACGGTCGGTGGGCACCACCCACGCCAAGGGAACCTTGTTGTAATCAATCTTTTTACGTAGTTCATTTACTCTTGTGTTCGTGGAAAAGGTGAATTTTGGCTCTCCGGTCCTACCTTTTTTGGTAAATATCTGTACAACACCGTTGCTCGCCCTGGATCCATAAATGGCCGCCGCCGCCGCTCCCTTAATGATCTCTATCTTTTCAATATCATTGGGGTTGATATCCGCCAGACGGTTTTGTGTGTTCCCTCCAAGGTCTACCAGTTCGTTACTGGCATTGCTGATAATGATACCATCCACAATGTATAGGGGATCTGAGTTACCGGAAATGGTACTGGGTCCCCTGAGGCGTATGCTGATGCCCCCAGCAGGATCCCCTGAATTTTGTTGGACCAGGGCCCCTGTTATCTTGCCCGCGATGGCCTGATCGATCTGTGTGGCCCCATTGTCCACCAGTTCTTCGGATTTCACAGAGGATATGGCATTCCCCAGGGTCCTTTTGTTGGCCCCCGCACCGGTACCGGTTACCACCACTTCATCCAGGTTCAAGAGGTCTTCATTGAGTATGGCATCCGTTGTGATTGTGGAACTCCCTCCAATATCAACGGAGACTTTTTGTGTTGAAAAACCCAATGAACTAAAAGTCAAAGTGTAAGCTCCGGGCTGTAAGGTTGCCGTGAAGCTGTAATTCCCATCAAAATCGGTAACGGTACCGAAAGAAGTGTTCGCAATAAAAACTGAAGCACCGGACACCGGAAGGCCGGTCCCGTTTTCAGTCAGGGTTCCCGTAAAGGTAAACTGGCTTTGGGAAAATGCACTGGTACTTAGCACCATGCACGCCAAAAGCAACAGTTGGCGTAAAATCTTTCCTTTCATAAAGTTGAATTTTGAGTTAAGTGTTAAACTTTAGGTTAGCTTTATTCGCATCGGGTTGAAACCGATATACCCAAAAATATGCAAATAATCGAAAAACCTGCAATTTTTTGCAATTTTTTACAATAATCCCTTTTGGGTAAGCTATTTTTTGCATTTATTTACTAAAGAGTTAAAACTTATACATTTGTCTAAATAACACTGCCATGTTAAAGGAAGAGCGCCATCAGGTCATTTTAAATGAGGTACGGATCCACAACAAAGTTCTTTTGACGGATATCGCCGAACTGTTAAAAGTATCGCCTGATACGGTTCGTAGGGATATCAAGGAACTACATGATGACAATAAATTGAAACGTGTGCATGGAGGGGCAATTTCCTTGGGCTTCAATCATTACAACTATGCAAATCGAGAAATTTATTCCCTTGAGAAGAAATCCATGATTGCGGAAAAGGCAATTTCCATGTTGAGAGCAGGTCAAGTTGTACTGCTCAGTGGAGGGACCACGAACCTAGAAATTGCCAGACTTATTCCTCCCTATCTTAAAATAACCTGCTTTACGCCCAGTTTGCCCATTGCAGTACAGTTGTTGCCGAAACCCAATATTGAAATCATATTTATTGGTGGTAAGGTCAACAAGGATTCACAGATTACAATAGGGGGGAGGCCCATTGGGGTTTTGTCCGAACTTAAGGCAGACATTTGCTTTTTGGGAGTGAACAGTATGCATCCCAATGATGGAATTACGGAATTTGACTGGGAAATAGTCCAACTGAAAAAGGCAATGATCAAGGCATCGAAAAAGGTGGTGGTGCCCTCCATATCCGAAAAAATAAATTCGGTCCAGCGCTATAAAATTTGTGACATAGATTCCATAGATGTACTTGTCACCGAACTGGATAACAATGACCCTGCCTTGGAAGCCTACAAAGGAAAAATAGAATTGATGTAAAAAGGCCCCATTTAATGGGGCCTTTTTCGAACAAAACTACATGAAGTTATAACGGACGAATCCCTCCATGGCTTCATATTCGGCCATTCCCAAACTGTTGTATTTTTTGGCTGTTTCCTTGTTCCGTTGTTCTGCCCGTTGCCAGAATTCTCGTTCGTCGTTTCCAGGAAACATGGCCGCATCTTTTTGGGACTGGTGTTTAAAAATCGCATTTTTCTTACGTTCCATATCCATTGGGCCGATGGGCACTGCCATTTCCATATCCGCAATGTCCCATTCCTGCCATGCACCGCGATAAAGCCAAACGTAACAATCATTGAGCCATTCGGCCCCTTCGGCCACCAACTGTTCAAGTGCCTTGTAGATGACCTGCAGACATACCCGGTGTGTACCATGGGGGTCTGATAAGTCTCCGGCCGCAAAAATTTGATGGGGCTTGACCTTGTTCAACAGGTCGTATGTAATTTTAATGTCCTCCTGTGAATGGGGCTTTTTCTTCACCGCTCCGGTTTCATAGAACGGAAGGTTCAAAAAGTGGGCGTTCTTTTCATCCACACCACAATATCTGCAGGCGGCCAGCGCTTCTCCTTTTCTGATCAGGCCCTTTATTTTTTGAATCTCAGGGCTGTCTATCTGGCCCGGGGTCTTGGTGCTCAGGAATTCTCGTACTTCCAACAGTTTTTTCTCCAGTTCCGTGTTGTCTTCTTGGACATCCGCTGCAAAATCCAGGAACCTGATGACCTCGTCATCAAAGACGGCAATGTTGCCAGAGGTTTGGTAGGCAACGTGTACCTCATGGCCTTGGTCCACCAATCGCAACAATGTCCCGCCCATGGATATAACATCGTCGTCAGGGTGCGGACTGAATATGAGCGTTCGTTTTGGGTAGGGTGATTTTCGCTCTGGGCGTTGACTGTCGTCCGTGTTGGGTTTTCCTCCAGGCCATCCGGTAATGGTCCTCTGTAGTTGGTTAAAAACCTTTAGATTGATATGTTCTGCGGAGCCCACTTCTGCCACCAGATTCCCCATTCCATGCTCATTGTAATGTTCGTTGGTAAGTTTTAGGATGGCCTTGTCCAATTTTTCGGAAAGCCACAGAGAGGCCCTTTTGATCAATTTGTCGTTCCATTCACATTCACTTACCAGCCAAGGTGTGCGAATACGGGTCAGTGAGGATGCGGCAGCCTCATCCAAGATGAAATCGCAATTTTCATGGTGCTGCAGAAAAGTGGCAGGGACACTTTCCCTGATCTTGCCTTCCACAGATTGTTGAATGATGTTGGATTTGCCCTCACCCCAGGCCATTAGGATTATTTTTTTGGCGGCCATGATCGTGCCTACCCCCATGGTGATTGCCTTGGTAGGCACATTTTCAAGGCCAAAGAAATCACTGGCGGCATCCAGTCGGGTTACCCTATCCAACCGAACCAACCTGGTTTTACTTTTTAGGGAAGAACCGGGCTCGTTGAATCCGATATGGCCCGTACGGCCTATACCCAAAACCTGAATGTCGATACCTCCGGCCTTATTGATTTTTTCCTCGTAAGCCTCACAAAAGTCCCGAACGTCTTCCTTGTCGAGGGTCCCATCGGGAATATGGATGTTCTTCTTTTTGATATCGATATGGTCAAACAGGTGCTCATTCATGAACCGGACATAACTATGAATGGAGTCGGGCGCCATGGGATAGTACTCATCCAGGTTGAAGGTGATCACGTTGTTAAAGCTCAAACCATCTTCTTTGTGGAATTTCACCAAATATTCATACACTTTGGTGGGAGTGGATCCCGTGGCCAGGCCCAGCACCACGTTTTTGCCCATACGTTGCCGTTCCCTGATGAGCTGGGCAATTTCATTGGCGACCAAAAGAGAGGCCTTTTCTGAGCTCTCCAATATTTTGGTGTTGATTTTCTCAAATTTTCTTGACTCTTCGTCATACGTATAATCCATTGTCTGTGATTGTGCCATGGTTGAACTATTTAAACTTTTGCAGGACAAATATAGACAACAAAATTTAATTTTGCTGTTTTTTGCTGTATTTTGTGCCGATAACTGCAATTATTAACCATTATTTAATAATTTAATTATAAAAACGGAATAAAATGGCATGACAAATATTTTCATATATTTGCCCCGACTCCCATAGTATGCTAAAGGAAGAAAGGCAACATATAATCCTTAACGAGGTGGCACTTCACAACAAGGTGCTATTAACGGATATTGCCGAAATGCTGGATGTTTCCATAGATACCATACGAAGGGATGTAAAGGAATTGGACGCTGAAAACAAGCTTCGAAAGGTTCACGGAGGGGCGGTTTCCCTAGGTTTTACAAACTCAACCGTTCCCAATGCCAACATCTATGCACTGGACAAGAAACAGAAAATTGCCGAAAAGGCTGTGAAAATGTTGAAAGATGGAGGCGTGATCTTTATAGATGGTGGCACCACCTGTCTTGAGTTGACACGGCAGATTCCAGAAGGTCTAAAACTGACCTGTTTTACGTTGAGTTTGCCCGTGGCCTTGGAACTATTGTCAAAACCCAATATCAAAACGGTGTTCATCGGCGGTGAAATTTCGCCAGACTCCCAGATTGCCATTGGGGCAGGGACCATTAACCAACTGTCTGAAATTAGGGTGGACTACAGTTTTATTGGAACGGGATATGTGGATTCATTATATGGACTGACCGAGTTTGATTGGGATATTGTACAGGTAAAAAAAGCCATAATAAAGGCATCCAAAAAAACTGTACTTTTATCCATATCGGAAAAGTTGAATTCCCAGCATCGTTACAAAACTTGTGATATCAATGCCATAAACACTATGATAACCGAGCTAGACCCCAGTAGCAACCTCCTAAACCTTTTTAGAAACCAAGAGATTCATCTTTTGTAATGCAAATAGAGTATAACAAAATTACCGAGACCCCTTCAAATTATGAGAATTTGGAGCAAATGGACACCCGTACCATTTTAGAAAGCATCAATAGGGAAGATCAAAAAATAGCCGAAGCGGTTGCCAAAGTCATTCCACAGGTGACAAAACTTGTGGACTGCATCACGGAACGTTTTTTGGATGGTGGCCGCCTTTTTTACATAGGCGCGGGCACCAGTGGTCGGTTGGGTATTCTGGATGCATCGGAAATACCTCCAACCTATGGCATGCCCCACGACAGGGTCATTGGACTGATAGCGGGAGGCGACAACGCCATACGCAAGGCGGTGGAATTTGCGGAAGATGACGTTCATCAGGCATGGAAGGATTTAATGCAACACCATATAAACTCCAATGATGTTTTGGTGGGCATTGCGGCTTCGGGAACCACGCCGTATGTCTTGGGAGGCATTGCCGATGCCAAAGAGCATGGGATTTTGACCGCAGGAATCACCAATAATCCAGGATCGCCCTTGGCCACCAATTCCGATATTCCGATAGAAATTATAGTCGGTCCAGAGTTTGTTACGGGTAGTACCCGCATGAAAAGCGGAACCAGCCAAAAATTGGTCCTTAACATGATATCCACCGCACTGATGGTGCGCATCGGTCGGGTTAAGGGTAACAAAATGGTGAACATGCAATTGAGCAACACCAAATTGGTGGACCGTGGAACGCGTTATTTGGTGGAAGAACTCGGTCTGGACTATGAAGAAGCTGAAAAAGCGTTAAAAAAGTACGGTTCGGTAAGGCGTGCCATTGAAGCCTTGAAATAAGTGACTAATTAGGGACCAACCTATAGATTCCCTTTCCTTCGATGCCTACATAAATATAACCATCAGGGGCTTGTCGCACATTGCGGAGCCTCCCCATGCCATCCAATAGTTTTTCACGGTATACTACTTTCTCTCCCTCCAGGACCAACCTTTCCAAATATTGAAAGGCCAAGGAGCCCACAAGTAAGTTGCCCTTCCATTTGAGATATTTATCCGAGGTAACAAAGGCCATTCCACACGGCGCAATGGATGGTGTCCATTGGTATATGGGCTGTTCCATTCCAGGTCTGGAGGTCACATTAGTGATTTTGGTGCCGCTATAGTTGATGCCATAAGTTATGATGGGCCAACCGTAGTTCTTTCCTTTTTCAATGATATTGATTTCATCCCCGCCTCTCGGACCATGTTCGTGTTCCCAGATTTTACCGGTATCGGGATGTTTGGCCAATCCCTGTGGATTTCTATGCCCATAACTGAAAATGGCGGTCTTTGCCCCAGATTTTCCCACAAAGGGATTGTCCTTGGGCACCCTGCCATCATCATATAGGCGGTAAATCTTACCCCCGTCCCGGTCAATATTTTGTGGATTGACATCCCTATCACCACGTTCGCCCACGGAAAAATACAGATAGCCTTCATTGTCAAACTCCAAACGGGATCCAAAATGCTGTCCCTTGGTGGTATTGGGCCCTGCTTTGTACAACAACTGTTGCCCCACCAATTGATCGTTGGATAATTTGGCCCTCATAACGGCCGTATTGCCCCCTTTGCCCTCGCCCTGTTCGGATGCAAAAGAGAGATAGATCCATCCGTTTTTGTCATAGTTGGGGTGCAGTTCAATATCCAAAAGACCGCCCTGACCACGTACATACACATCGGGAACATTCCCTATTTCTATAGTCTTGCCGGCTTTGTAGCGTAGCAGTTTGCCAGCCTTTTCGGTTATCAAAATACTGCCATCCGGAAGGAATGCCATACCCCATGGGTTTTGGACATCTCCTACGACCAACTCTGCAGTAAAATCAACGTTTTTGGGAAAATTTATGCCCTTATCTGAATTTTGGGCACAGGACGCACTGAGCATTACAACGAAAAAATAAGCTATGAGAGCACTTTTTTTCATAGATTTACGTTGAAATAATAGATTTTATGGATGAACTGCACTTTTGCGGTAATGCCATGAAAAGATAAAGAGAATATTTATAAGTGTAGATAATTACTATTTAGAATATTAGGATCCCAAATCTAAAATATTCGGCCAAAACAAGACTTAACCTATGCTCCCTCGTAAAACAAGGCATTTATTGTATGCCGTGTTGTTGGTGTTCATATCAATTTTTGGTTCGACAGTATTAGCAAAGACAGAGGTTAACAGGATACTCACCAAAATAGTGTCCTCTGTTACCGAGTCGGCGACCCAAAAGCACACGGCGCTCCCCAAAGCCATAAGCACATCGGCCCAGCCAGATATTATGGAAGTTGCAACTAGCAGCATGTTCCTGACCATTATCCAAGGCGCGGATGAAGAAGTAGTATGCCCGAATGACGGCAGTACGCTAGCCAAATTTTTCCTATGCGGTACCAGTGATATTAGGACCCTGACCTTAAGCCAATCGGGTAGTAGCTACCAATGGCAGAAATTGGACCCTAACACCTGCGCCCCTACAGTAGTTGAAGATTGCCCTACGATTAACGGGGCCTGTACTTGGAATACGGTGGGTACGGGTGCCACCTATAACCTGTCCACCTCGGGTGAGTTCAGGGTTCGCGTAAACTCTGGCCAGTATTATTATTTCAAATCAACCCTAAACCCGTTGGATCCACAACTGATCAAAGAAGACATTATTTGTGGAAATCCGGGCAGGGTAGAGGTGACCAATGTTCCGGCGGGGTATGAATATAGTTTGAACAGTGCCGCAGGACCCTATCAGGACAATCCATTTTTTGACATCACTTCGCCCGGAAATTATAGGGTGTATGTGCGGTTGAAAAATGTTTCCGCAAGTGCCTGTGTGTTCCCTTCAAACCAAGTGACCATTGGCAATTTGGACATCAATGTGGATGTAACGGCCAATGATATTCTCTGCAGCAGCGAGCTGGGTAGTATTGATGTGCAAGTTTCCGGGGTTCCTGGATTTTACACTTATAGATTGATCAAAAATGGGGTAACCGTGGATACCTTCGGCCCCAATGCTTCCAATATCTATACATTTGCCAATGTAAGCCCTGGAACATACAGCATTCGGGTGGATACGAACGATTGCTCGGAGACCACCACCACCGATATCAATGGTGACACCATAGTAATTGGAAACGGAATTAGCCCCTTAGCGGTTTCTGCCACGGCTTCCGACAGCTTTGGATGTGGCGCCGCTTCGGTCAATGTAAACCTGACCACTTCTGGTGGAACGGCCCCTTACCGCTTTAGCGTTGATGGTGGTCCTTTCAGTTCACCATATTCTGGATCTACTACATTTACTGTAACCTCGGCGGGCACTTATGCCATCTTGGTAGAGGATGCCAATGGTTGTCAACGCAGTGCCTCGGTGGACGTTCCTGATATTCCGCCACCAGTGTTTACCATTACTGAACAGGATGCCAATTGTGGGGGTGCCAACAACGGTAGGATCACGATAAACGTGACCAATGGATTTGGTTACGAAATTGAGTTTAGTATTAACAACGGTGCTACCTATCAGGTAAGTAATGTCTTTTCAAATCTTGCTCCAGGAACCTATGATGTGGTACTGCGCTATGAGCAGGATTCCTTTACCTGTACCACTACACCACAAACGGCCACGATAGGTACCCCATCGACTATCAGTGCCACTGCCACTGCAAACACAGTGCCTACCTGTACCAATGAAAATGGAGGTCAGATAACCATATCTGGGGTCTCTGGAGGAACTGCACCATACGAATACAGTGTAGGAGCAGGATTCGGAACCAATCCTGTATTTACAAATTTGGGTGTTGGAACCTACACACCCTTGGTCAGGGATGCCAATGGATGTGTTGAGGCACTTCCGAACATCGTTTTCAACGCATTGAATAAACCTACGGACTTGGCGTTCTCCATTTCCAGTTTGGATTGTATCACCACAACGGCCTCTGTCGGTTTGGCAGTCACAGGGGGTACAGGGCCCTTTACCTACGAAATCATAGCTCCCGCTGCCAGTGCCGTGAACAATGGTAACAACAATACCTTTACAGGACTGGGATTGGGAACCTACACTTTTAGGGTCACGGACAGCGAGGGATGCTCCTACAATGAGAATTATGCCATCACCGATATAAGCTCTATTGGAGTACAGGCCCAACAGACCAAAGTAGTAACCTGTGTGGGCGATAGTGATGGGGAAGGACGCTATTTGGTGGATGGATTCAATACTACCTATAGCTATAGCATTGACGGGGGAACCGTGTTTACCGGACAGAACAGTGGCATAATCCCCATTACCGGATTGGCTGCAGGCAGCTACATAATCTCTGTAACCGATGAGGAGACCAATTGTACAGATACAGCCACTTTGGTGATTCAGGAACCTGCGACCGCCTTTGCAATTTCTAGTTTGGATGTGACTGCAATGAGCTGTCAGAATGGAAACATTGGTGCCGTTCGTGTCAATACTGTTGGTGGATGGGGAGGAAATCGCTATACGTTGATCCAACCCGATGGTTCCACAAGGGGGCCAAAGAATGGAAGTACTTTTTCAAACCTTTCCCAGGATGGTCTGTACCAAGTAAATGTTACCGACGCCAATGGGTGTACAGTTACGGACAGTTTTACCTTGACCAGTTTGGATGCTCCCGTACTGACTTTGGACAATGGAGCCTCAGATTTTTGCTATGACAACTTCACAGCGGCCACGTTGGTAGTCAATGCATCACTGGGAGCCGCCCCTTACCAATATCGAATCAATGGGGGAGCTTTGGGGGCCAGCAACAGTTTTGCCGGACTTACCCCAGGCACCTATACCATAGAAGTTGTGGATGCCAATGATTGTAGGGATACGGTAACCGCTACCATTGAACCCCAAGTGATTGCGAATGCCACAACCATTCAGGAATTGGATTGTTCAGGACCACCTGCCCAAATCCAGGTGAACATATCCAATGGGTATACTTCAGGGGGTAATTATGATATTTACGAAGTGAGCATCAATGGTGCTCCATATACTACTGACAATAACAATATTACCGGAAATTCCTTTGTATATAGTATTCCCAATGATGGCTCCATCATCTCAGATACTACGTATCGGTTCTTGATTACGGATAGTAGGGGATGTACCACAGAATCTAACATAGTAACCCTTTCACCACCCGAAACCATTGCCGGTTCTGTGGTGGGCACCGATACCCAGTGTGGTGACAATACCAGTGGAATTGTGGAATTGGTACCCGATACCAACCAAGGTGTTCCTCCCTACCAATTCAGTAATGATAATGGGGCCACTTTCAGTACCCAGAACATTTTCTCAGGATATGGACCGGGAACCCATGGTGGATTCATCATCCGCGATAGTAGGGGCTGTGTGAGCCCTGCTTATAGTGTTACGATTGCTCCCAGCGATCCGCTGGATGCTGTGGCCACCCCTACCGATGCCGTATGCTCCTCGGGTGCTGTCAACGGTTCCATCTCCACAACCATAAACAACGGAGTTGCTCCATTTGATTATGTACTTTTGGATGTCGCCGGAAACTTGGTGGCTTCATCTATCGGAACAGCAAGTACAACCGTAAATTTCCCCAATCTTCCAGCAGGGAACTATACAATTGTGACCACGGATTCCCAGGGATGTGAGGACCGCGACGAGGTGGTCATCGATCAAAATACCTTGGATTTGATTCCGCTGGATGCTGACCCAGGATTGTGTTCCGATACCTCTTTCACGTATCGTGTCCAGGCGACCGGAGGTACGGCTCCTTATGAGTTTAGATTGGTGGGTGATCCAGTGTTCACGCCAGGAACAGGAGTTGGTAACGATATCTTTGATGTAACCGGATTAGTTGTACCTGGGGTTACCTATTTTGTGGAGGTAAGGGATGCTTTGGGATGTACCTATATTGAAGAGATCGATCCAATTGGCCCTATCAACCCAGTAGCGGTGGCTGCCACGGCCACTTCGGCATCTTGTAATGTGGCGGGCAGTGGAAGTATAGATTATGAGGTTTCCGGCATTTCCGCTCCAGGGGATTTTACGATTACCCTGCAGAATACAGATACTGGTGCCACGGAATCCGGACCAACTTCATTGACTGGTCAAGCTATTCCGTATAATGGCACATTTACAGGATTGGCACCTGGAAATTACCAGATCATTGTAAGGGATGATACCACAGGTTGCAGTGGAAGCACTTTGGTTTTCATTAGCTTCAGTTCACCATCGATCACCATCGATAATTTTGTGGAGGCCACCTGTAATGCAGGAGCCTTGGTTACCGTGCGAGGTTTTGGAGGAACGGCACCGTTCAATTATGCCTATGTCCCTTCGGGTGCCCCTGCACCCACAGTCTTCAGTCCAGAGACCACATTTGAAATAGCAGGGCCATACCCGGCAGATTACGATTTCTATGTGCAAGATGCCAATGGATGTACTGCACTGATCACCCTCAACGTAACCCAAGAAGCTGGTGTGCCCAATCCGACCATTGATGTGGTCAATCAGTGTACGGCCACCAGTGGGTATCAAATAGACATCCTATCTCCACTGAGCACAGGCTCTGGTTTGCCCGAGGAGACATTCCAGTATGACATAGGAAGTGGTTACCAAACCGCTACTACCTTTATTGTGCCAAACCCCGGCAGCTATGTGATCACGGTGAGGGATGGCAATGGATGTACCAATACAGTTACAGCAGAGGTCTTTGATTTCTTTGCCATCACTGCGGATGCCACTTCTCTTCCAACATGTAATGCAGGGGATGGGGTCATAACCGTGAACACTACCGGAGGTAGTGGAAATTTTGAATACCAACTCAGGGATGCAGGTACTTTGGCCAATATTGGGCCTGCGCAAAGTTCCAATGTATTCAACAGCGTGCCTCCAGGAGACTATAACATCTTGGTAACCGATTTGAGTTCCAACACTGCACCCCTGTGTTCCGATGAGTCCATTGTAAACGTATCCACGGTGAACACTCCAGTCATCACAGCTACCCCAAGCAGCGATGTAACCTGTTATGGTGCGGCAAATGGAACCATTTCCGTGGAACTGCAACCGGGCAGTGACACCGATACCCCTTTGAGCTATATTTTGTACGATGGTTCCGGTTCCACCATACTTGCTGGACCACAAGGCTCTTCCGTTTTTGACAACCTTTTGCCCAATACATATCAGGTGGAGGTGGTTTCCAACCGGGGATGTTCCGATCGTTCTTCCGATATCATAATCATAGAACCTGCGGACTTGACGGTAAATGCCATCAATACGGAATTTAGCTGTAATCCATCCAGCAATCAATTTAGTACGGCTACCATCACCATTTATACCGATACCAACGGGGATGGAACTGGTACACCCACCGGAACCGGACCCTATACCTATAGCATGAATGATGGTACACCTCAATTTGACGGTACCAATTTCCAGACCAGTAACACTTTTGAGGTCATCGACAATGGTACCAACCAAACCATTATCTTGACGGCAAGGGACCTGAATGGATGTGAACAGACCGACACGGTGACGATCAACACACCTACGGATATCACCTTCAGTTACAATGTGGGCCAGATTACCTGCGATGCCTCAGGAACTGGTGTGAATCCGGGCTTTATTGAAATCATTGTCAACGAAGGACCTGGAAATTACGAAGTGGAAATCCTTCCGTTGGGTTCTGAACCTGCGCGGAATTCCGCAGGAACCGATCGGGTAACCTGGGATATAGCAACACCTGGGGATTATATTTTTGCTGTAACCGATATTGGCAGTGGAGGATGTTCGTATTTAACCGCCACGATCAATATGCCCGAATACAATACCATTGAGGCCTTGATTGCCGAGGTACAACCCGTGACTTGTTTCAATGGCAATGATGGGGAAATCAGCTTGCAGATCAATAATTATAGCGGTGTTTACAATTATGAGGTTTTCTCCAGGGATAACTCCGGTGTGGAAACCACAACGGGGGTAACGGGTAGTTTTGATACCAACGCCCCGATAAATTCCCCGGAAATCATTACGGGCGTGCCTGCCGGAAACTTGGTGGTGCACATAGAAGCATTGGGTTCCCCATTCTGCGATGTGACCAGCAATGTGGCAACAGTACGGTCACCTGATAGGGCACTTACCGTGGATGCTATACAGACTTCTCCCGTAACTTGTAATGTTCCCGGATTGGGTGAAATTACCGTGGCTGGGGATGGGGGCTGGGGCACTTATGAATATCAGCTGGTGGCTCCAGACGGAACCACGGTTTTGGTGGACTATCCCAATACAAATCAAATTTTTCAAGACCTTTCTACGGGTACCTATACCATAAATGTTAGGGATTTCAGGGGATGTGAGGCCAGTACGACCATTAATCTACCGCTGCCCACACCGATTACCGCGGACATTCAAGTGGTTCAGCCATTGGCCTGTAACAATGACAATGACGGAATCATTGAAGCGTACAATATGGCAGGGGGCCAAGGCCCTGGAAACTATCTGTACCAATTGAACAGGATAACGGATGGAACCAACAGTGGATTGCAGACCACACCAACATTTGCCAATTTATCGGCGGGTGAGTATACCATCACCATCTTTGATGGTTGGAACTGTAGTTTCACCACGGTTCCGATCACGGTACAAGACCCTGAAATCGTGGTGGCGGAATTGGTGGAGCTTCAACCGCCCGGTTGTGGAGACGTGGGTAGGATGGAATTGACCGTTACCAACCCCGAGGTTGGAGTAGACTATTTCTACCGCAGATCGGGTACCTCAGATCCATTTACACCATTTGGTGCCGGAATGGCCAGCGTAGAGATCACGGCGGATATCACGTTAGACCCGGGACCGTTCCAATACGATGTGCAAAATTCCAACGGTTGTCCGTTTGAACGTTCCAACCAGATTTCCCTGGATCCCGCGGCACCTTTGGTAATTGCACTGGATCTGACCAACGCTACCATCAATTGTGCCGGTGAGGCCACAGGTATTATCCGCTCTGAGGCCTTTGGGGGTATTGGCAGTTATGTGTATACCTTGGTAAACTCAAACCTCTTGCCTCCCAATGCAGCCACCATTGTTCGCCCTGCCCAAGATTCAGGTATCTTCCGTGAGCTGAATCCGGGTACCTATTATGTGTTTGCGCAGAGTGGGGGATGCGAGACCATTTCAGACCCAATCGTCATAGAGCCGAAACCACCTTTGGTCTTGGAATATTTAGAGGCTGTTCCTGTGGTTTGTGCCGGGGATGCCAATGGTCAGATCATTATTGAGGCCAGCGGGGGTACCGGGGCCATCAGATATTCGATATCCGATAATTTGAGCGAGTTTTTTGAGGGGAATGATCCCATAAATCCCAATAGGAGAATATTCAACGATTTGTCTCCAAGAACCTATGACATCATCATCCAAGACGATTTGGGATGTACCATCACCAGGACGGTTGAGATTACCCAGCCCATGGAATTGGTGGCCGGTATTGTTGCCACCACCCCTGAGATATGTATGGGTGATGGCGATGGGACATTGACCCTGCAAGTGAGTGGAGGAACCGCACCATATTTTACCAGTGTAAACTCTGCCGATGACGCCGATTTTGTACAAAATGATTCCATGTTCTTCGACAATCTCCAAGGCGGTGAAACCTATGTGATCTTTGTGCGCGATGCCAATGGATGCCAAACCAATGTGGTGGCCGAAATAGGGATAGGTATAGAACTGATCGCAGAACCTATTGTGGAATATGGCTGTGAGGGAATCTTCCCGAACAGTACCGCCACGGTCTCCATTGCCGATGAATCCCTGTTGCCACATTTGTTGTTCTCCTTGGATGTGGAAGACGTTCAATTGGGAACTGAACAACGCACGTATGGAGATCTTCCGGCCGGGGAACACACCGTGTACATCTACCACGAAAATGGATGCGTCACTTTTGTTGAATTTAAGATTGACGCCTATGAGCCTTTGACCTTGGAGGCCATGAAAACGGGTCCTGGAGAGATTACGGCTATTGCAACGGGCGGATTTGGAGACTATGAGTATTTCTTCCAAGGCGAGTCCTATGGGGAAGTCAACACTTTCAATGTCACCGTGGATTCCAATATCAACATCATGGTCAGGGACCAAAAAGGCTGTGTGGCCAATTTGGTGATGCCGTTCAACTTTGAGGGAATGCCGGAAATGCCCCCATTCTTTACACCCGATGGGGACAATCTCAACGATTATTGGTATCCCAAGAACCGCGAGTACTTCCCAAATATCGATGTGATCATCTATGATCGGTATGGTAGGGTGGTGGCCCGTTTGGACCAAGTCAGAAAGTGGGATGGCACCTATGAGGGCAATCCATTGCCCACAGGGGACTATTGGTACGTGGTCAATGCCAACGATCGTGAAAGACAGCATTTTGTTGGGCATTTTACACTTTACCGATAATCTTTTCGGTTAGGTGTAGCGTACTTGAGCTTATAGGCTGCCTCAATTTTCATTTTGCTACGCAAGCAGAATATTTTGTGCTCAAAATTCTGGAAATACAGGATGCTTTATCGGTAAAATTTATATTTTTGCAATCCGTTTTCGGGATGTGGTCCTTCGACCGCGCTCAGGATAAACTCCGTCTGGTGCCCAGACTGCTTAGTAAGGGTCCATTGGTTTTTGTTCATTGATTACTGGAAAATTTTGGCGTAAGTCAAAAATCGGGATGTGGCGCAGTCTGGTAGCGTACACGCATGGGGTGCGTGTGGTCGCTGGTTCGAATCCAGTCATCCCGACGAACCATGGTTTTATGACACTAAGTAAAACCTTAATTAATTGAAAACCAGAAAATTAATTTTTTCTGGTTTTTTTTATTTCCATCTGAAACCATCGGTGAGGATGTCCTATAGAGTGTCCTATTTTTGTCGGGAAAAATTCCCTAAATTGTACTTCCAATATTGATTTTTCGTGTGATTTGACTTTCGCTTCAACCAATGTTTCACTTAAAGCGAGAACACATGAATACCTCTAACTCCTTCAGTATCAGTTTTTGGCTGAAAAAATCAGGAAGAAAAAAAAATGGACGGTTTCCAATTTATGTCCGGATCAGATGTAAAGGAAAAAATGCAGATCTCAGTGTCCATAGATCAACTTTTGAAGAACGATGGTGTCCTATTTTGGGAAAAATGGACCATAGGGCCAGTGAATCCGTTGTTGTAAACAAATATCTGGACGACGTCCGTGCAAAGTTGCTGGAATGCCATCGGCAACTCAGTGCCGAGAGCAACTTTATAACGGCACAATCCATCAAGCTTCGATATCTTGGAAAGGACAAGGTGATGCTCACCCTATTGGACCTTTTGGAGTACAACCGAACCTATGAGTTGCCCAAACTGGCCAAAGGGACGGTCAAGAACTATTCCTCCACCGAGACCTACCTGAAACGCTTCATTGCCAAAAAATATCGGGTACCCGATATTGGGCTGGCCTCGATAGACTATGCCTTTTTGATCGAGTTCGAAAACTTCCTGCGGAACTGCGAACCCATCAAATCGTTCCAGACCTTGAACAACAACGGTATCATGAAACATATGCTGCGGTTCAAGAAATTGGTGACCATGGCCTATAAATTTGATTGTATCCCAAAGAATCCCTTCAATCTGTATAAAGTGAAAATGGAGGATTATGACAGTCCTTTCTTGGAAGAGGAGGAAATCCTGGCGCTGGACCAATTGGAATTCGGGGAAAAGGGCATGGAACTGGTCCGGGATATTTTCCTTTTTGCCTGTTATACCGGACTCAGCTACATAGAGATCAAACTCCTCAATCCCAATGGTATCGTATCCGGCATCGACGGGGAACTCTGGATCGATGTAAAACGCCAAAAGACCAAGACCGAAGTGAAGGTTCCCCTATTGCCCAAAGCCAAGAACATCTTGGAGAAGTATGTGGATTTTCCCAAAAATGAAAATACCGTTCTTCCAGTGTATTCCAATCAAAAGGTGAACCAATACCTAAAGACCATTGCAGAAAGGGCAAATATTGAAAAGCACCTAACCTTCCATGTGGCCAGACATACCTTTGCAACGACAATCACCCTTATGAACGACGTGCCCATTGAGACCGTTTCCAAACTCCTTGGGCATACCAAGCTTTCAACGACCCAAAAGTATGCTAGGGTCGTGGAAAAGAAAATCAGCAAGGATATGGCCCAATTGAAGGAGAAATTGGGAAGCGGGCAGAGTAAAGAGAGCGGCAATTTGGTTTATCCGACCCTGAAGATTATCAGGTAATGTGATCCAGGGCTTGATATTGTTCTTTTGTCACCCATTTATTTTAGAGTTTGCTAAAATAATAAAATAGCATAACTTCGTAGTATGGATAAGAACATATGCATACGCTTGGAGGCGGATGCCAAACAGATAATGGAATGCAGGGAAACTATACGAAATTTGGATAATTCCATGGACTCCATTTCAGGGATATTGAATTTAATGGGCAATCCGGTTCGGCTTAAGATTCTCTACCTTTTGAACCAAGAGAAACGCCTATGTGTCTGTGACCTAAGTGATATATTGGAGATGAATGTATCTGCAATTTCACAACATTTGCGCAAGCTCAAGGACAGAAATCTGATCACATCCCAAAAGGAAGGCCAGATAATCCATTATTCCTTGGTGACCGATCATTCGCCGTTACTTTATCCGATTTTTGACCTGCTCGATAAAAAAGAACAAATAAAACCAGTAATCCATGAATAACAAGAGAACCTTAATGGGATCTTCCATTATTTTGGCCACGGCCACCTCCCTTTGTTGCATAGGACCACTTTTGGCCATTGTGGCCGGAACATCTGGCCTGGCGTCAAATTTTAAGTTTTTGGAACCGTTCAGACCGTATTTGATCGGAATTACGGTTTTGGTTTTGGCAGTGGCGTGGTACCAACAGTTAAGGACAGTCGCCAAAAAGGAAATAGACTGTGCATGCGATACGGACGAAAAGCCGGCCTTTTGGAAGGGTAAAATTTGGTTGATGACTATCACGGTCTTTGCCTTAGCGATGCTTGCCTTTCCCTATTATGCCCAATCTTTGTACCCGAAACAAGAAGCCAAGGGTCAAACGAATTTTTTTGCGAGCCAAGATGTCAAGGAAATCAATATTCCGGTCGTGGGAATGACATGCAGTGGGTGCGAGGCACATATTGAACACGAGGTCAATGGACTTGATGGGATCATCATGGTCAAGGCAGATTACCAAAAGGCCAATGCACAGATAATGTACGATCCCGCCAAAACCTCTAGGGATGCTATCGTGAACGCCATTTTGAAAACCGGATACACCATAAAGGACCAGTGATAATGGATATCAATCTGTACTCTACAATTACCTGTCCGCATTGTGGCAATTCCAAAGAGGAAAAGATGCCTACGGAATCTTGTCAGTTCTTTTATGAATGTGAAAATTGCGGCTCCATTCTAAGGCCCAAAAATGGCGATTGTTGCGTGTATTGTTCCTTTGGTTCGGTGGCCTGTCCCCCTATTCAGGCAACATCCGGATGTTGTGGTACATGACCAAGTGCCGCTAAAAAATTGTAAAGCCTTGGTTTGGATCCTAAATATTTTTATCGATAATCTTTTTGAGTTGAATTAATATATTGTAATATTGCGATAAAATAATGATATGGGATTGGCCAAGACCGAAATATTCACCGAAAACCAGAATGAGCTCGCCCTCATCGGTAAGGTATTTGCCCATCCCGCCAGGATTGCCATATTGCAGCACCTCTTCAAGGTCAAAGCCTGTGTCTGCGGTGACCTTGTGGACGAAATTGGATTGGCACAGCCCACCGTTTCCCAACACTTGAAGGAACTCCGGAACATGGGGCTGATCAAGGGAGATGTGGAGGGTACCAGTGTCTGTTACTGTGTCAATGTGGCGAATTGGAACGAAATGAAGGATAAGTTCAAGGCATTCCTCGATCAGGGGATCGAACTGGACCAAGAGTGCTGTTAGTATTTTTTTGAACCCATTAATCGTTTTATTGCGATTAACTAATAAACTAAAACCATAAAAAAGAAACCATGAAAACAAAAATGATCCTAACCATGGCACTACTGATGTTGTGCCTTCCATTGACCACACATTCCCAGGAACTGAGGGGAAAGATCCAACGCTCCGTAAAGGAACTGAAGACCGTTTTTCCCCAGATACCGAAAGAAAAGGTCCAGCTTTTGGATCAACTCGCCGCCAGGATGGTGTCCAATATGGGGGATACCCCTTATACCGTTGTATTTGTGGACCAGGACAATGACGATATGGGCCAATTGGCCATGATCTGGCTCAGGACGGGTCTTATGTACTACGGATTAAATGACAAGTTCAAGGTGGAATCCGCTGGTCTGGATACCGCCAACGAGACCCTTCCCGGTCTGGCCCTATTGAAGAACGATGGGTTCAGGGTCTCCAATGCACAGGGGGAATCCCTGTTCACGTATTCGGTCCGCTATGGCTCCGATAGTTGGACCATCAACAGAAAGACCTTGGAATCCTTACATTTGGACGAGGACAGCAGTGTCAAGGTCTATGTCCAGGATGGGCTGACGGACCGAAATGCAGAGGTCCTTTTTGAAAACAAGGCCGTCATCGCGGGGGAAATGATCTATGTCGCTACCCAGGTCGATGCCATAATCAAAGCCAAAATGAACAATCCATGAAATTATCAGAAGTAAAAGAAGTACTGTCCGGATTGGAGACCCTTGGTTTCCAATTGCCCACCGGGGAAATGGTCCCCGGACATTTCCATGTCACTGAAGTGGGGAAGATCCACAAACACTTTATAGACTGCGGGGGAACCGTGCGAAATGAGGAAGTGGTCAGCTTCCAACTGTGGGAGGCCGACGACTATGACCACAGGTTGCATCCCGAAAAGTTGGTTCATATCATCGAACTGTCCCAAAAGGTATTGGAAATAGAGGACTCACTGGAAGTCGAAGTGGAATACCAGGGCACCACTATAGGAAAATATGGCCTTGCCTTTGATGATGGGCATTTTTTGTTGACCACCAAGATGACCGACTGCCTTGCCAAGGATCAGTGCGGGGTCCCCGAAAAGAAACCAAAGGTAAGACTGTCCCAATTGACCAACGAGCCCTGTTGTTCCCCGGACGGCAATTGTTGCTAAATCTTAATACTATATAATGACTACGACCACAACTAGCCTGTTCCCTGAAATAGCGGGATTCATCACAACCTTGAAACTCGATGACGTTTCCCCGGAACGTAGGGAAATCCTTGATCCCCTTGCCGGGTTCATACAGTCGAAAGTTTCAAAAAATCAGGAAATACGCCTGAATTTCATTTGCACCCACAATTCCAGAAGGAGCCACCTGTCACAGATATGGGCACAGGCCATGGCGTGCCATTTCAATATCAAGAACGTATGCTGCTATTCGGGGGGGACGGAGGCCACGGCCCTGTTCCCGATGGTGGCGGAAACCTTGGGGAAACAAGGGTTCCAGATCCAACAGCTTTCACAGGGACAAAATCCTGTCTATGCCATCAAATATGCGGAAAATGCCCATCCGGTGATCGGGTTCTCCAAGAAAATGGACGATGCCTTCAACCCCAGTTCCGGCTTTGGGGCCATCATGACCTGTGATTCGGCCAATGAGGCCTGTCCCTTTGTGCCCGGTGCGGAAAAGCGCATCCCCATCACATTTGAGGATCCCAAGGTATTTGACAATACCCCGCAACAGGCCGAGAAATACCTAGAAAGAAGCGTACAGATCGCAACGGAACTTTGGTATGTATTTTCACAGATCAAATCATAACACATGGCAGTAAAAAAATTGAGCTTTTTGGACAGGAACCTTACCCTTTGGATCTTTATCGCCATGGCGGTAGGGGTCGGCATCGGTTACCTCTTCCCGTCCTTCCCGGACATCATCAATTCGTTCAACAACGGCACCACCAACATTCCCATTGCCATAGGTCTCATCCTGATGATGTACCCTCCTTTGGCAAAAGTGGATTATAAACTGTTGCCCAAGGTGTTCAAGAACACCAAGATATTGACCATTTCCCTGGTGCTCAACTGGATCATCGGCCCCGTGTTGATGTTCGTTCTGGCCATCCTCTTTTTGTGGGACTATCCCGAGTATATGGTCGGATTGATATTGATAGGTTTGGCCCGTTGCATTGCCATGGTGCTGGTCTGGAATGACCTGGCCGAGGGCAGTGCGGAATATGGTGCGGGACTGGTGGCCCTGAACAGTATCTTCCAAGTGTTTGCCTACAGTTTCTATGCGTGGATCTTTATCACCTTTTTGCCCCCATATTTTGGCTTTGAAGGGGCCATTGTGGACATCTCCATAGGGACCATAGCGGAGAGTGTGGCCATTTATTTGGGCATCCCTTTCCTTATGGGCATCCTTAGCCGAACTATACTGGTCCGGATCAAAGGGGAACAGTGGTATACCCAAAAGTTTGTTCCAGCCATTTCTCCCATGACCTTGATCGCCCTGTTGTTCACCATTGTAATCATGTTCTCCCTCAAAGGGGAACTTATCGTGGAGATTCCCATGGACGTGGTGGTGATCGCCATTCCCCTCTTGGTGTACTTTACCCTGATGTTCATCATCGGGTTCTTTTTCACCAAGGCGATGGGTGCCGAATATGACAAGACCGCTTCGGTGGCCTTTACGGCTGCCGGGAACAACTTTGAGCTCGCCATTGCCGTGGCCATTGCCGTCTTCGGACTGGATTCCGGCCAGGCCTTTGCAGGGGTCATCGGGCCCTTGGTGGAAGTCCCCGCCTTGATTTTGTTGGTACGCGTAGCCTTTTGGTTGCGCAAAAAGTATTTTAAACCGCAAACCGCTCAAGGATGAAAATTGCCCTCTTCTCGGACATCCACGCCAACCTTCCCGCCCTTGAGGCCTTTTTTGTGGATGTGGAAAAACATAGGCCTGACGCCATCTATTGCCTTGGGGATCTTGTGGGCTATAACATCTGGCCCAACGAGGTGGTCCATGAGATCACAAAACGCCGGATACCCACCATTGCGGGCAACTATGATTTTGGCATCGGACGCAACAGTGATGATTGTGGCTGTGCCTACAAGAGCGATGAGGAAAAGGCGAACGGGGCAATTTCCATATCCTATACCAACTCCATTATGGGGGATGAGGAAAGGGCGTATCTGAAAAGCCTACCATCCCATATCAATGTGGAGTTCAAATGGAACGATGAAACAGTGAACCTGCTCTTGGTGCACGGCAGCCCAAGACGGATCAACGAGTATCTTTTTGAGGACCGGAAGGAGAAGAGCCTGGTGCGTATCCTGCGGGATTCAAATGCCGATATCCTCTGTTTTGGACATACCCACCAACCCTATCACAAGGCACTTCTGGATTATGATGAAGGCACCATATACCGCCATGCCATAAACATCGGTTCCATCGGAAAGCCCAAGGATGGGGACAATAGGGGGTGCTATGTACTTTTGGAGATGGATGAGGACTACCGCAGGGCGGACAAGAACAGCATCCATGTGGAGTTTGTTCGCTTCGGGTATGATGTCGAACGGGCCGCCAAAGCTGTCGAAAATAGTGTTTTGCCCAATGTCTATGCCATGGCATTAAGGGAGGCCCGATAATAATTATACAATGTGACATAAGTCACATTTTTTCATTTTAGACCATCGTAAATTTGCGATGAACTATGAAAGGAACATCGAACATCAAGGAGCACAGAAAGGAGACCGAGGAACTGGCACGGTTTGCCAAGGCCCTGGGACATCCGACCCGGATCGAGATTTTGAAGTATCTGGAAAGCCGGTCCTGCTGTTTCACGGGCGATTTGGTGGACATCTTCCCCGTGGCCCAATCCACGGTTTCCCAACATTTGAAGGAACTGAAGGAAGCCGGGCTGATCAAGGGGGAGGTCAATCCCCCCAAGGTCAAATACTGTATCGATCAGGAAAATTGGCAGCGGGCCAAAACCCTTTTCGGGATCCTTTTCGGATAGATACCCTTATCGGTTCGTGCACAGGATGATACCATTAAAATAGGAAGTCATGAAACATTATGTGAGCTATGTCGTACAGGGGCCAAAGAACCATACCCACCATGGGGAGGTCGTTGACCTCAAAGGGCCTCCCTACAACTATACCCATGACCCCGAGATGCCCTTTGTAATGGAATGGAGCGAAAGGAAACAGAAGGAACTTGCCCCGGACCAACACTTGGTGGTAATGAACGTATTCAAAATATAAAAAGGTAGATGATGAAGATAATCAAAGTATTGGGCACCGGTTGCCCCAAATGCCAAAACCTGACCCGTGTGGTAAAGGACGTGGTGGACGAAAACCAAATCGAGGCCTCCATCGAAAAGGTCGAGGATATCGTGGACATCATGAACTACAATGTCATGATGACCCCGGCCCTTGTGATAGATGACCAGATCGTGGCAAAAGGAAGGATACCTTCCAAGGAAGAAGTGTTGGCATGGCTGAAATAAAAGGGAATACATCCATGGAGTACAAGGTTTCCGCCAAGTCCGAAGCGGGAAATGATGCCTCCCTTTCCCTTAAGGGAGGGTCCGTGGCCTTTGGTACGACCCCGGGCTCCGAAGGGAACCTGCCCAATCCGGCAGAACTGTTCCTGGGCTCCGTGGCCGCCTGCATCCTTAAAAATGTGGAGCGGTTTTCCAAACTGTTGCACTTTGGTTATGAACGGGCGGATCTGACCGTACGGGCAAAACGCTTGGAAGACCCACCAAGGATGGACGATATTCATTATGAATTGACCGTGTATAGCCAAGATGCCCGATTGAACCCCAAACTGTTGCAAAGGAACCTCGAAAAATTCGGTACCATCTACAATACGGTACAACAGGCCGCCACCATTTCAGGGACCATAAAAGTGGAGCCCCATGTTTGATTGGTTGGAAGATATGGCCCGTTGGTTGGTCTATGGGGTGCTCGGGATGGATCCTGGGGCACACTTGGCACAGGCCCTTGAATTTTTTATCTATGACAGTATCAAGATCTTGTTACTGTTGTTCACCGTGGTGTTCCTGATGGGCATCGTGAACAGTTATTTCCCCATTGACAGGGTCAAGAACTACCTTTCCAGGAACAAACTCTATGGCGCCGAGTATTTCATGGCGAGCCTTTTTGGTGCCGTGACCCCTTTTTGTTCCTGTTCCTCCGTACCCTTGTTCATAGGGTTTGTGCGTGGGGGCATTCCCCTTGGGGTGACCTTCGCCTTTTTGGTGACCTCCCCTTTGGTGAACGAGGTGGCCATTGGACTTTTTGTGGGCCTGTTCGGTCTTCGGACCACCGCTGTCTATGTGCTGAGCGGGGTGCTATTGGGTACGGTCTCCGGGATCCTTCTCCAAAAAATGCGATTGGAACATTTGTTGACCCCATGGGTCAAGGAAGTCCTGGCCAACGCACAAAGGGAGCAGGACAGGTTCGAGGAGGAAAAGCAAACCTTCGGCCAAAGGCTGCCCATCATTTGGCGGGAAGCCTTGAAAATATTGAAAGGGGTGCTGCCCTATGTCATCATAGGGATAGCCATAGGGGGACTCATGCACGGGTATATCCCAGAGGGCTTCTTTGAAAAGTACCTGGACAAGGACAATCTTTTCGCGGTGCCCATAGCCACTATTTTGGCGGTACCCATGTATTCCAACGCCTCGGGCATTTTGCCCATTGTGCAGGTACTCGTGGACAAGGGCATCCCCCTTGGTACGGCCATCGCCTTTATGATGGGCGTCGTGGGACTTTCCCTTCCTGAGGCCATGTTGCTCAAAAAAGTGATGACCCTGAAACTGATCGGGATATTCTTTGGTGTGGTCACCTTGTGCATCATACTTTCCGGGTATCTATTCAATATCATACTATGACCATGACAAACAGAAAACACATCCTATCTTCCCTGTTGGGCCTGTTTTTGGCCCTAGGGACCACCGCCCAACAAGTTCCCCAAGTCCATGTCCAAGGGGCCATGAAGGATATGGGGGACACCTACGACCTCAAAATGGACCTGGATACCTTGACGGAGCGATCCCATCTTTATGGGATGGGGCCCTATGACAGAATGAAGGGGGAGATCACCATCGTGGATGGGATTCCCCATTATGCCTCTGCCTTTGTCGAAGGGGAATATCACATTGGCCAAAGCTGGGGCCTGCAATCGCCTTTTTTTGTGTATGCCAATGTACCGGAATGGGAAGTGTTCGAGATGAAGGGGCCCATCAACAGTGTTGCGGAATTACAGGCGAGAGTGACCACCTTGGCCAAGGATCGTGGCTATGACCTTGGTCTTCCGTTCGCTTTTAGGATCACAGGGACTTTTGAAGGCCTTACCGCCCATATCGTCACCCCTAGGAGCCCGGAGGTGGAAGGCTATAGGGAAGGTGTGAAATCCCAAAAGTTTTCATTTGACCACATAGGGGGTGAGATCGTGGGCTTCTATTCTGAAAATCATCAGGGCATTTTTACCGGAACGAACAGTTTTGTCCATGTCCATTTCTTAAAGGACGACAAAACCTTTATGGGCCATTTGGATGCCATTGGTTCAGGGATGGGAACCTTCCAATTGTATCTGCCCAAAAGGAATACCGGATCCCACACGGAAATCCGGGTCAATGACACCGACTTTTCCAAGGGACGTCTGGGACATATCCAGACCATAGGACTGGAGGATCTGGTAAAGTTCCATGGCCATCTCTGTGATGGATTGGTGGTAGGCCACCTTGGATTGCAACATGCCTTGTTGTCCCTGTATCCCGATGGGACCGTGGACCGGACCAATACCCGTGTCGTCAGCAGATCCTCCCCTTGCCTGACCGATGCGGCCATGTACCTGACCGGGGGCAGGTACCCGTACGATAGCTTCTACGTCTCCGATAAGATCGATGGGCTGTTCCTCGTCCAACGTCTCGATACCGGTAAAACGGTCTCGGTACATTTGAACCAAGGGGTGAAACCGGAGATCATCGATGAAATGGGGCAGAAGGCCATAGAAGGGGAACTGGGTGCTTGTGAACTGGAGACATTGAGGCAATTGGAGGACGATTTTTCCAAAAAGCTGCTGGGTTCCGATCCTTCCGAACTGTATACCCTTAAGGAGATAAAGGATTTTACATGGAGCCCCGTGCTGAAAAATGATTTTTTAAAGACGGATATCCTCAATAAGGATAAGGAAGCTTGTCCTAAATAGGTCCATCTATACTTTAAGGGGCCTTCCAGTGAGGTAGATTTCTTTTTTATCTTCCAATAGTTTTCGAAAGATAAGCCCGCAAATGGTTTGTCGGACAAGGGACGGCATAAAGCCGTTCCCCTGTCACTTTTTATTCCGTTTCCTTGCCACTCCAAAAATTTGTCTTCCGCTTGGTTTCCGCTCAAATATTGTTTAACCAAAATCCAAAAATCATGGAAGCACAAACAAAGAAGAGAGCGACACGTAAAGCAGGTAACAATCAAGGTTCAAAGTCGGAACAAACCAAAACTGTGGAGAAGGTGGAAAGCGTTCCGCAGATCCAGTTGTTGGGAATCGATTCGGTTTTCCCGGACCCGGACCAACCCCGAAAAACCTTTGATGGAAAGAGTCTCCAACATTTGGCACAGAGCATTGCCCAACATGGGCTGCTGCAGCCGATCACCGTACGAAAATCCGACGAAGGTTTTATCATCGTCATGGGTGAGCGTAGGTACCGTGCCAGTAAGTTGGCCGGATTGTCCACTGTCCCGGCCATGGTAAGGGACTACAAGGATACGGAGGTCCTTGAGGTCCAGATCATCGAGAACCTACAGCGCAAGGATGTCGAACCCACGGAGGAGGCAGAGGCCATCCTGTTTTTGTTGGATCGTTACGAGTCCGGTGAGATTGCCAAACGCCTGGGCCGATCTGAGAACTATATCCGGCAACGCATCAAGTTGGCAGGATTGATCGAGGGATTCAAGGCCTTTGTCCGCAGTGGGGAAATGACCCTCTCCCTAGGGGTGGCCGTGGCCCTTTTTGAACCCGGCGAACAACAGATGCTGTTGGAAAGCCTGGAAGGTGAATTTCAGGAACATCGGATCAAACGGATGATCGATAGCAGGACCTTCGATCTGTCCAAAGCCCCTTTTGAGTTAACGGATAAGATATTGCTTCCCAAAGCAGGGGCCTGCAACACCTGTCCATTCAATGCCGCCAATCAGGGCAATTTGTTCGGTGATGGGAAGATGGTCTGTACCCGGACCTCCTGTTTTGAGAACAAAAAGACCAAGACCTTTATGCAACTCTTGAAAAGCGTGAAAAAGGAAGGATTGAAACTGGTGCCCAACATCAACAAATACCGGGTGGACGAGGAACGCAACCAATGGGTCATGGCCCAAATGGAAAAGGAGGGCCTAGCGGTGCATTTGACCAATGGGCTGGACATTTTAAAGGAGCCCATTGAACCTACCATGGATCACATTAGGGAGGAGAACCGACACTACGAATATACCGAGGAAGAGTTGGGTGAATTCCTGAAAGAGGCCCTGGAATCCTTCATAGCGGAAAAGGAGGCATGGGACAAGGCCGTGGAAAATGGATTTGAAAAGGGTATTCTTCTCGAAACGGACACCTATTTGACCCGGCCCGTATTGGTGAAGGTCAGGGAAGAAGCCCATGGTGGAAGTTCAGGTACCAAGGCCTTGGAGCAACGCAAAATGTCCGAGTGCACACCCGAGGAGCAGATCATCAAGATCAATACACGGGAATTGCGGAAAAAAGAGATCGAGAACAATAACCAGTTCAAGGAAGTCGTGGACATGATCCGTGAGACCGATTATATCAACCTGAAAAAGCCTTTGTCCACGGATGAAATGGTGGCCATTGCCATTTCCCTGTTCGAGAACAACATCGGGTATTATAGCCAAAGGGAACATTTTGGGGATTTCTTCGGCGAGGATTCCAAGTTGTCCGATGAGGAACGGGTGGCCCGGTTCAAACAGGGTTTCAAAAAGGAGACCTTGTATAAACTGCTACGGTTCCTGTTGACCCGACAGGTGCACCTTGGGGAAAGCAACCACACCAATGACCTGACCAACCGATCCTTTTATGTGGCAATGCAATCCTTTTACAAGGAGAAGATTTTGGGAATCGAAAAATCCTATACTGAAAAGCGTCAAAAACGGGAGGAACGGATCAAGGAAAGGGTGGCCAGTTTAGAACGGCAGGCCAAAATATTGGAGGGATAGGGCTTCCAAATGGTACAAAAGAAGGGTTCGGGAAAGCGAACCCTTTTTATTTTGGTCGATCCATGCCGGTGTCCTACCACAGATAGGGATTTGGATAGGTAGGGAACCCAAACTGGGTCAGGTTACCCATCAACCTTGGAAAATACTTTGGAAGGAATCTTCAATTTCCTGGATTTCAGCATCTGTCAATTCCGCAAATTCCTTTTCCCTTCTTTTTTTGGACAATATACCTTCATTCTGGTTCAGAAACTTGATCAAAAGATCGACTTTGGTATCCGGTAAGGTCACACGGGCATTGATAAGGTTCGTCATCCGATCGTATTTTTCCAAATAGTCCAATTCTTCCGGTATGATCCTTTCAATGGTCTCTTCCACACAGGTATACAGGAATTCCGCTTGTTTGGTCAAATCAAAGTACCGGTATAGGTCAATGGTTTCGTTCAGGATATCGATGTTATGGTCCTGTGTTTCCTCCCATTCGATCAAATCGACCCTTGGCGAGGAAAAATGCTCCAGAATATCCTGATATTCATCAATCCGTTCCAGAATGGCAGAGGATATGGGGAATATCATACCTCTCTTGGTATACCCCATCCGGGTAAGCAAATGGTGGATGATATAGCGATGTATCCTCCCATTGCCATCGGATAGGGGATGGATAAAAACAAAGCCAAAGGCTATGGTGGCCGCGGCCAATACAGGATTGTACCGGGACTTCTGCAACAGCTCGTTCGTGCCGAACAACCCTTGCATCAAAAGAGGAAGGTCCTTGGCCTTGGCAGAGATGTGGTCGGGCAAGGGGGAGAGGGTCTCCCTATCGTGCTCCCCAATAAAGCCTTCCCCGGTCCTGATGCCCATATGTCTCAGTTTTTTGTTGCCGATGACAATATGCTGTAACCGTTCGATCTCCTGTATGCCCAAAGGGGACTTGCCCGATTGGCCTATGGCTTTCCCCCAATTCCTTGCCCGCATGCTCGGGGGATGTTCCCCTTCTATGGCAAATGATGCCTTAGAGTCCTTCAACAATAAAAAAGCAGCGGTCCTTCGAATAAGATCCTTGTCCCGTTTGCCCAATCCCTTTTCGATGGTTTCAGATAGGTCCTTGGCAATATACCCATCCAGTTTTGCCGTCCGTCGGATCATGGGACAGTACCCCGGGACCCCGGGCAGGTTGTTCTTGACGCGATGGCGTGTGGAATTCTCGGGCTCGGCCGTATATTGTAGGTTGGGGTCCACCACCGCTACATAAGTGCCCTTGTTCAGGTTCGGTACGTCAAGGGTTATTCCGGTCAGCCATTCGTATAGAAACCACGCCCTTCTTGTATATTGCCCCGTAGGCTCCTCTTCCAACATTTGGTGTATGATGGCATCCCCGGTCAACTCGAAAAATCTTTTTAGGATATATAGGTCCAAGGGCTCGTATTTAAGGGCAAAGACCAAATGGCTTTTCAGGTCGTCCTTGGGTTTGTGCCTTATGGTGAACACTTGCCATTGGTCAGTATCATAGCGTTGGTGCTTCTCCGTTGCCATGGCCAAAATGTCAGGCAGGGGAACCGCTACATCAAATTGATTCTCCATTGTGGCAATCAAAAGGGACTGACCTACCAAGAAACCTTCCTCAGGTAAGGTGCGGCCATGAAAAACCGTTATTTTATGTGAAAAATCATTATTTTTCATATAATGACGTGAAATATAATGACAAATATACTGTGAAAAACAATTACTTGGTGTGAAAAACGATGATTTTTATATATTTTCCATGAAATATAAGTACATAAATCTAGGTTGACCGTTGAAGATCTTACACTTCCGGGGCTAGCGAACCCTTAATGGGGGATATTCCCTGTCTATAGCTATGGCCTTGGTCAACAAGGAAAGATCAATAGGGTATGGACACCTCTTCGTAGTCCACTTTTTCAATGATTCCAGCATAGTTGGAATCCACACTTCTACTATAGAGGTCCTTGGTGACGGGATAGGCTTCCAGATCCCCTTCCCAAAGGTCGTCATTGATAAGATCTTGAACGTCGGATTCATTGTTGCCGTTATGTAACCAAGCATCCAAGTTTTCGTCATCAATGATGACGGGTCGCCTTTTCTTTTCATTGTGGATCTCTTCGAACATTGGGGTGGCCTCCTTGGTGAGCACGGCAAAGGTCCTCCGTCCATCGGCCGTATTGGTATAGATACCTGCTAGATATAGGGGGTCACCGTTCTTTCTATGGAAGTAAAAGGGAACCTTAAAGTCTTTGCCCTTGACTTTCACTTTCGTATTGTGTGGTTCGAAGAAACCATCCACGGGAATGATGCACCGCTGGTTCTCCCAACAGTATCGGTACACGAAGTGGTCAAAGAGCTTTTCGGATTTGGCATTCAGTCCTCCAAAGGTCTTTGGGTTCTTGAAATACTCCGTGTAATTTCCCTGTTTTTCCTTTGGGGGCATGATGCCCCACATCGCCGGGAGCATATTGTTGGGCTCTTCCTGGCCCAAAGTCCACATCACAGGATGGCTCCAGCCGTTGGCGTGGAAATAAATGAGTTCCAAGTCGGTGTCCAAGTCACCGTACATGGCCTTGACAGAAAGGAGTTTTTCCAGCTCCTTTCGTTCCCGCGTTTGTCTGGTCGAGTAACACATGTTGAGGTTGAATTATGCTGTATTAAGATAGGCAAAATTGTTAAAGTTTTGAAACGGGTCAACCCTTTCCGTACATTTGGATATTTTCCAAGTTATAGGAATAAATCCAATATTTTTATGAAACCCACCATTCTCCATCTCGATTTGGATACCTTTTTCGTCTCCTGTGAACGACTGCTGGACAGCCGTCTGATGAAGCGGCCCCTCTTGGTCGGAGGGCTTGGGGACCGAGGGGTGGTGGCGGCCTGTAGCTATGAGACCCGTCGCTTCGGGGTGCATTCAGGCATGTCCATGAAAGTGGCGCGGCGATTGTGTCCGGAGGCCACAGTCATCAAGGGCAATGCTGGGACCTATATGAAGTTCTCGGACAATGTGACCGAGATCATCAAGGAGAGTGTACCGGTCTTTGAAAAGGCCAGTGTGGACGAGTTCTATGCGGACCTCTCCGGGATGGATCGCTTCTTTGGTTGTTATAAATATGCCTCGGAGATGCGGAAGCGGATTCTAAAAGAGACCGGATTGCCGATTTCCTTTGGACTCTCCCAGAATAAGGTGGTCTCCAAGGTGGCCACTGGGGAGGCCAAGCCCAACAACCAGATGAAGATTGACCTTGGACTGGAAAAGGAGTTTTTGGCGCCGCTGCACATCCGCAAACTGCCCTCGGTGGGGGAAAAGACCTATGGGCTTCTCTCCAATATGGGGGTGACGACCATACAGACGGTGCAGGAGCTGCCCCTTGAAATGCTGGAAAGTGCTTTTGGGTTGCACGGGCGGACCATTTGGATGCGGGCCCAGGGGTTGGACAATTCCCCCTTGGTCCCGTTTCATGAGCGGAAGTCCATTTCCACGGAACGTACCTATGGGAAGGATACCACCGATATAATCAAACTGGAGACCACCTTGTTCGCCATGGCAGAGAACTTGGCCTATCAACTGCGTCGGGCCAATAAGATGACAGGCTGCGTCAGTGTGAAGATCCGGTACAGTGATTTTAAGACCTATACCAAACAAAAACGGATTCCCTATACGGCTGCGGACCATGTGTTGGTGCCTTTGGTGAAGGAGCTTTTTACCTCTCTCTATGACCGAAGGATGCTGATTCGACTTGTGGGGGTCAACTACAGTCATATTGTAGGGGGGCATTATCAGATTGACCTGTTCGCGGATGATGAAAAGCTGCTGAACCTCTACCAGGCCATGGATCGGGTGCGCGGCCGCTTTGGGGAGTCCAGTCTGATGCGGGCCTCGGCCATGGGGGCCCATAGCATAGGAAGGGGCGGAAACCCTTTTGACGGGCAACCACCCATTTTATTGGCCCATAGACAGCAATAATGTACCTGAACTGCCATACCTATTATTCTCTGAACTACGGTGTGCTCTCCGAAACGGAGCTATTGGACCTGGCCCGTTCCCATGGGGTGGAATCCATGGCGCTGACCGACATCAACAACAGTTCGGCAGGGATGAACTTTGTACGCTTGGCCCATGAGCAGGGGA
Source organism: Allomuricauda sp. (assembly GCA_041391945.1). GTDB lineage: Bacteria > Bacteroidota > Bacteroidia > Flavobacteriales > Flavobacteriaceae > Flagellimonas. The sequence continues at coordinate 375,948 of JAWKNC010000001.1, read as the reverse complement.
TATGTCCCATTCTTGGGGTTGATTTTCGGAATGGGAACGTGCAGGAGTTCGTGGGCCTGGCCCAAAACAATGAGGGGTTTCGGGAAATCAATGCCTTTCTATCCGAACACCTGCACAAGGGAACACCTATTCCCCCCGTGGCTCCAATATTTGAACATGTCCATGTCATCTATCCCTTCGAGAAGATACAGGAAGAGGAACGAACGGATTTTAAGGCCTATGAATATATTGGGGTATCCGTCGAGGAGCTTCGGAAATTGCGGTTCTCACTTTATCGGGAATACAAGGATAAATTGGTACTGTTACAGCCCGTGAGCTTTCGCAGCAAAAAGGATTTCAATACCCATCGGTTGCTTCGGGCCATAGGATTGAACACCTTGTTGAGCAAACTGCCCCAGTCCGAAGAGGCGAGACCTACCGATACCCTTCGGCCCATGGAGGAATTGAAAAGGGCTTTGGCCGATGTACCGCATATCTGGGAAAACACCCAACGGCTGATGGATTCCTGTTCCATTGCCTTTGGGTTTGGAAGTGATAGGGTTTCCCAAAACCAGTCGCGTTTTTTGGAGTCGAAAGCATTGGATGTGGATCGGTTGCGGGAACTGGCCTTGGAAGGGCTGCCCAGACGCTATGCCCATCCTACGGAAAAGGTCAGAGATCGTATGTTCCGGGAACTGCGTACCATACAGGAACTGGATTTTGTGTCCTACTTTTTGATCAACCATGATATTGTCTCCTATGCCAAGTCCAAAGGGTATCCCTATGTGGGAAGGGGGAGTGGGGCCAACAGTCTGGTCGCCTACCTTATCGGGATCACCGATGTGGACCCGATTGAACTGGACCTGTATTTTGAACGGTTCATCAATCCCTTTAGGGCCTCGCCCCCGGATTTTGACATTGATTTTTCCACCTGGGACCGGGATGATGTCACGGCCTATATTTTTGAGCGTTTCGAGCATGTGGCCCTCTTGGGCACCTACAACACCTTTAAGTACCGGGCCGCCGTTCGGGAACTGGGCAAGGTGTTCGGTCTGCCCACCGAGGAAATCGATAAGCTCAGTGCGGGTCGGTATGAGCAAGGAACCTTGGACGAACTGGCCCGATTGGTGCTGAAGTATGCCACCTATATCCATGGGATGCCCAACTACATCAGTGTGCATTCCTCGGGGATCCTGATCTTGGACCGTTCCGAACATTACTACTCAGCCACGACCCTGCCGCCCAAAGGGTTCCCGACGGTGCAGTTCGATATGATCATTGCCGAGGATGTGGGTCTGTTCAAGTTTGATATTTTGGGGCAACGGGGGTTAGCGAAAATCAAGGAAGCGGTGGAGGTCATCAAGGGTAACCAACCGGATGCCGTACTATGGGACATCAAGAGCGTGGAGGCCATGAAGCAGGATAACAATATCAATCGGCTGTTGAGCCAGGGGAGGGCCATAGGGGCCTATTATGTGGAATCCCCGGCCATGCGGGGGCTGATGAGGAAACTGCGGACCCATGACTATCTGGGACTGGTAGCGGCCAGTTCAGTAATCCGTCCAGGGGTGTCCTCCTCGGGAATGAAGGATGAGTACATCCGTAGGGAACGGGAACCGGAACGCCGCAAGGAGGCCAATCCCATCCTGTTGGAGATCATGCCGGAGACCCATGGGATCATGGTCTATCAAGAGGATGTGCTCAAGGTGGCCCATCAGTTTGCAGGTCTGGACCTTGGGGAGGCCGATGTGTTGCGGCGGGGGATGAGTGGAAAATTCCGTTCTAGGGAGGAATTCCAGGTGGTGAAACTCAAGTTTTTTGAAAATTGTAAGCAGAGGGGGCATGATGCCGCTCTGACCCAGATGGTCTGGGAACAGATCGAGAGTTTTGCAGGCTATGCCTTTGCCAAAGGGCATTCCGCTTCCTATGCCGTGGAAAGCTACCAAAGTCTTTATCTGAAATGCTACTTCCCCTTGGAGTTCATGGTGGCCGTACTCAACAATGGGGGAGGGTTCTATGATACCGAACTCTATGTCCATGAGGCCAAGATGTGGGGCGGGGTCATCCATCCGCCCTGTATCAACCGTAGTGACCATGTCAATGCCATTTTTGGGAAGCACATCTATTTGGGACTTGGACAGCTTCGGAGTTTGGAACGCTTGGTCATCCAACGCATCCTCAATGAAAGGCAGCTCCATGGCAAATTCAGGGATTTTGATGATTTTATCGACCGTGTCCCCATTGCCATCGAACAGTTGACCATCTTGGTGCGTATCGATGCCTTTCGTGTCTTTGGGGTGCCCAAGAAGCAAGTGCTTTGGCAGGCCGTGTTCAAGACCAAGGCCCATAGAAAGGAAACTATTCAGAAGCAATTGTTTAAACCCAACCATAGGCATTTTACATTGCCCCATCTGCCTTCCCATCCCGTTGAGGATGCCTATGACCAATTGGAACTCTTGGGCTTTCCATTGTGCGGGTATTATGAACTCATGGAGGGCAAGGTGAAGAAACGGTTGACCGCCAGTGATTTTGAGGCCCATGTCAACCAAAGGATCTGGATCTATGGTTCCATGGTACATACCCGTTTGAACACTACTTCCAAAGGGGACACCATGCGCTTTACCACCATGCTCGATATGGAAGGGCACTTTTTTGACTGTGTGCATTTTCCCCAAGCGATGTCATCCACTCCGATTCATGGAAAGGGGATCTATCTGTGCCGTGGAACGGTGACCGAAGAATTCGGGCATTTCAGTCTGGAGGTGGTTACGACCGTCAAACAACCCTTGAAACCTGACCCGAGACAAGTGGGATCGGGAGCGCTATTGGCCAAATAAAAGCGAGTAAGGACGTATTCCGATCAATACTGCGCAAAGATAAACCCGGAAAATATTTCTCGGGAAAGGGACGACATAAGGCCGTTGCCGATGTCACTTTTTTTATACTCTAGTAATGACCTGATATTTTAAGGGGAAAACTCCAATAATGAAGTTTGGAACTACTTTTTTTTGGTCCAAAAAGAGTTCCTTTTAAGAACCATTCTTTGCAATAGAGTTGCACTTGAATTTTTTTATCTTTGCCCCGTGAAATTTTTGACAATCATATTAACAATATACTTCTTGGCGCTCAATGTGGTGCCTTGTAGTGATTCAGGGAATGCCTCTGACGATTGCCAAACTGTTTCGGTAGTCGATTTTGACGGCGACCACGGTGACGATTGTGAACTTTGCTCGCCGTTTTGCCAGTGCCATTGCTGCCACGTACATACGATACACTTTGGCATTGCCAAATTTGAACTTCTTCGAGCGACCATTCCACAGGATAACTTTGCCCACTTCGACAGTATAGGCAAGGATATTACTTTTTCTCTCTTTCAGCCCCCACAGGTTTAATTCAGTTTTACAGGATAGCTATATCCGGTTGTGAGGTTTTCAGCTTTAGAAAACTTCAAACGGTGTAGTTCGTTAACGCGAAAGCACAATTTCATTTTTAACTGAATTAACACCTAAATCTATGATTAACAGAATCATTGATTTTTCAATCAATAACAAATTTATAATCGGTCTGCTCACATTGGCACTCATTGGTGCAGGTATTTACAGTATGACCCAGGTTCCCATTGATGCTGTACCGGATATTACAAATAATCAGGTACAGGTCATTACGCAATCGCCCAATCTGGGTACAGAGGATATAGAGCAGTTCGTGACCTATCCCGTGGAAGTGGCAATGAGTAATCTTCCTGATGTCAAGGAAATCCGTTCGATTTCCCGATTCGGGCTATCGGTGGTAACGGTAGTTTTTGACGATGATATGGGAACCTTTTTGCCACGCCAGCTCGTTTCCGAAAAACTGATTGAGGTACGCGAGCAAATACCAGAGGAACTGGGTCAACCTTCAATGGGACCTATTACGACGGGTTTGGGCGAGGTGTACCAATACACCCTAAAGGTCGAGCCTGAGTTTCAGGACAAATATACCCTTGCCGACCTACGCACGATGCAGGATTGGATTGTGCAACGGCAAATGGCGATGGTGCCTGGTGTTGTTGAAATCAATGCGATAGGTGGAAAAATTAAACAATACGAAGTGGCCATTGACCCAAATGGACTTAAAGCCATCGGGCTTACCATTACCGATGTGTTCAAGGCCTTGGAAGCAAACAATAAAAACACGGGTGGTGCCTACATCGAAAAGAACCACCAGGCCAACTTCATTCGTGGCGAAGGTTTGGTACGCAACCTCAATGACATCAAGAAAATCGTTATTAAAAATGAAAATGGTGTGCCCATCACCGTAAACGATGTGGCCGATGTGCGCTTCGGTTCCGCCGTTCGCTATGGGGCATTGACGCAGGACGGCGAAGGCGAGGTCGTCGGTGGACTGGTAATGATGCTCAAAGGGGCAAACTCAAACGATGTCATTGTCCGCGTCAAGGATAGGTTGGCGGAAATCCAGAAATCACTTCCCGAAGGCGTGGTCATTGAACCCTTGTTGGATAGAAGTAAACTCATCAGTGAGACCACGGGCACGGTACGCAACAATCTTCTGGAAGGTGCGCTCATCGTGATTTTTGTACTCGTTTTTCTTTTGGGGAACTGGCGTGGCGGGCTGATTGTGGCATCGACCATTCCCCTATCGCTGTTGTTCGCCTTTATCCTGATGAACGTTTTTGATGTATGGGCCAACTTGATGAGCCTTGGGGCAATCGACTTTGGTATTATCGTGGATGGGGCGGTCATTATCGTGGAAGCGAGTGTGTTTCTTATGGCCAGTTATGTGCTTAAAAAGGAATCTTTGGATAAGAAAGACCGTGACGAAATTGCGGCTGATGCATCCAAAAAGATGATGAACGCGGCTTTCTTCGGGCAATTGATAATTCTTATCGTCTTCCTACCCATTCTGGTACTCGAAGGTGTCGAGGGTAAGATGTTCCAGCCGATGGCCCTCACGTTCATCTTTGCAATGATTGGCGCAATGATACTGTGCCTGACCTATGTACCGATGATGTCCGCCCTATTGCTGAAACCGTCAAAAAAGGAGAAGAAATCTTGGGGCGACCGTTTCGTCTATTGGGTGCAAGGCAGGTATCAGCCGCTACTGTTGCGAGCTTTGGAAAAAGGAAAATGGGTCGTTGGTATTTCGGTGGCTATCTTTGCCGTGGCCATCTTCACGTTTACCAAAATGGGCGGTGAGTTCATACCCCAATTGGACGAAGGTGATATTGCCTTCCACGCAATTTTGAAACCGGGAAGCTCATTGAGTGAGACCATTGAGACGACCACAAAAATAGAACGTATCGTAAAGGCTGAATTTCCCGAAGTGGAAAAAATAGTCAGCCGTATCGGTGTTGCGGAAGTTCCTACCGACCCGATGCCGATGGACTTCGCCGATGTATTCGTAATCCTGAAACCGCAGGACGAATGGGTTTCTGCCGAATCCAAAGATGAACTTATTGACAAGATGAAGGATGCCGTAAGCATTATCCCTGGTGTCAATTATGAATTTACGCAGCCCATTGAAATGCGGTTCAATGAACTACTGGAAGGCATCCGTGAGGATATTGCCATTAAAATATACGGTGAGGATATCGATGTACTTGCGTCCAAAGCGGACGAGATTACCAAAATCATCGCAGGTACCGAAGGTATAGGCGATATGCGGGCAGAAGCCACTTCAGGCTTGCCGCAGATGACCGTTAAGTACAATCGCAAAAAACTGGCCCAATACGGCGTGAGCATTGACCAACTCAATACGATGGTGCAATCTGCTTTCGCCGGCGGGTATGCAGGGGTCATTTTTGAAGGTGAAAAGCGTTTTGATTTGGTGGTCAGGCTCGATGAGCGGAACCGTAGCGACATTAACGACATCCGGAACCTCTATATCAATCTACCGAACGGTTCACAGATTCCACTTCAAGAACTGGCAGCCATCGAATACACACCGGGACCGATGCAGATAAGCAGGGACAATACCAATCGCAGAACCTATGTAGGCGTTAATGTACGTGGTCGTGATGTGGAATCGCTGGTCAATGAGATAAGGGACAAGCTGGATGCAAACCTCGATTTACCCCCAGGTTATTTTATCCGCTATGGTGGTGCCTTTGAAAATATGGAAAGGGCCAGCGACCGATTGCAGACCGTGGTTCCTATTGCCCTACTGCTCATATTCATCCTGATATATTTTGCGTTAAAATCCTTTCCGCAAACCTTGATGATTTACTTGGCCATACCGATGGCGACCATAGGTGGCGTGTTCGCTCTCTGGCTTAGGGGTATGCCCTTTAGTATTTCCGCAGGGGTCGGTTTTATTGTGCTTTTCGGGGTTGCGGTACTGAACGGTTTGGTGATGATAAGCGGACTCAACGAACTGAAAGAGGAAGGTGTGACCGATTTGAAAGAACGTATCCTTGAAGGCACCAAACGACGGGTGCGTCCCATAATGCTTACGGCCTTTACTGATATCCTTGGGTTTCTACCAATGGCGATTTCCGCATCCGCAGGGGCGGAAGTTCAACGACCGTTGGCGACTGTCGTTATTGGTGGATTGATAACTTCTACGCTATTGACACTTTTTATTCTACCCATTTTTTATCAATGGGTTGAAAAACGTTCGGAACGTAAAATGAAGGTCAATCCAAAAAACGTAACCGCTTCTGTAGTAATCTGTTTCTTTTTTGCTTTCGCGAAAGCGGAAGCGCAGAAAGTTCATCAGAACGATACATTTCCCGTTGTTTCATTGGAACGAGCGGTTGAAATTTCCAAGGAAAACTATCCACTCTTGAAAACAAAACAACTGGAAATCCAAAAGCAGAAAGCCCTAAAGGGCACGGCGTATGATATGGGTAATACCCAAGTGTTCACGGGCGGTGAGGAAGTTTCAGAAGGTCAAGGCATTTATACCATTGTTGGTTTAGGCCAACAGAACATCAACCTGTTCGGCCTCGGTGCGAAAAAACGATTGCAGAAACAACGTATCGCCTTGGCGGAAACAGCACTTGACCTCTCTGCATTGCAAGTGGAAAAGGAAGTGAAAAAGGCATGGTCACAGGCCTATCAGCAACGGCAGAAATATGAACTGTATCGCGAACTGGATTCCATCTATTCACAATTTGAAAAGGCCATCAAACTGAATTTTAAGGTAGAGGCCATTTCGCGTTTGGAATATTCATCGGCGACCAATCAGGCGTTGCAAATCAATAACAAACTGCAACAGGCCGAAAATGATTATGCCATTGCCTTGCAAAAACTCAATCTTTGGTTGGTTTCCGATACGTTCTATACTGTTCCCGACAGGTTGAATGAAAGCGAAGTGGCAGTATTGCGTTTATATGAGAAAATAGAAACCCATCCAGAACTGGAACTTTCGCAAAAACGGATTGATGAGGCCCAAGCCAGCTACAAAGCTGAACGTTCCGATTTGTTGCCCAGTCTCAACCTTCAGGGCGGATTGCAACGGGTGAACGGAAGCAGCGGGTTCTTTACCTATCAGGCAGGAATTTCCCTTCCGTTATTCTCAGGAACAGAACGCAGTCAGGCCAAGGCGGCGAAATTGGAAAGCGAAATCGCAAAAGCTAATGCGGACTTTACCAAACGTCAACTGCAATCAGAATACCAACAGGCGTTGCAAGCCTATCAAAAATGGGAAGCATCCTGGCAGTTCTATAAGAACAAAGCCCTGCCGCTTGCAGAGGAACAGCGAAAAGGAGCATTGTTAGCTTATAAGGAAGGTGCGGTGGATTATGTCGCTTTTACCCAAATCATCAGGGATGCCATACAGACGGAAATGGATGCGCTGGACGCACTCGACAATTATCTAAAATCAGTTTTCGAACTACAATATTTTAAGCAATAAAATGAAGAATCTTTCAAAATACGCAGTTATTGGTTTGTTGGCGATGCTTTTGGGATTGACCGCTTGTGGCAATTCCAAAAAAGAAACCGTTGATAATAGGCAAACCAATCCAGAAATGGAAAAAGTACATTCCGAGGGCGAAGCCAAGGAAGTAATGCTGACGGCCAAACAATTCGATGCCTTACAAATGGAAATCGATACCCCAAAAATGCGGAATATGAGCGGGTACGTGGAAACCAATGGTCAGTTGGAAGTCCCACCACAGAACGAGGCCACCGTCACAACAGTGGTGGGTGCCAACGTGGTGTCCATCGAGGTTATCGAGGGAGATAAGGTCAACAAGGGGCAAACGGTCGCTTACCTGTCACATCCCAATATCATCGAAAAACAGACCGATTATCTCGATGCGTATAGCAATAGCCAATTTTTAAAAAAAGAGTATGAACGGCAAAAAACATTGTATGATGCAGGCGTGGGCAGCGGTGCCAATTTTCAAAAGGCCGAAGGGGAATACCTGGTATACCGAAGCAAGGCCAATGGTCTCGAAGCACAACTGCAACAATTGGGCATCAACTCAGCTGGTGTAAGGAATGGCACCATTTACCAGCGGGTTCCACTCAAAAGTCCCATCGAAGGGTTTGTGGAAAAGGTAAAGGTCAAGACGGGACAGTACGTAGAACCGCAGACCGACCTAATGGAAATCGTGGACACTCATCACGTACACGCAGATTTGATGGTTTTTGAAAAGGATGTCTATAAGGTGAAGGAAGGGCAAAAGGTAATTTTCAATGTACAGTCCATCCCCGGAAAGGAACTGACCGCCGAAATCTATTCCGTAGGAAAGACCTTTGAACAAAACCCTAAAGCGATTCACGTACACGCCGAAATCGAAAACAAGGAAGGTAACCTAATTCCAGGGATGTACATTCAGGGGCGTATCCAGACGGAAAATACCCAAACAGTGGCTATACCCGAAGCTGCCATCGCCGCGGATGGCGAACGGTTCTTTGTATTCTCGGCCGAAAAGGAAGGTGAGGATTGGTCATTTAAACCCATAGAAGTTGCGAAGAGCACAAAGGATGGCGATTGGATTGCCATTGATTTTCTCACGGAACAGCAACCGAATACGAAATATGCCTATGACAACGCCTACTATTTGATGGCCGAAATGAAAAAAGGCGAATCGGAAGAACACGGACATTAATAAAGAAAATCTTAAAATGAAAGAAATAGAAAAACGACTTGCCGAAAATGGTGTTCGTCCTACGGCGATGCGTATTTTGATCTATAAATATTTGGCTGAAAGGGAAGTGGCCATTGCCCTGACCGATATGGAGAACGCTTTCTCAAAAGCGGACAGAACCACATTGTACCGGACCCTGAAGACCTTTGAGGAAAAACGTATTGTGCACCAAATAGATGATGGCACCAATATTTCAAAATATGCCCTGTGCGAACCAGGTTGCAATTGTGAAATGGAACAAGATCTGCACCTGCACTTTCATTGCGATAACTGTGATGAAACGGTCTGTCTCACTGAGCATAAGATTCCCCATATTAATCTGCCCGATGGATTTGTGGCAGAAAATGCCAATTTGGTCATTAAGGGAATTTGCGACAAGTGCAGCGGGCAATAAATGCACTTCCGTTGCACGAAACAAATAACTACCTTACAGTCCATGAAAAAGAAAAAAGTAAAACTACGTGATCTGGGTTCAAAGGAACACCAGGGCAAACACGGACACGGAAGTGGCCATAACCATGGTGATCCTGAAGGTATATCTAAATTCAAGACCTATTTACCGGCCATTTTCAGCTTTGTAATGCTCATCGCCGGCATTGCAGTGGACTATTTTGAGGCTTTCCCGTTTTTCAAGGGCTGGATAAGGATTGCATGGTACACCCTTGCCTATTTGCCTGTTGGTTTTCCTGTCATCAAGGAAGGTTGGAACAGCATCAAACATGGCGATTTCTTTACTGAATTTTTCCTGATGTCCATTGCCACTTTGGGCGCATTTGCCATCAGGGAATATCCTGAAGGCGTGGCGGTAATGCTGTTTTACGCCGTGGGCGAACTGTTCCAAAATGCAGCAGTCAATCGAGCAAAGGGAAATATTAAAGCTCTTTTGGATGCGCGACCGGACGAAGCTTTGGTACTTCGTAACGGGAATTTCGTTACCGTAAATCCCGAAACCGTCGAAATTGGCGAAAAGATACAAGTGCGTGTGGGGGAGAAAATTCCCCTGGACGGTATTCTCTTATCCGAAAAAGCTTCCCTCAATACGGCGGCAATTACAGGCGAAAGTAGGCCCGACACCATAAACAAGGGTGAAAAGGTCTTCGCCGGAAGTATAAATCTCGATGGTGTTATCGATGTAGAAACATCCAAAGAATTCAAGGACAGTTCCATCACTCGAATCTTGGATATGGTACAAAACGCTACAGCCAGAAAATCAAAGACAGAACTGTTCATTAGAAGATTTGCAAGAATTTATACACCCATCGTAGTTTTCCTTGCCATCGGTTTAACGTTCTTGCCCTACTTTTTTTTAAATGACTATGTTTTTAGGGATTGGCTCTATCGCGCTTTAATATTCCTTGTGGTTTCCTGTCCCTGTGCCTTGGTTATTTCCATTCCGCTCGGCTATTTTGGTGGTCTGGGAGCGGCATCCCGAAATGGGATCCTCTTCAAAGGTGCATCTTTTTTGGAAGCAATCACCAAAGTGAACACGGTAGTAATGGACAAAACAGGAACCGTTACGAAAGGAGTTTTTAAAATCAAGGAAATCAAGGCTGTCAAATTTGAGGAAGTCAAGCTTATGAAATACTTGATGGCCATGGAGGAACAATCTACCCATCCCATAGCAAAGGCTATTTTGGAATACAAAGCCGAAGGCACGGATATGAAGGCAACCGATGTAACGGAAGTTGCGGGAAAGGGATTAAAGGGAACGGTCAATGGGAAAACAGTGCTGGTGGGCAATAAAGCCCTAATGGCCTCAAACAACATTGATGTGCCTCCAGAAACCGATGATATTGTAGATTCTATTGTAATGTTGGCCATTGATGAAAAATTTGTCGGCTATGTTACCATTGCGGACGAACTCAAGGAAGACGCCCATCAAGCCATCAAACAAATCAGGGATGCTGGGATTTCGAAAATCATAATGCTTTCGGGTGACAAAGATTCCATAACGCAACAAGTCTCGAAAAAGTTGAATATTGATTGGGCAAAGGGAGGCTTGTTACCAGAAGATAAGCTCAGCGAAGTTGAAGAACTCAAAAAACAATCCGACACAAAAGTGGCCTTTATGGGCGATGGCATTAATGATGCGCCTGTTCTGGCCGTCAGCGATGTGGGCATTGCCATGGGAGGCTTGGGTAGTGATGTGGCAATTGAAACAGCCGATGTCATCATACAGACCGACCAACCGAGCAAGATGGCACGAGCCATTAAAATAGGACGCTCCACCCGAAAGATAGTTTGGCAAAATATTGGACTTGCTTTTGGGGTGAAGGCATTTGTGCTCATTCTTGGAGCGGGAGGTCTAGCTACTATGTGGGAAGCAGTTTTTGCTGATGTGGGGGTTGCCTTATTGGCAATATTGAATGCTGTTCGACTTCAGCGGATGAAGTGGAACCCTTAGTTTCAAAGAAGAACCATTTTTGGAGGCTATCTTATTTTTCAGCCTTTGATGGCAGCCACATGGTTCGCCAAGACCTTCGATAAAATTGTACATGTGAGGCCTCGGAGGTTGTGTCACCCAAACAACTGTCTGCGTGTTGGATGGGCCTTCGGGAAGGTTAAGGGTCTGAATCTTCGAGAAACGGCGACATAAGAATTAAAAGACAATATGGAAGCTTCCGTACATAAAGGGAATGAATCGTATTCGAACAATTACGAAAGACTCCTTCACTATAGATAAAAGGGTAATCCGGTCGTAGAGTAACTCCAGTACTTTTGCCCCCTTGCCATCGTTATGGTTGATGAAACTTCATTTGGCCAGTAAGGAAGTCGTCCAAACGGATTTTTGGTACGCCCTTCCTTAGCAAAACCTTCTTGGGGCTTTGCCGGGAAAGGCCGCAAATCCGTCCGTCCGCCCAACAAATTTTAAGGGGTCTATAATAAAAGAAGCCCTGGTTGTTTTTCGGGGCATCGAAAAACAGGGCAGGGCCCAAGGACTTCCAATCAGGACACCATTGCCTGCGGTCGCTTAACTTCCCATTCACTTCCTTGGCGATGAGTCTGAAGGAATTCCTAGGGCCCTCATCGAACCTGTCAAGGCCAAGGCAGGTTTTGTCCATAAATAGGGTTTCCACTTCCTTGAAAATCCTAGGATTTTGCTACGTCGCGGAGCCTCCCGATTTCAGCCCAAAAGCCTTGACAGAACCCCCTTCTTTTATTGTGCTACGCACGTAAGAAGCAAACAAACGCCCCTTAAAATTTGGGAAACAATGACCAAAAAAATAGAGGGAAATTTTTAACCCTGTTTGCTGATCTGTCCAATAAAGGAAGACGGCAGGCCTTTAAAACTTTTTATCATGAGTACATTGAGAAACAAAGTGCAACTTATTGGAAATGTGGGGCAGGATCCCACCATCACAGAACTTGACAAAGGGAAGCGTGTGGCACGGTTTACCATGGCCACCAACGAACATTACAAGAACTCCGAAGGGGAACGGGTGACCAATACCGAATGGCACACCATCATCGCATGGGGAAAACTGGCCGACATCATCGAAGGCTTTGTGACCAAGGGCAAGGAAGTTGCCATCGAAGGGAAATTGACCTCCCGTTCCTATGAGGACAAAGAGGGTACTAAAAAGTATGTGACCGAAGTGGTGGCCAGTGAGATCCTTCTTTTGGGTGGTGGTGATAACAATACCACCGAGTAAATAGAAGAGGGGTGTCCAGCTTTTTGGCATCCCTTTCTTTTTTCATCCTTAAAACATTTGAAATGGAACACCGTGTCAATGAAATACAGATCAGTTATAGGGAAAAGCTCAGTACCCTGAAATCCCTTTCCGTGACCAACTCCAACGAGGTGGCGGATCTATTGTTCCAAAATTGGGACAACAAGACCATAGGCCTGCACGAGACCTTTAAGGTCGTGCTGCTCAACCAGTCCAATAAGGTCAAGGGCATTTACCCCTTATCCCATGGGGGCATCACGGGTACCATGGTGGATCTGCGCATCCTTTTTGCCATTACCCTAAAAACCCTTTCCGTTGGGATCATCTTGACCCATAACCATCCCTCTGGTCAACTTAAGGCCAGTTATCAGGATAAACAATTGACCCAAAAAATCAAAGAAGCCGCCCAGCTTTTTGATGTCAAGGTTTTGGACCATATCATCCTTGCGCCTGATGGTAGGTATTACAGTTTTGCCGATAATGGAATTCTTTGATCCGAATCCGATGAAAGTGGATCCTCAAATGACCGAATTAGAGGAATGGTTGGAAGAACAAAACGACCCTAGGTATTATCCCGATGGGTTCGATCCAAGCCTATATGATCTGTAAATCTGATTTTTAAAAAGTAATAAGATGATCTATTTGAACTTTACGAACCTTGATAGCGAGACCCAGGAACGTTTGCTTTCCAGTTCCAAAGAGGATGTGGAAAGCCGTTCCGGGAACGAATTGCGCCAATTTGCCCAAACCCACGATAAGGACTATGAAGCCCTCTTGGAAGATGAAGCGATGCGAAATCTATACAATTATGATTTTGTATTCAATATGTAAAACCCAAAACACACCATTGAAGCCCATCCATTATGATGGGCTTTTTTTATGTCCAGAACCTTGGTTTTTCTATCTTTAAAGGGTTGGTTTTCAACAGCATTTTAGGTACGGAATTCTTTTGATCTGCTTTGGTAGATCGGTTTGACTTTCCTTGTTCCGTACCCATCGATTTGACTATTACAGATTAGGCAACTGGGTTAAATTCCTATTGGTTTTGACCCATGTTGTGCGATACGATTTGGTCCCTTCGGGACAAATCGGAGAAGCAAGAGGATAGCGTGCTGGCGCAGCGCTACCGATCATGGTTGCTACGCAAGGCCCCTGCTTACGGGGGTTTTGGGCATTCTAGAAAACTTGGGGCTTTCGGTTTTTGTTGAAAAAATGGGCCGGGCCCAGTAAAACCAAGGAATTTTTGTTGAAAAAATGGATAAAGGATACGAAAAAGAGACGTTTGCGGGACTGAGGATCAAAATCTCGGTGGCCATGAAATTTCGGAGCTTTTCCAAACGGCAAGGAAAGTCCCATTCCATGACCTTGTTGGCCATGGTGGAGTTTTTTGAACGCCATGGGATATCCCCGGACCAACATTTTGGAGAGACCATCGCCAGTATGAAATTGTTCATAAAGCGACGCTTCAATGCCATGGTGGCCATCATGCGAAGCATCGAAAAGGAGCAGACCCTACCCACGGTCAGTATGATGCAGGCGCTCTTTCAGCAGGAACTGGACCCCGAGGAGGGGGACGAATGGGAAGGGGACTTTGAATTTTTTGAAAAGCAGTTGACCGAGATCAACACGCCCACCAATCCCGAGCTGTTGGATAAGGAGACCACCGTCCCCAAGATCGTGTATGAGCGGTTGAAGGAACAATTGGAGGAACTGAAAAAGGATTTTGGGCATGTGCTGGACCATGTGTCCGTGGCCAAGAATAGGTTAGGGAAGGACCATCTCAAACTGGACCTCAAACCCGGGGCCATTGAACAGTACCGCACAAAACTCAAAAATCTATAAGCATGTACATCGCCATCACAAGACAACATTTGGGGGACAATTACCATGGTAGTTCCGGTGATTTTGTCAAGTATCTCGAAAAGGAGAACGAAGGGAAGGCCCCCGAAGAACAAGAGCTTTTTTTCAACCAAACGGAAAATGACATCGATGCCCAGAGGGTCATTGCCGAGATCGATGCCAATACGGCCAAACTTTCGAAACGGGATCCCAAGTTCTATTCCATCATGGTCAGTCCATCCCAAGCCGAGCTCAAGCATATCGGAAATGACCCTGAAAAACTGAAGCAGTACACCCGGGAACTAATGAAGACCTATGCAGCTTCCTTTTATCGGGACAAAGAGGTGACGGTCAAGGATGTGCTGTATTTCGCGAAACTGGAAAGGGAACGGACTTATTCCGAAAAGGACAAGAAGGTCAAGGAGAACCAGGCCTATGCCAGCAAGATTTTGGAACTGCAACATCAGGTTAGGGCCATCAAAGAGGGTAGGGAGCAAGGGGATGTGTCCAAAATTCAAGAAAAAATCAATGCCTTGGAGATGGAGGCACCCCATAAACAGCATGGGAAACGCATCGTTCCAGGCATGGCCAAGGAAGGCCACCAGAGCCATATCCATATCATCGTGAGCCGAAAGGATGTGACCAATTCCCATAGCCTTTCCCCAGGGTCCAAGTTCCGGACCTCGGAGACCATCCTTAATGGGGAGAAGGTCAAACAAGGGTTTGATCGGGACAAGTTCTATCGGACGGCTGAAAAGACCTTTGACAAACAGTTCAGCTATCGTAGGAATTTTGTGGAGACCTACCATGCCCGAAACCTTCTCGACAAGGATCCCAAACAGTTCTTTGCGGCCCTTTTGGGACTGCCGACCAATGAAAAACAGGCAGCCAGGCAATTGTTGTTCAAAGCTGGCATCAAAGTGCCAAGTATCCCCACCAATAAAGCGCAGTTGGCCTATAAAGCGATGATGCAACTCACAAAAGGCATCGGAAAGGCGATGGAATCAGGATCTATTGGTATTTAAAAACTAGCTACATGGAAAATTTAGAATGGATTGGAACAGTAGTCTGCTTGGTGATAGGAGGAGGGTTTTCCTATTTGGCCAATCGGTATCTCAAATATGGGTTTGTGTTATGGTTTTTGGGCATTGTTCTTTTGGCCCTGGCCTATGGTTTACATTGGGGATGGGATGGTTTTATTAAGGGGTCATTTGCCCTTTGGTTGCCGCTATTTTTTATCCATGTAATCATCTATGGTTTGGTGGATTACTACAAAGACAATAAGAAACCCTCCAAAGTTTTTGAAGTGAAAATGAGGGTAAAAGGTAGGCCCTTGGTGTTGGGTAACATTCGGCGCGGAGTGTCGGTGATGGCCTCTGCAGGTAGTGGAAAGACGGAGAGTGTTATCTATAATTTTTTGAGGCATTTTCAAAAGGAGCATTTCTCTGGGGTTATCCACGATTACAAGGATTTTGAGATCACCGAAATGGCCTATCCCTTGTGGAATGGGGAGCAGATACCCTTTAAGATTGTTTCTTTCGGACCTATTTACAATAGAGTAAATCCCATTGCCCCCAGATACCTTCCTGATGAGGAAAGTGTGCATGAGGTGTCAAGGGTGCTTTTGGAGAATTTGATGGAACATAGGGACTCGGATGAGAACAGCACCTCCCGATTCTTTAAGGATGCTGCAGAGGGTTTGGTCAGTGGATTGATTTGGAGATTGAAGACGGATTATCCGCACTATTGTACCCTGCCCCATCTGATGGCCGTTTTTCAGCAATTGGCCACCAAGAGCTTGATCAAATTTTTAAAAGGGAACATCACTTCGCGGGCCATGGCGGATGCCTTTATCAGTGGTATCGGGTCCGAAAGGCAAACTGCTGGAGTGCTCAGCACCTTGGCCAATGGTTTTAAAAAGATCAGTACGCGGAAGATTTTTATGGTACTCTCCGCAGATGAGATTTCCTTGGATATCAATAATGAAGACCACCCTTCCGTCATTGCCTTAGTGAATAACCCCCAAAAGGATGCTTCCCTTTCCCCTGTGATCGCCACGATCATCCATACTATATCCAAACAGATGAGCCAACGTAACCGGAAACCTTCCTTTATGTTGTTGGAAGAGGCTTCGACTTTACGGCTGTTGAACATGCATCGGATTCCAGCCACGTTGCGGAGTTATGACATCGTTAGTGTCTACGTGCTGCAGGACAAGATCCAAAATGATATGATGTACGGGGAGAAGGCGAGCAAGGCGATACTTTCCAACCTATCCTATCAGTTCTTTGGAAAAGTGAACGACCCGGATACCGCAAGATACTATGAACGCTTTTTTGAGTTGGTCAAGATACCGACTCGAAGTGTAAGTAAGAGTTCAGGGTTGAACTTGGAACGACGGATCACGGAAGGGGAGAAGGAAGTGTCCAAACGAAGGGCCGAGGTGTTCTTTCGGTTGAAACAAGGGGAGTTTGTGGTGTTTGCTGATGGTAAGGACCGTAAGGTCCAGTTCCCAAGGCCGGATATTCCAAAAGGGCTACCCAAGGCATTGGAGATATCAGAACTGGAACTGGGACAGCATTATTTGAAAGTGCACCATGATATTGGTACGATATTCGAGCCCCCAAAATAGTGATCACAATGCCATTGTCATATCCTCTTTTCTAGGGTTACCGTTATGCTGCCCATGGTTTATAGGAAATGGATTTCATTGGAGTGCCTTTATTTTAATAGGTTTCCGACAGCAATCCCTTTCCTGTACGAAATTGTTCTTGCAAGTAAGCCCATAACTCCCTAGTTTTGGAAAAGGTCCCATATTCCATGGATTTCAAAAACTTCTGTCAAAAATGGATATGATGAAAAAAGTGTTGCTGGTGGGTGTAGGGTTGATGGTGTTCTCCTGCACATCCCCAAAGGATGGGGGCGACCGGTTCACCGTTACCCATATCGAGCCTGGAAAAGATGGTCAGACCCTGTTCTTGATAGATGCAGAGGGGGATGAATACACGACGGTCATCAGTATTCCCAATGGCAATTTTGTAGAGGTCCATAAAGGGGATTCGGTCAAACTGGACATCGCCGAGGTTCTTGACACGAATCCGGTGATCCTCATTTCGAAATCCGTAGAGGTTATGCTAAAGTAATAACGGTCAAGGAATCCATGGTCAGCAATGACCCAAAGGACGGGGTGGCAGCCAAAGCAGCTTATTAACCGGACTTATTCTTCTTTTTGAATTCTTCTAGTTCAGTTTGGAGCTTATTGATTTCTTCCCGTTGACTTTTATTTTCTTCCATGAGTTTTTTGAACGTTGCCATGGCATTAACCGGCACATCCTTTTTATCGAGATTCTCCATAAACGAGGTGAAGTCCTCCCAAGAAACCTCTTCTCTAAAGGTGGATATCCGGGCCACCAAAAAGCCAAATGCAGCTGTCAATAGAAGTATGCCGTTAAAGGATTGAAACATTTGTAACTTTTGTAAATCTGGTAATTCCGAGGGAAAGGGGGTATGTGAGAAAGAGGTGATTGCCATAACGCTTCTATAGAATGCTTCTTCGGTGGTAGGGTTGCCCAATCCTTTGGCGTGCAGTATGATCTCTGAAAAGGAAAAGATCACGGATAGGTATAGGAAGGTAAACACGAACACACCGCCCACCCGGTTTGGAATCCCTAGCCCACGCTTCCAATCATCGGGTTTATATACATCACTTTTCCGGGCGGCATAGAAGATGACATAGATGAAGTATAGATCAACGATTACGATAATGGGCCATGAGAAATTGAGCCAGGGACAATAAAGTGATTCTATCGACATCACCAGGATGAAGGTCGATAGGACGACCAAGCGCACATCCATTTTCCCCATGACAACTTCGGGACGTCGTTTTATTTTATCCAATGCACAGCTGATTTTTAGGGTTATGCAGCAGTTTAAATATAAGATTTTTCATATCAATATCATAGGGGTGGTTCGTCGGTTCCGAGGCATATTTTTTGTGGATGGATCTATCCGCCAAGAACGGTTTTATGCCCCTATCCTAATTAAATTTTATTTGAATCGTCCTGACCTGTAATCTCTCCTTGGTTCTTTTCAAGGAAGCGTTCAGGTCTTCTTCGTGCACCAATACACAATCAACGGGCCGGGAAAGATTGTTCAGGATATCCTCGGATTTTAAGATGGCCCTATACTTAATGCACTGAAAAATGCCGCGGAGGTGGTCATCCGGTCCCGACCTTTTGGATTTGACCTCCACCCCTAAGACCTGGGTGCCACTTAAAAACAAAACATCCACACAATCCTTTGATTTCAAGGGAAATTCCTTGAACCCGATTATTGCAGGGTCAAAACCTACCTTCTCCGGATGTTCGGAAATATATTGGACCAGGTTTCTGTGTTCCGGGGAACCTTCACTGCCATAGGGATTGTAGAGCCCTCCTTTTCCAGTAAGTCTGTTTGGTGAGGGGTTGCCAATGCCCAACTGTTCCAGAATGAAATCCCACCGGTCACCGAACCTAAAAATTTCTTGGTATTCCAGGTACAGCAGGTCTTTCTTTTTTTCAGTCGATAAATTCGGATAGTCAACGATGAACTCCTTTAGCCCATCACTGGGCAGTTTGGTGTTCTGGGCGACCACCATGGCCTGAATATAAGGGATGCGGTCCTCCCAAGAAGGTGCGGTGATAGTGTCGAGTAAATGGCCCATCGTGCCCAATGTCTTCCCGATCCGCTTGCCAAATAAGCTGCCCTTATAGGGTTGGGGGTAATCGATGTTCCGGGCGAGGTTGCCGTAGGTTATGAATTTGTCTCCACCATCATAGTGCTTTATCATCTGAACCAAATTTGCCAGACATTTTTTGGCTTCCCGGCAATGTTCGTCCTCTGTCATCGGTATGGGTATTAATGGTTATCTGAATCGCTGTTTCCTTTTCAATTTTCCTCCCCTTATTTCGAATAGGGAGTTCTTCGTAGGTCTATTCATGGGACGTTGTCTTGGTTTGAGAAGATCCGAAAAGAATCGGATTAGCTCATCAGTGGCCATTAGCTCTTTTTGGCATTGTGAAGTAGTAATAAAGTTTTCACTGGAAATGGCCATTATCACGGCATATTTGTCCGCTTTTTTTGGGAGCAGGCACCATAGGGTGTTGTCATGAGAGGTAATGGACTCGGATTCTTCGGGGCTTCCCCTGAAATCAAAAATAACTGGGACAGTACTGTCGAGCCACTGCACTGGAAAGGTTTCCTTGGGGGAATCCACCAAGAAGTACCCTTTCAATCGAGCGTCCTTGAAGTATAAAAAACGTTTTTGACTTTGTTGGAACCTGGAAAAGTCCCTTTTCAGGCGTCTGCCATCTACCACCCATACCATGTTCTTATAAAAGTTCTCCCGTGAAGTCCGTTCTTCCGAATGGATATGGGAATGTTGAAACTCGATCACCAGCCCATGGCCTGTACGAATGTCTGCGATGTGTCTTTCATTGGTGCAATCATCCATCATGGGGGTCTCCTGCCATTCGATGGGAAAGTTGTTTTTCCATGCCCGGTGCCATTCCGTTTCATTTTCCCACCATGGGTCACAGTTCCGTATTCCCTTGTGGGCCCAATGGTTGATCTTGATAGGGCCACATTTGGAGATCACCTCCGATCCACAACCTTGGCATGTCCCCCTGACCCCTTCAGTGGCTTCTGTTTTGATTCCGTTGACAAGTGCGAGTTTCATTGGTTTATTTTAAATTTTATTTCTTCAGTCGTGAGACGGCTATTGTAAGTTTTTCGAGGAAAAACTGAAATTAGTGACTAGTTACACTAGCTAATTTCAATACTTAGCCTATTGAATTTGTCATAATAGTCAATGTTCAACTCTTCCAGTTCTTCATAGGTTATTACCTCCACTCCGTTAAACATCCTATCGAGGTCATTGGAGAATTTTTCCTTCATTTCGAGTTTTTCTTCTTTTCTCCCAGCCAGTAATATGTGTTCAAAGTTTTGAGTTTTATATCCCAATTTCTCTTTCAGTTCCGAATCGTTGATTACATTTTCAGAGTAATCCTTATATCTCCATACCTGTTCTAGATGGGATAAATAATTGCTGCTTAATTGGGGTCTTTTTGTCTTTTTTTTCACATAAAATGTAACATCTTCTTTTTTAACCTCAAAAAAAGTTGTTTTTAGAAATTCAGGAAACTCTGTTTTTAAAATATAGTCGCATTCTTCATTTGTCTTTCCATTTAAATCAAATAAGTTTTTTTCATATTCTAAATCTATATAAGCGTCCCTTAGTAAGATCATTTTGTTGTTGTTGAAAAAATCGTGTAAAATAGTTCGCTCATTATTTTTTCTATCATATTTAACATGATGATTGTAGGTGGAATTAAACGCCATGATAGTATTTTCAATTTCCTTTCTCCCAATAATTAGCCAATCATAAATTAGTGGGGCTGGAAGTTTTACAAATTCTTGTGAAACTATTCTGGTTTTAAGTAAAAAGTAGCTTTCAGAATTATTGCCAATTTGATTTTTGTAATAATTTTTATAGAAATTGGTTTCATGAAAGTGTTGAAGATTCCTGTTTAGAATTTTCAAATTATCTAAGTCTTGAATTAGCTGTTTTCTCCAAGTTTTAATGGTGGATTCGAATGCGTTCATGAAGCCGTCGTGCTGTCCCTCTTTATTCTTTTTTAAAATGGCTTGCCAATTATCTGGAGCGATTGTTCCATTGACTTCTATGTCCGTATATAGAATTACAGGAATGGAACTTATTCTAAAATTGCCATTTGAGTAGGAAGTGTCAAACTGGTTCCTGAAGTTCAATATTTTTGAAGCCTTTAAGCTGTCCACTATTTCAGAGGATGATTCATTGGTGATCAGCGCATCGATATGAAGTTTTTTCTTTTCCAAGTGTTCTATAAAGAAAGACTTGGTACTATCTAATGAATTGAAAAAGATTAGTTCATTTTCTTCATAACCATAATTACCAAAAATGTTCTTATAGGTTTCCTCTGAAGATTTAAAGTCGTTAATAAGTATCTTCATTGCTTAGGTTTCTGTTTCTAACAGTTTGGAAGATTAAGTTGGCAACATATATTTTTTAAATCAAGAGTAAGGCTGGTACTTTTCGAGGAGGATTTTAATTTATGCTCATTATCAATCTTACTTCCTCCTTATTAAAAGGCCTCCATTCTTGTTTTTTATGATGCCATGAATACGTTTTGTCGTCTATTGGTTTTTTATAAAGTCTGTTTAGATTTTTATATATCAATTCAGAAGTCTGTCCAAGATTTGTATTGGAACTGATTATTAGACCAATTTCATTTTTTGCATTTAGCAATTTAACATCTTTTAAATAGGATTTATGATATTGGTTTCTTTCTTCCACTGCGACCACGTGTTGATGAATAGCTGTACACTTTTGAATGACAGGATATTTGTCAATGCGATTTTTGAGTATTTCCTCAAGTAAATCGATAATGTCTTCAAAAGGGTTGCCAAGTAATTCATAGGCGCCAAAAATATACGGTATAGTCAAGCCGGTGTTTATTAGACCTTCCTTTTTTAAAAGTTTGGTCAATTTATACCAATCTGGATTCTGACTTCTTTTCATAGCTTTTGGTTTGTTAGCTATCGTACTTATCTTTAATATCATATCAAACTCATACTTCCAAACAAAGCCTTTATGGATTATATAGTTGAGTGCAACTGTTTTTAATGCTTGGCTTTCTTGTTCAAGCTTGATTTCTCAAAAAAAAACTCCATTTTTTCCGAATAAACAGACATGTCAAGATTAGGAAGATAATGTTGTATGTTAAAATACATGTTCCCGGTATCATAGAATTCCTTAATACCATAAAGAGTGTTAAATGTATCCGGGACTTTATCTTTTAATTTTTTTAAAGTATAATAAAACTTTTCATCCCTGTTTTGTGTTATTGCTAGGTAGATGTCCAATGAATCTCTAAATCTTTTGGCTATTTTCAGGCTTTGTGATTTTGTTATAAGAGTACCTATTTCGTCCATTAAATTGACGGTTACATGTCCGTTAATTGATTTGATTTTATAGGGAGTTGATAGTTTGTTGTCAAATAATGCTTGTGAACTTGGCAAGGCAATTGACTTCAATTTAAAGGTGTTACTTTGATATTTATCGGAGGGAATTCCCAGATCTATATGATCAACATAAATCTCATTTGGTTTTTGTGTTTCAATAGGATGAAGTAAATCAATATTATATATGAATTTTTTCCCTTGGACGGTTATTTCTTTGAATAATTGGAAATCATGTTTTGCAGAGAGTAAAAATCCAGAATTAATAAACTTTAATATTATATCGCCTAATTCTTTTTTTCTATAACCATATTCGAATAATATGTCGATGTCTTTTGTGCCAGGATGGGTTATTGGCTTACTATTTAGCAGTAATGGGCTCCAGCCTCCAACTATTATATACTTAACGTTATTGCTATTTAAGATGTCAACTGTTTCAACCAGTAATCCATAAGCACCATCTTGTAGATTGTTGTGATTCATTTTTTAAGTTTGACACAAATTGTTTATTTGGGATAGAATTTGGCACTTTGTGCCGTAGGTACTCTATTGATTCCCACGGTTACCATTGCTGATGATTTTTCAAATTAAGTTCAATGGGGAGCTAGAAATTAAATGTAAGAATTTTCTAATAAAGATAAGTGTGGGATTCCGCAAGAATATAAAAAGGGGAAAAGGGAATAAGGGAATAAGTTTATTCTTCAATTATAGTCAAATATTCTATTTCGCCGTTGTCCCATTGAAGAAGTTCATCATTGTTCAACGTTTTGATTGAAAGTACTTCAAACCGCTTTTTTACATTACCGTTTTTATCAACTTCATGTTTTTTGGTGTCAGGTTTTAGTAATTTCAATCTGATTCTTACCAAATCGTCTTTTAAAATCTCCTGAGGAAAAATATCTTGATATGATTTTAAATTTAATGCTTTTGCAGCCCTTGCCATCATTCTCATATTGTATTTAGCTCTGCTCTTCGGGTTTTCTATTTGTCCAACGTAACCCTCAGAAACTCCTATGCGTTGTGCCAATTCTACTTGATCTATATATGGTTTTGACTTTACCCTCAGTTCTCGTAAGCTTTCAATCACATGGAAGTCGATATGCGACATTATTATTTCTATTATCATTTTGCATATATATAAGTATGTGAAAGACACGATTTGAAAAACAATATTCACATATACATGACTGTGTAATATTTTTTTATATATTAGCTTTGATTATTTATTTTTGCGATTCTTCGTATAGACAATATTTGAAGCTTTCGCTTAGAATCTCATAGTAGAAAACTGGTAATTTTATGCAGATGAGAGGATAAGTAGATTGCTCACGACCCGGGGCGTGGGCTTTCTTATCATCTGCAAGGTATACCAGTACCTCTACTATGGTAAGTTGAGTTCCGCGCCTTTTTTTGGTAATTGGTTTTTCTTCAGCTTTTTTCTTAGCGTTTGGTTTCTTTGGTCCTTTCGGGGCATCGCTCAACTATTTGGGTTATGGGAAACATTTGGCAACTTTTTTATGTAGGGTTCACTTTGTGTGATTGTCCTGTTTTTGGGACTTCTCATTCAGTGTTCGATATCCTGTTTAAAAAGAAGCCAAAGAACCCTGTATAATCGCAAGACTAGGGTTGTGGGATACCCGTTACACTGATTTTTCGGTTCACGATATCCTTTAGTCCCACAACTAACGACTACACTTTTTGGGTAACCGACCCAGCACGAAATCTTAGTCATTTTTGGTTAAGGAATCCTATTTCCAAGAGCCTTTGTTGCTTGGACAGGGTGGCCTTTGTCTGAACCTAAATGTCCTTCTGGAAGTTACCATTTTTTGGTGAGTTCTATGGCGGTGTGGAGAATAACTAACAAAGTAATCAAACGAACTCAATTTATGCAACATTCAATACTATGCATGCGCAGGGGAATCCTGTCGATGCTCTTCTATGTCTTTTTAATGCCCTTTTTTTTATTTACTGTGCAGGCGGGCACTGTCTTGGAACCACTACAGGCCACCGTTTCCGGCATTGTGACCGATACTTCGGGGAACCCCCTGGCCGGGGTGAACCTTGTGGTGGAGTCCAAGAATGTTGGGGCCATCACCAATATGAATGGCTCTTTTAGTATTCAAGCTAGTCCGACCGATGTCCTATTGTTCTCCATGGTGGGATTTAAAACATTATCCGTTCCTGTGTCAGGAAGGGGTGAAATGATTGTCCAAATGGAAGAGGATGTGACTGCCTTGGGAGAAGTGGTACTCAATGCGGGTTACTATACGGTTTCTGAGAAAGAGCGGACCGGAAGTATTGCCACAATCAAAGCAAGTGTAATTGACAAGCAACCAGTGGCGAATCCCTTGGCAGCCATGCAAGGGCACATGTCCGGGGTGAACATCGTTCAGTCCACAGGGGTGCCAGGTGGCGGATTTACGGTAGAAGTGCGAGGTCGGAACTTTCTTTCTGGGGTGTCCGATCCATTGTTTATTGTGGATGGTGTGCCCTTTGGTTCCCAGTCCCTTGGTGCATTAAGGGTCTCCAATGAAATATTGGGTGCCAATGTCAGTCCTTTGAATGCTATCAATCCCAGTGATATAGAGAGTATAGAGGTGCTAAAGGATGCCGATGCCACCGCCATTTATGGGTCACGCGGTGCCAATGGAGTGGTCCTGATAACTACCAAAAAAGGAAAAGAAGGGAATACCAAATTCGATGCCCACATGAGTACTACCCTTGGTAAAGTGTCCCACTTTTTGGAACTGATGAATACCCAACAATATCTTGAAGTCAGACGAGAGGGGGTCATAAATGATGGGTATGGTTCATTTTTGGACAACCCGGCCTTGGATTATATTTGGCCAGATATAAAATCATGGGACAATAGTAGATATACCGATTGGCAAGATGAACTGATCGGTGGAACGGCCTATCGGAACAATGCCCAGCTATCCATTTCCGGCGGGAGCCAGAACACCCATTTTTTGATCAGTGGGGCCTATCAGAAGGAAACCACTGTTTTCCCAGGGGATTCCAATTATAAAAGAGGTACCCTTCGGAGCCAGTTGGATCATAGTTCAGAGAATGGCAAGTTCAAGGTGAATCTGTCGATGGGCTATTCCAATGAGAAAAACAAGTTGCCGGGTTCGGACTTCACCTCCAAGGCCTATTCCTTGGAGCCCAATGCCCCAGCACTATATGACGATGAAGGGAACATCAATTGGGAGAACAATACATGGGATAATCCTATTGCTGCCCTGGAGGAAAATTATGTGGCCAGATCCAATACTATGATTGCCAATGCTGTTGTTTCCTATTCCATTCTGAAAGACCTTGTATTCCGGTCCAGTATGGGATTTACCGACTACCGATTGGATAGCTACCGGACCATGCCAAGTTCTGCACGGAACCCAAGTTTGGGCTATACATCCCAAAGCTATTCGAATCTGATCACCAATGGATCTAAAAGGCAGTCCTGGATCGTGGAGCCACAGTTGCAGTGGAAAAAAGGGTTGGGGGCCTTTTCTTTGGATATGCTCATGGGAGCCACCTTTCAATGGGAAACTTCGGATCAAGAGGTCATACGGGGATTGGGTTTTCCAAGTAATGAATTGATACAAAACTTGGCAGCGGCCAGAACTTTGGAGGTCATCACTGATTTGGATTCCGAATATAGGTACAATGCTGTGTTTGGCCGTATCAATCTAAAGGTGTTGGATCGCTATATCCTCAACCTAACAGGCCGTAGGGATGGATCCTCCCGTTTTGGGCCAGGTAAACAGTTTGGAAACTTTGGTGCCTTGGGTGTGGCCTGGATCTTTTCGGAAGAAAACATATTTGGGGAACACTCGATATTGAGTTATGGCAAACTGCGCGCCAGTTATGGAACAACGGGAAGTGATAATATTGGGGACTACCAATATTTGGATACCTACTCGGTATCAGGTAATGATTATGATGGGGTCATTGCATTGGAACCGACCGGGATTTTTAATCCACAGTTCGGTTGGGAGGAAAACAAAAAATTGGAAACTGCCTTGGAATTGGGGTTCTTCAATGACCGACTTTTACTGAATACGGCATGGTACCGAAACCGTTCTTCCAACCAATTGGTCGGCATTCCCTTAGCTGCTACAACAGGGTTTACTGAACTGACAGGAAATTTTGATGCCCTTGTTGAGAATTCAGGCCTTGAAGTAGATCTTCGAACCATTAACATTCAATCCTCGACGGTAAGCTGGTCCACGACCTTTAACCTGACCATCCCTAAAAATAGGTTGGTGGCATTTGATGGTCTGGAATCATCCACATTTGTAAACCAATACATCGTAGGGGAACCCTTGACCATCGTTAAGTTGTACCACGCCATGGGTGTTGATTCGGAAACTGGTTTATATCAGTTTGAAGATTATAATGGGGATAGGGCAATTAGCAGCACTGAGGACCGTCAATGGATTGAAGACCTTGCCCCAAAGTTTTATGGTGGTTTGGGAAATACACTTCGCCTTGGAAACTTTACATTGGATGCTTTTTTTCAATTCAAAAAGCAAAGGGCATTCAATACCACACGATTTAGAGCCACTCCTGGTTTTAAAGAAAATGGACCGGTGGCACTACTTGATCGTTGGCAAAATCCAGGTGATATGGTGTCCGTTCAAAGAGCATTCAGTGGTTTGGCACCTACCGGAGGATTGGACGGATTCCAAAAGGAAAGCAATGCAGCTGTATCGGATGCTTCCTTTATCCGTTTAAGAAATATTTACTTAAACTACAATGTCCCTTCCTTAAAGGATGACCTGGATGTCAATGTCTACGTACAAGGCCAAAACCTTTGGACCATCACGGGCTACAATGGCCCTGATCCAGAACAGCCTTCTGGGCTTCGACTTCCTCCTTTAAGACAGATTTCACTAGGCCTTCAAGTAAGTTTTTAATGTAAAAAAAGCAGTATGAAAATCTTTAGAAAATATACAGATAATCAAATGAATGCAATGGGTTCCGGTTTACACCTTAAATCCGTTTTCTTCAACTTGGTCCTTCTTTGGTTTGGATTGTTAGTGTCGGCTTGTTCGGATTTTTTGGAGGTGGACCCGCCGAGGAACACTTTGATTTCGGAGACAGTTTTTAGAGACCCCGCTACGGTGGAGTCCGCTTTGGCCAACCTTTATTATAGCATGAGGGAGGAACAGGGTTTGGTATCTGGAATAACAGGCTTGACACCTGCAATGGGCATCTATGGCGATGAGTTGGATTATTATGGGTTCAGTGCCGATTACCTCCAAATGTACAATCATAACCTGATGGCAGAAAATGACGTCGTTCTTGCGTGGTGGAGACAGGCATATAATGTGATATACAGTGTCAATGCCATTATTGAAGGTGTTGAAAAATCATCCGATCTGACTACAGCGGAAAAAAACAGCGCCAAGGGACAGGCCTTGTTTGTTCGGGCCTATTTCCATAGTTTATTGGTTTTGCTTTATGGGGATGTCCCTTTTATTGCGGACACTGATTATTTGGAGAATAATAAGGTATCGCGCATCCCCGAAGCGGAGGTATACAGCAGGATCATAGGCGACCTTGAGGAGGCCATTATATTATTGGATGGTTTTGAGCCTTCCTCCAATGAAAGGGTAGTGCCGAATCGACATGCGGCCATGGCTCTATTATCCCGAATGTACCTGTATGTTGAAAATTGGGAGATGGCGGAGGAAATGGCCACGGAACTTATCGCTACTTTCCCCTTGGAGACTGGTCTGGACCAAGTTTTCCTGAAGGATTCCCCTGAAACCATTTGGCAACTCAAGCCAGTGGAGGGCAGAAATACTTATGAAGCTACTCAGTTGATCATTCCATCGGTTCCTGGCCAAACGTATGCTTTGACGGATGACTTATTGGATTCTTTTGAGGTTGGGGATTTAAGACTGGATCAATGGGTTGGAAGTGTGTCCGATGCGAATGAAACCATCACATTGCATTATGCCAACAAGTATAGGGCCGATGCCAATGAAACCACTTCCGTGGAATATTCCATTCTGTTTCGTTGCTCGGAACAATACTTGATCCGGGCAGAGGCCAGGGTGCATTTGGAGAATAATGTTGGCGCACGGACCGATCTTAATTCCATTAGAAACCGTGCTGGTTTACAGGACATAGTTGCAAATACACAAAGTGAACTTTTGGAGGCTATACTGCAGGAGCGAAGGGTCGAACTCTTTACGGAACAAGGGCACCGATGGTTTGATCTAAAGCGGACGGGAAGAGCAAATGAAGTAATGGGCGCCAAAAAGGACAATTGGAGGTCTACCGATGTTTTACTTCCCATTCCGGAAACTGAACTGGATACAAACCCGAACCTTACACCTCAAAATCCAGGCTATTAGTTTCTTATAAAAAACACTTTTCGAATTTGAATCAATAGAGAACTATGAGGAATTTCTTGCTATTTATATTGCTATCCCTGCATCTGTCGGCAAAATCTTTTGCCACCGTATCGGATATGCCGAAGTATGAACCAATCAATGTCATTGGAAACAAGACTTCTTTTTTGAATGCTTTTATGGAGGGTGATCAACTGTACCTTAACATTCCAACTGAAGTATTGGACCAACCCATGTTGTTTGTATGCTATGATATCATGAGACGCAGTTATATGCAGGTGGTCTGGTCATTGCACAAGGACAAAATGCTCTTGAAACAACAGCGCATTTCATCTTCGGCAGGAATAAACCTTCCCATTGTTGACCGACTTCCACTAAAGGAGAATGTCTTAGCCATTCTGCCCTTGGAGAAGTCCTGTGGGGAAGCTGATTGGTTTTGTGTCAATATTACGGATGTCATATTGCAACAGGATATCGAATGGCCTCAAGCTTTTGGGGTTTCCATAGGAAATGCCATATCCCACATGTCGTTGGTTCTGGATTCGAAAAATGGTGATGATGAAGTCCTCTTCAAGGTCTTAAGGGGGATGGTAAAGTCAAAATCCAAGGTTTCGGTTCCCTTGTTCTATGGCTTTTGCGCTTTGGGAAAACCTATGGAGGGAAGACGGTTCGATTATCGGATGGGTTTTTTTAATGAGCAGCAGGACGGGGGCTTCCATTTTGGATTGAAGAATCGGCCAGCCAATATCCTTCGTTGGAACCTTAAAAAGAAATTCAAGAACCAGAAGATAAGTGTTCCCGTAAAGCCCATTGGTTTTTTGATTTCATCAGAGGTGCCTAAGAAATGGCGACCCTATATCAAGGCAGGGATAGAGGAGTGGTTACCCGCTTTTGAATCTGCAGGTTTTAAGGATGCTTTGGTGGTCAAGGAGATGGATAGCTTGGACGAATGGCAGGCCCATAGTATCCATTCCAATATAGTGTATTGGTCCCAGAAGAAATATACAAGAGGAATGGAAGATGAGGATTTTGGAGCTGCGATTGGGTATATTGTTGATGAGCGTTCAGGGGAGATTTTACGTGGGGACATCTTTATGGGTGCTTCGGTGCAGACCGTATCTGAAAAGTACTTTGTACGGGCCGCTCCATTGGATAAACGGGCACAACGCTTTCCTTTCCCCGATGATCTTGTAGGGGCTTTGTACCAACAGATTGCTTCCCATGAAGCAGGACATATCTTCGGAATGTTGGATGGTAATTTTGGGGAGGGTGCCTATCCTTGGGACAAGATGAATGACAGTCTTTGGTTGCGGACCATGGGGCATACCCCAAGTGTGATGAACTATACAAGGGCCAATAATCTCCCACAGCCTGAAGACAGCATACCCCCATCCCTGTTGATACAAGGTGTGGGTCCGACGGATATATATAATATCAAATGGGCCTATACAGAGTTTCCAGTAGAGGAATCAAAGGCATTGAGGCAAGCTGAGTTGGAACAGATGATTCTGTGGCAGGATGCAATCCCTTGGTATCGGTTCAATGTTAATCAATTGGAGGATTTGGGACCTTCATTTACCAATGAAGTAGTGGAGACCAATAATCCAGTTCGCAGTACAGCAATGGCCTTGAACAATATGAAACGGGTCATTGCACTCATACCCAAGGCGACAGAAGACCAAACCGATAATGCAAGGTTGTTGAGGCTTTACCAAAGAACGGTTGAGTTGTGGAGCAATCATATGAAACAGGTTATGACACTTATCGGAGGGTATGAGGTTCAGTACCAATCCATGCAACAGCTCGGAGAACCCTATGTGCCCATTCCTTGGGAGGACCAGTTGGAAGGATTGGATTTTCTATTGACCAATGCTTTTGATACTCCGGAATGGTTGATCCATCCAGTATTTTTTAATGGTTTGAAGTACACGACCCATTCTGATGAGGTACTCCGGTACCAGCAGTACTTGGTCATGGATTTAATCATTGCCAATAGGTTAAAACGAATGGAGCATATGGAAATCCGTATGGGTCAAGAAGGATTGGTCGAGGAGTTTCTGATTAGGTTGCAATCAGGCCTTTTCAAGGAAATCCATGAGGATATTGCCCATGTGGACCGAAGGAGGCAAGAGCTTCAGATGACGTATATAGATGGGGTGGTCGGTCAATTGGGAAAAAAGAATACGGGATTCAATGCAAATGAAAAGTTTACATCCCAATCGGACTATTCAAAGGGGATTTTCATCCAACTACTGTTGGATTTGAAAGCAGATATCGAGTTGGGTTTAAAAAGGAAGCGAAATATGACGGCTATTGGCCATTGGAAATTGTGCTTGAAAAAAATTAATGGAGCGCTTTAGGGGTATTGAAAATATTTCATGGATATAGAGACTTTATTTCATGGAAGTTGTTTGAATTAGTCAAAAAGGTGCCTGTTTAAAAGGCACCTTTTTTTAAAATGGACAAATATCAATTACTTAATTTTTGTAAAGCGCTTGACTGGACTCTGATTCCTCAGCATACAACTGGTAAATGTCATACTTACAAGCCATATTGCTTCCAGTAAAACATGCATCTTCAACGTTGACAGTTTGCCAACCATTGATTGGATGTAAATAATGGGCTTGTTGCACAACTGGTTTTTCATCAGTGGCAAAGGCAAGGCCAACCGCCAACAAAATGGCGAAGGCCGGTAAAACAAGTTTTAAAAATTTAGATTTCATAATACTTCATATTAATTCTTGAATGCCTACTCTTTTCTAGGTTTTCGGCTTCCCCTTTCCCTACGTAGTATTTTGATGTGCTTGTATATTGTAGTGTTTATTTGACCAAATGATTCCTAACAAACTCATGAGCATAAAAGCAGTATTGAATAGTATATGGTCCCTCCATCCCAAGGTTGAAATGATTCCACCACAAGTACAAGGAATGGAGTCGCTGAATTTTAGGACAACGAGGATATAGATTGTGAAAACTCCTAAAAGGACCAGGCTACCATATAAGGCCACTTTTCGGTATTTCGGGAACCAAAGTAGACCTGAGATTACCAATTCAAGAAAAGGCATGATCCATGAAATTAAATAGGCGTAACCTGAAATGAAAGGCATCCGCTCCAACCTTGTTTGGAAAGTATCCAAGTGCATCAATTTGCTGGCAGCCGTATACACGAACAGCACAGTCAACAAAAGGCTGAACAGGGTTATGAGCTTCGGGTATATTCCTCGGTTTGACATAACTTTTGGATTGATATGACAAAGTTCGGGAGTCGGATTTACTTGAAACGGAGCATTCCTTGACGCAAACGGAGTAATTTGCCCATTTTGAGGGTGTTACCCCCTCAAATCACTGGGTGATTTGCCATACTTGTCCCTAAATGCCCTGGAGAAATGGGCCGCACTCTTGAAGCCCGTCAAATGGGCGATTTCTTTCAAGGATAAGTTGCTGTGCTGGATCAAGGTCTTCGTCTTTCTTAAACGTTCATGGGTCAGGAACCGAAATATGGTAGTGCCATAGATTTGTTTGAACCCATACTTCAATTTGTATTCGTTGGTGCCCATTTGTAGGGCAAGATCTTTTAGTAAGGGCAGATCCTTGTCCAAGTTGTTGATGATCATATCATGGACATCCCGGATCATTTCAATATCATCAGGGGTCAACGTGACTTTGGGCTCTTTTATGCCCTTGGTCACTTTGAGTGTCTTTTTGGGCAACTCCGTCCCAAAGGGCTCTCCCTTGGAGAAGAAGACCGTGTCCAATAATATTTTCTGCCCACTCCCGTCCAAGGATTGGAATACGGATATATGGCAATCCTTGCCCAACAAGAGCCCATCTTTGGTAATGAACTCCAAGAACAGGACAGTTTCAGAACGTTCCCTTTTCAAATGTTTGACCATCTTCTTTGCCCATAACTTTTGGGAACCCTCGGTCATAAAATCGGTAATTGGTTTTCCAATAATCTCTTTTGGCAGTGCTGATAATAGCGAGCAGGTACTGTTGGTGACCATTTCTATAGTACCATAGGTATCCATCAGAAAGGAAAGTTGGATGATGCATTGTGGGGTGTTGTGTGCGTTGGCAAACCCTTGATGTATAAAGGAGGCCCTGATCTCCTCATTGACCATATTGAGCATTACGACCAAGGATGCGACATTATCATTTTTATGGGTGGGTTCCAAGCTGTAGAAGAAATTGCCACGGGCCATTTCTAGAAGCATCCGTTGGATGCGCTTTACCCTAAAATCGTCATTGTTCGGCATGGTTGTCAGGTTTTGTAGTTAATGCTGGAGTCTCATTATATGTATAAAAGCATCGTTCATTTTATGGATTTTAGAAAGGCCAAGGCCTCTGATTTTTTTACAAAGGAACGGGTGGGGACCGACTGGGCATGGGTCCATAGATAAATGGAGCTGATCACATCGGTTACTGGGGGATCGATCAAGAAGGCCAAGGCCTTAACCCATTGTGAACCCTCCAAGGCCAAATAGTCCCGGGCCGGTTTATTGACCCTTCTTACTTCACGAATATCACAGAGCACGGGCATTTCCCGGCCATTTTGGAGCATCATCCGGTCCCTAACGATAAGTTGCGCTGCTTTTAGGTCGATAGAATGGTCTTTTTTGTATATGATGTGCAGCAACTCATCGGTCATCAAATAAATGGCGTATTTGTTTTCATGTGATTTTTTCATGTGGTGAAAACTGGTAAAACCTCGAATTTACAAAATTAATGGAACTCGATTCGGTCATTGAATTCATTACCCTTAAATAAAGGTATTTGACTTGACTTAAACGGAATAATGCTTGATTGAAACGGAGTATATCAATAGTACATAGCATCTAATCTTACAAATGCCATTACTTTTTAGTACAATTTAAATCAAACAAAATGGCAAAGATCAAACACCACAATTTTTTGAACACCGTACATGAGGTATTTACCGATGCCAAGAACGCCGGGGTATTACACCTATATGCAGGGGGAGCATCCTTTTCGGGCAGGACCATTGAGGTAGAGGGGAAGGAACTGTACCACTTTGGTACTACGGGTTACTTGGGATTGGAACAGGATCCCAGATTAAAAAGGGCCGCCAAGGAGGCCATTGATAGATATGGGACACAATTTCCCTTATCCAAATCCTATATTTCCAATCCGTTATATGAGGAATTGGAAAACTCGATTTCCGAAATGTATGGCTATCCCATTGTCATTACCAAAAACAGTACCCTTGGGCACTTAGGGGTCATCCCCAGTGCAGTGGACGATGAAGACGTAATCATTCTGGACCATCAGGTCCATTGGAGTGTACAGAATGCGGCCAAAATGCTAAAGACTCGGAGTGTGCCCATCGAGATGATACGACATAACCAATTGGAGATGTTGGAGGATAAGATCAAAAAATACCAGCATTCCAAAGGTAGGATTTGGTATATGGCCGATGGCATTTATTCCATGTATGGGGACTATGCCCCAGTCAAAGAACTGATGGGGTTGGCAAAGAAATATCCACAGTTACATTTTTATTTTGATGACGTACATGGTATGAGTTGGGTGGGAAGGAATGGTACCGGATATGTGTTGGACCAGTTGGGAGAATTGCACGAGAATGTATTGCTGTTCGGGACATTGAGCAAGACCTTCGGGGCCAGTGGAGCTGTTCTGGCCTGTTCCAATGCTTCGATGTACGATAAGATCAAGACCTTTGGTGGACCCTTGACCTTCTCAGCGCAATTGGAACCGGCCTCGGTGGCCGCCGCCATGGCCTCCGCAAAAATCCATCTATCCCCGGAGATTTATGGACTACAAAAAGAATTGAGGGAACGCATAGATTATTTCAATGATTGCCTATCGATAACGGAACTTCCCTTGATCGATCGGAATGAATCCCCGGTGTTCTATATCGGGACCGGTATGCCCAAAACCGGGTACAATTTTGTGAACCGTTTGATGGGGGAGGGTTTCTTTGTCAATCTCGGTATCTTTCCTGCGGTACCTGTAAAGAATACAGGTGTAAGGATTACGATTTCTAGGCATAACCAAAAAAAGGAAATCAAAGCATTGGTGGAAGCCATGGAATATCATTTTCCAAAGGCATTGGAAGATACCCAGACCGATGCCCAAAGGGTATTCCACGCCTTTAAAATGGAACCAAAGACCCTAAGTGGCCCGAAAGTATCCTCTGAACTTACTGTTGAAGTATTCGATACCATTGATCAAGTTGAAAAGGAAGAATGGAACCAAAGTTTAGGTGGGCAAGGGGTCTATGATTGGGATGCCCTGAAGTTTTTGGAGGAAGTGTTCCAGGGTAATCCTGGGAAAGAACATAATTGGTTGTTCCGATATGTGGTCATAAAGGATACTGATGGGATACCCGTATTGATGACTTTTGTGACTCTTTCCCTTTGGAAGGATGATATGTTGGCACAAGCACAAATTTCTGCTGCCATTGAGGAGGAAAGGAAAACCGATCCCTACCATTTGTCATCCATGGTCCTGTCCCTCGGTTGTTTGTTCACGGAAGGAGATCACTTGTATTGGAATGCATCACATAGGTTGGGCATGGAGGCAAGGGATAAGCTATTGGAAACCTTGGAAAAACTGGAACTTCAGTTAGGGGCCAAGATAATCGTGTTACGGGACTTTGGTGAACATACGTCATGGAACGAACCGCTTTACGGTCAGGGATTTTTGAGGGTGCAGATGCCCAACGCCTGTTATGTTGTCTTGAACGAGGTGGATTCCATGGAAGATTATTTGCAAAGATTGTCCTCCAGAAACAGAAGACATTTTCGAAAGGACGTCCAACCCTATCTCGATAAGGCAAAGACAGTTGTTCTCCCATCACTGTCAACAAATCAAATTGAA
The DNA here is from genome assembly GCA_041391945.1 of Allomuricauda sp. Taxonomy (GTDB): domain Bacteria; phylum Bacteroidota; class Bacteroidia; order Flavobacteriales; family Flavobacteriaceae; genus Flagellimonas. The sequence goes on along the minus strand of JAWKNC010000001.1, from coordinate 340,096 downwards.
CAGGTCAAATCCTTATTTGGGGAAGTACAGTCCAGAAATTTGGGCCTCAATACCTTTTCCTTTCCGGACTCCCTGTTTGTAAAGATGAACGAAAACCATTTGTGGGAGTTTATTGTCCTTTGTTCATTGGATAAACCTGAAAAGATAGTGGGTGTAATGTTCTGCTATACCAATTTGAACCAGGTCTATGTCCCTGCTTTTGTAGGTATGGATTATGAGGATCTGGAAGAATTTGCCATTTATCGACAGTTGCTCTACCGGACCATTGAACGCGCCATTGGATTGGGCATTCCCAAAATCGATTTTGGGTTGACCGCAGCCTTTGAGAAACGGAAACTCGGTGCAACGGTAGAGAAAAAATATGCCTATCTCCAGACCAATGACAATTTCATTTTGGAATTGCTCGGAATCATGGAAGGCCAGCATTAATGGGATATCGTCATGAAATACCAAAAGCTGCTATCGGAATTTGAAGGCCAATTGGATGCCTTGGAAAGCGGGAACGGGGATATCCTTTTCAAAGCAGAAAAGGGTATCGTTCTCGTGGAGAAAAGTATCCGTAAACTCCAAAAACAGATTACCGGCAAGACCTTTGAGAGCCAAGCGGACGAAATCTACTTCTTCAAACACGTCAAGCCCCAAATCTTTAGTAAGCTGATCTATTATGTCAAATTGTTCAATATCGAGAGCAAGCGGCCAAGGGGAATCAATGCAGCGCAGATCAAATACCTTCAGCACCAGATCGATAAGTTCCAAACCTTTTTCAATGACAATCTGGAATTCTATAACTATTACCGTCGTGGAGCCATGTCCCTGGATGAACAATATTTTGTCCGGGGGAACCGAGACCTTAGGCTACCCCTTGAATCCTTCCACTTTTTGATCGATGACCAATTCTCCACCTGTCAGGATGGTACCGTGGCTACGATCATGGCCTATGACATGCTCATCGTATACCTGCGAAAAGAGGTGGATGACCTTCAAAACAATTTAGAACCCCAAAAGACCATGACTATGGAAAAACCTTCAAAACTGTTCTGGACCGGCAATAAGACCGATTTGATCGAACTTTTATATGCACTTCAATCCAGCAAATGCATCAATAGTGGTACCACGGATATCAAGGAGATGGCCTCGCATTTTGAACATTTTTACAATGTGGACCTTGGTAACTACTACCATACCTTTATTGATATCCGGTCCCGAAAGGGAAGTAGGACCCGGTTCTTGGACAAACTTATTGAAATGCTCCAACAACGCATGGAATCCCTGGATGAATGAGCCTTTGTTTTTCCCAAGTTGGTACCAACTTGGGAATTTTGGTATTCGGAGGTTCTGGCTTTCCATTTTTCCAATTTTCACGAAGTTTTTTGAGCTCCCAAAGTCCATTCGAAAACAAATGGCACCATATTTTATGAAATAAAAATCGTTCCCAAGTTGGTACCAACTTGGGAAGTTTTTCCAAAAAGCTTTTTCAGTTTTGCCCTGAAAGTCAAATCAGTGGATGGGCCACCAAATGACCTAAATATCATGCAGTGGCCCTTCCTTTTAAAACAAAAACACATGGGAGCTACCATCATTACCACCGAAGATCTCATGGAGTTCAAAGTGGAACTCTTGGAGGACATCAAAGCATTATTGAAAGATCAAAATGGACAACAGGGCAAAAAATGGCTTAAATCAAATGAGGTCCGGGAGCTTTTGGGCATATCTCCAGGTACGCTTCAGAATCTCAGGATTAACGGGACACTGCCCTATACAAAAATTGGAGGGGTGCTCTACTACGAATACCACGAAATCATGGAAGTGCTAGAACAAAACAAGGTTCATAACCGCATCTAGGTTTGGAAGACGTCAATTATATCAAACACCTGAACGGGGTGTTTGCCCAGTTTGCCAAGGACAACCGTTTGAACCCGACCCATGTCAGCCTGTATATCGGGCTCTTCCAATTGTGGAACCAAAATTATTTCGTGGCCGAGTTCTACATCAGTAGGGAAGAGGCCATGGCCTATGCCAAAATCGGGTCCAAATCGACCTATCACCGCTGCATCCGAGAGCTCAGCCATTGGAACTATATCCTGTATTCCCCATCTCACAATCCCTATAAGGGCAGCCGAATCAAGATGTTCGATTTTGGGACAAGTACTGGACAAGCAGTGGACCGGCACCGTACCAAAATTGGGACAAGTATTGGACAAGCATTGGTACCTATAAACGAACAAATACAAACCATAAAAAACAATACAAACGGGGAGAAACGGAAAAAAATAAAAATGGAAGGGTTACAGGTTGATGAAAACAATGCCAAACACACCCCCACTGTCCCATATCGGGACAACTTACGGACCAGCAAGGACAAGGACTACAATGAACCGCTATGAATTTTAAGGCCCCACATATCATCACTGAAGGTGCCATAAGTTATGAACTGGGCTCCTTGAAGGGTAGGGAGATCAAATACGATTTCGAGAAGATATTGGTCTATCTCGATGCCAAGGGAAAACTCCTTTTCGGCAAAAAGTTCAGGATCCATAGAGAGGACCGGGAAATCCTTTACAAGCTCAGCCTTTATTTTATCCGTGACCAGGATCGCTGTAAGCAATATGGCATCGACGTGGACAAAGGGCTACTCCTCTCTGGACCGGTGGGTTGTGGGAAGACCAGTCTGATGAAACTGTTCAAGTTCATGGTACCACATCAAAGGCCCTATGAAGTCATCCCCAGTCGAAACATTGTATATGGATTCAACCATCTCGGATATAAAATCATTGGGGATTATGGGAATTCCCAATCTTTTTGTTTTGATGATCTGGGCGTGGAGCCTGATGGGGTTCATTTTGGAAAGGAATGCAATGTGCTTGGGGAGATTTTGTTATCTCGATACGAACTGTTTATGGATCATAAGTTGAAGACCCATGCCACGACCAACCTCAATGCCCAAGAGATTGAAGATCGCTATGGAAATCGAGTTCGTTCCAGGATGCGGGAGCTTTTTAATTTGATTGGATTTGATGTGAAGAGTAGAGATAAAAGGAGTTAATTAGACCTAATTATTCAAATTAAGAAAGGTAGGCAAATGATTCATTTGAAATTTCCTATATTTTGATTTGAATTTTTAGAATTCTAAACAATGAATCTGAAGAAGGAACTTTACCACCCAAAATCGAACAAGGCACGTGTATTGTGCAGTATTAAAAGTAAAGGCTATCATGACTTCTTAAAAAATCTTTCAAAATTAAAATCCCATCCTTCGGTTAAAGCATATGTAGAAGGTAATCTATTCCCAAAATCTTACAATAAACTTTCAGGTAAGAACAATCTATATATCACGGATAATTTAGGTGGCGAATTGGGATGGATGGTATACTCTATTCTGAATAATGCAAAATCTATTAATTATTTTATTGAACATAAAAGAAAATTTGAGCGCGAAGTTCTGTTAGGTCGATTCGAGAATGCTTCGGGCATTCTCGATATAATTGAAAAGGATATTTCACTCTCCTACTGGTGCTTGGAGTGCAGGTTTGCGATTTATGAATATAGCAATGGGACCGAGGCTAATTGGAAATTTTTAAATAAAATTGTTAGCGAGAGCCAAGAAGACCCGATTACTTCCTTTTATGCAGAATGGTACAGCAAAAAGGCAGAAAGTAAGATTACGTACAATAGATACGCTAGGTCTTTAAGCTATGACACCACTAACCTAGAACAAGGGATAAAAGAATATCTATTTTTTAAGTTCGGCTTTTTTCAACTTGATGGCTATTCTGAATATATCAGTTTTCTCATTCGAGAAAGTACTTATTCATTGATTGATCGGTATGAAACACTAATTAAAATATTATTTGATTTTATATCACAATATGGTACTGATAATTTTAATCTTGCTACATGTGTTCTAAAAGATTTGAATGGGTTGATTTTTGATGAAAGAATAGATAGGATTAAAGAAATTGCTTTTGGGGAATTAAATAATACCAATATAAATGAGGAGATAAGTATCTATTTAGAATCTTATACAAAAGGGAATTACAAATTTTGCAAAGAAAAATTCGTGGAGATCATAGAGCAACACCCTGAATACATTGAACTTTATGAACCATATATTAAATCTTGCATTGAACTAAATGATTATACTAATGATAATGACCTACCTAGAGAAATAAAAGAAACAATCAAGAATTTAATTGAAATCTATTCACACAGTGATGGTTTTGAAAATGCATCCGAGAACATTTTAAAGAAAATTACTGTTTTCCAAAACCTTAGTGCGTATAATCAATTACTTGGGCTTGTTTCGTTTTCAAAACTTATCCCGAATCAATTTCGGCTAATTGAAAATTTAATTTTTTTAAACTCTAAATTTTCCAACCCTCTATGGTATTCTCTAAAACCCAAGAATCAAGAATTGAACTATTCTGGTGAAAAACTCTTGTTTTATGAGGTAAACAAGGACATTTCTCAAGGGACCTTTGAAGTTGAAAAATACTTAAATCTGATTCCAAATAAAAAAAGTGCTCTTTATGAAATTAGGTCATCTATTTATGGTGAATTCTTTGATAAATGCTTGTATCAGATTAATGAGTTTAAAACAAAATTCGATTTAACCGTTTTAGAAGAATTTGAACTATTCAACCTAGAGTATTCATGTCTATTAGAAAAGAAAAGTTTTAGTGAAGCCGTAGTTCTACTGGGCAGAATGCTTCAAAATTCTAAAAGTATTTGTTCATTGATTGATATTGATGCTTTTTATAAACACCTTGTAGATAGTGACTTGGATGGTATTAAGGGTTCAATTGAATTGGTGATTTTATTTGACAATGCTAATGCAAGTTCGTACTTCAAATTTGTTGCACTGGACGAACTTTTTATGGATTTAAATATTGACTACCCGCATCAACTTTTTGAAAAAATAAATCAGGAAAATGAGAGAAGTATAGTTTACATTTTGGAAAATGTTTGTACTGTAAATGTTTTAGGAAATTTCTTGGTTTATAATAGTCGAGAGGAAGTAATAATTGAGAGAGAAAAAATCTTGTTGAGATTGGTTGAGTTACGTCCTGAAAATGAAGATGAATATGTAAGCGAAATTGCACGTTTGCAGAGGTTAGAAAAAATAAAAAATGTAATTCGGGAAGTAAATGATGGTAGGATATATATCAATGTTCAAAGTTTGGATAAAGCCCAAAAGCAGAACTATAGAAACAGTTTTGATAGACTACTTGTGTTATCTGATTTTGCAGAGGAGTTCAATTTACTTGTATTAGATTCTTCAGGTCAGATTGAAAAGTTTTACCATGAAATAAATGATTTAGAAGATTTAAGAAAGAATGCTGCCTTTACATCTTGTAAATCTTTATTAAATGAATTTATCAATAATTTTTTATACAGCGAAGAATATGGACTCGATGGGTGTTTAAGTACAAGAATTAGACATGGAGCATTAGAAAATATAATTAGAGGAGCGTTTGAAAGCCACGGACTAATAGCTAAAAAAATAGATGACGACTACATTGATATTAAGCAGTGGCAAAATGAAGGTAATCACTTGGATGAACAAACACATTTGTCAATCCAAAAAACTTTAAAATCCTTTTCAAATAAAATTGACAACCTGATAAAATTCCTTATCAATGATAAAGTTCAAATTTATTCAATAAAATCAAAGGAGAAACCAACTGCATTATTTAATTACTATTTTCCGGACAAAGTACATGCAGTTCTCTATAGTGATATTAGAAATGGACATATTTCCACATATGAAGCATTAGTAAATAACGTGTTTGATTTACTTAAGGCCCACACTAGTAGCTTATTAGAAGATGCTAGAAAATTCTTTAAGACTGAAGTCAAGAATATACTTGATTTGTATTTGGATGAATTGAACACCGAAGTATTAAGTATACTTGAATCTGAAAGTTTCCCCCAATTAACGAACGCTATTAAGACGGCTAACACAAGAATTCAAAACGAAATTGAAGAAAATGTCTCCGAGTGGTTTAAATTTTCGGAAGATTCTTATCAAAACTTGCTTGATTTCGAATCCATTATCAATACAAGTCTATCCCTGACAAATAATCCAAAATTTCAACCAAAAATAGTATGTGATTCTGAACTTGGTGTTTATGGTTATTTACATTTTGTTTTTATTTTCAGAATTTTATTCGATAATATAATTAAACATTCTGGCTTATTGCCAGAGAATGTGGACACTAATATTGAGGTTAAATTAAATGAAAGTGAAAAATCTCTTATTATTAAAATAGAAAATAAGATTGCGAAGAATGTAGACATAGAAAATTTGAACAAAACATTTTTGAAGGTTAGAAATCAGTGGTCTACAAAGTTACCGGATCAGTCATTGATAAATCGTGAGGGTGGATCAGGTTTAGAAAAAATAAAAAGAATCCTTATTTATGATTTGGGCTCTGAAAAAACGACCTTTAACTTTAACCTTAAAAAAAATAGGCTTGAGGTTATAATTGGCATTCCATTTAGTTATTCATCAAAGGCTTCATGAAAAAATATAACTCAATATTACTGGTTGAAGATGATCGCAAAAAAATTGATGATATTTCCGAATTTGTTAAGACAAAATTTCCAGAATCAAAGTTGACTACTGTAAAATCCTTTAGGGGAGGTTTGAAGGAGATTTTTACTAATAATTATGATTTATTGCTTCTCGACATGACAATTCCAAAGTGGGATGACGATTCTTTAGGTGAAAGCATAGAATATGAAAACTTTGGAGGTTTCAACATTATGAAGGAAATGAAAAGGAAAAAGAAAACGTTGCCAACTATTGTAATTACTATGTTCAATAAATTTGTTGCCAACGACAAGTTTGTTTCAATCGATTCTATCGAAACACTTTGTCAAGGCAATTTCGAATTTTACCTTGGTTTAGTATATTATTCCTCAAAGAATGAAGAATGGAAGGATAAATTAGAATCGGTTATATGCAAATCTTAATAGTTGATGACGATAAGAGTAAAATTGAGAGCATTATTGAAATAATAAGGGAGGTTTCTCCAGGGTTTTCAGTTGATAATGCAACCTATGGTAAAGAGTGTCTACAATTTTTAGGACACACACAATATGATTTACTGATTTTGGATCTTAATCTTCCTTTCAATGAATTTGAAAAACCTTCAATGGATGGTGGTTCCAAAGTTGTAAATGAAATTTATAGGAAGTTAAGGAGGTTAAATTTACCACATTACATAGTTGGGTTAACTCAATATCCAGATATAATCGAAGGCTATTTTAATGTTTGGAAGGTCATACACTATAACAGGAGCAGTAAAGATTGGGTTGGTAATCTAAAAAAGTTACTTACACATATTAACCATACTAATAAAAATCAAAATCCATTTTTAAAAAAGAAGCCTACCATTTTATTGGAAGGAGAAACAGACTATAATTATTTTCATAAGGCATTCGAAATTTTCTATCCTCAGTTATTAAATGATGTGACCCTCACTTACGGCAAGGGAGGAGGAACATCATGGGTTGTCAGGAACTCAATGATTTGGATGAATTCATATCCGAAGGATGAGGACTTGAAGGATTTGATAGCAATCGCCATTTTGGATAACGACACTGCAGGCAAAAAAGCTGAGATTGAAATAAGAGATTTATTCAAATCGGAGAAACAAAGAGAGATTTTGAAAATTTTGAAATTGAAAATAGGTTTTTCTCCCAGAATTCAAGAATACTTTTCCAAGGGATTTGCCATTCACTTTGAAATTGAAGCTTTATTTGGGTTGAAATACTATGAATATGCCAACTCAAATGGATGGTTAGAAAACGATTGTTCTAATTTAGAAGTAGTCCCCAAAATTTGGGACTGTGCAAATGAGAATCTCACAGAATGTTTATTAAGGAACAAATTTGAGAAAAACAGTATTCTTTTAACTAAAAAAATAAAACGAAATTATAAGGATAAATTTTGTCAACTTGTTTTAAGTGATTCCCAAAGTAAACCAAAGGAGGTATTCAAAGATTTTAAGGCCATCATTGACGAAATTATACTAAAACTTAACTTGTAAATAAATTTACCTTTTGAAACAAAAATTGCTTTATAAGCACTTAGAAAGGTGACTTGAATTTGTCATTGTCAACATTAAATATTTATTTACAATAAAATTTCAAACCAATTCTATTCAATTTTTAAGAACCGAGATTAAATTATATTTTTTACACAAATAACTGATTATAAGTTATTTGGATTATATATTCTACTAATTTTCACATATCAATAATCGTCTAACCCATAAACGTTTACGATATGCGAAAATCTTTCTTTATTACATTAATATTGCTTTTTACCTCCAGTGCCGTTTTGGCCCAGATCGGGGGCATCGAGGATTCGGTCAATGATATTTCAGATACCATTCGGGCCATATTTCCTATCATTCTTGGGGTCATCTTTTTGGTGGGTTTCCTTTTTAATGCCGGACATTTCTTTGGGGAGAACGCTGACCTCAAAAAGGGTATTACCCGGGTTTTGGTCTTTGTTTTGATTGCCGGGGCCGTGGTGGGCATCTTTACCTATCTCATCGGAATCGTAGTCTGATGAAACAGTATGAGGTCTATCGGAATATACGAAAGCGGGCCATGATCATGGGGCTGTCCATTTCATTGTTTGCCCTGATGATGGTGTCTATCATCTGTTCGCTTTTGATCATCATTTTTTCGTTTCATTTTGGTGTCATCGTGGGCCTGCTGCTCTTCAATGCCCTGCTCTATGGGGCATTGGTGCGGTGGGTTAAGAAACCTTACCAATTCACGGTGGTGCAAACCTTTCCAAAAACCATCAGCTTAAAACAATTGAATCTCCTTGATTATGTCTAAGCTCAATTTCAATGCATATCACCCAATTCTGGATATCCAAAATCATGTGGTCTTTGGGAGCAATGGCAATGTGGTTTTGTGTTATCAAGTGGAATTACCTGAGATATACTCCCTTTCTGAAACGAATTTTGAGGAGTTGCATGGGATATGGCTCCAGGCCTTTAAATCCTTGCCCGTGGGTACCGTTATCCATAAACAGGATGTATACCAAAAGAAAGGTTACGATGCCGAAGGTTTGCCCAAGGATACTTTTCTTGCCAAGGCCACCCATGATTATTTTGTGGGTAGGGAGCATTTGGACCATCAGAGTTATCTCTTCTTTGTACTTCCTCTTGACAAAGCCATTAAGGCCACTAAATATGTCAATCCCTTTCGAAAAGTAGAGAAAGGATTGCATCGCAAATTGGATGTGCAAGTTGCTGAATTTGTGACCGCCGTCAATGATGCGGTATCCTATGTCAACAACTCTAACAGCGTATCCATGGTTCCCATGGAACCTGAAGCAATATTGCAGCATACCCATGATTATTTCAATGGATTCAATCAAGATTTTGATACGGATATCCAGCTCGGAAAAGGCCCAATTGAAATTGGTGACCATTATTTCGATGTGATGGCCATCAACCATGAAGGTTGTTTTGGTGAAACCGTACAGAGCAGTGTGCCCAACGGGAAATTCAGTTCGGACGGGTTCAGCTTTCATAAGGGTTTTTTGGACGGTCTGGGACTGGAGTTGGGGGAAAACCATATGATCAACCAAATCCTTTATCTGGACGATACCCATCATTGGCGCAAATTACTGGACAAGAAAATAGAGGAACTCTCCAAGAGCTCCAATTTTGGTTCCCAGAACAAAGTGGTTCGCAACAAGGTCCAACATATCTTGGACAGGATCAATGGGGATGATACTGCGCGAATCGTTCGTGGCCATGTGAACATTGCTTTTTGGCATACGGAAGTTGGGGTGTTGAAGCGCATTGCTTCTGGCATCAAGGCGCAATTGAAGGAACTGGATATACGACCCTATCATCCCCATGGGGAGGAACGCAAACATTATTTTTTGAACTCCTATCCCAGCCATACTTCCAACTTTTCCAATGAAGATCTCTTTGTGATGGACCTAAAGGCAGCCCTTTGTCTGTATATCAACAATACGAATTATCGCTCTGATGAAACAGGAATCGTTTTTAACGATAGACAGTACAATATTCCAGTGGTCAAGGATGTATGGGACGAGGGGAAACGGCGCATCAAGGCGCGTAACTTTGCCATTTTTGCCCCGACAGGGGAGGGTAAATCCTTCTTGGCCAATAACATTCTTCGTCAATACTTTGAGGCCAATGTACGACTGGTTATTATAGATCTAGGAGGTTCCTATGCCAAATTTGCCCATTTGTATCCCAATGATCACGTGGTCCTTCGCTATGAGCAAGGTAAGAACTTGGGCATTAATCCCTTTTATATTGCCGATCCGTCCGATTTGACCCCTGAACGTTTGGAAGATCTGGCCCTGTTTCTTTTGGAGCTCTTGGCTGAAAGCCAGGTGACCAAATCCAAGGAAGTGGCCTTGAAAAAAGTGTTGTTGCACTACTATGACAAAGTAAGGTATGGGCATTCCTTGGCTTCCCTATATCAGTTCGTGGACAAACACAAGGATACCCTGATCGAGGAGACCCGGGTGCAGGAATCCGATTTCAATGTCTATGGATTCTTGCACATCCTTTCCGAATATGTGGACGGCGGACTGTACAGTTTTCTGTTCCATGTGGCAGAGGATCAGACCTATAAAATAGAGGACAAGCGCTTAATTGTCTTTGAGCTGGACGAGGTGCGCGACAATAAGGAAATCCTATCGGTCATGCTCAAACTGATCAAGTCGTCCATCCAACGGACCATTTGGCGGAACCGTTCCGAGCGGGGCATCATCCTCTTTGATGAGTTTGCGAAGCAATTGAAGTTTCCCAATGTCCTGGAGAGTGTGGAGTTCTATTACCAGGCCATCCGAAAACAGAACGGGGCCATTGGGATCATACTGCAATCCATCAACCAGTTACCAGAAAATGCCACTTCGGCAAGTATCCTGGAGAATACCCAAGTCATTTATAGCCTGCGGAACGAGAAGGGCTATGAAGAACTGGCAAGGCGATTGAATCTCTCCATCCATGATCTCAATCAATTGAAGTCTCTTAGAAACAACCTTAGCGGGGAACGCAAATACACCGAAATCTTTATCAAGATTGGGAAGGAAAGCAATGTCTTTCGCTTGGAGGTACCCCCAGAGGTCTATGCGGCCTATCTGACCGATGGAGTGGAACATGGTCACATCATGGAACTCTTTGCACAGTTTGGGAATATGGAACGGGCCATTACGGAATTTATAAAACTACAAAAGAAAATGATATGAGAGTAGCTAGAAAACAAACCCTTTGGAAAAATCCCCGGTTATGGATGTTGGTGCTGTCCTTGGTCCTGTTAATGCCTGCAGGCGCTGCCAGCCAGGGGATGCCAGTGTATGACAATACGAACTTTATCAGCATGACCAAATCCTTGTTGGAATCGGCCAAGCAGACCTCGGAACTGTTGAAGACCGTGGAGTTTTTGAAGGAACAGAAGGACAATATTATAAAGGTGAACAATACCATCAAGCAATTGAAGGCGGTCCGTGAATTGGCACGGAACAACGAGATTTTGTTTCAAACGGTACAGAACGATCTTCGTGATATTCTAAACTCCCCCTATATCAAGGCAGGGGAGGTGGAACAGATTTCGAGATCTTTTGAGCAGATCATGGATACTGCCATTGATGATATGGATTTTGTGAACCAGATCTTGTCCAGTGATTTTTTGAAGATGACCGATGCGGAGCGTACCGCCATTTTGATGGAAAAGAAGGTCCAGTCCCAAGAAATGGTGGCCGAATTGGAGGTCAAGACCCGACGCTATCGCGAGATCATTTCCTTTCGGAGGATGCAGGATATCATCAATAACCGGGAATCCAACTACTGATGGCAGGAATTTTTTTGGGCATAGGATTGGAATATGTGGATGCGGTCTTCCAGACCATCAAGGACAGTGATTTCTCCCAATATACCATAGTCGGGATGAAGACCTTGGCCGTCCTGTTCTTTTTGGTCAACATATTGAAGAAATACAATGAGGGAATAGCTTCCACCGATGGACATACCTGGGGACTGACCCCAACGGAATTGGCAAAGAACTTTGTCATTGTCATCCTGGTCCTATTTTCAACACAGGTATTGGATGTCTTTGATGGCATTTTGGTGGCCATAGAAACCCAATACCGGGACACTGCTCCGGCACTCCTCCCTTTACAGCTTCAAGATGTAGATCTGGAACGGGATGTGGGTGCCTTGGAAGCCGCCAAAAAAGCCATGGCACTCTTGTACGAGGCTTTGGTGACCCCTTTGTATGGGTTGAAGGTGTTGGCCTTTATCATTGGGGTCATTCTTTGGCTGATGGATTTGTTCATCTATCCTTTGTTCCTTGCAGAACGGTATTTCCTGTTGGGGATCCTACAGGCATTTTTTCCCTTGGTCATCAGTTTGGCCGTCTTTGAAAAGTTTCGACCCCTGGCCTATCAGTTTTTTAAGTTGTACGCAGCGGTGTATATGTTGGTGCCCGCCTTCTTTTTGGTCAATGTGTTCGTCAATAACCTCTACACGGAAATCAGTACCAACTTCTGGGGGAACCTCTTTGGCTTTGATTTTGGGAATGAATTCTTTGCTTCCATCATAGAGATTGGGACCATTGGCTTTATCGTCTTGCTCAAATTTAAATTGTACCGAAGGGCCACAAGCTTTACCCTTCGATTGTTCACCGGTTAAATTGAAGTCCATGAAAACGCCTTTTAAAAATATAGTGCAGGTATTGCGATTGAACCGCTGGGTCGTCCTTTCCGTGATCATCGTCTCGGGGTTGGTATGTTCGGCCTCCATTATGGTGGTTGCCAAAATACACCAGAATAGCATGGACCATGCCTTTGTGGTCAATGGGGAAGGGGAGGTGATTCCGTTGCAATGGGTTGCCCAACGTCAACATTTGGAAGTGGAGGCCCTGGCCCATTTGGAACAGTTCCATGGATGGTTTTATGGGGTGGATGCGGGAAGTTACAAAGGCAACATGGAAAGGGCCCTATGGTTGGGGAATACGTCCGTGGCCGAGGTATACCAACAAAAGAAAGCAGATGGTTTCTATAATCGGTTGTTGCAGTATTCCCTGGTCCAAAAAGTGGAGCGTATAGAGTCCAAGATTGAGATGGAAGGAGGGATGATGACCTTCCAAACTCGCATTGTATTACAGATCCACAGAGGTTCCGTAACCGATACCTATGAACTGGTCACTTCGGGCCATTTGTTACAGGTGGAACGGAACTTTCCGCACAATCCGCATGGATTGTTGATCACTGATTTTTTTGAAAACTCACTTCGTAAACTGGAAGCCTATGAAAGCCCAAAAGAATAAAATTGTATTTGTCCTGGTCATGGTCTGTGTGGTACTGTTCTTGACCATCTATGGCATCATGACCTTTGGAAAGGACAAGGAACCGGAACTGGAGCCCGACCGGATTCCCATGCCCGATCTGGAGGAAAACGAAAAGGTCTATGAAACAAAATTGGAGGCGCTGGACAACATTAAGGAGGAGCATGAAACGACCGCACCACAGGTTTATCCCGATCATATGGTGGATGATAAGGGCTATTTCAACCCCGATTATTTGGAGTATGAAAAGCATCGCATTATTGACAGTGTGTATCAGTCCGGAAATCTGGATCCCAAGAGGGTATCCACCACCTTGAAAAAAGCGGATAGCCTTGACCTGGAGCCACAAGGGGAAAAGACCGAGCATGATGAGCAAAAGAACGAAACCCCCATGACCACCAAAGCGTTGGGGTTGGAGCATCAACTCTTTTTTGCCTCCAATCCCAAGAGCCAGACAGTAATGGAAGACGATAAGCCAAAGTTTCAAATATTGGCCTATGTGGATGGGAACCAGGTGGTCAGGGATGGGCATCGTCTGGCTGTGCGTATTGAAGAAGCTATTAAGTTTAATGGAATGTCCCTCGAAAAAGGTACACTGGTCCATGGGTTTGTAAAGATTCGGCCGAACCGGGTGATGGTCGAGTTTCCGGAAGTGGGCCATAACCCTATAAAGTTCAAAGCCTATGATTTTCAAGACGGTAATGTAGGAATCTATGTGGAGAACCATTTGAAGGGGGAGGTTTTGGCGAAGAGTATGGACGAGACCCTAGCGGAGATCAATATCCCCGGTGTACCCCAGTTTAATGGCATCAAGCGGATTTTCCAAAGGCACAACCGTGCCATCAAAGTGGAGATCAAGGACAAATATCAATTCATTTTAAAACCATGAGCATGCATTTGAGAGAAATAATAGTATTGATGATCGGTTTGACTTTTTCGGGTTTTGTGAGGTGCCAAATGACTTTGGACACCTTGGTTGCCAATGATCACAAAAACGTGGCCCTGTTCTTTCCAAATCCCATACGCCAAGCAATCGTTGGCAGTGAAGATTTTGTCTTTTCATACAACAGAGAGGAAGAAGGCTATTTTGGACTGTTGCAGGGTGTGGCCGGAAAAGATAGTGACTTATTGGTGGTCACCTCTGATGGCAATGTGTACGCCTTCATTGTAAAATATGGCGAGGAGCTATCCCGATTGCATTATTTTATCAGGAAGGACGATCGTATTGGTAAGGAACGCCCAGCGGTCAAGTCCCTAAAGAAACGGCCGAAAAACGATGTGGCTTCCTATGAAAATAGCTGTAAGATGCTTTTGCACAATGACTATCGGGCCATAGCGACCAAACGCAGTAGGGGAGTGCGGCTTCGTTTGGAAAACATGGTCTATGCAGGAAAGGAAGTGTATATGGTGTTCGAGATCCAAAACCGGTCCGAAATCGACTTTGAAGTGGATTTTCTGGAAGTCTTCCGGATCAATGGAAGTAAAAAGCGCAGGGCCTCCCATCAAGAAATTGGGATTGGACCCTTATACAGATACAAAAATCCACGTATTGTGCGAGTAGGGGAGGTCCAACGTTTTGTGTATGTGCTGCCCAAGTTTGTCTTGGGGGACAACGAAAGGTTGAAACTTTCTTTGCGTGAGCTACATGGTAATAGGAGGGTGGAGCTCTTCAAATAAAACGGGATACCTCCGTTTTGATCCGTATTGGGAACCGAAAAAGGTCCTTTAAAAATCAATGGATTTGGGAAAAACCAAAGCCCCGGATTCCATATCGTGGATTCCAGGCTCCAGTACCTTGTCCAGATACTCCCTTAGGTCGGTTTTAGTAAGAACCTGCCGATACCCGGACCGTATGTCGGGGGCTTGGGCATAGCATAGATTGTCCGCCCCAGTTTCCCTTTCCATGTATGCCAACCCCAAGTGTTTGGCCAAGCGCATCCCAAACTCGGTTTTGATGCCCAACTCCAACAGGGCCGTTTTGGTATAGCATACCGTATCGGTTTTGTATATGAATATTTCTGAAAGCTTTACGTGCATGGTATGGGGTTTATGTCCCTTTTTGAAAATATTCGATTTTCAATTGGAACATTTCCGCCATTTTTTCGGCACGGAACTTGGCCTCTGCCGCCTTTTCACCGATGAAATTTTC
The DNA here is from genome assembly GCA_041391945.1 of Allomuricauda sp. Taxonomy (GTDB): domain Bacteria; phylum Bacteroidota; class Bacteroidia; order Flavobacteriales; family Flavobacteriaceae; genus Flagellimonas. The sequence goes on along the minus strand of JAWKNC010000001.1, from coordinate 324,588 downwards.
ATCAACGGTCTGGATGAAGAGTTGTTTCCAACGGTCGAAGTGTTGCCCTTGGACCGGTAGCTTGGCATGGGGGGCGAAGGGGCTGTCATAATAGGTGTGCTCCCCCAATAGGACCGTTTGCCAAAAGCGGTACATTTTTTCCAAATGTGCCGGCCAATTGTCTTGGATCACCCCATTGAAAATATCCGCCAACAGACCATCTTTTCTGACTTTTCCGTAAAAGAGGTCCACCATTTCCTGAATTTCCCCCAAACCTGTAATTTCCTTTTTCCCTACCATTCCCTACTCGTTTTGGTGAAGCTCAAAAGTCCTTGAACTTTGGTTGGCCATCCTTTTTGACCAGCCCTAAAATTACAAGCAAAGATACGTCGATTCATAAAAATAACGGATATTTTTGTCCGATATAATCAATAGCTGGTATGAACCCTGTCCAGGCACAAAAAAAGGATATCAGAAATCGGTTGTTGGGCCAACGTGATCGTATGCCCCCTTCGGTGAAGGCGGCCTATGACCAAAGGGTCTGCCAATCCCTATGGGACCTCATGGAAGGGAAGGGATACCAAAGGGTGCACACCTACCTTCCCATGGGTTCCGAGATCGATATTTTTCCATTTATTGGGAAATGCCTTCAGCGCCAAAAAACGGTCATTGCCCCACAGACCTTGCCCGGGAGGAGGTTCAATAATTTGGTGCTTACATCCCTTCAGGATTTGGAGACGGGGGTATTCGGAACAGTGCACCCGGCCGGGAACAGGGTATTTGAGGGCCCCTATGACATGATCGTTCTTCCCGGATTGGCCTGTGATCTTGAACGGTACCGATTGGGGTATGGGGGAGGATATTATGATACCTTTCTCGCCGATTGGCCCAAAGCATACAAAGTAGGGGTCTTTTACCCCTTCCAACAGGTCGAAAAAGTTCCCCGTGAACCCCATGACATGCCCTTGGATGAGCTGTTGGTGGAAAGGGATGGTGTCGATTGGGTTTAGCTCAACAGTCTTTTGGGATCACCTTATCCGAGGGTCGTGTATATCGTTTACTTCAAGGCTGTTGGGTGTTCGGCATGATCCACATTGTAATATCCCCCTTTGTTCTCCTTTCGCTGCAAGGATTGGGATACGATCAGTTGGGCAACATCTATCATGTTCCCCAGTTCATAAAGGGAAGGGTCCACCGCTGATCTTGACAACAGTCCACTGACCTTGTCCCGGTGGGTTTGCAATTGTCGGGCAGCTTTTTGGAGATTTGTGGTGTCCCGCACAATACCGACCTTGTTCCGCATCAATGTTTGTAGATCATGGACATGCTGTTCAATCAGGCTGGGATCTACGGGAACTGAACGGTTTTTGTACCTCCTGCCCGGAATTTTCTTTGGTGGGGGTCCCAATGGATGGGAACTTAAACAGGTGTAGGTGTTGTGGGCGTATACCAAGGCTTCCAGCAGGGAGTTTGAGGCCAACCTGTTCGCCCCGTGAAGTCCGGTCCTTGAACATTCCCCACAGGCGAAAAGGTTTGCGATGGAGGTCCTTCCCAGCCCATCCACGGCGATGCCCCCACAGAGATAATGGGCGGCCGGTACCACGGGTATCCAATCCCTGTCAATGGGGATGTTATGGTCCAGGCATTTCCGATGGATTGTCGGGAAATGTGATTTGAAGGCGTCGGTGTCCAAATGGGTGCAGTCCAAAAAGACATGGGATTGCCCGGATGCCATCAGTTCAAATGCAATGCTCCTGGATACCACATCCCTGGGTGCGAGCTCGCCCCGCTGGTCATGGTCCAACAGGAACCGATGGCCCGTTGTATTTCTGAGATGGGCCCCAAAGCCCCGGACCGCCTCGGAGATCAAGAACGATTGTCCCGTGGTCGGATGGAAAAAGGCCGTTGGATGAAACTGCACAAATTCCATGTCCCGTACCAGGGCCCCGGCCCTATGGGCCATGGCAATGCCGTCACCGGTGGCGATCGGTGGGTTGGTGGTATGTCCGTAGATCCTACCAATGCCCCCTGTGGCCAAGAACGTTGCCCGTGCACCGATGACCTCTATGGTCTTGGCCAGTTGGTCATAGAGATAGGCCCCTTGGCAGGCCGATTCTTCCATAATCAGGTCGAGGGCAAAATGATGGCGCCACAGGACAATGTTCGGGAGGGAACCAGCGCGGTCCAATAGGACGTTTTCTATTTCGGAACCCGTGGTGTCCTTATGATGGAGAACCCTGTGCACAGAATGGCCGCCCTCCATTCCCAAATGGGGATTTCCGGTGGAGTCGCTATCAAAGCGCACGCCCCATCCGATGAGCTCACGTATGCGTTCCGGTCCCTGGCGGACCACCATCTCCACGATTTTGTGGTTACATAACCCGTCCCCGGCCTCCAAGGTGTCCTGGATGTGCTTTTTATAGGAATCCTTGCCGAAGTCCATGACCGTCGCCACACCTCCCTGGGCATATTTGGTGTTGGATTCCCGCGCATCGGCCTTGGTGGCGATAAGTACCTTGCGGTCAGGGAACCTTTGGGCCATTTTGATGGCGAACGACAACCCTGCTATACCGGAACCGATGACCAGATAGTCCACTGGAACCATATCGCTCATCGTGAAAGTTCCAACATCCGTTCAATGGGTACCGAAGCCTTTTGCATGAGGGTTTTGGGAAGATCGATATGGGGCGTTTCATGGTACAGGCAATGGTACAGTTTTTCCAAGGTATTGGCCTTCATAAAGGCGCATTCGCTGCAACCACAGGTATTGTCCTCATGGGAAGGGGCGGGGATCAACTGGGCCCCTGGGACCTCCTTCTGCATTTCGTACAGGATACCGGCTTCCGTGGCCACAATGAACTTGTCCTTGGGAAACTTCTTGGCATGGGCAATCATCCCTGCCGTAGATCCTATATAATGGGCGATCTTGAGGATGTGGGACTCGGATTCGGGATGTGCCATGATCTGGGCATCGGGATGTTTTCGGTAAAGGTCGAACAGCTTGTCCATGCTAAAGGCCTCATGGACGACACAGCTCCCATCCCAGAGCAATAGTTCCCTGCCGGTTTGTTGAATCAGGTATTTGCCCAGATTTTTATCCGGTGCGAAGAGGATGGGGCGGTCGGGAGGAAGGGACCTGATGATCTTTTCCGCATTGGAGGAGGTGCACACATAGTCGCTCATTGCCTTGATTTCCGCCGAACAATTGATATAGGTCACCACTATGTGGTCGGGGTGCGAATGGATGAAATCCCGAAAAGCTCCGGGAGGGCAGGAGTCCGCCAAGGAACATCCTGCGGTCAGGTCGGGCAGGAGTACCTTTTTTTCGGGATTGAGGATCTTGGCCGTTTCCGCCATAAAGTGTACCCCGGCGAAGACTATGATATCCGAATGGGTATCAGCTGCCCGTTGGGAGAGTCCCAAACTGTCCCCGATATGGTCCGCGACCTCTTGGATTTCGGGGCGCTGGTAATAGTGGGCCAGAATGACCGCATTTTTTTCTTTTTTAAGTCGTATGATCTTGTCCTGAAGGTCCATAACGTTCTTTCATTCCTATCTGTGCCATCGGTAAGGAAAGCACACTGTTTCTATTTCATGGCAATGGCCGTAGTTTTCGCTTTGATGGCCCTGACGGGCAAAACTATGGGGTGGCCGAAAACCACAACATGATTTTTGTCATAATAAACAATAAAATGATCTTTTTATTAGTTTTGTGTCCCCATCCAAAAATGACAACATGCTCACAAATGCCGGGAAATATGCCATACGAGCCGTGATATATTTGGCCATCCACAGCAGTGCCGACAAAAAATTGGGGGCCAAGACCATTGCCAATGCCCTGGAGATTCCCCAGGCATTTTTGGCACAATTGCTCCGAACCCTGACCGTGGACAAATTGATTTCCTCTTCCAAAGGGCCCGGGGGCGGTTTCTTTCTGGACGATGACGACAGGAAAAATACGCTTTGGCAGGTCATTGTGAGCATCGATGGGGAACATAGGTTCCAGGAATGTTTCCTGGGGCTCTCCAAATGTGACGATGCACATCCCTGTCCCGTGCACCATATGGTGTCCCCCTTCAAAAAGGAGATGCTGTTCAACTTCCAGGAGAGGACCATAGCCCAACTGATCGATGAGATCAAGGACAATGGCACAGTCGTATCCCTGAAGATGTCCCATTAAAGGGGGGGCAATTTGATTATTTTTCCGACTTTCATCCAGATGCCAAAGACCAGCGTTCAGGCTCTTGTCGTCTCCAATACATTTAAGGGTTCCAAGCTGCCGTTGGAGTTTTTGGGATATTTGTTTTCCCCGAGATGGTAATGCCGCAGTGTATGTTCCTTTTGCCTTCCCGAACTGAAATTGGACACCCGTTTGAGGTACCCGATGACCCGGGTGGCATGGTCCACATCCTGTGAATGGCAGGCACTGCATTCCCAAAGGGTGCGTTTGTCGATATGGGCACAATCGTTGCAAATGGTAATTCGGATATTGAAGCAAAAATAGTTGCATCCGGCATTGGCCGTGGCATGGATCAATTTTTTGAACCCTTCTTGGTTCGGGGTTTCCTCTAGGTTGAGATGGAGTGCCGACCCCCCGTCCAAATATTGGATGGTCTCCCTGCCGTGCAATATAATCTTGTCCAAGGCATTGGTCCGTTCATCCTCCACGACATAGAAATAGGAATTGTAGCAGTCCCGGGGGACAAAAAGTCCATCTTCCCGATCCCATTTGGCATTTTTGACGCCCAGGTTCTCAGCGGGGACGAATTCGGTGTTGAACATATACCCATAGGTTTCCCGGGCCTTTCTGTTCTCTTGGTAGATGGCCTTGAGATAACGGTTGACGAAGTCCTTGTACATTTCGTTATTGCCGACTTGGATGCCTTGGCTTTCCGCGGCCTCGACCATACCGTTGATGCCCACGGTCAGGAACTGCTTGTCCAGGGAGATCAATCCGGCATGGTACACCGGCAACATGCCCGCCCTTTCGTAATCATCGATGAGCTTTCTAAAGGCGACCTGGTATTTGTGGACCTTTTGGACCTCTTCCACAATATCCGCCCCTTGCTGTACCAAGCGGTTCATGTTCAGGGTGATGACATTGATGGAGCCCGTGGCAACCCCTCCGGCCCCTAGGGAATAGCTAAAGGTGTGGTCGCTGATCTCATTGCGCAGGCGGCAGCAGGAAGCCAGACTGTCCGCATTTTCGGATTGGTAGATAAAAAAGGAGTTCCCCTTGCCCAGTTCATGGGCACATAGGTCGGTAAACCCCGTATCGACAGGTGCCCCGTCCTTGGTCAACATGGCGGCGGTGACCACAGGGAAGGTGAGGACGGCCTTGGTGCGTTCCTGGTTGAACCAATCCATGAAGAAGGCCTGTAGCTTTTTGACACTTTCCCATTGGGGCCTGCCCATATCGGGAAAGACAAAATCCCCGAACATGTTGTCAAAGTAGGGTTTGTCATAGATGGAAATGTTCCAGAACACGGATTGGTAGCCCCTGGCCGCGGCGGGTTGGTTGATGGCGTAGACGACATGCTGCAAATGGTTGGCAATGATGTTCTTGTGTGTCACCAGATAGTCGGGCCCATAGTCCTTGGCCGCGAAGTGGTCAAAATACATCAAGAATTCCACGGTGGCCAAGGCCCCTGCGAATTGGGAGCTTACCGCAAAGACTAAATTGACGAATTCCCCGCAAAAGCTTTCCAAGTGTTTTGGGGCCAGACTTTCCCCGCCCAATTTGGTCAGCCCGTCCAATAGGAAGGGATACATGCTTATGGAGGCACAATAGGGTTTTAACGAGGTCTCATCGTGGGCGTAGATCTCGTGCGATTCTATCTGCCTCACATATTCGTTGGCCAGGTCCTTTCCGAAAAGGGAGGCGATCTTCTGTTGGACCAGGGCCCGGTTCACTTGGATATTGATGTCCTTGTTGAGCTCGGCCTCCATGGTGGCAATGTTCTTGGAGGTGACATTCGCATTGGCGTCGACCTTGGAGCCGTCCGCGGCATTGTTGGAATGCAGGTAATGGTCGATGAACGCCAGTTTTTTGGCAATCTGTTTGTCAGTAAGTCGTATCATATGGAAAATTATTTTCGGATAAACAAATGGTTGAGCACTCTGTTGGTCCCGACTTCACGGAAGATCTGGTTGGTGGTCTTGCACCCCAGTCCCCCAAGGTCCTTGTCCCACTTGCCCGTCTTGATATAGGTCAGGTGTTCGAGGATTTCGGGCGGGATCTGGTCGGCACCCGTATAAAGGCATGTCCTGTAGCCCTGTTGCCGGGCATGTTTCAGACGTTCCACCAGTGTCGCGGGATGCCATTCACCTCCCATGAAGAGCACACAGCTTGCAAAACCGGTATATTGGTCCAAGCGTTTTTGGAAATACTCGGATGTAAGCCTGGTACCGATTCCTTCCTTCCATAAAAAAGGGGAGTGGCAGCCCTCACAACGCAAGGGGCAGCCCGAGATGGAAAAACAAAGACTGATCTCCCCGGGAACCTCTTGGAGCACTACCTGAAAATCGTGACAGAACATATGCGGGACATTTGGGTTTTGATGTTGTATAAAATTAGACCAAGGGTTTTTTGCATGGGATCGATCCGTTGAAAGTTATAAAGGGAGTTATTAACAATAAAATGACCTTTTTATCATTTATTATCGAGAATTAACTTTTGAAGAGGATGCAAAATGGCCATGTCCCGTTCCCAAAGGTCAAATGGGAAGGGGAATGGCCAGTAGATCCATGGACCATAATACCATGAGGGGCCGGAAGCCTAAATGATATGGAACAGGATGACCAAGGTGTTGAACACCACGCTCATGATCAATAGATTAAAGGTGGCCAAAGGTTTTAATTGGGCCAATACCGCCCCGTTGAATGCCATGCAGAAGATGGTCACAAAGAAAAGCAGGATCATCTGGGCCGCTGTGTCCAGGGTTCCCATCAACAGTACCATGGCCGCTGCCGAGCCCAAACAGCTCTGACCTATGATGGCAATGGTGGCATAGCCCATCTGACCTTTCCTGTATTCCAGGAACATGCGTTCGTGTATGCGCTTCAATGGGTTCGTCCTGTGCTCAGTTCCAGAATGGGTCATGGGTATTGTCCTTGAATTTTTCATGGTGATGGTGTTTTTCTATGATGTCCATTTGGGCCTCTTGGGCCACTTCTTGGAGGTGGTTGAACAGTTCGCGCTCCTCAAAACGGATATGGCGTTCCAATTCCTCCTCGATCTGCCCCAGTGTCTTTAGGGTGGCATGGGGCGAACTGAACAGCCGGGTCAACCTTCGGTGGTCGGCAAGGGCCCTCTTGATCCAAGGATGCTCCTGTCCCAGTATGGGGAAAATGTGCTGCTCTTCCAGCTCAAAGTGGGGGACCAGATAGGTCCTGTAAAACCAGTCCGTGTATTGTTTTATCCGTTCCGGTGCCACTTTTTTTGAAAGGCCCGTTCGAATTTTCCAACACAGGAGCAGGCCATGATGGTGTTCACGGCTAAGGCCCTGAAGGGCCTGGTGGCGTTTGATGGGGGTACGTGCCATCTCGTTTTTAGTTACTGAGCAATTTTTTTTCCAGGATTTCCGCCTTGGGGAACAGGATGTTGTTCTCCAAATGGATGTGACGGTGGAGGTCTTCCTCAAATTCCTGAAGTAGGGAAAAGGTGACCCGGTAGGTGTTACAGGCATCCGCAGGAGGGGTATAGTCACCGCTCAAGGCAGCGATTTTTCGGAACCGTTCCCCTTCGTTGTCGTGCTCCTCCATCATCATTTGGATGGGGTTGGCCACCGTACCAAATCGAGGTCGTTCCAAAGTCTTTCCATCAGGTGTTGCATCGACCAATTTACGGATCCAAGGGAAGAGGATCAGTTCCTCTTTTTTCATGTGCATGGCCAGTTCCCCGGCAGAACCGCTGAAATGTTCAAAAATCCCGAACAGCTCTGGATGTCGGTTACCGTGTACATGGCACAGCTTGTTGAGATACTGTTTTAAAATGGGGATTTGCTGTTCCACATAGCGATGGTGCTTTTTTTCGATGTAGTCGACCAAGAGGTCCAAGGGCCATGTATTGAAATCCGGCCCATCACCTTGGTCCCTGTTTTGGACCTCACCCAGTTCCTTCAGGAGGGTTTTCGTGTCCAGCCCTTTTTTTTCTGCAACTTCCTGGAGGGTCCGGTTGCCCTTACAGCAAAAATCGATCTTGTGGTTCTTAAATATCTGGGCGGTACGGTAATCCTCGGCCACCATCTGGCCCACTGTTTTTTCCAAGGTAGGGTTCATGATACTATAATTTATTATGTTATAATTCGGATAAAATTGTCCTTTATTTTTTTAAATTTTTTTAGCGCTTCAAATAGGTCAGTCCCACTTCCAATCCCGTTGCCAGTTCGTACAGGCTCGTGCTTTCCAACATCTTTTTCAGGTCGGTGCGGATGGCCACAAACTTATCATGCAGGGGACAGGGTTTTTTGGCATTACATTCCTTGAGGCCCAGACCACAGCCCACATAGATATCATCCCCATCGATGGCATGGACGATCATGCTCAATTTTACCGTATCCATGTCGGTCCGTTCAATTTCAAAGCCTCCCGTGGGGCCCTTGACGGAATGGATGACCTTGCTTCTTGTGAGCTGTTGCAAGATCTTGGCAGTGAACGCAATGGGGGAATCGATTTCCTCGGCAATCTCATTGACACTTACACGTCTTCCCTCCAAGGATTGCAGCGCTACATAGACCGCTGCCCGAATACCATATTCACAGGCTTTTGAAAACATACAAATGTCTTTACGTTACAAAGATAGTAAATCACTTAATTCGGACAAATTTGTCCGAATTATAATTTCCCTAAAAGTTCAAAATCTCAAATATACGGGATTCTGTGAATATCGGATATAATGGTCAAAAGGCCTAGGTCTTGGCACGGTTCCGTGCCAACATGATGAGCAGGCCCAAAGGGATGAAAAGACTGCCCCATGCCAGAATTTCCGTATATCGGTTGAAGACCACCCAGTGTTTCCAGGCAGCGAGTCCTTTGTAAAAAATGAGGGATTCGGTGATCAGGAATCCCAATACATACAGGAGAAAGGGTCTTTTCGTTATTCGGAACAGGCCAAAATGATCCATGAAAAAGAAGAGCCCCATGCTGATCACCCCCAAAAAGGTCAGGTGCAGATACCCAATGGTAAGATCGAGATGGATGACCGCCATCTGGGCAAAATAGGGGAGGGAGGTCAGCAGTTGTAAAATTATTTTTATAGTAACCAATACCATCACTGTCCGGAGCAGCAAATACTGGATTATTGATAACTGCTGAACAAGGTTCCCCTTTTTGGCCAGGACCCATAAAAGAACAAAGGCACAGCACTGGGCCAGGGCCCCGATTCCCCCTAGGACATAAAACCCCGGTGAGGGTCGTGTCCACAGTGTGGAGAGAAAAAAGGTGAGTACGACCCCTGCGTTAAATATCCAAAAAAACCGCATAAAACTTTTTTGGGGTATCGCCGTGCCGCACCGTTCCATCGCAAAGAGGAACAGCCCGATCAAGGCCAGGAACATCCAACCATTGTATTGGAAATGGAGATAAAAATAAATGGCCAACCGGTACCAAATGGATTGGGCACCCAAAGTGGCCATGATGACCCCAAGGGCCCAAGGGCCAAAACTAGAGATGACCATGTACCAAAGGGCAGCCTTGATGCACTTTAGGGCATTACTGTTCCCAAATTTTGGGTCGATATGCTTGGAGAAATGATGGAAGAAGACATAGGACACGATCAGGAACAAGGTGGAAAAGATAATCGAGAACAGGGCATAGCCTTGGAACGGGAAGGTGAGCAACATCCCGACCAAAGTGATCTGGGTGGCCCAAAAGATGGTCCCATACCGCTTACTGGAAGAGTCCTTTTTCACAAAAGAACAGTGGATCAAGGTGGTCAGTGCCACATACACCCAACCCAATAACGCAATGTGCGAATGGGCATGGACCACATACCTGTAATTGAAGTCAAAAGGGATTATGGGGTAGAAGCGGAGCAGGATACCCAACAGGGCGGCAATGGCAAAATAGACCATGGCGACCCGAATATGTCGTTGATATATGCTGTCCTTCATGCTGCTTCATTTATGAAAACCATTGTATTGACCTTAAAAGTCCTTTCTCTTGGCCTTATGGCTCAGTCCCAAAATGGGCATCACGGTCCATAACAATAGGATGCCCATGGAGACCAGAAAGCCAAGGTCGGTACCGAAGAATTTTTTAAAAATGGCCCCGGTGTACCCCAACAGGGCAGAAATGTCCAATTTCAACAGTATCAAGATTCTCGAAAGATCAATGGGGTTGAGCATGGTCGCCACCAGGGAAAAGGTGTCCAAGGGATATTCCTCAAAAACGATGAGCGACATCAGGAAGAGCCCATCATAGACCACGGCCAAAAAGAGCCACAGCAGTACGGCGTACCCAAATCCCTTGATCTTGTTTTCGTTGGAAATGGCGATCACAAAGGACAGCCCCACAAAAATAAAGGTCAAAAAGGCACCGGTGACCAACAATAGGGTGAAATCAAAGATGGCATTGCTCCGCAAAAGGCCATAGAGCACAAAGGGAATGCCCAGGCCCAGGACAAGGCTCAGGGTCAGCGAGCCCGCCACCCCGAAATATTGCCCCATAAAAATGGAACTGCGTTTGATGGGCTGCGCCAAGAGGAGTTCCGTGAACTCCCGGGAATTGTAGTAGTACATCACCCCGAAAATCGTCCCTATCAAAGGGATCAGGACAATGATCACGTTCATCAGGGTGATCACGGCCTTGGAGACATCGTTGTTCAGGAACAACAGGACAAAACCCAAGGTAAGGTAGAACAAAAAATAAACGTAGCTCCAACGGCTGCGGATAAGGTCGTAAAAACTGTATTTAAGGATCTTAAGCATGGCTTCCAGTGGTTGTTAGGGCCGCAATGGCATGTTCAAAATCAGGTGCTCCCGTTTGTTCCAAAAGTTCCTTGATGTTCCCTTTGAAATAGATTTCCCCTTCCAACAGATACAGGATCTTATCAGCCATTTCCTCTACAAACTGCATGATGTGGGAGGTGATCAAGATGGTCTTACCCTGGGCCTTCTCCCGTTGGATCAATTCCTTCAAACGGATGAGGGCCATGGGATCCAAGCCCGTGGTCGGTTCATCGAGGATGATCAACGGACTGTCGAACATAAAGGTCAGGACGATGTTCACCTTTTGTTTGGTGCCGCCCGATAAGGTGGACAGTTTTTTGTTCAGAAAGGGTTCAAGGCCAAAAAGGGCAATGAGTTCTCCCTCGGCACTGGGACTGTTCCGCAGGTCCTTGATCATGTGGATCAGTTCCTTCACCTTGATGTTAGGGGGGAAATTGGCAATCTGGGGCAGGTAATCAATTTTTTTACGGTACCTCCAATCTTTTTTGATGGGCTTGTCCAGCACGGCGATATGTCCCTTGTCGGGAATGACCATCCCCAAAATGCTCTTGATCAAGGTGGTCTTCCCCGAACCATTGGGTCCCAGGATGGCATAGATGTGACCTTCGTCAATGCTCAGATCGATGCCTTTCAATACCTGGTTCTTGCCAAATTTTTTGTGTAAATCCTTTATTTCAATGGTCATGATCGTATTTTCATTAAGGGTTGGTCATCTTTTAGATTGTCAGGGGTGAACACAGGGGAGACCCTTTCGGAGAAATCGATGATATCCATGAACAGGCTCCGTAAAAGAACAATGGTCTCCGGGGTACGGTTCACCACATAGGAAAAAAGTTTTACCGGGCGGTAGGGCACATCACCGATACCGTTCCTGTCCAGGTCATAACCGGTATAGCTGCTCCAAAAGTTACCCTCAAATACATTATCGTTCAGTTTGCTGTTGTAAGAGATGTCAAAAGAATTGTACAAGAAATTGTTGCCCTTGAACGTATTGGTATAACAGGCCCCAATGACCCGAATGGCCCATCCGTTGCCTATAAAGTCATTATCGGTATAATCGATCCGGTTCGATCCCTCGATATTGATGCCGATGGTGTTTTCCTCAAAGGTGTTCCCCGTGATCTCGGCATCATTGATTTCTTTCAACAACATGCCGTAGGCCGCAGTGCCCCAGTTTTTTCGGAAGGTGTTGTTTTTCATGGTGATGAACTTGGAGAACATCACCGCAACCCCCGCACCATTGTTCTCAAAGGTATTTTGGGTGTAGACATCATGGTTGGAAAACATAAAATGGAGCCCATATCGAAGATTGTCCATGCTGGTGTTCCCTGTGATGGTAATCTGATCGGAAAACTCCAGATAAATGCCGTCCCGTGTTCCCTGGACGTGGTTTTTGGTCACTTCGATATCCGAGGAATACCATAACTGGATACCGTTCCCGGAATTGTATTCGTCCACGGCCTCACCAATGATCCGATTGTGATAGACCTTTCCATGGGAGGATTTTTCCAGATAGATGCCGAAGAACAACTGTTCCAAAACCATGTTCTGGATGAGGAAATCCTTGCTCCGGATGACCCGTATGGCCGCGTTGTCCTTGGTATAGCTGACCCCGACATTGATGATGAACAGACCGTCCAGGGTCACCCCGTCCGATCGGATCTGGAAGATTTCCCCCTTTTTCTCACCATCGACAATGGGATATCCGATGCCCTTGATATATAAAGGTTTATCTACCAAGATCTCAAATTCCCGGTACATGCCCTTTTGTACCAATAGGGTGTCATGGGCATTGGCCAGTTGGATGGTTTGCTTGATGGAACTGTGCCCACAGGAGTTGCAAACGGTCCAGGTCTTTGCCAAGACGGTTTGGGCGAACATCAGTAGGATGTACACCAGGATATAACCCTTATGTCGTGTGTCCGTTTTCATAGTATTCCTCCACTTCGTGCACTGAATCCCACCAATACGAACAGGACCGCAGTGATGGTGACCCCGATGATGTGCCATGCCAAGGGCCGCAATTTCTTTTTGGGTATCAGGAAGAACCGTGCATGGATGGCCAATCCTACCGTGATCAACAACAACAACAATTTTAAGGCGATATGTCGGGTGTAATGGTCGCCCAAATCCCAATCGAAAAAGGATGGGGCATATACCGCGGCCATATAGATTCCGGTAACCACCAAGATCAATAGGGAAGGGATGCCTATTTTCTCATACCGTTCCTCAAATTGGGCGATAATGGAAAAATCGTTCTTTTTCAATGCGCTGGGCAAAAAGCCAAGGGCAAGGATCAAATGTCCCCCCGTCCATATCATGGCCGCCAACAAATGGATAAAAATGATCACCTTGGGTACCATGCCTTCTATCGAATCACCAGGAATTTTGCATCTGCCGTGGCCTTCACCCAATGTTCCACTTCCTTGGAAAAACCAAAATGTTGTTGCGCCGTTAAAGTAACAATTTGGTTCTCGATATGAAAATCGATGGAGCCCTCCAAAACGACCAAATGGGCATCTTTCGGGGAGCTGTGCTTTGGAAAGTTGGCACCCTTGGCCAAGCTGATGCTCAAAATCTCCAATGATGGGCTCTTGACCAGTTGTTCAATCTGCAAATTGTCAAAGGGTTGTTGGGCGATGGTATTGTCAATATCAATTACATACATGGATATAGGGTTTTTATTGCTATTTGTACCGTTGTTTCAATGCCGACCAATCCAGGAGTTCCCCACCTTGGGCATCCAAGACCCCTTGGGCCGTTTGCCTGTCCGAAAACGCACTGAGAAAGGCCCCCATGGGACTTGGAATGTTCTCACTGATCAAATAGGTGGCCGTAGTGGCGTCCACCAACTCCCCGGGCCGGTCATAGTCGTTGACAAGGTACAAGGCCATGGTGGATGTATCCACTTCCATTAAGTGATTCATCATACATTCAATGGCATCAAAATTAAAGACCTTGCCCTTGGTGGTCACCAACTGTGCGGCATGTTGTCTGTCCACAATGGTCATGCTGCAATAGTGGCAGCCGACATGTCCGTAATCAATGGGCTTTGGTCGTATGCTGCAGCCCAAGGACAGGACCAGGACCAATAGTAAAGGAAACAGCTGTTTTTTCATGGATCGTTATTTTTGGGTTTTTGTACTTTTCCACCCCATGAATGCAGCGGCCAAGGTGAGCATCATGCCCACGAACATGAGCCAGGCACCTGTGGACGGCAAAGAGGTGACGTCAAAATTGAGCATTTTCACATGGCCCAATAAGGGGGGCTTGTAGGTCATCGGACTTCCATCGGGGTTGGTCAATTTCATGATGGCGTTGGGATCCAAATTGGTCCCGTAGTCGACCAACCACTCATTGAAATCGTACATGCCCAACAGACCCAAGATGGACATCAATAGGAACCATCCGAGGAACCATTTGTAGCTTACCTTGTCCAAATAGCCCAAAATACCGATCAATACCCCTAGGGCTACCATGATCCCAATGACCATGGGGAAGGTGCCGAATTCCCACATATCCTCTGCCTTGGGCAGGGTATGCATTCCGATATAGTGGTTCAGGCCATCGATGTTCTGTATATCGAATTCGCTTACGCCCTGAAGGCCATTGATATGGATGTTCAAACCCAATGGATCGGGATATTGGGGAGCACCCAACATAATGTTCCAAAGGGGGAAGATGTACAATCCCAATAGAAAGAGTGGGCCAATGATCATTGCTATACTAGCCTTTTTCATTTTTTTAGGTTTAAAGGTTACAAACTGAGAGTGGTTTTTTTGATAGGTTGATGTACTTCAATTTGTAAAAAGCGGGCTGTGTCGATGACCTGCCCGCTTTGTTTTATGAGGATGACAAAGATCATCCTGTATTATTCACCCAATGACCATTTAAGTTCCACGTTGGAATTGGCAGGGGAGACCCTGACATAGCCTTGCATCTCCTGGTGCAGTGCGGAGCAGAAATCCGTACAGTAGAAGGGCCATACCCCAACATCCTTAGGCTCCCAAACGGAGGTCTTGGTCTGTCCGGGCATCACGAGGAGCTCGGATGAATTTTGGCCAAGGATGGCAAAGCCGTGCGGTACATCAAAGTCCTGTTCGTGGTTGGTGATATGGAAGTATACCTTGTCACCGACCTTGATACCTTCAATGTTGTCCGGGGTAAAGTGGCTTCGGATGGTGGACATGTACACATGGACCTCGTTTCCGTCACGTACCACCTTGGAGCCATCAGCGGAAGTCACCGCATAGGGGTGTCTGTTTTCATCCAATCGATAGATTTTTTGTGACTTTGGTGCCAAAAGTTCCGCTGGACATCCAGCGGCATAGTGGGGTTCCCCATGGGTAGGAAAATCATAGATCAGTTCCATCTTGTCCCCGGAAATGTCATAAAGTTGGGCCGAGTGTTCCATTTCAGGTCCAGTGGGCAAATAACGGTCCTTGGTGATCTTGTTCATGGCCACTACATATTTGCCAAAAGGTTTTCTGGAATTGCCCCCTGGGATCATCAAGTGTCCCACGGAATAATAGGTGGGTTTTCTGTCGATGACCTCCCAAGTGCCTAGTTGCCATTTCACGACCTCTGATGAGATAAAGAAGGTGGTATAGGCATTGCCCTTGCCATCGAATTCGGTGTGCAGTGGGCCAAGGCCACCACTTTTTACCTGTCCGGCCAATACATCCTCAAATTTCAAGATCGGGATGCCATAGGCTTCCCCATCGAATTTTTCGCCTTCAATGGCCGCAATCATTTTATCAAAGGAGTGTACGGTCAAATCAGCGGAGAGTTTACCATTGCCAATGATATATTGTCCCGTGGGGTCCACATCACATCCATGGGGTGATTTTGGAGTGGGAAGAAAATAAACTGCTCCTGGTACCTTGGTGGGATCGACGGTCAATACCTCCTTGCGCATGGTGGATGTCCCGGTATGGGAATGTTCATCATATACATTGTGTGCATAATTGGCAGGCATTTTGGTGCCGCCACCGTTGTTCACATATTCCTCAATTTTCTTCCAGTTGATGGCTGCAATGAAGTCCTTGTCGTTTTGGGAGGCGTTCACTTCCAAAAGGGAATTGGCCTCTTCCGTATTATAGGTAGTAAAGAAGAACCAACCATGGGACTTTCCACGGCCGGGATGGGAGAGGTCGTAATTGAAACCTGGCATCAAGAGTTGAAACTTGATGGCCATGTGACCGTGTTCGGGATCGACACTGATAAAGGTCAGGGCACCCTTAAAGTTTCCCTTATATTCATTTATGGGCATATCACGTTGGGGTACGGGAACAGAAAATCGGGTACCGGCCACTACATATTCTGTGTTCTCCGTAATGAAGGAAGAACTGTGGTTCCCGGCACTGTTGGGGACCTCGATGATCTCCGCGGTCTCAAAAGTGCTGAGGTCAACCCTAGCGATACGAGGGGTATTGTTTCCATTGATAAAAATCCATCGTCCATCCAACTCGCCATTGGTCTGTGAAATGTCAGGGTGGTGCGCATCGTCCCAAGGTACAAATCCATGGGAGGTGTTCAACATCGGCACGGTTTCTTCGGAATACCCATATCCCGATGTTGGGAACTGGGAGAATACAGGAATCTCCTTGAACATCCTTCCCGAGGGCAATCCGTAAACGGTTAGATTACCGCTGTATCCCCCTGAAAGGAAGGCGTAATATTCATCTTGCTCACCGGGAGCAATATACACTTTTTCAGCTGCACTGGACGACAGGGCCCCGTTGGAGCTTTGGTTCTGTTGGCCACAGGAAACCAGCATTAGGGCCGCTCCAATGGTCAAAATCAAATGGTTATAAATTTTCATTGTATTAGGATTTATTCGTTTTACGGGTGTTGAAGTTT
This sequence comes from Allomuricauda sp., assembly GCA_041391945.1. Classification (GTDB taxonomy): domain Bacteria; phylum Bacteroidota; class Bacteroidia; order Flavobacteriales; family Flavobacteriaceae; genus Flagellimonas. Next base: position 307,798 of record JAWKNC010000001.1, on the reverse strand, counting down.
CTACTGGGTGGGGGGTAGGATGACCTTGTCCACGACATGGACGATTCCATTGCCTGCTGGTATGCTGGTAATGATCTTGGCACCCCCGATAAAGACATCGTCGCCCTTGACCTCTACTGGGACATTTTGATTGTTGGCTTGTCCCAACTTCTTGAATTTTTTCAAAAAGTCTTTGGAATAGTTGCCCGGGGTCACATGGTACTTGAGTATGTTGCCCAAGGCTTCCTTGTTCTCCGGTTTTAACAGATTTTCCACGGTACCTGCAGGTAATGCATCGAAGGCGGCATTGGTGGGAGCGAACACCATAAGGGGTCCTGCATTGACCAGGGCATTCTCCAATTCCGCTGCTTGCACCGCAGCCACCAACGTGCTGTGGTCGGGTGACCCGATGGCAATCTGAAGTACATTGGGCGTGGAGGCATCATCTTCGATAAAGGCCTGCCCCTTGTTGCTCTCAATGACTGCTTCGGATGTATTCGGGGCAACAATGGTCGTTTCGTTTTGGGCTCTATCCTTACAACTGATGTTGAGCGCTAGTAATAAAATTAGCCCCAGGGTACTGAGTTTAATGGTTGATTTCATATGTGTTATTTTAATGTCCTAAAATATTCAAGGATGGCACGGGCCTGGTCTTCGGTCAACCCTTGGTTGGACATAGGGGATCCGTTGAACTCTTGGAGCAGATCTTTGGCCAAGGGATCCTGCTGCACCATTTCTTGGGGATTCAGAATCATGTTCATCACCCACTCGGGACTCCTTCGCTCCAATACCCCGTTGGGTGGGGGACCAATGAACTTTTTGCCGATCCTGTGGCACGCCAGACACATTTGTTCGTAGACCTCTTTACCATTTGCGGCCAAGGCCTGGTCGATTTCCTGGGCCAAGGTCACGGATTTTATGGGACCGATTCCTTTCGTGCTCATATCCACACGCTCAGAGGCCTTCATCTCATTGGCCGTACTGGTCTCAACAGGCTGTTCTGTTGCTGCCTTTTTCCGTTGTACGCTAAAACCTTCCTCTTTTTTCTCCTCTTTCTTACCCCCGCAGCCCATCAAGATGAGCGCAAAGATTAGGGCCATGCCTTTTATGATTGTCTTCATGTGATAAATGGTTAAAATTTTGTTTCAAATGTAATTAGGGTTACATATCAAAAATATGATATAAATCATAAAAAGGATAAAAATGTCTTTTAATCTTTGTTAGCACATTTCCATCATGCTCTCCAATTCATCCAAATATGCCATAAAGGGGGTACTCTATTTAGCATTGAACTCCGATGAGGACCATAAGATCATGGTCAGGGAAATTTTTGAAGTGGTCCATGTGCCCGAGGCTTACCTCGCCAAATTGTTGCAGGAACTGTCCCGGCACGATATCATTTCCTCCACTAGGGGCCCCAAGGGAGGTTTTTTTTTAAGTAAAGAAGATAGAAAGCGTTCCCTGATGGATATCGTGAAGGTAATCGATGGGGAAAAAAGGGTGAAATCATGTGTTCTGGGCGTCAAGGATTGCGATACCGACCAGCCCTGCGTGCTCCATAAATTGGTAGGTGCCAACAAATCAAAGTTCATCAAAGTATTGGAAAACACAACCATTTTGGATTTGATCGAAGGCAAAAGGGATGTTGAGGAGTTTTTTCCTGTCTGAGCCAAAATTTCTAAAGCTGATCCAAAGGAGTTCCTTTAATTTAAGCCGTACCAGTCATCAAAAAGGCCATCCACAATGGGATGACCTTTCAAACAAACGAATAAAGCGCAAACAACAGCTTTAAAATTCAATTTCAAAAAATAAACTGCTTCCTTCATTTTCTTCGGTAACGTCCTCACCTTTGAGTATATCCCCTTGGTCATTGAGAAGTTTTAGGTTGATCTTCCAATAGCCGGTCATGGTCAAGGACAGTTTTCCGGAATAGATGCCAGTATCGGCATCAAAGAGCAGATCTTCATTGTTCGGGGAACTATGGTTGCCCATACTGGGCATTCTGGGATCTATGGCTACCGTGTAATCCACAACTGTGGGAAAGTTCATCATGGTCTCCATTTTAAAGAGGACCGCGGATAGATCGTTCACGGCGACCTCGGGTGTCAGGGGCATCATGGCCAGTACATATTTTACATCGTCCGTTCCGGTGAACACATTCACCGTCCTTTTTCCGTTGGAAGGGGCATTGACGGTAATCTGTTCGGTAGTGGTATAGGTAGTGCCCCCAAAACTGTATTCCAGGTCCAGTTCCCAATACTCATCATCGTTACTTGCCATTTGAAAGACTATAAAGCCCTTATAGACGGTATCATCTCCCGTTGTTGAGATTTCCGATCTTGGGCAGGAATGGGTCTTATCGGTCATGTGCATGAATGGGTTCCAATGTATCATGGCATCGGATACATAGTTCCCCGTCGATAGTTCCTTGATGCGGATGAACAGTTCATTGTATCCTGTGACAAACCCCTCCTGTTCGGAATAGATTTCCAGGGCATGGCCATTGGCTTCGAAACTGCCTGTTAAATTGAATTCCTCAAGGGGATTTTCCGCCACGGGAAGTGGGTCATCCGTGCTATCGGAACAGGAAGCGATTCCTAGGAAAAGTGCAAGAAGGGCGAAAATGGATTTTATGGTTTTCATTGTTATGGGTTTTAAAATTGGATTGATAAAAAAGTTTTATGATCAATTGATGGCATAGGATAGGGTCATGAAAAAGTTCCTTCCCATGCGGGGGATATTGTTCCAGTCGGAATAAGTGGAATAATACCGGTCAAAAATATTCTCGACACCCACTTTGGCATACAGGGTGTCACCTCCTATGAAGAAGGTTTTGCCCAGGGATAATGACAATAGGGTATAGGCCGGTGTACGGTCCTCACCAAAGTCTGGACTGAAATCGCTTTGGTCCAAGGCCCCGGAAAGGGTCAAGGTCCCAGAAAAGTTTCCATGACCATAGGTAAGTCGGGAACGATAGGCCAATGGACTGATAAAGGGTAAGTTACGGCCATTTTGATCCGTGCCCCTATGATAGGAGACCAACCCGCCCCAATCCAGTTCCGATGTGAGTTGGTATGCCATGTCCAGGGACACATTGTAAAGGTTGGCATATTCCAGATTGGTATATACCTTGACCCCATCGGCACCAATGGTCATAACGTCCAGTTCCGGGTGGACCTCTCCGATGATGTAATCCCAGGTATGGAAATAATTGCCTTCCACGGAGATGTCCAGATTTTTTATGGGCAAGGCCAATTTAAAATTGGCCTCCAGGGCCTTTTCATTCTTAAGGTCTGGATTTCCGATGTAGTCGTGGTTGTCAAAACTGTTGAACAGATAGAACCCAAAACCTTCCGAAACCGATGGTGCACGGTCCCCATAGGCAAGCCCACCATTGAAGTGCAGTGCCTTGAACTGTCTGTGATAGTGGGCGGAAACACTCTTTAACATCCGGGTCTGCCGTTGGGCCATATCAGGATAGAAGATGCGAAGGCTGTTCAAGCCGAAATCATCGGCCACGTTGAAGGTTTGGAGTGCCAAGCGTGTCGATAGCTTCACTGAACTTTCTTTAAGCGAAATTTTGTCCTCCAAATAGATGCCTGAGTTCAAGGTCCGCACGTCGGGCCAGGTCAACATGAACATGTCCTGCTCGTTGGGATCATTGGGATACATGGTCATCTCCGCCAGGGAACGGTTGTAATAGCCGTCGAGTTTACCTATAAGATGATGGTCATCCAAGATCAGCTCGGTCTGGGTGTAAAACCCATAGGTGTCGCTCCAACCGGGCATGTCCATCCGAATGGGTACATCGGGGCGTTGGCTGTCGTCCATGATATGCGTAATGGTGTTCGCATAGAGTTTGGTCTCCCAATTCTCAAGGTCACCGATGAAACTGTCCTGTACCCAGCTCAGGGAGCCGATAAAGGCACGTGCCAGGGACACATCCATAGGCAGTGCGGGATACCCTACGTCCCGGGCTTCATCAAAGATGAAACTGGCCAACAGTTTTTGGTTTTCCGAAACTTTATATCCCGCATTTGTGGAGAGGTTGTATTTTTCAAATTGGGAAAAAGCAACTTCTTCACCTCCGCCGGCCGTATAGTTTTCCGATTTGCGGTAAATCAGGTCCGTATCCACATAGAAATGTTCGTTCGAAAAGTTGAGCTCACCGCCCACAATTTGGGCAGTATTGTTGCTCTCATAGCCAGTTTCCACTGCACCTGTCCATCCCAAGGGCCTAAAATTGCTCTTTTCCAAACGCATGTCCAGGGCGCCCCCGATCACATTGCCGTGCCGTGCCCCTTGTTGGCCACTTTCCACATGGATATCGGAAAGGTTGGACACATCCACATAGGAGGTAATGGGATCCATTTTGTCGGTACAGGCCCCAAAGATCCGCATGCCATCTATTGTGATGGACAGCCGTTCGGAGGTCATGTCATTGAGCATGGGGTCCCAGGCATAGGCCCCTCGTTTGACCATGGAAACCTTTTTGGAGGATTCCAAATATTGGTCCAATGTGGATAGGGGCTTTGGTTGGGATTTGTGTTCAATCCCCCTGTTGAAGGAAGAAATGATGATGACTTCCTTCAGGTCAATGGGGAGAATAGAGTCTATTATAGGGGCCAAGATCGGTTCTTGGGCTTGGGCCTTTTGTGGGGACAATGGCATGAGACCCAGACCGAGGGCTAACATGAATTTGCCCAAATTGCCCAACCATGCCCCATATGAATATATGGTTTTCATTGAAAAGGGTTTTGAATCAATTCAAAAGGGATTGGGGGTACTGTCCCAACAAGCATTTTAAAGCGTCGGGATGTGTACAGGAAAGTTGTTCAGACCACTTCCGGAGGATGGGAAATGTCGGAAATGAACAGTTGGGAATGGATTCCTTGATATCGGAAGGAATTCTTGTTTGGATACACCCGAAAAAGGGTATCGGGATCAAAAACCAACAAGGACTGAAAGAAAACCAGGGGTTGGATCTCCATTTTTGACCGTTGTTCCCCAAAGGGGTTCTTGTCCTGGTCTTTTTGCTGTTTCTCCAATTGTTTGGCGAGATAGCATTTGCCGTTGCAGTGCAATTGGGGCCTGTCCTTGTTCTCGCAGAGCACCTTTGCTATATAATCATAATTGGCCACATATTCGATGACCGGCCAAAGGGGTTTGACCAACATGATGAGAGCCACAAAAAGAATTATATAAGGTTTCATAGGAACAAATGTAGGGTTGACCAAAAAGTGGGGACATGATAATTGTCATAAAGAGGATAAAAATGTCTTTTTTATCTATTTTCGTTTTGTGAATGGGTTAAAAAGATGTTTGGGGTAGGGGACAGGACAATTGTTTTAAATATATGGCGTGGGCTTTCATGATCGACCATGTTGTATTTTTGTCAATAAAGGGACAGATCGTTTTTATGAACCTTACCCACGCCCAGTATGCCATCATTAGGATTGGGAAATTGTTTTTTTAAATTGTAAAAATGATATATGGCTTTATGACAAATACAGAACAAAAATTAAAGGAACGTGTCAAGGAACTGACCTGTCTTTATGAGGTTACCTCCATTATTGTGAATTCAAATTATGATGAACTCGAGACCTCCCTTGAAGCCATTGCCCATTGTTTAAAACGGGGTTGGCAGTTTGCTGAGGCAGCAGCGGTCCAGATAACGATCGGGGATTACCAGGTACAGACCAAAAATTATGGAAACGATATGGTCTCCCATTCTTCCGATGTTAAGATATTCAACAAAGTAGAGGGGCGAATAACAGTGGGCTATCCTTCTGCCGAATTTAGCGTAACAGATTTTTTGGATGAGGAAAGGACCTTGCTCAAAAATGTCTGTTTGGCCATCGGTAATTTGATGGAACGCAAACACATCCGTGATTCGGAAGAGGAAACCAAAAGACAAATGGAACGAGCCGATCGGTTCCACATCATGGGTGAGATCACCGCGGGAATTGCACATGAACTCAATACTCCTTTGGCCAATATTTTAGGTTTTGCCGAACTGCTCGTGGAAAATACTGGAGATGAAGCCACAAGGAGAGATCTCCAGAAAATTATCGATAATGCTATTTTCAGTCGAGAGATTGTTAAAAAGCTCATGTTCTTTACTTGTGAAATGCCCCAAGAGATGGAACAGATTGAACTGAACGCAGTTATGGAAAATGTTTTACGCTTGTTGGCACCATCCCTTAAGGCCAAACAGCTGAACATTGTCAAATCTTTTGGCCGGGAACATATCCAAATGCGGGCCAATACCGTTCAACTGACCCAAGTACTGTTCAACCTTATCATGAACGCAGCCTATTACTCACCGCCGAAGGGGGCTATACATATTGAACTTGACAAATCAAAAGACAGGACCATTATCCGAATTGCGGATGAAGGACAGGGCATAGAAACAGAACATGCGGATAAAATTTTCGAACCCTTTTATACATCAAAACCAACAGGTGAGGGCACAGGACTGGGCCTAAGTGTAGTACACGGTATTGTGCGTAGTTACAAAGGAACGATCTCACACCGGCCCAATACCCCCAAAGGAACTATCTTTACCCTAGAGTTTCCCAAAATTTAGGTATGGCACTGCACAAAGAGAACATCTTAGCTGTCGATGACGACATTCACATCCTGGAACTTCTTTCCAGACAGCTGAAAGGACTCGATTACCATGTCTATAAGGCCATCTCGGTAAAGGAAGCACTGTATATTTTAAAGGATAGTGTTATTGATCTTTTGATCACCGATATCCAAATGCCCGAAGTGGATGGCCTACAGTTATTGAAATATGCAAACGAACATTATCCCCTAATGCCCAAATTGGTGGTCACGGGCTATCCTTCGGTGGACGGGGCCTTGGAAGTCATCAAATCGGGCGCAATTGATTATTTGACCAAGCCCTTTACCAAAGAGGAACTCAAACAATCCGTTGAAAAGGCCTTGTACAGCAAGGAGAAACAACCTTTGTCCATAAAGAAACAATCAACACCTGACATAAGTGATAACCGTTTTGAAGGAATGGTCGGCAGTTCGGACGCCTTTCAGAAAATCCTCAATATCATAGATCGCGTGAGGGACAATAGGGCCACTGTACTGGTCACGGGGGAAAGTGGAACAGGAAAGGAACTGGTGGCAAGGGCCATCCATTATTCCGGTAAGTTTTCCAAAGGACCTTTCATTGCAGTAAACTGTGGTGCCATCCCCGAAAACCTCCAAGAGGCAGAACTCTTCGGATATGTAAAAGGTGCCTTTACAGGAGCCAATGAGAACCGCAGTGGATTCTTTCAGGCCGCCGAAGGAGGAACCCTTTTTTTGGATGAAATAGGAGCAGCTGGTTTGGCGGTACAGACCAAGCTGTTGCGTGCACTTCAAGAAAAGGAAATCACCAGGGTGGGGTCCCGAAAACTGGAAAAAGTGGAAATCCGCATTGTTGCGGCCACCAATGTGGATCTTTTGGAGGAGATCAAGAACAAGAACTTTAGGGAAGACCTATATTATCGACTTACGGTTGTGGAAATCAATGTGCCGCCACTTCGGGATAGAAAATCCGATATTCCTTTGCTAGTGGAAAAGTTTCTCCGAAAATATGGTGTTGAATATAAAGACCGTCTGCCAAGAATTAGCCCTGAGGCCTTAGGGATCTTGGAACGATACCACTGGCCAGGGAACATCAGGGAACTTGAAAATATAATCCAGCGCGTGGTGATCATGTCGGATGGCCCCATAGGGATCGAAGATATACCCGAGTTCTTGAAGTACCGGATTGATTTCCCCCAAAAAGGTCTTGTGCCCCTTAGGGAAATGGAGAAGGAATATATCAAAAAGGTACTCTTGCACACAAAGGGAAATAAGACCAAGGCCGCCGAAATACTGCAGATAGATCGCAAAACCTTGCGTGATAAGCTGGATTGAACCGGTTATAAAATAACCGACTGGGGAAATATACCCCGTTTCCATTTCCACTCCAAAATTTTTAATATTCAATTGTGTATTGATAATCAGTTGATTACAATCAAACCTCCTTTTTTTTGAACATTGGGTACGGACTTTGCCCTTTGGATTGCCAAACGTGCCAAATCTGGACAATACTGGTTGACAGATTTGTGAAAATAAGGGAACCTTATGAAGTATGGCAGTCTCATTTTGGAGAAGAATGATTTTCTGATGACCAGAAAGTTCATGAAACAGAATTGTATATGGGAAGATTATATCCATACAGGTGTATTGGAGATCTTGGACCTGAATTTGAACAATGCTGTGGTGTTGGATGAGGGCCAGATGCCCTCTGACATTGTTCGACTGTATTCCGAGGTTACCCTTGTTGGTTCCTCGGACCATCGGGATTCCTTCCGGCTTGTACCTCCTGGCGAAGAAGATCCGACTACAAACCAAATTTCTGTGACCAGTAGTTTGGGCGCGTCATTGATCGGTTTCTCCAAAGGTGACCGAATTACCTATGGCCTTCCCGGTAGTAAAATATCTTTTACGATCGAAAAAGTAAAGCAGGGTAGGCAAAAGGTCAAACTCTCCATTTCAGATGGTGACATGCAAAAGATGGTACCCGAACAGTAAGTGATTTATTGATTCTAAATATTATGGTTATGGTTAAATATGTAATTGTCCTTTTGTTTTCCATAAACCTGTTGCATGCACAGGCCAATGCATCCCAAACGAACATAAAAGTCAAAGTCGGGGATGTATTCGAAATCGGGAAACCTGAAACGAACAAGTACAAGTATATTGACTTCCCCAAGGCGAACTTTATCATCAAAAGAGGGGGTATCGCAAACTACAAACGTGTGGAAGGGGAAAAAGTGGTGGTGACTTCCGTCAAAGAAAAAAAGGATGGATCCACAAAGATCAAGATCAAACGAGTTGATGGTAACAGGTTCTTTGGCAGTCATAGCATAGTGGCCGTCGACTTTTTTGGGGCAATGGAGTCCGGAGAGCTCCAAACCTTATAGTTGATTTATGATTGGTGGTTAGTTGATGATGTCCACCCGGTTTTCCAAAATTGTTATTTGCTCAACAAGGTAGTGGCCGGGTGGATTTTCGATCCAGAGGATAATTCTTTGATGTAATACCTAAATGATTAAAACATGAAAACTAAATTTTCAATAAAACAACGAATATTGGTCGGTCTGGTCCTGGCCACCGCTTTTTTGTTGGTACTGGGCTCCAACCTGTTGGACCGGAAATATTTTTCCACAATACAAGCATCGGTCAAATCCATTTACAATGACCGTGTAGTGGTACAGGATTATATCTATCAATTACAGGATATGGCACATGAGATGGAAGTGGCACTCTTGAAAGGTGAGTATGGGCAGGGTAATGAAAGGTCTGAAAAAATCAAAGCTTTGTTGGCTGATTTTTCCAGAACCAAGTTGACACGGGACGAGGCCAGGCTGTTGGAGCGATTGGACCGTCAATTTTCCGATTTGGAACCCAGTGGGACAACCAATGCATCAAAAGAAGGGAAACCGTTGGCCGAAGCAAAAGTATTGCCACAATTGGCACAAATAAGACAAACCTTGGATGGCCTTGAGGAAATCCAATTGGAACAAAGTGACATGCTGACCCAGCTATCAGAAAAAACCTTGGGGGTCAATAGGATGTTGTCCAATTTGGAAGTGGTATTTCTGGTCATCATCGGAATATCGATTTTGGTACTGGCGTTCTATCCGGTAAAGGTGCTAAACCCTGTGCATTGGAATTAATACCCTAATCTCAATTAATAAAATTTAAAGAATCCATGAAAGAATTAGTACGGAGCCTATGCTCAACGTGCAGGCATGTGGCCTATTGTTCCTTAAGTACGGATAGGACCAATATCCAATTATGTAATGAATACGTCCATCGACTTGATGAAAGCGACGGACCGGCCATAATGGTCACAAACGAAATGATGAGTAATTAAGCACACCTAGTGCAACCAAAATTTTATACAATGACAACAACGATAACATCGGAAAAAAAACAACTGAAACAAGGTATGTTGGACAATGTCATGAGACAGTTCAACAATGCAGCGGACATTATTGAACTGAACAAGAACATCCGTAAGATCCTTGAAGTGACGAACAACGAGTTCATTGTCCATTTCCCGGTCCGCATGGATAACGGTGAAGTGGAAATATTCACGGGGTATCGGGTTCAGCACAACAATGCCCTGGGCCCCTATAAGGGAGGACTTCGTTACCATCCTACAGTGGACATTGATGCTGCGCGGGCACTGGCCATGTGGATGACCTGGAAGACCTCATTGGCAGGATTGCCCTACGGGGGGGCCAAAGGGGGTATCCAATTGGATCCGACAAAGTATTCACAGGACGAATTGCAACGGATCACCAGACGGTTCACCTATGCCCTTGGGGACAATATAGGCCCAGAATTGGATATTCCGGCTCCGGACGTGAATACCAACGCCCAGACCATGGCTTGGATCTTGGACACGTATATGTCCACCAAATCTCCCAATGAACGTTCAAAGAACCTACATGTGGTCACTGGAAAACCCATAGGGGCAGGAGGCTCCGAAGGCAGGGACAGGGCGACCGGTTACGGGGTGTTCCTGACCATTAAATTTTGGGCAGAAAACAAAAAGGTCGATTTGAAAAACAAAAGGTTCATTGTACAGGGTTTTGGCAATGTGGGCTATTGGGCCGCACACTTTCTGGAAAAGGAGGGGGCAATACTCACAGCGGTACAGGATGCCTATGGAAGCATATATAACGAGGATGGCATCTCCACTGAAAAATTATTGGAATATGTACAGGCCAATAAGGGAAGTATCCTTGGCTTTAGTGGTGCAAATACTATGGACAGTGCCGATTTTTTTGGTCTGGACTGTGATATCTGTATCCCGGCAGCATTGGGAAACCAGATCACTGTTGAAAATGCCCCGAAGATAAAGGCCCGTTTGATCGCTGAAGGAGCCAATGGACCCACCGATGTAAAGGCCGAGGAAATCCTTTTGAAAAGGGGAGTCGATATCATTCCTGATATCCTCTGTAATTCCGGAGGTGTAATCGGAAGTTATTTTGAATGGTTGCAAAATCGCAACGGAGAAATATGGCATTTGGATGAAGTATTGGAAAAATTGGAAAAAAAGATGAGAGAATCCTTTGGCAAAGTAGTCCATAAGGCGAAATCCAAAAAAGTGGATATGCGCACAGCCGCCTTTATCATTGCCATTGAGCGACTTGAGGAAACGTATGTCCAAAGGGGTATTTTTCCATAATCCAATAATCCATTTAGGGTTCCATTTGAATGTGATGGAGGCTAAAACATAAAACGAAAAATAATGAAATACGGTAGTTTGGTAATTGAAAAAAAAGAATATGTCCTTTTGAAGCGGTTGATGAACCTATCAGGATACTATAAGGACAATACCCTTAGGAGCTCGGTAAAAAAGCTCGTGGGTGAGATGGAAACAGCACGGATATTGGATGAAGCGGAAATGCCGGATGATGTCATCCGGTTCAATGCCGTGGTGACCATAATTTCCGAAAATGGATGGCACAAAAAATTCAAATTGGTACTCCCTAGTCGGAGTGATGTGAAAAACAACCATATTTCAATCCTGACCCCCATGGGAGCAGCGGTCATGGGGTATGCCAAAGGGGATTCCCTGGTTTGGGAGTTTCCTTCCGGAAACCAAAAATTGTCCATTGAAAATGTGGAACAGGAGAATGAACCCATAAACCTGAACATGGTATTATGAAGCAGGTGAACAGACACTATTTTCACGAGTCCATAAGCCAGATCATAGTTAAAAAGGACAAGTTGGAGATTTCCAATTGGACCGAAACCATGGAGTTGATCAATAATGAACTGCAATATTTGATTCCATTGGAAAAACGCCTATTGGGAAACCCTACGGTAAACCAAAGCCTTTTGGCCATCCAGCGGGATAACCAACTTCGCTTGGGCACCCTGTATCGATATGAAAGGACAATGATAAATGCCATTGAGTGTGATACCACGGAATGTGACGCCTATTATTTGAACACCCATGAGAAAAATAGGGATGGTTATATGGACCATATCAAGACCTATACCAAGATCAAGACGATATTGCTTTCAAAAATTTTGGAAAGGTATCAAGGGTAACCTGGATGATCAATACGTAAGAATTAAAATTTAATGAAGAATACGGTTTTCACCCTTTGTTGGTGAAACAGGGAGGGAACGACCATTGCCACTAATGCCAACGGTCCATTCTGAAAGTACCTTGGCCATTACTCGGCCACCTCCACCCAAGGATCGGTAACACGTTAGTACAAAAATTCGATAATGTCTGGTTGTAGTTATCTGGGCGTAAAAAGTACCGGATTTGGATTTAAAAAACCATACAAACAACATGAAGAATTTTTTTTCCAATTTACGAGGAGATATATTTGGAGGGCTCACAGCAGGAATTGTAGCCCTCCCTTTGGCGTTGGCGTTCGGTGTCAGTTCTGGGATGGGTCCCAGTGCAGGACTCTATGGTGCCATCTTCATCAGTTTTTTTGCGGCACTTTTTGGAGGGACCAATACGCAGATTTCTGGTCCGACGGCCCCAATGACCGCAGTGAGCATGTTAATGGTGGCAAGTATTATGGCATTGAATGATGGTGACCTTGAGAAGGCGTTGCCAGCGATATTGATGGTCTTTTTAATGGCTGGACTTGTCCAGATTGGATTGGGACTTGCAGGCATTGGAAAATATATTAGATATATACCCTATCCTGTTGTTTCCGGTTTTATGACAGCCATTGGAGTCATTATCCTTGTAACACAAATCCCACCTTCGATTGGGTACTACCCAAAAGAGGATACAGCATTGGTGGAACAGTACAGGCCCATGGCCCAAGAGGCAATATTAAAAAGAATACTAAAAGAGGAATCTGGAGGGAGAATGCTTCTTACTGAAGATTTCCAGAAAACCATTGATCGTTCTGGTGAGGTCTTAGAGGAGAATATTTTAAAAGAGGCAAAGGCCTTGGCAGGTGAAGATACTTCGGGAGTGATAGGTAGCATAAAAATAATGCCAAGGGCGCTTCGAAATGTCAATTGGCTGGAATTGGCCCTTGCCCTGGCCACAATTGCCATCATTTATGGATTCAAAAAAATTACCAAAGCCATTCCCAGTGCTTTGGTGGCCTTATTGGTCGTTTCGGGCTTTGCCTATGGGGTTGGGCTGGACTATAGGGCCATTGAACAGATACCCAATGGTTTTCCGGTGTTCCAATTGGATATTTTTACCCAATTTAAGTTGAGTTCCGTGGCCCCCTATGTCTTCACGGCATTCACATTGGCCTTATTGGGGGGCATAGATTCACTATTGACCTCCGTGGTCGCGGACAATATGACCAAGACCCAACATAAGCCCAACAAAGAATTGATGGGACAGGGAATCGGGAACAGTATCGCGGCGCTCTTTGGAGGCTTGCCTGGTGCTGGTGCCACCATTCGTACCGTGGTGAACATCAATGCGGGAGGTAAAACGAAATTATCTGGAATGGTGGCAGGAATACTTTTGTTGGTGGTATTGTTGGCATTGGGGCCGGTCGCATCCAAAATTCCCGCAGCGGTGCTGGCCGGAATCTTGGTGACCGTTGGGATTGGAGTTATAGATTATAAGGGTCTCAGGGCAATGCCCTTCCTGCCCAAGGATACCAAGATAGGTCCCTTTAAAATCAGTTCGGAGGTAATTGTCATGCTGGTTGTAATGATATTGTCTTCTGTATGGAACCTTGTGTATGCTGTGGGCATTGGTCTGGTGATTGCTTCATTGATGTTCATGAAAAAAATGGGAGATCTCACAGCGGAACGTTCCGATGTAAAGACCTTGAAAGAAGAAAAGGGCTGGGAGGATGAAGCGAATTTTCCGGAGAACCTCAAAAGGGAAGTTGTCATCAAACACTTGAAAGGCCCTTTGTTTTTTGGAATTACCGATGAGTTTCGACAATTGGCCAAACAGATTCCAAAATCCGCTTCGATAGTGGTCATTAGAATGGACCGTATGCAGTATTTGGACCAATCAGGGCTCTATACCCTTGAAGATGTATTGATGGACCTTAAAAATTCAGGTATCAAAGTGCTCTTTGTAGGTGTATTGAAACAACCCAAATATATGATGGAACGGGTTAAGTTGATACCTTCCCTGATTCCTAGGGACCAAATATTCGACAATTTTGGGGAATGTACTTCGGCCCTAAAAAAATGCGCGCTATAGACCTATAATTACAATAGAAAATAAACGTATTACCGATAAGTAAAGAATTGAACCAACCAATACGGACAATGTGTTGAACTGTGATCCCCATTTATTGGAAATTGCAAAATATCATGGAAATACATTAATATGTAGTAAGGGTGGATGGCTTGTAAAGGGTCCTTTATCCATTCACGATTACTGGAAATCAAGTTTGAATATAAAATCTATGTAGAATTTATTTTGTTCTGAGAAGCCTACAATGATTGAAGGCCAATCAATATCCAATTGGCCTTCAATTTTTTACATTAAGAATTTAGTATTTATACTTTTAAAAGGAAAACAAATGCATTAAGCTTTTCTGCTTTTTCATTTTTTTCTCCTCAAGTTTTCTTTGGATTTTTTCTTGCTTCTTTGCCTTTAAATCGGCTTTGGAAGCTTTTGGTTTAGCAATATTCTTTGCCATTTTTATTTAATTTAGAAATTGAAAAATTCTTTTTGAACACGGTACCCTGAACAGACCTTTTTTTGCGAGTAAACCGACCAAATTGAAAATTCTTCAAATAGGCGGCGTGGAAATAACAAAAAGGAACAGGTGTTTAAGCATACTCGCAAGTACTTAGGAAGTCGGAAAGATGATCTTCAATTTTCTATTGATACTAACCTTAATCATTTTTAAATAAAATTACTAGGCAGATAGAGTGAATATACACCATATTTTCAGTATAACAAAGAGGGATATGGTGCATCTTGGTCCCATACGTAAACAACTTTTAAAATGGATAATTTTTCTTCAATGGCTCAGTTTGGGTATCAAATTTTATTACACTCGTTAGTGTAAGCATATCGATTCGGTCAAAAGTTACTATTCGGTTACCTTATTTTGAAAAATTAAAGTAACTTATTGATAATAAGTGGTGTATGGAATTTATTTTGGTTCTGCCACCCCGACTTACCTTATTTAAGTAAAATCAAAACACTGTTAATCTTATGATTTTCAGCAGTAGTGAAGAACATGAAAATACTTATAGCCATCTTTGTTGTATTTTAATACTTTTCATAATTATTAAAACGTCTATGATTTTTGCTTTCCCATTCCATTATTTTCTTTTGATAAGAAAGAAAATCTGTCCAGAATAATAGGATTATTTCGATCAGTGAGACAACCTTATAAAATTTATGATTATTTCACTATATTTATGATGTGAAAGTCCAAAATTCACACGAAGATGTCCCATGGGATGTCCTATTTTGGGAAAATCGACATAATATTCTGGATATTAATGGGTTGGGATCTCTTCAAGAGGTCAGTCATCCCGACGAGATAAAGCTGGACATTGGTCCAGCTTTTTTGTTTAACCACTTTCCTTCAAGGGCTTCCATAAACTTTTGTGATTCAAAAATTGAACTAGCTTTTGCCGATACGTCATACGATGAATCAGTTTGGTAAGGTTTGGGACGCTTGCAGCGCAAAACTTGGTTTCACTCGCTTTTTTTGGTAGGGACTTTTATAAAATACACGGAATGCTATTAATATGTACTTTGATTAAGTTTAGTTGCACTTCAGTTGCTGAATCATTTGGTTCATTACATTATTTTATTTTGAATCCCGTGCTGCCAATACATTCGTAAGATAATTAGCAATTTAAATTATCGAAATGGATACCAATATCCTAAATTTATTAGAAAGAAAAATCAATGGAAATAATCAGAAAATCAAGATTTAAGAAACCTGATGAAGATTTTCTCCGGTTCAATAATTGGGTAAGTATGCTGGAATCCCAAAACAATAGAACATATGAAAGGTTGAGAATTTCTACAGCTTTAGGGACAACACATATTTGGGGGTTGAACACTCAAGAAACCAATTTGGAAACTTTGGTCATTTTCCCAGGGGCAAGGACTACTAGTTTATTTTGGGATTTTGATAGAGGTCTTGATGCTTTCGGTCATAGAATGAAAATCTTTTTGGTTGAAACCAATGGGCTTCCAAATTTAAGCGATGGCAATACGCCAGACATCAAGTCGCTTGATTACGGTCATTGGGCCAATGAGTTGTTCGAACAACTCGGTATTGATAGAGCATATATTGCAGGAGCGTCTTTCGGAGGCTTGATCTGTATGAAACTGTGCTTGGTGGCCCCAAAAAAAGTAAAAGCAGCTTTTTTGTTAAATCCAGGTTGTCTGCAACCATTTTCATTAAAGTTGAAAAATCTGTATTACAATTTATTGCCCATTATATCCCCAAAAAGAGAGAATGTTGAACGCTTTTTGGATAAAGCAGTATTCTACGAGCCATTTCATGGTTTGTTGAAGCAATCAAAGGAACTCATAATCGAATATGAAGTATTTGCTTTAACCAGATACATAGACCGTACCCAAAAGCCTTATTTTATGAAAAATGAATTAAAAAGTATTACTTCAGAAGTATTTCTTTTGGAAGGCGATAAAGATATATTGTTTCCTTATAAAAAATCCTTGGACAATGCTAAAACGCACCTACACACATTAAAGGAAATAAAGGTTTTTGAAAATGTAGGGCATGGCATCGAAACCCATAAAAAAGCTTTGGGTTATATAGGGAATTGTATAAAAAATAAAGAAAATGAACTCACTGCAACCACTTCTTAAAAGCCTGGGCTTTTTCCCTGCTAATATCTACAGAAGTATTAACGGGTGATTTCATCTTCACTTGTAGTTTGCCATAGCTGTTGGTTTTGTAGCTTTCCACAAAATCGGCCTGGAGTATAATTTGTCTATTGGCCCTGAAAAATAAATCCGGATTCAAAAGTTCCTCAATCTCTTCCATGGTTTGAAAGTCCGTAACAAATTGCTGTTTGTCTTTGGTGACAATATAAATCAAGGTGTCCTTTACAAAATAGGCTATATTGTTATAATTGATTAGAATGTAGGCTTTTCCAGAATGTGCAGTAAAGCGTTCTTTGTAAACTTTGCTGTCTTTTGGCAAGCCAATATGTTTCATCATGAGCTGCAATTGCTCTTTAAAAGCATCATTGGAAGACAGTTTTAGTCGTTCAAATTTTTCAATGGCCAGAGCAAGTTCGGTCTTGTCTATGGGTTTTAACAAATAATCAATGCTGTTCAGTTTAAAGGCACGTATGGCATACTCATCATAAGCTGTAGTAAAGATGATAGGACATTGTATCTGCACTTCTTTCAATAAATCAAAACTTACCCCATCGCTTAATTGCACATCCATAAACAATACATCAGGTTCAGCATGTACCTTGAAATAAGCAATACTGCTTTTCAAGGAATCTAAAACAGCAACAATGGTCAATTGCGGTGCAACCTTTTCCAATAACTTAACTAAATCTTTGGCTACAAGGGGCTCGTCTTCTATAATAATAGCTTTCATAAGCATTTAGATTAAAGGAATTTTAACGGTAAATGTTGTTTCGGTGTCGATGATCTCAACAGGTTTGTCCGATAGGTAATTATAGAGTGACCTGACATTTTCCATACCCTGTTTGTTGCTGGTCTCCACATTCTTTTTGCGGATGATGTTGTTTTCAACAATGAGATAATCCCCATTGGATGCAATGGAGATCTTTAAGGGCTGGTCAATTGATATGACATTGTGTTTGATGGCATTTTCAAGCAGCACCTGTGTCATTGCTGGCACCACTCCTTTGTCCAGATCATCATCGGCAACATGGATGACAACTTCAATTGCATCCTCAAATCGAGTTTTTAGTAGGAATATGTAATGTGCAATAAAGTTCAATTCGGTCTGTAATGATACAGTGGTGATATCTTTGTTCTGGAGCATATAGCGATAAACCTTGGAAAGTTGCTGAAGAAAATCCGAGGCCAATTGTTGGTTTTCAAAAATGAGGCTGTTCAGTGACGTGAGTGCATTAAATAAAAAATGCGGGTTCAATTGATTGCGCAACGCATCATACTTAACTACCGCTTGTTCTTTTTCCAGATTGGTCTTGCTTATCAGATCCCGTTGCCATTGATAGAAATATTGGGTCCCGAAAAGTGTGACATTGAAGATAACGGCTACTAAAAAGTTCAACAAATAGATCACTTTGTCCAAGAGATCGGAAATCTCAATTCCAAATACATAGGATGCAAAGCCAAATAAGGCTTTGGATAGGATGGTAAAAAGTATGGTTGTCAAAAGAATCTGGATAACGATACGCTTTGTAGGCATGCTCTCTACCGGGAAAAGTTTCTCAAAATAGTTGTGGATCAACAAAAGCATCTCCCAGGCAAGAATAAACAAACCATAAGCGGCGATAAAGATTACTATATGAAAAGTGATCGTCTGATTGGGATAGATACCCAGTCTAATAACGGCCATTACCAGATTTATGATGAAAAATACGGTATAACTCCTTTTTCTGCTTAAATATCTTGTCATAGAATCAGTGCACTTTAAACGAATTGAAGATAGCTAATAATGCCATTCCCATCATCACCAATTGAACTGAATCACACCTATTCAGCCTTGAAGTGCATGTTAAGGAAATTGAACTGCAATGGCATACAATTTATTGGGAATCAAAAGTTTGTTCGAGTGTGATATTTAATTTTTTTCACTTCAAGTTGATTTGAGCGCACTTCCTAAAGCGCTTCTTCCGTCTCGCTTTGTTTTTTTTCAATGACCTGATTCCGGCTTCTACATTTGCCCTGCATTCAAGAAAATGCTTAAACAATTTATGTGCAACAGCATGAGAACAATCCTATTGACATTTATACTTTTCACCTCTTTATTATCTGCTCAAGATAGTTTTACCATTAGCGGCACCTTGAAAGATGCATCGAACGGAGAGACAATTTTTGGTGCATCGGTATATTTCAAGGGTACCACCATTGGAATGTCATCAAACGAATATGGATTTTATTCCCTTACGGCTCCCGAAGGGGAGTATACTTTGGTAGTGACCTATATGGGGTATTCGGATTTTTCCAAAGAAATTTCATTGGATACCAACCAGAGTTTTGACATTGAGCTTTTTGAAAACACCATGGAATTGGATGAGGTGGTCATTGTTTCAGAAGAATCTGAACGTGTCAACATTGGAAATCCACAAATGAGCGTGACAAAATTGAATGTCTCCACCATAAAGCAAATACCTGTTGTCCTTGGTGAAGTTGACCTGATCAAGTCGATCCAACTTTTACCAGGGGTCACTAGCAATGGGGAAGGTACAGGCGGTTTTTATGTAAGAGGCGGTGCGGCCGACCAAAATCTGGTTTTGCTGGATGAGGCCATCATTTACAATACCTCACATCTTTTGGGATTCTTTTCGGTCTTCAATGCGGATGCCATCAAGGATGTCAAACTATACAAAGGTGGCATACCTGCACGTTTTGGCGGACGGGTTTCATCGGTACTTGATGTAAGGCAAAAGGATGGTAACAATAAGGAGTTTGCCCTTACGGGAGGTATCGGTACCATCTCAAGCAGATTAACGGCAGAAGCACCTTTGTTCAAACAAAAAGGATCCTTTTTATTGGCGGGCCGCACGTCTTATGCCCATCTCCTTTTAAAATTGGCGGGGGAGGACAACAGTGCATCGTTCTACGACCTTAACTTAAAAACTAACTATGGTCTTAATGCCAATAATAAACTGTTCCTGTCAGGGTATTTTGGGAGGGATAATTTTGATTTCTCCGGAAATTTCAAGAGTAACTATGGCAACCTATCGGGCAACCTACGTTGGAACCACATTTTTAATGACAAGTGGTTCTCCAATGTATCTCTAATCTTTAGCGAGTATGATTATCAGGTCATATTGGATTTTGACAAACTGGATTGGGTGTCCGACATCAAAAACTACAATGTCAAATATGACTTGAAATACTTCGCCAACGAAAGGGTAAGTTTTGATTTTGGGGCAAGCATCATTTATTATGATTTCAATCCGGGAGAGGTAAAGCCTACATCAGACGATTCAGCCATAAACTATTTAAAGCTAGATCAAAAACGAGCCTTTGAAACAGGGGTCTATTTTAATTCTGAGTTGAAAGTTACAGATATCCTGACAGTGGAATATGGTGGAAGATACAGTGGATTTTCCAGGATGGGAGGGCAGACCTTGAATGAGTATGAAGATGGTAGACCTATTGTGTATAATGAAGATTTGGGCATTTACGAAAAGGGAAATGTTGTTGGGGAAACAGCCTACAAAAAAAGTGAAGGGATAAAGACATTCGACAATTTTGAACCTCGTTTGGCACTATCCTTCCAATTCAATGGTGATGCATCAATTAAGGCGAGTTACAATAAAATAGCCCAATATATCCATTTGTTGTCGAACACAACGGCAGTCAGCCCATTGGATGTATGGACCCCAAGCGGGAAATTCATACAGCCCCAAATAGCAAACCAATATGCATTGGGTTACTTTAAGACCTTTGACGATAGCTCACTCTCCCTTGAGATTGAAACGTATTACAAGACAGTGGATAACCGTATCGATTATGTGGACGGTTCGGATCTAATAGGGCAGAACACCATTGAGACTCAAATTTTAAATGGGGAATCCAAGGCATATGGTTTGGAATTCTTATTGAGAAAAACCCAAGGAGACTTTACGGGATGGCTGGCCTATACGCTTTCAAAATCGGAACAGCGCACTCTGGGAGGTGAAGCAGGGGGTCCTGGGATCAATAATGGCAATTGGTACAGCACATCTTATGATAGAACGCATGATTTATCCATTACCGGGGCATATAAAGTCAACGATAAGTGGACCCTTTCATCAAATTGGGCATTCCAGACCGGACGTCCCGTAACATATCCAAACGGGCAATACGAGTATGAAGGGCAATCCATTGCCATATACTCCGAAAGAAATGCCAACAGATTGCCAAACTACCATAGGCTGGATATCTCCGCTACCTATGCACCGAACAGAAGACCGGATGCAAAATGGAAAGGCGAATGGGTCTTTGGCATTTACAATGTCTACAATCGTAAAAATGCAGCTTCAATTTCCTTTGGACAAAACAAGGACACAGGGGTGAATGAAGCTACCAGGACCGCAATCTTCGGCATCGTGCCATCAGTCACCTATAACTTTAAATTTTAGCAACATGAATACTTTGACCAAATACACTGTAATGATAATTGTAGCCATCACGAAGATTCTAGTAATGACCACTTTATTTGGTCTGACTTCTTGCGAGGATGTGATTGATTTGGAAGTTCCAACAGAAACGGCCCACTTGGTGATTGAGGCTTCAATAGACTGGGAAAAAGGAACATCAGGGAATGAGCAAACCATAAAATTGAGTATGTCAAAACCTTATTTTGATCCTAATGGGACAACTCCGGTAACAGGTGCTTCCGTAAAAGTAACCTATGATGCAGATGGAACCGAATTCATTTTTGAAGACCAAAACAATGGCACATATACCACGGACAATTTTCTCCCTGCATTGAACCATACCTATACCCTTGAGGTGACCTACGATGGTGAGACCTACATAGCACACGAAATGTTGATGCCTGTTCCAAGTATCCACGAAGTGGACCAATCTGTAGAGGGAGGATTTGATGATGAACTTTTGGATGTGAATGTTTATTTCTATGACCCAGTCTCCGAAACCAATTTTTATCTGATAAAGTTCAAGG
The DNA here is from genome assembly GCA_041391945.1 of Allomuricauda sp. GTDB lineage: Bacteria > Bacteroidota > Bacteroidia > Flavobacteriales > Flavobacteriaceae > Flagellimonas. The sequence continues at coordinate 285,992 of JAWKNC010000001.1, read as the reverse complement.
AGCAGGATGATATGTTCCCCACACTTTTTGATCTAAAAGATGAATTTACCAATGGCAACCTAATGACCACTTTTTATGAAAAATTCGATGATGAAGAATCGGATGAGGAAGCATTTGTACCTGGAGATATAGTTGATATTGCCCTCTATGGCATTTCGCAGCAGTACTACAATTATCTGCACTTAATGATCGAGCAGGAGGAATATGGTGGAGGACCTTTCAGTTCAACTCCTGTGGCCATCAAGGGCAACTGCATCAATCAAACAAACCCTTCAAATTATGCTCTTGGCTATTTCCGATTAACGGAGGTGGTAAAGACGACATATATATTTCAATAGTACCAAACATCAATCAAAAAACGAACAGTAATCAACAAAAGATGAAAACAAGACCATTCTATCCAGCATTGGCAGTTTTATTGGCCATAGCAACAAGTTGCAACCATGACGGTGACGATTATCCAAATACCATAGACCAACCATTGGGAGAAGGCGTGCTCACCCTAAATGGGGAAAATTACACAACAAACTTTGCCTATGCATTGGATTATGGTACATACCCCAATTCAGATCGCCAAAAGTTCACTTTAGTGGTCTCGGACGATGTGTTTGACGGCACATCCTTTTCAAATAGCATTACAAATATGCTGGGTATTGAATTGAGTTCTGAAACTTTGGGGTACATAGAGGACGGTGAATATTATTTCTCATCAAATGGTTGGCACCCACCTTTTTCAATATCGGAAGCCTATGGGTATTTCAATTTGGTATATCAAAATGGGGACATCATTGATGGGGACACCTATGAAACCATTGTAGCGGGAACACTCACTTTTAATGATTCCAGCAACGAGACCCATATTACCTATGAAATAGAGTTTGCTTCGGGAGATAGTATTCAAGGGGAGTACAAGGGCGATATTAAATACTTCACTTTGACCGATCAGTTAATATCATCAAAAACAATAAAATGAAGACAACAATTATGAAAACACTATCCCTTTTTGGGGTCCTGACTTTAATGTTCATTGTACAAAGTTGCAGTAAGGATGACGATGCTCCCGAAGTACATGAACTAGTAGGTACTTGGCAACGCGTTGACCTTGTCGAGGATTTGGAAGAGCGTTACATTTTTCACTCCGACAAAACCGGAACCTATCTTTTCAAGGACCAGGTGAACACCACCAATATCATTTTCAATTGGATAGCACAGGACAATGTGATGGATATTACCTATGCAGATGTTGAATTGATGATGGGTTATGAAATCAATTCGCTTGGGCAATTGGTCATCAATGGTGATGATGATCTGACCTACAACAGAATACAATGACAGATATGGAAATTTTAAAAATCAATAATTAATAATAAACCTTAAAAACAAAATGAAAACAACAATTAAAACAAGTATTAAATTTTTTGGCCTTATGGCAGTATTGGGAATGGCTTTGAGCTGTAGCAAGGATAACGATTCGGGCACACCGGTTCCACCGACACCCACAAATTTGGGAAATGGTTCCGCAAATTTAGATGGGGCAACTTATCAAACCCCTAATGTCTTTGCTTTTAATTTGGGTGAAAATCCTGGTAATGCCACGACCACAAATTTTGTTCTGGACATCACAAATGGAACGTCGGACGGGACCTATTATTCACCTACCACAACTACAATAATCACTTTTGACATCAATTCAGAGTCAGCTTCAAAAGTTGCGGCAGGGACCTATGTGCTGGATTTCAGCAATCTTTATTCACCATCGACATTTTCCGATGCATATGCCCACTTTCACCTTATATACCACCAGTCAGATAAGTCATTGACGGGTGGTGATCGATATGATGATACGGTGAATGGAAGCTTGACCATAAGCTATGAAGGCGAGATTGCCCATATTGAGTATGAATTGGCGTTTGCGGATGGTGAGACCCTAACGGGCGAATATAACGGCAAGATCAAATATTATTCATTGGATTAATTAAAAATTCGGTTGATTTGGCACACACTTTAAGTCTCTTTAAGGATAGCGGAATGAAAAAATGCGGGAGACCTTAAATTCATATTAAAGTTTGTGCTTAAAATGGGAGTGTCCATAGAGATGCTCCCATTTGACCATAAAGATTAAAAAGCAATTACAAATGAGAAAAACAATAATCTATCTCATAACCCTGATTGCCATGTATTTGCTTTTTGACAGCTTTATAAAAATTTACTTGGATTTTAAAAAGCTACCAGAGTATAGTTATGGGTTCTTGATGGGGCAATGTGTATGGTTTGCGATGGCGATCCTTTCTTTTATTGTATTGGTGAGAACGATAAAAAGATCCAAGCGAAAATGATTGCCCAATCAATAATTTATTAAAACAATTCATCACAAAACATGAATAGTATGAAATATAGTTGGATGTTGTTGTCTTTGATTTTGGGCTCGTGTATCCAGCACAATCCTGAAAGCATAGTGCATATGGAGCACCAAATCTTTAAGGCGGATAGAGTGGCCAGTACTTTGGCTTCCCAAATAGGTTTCAATAATGCACTTTTATCTTTTGCCGATAGCAGTTTTGTAAAGCTTGGGAACGGGCAATTGCCAATAATAGGTAAAACAGCTTATACCAGTTCCTTTAATAAAAGCAATGATATTAAGACAATCACTTGGCAACCCATAAATGTAGAGGTGGCCAAATCAGGTGATTTGGGATTTTCATGGGGCAATTGGCAGTTTAAAACACAGGACACCACCTACTACGGTAATTACATCACAATCTGGAAAAAACAATCTGATGGTACCTGGAAAATGCGATTGGATGGAGGGAACGATACACCAAAACCAAAATCATGAAACCCGGCACGGAACAATTTCTGATTATTGCGGGGAGTGGCATATTGCTGATATTGGGCTTCATACATTTAGCTTATACATTTTTGACCAAAAGATTGTATCCAAAAAACAATGAAGTTGTTGGGATACTTAAAAAGGAACATCCGATCTTGACCAATGGAACAACCATGTGGAAAGCTTGGGTCGGATTCAACGCCAGTCATAGTGCAGGTATCATATTCTTTGCAAAAATGAATATCCTTTTGGTACTATTTGACTTTCAACTGCTTCGAGAACCTTCATTTTTGGTATTGGACAATGGGTTTGTATTATTTTATCTTTTTCTGGCAATAAAATACTGGTTTAGAACCCCCTTACTGGGAGTTTTTTTGGCATCAATTTGTTTTGTATTGGCTACCACGCTTATCCTAATTCATTGATTTATTTTGATGAGAATGTAGTTTATGCGAAAAGTTATCGGCAATCTCAAAGTTGGAAGCAAGTTTGGAAAAAACTATAGCATTGTTCCAAAAGCAATATCAAGTAAATGGCGTGAATTTTTTATCTTGATATCAATTTAACGAAAGTTGAATCAAATAAAAAGTTACCTGTTCGGTTATCTCCAAATTAAGATTTCAGAGGAGGGGCCATAAGCAAAGGTGTGGGAAAGATTGGTCATCTACCAGTCACCCCGACAATCTAAAACAAAAAAGTTCTCGCAGAAAGGTTCTCTTCTTAAGAGAACCTTTCTTGGTTGTATGAAACTAAAGCAGGGCCTAATTTTAAGGTCCGGTTACCTAAATGGTCCCAAGTCCTCATGGCTTCATATTAATCTACCGGAGAAGGGAAGGATGTTACAGTAAAGGTGGAGGAAGATCAACTTTCTGACACCCCAGAGTGGCTCCAAGATACCCACAATCTTTCTCCAACACTTTTTTAAAATACTTTTGGGAAGCATTGTTTTCTCCCATTCCTTGATAACCCAAGGCCATTAAATAGTAGCAGTGTATTTTGTTGCGAGTGTCCAAATCCTCTTCCCAAACAGTCAGATCGGGTAATGAAACGGCAAAATAATCAATCTTTATGGTGTCGTTAAGGTGGGCTTTCCCATAAGAAACAAGCTTTTCAAATCGTATCTGTGCTTCTTCATCTTTTCCTAGTTTTTGCAATGCCAAACCTTGAAAGAAAATGGTGTCCGGCTGTTGATCGTTATAGTACCATGCTATGATGGGTTCGCTCAGTCCTCTGGCCGCCTTTTGCCAAGATTTTTTAGCAGAGACCGAATCCCCCAAACCTTCGTATGCACATCCTTCCCAATAATCAATTTCATTTTCCTGGGCTCCCTGCAGTTTCCCTTCCCCCAAATTATGGGGATATGTTTTTGCTTTCCGCAACAGCTCCAAAGACTCTGTGTAGTTTCTAAGTTCAATCTGCTCCTTGGACAAACCAATGAGGGCTTTTAAATAGGCACCGGTAACCTTGCCTTCGCCTCCTTCCCACGGACGGAATTGCCTTGACAACAGCAGATCATATGCTTTTTGGTATTTTCCGGTAAGAATGTGCAATTGAACCCATTCAATATATAAATCGTCACGTTCTTTTACCAAGGGCCAATATTTTTCCAAGAAGTCAAAACGAAAAGACACAGGTTTGTTCAGTTTCATATATAACTGATATAGTTCCAATAAGATACGGGCATCCGAGCTGTCCAATTGAAAAGCGGTCTCCATAGCTTGAAGCGCTTCACCAGACTTATTGAATTTGTTGTAGTAGGCCAACGCCAGGTTTCGATGAATGGTTGGAAATGTATCATCCCGGTCTCTTGACGCTTCCCAAGAGGCCAAAGCCTCCTCATATTGACGGGAATTGTACCAGAAATTTCCCAGATAGTAGGGGGCCTTGGCCCCCTCTGGATTAGCTTTTATGGCAAACTGGAGCGCAGTTACGGCTTCAATTCTATTGGGGAAGCAATAATCTGGCAGGCAATGTTCCGCCTTCTGGATCGCTTTTTTGGATTCTTCAATCGCTCCCAATTTTGAACAGAACCATGCCTTAAAATAATGTGCCATGGGATAGGCTATCGATTGTTCCCTTATCCCGATTTCAATAAGATCAATGGCCTCCCGATGCAACCCCGCAGCGTCATAATCCAGGGCGATTTCGATATAATTATGAATATTGCCCCTCATCAGTTGTTGCATTTTTTTTAAGGCATCGATATCGCCCAAAAGATATTTTTCAAAATAGAGCGCAAAATTGAAGGCATCCAACTTTAATGATTTTTCAATCCATTTTAAGGCCTGTCCAGTGGCACATGTTTGGCGAAGTATGGCGGCTTTTAGACAACGGGCCTTATGATTGTGCCAATTCCGGACCAATGAACGCTCCACAGTGTCCAGGGCCTCGGCCCATCGTCGTTTGGATGTTTCAATTTGTGCGATTTGAAAATAGCCACTGTCCATATATGCTGCATTCCAGACAGATTTGTAGAAGTATTCATAGGCTTCATGGTCCTTATTCTGGTAGCGAAGCGACAGTCCTAAATTGAACAGGGGTTCCCCATCATATGGATTTGGATTGCGCTGCAACTGCGTTTCCAGGGCCTTTCGGAAATATTCCTCGGCATCGACAAATTTACCCCGGCATAGCAACCATTTCCCCATGGCATTATTGCAACGTATGTCGTTGGGATCTCGTTTTAGGGCCTCTCGGTAATAATCCAAAGGGCTATAGGTGGCATGTCTGTATTGTTCAATATGCTGGCCGTTGAGAAATAGGGTCTCTATATGTTCAATATCTTCGGGTGCTAGTGCGGGTTTGGCAGCCGTTGGGATGGTTTTTGGAGTCTTTTCAGGGATGCTCCAATCCAATAACACATCACCATTTTCGGAAAATATGATCAAAGTGTACCTGTGCTTAGGGACCGATGCATTTATCGGAACTTCCCATACCAGAGAGTCCGTAGGACTAAAATGTAGCTGTTCTTCAAAATAGATTGTATCGTTTGCTTTTAAACAGACGGTGGCGTTATGGAAAAAACCGGTTGCATACACCTTAATGGTTGCTTTTTCCCCTTCAATTTCCAGATTCATCAACAAATCCTTATTGGCATTTTTGATGACACCAACATTTTGATAGGGCATAAAATACTGATCGAAGGTTTTTTCTTCGTACGGCATTAACCATGAAAAATCGGGTTGGTTATCGGTATACACGCCGCACATCAATTCAATATAGGGACCGTTGTTATCGGTAAGATTCCTGTCCCAAGCAAGGCCAAAATCCCCATTCCCCCATGTCCACTGTTTTTTGCCAGGGGATATGTGATGGTTGGCCACGTGCAATAGCCCTCCCTTGGAGTCATTCTCATAACCGCCCACAAAATTATAATCGGATTTTATGGCCATGTACGATGTGGGAACAGGGATATTTTTATACCAGGAAATATCGGTGCCAGGGGCATAGTTTACCTTATAATATTCTCCCTTGGCAATGGGAAACTCCGACACGTCCCGTTTGCCATGGTCAAACACCGCATTTACATCGGGAGGGAAAACAGATTGATAGGCATCATTTACGGCAACAGCTGGATTGGCCCACCATAAGAAGGTTTGTGGGAGCGTAGTCCTATTGTAGATTTTGGCCTTTATCTCCAAATAGGCCTTGTCCGGGTATAGGGTAAATCCAGTCATTCCCTTGGTACGGGACATCCGTTCAATTTCACTGCACCATACTGTTGCACTCCCGTCTTCGTTTTCTTCCAGGATATAATCCACGGGATCATAGGTGCTTGGCCTATGGTGCTGTGGCCAGTTGAATTCTATACCTCCAGAAATCCAAGGCCCTGTTAGCCCCACAAGGGCGGGTTTTATCACTTCATTGTAATATACGAAATGACGTTTTTTGACCTTGTCGAAAGCCATTTGGATACGACCCCCCAGTTCTGGCAGTATCATGATCTTTATATAATCATTCTCCAGATAGCAGGCTTGCCAAACTTTATCCTTTTTGGTATCGGATATTTTTTCGATGACCGGATGGGGGTAAACCGCTCCACTACTGCCTTGATACACTCTTTTTTCCAAAAAAATTGGGTTCTTTTCCGGTTTCCCGACTTCATAGGTGGGAATAACTACCTTTTCGGTCCAAGCTTTTGCTTTCATGCGATCCTGTCTTTCAGATTATGAAACTTAATATGTGATTCGTGGGCCTATGGTTCTGATTTTGTGTAGGCTCAGGGAACTAGTTGCTTCCTGTTGGAGTCGGTCAGTAAGGGACTCCCAGATTGTGGAATTGAGGAAAAACCTGTTTGCAGATATTTCTGTTGCTTCATCCTTGATAATCCATCTCTTTTTCTATTTGCTCCAGTGTCTTCCCTTTGGTTTCCACAAGTTTGTATTTAATAAACAAATATCCCGAGAAGCAAATCATGGAGAATAGCCAAAAGCTTCCGGATGCATTCAGTTTGGTATTTATCAAAGGGAAAAAATAAGCCAGCAAGGTATTTCCGATCCACAGCGAAAAAGTGGCGATTGCCATCGCGACACCCCTGATCCTATTGGGAAATATTTCTGACAGGATCACCCATGTTACTGGGGCCAATGTCATGGCGTACACGGCTATTGCCGAAATCACCAACAAGAGCAATGGAATGCCCTGCATTCCTGAAAAGTAAAAATACCCTAGAACGGAATAGATCAAAGCCAGCCCCAGGGACCCTGCCAACATTAAAAATTTTCTTCCAACAGTATCCACAAACAACATGGATAGCAATGTGAACACAAGATTTACCCCACCTGTAATGACCACGGTAAACAATAGGTCGGAGGTATTGTAACCTGCGGAGGAAAATACCTCGTCAGCATACAAAAAAATCACGTTGATGCCACACCATTGCTGGAAAATGGCCAAAACCACCCCCAATGTGATCAAGGGCAAGCTCTTGGATTGCAGCGCATCCTTCAATTTCGCTTTGGCCAAATCTGTTGTCAGGGAGTTTTTTATTTCGATGGAAGTGCCCTTGGCATATTCCGCACCGCCAATTTTACACAAAATAGCAGTGGCTTTCTCTGATTTGGCATTTTTTGTAAGCCATCTTGGGCTATCGGGTATAAACCAAATCAAGATGAAAAACATCAGTGCAGGTATTGCCTCTGCCCAAAACATGTACCGCCATCCCATTTGCCCATTCCAAGAGTGTAAAATTTTGGTTGCGCTGGTATTCGCGGGAACAACCTCCGCTATGCCCCAATTGACGACTTGGGCGAGCAAAATGCCTATCACAATCGTCAATTGGTTGATGGTCACCAATCGTCCCCTTAAAAATGCTGGAGATACTTCTGCAATATAAACGGGTGAAAGGGTGGAAGCCAAACCTATTCCAACGCCCCCAATAATACGGTATAGGATAAAGTAGGAAAAGGAATTGGCCAATCCAGTGCCTATGGCCGAAACAGTGAAAAAGACCGCAGATAAAACCAATAATTTCTTTCGCCCATATTTATCCGACAAAACCCCGGAGGTGACGGCACCAACAATACACCCAACCAGAGCACAGCTAACAGCCCAGCCCTGTAGGGACGGGCTTTCTGCAATTTGAAAAAATTGCTCATAAAAAGGTTTTGCCCCTCCAATCACCACCCAGTCATAACCAAACAAAAGCCCTCCCAAAGCCGAGACCAAAGAAATGCCGGCGATGTATTTTCTGTTGATTTTTTCTGTGCCCATGATCGAGAAACAATATGTCAAAAATAAGTGCATGCACACAAATTATGAATGGACTATTTTTGTTATAAAATGGATTATCTTCTTAAAAGAAGATTATGAGAAAAAAGGATGATTTTGAAGGGCAAAAATTATTGGTACTGCCCAAAAAGATAAGGGAAGAACTAGAAAAGAACCCACTGACGAACTATTTGTATGTTACGGACATTGGGTATTTCCCCAATGGAAAGCACCACTACAGGGAGAGAAAAAATGGGTGTCCAGAACACATTCTGATCTATTGTGCCGAAGGGAGTGGTTGGATCAACGTGGACAAGAAAAGGCAGACCCTGTCCAAAAACAAATTTTCCATAATCCCTAGGAACACTCCCCATAAGTATGGTGCAGATGCCAACGATCCTTGGACAATCTATTGGATTCATTTTAAAGGAACCTATGCAGACTCGTTTGTGTTTCCGCAGGACTACCCACGCGATTTGGACACCTCCAACAGTTCAAGGTTTTCAGAACGTATCCAGTTGTTCGAAGAAATATATTGGAACCTAGACGCAGGGTATTCAGATCAAAATCTGGAATATGGCAGCATTTTGTCCATGCATCTATTGGGAACGTTCAAATATCTGTCCCAGTTCAGAAAAATAAAAGAGATACAGCAAGAAGATGTTGTTTCCAGGGCCATTCATTTAATGAAAATCAATCTGCATAAGAAAATCGATCTCTCTGAAATCGCAGCCTTTTGCGAAACCTCAATTTCGCATTTTTCGCTGTTGTTCAAAAAACAGACGTCCTATGCCCCCATAGAGTATTTGATTTTTTTGCGGATGCAAAAGGCCTGTAATCTTTTGGAATTTTCATCCATGAAAATCAATAGGATCGCCAGGGCCGTTGGGTATGAGGACGCCTATTACTTTTCCAGGATATTCAAACGCACAATGGGGGAGTCGCCTAAATCCTATCGAAAGTCAAAATAAGGCCGCCATTAAGTTGCGTGGCCGCGATAAAATAAAGGGAAATTACCCTATGTGTGACTATTTCACCTACTTTTATGATGAACGGAGATCTGTGGCAATTAACCTTTGAAACGTACTTCATATCAATTCCTACTATGACCGGGTTTGTTGTTGAATTTAATCGCTTATCCCCACTCAATGCAGCTGCGGCAGAAGATCTGGAAGCTTGCCTGAAGCGAAAAACATTTGCAAAAGGCAGCCTGCTGCTCAAGCAACATGATATTTGCAATAAGCTCTATTTTTTGGATGCAGGACTGGTCAAGACGTATTTCCACAGTGAACATAAAGAGTTCATTATGCGTTTTTTTCATGAAAACAGCTTTTTTACGGTACTTGATAGTTTTACGGCACAAATTCCATCCCATTTCAATATTACGGCCCTAGAGTCCACGGAGGTCACCTTTCTTACACATATTGATCTTGAACTGTTGTCCAGGAAGCACCATTGCATAGAAACGGCCTATAGAAAACTGATATCCTTTGCATCTACCATGATGATGAAGCGCGTCCGGGAAATGCTCGAAGAGAACGGGACGGAACGTTATAATCATTTTGTAAAGGAAAACAGACCGCTTCTTTCCCGCATCAGTTTGGGAGATCTTGCGTGCTATTTGGGCATTTCACAAGTATCATTGAGCAGGATCAGGGGCAAGAGGTAGTTTTTAACATTTGTAAAAAAGATTACCATTCTTCCCGGGTAGTTTTGCGTCATAAAACTAAAAACTATGACAACGTCAAAATCTACCCAAATAACCAACGCATTGATTGCTGGGATTTTCTGTCTTGTGGCCCCAGTGATAGGTTACTTCAAAATTGGCATACAGCCTGTCATCATTGTTGGAGGGGCCGCCACTATCGGTTTTTTCTGCTGGTATTTTACCTATTTGAGAAGACCGGTAGACCCAAAAATAATCCTGCCCATTTTTATTGTGACCGTTGCAGGATTGCAGATCCACATGGTTGAGGAATACCTTACGGGTTTTGGCCCGGCCATGTCAAGGCTGTTCGATATTCCATGGACCGAAAAAAGTTTTCTAATGGTATTCATGATGATCGGCCCCATCATCTACACATTAACATCGTTGGGGCTTTATTATCGCGTTCCGATCGCGGGGTTCGTCGCATGGTTCATTTTCATAGGCCCCGGCCTTGCAGAGTTCACACATTTCATCTTCCCGTTGATCCAACCCCAATTGGAACCTGAAAACGCCAACGCCATCACACAGGTGATCAATGGAAGCGAGGTGGCCAATATGCCCAATTACTTTTATAAAACCACCGACCACTATTATTTCTCGGGCATGTGGACAGCCGTGTTGCCCATGATACCGGGAAGCTATGCCATATACAGGTTGATGAAGGAACACAAAAACAACCGGAGCGGCCAATAACATTAAACGTTAATCAATTAATCTTTATACAAATGAAAACAAGGATCATATTACTGTTTCTTATTGCTTCAACATTGTCCTTTGGACAGACCGCAACCCAACCGACCGAGACTAAGGTTGGGGTGGAATTGGATGTACTTCCCTATTTGACCGGGGGATACTACGGTTCCGTTTGGGCCTACAACAATCATTTTAGGTACAGGGCGGTAATTACCCATGTTACCACACCGGAGTTTATGGTGAAGGATGGTTTCACCAATAACGAAATTCAGGGCTATGCACTGATAGCCGATTACTTTTTTAGCCCAAAGTTTGAAAAATGGTGGATAGGTTCGGGCATTGAGTACTGGGATGCCCAAATCCAATCAGACCAGAAATTATCCACTTCCGATTATGATGTTTTCATGCTTACTTTTGGAAGCGGATATGTTTGGAACATAGGCAAGAATTTCTACGTCAATCCATGGGCCGCCCTGCATTTCAGGTTAGAAGGCGACAACAAGGTAATGGTTGATGGCAATGAATTCAACACACCGGCATTTATACCGGAATGTTCGTTGAAGGTGGGATGGTACTTCGACATTAAAAAGAAGCGCTGACCACCATTTAGAGAAATTAAACTTGACCTATGGACCAGAAAGGTCTCCCGTTTAAGAGGATGGGAGACCTCTTCTAAAATTTAACGAGAAAAAATATGTTGGAAATACGACCAAATTGCGAAAATTGTGGCAAGTCTTTGCCAAATGATAGTGAAGAAGCATTTATCTGTACCTTTGAATGTACTTTCTGTAGGGATTGCGCAACAAGCATACTTCTAAATGTCTGCCCAAACTGTGGCGGTGGCTTTGAAAAAAGGCCCACGAGGCCCTCTGAACTTTTGGAGAAATATCCCGCGAGTGGGAAGGAGGTCCGCAAGCCCATCAACCCAATTGATTTCAAAAAAATACTGAGCAAATACAAGGATATTTGGCCCTCCAAGAGATAGCTACCTTGAAATATCCTTGAGCCTAAAGATTGTACCGCCATCCACCCCAATGTATAGGTAACCGTCCGGCCCCTGTTTGATAACCCTTACCCTCTTTCCGAAATCTTCCAGTAGCCGTTCTTCATGTACCACCTTGCCCTCTTTTAATACCAATCTATTGATATGGGTAAGTGCCATGGCCCCTATGAACAGATTTCCATTCCATTTTTCAAATTTTTTACCGGTATAGAACTCCATGCCGCTGGGTGCGATGGAGGGAACGTAATAATACAGTGGTTTTTCCATACCTTCCTTATGGGTGATCCCTTCACCGATGGGAGTATCATCATAGTCAATACCATGGCATATTATAGGCCAACCATAATTCAGCCCCGGTTCAATAAGGTTGATCTCGTCCCCTCCTTTTGGACCATGTTCGTGCAGCCAAAGTTTGTGGGTCTTTGGGTGTAGGGTGAGGCCCTGGGGATTTCTATGCCCAAAGCTCCAAATTTCCGGTTTTGCATTGGGGATGTCCACAAATGGATTGTCCATGGGAATCCTTCCATCATCAAAGATGCGCATTACCTTCCCCAGATGGTTTCCCAAGGTTTGGGCGGAGTCCCTTAAGTCGTACCGGTCTCCCATGGTAAAGTAAAGATGTCCATCCTTGATGGCCATTCTTGTTCCATAATGGCTTGGTGAGCTGTAATAGGGATAGGCCGTAAAAATGCGTTCTGTCTGGGTAAGGGAGTCTCCTTCAAGTTTTCCCCGCTCAATGGCCATGGTACTCGCCAAGGAATCCCCGATTGAGTGTGCAAAATATAGCCAACCGTTTTTTTTGTATTCAGGATGGGGCAGAATATCCAAGGCCCCTCCATCCCCCCGGCAATACGATGGGGGAACCCCCTTGAGCGCGGTCTTTTTGCCCGAATCAATATCCACCTGAATTATTTCCCCAGAAAACCGATTGGTCACCAACATCTTGTTCTGGGGCAGAAAGCACATGCCAAATGGCACTCGAATACTGTCGGCCACCATTTCCAGTTCAAAACTTCCTTCCTCGCTCCCAAAGACCAAGTTTGGCTTGTTTTTTTGGCATGAAGAACACAGTATTGCAATGGCTATGATGAGTGCGGGGAAAGATAGGTACTTGTTGTTTTCCATGGATGATGGTTGAAGATTACGGCCACAAACATGGAACGCCCGCACATGATTCACTTTTTAATTTACATAAGACTCATACGGATTTATAAATACATCAGAATTTTATAGCATTGCATGGCCCGTCAATAGGGAAAAATGAGCGACAAGGGAGGCCAAATGGGTGTTGCTCGGGCAACTTGTAAACCAAAAGAAGTGGAGAATCCAACAATAAGGAGATAATGGGCACAAGTGATGGGCCAACCTTGAAATTTTGGCATGTAATCAATTGTATATCAGATTGTTATAATGAACAAATATTTTTTTGCCAAATGTTTGAAATATTCATTTTTTGTTTATGTTTGTTTTATGAATGAGTTCAAAAAAGGACGCATTGCCTAAATCGTTGAAAACTTTTTTCATATTCGGGCTTTTGGGAATAAGGAAGTCTACCCAAAAAGCCGTCTTAAGGTTAGGACACCGAATGTTAGGGCTGACTTCCGAAATGTACTTCCTGCTTCGTGACCACACACGAAGACCATTCTTTGTGGCATATACCGTCTTTGAATTTCGCATTTGAGCATAGCAAAAAAAGCTAGGACCCTTATCAATTATTATTTTTAATGCGAAATCAAAATGAAAACAAAATATATCGATTTAATCGAACAGACCTACGACTTTCCCCAAGAGGAATTTCAATTGAATGACAATAAACTGCAGTTCCACGGCATAGATCTATATGGGCTTATAGAGCGTTATGGAACCCCCTTGAAGTTTACCTATTTGCCCAAGATATCGGAGAATATACAGCGGGCCAAGACATGGTTTCGTTCCGCCATGGAAAAATACGGGTATACAGGGACTTACCATTATTGCTACTGTACCAAAAGTTCCCATTTTCAGCATGTCTTGAACGAAGCTTTAAAAAACGATATCCATATAGAGACCTCATCGGCTTTTGATATCGATATTGTGGAAAATTTAAAGAAGAGCGGTAAGATATCCAAGGATACGTACGTGCTCTGCAATGGGTTCAAGCGCGACCAGTATGTGCAGAATATTGCGAATTTGATCAACAACGGGCACCACAACTGCATTCCGATCATTGATAATTATGAGGAGTTGGACCTGCTTGATGGCGCCATCAAGGGAAATTATAAAATAGGGATAAGGATCGCATCGGAGGAAGAGCCCAAATTTGAGTTTTATACTTCCAGGCTGGGTATTGGGTACAGAAATATAGTTCCCTTCTACAACCAGTCCATCAAGACAAATTCCAAGGTTGAACTGAAAATGTTGCATTTTTTCATCAACACTGGCATAAGGGACACCGCGTACTATTGGAATGAGCTTTTAAAATGTCTTAAAGTCTACATCAGCCTTAAAAAGGTATGTCCATCATTGGATAGCCTCAACATTGGCGGTGGATTTCCCATAAAGAACTCCTTGGCCTTTGAGTATGATTACGAGTATATGGTCGAAGAGATCATTCATCAGATCAGTCAGGCCTGCCGAGAGGCCAATGTGGAGGTGCCCCATATCTTTACGGAGTTCGGGAGTTTTACCGTTGGGGAAAGTGGAGGGACCATCTATGAGGTTTTGTACCAAAAACAGCAGAACGACCGTGAAAAATGGAACATGATAGACTCTTCGTTCATTACCACCTTGCCCGATGCCTGGGCCATCAGCAAGAGGTTCATAATGTTGGCCATAAACCGATGGAACGAGGAGTATGAGCGCATTTTGCTGGGAGGGCTTACCTGTGATAGCGATGACTATTACAATTCTGAACAGCACATGAACGCAATCTATCTGCCCAAGTACAAGAGCGATAAACCCCTGTACATTGGTTTTTTCAATACAGGTGCCTATCAAGAGACCATTGGCGGGTTTGGCGGATTGCAACATTGTCTTATTCCCCAGCCAAAGCTTATCTTGATCGATAGGGACAAACAGGGAAATATACAGACTTCAGTGTTCTCGGAACAGCAAACAGCAACGGATTTTCTAACCACTTTGGGATATAAACCAAAAAAGCAGACAGACCTTCTAAAACCTTCAAAAGAATTGATGGCAGCCAGCAAGAACTGACCATGTACAACCATTTAAAATGAAGACGAACAGAACATACGCCGGCATTCCTCCGGAATATGGCTCGGCCGAAAAGGCCAAAGTGGTATTGCTGCCCGTCTCCTTTGACAGTACCAGTACCTGGGGAAAAGGTTCGGACAGGGGTCCCGAAGCATTTTTGGAAGCTACCGATAATATGGAGCTCTATGACATTGAAACAGACAGTGAGGTTTACAAGGAAGGCATCCATTTGGCAGATACCCTTGCGGGATTCCAAAATCCGGAAACCATGGTGGACACAGTGCACAAAACGATAAAGGAATATATTAACAGAAATAAGATGGTCACCATGGTGGGTGGTGAACATTCCATATCCATTGGTGCCATAAGGGCCTTTAATGAATACTACAAAAACCTGACGGTTCTCCAGATTGATGCCCATGCAGATCTGCGGAAAGAATACAACGGTTCAAGATACAACCATGCCTGTGCCCTGTATGAAGCCAACGAGACCACAAATCTCATTCAAGTTGGGATACGGAGCATGGATCACTCGGAAACGTTGGTCATGGACAGGGACAAGGTGTTTTTTGCCCATGAAATGGTGACCGATGATTTTTGGATCGACAATGTGTTGGATCTGATGACCGATACCGTGTACATTACCTTTGACCTGGATGCACTGGATCCATCCATTATGCCTTCAACGGGAACACCCGAACCGGGAGGGCTTTTTTGGTATGAGACCCTGGACTTTCTAAAAAGGGTTTTTGATGAAAAGAATGTCGTGGGTTTTGATATTGTGGAATTGTGCCCCAACGACCTGGATAGGTCATCGGACTTTCTGGCAGCAAAGCTGTACTATAAAATGCTGAGCTATAAATTTTCCCAAACCAATATGGAAATTGATGAGGGCTTTGGGCAGGAAGATGAAGAACAACTAAGAAGATTTGGAAACACAACGGATGATTATGATGAATAATAAAGGAGAAATATCACAGTTTATAGAAAAATACTACCTGCATTTCAATGCAGCGGCCTTAGTGGATGCCGCAAAAGGATATGAAGCCCAATTGGAACAAGGTTCAAAAATGCTGGTTTCCTTGGCAGGAGCCATGAGCACTGCGGAACTGGGCAAGATTTTTTCAGAGATCATCCGCACGGGCAAGGTCCATATCATATCATGCACAGGGGCCAATTTGGAAGAGGACCTTATGAACCTCGTGGCGCATTCGCATTATAAGCGCGTGCCCAATTATAGGGACTTGACCCCAAAAGACGAATGGGAACTGTTGGAAAAGGGCCTTAACCGCGTTACCGATACCTGCATTCCAGAGGAAGAGGCTTTTAGAAGACTGCAGAAGCATATTTTTAAGCTTTGGAAAAAGGCAGAGGAAGAAGGCAAGAGATACTTTCCGCATGAATACATGTACCAACTGCTCTTGTCAGGGGTCCTGGAGGAATATTACGAAATAGATATCAAGGATTCTTGGATGTATGCCGCTGCTAAGAAAAACCTGCCCATTGTTGTTCCCGGATGGGAAGATAGCACTATGGGGAATATTTTTGCCAGCTACGTGATCAAGGGAGAGCTGAAGGCCAGTACGGTAAAATCTGGGATAGAGTACATGACCTTTTTGGCGGATTGGTACCAGAAAAATTCAGAAAACGGGATAGGCTTTTTTCAGATAGGGGGTGGCATAGCGGGAGACTTCCCCATATGTGTGGTGCCCATGCTCTATCAAGATTTGGAAAAGACGGACACCCCCTTCTGGAGCTATTTTTGCCAGATCAGCGATTCCACCACCAGTTTTGGTTCCTATTCGGGAGCGGTGCCCAATGAAAAGATCACCTGGGGCAAATTGGATATAGACACCCCGAAGTTCATTATAGAATCCGATGCCACTATTGTTGCCCCATTGGTTTTTGCCTACCTATTAAACATGTGATGATGAAAAACAGACAATCTTTGGCATTGAAACGGGTAATCGTGGATTACAAAAAAATGGACCATGACATACTAAATCTTATTGTTGAAAAGTTTCCTGATGGGTATGATGATGACGATATCGTTACCTACAGGAACAGCAACAATGAAGTGGTGGAATGTATTGAGGTACGGACGGACGATACGGCCTACCTGGTCAAAGTGAGCAAGCGTTTGGTCATGGCCATGGAGGACCATGAGGTCCCCGACAACGATGAAGAGACATCCCTGGACATGGATGGACTGGAGAGCTCTGAAGAAGAGTGACCCAAGCTATAAAAAGGTCCAAAACAAATACCGGAACAATTAATTTTTCTGACAATGAAAGCAATTTTTTTCATGTTTCTGTCCCTGATGACATTTTCGAAAGGACTTGTCGATCAAGAATCGGTTGTCTATGCCACCTATGATGGCTACGACTCTGGAGTGTACAGTTTTATCGATGATAATGGGGAGATGTATGATTTCTCGGCCATTGAGGAAACTGCTTCACAGAAATACGACTTGGACTCTGATGAGTTTATTGGGAAAATGTTCAAGGTCACATACAAAATTGAAACTGATGTAGATGAGAATGAAGAAGAGTACGATATTTATGTGATCGTAGATTTGGAATTGCCAATGTAAAGAAAAGGGCAGGTGTTCCTGCCCTTCGAACTTTAAAAGGACCCCCTATGAAAAAAATGGTCAAATCACGTTTGGTAGCGGTACACAAAACCAAGGTTTTGGTATTGCGAAAAGTAGGAAAACCTCTGGAATATACCCTTCCAGGGGGCATTCAGAAAAAAAATGAGACAGAGGCCGAGGCCTTGGTCAGGGAAGTGAGGGAAGAGATCAAATTGAAAATGAAAAAAGTAAGGCCCCAATTCTATCTTTCGCACATTAGACAGAATGGCAGGGGATCCGTAACAAGAAACTATTTCATCACCTATTTGAAACCGTTGCCCATTAAGGTGAAGGAAACACATAAATTTGAAGAGGCCTGTTGGATGGAGTGGAAAGAAGCGGCCCCTTTTATGGACAAGTCGGACAGGGCCGCCGTTAAGACCTATTTTAAAAGTTTGGGAAGAAAATTAAAAAGAGAAAAAGCCTATGGAAGCCAGATTTCACCTCGCCTTGCCATGTAAGAGCATAGAAGAGACAAGGATTTTTTACCAAGATGTCATAAAAGCTGGTGTGGGAAGACAAACAGAGAAATGGCTGGATATCGATATTTTTGGCAATCAACTGACCTTTACCCAATCGGGAAGCTTCAATTTTGATTTCAAGAACTACCGTCTGGAAGACTATATCCTGCCCTCGTTCCATTTTGGGATCATAGTTCCCCTGAATGTGTGGAAAGAGCTGTATGAGAGATTGTTCCAAATGGATTTGGAAATAACCACGGAGGCCACCTTCATGAAGGATAAGACAGGGGAGCATCTCTCCTTCTTTGTGCAGGATCCCAATGGCTATATGGTGGAATTCAAAAGTTTTAAAGACCCAACAGAGATTTTTTCCACTTAAAAATGGACTCAAAAGCCATAGCCCTGCACTTAGCCGTGAGCATAGACATTGCAGGGTGCAGACAAGCGTTCAATTGGAAGCTTGTGTTTGGTGACCGGGATGAACTGTTCTACTCGGATAAAGGGCGATTTGTTTATATTTTCAGGTACGGCATTGTATCCTTCTATGGATTCAGTGAGGAATCCATTGCCACGATCACCACAGATCTAAAACCCTATTGCGAAGATTGGCAACAACCCGAATTGACAGAGGAAATAAAGCTGGAAATGAGACCAAGCCATGTCCAGCCCAAGGTGACCAACAACAAAATAGTGCTTCCATCTTCCGATTTTGAGGCCATACGCTTGGTCCTGTTGCACCTGTCACAATCCGTGGCATTGGATTATTTTGCCGGTCTTTCGGAACAGATCATGAAAGAGACCAGACTGCATACCTCGTACCTGGAACATAACGGGAAATTGCACCTAGGGGGCAAGAAATTGAAAAAATATATTGCCAAGGTATTGAACATCAATAATCAGATTTCAGAAAATCTGTACATTTTTGATTCCCATGAAGTAACTTGGGAGGATGAAAACCTAGACCGGTTGGACGGGAACCTAAAAAGGATCTTTGATCTGAAGGAACGGTACCGGTCCATTAAGGAACAGGGATACATCATAAAGGAAAATCTAAGCCTCTTCAAGGACATCATGGACCATAGGGAGAGCAGCAGACTGGAATGGATCATCATCATACTCATTCTTGTTGAGGTCATGGATATTTTCATAATGCGCATTATCAATTAATAACGACATTTATTTTGGAGACTATACAGATATTGGGTAGCGAGGAATGGTGCCGATTGGAGGATTTGGGGATTCCTCTGATCAAGGCCAGGGTAGACTCTGGTGCCAAGACCTCCTCGATACAGGCCAGTAAGATCAAGATCTTTAGCAAGGGATTGGAAGATTGGGTTCGTTTTGAGGTCAACCCCTTACAGGAAAATAGGAGCATTTCAATTTTATGCCAGGCCAAGCTGGTGGATATCCGAAGTGTGAAGAGTTCCCAGGGAATATCGGAAGAGCGCCCGGTGATAAAGACGCCCATTACCATTGGAGGCAGCACTTTTGAAATAGAGATGACCTTGGCCAACAGGGATACCATGGAGTATAGGATGCTTTTAGGACGGGAGGCCATCAATACCCGATATTTGGTGGACCCTTCCAAGGGCTTTTGCCAGGGAGACATATCCCAAGAAGAAATAAATCACAAGTACCACTCCTACATCTCCGAAAAATCGGGATTGACCCTTGGCCTTTTGGCCAGCAATCCCAACCTATACAGTAACAAACGCATCATTGAGGCCGGGGAGATGCGGGGGCACAAAGTGGTTTTTTTGAACGTGGAGAACGTGTACATGAAACTGGATGCGGGTTCGCCCGAGATTCGGTATCGAGGTGGAAATATCCTGGACAAATTTGACGCGGTAATTCCACGTATAAAACCTGCGGTTACCTTCTATGGATGCGCTTTGTTGAGACAGTTTGATGCCTTGGGCGTTTACTGCCTAAATTCCGCGGATGCCATCAGCAAATCACGGGACAAGCTTTTTGCATCCCAACTGTTTTCCAAAAATGACATCCATATCCCCATTACCGGATTTGCCAAATCCCCCATGGATACCAAAGATCTTATCCGGATGGTAAATGGCTCCCCATTGATCATCAAACTTTTGGAAAGCACCCAAGGAAAAGGGGTGGTATTGGCCGAGACCAGCAAGGCCGCAGAAAGCGTGATCAATGCCTTTAAGAGCGTACAGACCAATATTTTGGTACAGGAATTCATCAAAGAGGCAAATGGCCAGGACATTAGATGTTTTGTGGTCAATGGCAAGGTGGTGGCCTCCATGCAAAGACAGGCACAGAAAGGGGAGTTCAGGGCCAACATCCACCAAGGAGGGGCGGCATCGTTGATAAAAATAACCCCAGAAGAGCGTAAACTGGCCATTAAATCTGCAAAAGTCCTCAATTTGGATGTGGCCGGGGTAGACATCATACGTTCCAACAGGGGCCCATTGCTACTTGAGGTAAATTCATCCCCAGGCCTTGAGGGAATTGAAAACACTACAGGTATGGACATTGCGAATGTGATGATAGAGACCATAGAGCGAAAACTGCGCTATTCTATTTGACCTCAAAAAACTTCAGCTCTGTTTTCCCATTTCAATCCATATGGGTTGATTGGGACTCAATGGCATTCTTGAAAAAAGTATAAATCCAAAACACCCATTCGTTAACAGATAAGCCCCATTGATTAATTCGAGCTCCGCTTTTGGAGAATTCCACTGTATGTTTACTTGAGAAAACACAAAGCTCTATTGGAGTCACAATAATAAACCTCCAAAAATAGGATGGGGTAATTGTAGGGTACTATTAGTGTTCTTTACCTATAATCTTGTTCAAAAGAGGTTCCCGTTGCGCCAGGGGGTTTTGAGGTTGAGCCCCTTGGTTGTAACGGTTTTATGAAAAATCAATGCAACCTTCCGTATACTTAACCTGTTTATTCATAAAAAGAGCCATCCCCGGCTCTTTTTGTTTTTCTCCCATCCACTTTTAAAATTTCCAGTGCAAATTGTTCACATCTTTTAAAAAACAGAACCAAATCCAATACATGTGCGCTGTAAGGTTTTATCTAAAAAACCTACTTTTGTAACATAATATTAGAGGAAGATTTTTGCTATGTCAGAACAAGTGGAAAGAATAAAGACATTGATTATCGGATCGGGACCAGCGGGCTACACCGCCGCCATTTATGCTGCAAGGGCAGATTTAAAACCCGTTATGTATACGGGCTTGGAACCGGGTGGACAATTGACGACAACTACTGAGGTTGACAATTTTCCCGGATATCCTGAAGGGATTGATGGCCCAACAATGATGATGCAGTTACAGCAACAGGCCGAACGTTTTGGAACCGAGGTAAGGATAGGATTGGTAACCGCCGTTGATTTTAGCGATGAAGAAGGGGGAATCCATAAAATAACCGTGGATGGTTCCACCGTCATAGAGGCGGAGACCGTTATCATTTCCACCGGGGCTTCCGCTAAATACCTTAACATTCCCAGTGAGCAACGCCTTAGGGGCGGAGGTGTTTCTGCCTGTGCCGTTTGCGATGGCTTCTTTTACAAAGGACAGGAAGTGGCCATTGTTGGAGCAGGTGATACTGCAGCAGAGGAAGCATCCTACTTGGCCAACATTTGCAAAAAAGTGACCATGCTGGTCAGAAAGGACCATATGAGAGCTTCAAAGGCCATGCAGCATAGGGTCAACAATATGGATAATATTGAAATAAGATATAACACTGAGGTGGATGAGGTACTGGGAGAACAAGTTGTGGAAGGACTTAGGATCGTGAACAACCAGACCGGGGAAAAAGAAGAGATTGCAATAACAGGTCTTTTTATAGCCATTGGGCACAAACCCAACACGGATATCTTCAAGGGACAACTGGATATGGACGAGACAGGGTATATCATAACACAGCCCAAATCCACGAAAACCAACAAACCGGGTGTTTTTGCCAGTGGCGATGCACAGGACAAAATTTACAGGCAGGCGGTGACCGCTGCCGGCACAGGCTGTATGGCCGCCTTGGATGCGGAACGGTATCTTGCTACCGTGGAAACCAAGGAAGCTGCGGTTTCCTAGTCGGAGTACTATTGCTTACCAAATTTTTGAAAGCCGTGCCCGTTGGGACCACGGCTTTTTTTCAAAAAGATTCCATTTGTCTGGGTTTTGGCAACCAAATTGACACCTACGGTTCCAAAGGCAAATATTTTCCCTTAAGTTGTGCGGTCGGTCAACACTCCCAAACCGCATATAGCCGTAGCATGATGAAACCGGAACGCCCGGAGAGAGGGGTGACCATTTATGGAAGTGAGGGAACCATAGAGCTCAACAGGAACTTCTTCAACGGGATCCGAAGGGACGAATCCCTGCACTCGGAGATCAATGATGCAAGCATCACCACGATGCTGTACCATTTGGGCAATTTTGCCTAAGTCCCAATCAAATGGAAGGCCCTGTTTCGCAGCAATTGTATTCCCTATGACGGAAGAATAAAAAAGGGCACCTTACACGGCGCCCTTTTTTAATGGAGTGCTAATTCAATTAATCTATACGTCTATAGTTTTCAGAGAAGGTTTTGTTCCCTTCCTCGTCAAAGCTGATCTGGCTATAGGTATTGTCATTCAACTCCAGGACAAAGCGGAATACCCGCAGCGTGTCCAGTGCACTCATCATGCTGGAAGAGCCGTATTCCAAAGTTTCTATGAGGGAATCCTCTGGGGTTCTGTAGCTGCCATACCCAAACCATTCCACGGAATCTTTTGGGGAATATCGGGTCCACATCACCCTTCCATTGTAGTACATTTTTACTTGCCGGTACCCCTCGGCCTTGGGGACGGTGTCCGAAATGTTCACGCCATTGTCATAGGTATAAAAACTTTCCAGTTCCCATGTTCCCTCAATGGAATGCATGTTTTCAGGCTTTTGAGATGCAAATTTTGTGGCCGAAATAAAAATCAGCATCAACAATGCCAATCCCAGTGCTTTTTTCATAATAGTGAGTTTAGTGTTTTCGTGTAGTGGCCCTAATAAGGTACAATATTTTTTGATAATCTGTTAACATTTAAGCTAAAAAAATAGAGATATGGCAAAACGAAAAAGACCTAGTGGCTAACTAGGTCTTGGAAAGGATCGGTCTGGTTGATTCAGTGTCTCTGCAAAATCTTTAACGAGGCTATTTTTTCATTCTCAATACTTGCGTACGCTTCCTGAAACGGATTTTTTGGTTTGCACGCTTGCATCCCCGGTGTAGGAGATATCCGCCCCGCTGCTGGCATCGGCAACAAGTGA
The DNA here is from genome assembly GCA_041391945.1 of Allomuricauda sp. GTDB lineage: Bacteria > Bacteroidota > Bacteroidia > Flavobacteriales > Flavobacteriaceae > Flagellimonas. The sequence goes on along the minus strand of JAWKNC010000001.1, from coordinate 262,487 downwards.
TTCGGAAACATTTACGGTTATGTCCGCTCCGCTGCTGGCATCTGCATTGCATTTTTTGGTGACCAGCTCATGGGCCTTGATATCGGCACCACTGCTGGCCTCGGCTTCGAGCATATCGGCCTGGCCGGAGATTCTGATGTCCGCTCCGCTGCTGGCGTCGGCCGAAACTTCCCGAGCGATCAATTCCACATTTAGATCGGATCCGCTACTGGCATCCAAATCTATTTTTTCGGATTCAATGACGTTCTGGACGATTAGGTCGGCCCCGCTCGAACTTTTCAATGCGGTGATCCTAGGCAGGGAGACATAGATCTTTTTGGTCGCTTTCCCAATATTTTCGATGGCATGTATTTTCAGTTTCCCGTCCTTAATGTCGGTACCGATCAGATCTATGATGTTCTCATCGGCCTCGACGGTGATCTTATAGTCTTGATCTTGGGTTACAAATACATCCAGGCCTTCCGAGGCGGAGACCACGGTAAAATCCTCGGTAACGGTGCGGGATTCTTCCACCACGTCCCCATTTCCCCTTTTTCCAGTTCCAAAATTGATGTCCATCATGCAAGAGGAAGCAAATATGGAGAACAAAATTGCGATTGCGATTCTAGCTAGTGTTGTCATGATTGTTGTTTTTTTATGCCCAGCCTAACTGTGCATCTGTTATTGATTGATTTATTTTTCCTTGGTAGGATGCTGATGATAATTCGATATAAAATTCTGTTTTACTGTTCTTTTTAACCATTTAAGATTACCCAATTGTTGAAAATGGGGACTCAATTGTCTTTTTTATCCCCGGCCTTTATCTTTATGCCATCTTCATTGATCTTCATCTCAAAGGAATCGTCACGGTCTTTGACATTTATGTTGACCCCATTCTCATCGATGCTAATTTTACTTCCTTCTTTCACTTCCTCGTCAGAGGTCCCTTCTTCCTCTTCAGGGCAGTTCTGGCACTTCAGTTCACCATCATCGCCCATGATCCAAGTATATCCCACAATGCCGCTCCTATAATAGTCGCGATCATTTTCAATGCCACGGCCCACATGGCCCCGGGTAGATTCCTCAAATCGTACCATTCTGCCCTTGGGCACATAGATGGTAGAAGTAACCTCCTGGTTCCGGGCCTTGTTGGCAGCGGAAGTGGTCAAATGTTCATCCAGAACAATTTGGTTCCCCAGCAGTTCATACCCATAGTTGATTTGTTTTGCCCTTTCCCTAGCCGAACCGGGCGTACTTCCGTGGGCATCCTTACGGATGTTGATCTTTACGAGGGAATCTTCGGATTTTCGCAATCTGATGTCCACATCATCCGAAATCAAGATTCTTTTGTCATTCTCATCATAAGTGAAGGTCATACGCCCAAAGTGCATATCCTCCATACCATATTCATACTTGGTATCCTTCATTTTTATCACCAAGGTATCGGCAGGGTTCCCCATAAACATTTGGTCCTTGGTATGCACGCTGCCCACATTGGCAAACTCGGCCGCTTCACGGATACCCAGGGCAAATAGGACGCCTATGGAAATCAACCAAAGACCCAGGAGTGAGAACTTGGCAATGTTGCCTATGGATTTAAGATTGTTCACCAATATCTTCAATCCTAGATAGAGGATAAAGAACACCGGAATGCCGATCGCAAAGAACAGCAACAGCGATACTATCCACACAGGGGTTCCGGTGGTACCAATGATCTCATAGAAATCCACACCGGGCAAATGGACCGCATTCACCATACCCACGGTGAACAGGGCAATGAACAGCCCGATAAGGGTAGCGGCACCAATGATGATCAACAAGATGCCAATGAACTTGCCAATGACTTTGAACAGGAACATGATGATGTCCCCAATGGCATCAAAAAAGGTCTTGGAGCCGCTTTTGACCTTGTTGCCCACCTTTTCGTAGTCAACGTTTTTTACTTTGTCCGCAACATCCTCAAACCCCTCTTTTACTTTGCGTTCTATATTGCTGATGTTGATAGGCTCTCCCCGCATATCCAATTTTTGCGAGGTTGTGGTAGCTTCTGGCACCAAGATCCACAATAGGATGTAGGCAATGAGTCCAAATCCTGTGAAAACGGCCAACAGAATAAAGATCAACCGGATCCAAAGAGCGTCAAAGCCCAAATAGTGTTCCAGACCGGCACAGACACCACCAATATATTTCTGGTCGATGTCCCTGTACAGCTTTTTGGCCTTGGGTGTGGTCATGGTATGGGCGCTTGCCTTTTTGGGCTCGTCCTCAAAAATGTCCTCATCTACCATATAATCTTCGGGTTGCCCCATAACTTGGATGACGGCATCCACTTCCTTTTGGGTGATCACCTGCCGATCATTCTCCATTTTTTCCAAAAAGAGCTCGGCGATCCTGGCCTCAATATCGGCTATGATCTCATCGCTCCCGGTGGTACCCGCGAACGACCGTTTTATGGATTCTAGGTATCGCCTTAGCCTGTTATACGCATCGTCATCGATATGGAAGAGCGTATTTGCTAGATTTATATTTACTGTCTTGTTCATTTCTTTGATTCTATTTTGTGTTGGTTACCAGATTGACTGCATTTCTAAGTTCATCCCAAGTGCCGTTCAGTTCATTGAGGAACAACCGGCCGGTTTCGGTAAGGGCATAATATTTTCGGGGAGGCCCGGAGGTGGATTCTTCCCAACGATAGTTGAGCAGCCCTGCATTTTTCAACCTTGTCAGCAGAGGGTAGATGGTACCTTCCACCACTAGCATCTTAGCGTCCTTGAGGGCATCCAGAATTTCGGAGGCATACTTGTCCTTATCCTTGAGGATGGAAAGGATGCAATACTCCAGAACCCCTTTGCGCATTTGTGCCTTTGTGTTTTCTATGTTCATAATTTCATGGTTCTAATTTTGTGCCGGATCAGGTCCAGCAGCTGATTAACTGTCCGTTTTTTGTGCCGAACCTGCATCGGCTTGGTTTCCACTCCAGTCCCCTGTGATGAGCAGGGGAGTGGAAACGTTTTTTGATTGATGATTTCTTGATTGATGTTTTTTCGTTCTTTGATTGATGATTAAACTCCTATATGTTATTTGATGAATTTTATGGTAAAGGGATACTTAAAAGTTTCGCCCTCATTGGTCCTGATCGTGGCCAATATGGTATAGACTATATTGATGACCGCCAAGGCAACCTGCAATATTCCGGTAATGCCCGCAGGCCAGAACAATCTGCCAAACCTAAAATCGTCACTGCTGATGTGTATGTTCAAATTGTTCAGATCACTCAATTTATGGATTCCCAAAAAGTTCCAATCAAAAAGGTCTGGTAAAAACCCGATGAAAAAAGGAATACTGATCAATCCGGCAACAATGGAGTACAGCAACATGCTCATTTGAAAGTTGAGCGCTTGTTTACCGTTGTAATCCACAAACTTGTACTCCTTTTTGTTAGCAGTCCACAGGATCAAGGGAAGGATAAAATTCCCAAAGGGTATGAAATACTTTGAAAAAGTGGACGCATGTATGATTGCGGATAGATTTCGTTCGTGTTTGGTTAAAGTTGTAGCCATTTTGATCGTTGTTTTTGACTGTTGTCATTCTGAATTCATTTCAGAATCTTACCAAAGCTGGTCTCTTGTTTTAGGAGAACCTGAAACAAGTTCAGGTTGACGGCAAGCCATCACCTATTAGCTTACGATGCAAATATATATCCAAAAGATGGTACTATGCAAAACAAAGTACTACAATTTAACAAATTATTAACAAATCAGAGTAAGGGTTTTTTAGTTATTTTTAGCGGGACAAAATGTTTCCTATGGGTTTGACAGCCAACAAAATCAATACGTTCATGTTCTTTAAGCTTCCTTCAGCCTGGTGGTGTGGGGTTAGACTAAAGTATATCGACGAAAAGAAAGCGGTGACCACGGTGAAGCACAAATGGTTTAACCAAAACCCGTTTAAATCCATGTTTTGGGCGGTGCAGGGTATGGCGGCGGAGTTGAGTACAGGCGCCATGGTGATGAACGAGATCCAAAAAAGTGGAAGAAAAATATCCATGTTGGTGGCCAATAACAAGGGCACTTTTACAAAAAAAGCCACTGGTAGGATCACATTTACCTGCGAGGATGGCCATCTAATAGCCGATGCCATCAAAAAAACCTTGGAAACAGGAGAGGGACAGACCCTTTGGATGAAATCCGTGGGAATGAACGCAGAGGGGGTGACAGTGTCCACTTTTCATTTTGAATGGACGGTGAAGGTAAAAAGCTAAGCTTCTTATTTTTTACATAGACTTTTTTTAGTAAATTCATTTCCAACAGCAAAAAATTGAAATTTAGTACACATGGGAAAATTTGAAATCAAAACTACAAGTTCCGGTCAAACAATGTTCAACCTTAAGGCTGGGAATGGTCAGGTTATCCTTACCAGTGAGTCCTATACTACCAGAGCGGCCTGTGATAATGGCATTGAATCTGTGCGGACCAATTCTCAGAAGGACGAGCGTTTTGAGCGCAAAACGGCCAAAGATGGCAGTCCTTACTTTAACCTTAAGGCCTCAAACGGCCAAGTTATTGGAAAAAGTGAAATGTACACTTCCACTTCCGCCATGGAAAATGGCATTGCATCGGTCAAGAAAAATGCCCCTGATGCAGAGGTTGTGGAGATTTAATGATTGGAATCCTCTAACAACATCATAAAAGCAGCCATTGGCTGCTTTTTTTATGGGATGGATTATCGATTTGTAACAAATGCATAGGAAAAGCAACATATTAACGATATCATATAAACAATCAAAGAATGAACGCACACGAAATCGACTATGAAATCTACGGCGAGGAAATGCAATATGTGGAAATAGAACTAGATCCGCAGGAAGCCGTGGTGGCAGAGGCCGGCAGTTTTATGATGATGGATACCGATATTAAAATGGATACCATCTTTGGGGACGGTTCCAACCAAGACTCTGGGGTGTTGGGAAAATTGTTCTCCGCCGGAAAGCGACTGCTAACCGGGGAAAGCCTTTTTATGACCGCTTTTCTCAACGTAGGCCAAGGGAAGAAACAGGTAAGCTTTGCCTCGCCCTATCCCGGTAAAATAGTACCCATAGATCTTTCGGAAAAAGGGGGGAAGTTCATCTGCCAAAAAGATGCCTTTCTCTGTGCGGCCAAAGGGGTCTCCATTGGTATTGAATTTTCCAGACGTTTGGGCCGTGGGCTTTTTGGGGGAGAAGGGTTCATCATGCAAAAATTGGAAGGCGATGGTATGGCCTTTATACATGCAGGTGGCACCATGGCCAAAAAAGTATTGGGTCCCGGTGAAGTTTTAAAAGTGGATACGGGCTGTATTGTAGGCTTTTCACATACTGTGGATTACAACATTGAATTTGTGGGCGGTATACGGAACACGGTCTTTGGCGGAGAGGGTCTTTTCTTTGCTACACTTCGGGGCCCTGGAACGGTCTATATCCAATCTTTGCCCTTTAGTAGATTGGCCGGACGCGTTTGGGCCGCAGCACCAAAAGGTGGCGGAAAAGATAAAGGCGAGGGCAGCATCTTGGGCGGTCTTGGCGATTTGTTGGATGGAGATAATAGGTTTTAGATATAAGATAGGGGAACCAAGAGCCAAGAGCCAAGAACCAAGAACCAAGACCCAGGATGTAAGATGTCAGGTCGAGCGCAGTCGAGACCTTTTGTTGATCATCGATTAGGTAAAGGTGTCCAGATTAATTGGGTTTTTCCTATGTTCGCACTATGAACTTTAAAGACCTTTTCCATTTTCTGGAAGAACTCCAACAAAACAACAACAAAGAATGGATGGATGTCCACCGTAAGTGGTACAGATCCCTTCGGGAAGATTTTATATACTGGCTGGACGATTTGGATTTGACCATGGCCCAATTGCATCAGGATTATTATCCCACACCGGGTAAAAAGGGGATCAATCGTATCAACAACAACCTAATGTTCCATCCCCATAAGCCGGTTTACAAAGATCATTTTGGAGCGGTGTTGGACAAAGCACCCAATTCTGCTGATTTCTATATTGAAATAGGGTTGAAACAATGTTTGTTGGCAGGTGGGTTCTGGCGACCTGAGGCCAAAACGCTGCGCAGTATCCGTGAAGGGATCGATTATGATGGAGGGGAGCTTCAAAAAATACTGGACAGGGCTTCCTTTAGAAAACTCTTCGGTAATCTGTACGAGGATGAAAAATTAACACATGCGCCGAAAGGGTTTTCCAACGACCATCCCCACATCGATTTCATAAAGAACAAGACCTTTGCGGTTGTCCATGAATTGGACAGGGACGAAGTATTTCGGGAGGATTTTAAAGAAAAAATCGAACAGGTGTATTTGGAAATGCTCCCGTTTCGTCAATATTTAAACAATGCCGCAACGGTCTAGTCCAATTCGTCCGAAGCTTTGATCAACCGGGCCGAAAGGTCGGGGTGCGCCATATCCACATCGTAGGGAAACATGGGGCGTATGATTCTTTTATGCCCCAAACGCTCCAAATCCTGGTCCACACCACCTGGGGTCAGGGCCATGATCCAATCGCCACGCATGGCATAAAGTTCGGGCACCAAATACCCAATTTTAACGACCACAATATCGGTTTCCCTAGGGTTTAATCCAAGGTCCGTAAAATCGGATTCGTTGTGGTAAGGCTTTCTTTTTTTGGTGACGATCACGTTTGCGTTGTCCACCTTTACCACGACTTCGACCTTTGCGTGCACATCGCCTTGCTTTATGGCAGTGACCTTTCCCGTCAATAGTAATGGCGGGGCAAATCGGTCATCAATTTGGGCTCCCACAGGGGCACTTACGGTCCCTCCAATGCCTACTTCCAACGCTTGATCCACCAACTGTGGCCCAGGAATGGATGCATAGATCAATGTTTTGCCTCCTTTTTTATGGAATTCCTCCCTTTTCAGGAGTTCGGTCAAGGTCCAGGTTACATCACCCGCGCCACCAGCTGTGGGATTATCGCCCATATCGCTGATCATGAAGGGCTTTTTATCACTGGCAAGGGCAATCTCCAAAGCCTCTTCATAAGGTTTGGTCGGGGCCACAAAGTCAAATTCGTTCCGCACTTTCCAAAAACTTTCGGCCAGTTGCTCCGCACCTTGGACCACTTTATCCTTATCATCCCCCGTGACCATAACAACGGCATGGTTTCTGGGTTCATCGGCCCATGCATAGCCAATCCAAATGGCAGCATCAATGATCCCGTCTTGTTTTTCTACTTCGGGCACTTGGGCATAAAGACTCTTTCCTGGTTCCACTCGGGTACTTGTTTTTTCGCCCGGTAAAAGAATGGGAACGGGGACCCAAGCTTTATAAGCTGGTTTTCCTTTTCCGTTTTCAAGGCGTTGCACCAGATTTTCAACGGCCCTTTTTTTGGATTTTAGGGCATCTTCATGGGGCGCCATTCGGTAACAAGTGATCAAATCGGTATGTTGTGCCAATCGTTCGGATACATTGCCATGCAAATCCATGGATGTTGAGATCAACACATCGGTACCCACAACTTCCCGAATCCTTTTGATGAGGTCACCTTCGGGGTCATCCAACCCCACTACGCTCATGGCACCATGAATGTCAAAGAACAGTCCATCATAGGGTTTGTTCGCCTCTAATAGGTTCAGCATTTTCTTGACAAGGGATTCATAAGCTTCCCGGGTAACGGTTCCCCCTGGCAAAGATTTGCCCACTAGGGTTGGGATCCATCGTGCTCTTTGCCTCAGGGAAGAATCGGCGTCCATAAATGGATATGCGTTGAATATGGAATCTCCAATTTTGGCATGAAACGCTCCTTCATGGGTCAGGGCGGGAGAAAAAGTACTGGACTCAATGCCCAGGCCGGCTATGGCTATTTTGGGCAGTTCTTTTTTGGTGGTTTCCTTGCAACCGATAAGGGTAATAATAAGAAGGGGAAGAAAAAGACGGTTTCGCATTTTGTGTGGGTTGACGGGATTTATTGAAGTATAAATATATTGATATATTATTGCCCAGATCAAAGTAAATGATGTAATTCACAGAAGAAAAGGATTCCCCGTAATTTTAATTAAACTCCTCACATTTTGAAGAACAGCAGGATCAGAAACATGCACCGTGAATTGCTTTCGGACAATTGGTACACGTTGGAAAAGGTAACTTTTGAATATCTACGGGATGATGGCGTTTGGGAGAAACAATCTAGGGAAGCCTATGATCGTGGCAACGGGGCCACCATTTTATTGTACAACAAGGCCAAGGGAACCGTGGTGCTCACCCGTCAATTTAGGATGCCCACCTATGTGAATGGAAACGAGGATGGAATGATGATTGAAGCCTGTGCGGGGCTTTTGGAGAAAGGCAATGCCGAGGAGACTATCAAGATGGAAGTGGAAGAGGAGACCGGCTATAAGATAGATAAGGTAAAAAAAGTATTTGAGGCTTACATGTCTCCCGGTTCGGTAACAGAGATCCTATATTTTTTTATAGGACAATATGAAGATGCCATGAAAGTGGGTGATGGGGGCGGTGCGGAAGATGAGACCGAAAACATAGAAGTTTTGGAAATCACTTTTGCAGAGGCACTACGAATGGTGGAAAGTGGCAAAATCAAGGATGCCAAGACCATTATGCTACTGCAATACGCCCAAATCCACAATATTTTGGGTCAATAGGTTTCATAAATTTCCTGCAACGTTGTATAAATGGTGTTCCGTATCTGCGAAGTGGGTATTTTGAAATGGTTGTTCATAAAACTGAAAATGAGTAGTTTCCCCGACTTCGTTTTCAAATAACCACTGAGATTGTAATTGTTGCCCAATGACCCTGATTTGGCAAAAATAAAGGGTTCAATGGTAGGGTCCTTCCATTTCTCCACAGTCCCAGAGGCATCCCACATGGGAAAAATCTTGAACAATCGCTCTTCAGGAATTTCAGCATATAGTTTTTGGAGCACTTGTACCAAGGATTTTGGCGTGAACAAATTGTACCGCGATAAGCCGGAACCGTCTACCCAACGGGGTTGTTGTTCCAAGTCTTTCAGATCAGTATCCAACATGCGGGCAATGGTTTTTTGCGTGCCCAGGGTATCCGATAAGGTGGAAGAAGCGGTCAGCAACAATTGTTCTGCCAAAAAATTGTCACTTTCCAGTAGCATGTGTTTGTAAATGGAATCCGATTCCATGCCATATAATGTTCTTTTATCGGCATTGGGAAAATGGTCGGAGAGAACAATCTCTTTTTCCAAAACGGTTTCCAACAGCCGCTTGGTGAGCCCATCACTGGTCAAAAAAGGTACTTCCAAAGTGTCCTGGGAAGTAGGTTCTATATAAAAACGATTGGAAAATTCATCCCTATGCCTAATGGTATCCTTCAAGGAAACATTTCCTCTAAAAAATACAGGAGATACGTTCAAACTGTCTGTATAAGAAATGGTTACCACATTCCCATACAGGGGCAATGGACTTCTTTCAGGAGAAAAATAGGCATCATAATCCTCCCATGCCCAACCCGGACCATAGCGGTCCTCTCGAAAATTTTGAAGATACAGGGCAATGGTTCCTTGTTTTTTCAACCATTGGATTGCTGTACTATCTTGGAGATAAGGATGCAACCAGGAAGGGTCACCGGTTCCTTCCACGAAAAGGGTATCGTTGGAAACGGCATACGTTACAGCTGGGATGTTCTTGGGAAGCAGTTTTAAGGCAGAATAAAACGTAACGATCTTCACATTGCTGGCAGGTGTAAAATAAGCTTCGCCATTGAAATTGTAAACGGTCTTTCCCGTTTTGGGATTCATGACCACCAATCCGTGAAAGGAATTTTTAAGGGATTTATCCCGTAGTTGGCCATTGACCGTCCTGCGGACTGAAGAACATCCATAAAGCAGGAAAAAACTTACTAAGCCAATGACTGTCAAATACTTAAAATGATGATTTTTAGAGGAATAGATGTGTCCGTTTATCGATTTTAACATGTATTTTTTCAATTTTAACCGCATTTTAAAACAACAAAACCCGTTTTTTCCTAAATTAGTGAACACCAATTCAAAATAAGCAAATTTCCTATGCCCAGAGCAATGTTAGATTACACCAAGACAATCCTGCAGAAGGTCAGTTTTGATGCTAAACTCTTCGCCAAAGAATTGAAGAAAGCTGTTTCAAGGTTATTACCTAGTGAAATTGAAGAACTTAGAATCTGGTTGCAATTTTTTATTTCGGACAAACCAGAGTTACAACCGACTTTATTACTCTTAAAAGCATAATCGAAGAGCCGCTGAAAGCGGCTCTTTTTTTTACATCATTGGCCTAACTCTTGGCCAATGGACTTATAATTTTCACATCCTGAAAAGCTATGGCACCCCGCACGATACCGGAGATAACCTCTTTCAAGGCTTCCGTAATCTGTATCTTGAGTTCGCTTTTGTGGTAAATAAGGCTTATTTCACGAGCTGGCGAAGGACTCCTGAAAGGCCGTAGATTTTCCTTTTTCGCTTTGTCTAGGTGAAGTGTGTTCAAATAGGGCAACAAGGTCATTCCCATACCCTCATCGGAAAGGCTTACCAAGGTCTCGAAACTGCCACTCTCAATTTTAAACTGTTCACTGTGTGCACTTCTGGGAGATTTGCAAAGGTTGATGACCCCATCCCTAAAACAGTGGCCGTCCTGCAACAAAAGGATGTCATTGACATCCAAATGTTCGGTGGTCAGCATTTTTTCCGGAAACAGCCGATGGTTGTTCGGCACATAACCCACAAAGGGTTCGTAGTACAGCGGCCGTTCTTTGATGAATTCTATTTCCAAGGGAGTCGCGGCAATGCCCGCGTCCAAATGTCCGTCCAAAATATTGCGGATCATCACATCGGTAGGCTGCTCTTTGATGATGAGATTGACCTTTGGATATTTTTTGATGAAGGTGTTCAGGAACATGGGCAATAGGGTGGGCATCACCGTGGGGATGATTCCCAGGATATAGTCTCCACCAATAAACCCTTTGTCCTGATCTACAATATCCTTGATGCGTTCCGCTTCCGCTACAATGTTCTTCGCCTGCGCCACTATTTTTGTGCCCACTTCGGTGATGGAAATCGGTTTTTTGCTACGATCGAATATGAGCACGTCCAATTCATCCTCCAATTTTTGAACCTGCATGCTCAAGGTAGGTTGGGTTACGAAGCTTTTTTCGGCCGCCAGGGTAAAGTTCCTGTACTCCGCAACAGCCAGAACATATTGAAGTTGGGTAATGGTCATTTGCTATAGGTTTGAAGAATAAAAATAGAAAAAACCATCGATTTAATTTATTGAAAAGAGCAATTGATATCCGTAATCCCCATAAATCTTTATATTTATTTCATACAGCAACATCGAGACTGGACCATGACCTCAACCCGACTTCGTGAATTGGTAGATTTCCTAAAAGAAGTTCCTTTCTTTTCCGAGGTGGAAAAAGTTTCGCTTTTGGAACTTTGCAGAAATTCGGAAGAGGAGCATTTTGGTAAAACCCACCGTATTATTGAGAAGGGAGATGTTGGGGATGGCATGTACGTCATACTTGAAGGTAAGGTAAAGGTGCATGATAAGGAACATCGTTATGGTTCATTGTCCAAAGGGGAATGTTTCGGGGAATATGCTCTATTGGACCAAAAACCGAGATCTGTATCGGTTACCGCGGAAGAGGACACCACGCTTTTAAAGATAAAATCATCCCATTTTTCCAATCTGATCGGCTCGGATAAAGGTTTTGTCATGGGAGTTTTGTCGGTATTGATCAAAAGGCACCGGGAACTGGATATCATTCAGGAAAGATTATCGGCTTCTAAAAAAGAGGTAGAACTGGCCAATTCCAAAATGACCGGGCTCATTGATGGGGCCATGGATGCCATAATCATGTTCGATACCGATTTTAGGATAGTCTTGGCCAATGCCTCGGCGCAGGCTCTGTTCCAGAATGATGATGTGATTCAACGGAACCTGCTTTATTTTTTGGACGATGCCAGTGCAGAGCTGTTGGAATCTCTGATAGCATCAAGCCAAAAGGGCAAACGGGAAGTTATGAACACCTATTTGCCGCAAGTCATCAAGGTTATTGGGTCTGATGAAAAAGAGACGCTCAATGAAGGCACCATCAGTAGGTATGGAAATGAAACGGACACATTTTATACCTTAATATTGCGTAACATCGATGATCGCCTAAAAGCAGAAAACGAGATAACTTCCCTGCAAAGTCAGACTCAATATTTGCAGGAGGAGATAAAGGAACTTACCAATGATCACGGCATCATAGGCCAGCACAGAGCTATCAAAAAAGTTCTGGATTTGATCAAACAGGTGGCTCACACCGAAGCCACGGTACTGATCCATGGCGAAACGGGAACGGGAAAGGAACTGGTGGCCAGGGCCATCCATGCAGCTAGTAACCGGGCCCATGGACCGTTGATCCGTATCAATTGTGGGGCCATTCCTGCCAATTTGATTGAGAGTGAACTCTTCGGGCATGAAAAAGGCGCTTTTACCGGTGCCACCGCAAGTAGAAAAGGCCGGTTTTCCCTGGCGGACAAGGGTACCATCTTTTTGGATGAGATTGGGGAGCTTCCGTTGGATCTTCAACCCAAATTACTGAGGGTAATCCAAGAAGGGGAATTTGATCCCGTGGGAAGCTCCACCACACAAAAGGTGGATGTCCGCATTATAGCAGCCTCGCACCGGGATTTGCTGCAATTTTCCAAGGATGGAAAATTTAGGGAAGACCTTTATTATAGGTTGAACGTTTTTCCGATAGAGATCCCTGCCCTGCGGGATAGGGGCAACGACGTAAGCCTGATTGCAGAAAACATGGTACGGCATTTTTCCAAAAAACTGAATCGGAAAATAAATCCTTTCACAGCGGAGCAAAAGAAACTTTTTTTGCAGTACGATTGGCCTGGCAACGTAAGGGAGCTTCAAAATTTGGTGGAGCGTGCCATCATCGTTTCAAAAGATGGGGAAATTGATTGGTCCAACATCATCCCCGATGTAAGCGGAAGCAAGCAGACGGTCACCCAAATTGAAGAAGATCATATCTACACGTCCCAAGAACTCCTTGGGTTGGAAAAGGATAATATCTTGAAGGCCCTGAAAAAGACCCGTTGGAAAATTTCTGGGGAAAAAGGTGCTGCCGCACTTTTGGGAATCCCCCCGACCACACTTACCTCCAGAATAAAGGCATTGGGCATAGCCCGGCCTCTATAAATTCACGAAATCTCATAAATAAATTCACGAAATTTCGTTGATTAATGAAATTTCGCTACCTAACATGATACAAAATATCGTTGTAAAATATTGATTTTAAGATGATTACATTTTTTGGCACGGCAAATGCATCTATTGAGGCAAATGTTAATCAATTAATCTTAAAATCTAAAAACAATGATTACAACAGCAAACATTAAAAACGGAGTAAACGTAGATCAGTTGGTAGATACTATCAACGCAGTACAAGGAAATCCTGAATTGGCAAAATTCGAGTTCAGGGCCAAAAACAATTGGATCGAAGGAGGTCACTGTGTGACCAGCATCCAAGATTATTACGGTGTAGGACAAGAGCACCCAACAAGAAAAGATTCCTTTACCATGGAAGCTGACCACGTTGAGGTTCTTTTGGGAAAAGACCAGGCACCCAACCCTGCAGAGATTGTTTTGCACGCCCTTGGTTCTTGTTTGACCGGTGCCATGGCTTACCATGCCGCTGCCAACGGAATTGAAATTGAAGGTGCTGAGTCCTCTTTGACCGGTGATGTTGACCTTCACGGATTCTTGGGTCTTGACCCTGAAGTTAGAAAAGGATACAACGGTATTACTGTAAAATTCAAGGTAAAGACTGACGCTTCTGAAGAGCAATTGAGAGCTTTGGCCCAATTCTCCCCCGTATTCGATATGTTGACCAACCCAACTCCTGTTACCATCGAGTTCGAAAAGTAATAGGCATGAAATAAGCCACTCCCATTTTTGGAGTGGCTTATTCATTTGAATCCACCTTACCAAAGTCACAATCCACCCTCATGAAAAACCAAAAACACATAATCGTAAATGGAAATCAGGCCGTAGCACATGTAGCCTACCGCATCAATGATGTTTTTCCCATTTACCCCATTACTCCGGCTTCTGAAATGGCCGAGTTGGTTGAGGAATGGAGTGCATACCAGCATAAAAATATTTTTGGCAATGTCCCCGCAACTTTTGAAATGCAAAGTGAAGCCGGGGTGGCGGGAGCCATGCACGGCGCATTGCAGACCGGTTCATTGTCAACCACCTTTACCGCATCACAAGGGTTGTTATTGATGATGCCCAATATGTATAAAATAGCAGGGGAGCTTACCCCTAACGTAATCCATGTGGCCACAAGATCGGTGGCAACGCATGCGCTTTCGGTGTTTGGGGACCATAGCGATGTTATGGCCGTACGAAATACTGGATATGCCCTTTTGGCTTCAGGTTCCGTGCAGGAAGCTATGGATTTCGCCTTGATATCACAAGCCGCTTCGTTGGCATCAAGAATACCTTTTGTACACTTCTTTGATGGGTTCAGAACCTCCCATGAAGTATCAAAAATTGAAAAAATTACAGATCATGCCATACGCAGTATGATCGATGAAGATATGGTCAACTCCCATCGAAATAGGGCTCTTGACCCAAACAACCCAGTTATCAGGGGAACTTCCCAAGGACCGGACGTATTCTTTCAAAGCAGGGAGGCCGTCAACTGCTATTATGATGCTTGTCCAACCATCGTTCAGCATAAAATGGATGAATTTGCCGAGCTCACGGGCAGACAGCACAAGATTTTTGAATATATAGGACATCCAGAGGCTGAGCAGGTGATCGTTGCCATGGCCTCTGCTACGGAGACCTTGGAGGAAACCATCGCCCATTTGAATGTACAGGGCGAAAAAATAGGTTTGGTCAAGGTTAGATTGTTCAGACCTTTCAGTGTTGATCATTTCATCAACAGCTTGCCCAAATCTTGCAGCGCCATTGCCGTATTGGACCGAACCAAAGAACCTGGTTCCACGAGTGAGCCCTTGTATTTGGATGTGGTCCAGTCCGTTGCACAATGCAATAGATTTGACTCATTCCCAAAAATAGTTGGGGGACGCTATGGGTTGAGTTCCAAGGAATTTACCCCTGCCATGGTCAAAACTCTTGTGGACAACCTAAAACGCAAGGAACCCAAAAACAATTTCACTGTGGGTATTTTGGATGATGTTACCCACTTGAGCCTTCCGGTCGATGGATTCAACTTGCCATCGAAATTTGAACAGGCCCTTTTCTATCAAACCAAAACCGATAAAACACAGGAACAATTCAATGTCATTTTAAAGCTATTGGGAGAAACTACCGAAAATTTTGTGCAGGGCTATATGGAATGCGATTATAGAAAATCCAATTCCAGGAATGTTTCCCATTTGCGTATGGCTCCCGAACCCATAAAGGCTCCTTATTTGATACAGCATGCCAATTTTGTGGCCTGTGATGATGTGGCTTTTGTGGAGCAGGATTCGGTTTTGGAGAACGTTCAAAATTCAGGAACCCTCTTGGTACTATCCGACTCAGGACCAGACCGTTTTTGGGGAACACTTCCATGCAGAACCCAGAAACTAATTCAGGAGAAAAGTCTTGATGTATATGTTGCTCCCAGTGAAGTCTTATCCAGCAGTTATATGATGAACGGATATGCTGTTTCAGGATTGCACGCATCGTATTTTGCTTTGAAAAGTGGGGCGAACCAGAATTCAGCTCTTGAAACTTTGGGGCAGCTCATCAGAAAAGTGGATACTTCAATTTTGGAAAATGAAAGTATACTTTCCCAAGATGAAGTATTTTCCAAAACCCTTTTGGGAAGCCTTTTGGCCGGAAAAGGGAATGAACTTCCAGTGAGCCTATTGCCAGTGGATGGAACCTTTGCCACAGGTACTTCAACACACAATACAAGGAAAATGGTTGTGGAACTTCCCGAGTGGAATACCGATCTGTGTACCCAATGTGGGGCCTGCAGCATGGCCTGTCCGTCTGGTGCATTGCGTATAAAGGCTTTTGAAAACACAATCAAAAATGGTGCACCATCCAGTTTCAAATCCATGGAATTTATGGAAGAAATGGAAGGATTCGACTTGTTGAACTATACCATTCAAGTTAACCCAGATCAATGTACGTCCTGCAACAATTGTGTGGATGCCTGTCCAGCGAAGGCCTTGATGATGAACAAGAGCCTATCCAGAATCGAAAAAGAAAGGGAAAACTGGATGTATTTTGAAACTATACCAGAGTTCGATAGGACCAAATTGGATACAAATAAAGTCGGTCAGCAACAATTGCAGGAGCCTTTGTTCAAATATCCCATGGGGGAGGATGGTTGTGGACAGGCCACTTATTTAAAATTGTTGTCCCAACTTTTCGGAGATCGCATGTTGGTGGCCAATGCTACTGGTGCCAGTTCCATTTTTGGTGGTGCACTGCCCACTACGCCATGGTCCAAAAATGAACAGGGTAGGGGGCCGGCATGGTCCAACTCACTTTTCGAGGACAATGCGGAATTTGGTCTTGGATTTCGGTTGTCCCTAAACCAAAAGGAAAATCAAGCCAAAGATTTGCTTGCAAAGATGGCCCAATATCTCGACAGTGATTTGGTCGAGGCGATTCTGAATGCGCCACAATCCAGTGACTTGGAAATTGATCAACAAAGAAATCGAATAGAGACACTTAAAATCCAGCTGCAAAAAATAGAATCCGACGATGCCAAAAAACTGCTCAACCTAGTGGAGAGCTTGGTAAAAAAGAGTGTTTGGATTGTTGGGGGCGATGGTTGGGCCTACGATATTGGATATGGCGGCCTAGATCATGTCCTTGCATCTGGCGAGAACGTCAATATTTTGGTTTTGGACAATGAAGCGTATTCCAACACGGGAGGGCAAATGTCCAAGGCTACCCCTTATGGCGCCTCGGCCCGATTTGCAGCTAGGGGCAAAAAGAAACAAAAGAAGGACTTGGGTTTATTGGCCATGAATTACGAGGATGTTTATGTGGCTTCGGTGGCCATTGGTGCCGATCAACAACAGACACTCAATGCATTTGTTGAAGCCGAAAAACACCAAGGGCCATCCATTATCATTGCTTATTGCCATAGCCCTTCGCATGGCATCGATATGAAAAACCCATCGCAATACCATAAAGCGGCGGTTGCGTCGGGGCAGTGGTTATTGTACAGGCACGACCCAAAAATGATTGAAGAGGGCCGATTGCCTTTACAGCTGGATTCCAAAGCCCCAAAAATACCGTTGTTGGCCTATTTGAAAATGGAAGGGAGATTTCAAAAAATGCTTGAAGAAGAGCAAACTATGGACCAATATTGGGTCACGGAGATTCAAAAAAAGGTACAGAATAGATATGTTGGTTATCACGCCATGTCGAACAAAAATCAAGAGGAATCGGTTATGGCATAACCTCCAAAATAGCCTTTCCAAGGAGAGGCAGGGATAAGTTAAACTTTAAAATTATTTATGATGAAAAAATATATAGGAACATTGACTCCCTTACGGGGACTGGCAGCCATTTGGGTGGTCATCTTTCATTTCGATGAGGTCACTTCATTTACGGGATTGCCCACTCTAATATCGAGGGATGCTAGTATGCTATTGGGCAAAGGATATCTGTGGGTCGATTTCTTTTTTATTTTGAGCGGCTTCGTGATTACACATGTGTATGGCGATAAGTTCAAGACGCCCAGTTTCGAGACCATAGCCTCATTTATCAAGGCCAGGTTTGCAAGGCTGTATCCATTGCATTTGTTACAGCTTTTTATTCATCTCATCTTTTTTGGGTCTCTGCTCGCATTGGCGCCCAAGACCGCATCGGATTTTGCATTTGTTTATCCCTGGGAAGGATTTTGGAGACACCTGATTTTTGGGGAAACCTTTGGAGATCCAAGTGGATTGAGCTGGAACATGCCGGCATGGTCCATAGGAGCGGAATGGTGGACCTACCTGATTATGATCCCCGTTTTCGTATGGCTGTTCAAGAAAAGGAAATTAACCCTTTCGGTGTTGACAATTGTAGGTATTGGACTGTTGTTCCTTATTCCGGGATGGCATGAAGAAGGAAATCTGAACACTACGTGGGAGTTTGGTCTTTTTAGATGTATCTCCGAGTTCTCCATGGGCATATTGGTCTACCAAGCGTTTAGGTCGGAAATTGGCCGCGGTTTCTTTGAAAAGGACATCGTTGGAGTAGGATTCCTAACCATGATCGTGGTCTGCATGCATTATGGGGTGCAAGATATCATTACCGTCGGATTTTTTGCGGCAGTCATATTGAGTTTGGCTCACAACAAAGGGGTACTTCATCGGTTGGCCTCACACCGTACCGCACGTTTTTTTGGGGATATTTCCTTCTCGCTTTATATGTTCCAAGCGCTTTGGTTATTTGGCTATTGGATCGGGATGCAATATTGGGTATCGGCACACCCTGGCGAAAATCCTGGCACTATCATATTGTTGCTATCATTGCTTTTCATGCTACTTTGCAATGGCGTTAGTGCATGGCTGTCCTTCAGGTATTTTGAACAACCGGCAAGGATATGGATACGGTCGATTTCCTTTAAACATATTAAATCCCGACTATCGTTCGTCAGGAGATAAAATTGGGATGAGTGGTAAGCTTGGGGTAAACTACAAAACGCATGAATGTTTCAGTTTGCCCCGAGTTCCCAAAACTCCTACAGGAGTTCCAAGCACAATGGACAGAAGCTATAAATGAACCTATTTTTCGTACAGTACGGTTCCTGATGCCCAATCCTCGGGAATACCCAATACCGCATATTTCTTGGCTTTTTCATTGAAGTATTTGGCTACGGAATCCCCTGGATTTTTGTAGAGGACCCACTCAAACGCTGTGGAAGCCTCGTTGAACTGACTGTTGAAAAAGAGGTCTATGCCCTCGTCATAATGTTTTTTGGTCTCCAGTTTTAAGGAGATGCTTTCCACACTGTCGCCATCGATACATTCATAAATTTCGATGGCTTTTTGTTTGCCCTTTACCCGCACTTTTCCCAAATATCTAATATTGAAACCTGAGGGATCCTCCATTAATTTTAGACTGTCCTCACTGATGATGATGTTGGCCCCAAAATATTTGGTGACGCCCTCCACCCTGGCGGCACTGTTTACGGTATCGGCAATCACCGCGGGATCATTTCTTTTGGAATCGCCAATGATGCCCATGATCAATGGCCCTGTGTGGAGCCCAATCCCAACAGATAGCGGTTTATAGCCTTTTTCCTCGACTCTTCTTTTATTATAAAGGGCCAAGGTCCGTTGCATTTCTATGGCGGCATCCAAGGCATTTTCAGGTTTTTTGGGGAATAGGGCCATGATTCCGTCTCCCATATACTGGTTTACAAAACCATCGTTGTCCTTGATGATGGGTCCCATACGACCCACGTACGCATTGACGAACTTAAAGTTCTGGGTGGGCGTCATGCTTTCGGAAAGGGTTGTGTAGTCCCGAATATCGGAGAACAGAACGGTTACACTTTTCTCAATGTGATCTCCCAGCCGAATATCCGTGATGGATTCCTTGCCCACGGAACGCACAAATTCTGCTGGCACAAATCGTGAAGTGGCCCTATGGATGGTGTTGAGGTTGAGGTGGGTCTTGATCCGGCTCAAAAGTTCATTCTTGGAGAAGGGCTTGGTCAAATAATCGTTGGCCCCCGAGTTGAAACCGGTCACAAGATCACTGACCGTGTTCTTTGCCGTGAGTAAAATGATGGGCAGGTCGCTGGCCGGGTATTTTTCTCGGATTTTTTCACAGACCTCATAACCGGAAATTTCGGGCATCATGATATCCAGCAGAACCAAGTTGAAGGATGCATCTTCCTCAAGCAACTTTAAGGCTCCTTTTCCCGTGCTTACCTCGGTTATGTCGTATCCGGCAACGGTCAAATGGTTTTCCAAGACCCGTCTGTTGACGGGCTCGTCATCAACAATAAGTATTTTGGCGGCTTCCTCTGAAGATTTGGGCCTTTTTCCGGATATGGATAAATCTTCATCATGAGCGACTATGTTTTGGACGAAATCCTCCGGGGTGTAGTCCTCCTTTTTAAGGTCCTTTCTCTTTTTGGTGCTTAGCGGAAGTGTAAAGGTGAAAATGGAACCCTTGCCTTTTTCGGAAGAGGCACTTATAGTACCACCATGGAGTTCTACCAGTTGTTTGGTCACCGAAAGCCCAAGTCCCGTACCGCCATATTCCCTTTGTGTGGATCCATCCGCCTGCTCAAAGGAATTGAAGATGATATCCAATTTATCATCTTGGATTCCTATTCCGGTATCGGCAATCGATATGGCAAGCCTATTTTCCTGTATTTCCGAGGACAGGGTAATGTACCCCTTGTGCGTAAACTTGATGGCATTGCCCACCAAATTGTACAATATTTGTTGGAGTCTGTTTTCATCGGCCTCAACCAAGGGCACCTCTTTGGGAATGGAATTGATCAGTTTTAATTTTTTATCCTTTACCAATGGGTTGGACAGGCGTAGAACGATACTGGAAATAGCATGGACATCCACTGGCTTTGGCGATAATTCCAAATCTTTGTTCTTCAATTTTGAAAAGTCGAGGATATCGTTCACCAAATGTGAGAGCCTTTTGCCGCTATTGGCGATCATATCCAGGTTTTCCAAAGCTGCCTTTGGCAGTTTGCCGGCCACACCATCTTTCAGGGACTCCGTAAGACCGATGATCCCCACCAGAGGAGTTCGAAGCTCGTGGGAGGTATTGGCCAGGAACTCATCCTTGAGTTTGTCTATTTTTTGAAGCTCGCTTACCCGTTGTTTCTCAATTTCGGTGCGTTTCCGTTCCTCCAAAATGGCTCTTTTCTTCTCCTCTTCGGCCTGCTTGGCACGTTGAGCCTGTTTGTATCGGTTAAAGGCGAACCAAAGGAACACCAAACCTGCAAGGGCAATACCGATGACCACATTACGGAGTGTTTTTTGCTGACGGAGCTTTAGGTCGTTTATTTCGGCATCTTTTTGAAGTGCAGCAATGGCATCCTGTTTTTTTTCCGTGTCAAACCGCACCTGAAGTTCTTCAATTTGCCTGGATTTGGCCTCGGTGAACAGACTGTCCTTCAGTGTGACAAATTTATTTTTGAAGGTCAGTGCTTTTTCGTATTCCCCAGTTTGTTCGTATATCTGGGAGAGGATTTCATAATTTTCCTGGAGTTGGGGTTTTGCGCCAATATCCTTGGAAACTTCTATGGCCTTAAGAATACTTTCCTCGGCATTGGCGAAATCTTTCATTTTTAGATTTATGATGCCAATCTGGGTATGGCTCATGGAGAGTTCCAACCTTTGCCCCAACTTTTCCCTGAGTTCCAACGCCTTTTTGTGGTATTCCAAAGATTGGGCATATTTTTTTTGATGACCATATACCTTCCCCAGAGCCTCATAATCAAAAGCTTTTCCCCATTCGCTGTTGGTCTCTTCATCCAAGGCCAAGGATTTGTTCAAGTACTCCAGTGCCTTATCGTATTGTTTTTGTTGTAGATAGGTGTCCCCTATGTTGAAAAGGCAATTGGCAATTTCCGTTTTGTCGCCCAAATCTCTAAAAATACCCAGAGCATGCTCGTAGCTTTCCATGGCTTCGGACATTTTTCCAGTCTTTTTTTGGATTTCGCCCATGGCATTCAATGTAAAGGCATAGCTAAAGGAATCTTTTTGCTTTTCGTAGATCTTGAGGATATCGTAATAGATTTTCAAGCTTTCCTCTAAACTGCCATAATTGTCAAGGATCAAGGCCTTTTGGTACAGTCCGTTGGCTATGGCAAAAGGCTCTTTTTGGGTGATTGGGGAATCGAGGTATCCGTCAATATGGGCAAGGGCTTTGCTATAGTTTCCCTTCTGCCTGTCCAGTACCGCATATTGGTAGTTGGCCATGGTGATTCCCCAAGGGATATTGGCTTCTTTGCTGATAGTGTAAAAACTATCGATATGCTTCTTTGCCAGTTCCGCATTGCCACGATTATTGAGGTATTCCCACGCAATATCCTTCAAGATACGGATGCGCAAGGAGTCCGAATCTACCTCGTGGTACCTCTTTTGCAAACTGTCTATCGGATTGGTCTGCCCTTGAAGGAAGTCCATGGCAAAGCATACAATAAATATTATGTAAACAGACCGTTTGATGGTATTGGTTTAAGGTTGATGAACAGATAATTAAATGTAATGCTTAATGTGATACGGACAAAATAGAAAGGTCTCTTCAACTCATCGCCAAAATTCCACAGTTCGGTATTTCCTTTTGGTCTAGGACTGCATATTGGGGCAATTTTGGGTCATCAATCAACGAACAGTCATGAAAAACCACATTTTTTTGCTATGTCTTCTTTGTCATTTTCACCTTCTCTTTGCACAGACATCGATTTCTGGAATTGTGACGGATGCGAAGAACAATCCCATTGTGGGGGCCAATGTGTATTTGGAAGGCACCTATGATGGGGCCTCCACCGATGAGTCAGGCCATTTTGGTTTTGAAACAACGGAAACCGGTACCCAGACCTTGGTTATTTCCATGCTGTCCTATGATACGCATTATGAGGTTGGCGATGTGAGCTTTTTTAAGGAGTTGAAAATCAAATTGGCCGAGTCCATCAATGCGTTGACCGGGGTCACGTTGACTGCCGGGACCTTTGAGGCGGGCGACAATTCCAAGGTATCCGTGCTAAAACCTCTGGATATTGTGACCACCGCCGGTGCGGTCGGGGACTTTGTGGGAGCTTTGCAGACCTTGCCAGGAACCACTACGGTATCAGAGGATGGCAGGCTTTTTGTGCGGGGTGGTGAGGCGGGGGAGACTCAGGTATTTATTGATGGTCTTCGGGTTTTTCAGCCTTTCAGCGCCACCGCGAACAACATACCTACCCGGGGCCGTTTCTCACCATTCCTTTTTAAAGGCATCACTTTTAGCACCGGGGGCTACTCCGCAGAATATGGTCAGGCACTCTCCAGCGTATTGTTGTTGAACACCACGGATGAGCCAGATCAGGGAAAAACGGATATTTCGGTAATGTCCGTGGGAGGGGGATTGGGCCACACCAAAATATGGGGCGATCAATCGCTTAGTGTGAACGCTTCCTACATCAACCTTTCGCCCTATGAGGCGTTGGTGCCATCCAGCCAAGGCGTGCAGTGGAACAGCCCTTATGAATCCATTGCAGGGGAAGCGGTCTTCAGGAGCAGGGGGAATAAAAGCATGTTCAAGCTGTACACGGGTTTCAACCATGCCAATCTGGACATTGAGCAGGAAGATATCAATTTTGACGATTTCGTCCGTTTTCAATTGGCCAATAACAATCTGTATTTCAATGCATCCCACAAATATTATTTTGACAATGATTGGAGCTTGACCTCCGGGGCTTCCATCTCTTGGGACACCAATGTCATTGCTTTGGAGGGAGATGACATCGATGCCAAGGAAACGGCATCACACATAAAATTGAAGGCCAGAAAAAATTTCAGCAGCAGGTTTGATCTTAATTTCGGCGGGGAGTTTTTCCTAATGGACTATGGGGATACTTTGTCAATACCCGACGGTTCTTTCTTCACCAGTGATTATAAAGATCGGCTATGGGCCGGTTTTGTGGAGACGGATATCTTTCTGAGCAATCGATTTGCCATGAAATTGGGGGCTAGGGGAGAGTATGGTTCTCTTTTGGATGATTTTACGGTTTCCCCAAGGATATCGTTGGCCTATAAACCTGGAGAAAAGGGACAATTTTCATTGGCCTATGGCGATTTTTACCAAACTCCATTGGCAGAAGTGGTCAAATTTGATGCCTCGGTGCTATCCGAAAAAACCACGCACTATATTTTAAACTACCAGTACTTGGACCAAGGCAAGACCTTTAGGGCCGAGGCCTATTATAAGGACTATGACAACCTCATCAAATATGACACACCTTCACCGCAATTTGATTCCAATTTTGACAACATGGGAAGCGGCTATGCCACGGGCTTGGATATTTTTTGGAGGGACAATAAGAGTATCGACCATCTAGACTACTGGCTTTCCTACTCTTATTTGGACACAAAAAGGGACTACAGGGACTTTGCGGAAAGGGCCACTCCCAATTTCGCGTCAAAGCATAACCTATCGGTGGTTACAAAATATTGGGTGGAGAAACTCCGCTCGCAGGTTGGGGTATCTTATTCCTTTGGTTCTGGTAGGCCCTATAACAATCCCAATACTATGGACTTTATGGCAGAAAAGACCAAATCCTTCAATAGTCTGAGCATAAACTGGGCCTATTTGATCGACCAACAGAAGATTCTTTATTTTTCGGTGAGCAATGTGCTGGGCTTCAACAATATCAGCAATTACCAGTATGCGGACATTCCAAATACGAATGGTGTTTTTGAACGTAGGGCAATAACCCCAGCGGCCGATAGTTTTTTCTTCGTAGGTTTCTTTTGGACCATCAGTTCCGATGGCAAAAGCAATCAGTTGGATAACCTGTAATGGTACTATTGTTGCATTTTCAGGTAATAATCAGCGGAATGCTTTCCAGAGCCGTACACAATGAAAAATAGGCACACCAAAAAAGTAATTACGGACAAAATGAGATTGGTGGTATGCATTTGTCCCAAAAAGTTGGTCAAGATGGCCCCAATAAGGATCGGTATTTGAGCCAAGGATGCCCATCGGGTCAGTAAACCAACAACGATCAAAAACCCGCCCACAAAATGTGCCGGCGCAATGTAGTGCAAAACGATCATGCCCCCTGGCATATCTTGAAAAGGTCTTGCCATTTCAGACATTTGTTCATGGTTGGTCATAAACTCAACGCCCTTGATGAAAAGGAAAATTCCCAAGGCAATACGTACCAGATCTAAAGGATAGTACGTATGGGCATTGGCCCATTTGTTCAAACTTTTTACTGTACCCATGGTTTCGAAATTATCGAATTAACCATTTAATGTACTCATTTTTAGCGAGGCATTAAAATTTTTCACCGTTAGACATACCGTATATCCCCAAATTGGCCGCAATTCCAAACGTATTTGATAATGTGCTACCTTTAATCATCATGTTCCATCCCAAATACATCCGTTATGCCAAACAGGCCTTGTTGTTCGCCTGTATTTGGTTCCTTTTTGGCCTAGTGTACAGTATTATAGAACAGGGCATTTTGGGAAGATTGGAATATTACCCTACCACCCACAACAAATATGATTTTAAAAGTTCGCTCATCTATGCAAGTGTGGGCGGTTTCCTCACGGGCTTGATCCACGGTTGGATAGAGGTGACATGGCTTAGCAAAAAACTGGCCAAGAGTAGATTATGGACAAAGATTTCAATCAAAACTTCATTCTATACGGGTTTTATCATCCTATTTCTGATTATGTTGTCCTTTGCGGTGAACTCAAGAAGGTTTGATGCACCGATCTTAAGTCAGGAAGTAATCCAAAGTGTCGAATTTTTTGTGGGAAGGTATACGTTTTGGAGCGTGGTCGTTTATATTGCATTCGCCTTGCTCATTGCCATGCTCTTTGCAGAACTCTCCATCTATGTCGGAACCGGGGTATTCCTAAACTTCTTGTTTGGAAAATATCATACCCCAAAGCGGGAAAGCCGTATTTTCATGTTCCTGGACATGAAATCCTCAACAACCATTGCCGAACAGCTGGGACATGCCAAGTTTTTTGAACTGCTGAAGGACTATTACGCGGATATGGCCAATCCCATTTTGGAAACTTCTGGCGAAATATACCAGTATGTTGGCGATGAGATAGTGATCACTTGGCCAGAAAAAATGGGATTGTACAAAAACAATTGCATTGAATGCTTTCTGCGCATTTCAAAAACCTTGGAACAGAAAAAGGCCCGTTATGAAAAAAAGTTCAATTTTTTTCCGTCGTTCAAGGCAGGGTACCATGTGGGATTGGTGACCACGGGCGAAATAGGGGTCATAAAAAAGGAGATCATCTACACGGGAGATGTGCTCAACACAGCGGCACGCATACAAGATCAGTGCAACAATTATGGCACCAAGATTTTGGTGTCCGAACAGTTGAGGGACAAATTGAAGGAAACTGAATCTATGGAATTCTGGGAAATTGCCAAACTTCAACTACGGGGCAAGAAGGAACAAATCCGCCTTTTCGCCTTGAATGGTTTTTAGGGATTTTAGGGGTTGTCCACCAAGGGCAATTCCATTTGAATGTCGCTCCTTTCATACGGGGATTTGGCCCCGACCATTTCCACAAAACCCAGTTTAAGGTACAAACTGATGGCTGGTTTTAAGATCCTGTTACTTTCCAGGTATAATTTTTTGGCGCCCATGCCCTTGGCCATTTCAATGATGTGCAGCCCCAATAACTTACCGATTCCCAGGCCCTGGGCTTTTGGCGAAACGCCCATTTTGGCCAGTTCAAAATCAAACCCTTCACGGTTACTGGGAATTAGCGCACAAACCCCGACAGGTTCATCATCAAGCAGGGCCACGGCAATATAGCCTCCCTTGTCCAGTATATATTCCTTGGGATGGTTCAAGGATATGCGGTCCATCTCCTCCATTTTGAAATACTTGGTGATCCATTCTTCGTTGAGGTCCTTGAACGCCGATTTATACATCTCCGAGTAAGGAACTATCATTGGTGGATTGGCCATATATTGGGTTTAGGTTAAAGCACCAAAATTAGTTCGAATTGAAATGTTTTTTTTACAAACACCTCCGGTTTTTAAGCTCAAAAATGTTAAATAACTGAATCACATTGCCGTTCAACGAGTAAATTGGCTATTTGGCGAAAAAAAACGTAATATTACAGTTGAGATTAATAGTAAAAGTCTTACAAGAATCCCAAATCTTGCTAATGAGACCCAATAAAATACATATGCCTGTCCCCTGCAGGCCTTTTAACCTACAAACCCCTCTCGGCTATGGATGTAAAACTACCCCTGTCCCCAAAAAACGCATCTATATTTCGTTTTAATTGGACTTTTTGTCTGATTGTTTCCTGTGCATTGTGGAACAACACTGTCCCTGCACAAGAAAGCAATCCCTATGTGAGCTATAATGTGCCCTTCCAGAATCTGTTGAAATTCAACCGTTTTTTGATAAACCCGACCTTTTCGGCGGTTCGGGAAGACAAATCCTATGTCAACCTGTTTCATAGGAGCCAAAGCGCAAATTTCAATGACAACAACCAGAACTATTTCTTGAGCTACAGCAGTAGGCTCAACGATAGGATCGGCATGGGCGTTAGTCTGTACAACCAACAGGAAGGTGTTATTTCCAACTTGGGCATAATGGCCAACTACTCCCATGGAATCCAACTGGGGCAAAATAGTAGCCTTAGTTTTGGGGTCAACATACCATATTATGTGAGCAGTTTTGACCCAGACAGGGCGGTTGCGCTGGAAGATGACCCCGTATTGAACGATGCCACCCAAACGTCCATTATTTCCTTTCAACCGGGCATCAATCTTTCTTTGGGAAAGTTTGATTTTGGTGTTTTCGCCCAAAACTTGGTAGACTACAACATCAAAACCGGGGAATCCTTGTCGGACTTTCACCATAAGACCTTTTCGGGGCACATTCAATTTGCCAATGAATTCAGGAATGGAAGTGGAATCCTGGAGGATGGCCGCTTGCTCCCTTTGGCAAGGGTACGGTTTGAAGGGGGCCAAGACCCTATTTTTGGTGGTGGACTTATCTTGGATTTGCCCAAAGTGGGATGGATCCAGGGCGGATACGACCAATTTTATGGAGCTTCCGCGGGCACAGGTTTTAACCTGAACCGGAGACTTTCCTTTGGCTACAATTTTGAGAAGAACATCAACAGCAATTTTACCAATTTGGGAGTTACCCATGAAGTATCCATTGCATATTCCTTTGTTCCGACGATGTCCAAGAACGTAGTGGCCTCAAATGATGCGTCAGGACAAAAACCTTTGGAGGGCACTTTTGTTGCGGATGCAAAACCGGACAAGAAAACCAAAAAGGACAGATTGGATGCACAGACCACTTTGCGGCCCACCAATAAGGAAGATCGTGCTTTTTGGGAAGAGCAGATAGCGCTATTGAAAGCCCAGCAACAAGACAACTATGCCGTGATCAATGAGTTGGTCTATAAGATGGACTCCCTTGAAAAGAACAGGGAACGCGATCTTGAAAAACGTTTTGAAATGGTCATGCGTATGGTGAAAAGATACAACAAGGACGATAGCCCCGAGATTGTGGAAAAGGCACAACAGCTTTATTTGGCCAAGAATGAAGACTTGGATTCCCTGTACAACGCCATGGAAGCCACTAGTTTGGTGGACAATACGGCTACCTCTAAAAAAGAGGATGTGCACAGTGAAAAAAGTAAGGGCACTTTCACAGGAGGGGATTATAAGCCCATTGAGAAATTCATAGACTTGGATGGAGTGGGCAAGGGGCATTACATTGTGGCCAATGTTTTTAAGAACGAGCGTTATCTAAAGAGTTTCATGGCTGAACTAAAGGCCAAAGGACTCGATGCCCAATATTTCAAAAACCCTGATAATGGCCTTAATTATGTGTATTTGGCCAAGTACCAAGAAAACGAGGATGCCTATGCCGCGTACCGTTCCAAAATGAAAGGAAAGTATACCGACGAACTTTGGATCATGCATGTGGACAATCCACGGTATTCCAATTGGGCGGACACCATTTATCAGGATATAGAATAATAGGGGCTTCTACGTTTTTGAACCGTCCATCTCTTGGGCTATGGCCACGCTTCCGGCATCATTGCGTTCCATGAGTTCCGCAATGATCTTGGGATGGTCCTGCGGACGGGTCTGGGAGAGCTTATAGGCGGCATGTATTTCTGAAATTACAATATGGAACCCCACTATGCCCTTTACCTGTCGCAATGTTTTAGGAGACATTTGGTGCAAGGAAACCGGATTCTTCGAACCTTCTTCATATTTATCCACTAGCTTGTGTAGGGCAGCCATGGTATCCTCTTCGGTCAAAACTTTCAATTTCCCATACACATGTACCGCAATGTAATTCCAAGTGGGCACTTCTTCCTCTTTGTACCAAGAAGAAGAAATATACGTATGGGGACCATTGAAGATGCAGAGCACCTCTGTTGTATCATTAAAACTTTGCCATTGTGGATTGGCCTTGGCAATATGACCGGAAAGAACCTCATTCCCATCCTTGTCCACATCCAGTTCAAGGGGAATATGGGTGGCCCAAGGCTTACCGTTCAACTGATTGACCAAAATACCGAAGCTGTTTTTCTTTAAGAAATCCTTGACCTCATCAAGGTTTTCATTTTTGTAGTAATGGGGAATGTGCATAGTTTTGGAAAAGTTGATTCAATTTTGATAAAAAGCAGCTCAAAGATATTAAATGAGAGGCTTTTGAAATATCAAACGTTTATTGGGCAGAGAGTCCAATTCTAAATTCGATATAAAAAAGGCCCATTTTTGGGCCTTTTATGATAATCTGTACCGATGTCTTTGCTTTTTATTGACTATTCCGTTCCTTCTTCTGTTTCTTCGGCCATTTTGGCTGCCGCTTCAATTTTTTGTAGCTCCAGAACAACTTCAGTGGGGTCCCAGTACCCATATTCCTTGACAATCTTTCCATTCACGAATTGAAAGGTCAAATGCACGGGAATTTCAATTTCCTTGCCGTTCGCAGCTAGGGTGCCCTTCCAGTCCAGCCAACTGTTTACCCAAGTTTCACCTTTGTCGGTCACCACCATTTCATATTCCTGGTGCTCGTCCGCAAATCCACGTGAAGCATAGTTGCTGTCAGACTGCTTGTGGTAATTCATGGCCTCTGTGGCAGACATTGGATTTTTGTTTGTGTTGTAATAGGTTTCTGAAGAATCCGCATACATGCTGGTGTCGAAATTTTTACTGTCATAGTTGGCTATCAACTTCTTGACCGTGTCAATTTCTGGGGAATTTTGGGTATACCGTACGGGACCCTGCTGGCAGGCGCTGAATACCAGTACCACCATTACACATTGGAAAATTACTTTTTTCATTGTTTGTTGATTTTAAGTTATGTATTAAAAAATGCCATGACCAAAAAAGGTCGGGGTCATTTCGTAATTCGGTCAAAGATGAAGGCAATCAATATAGGTACATTGCAAGCCTTCATTGGTTTAACGACTATACGCCAACGATCGATTGTGATTTTTGGGCAATAACTTGCTTATTTTCAAGCAACATGGAGCAACCTCAAGTGCAAGTAAGGATCTACTTAAAATGGGGAACAAACCGAAGATAATGTGGGGCGGAATTATTTGCGCTATCGGTTACCTAATATAGTAAAAAACTGAAAATGAATGATTTAAAAATCAAAAATTGTTAATAAATAGATGGTTTCCGGAAAGTTTTCCTACAGAGCCAAGGGGGTGTTTCCTCGGTATATCGATACAAGGTCCAAAATCTTGAAGTACTTGAGGGGACAACATGGCCAAGTGGCGTTGGCGATGTGTTCGTTTGTTCATATATGTTGTTCGTCTAAGAATGATGGATTTGCCAAAAAAGATTCATTAAATTCCAAATTCATAAACCAAAAAACACGAGAATGAACAGATTTCTTTTATTGATGGCCCTGGTACTATCCTTGATGGCATGTGAGGAACGAACCAAAATACCAGTATACGCATGGATTGGGGGTCCAGGGGATGCAACCGATGAAGAGTTGGCGTCGCAGTTCGCCGATCTTAAGGAAAAAGGCATTGATGGGTTGATGTACCATGGAGACCACAACCCGGAAACCTATAAAAGAGTGGGCAAGCTCGTCAAGGAAGCTGGAATGGAATTCCACACATGGATTCCCACCATGGTCCAGGCCAAGACCCCAAAGCTCAAGGAAGAATGGTATGCCGTAAATGGTTTGGGAGAGTCCGCACTCGAAAAACCGGCCTATGTGCCCCATTATACCTTCCTTTGCCCTAGCAAGGAAGGCGTGTACAATTTTTTGGCCGAACTATATGGGAGTGTGGCCGACCTTGATGTGGTGGATGGCATCCATCTGGATTACATCCGTTTCCCCGATGTGATACTGGCCCGTGGCCTATGGGACAAATATGGTTTGGTGATGGACAGGGAGTATCCACAATTTGATTATTGCTATTGTGATGAATGTGTATCCAATTTCAAGGAAAAAACGGGAATCGACATCAAAGAAGTGGAAGATCCCTCCCAGGTACCGGAGTGGAAACAGTTCAGGTATGATTTGATCACCAGTGTGGTAAACCGTTTGGCAGAGGTGGCACACTCCAAGAACAAGAAAATAAATGCGGCGGTTTTTCCGGGCCCTTCCATTGCAAAAAGAATCGTTAGGCAAGATTGGGGCAATTGGAACCTGGATGCTGTTTATCCCATGAACTACAACGACTTTTATTTGGAAGGCCCTGAATGGGTAGGTGAAATGGTGAAGGAAGAGGTCGCCAGTGCAAAAAACGGTGTGCCCGTCTATAGCGGTCTTTTTATTTGTCCCAAACCGGAGAAGAAAGGCAATGAAAAAGATCCTGAAAACCATGGATTATTGCCCGAGGAAATCGGAGAGGCCATTCGGGGATCTATGCAGAACGGTGCCAAGGGCATTTGTTTGTTCACCCCAGGGCGAATGACCGAGGCTCATTGGAAAGCTTTTGAAGAAGCCATTTATAAGGATTATGGCACCCAATAATTATTGGGCCAAGGCCGGATAAATAAAATCAATAAGTAAAGCTTCTGAATCGTTTTTAAGGGTCCAATCATTGTAGTTTCCGGCAGTAATTACAATGATTAGTCCATTTTTGTCATCGATATAGATGCGCTGCCCTCCGTTCCCCACCGCTGCTGGAATCAAATGGCTTTGGCTTTCCATAATGGTATGGGCCTTGAATATCCAGAGTTGGTATCCATATCCCACATTATTGTTGCGTCCAAACCAGACATGGGGCTGTTTGGATTTTTCCACCCATTCCTTGGATAATAGCTGGGCTCCCTTGTATTGACCATTATTGGCATAGAGCATTCCAAATTTCATCAGATCCCTTGATTTCAATCTTAACCCTGATGCAGCGGCAGGCACGTCAAGGTTAGGAAAATGAATCCACTCAAAATCATGGATGTCCAAGGGAGCGAACAAATATTTTTTGGCATAGGCATCAATGCTCAAGCCACTGGTCCTTTCCACAATGGAAGCAAGCAATTGGGTGGTGCCACCATTATATTCCCAAGTAACCCCGGGTGTGGTTACAATGGGCCTACTAAGCACAAATTCTATGGGATCGGCACTGGATGTCATTTGAATTTCACTGTTTCTGGGGTCCGAATAGGGTACATTTTCATTCCATTCCATCCCCGAGGTCATGGTAAGCAACATTTCTACGGTAATTTTGGAACGTGGACCAGTATCGTATTTTTTGTACTCTGGAAAAAAGTCAAATATACTTTGCGTGAGACTATCGATGTTCCCTTGTTGTAGGCTCAAACCAACACAGGCTGCAACAATACTCTTGGATATACTCCGTATATCATGTAGACTGTCCCTATGGTGATCAAAGACTCCTAGATCATCCCCCCAAATCTCATCTTTGCCCTGAAAGTAATTTTCATAGACCAAACTATTGTTCTTAAGAATCAACACACTGTGGATATTGGGATAGATGCCTTTTTGGATGGCATCTTGCATTTGTAGGATGAGTAGGGAATCCATGCCATTTTCGGCAAGCCCGCCCAGGGCAAATTCAACATCGCCTTGCTTGGATGAAGTGTTCTCCTTGGCTTTCGGATGCCGGCACGAGGATGTGTAAAACAGGATGGAAAAAAGAAAAATGACAAGAGTGGTCTTGGTCAGTTGCATTTGTTTTGGAAAATGGTTGTTTTAAAGATGATGAAAAATCGATTCTGTTACACCGAAAGAAACAGTCCATCCCCCAAAAAATACAACTCGGTAAAGTTTTCTGTCCAAATAGGTGGATTACATGAATTTTTGTGGCATACTAATCAATTAAAAACGAACAGTCATGAAAAAACTCCTAACACTTTTTGTACTACTTGGAATGGCAACCATCAATGCTCAGGACCAATATACCCAGGGAATGGAAAAGGCCTTTCAACTATGGAAAGACCATAAGATCATTGAAGCTTCCAACCTTTTTGAGCGCATTGCGATGGCCGAGCCCGACAACTGGCTGCCACACTACTATGTTGCCCAGATCAATACCATCATCTCCTTTGGCGAGAAAGATGAAGAGAAGTTGTCAAAACAGTTGGGCAAGGCCAAGGAATCTTTAGATTTGGCCAAGGCCATATCCTCGGACAATCCTGAACTATTGGTCCAAGAGGCCATGATCAATACGGCGTGGATCGCCTTTGATGGGGCTACCTATGGTCCAACATTATCGGGTAAGAATGCCCAGTTGTACCAAAAAGCCTTGGTATTGGCGCCAAACAACCCCAGGGTTGTGTTTTCAAAGGCGGAATGGGACATGGGAAGTGCCCGATATTTTGGACAGGATACGGCTCCTTATTGCAAGGATGTGGAAAGGGCCTTGGAACTTTTTGCTAATTTTAACGATGATACACCGTTTTACCCAACATGGGGAAAAGAACGGGCCGAGATGGTATACAAGCAATGCAGTGAATGAAAAAAACAGTTGTATACATTGTAAGACTACTCCTGATAGCAATTTCGGTGGGCCTTGTGGTCGCCGGAATTTTTATAGGCCTAAAAGCCGCATCCGGTGAGACTGTGGCTTTTGACATGGACCTGCTGCGCAGCGTAGGGTACTATATTTTCTATTCCATTGTACTGACCTTTATCAACAGTGTCTACTATGATTACCTTAACCATAAGGTAACCTGGGGGCGTTTTGCAAAATATCGTTTGGTGCTGAGCGCACTGGGTGGGGTTGCCGTTACCATGCTGGGCATTTTTTGGATAAGGATCGTTATCCACATTGGGTTTGAAGGGAAGGACTGGGAAGGATTTGTGGCTGGCGAAAGGCCTATTTACTATGCCATTGCGCTGTTGATAACCATTGTGGTGTCCGTCTTTTTCCATGCTATCTATTTTTATAAGAACTGGCAGGAAAAGAGGGTCAAGGAACAAAAGATCATAGCGGGATCGGCATCAGCCCGGTTCGATGCCCTCAAGAACCAATTGGACCCCCATTTTTTGTTCAATAGTCTAAATGTGCTTACCAGTCTGATTGAGGAAGATCCCGATCAGGCACAGAAATTTACCACATCGCTCTCCAAGGTCTATCGCTACGTGTTGGAACAGAAAAACAAAGATTTGGTCACTGTGGATGAGGAACTCGACTTTGCCCGTACGTATGTCAGGCTATTAAAAATGAGGTTTGAGGACAGTATCATTTTTGAAATACCCGAAAAATGCTCCATTCCAGATGCCAAGATTGTTCCACTTTCATTGCAACTACTTTTGGAAAATGCAGTGAAACACAATGTGGTCACCGCTTCAAAACCTTTAAAAATAGGGGTTTTTGAACATGATGGCGCTCTAGTGGTGGCCAATAACCTTCAAGAAAAACAGGTGGTGAAGAAAAGCAGTGGGGTAGGACTGCAGAATATCAAGCAGCGGTATCATATTTTAACGGATAGGCAGGTGGTGATAGACAAAACCGCGACAGATTTTAGCGTGGCCCTGCCCATGTTGACAAAACTACTTTCCGTAATGGAAACCCAACAAAGTTACATTGAGGAAAAAAGGTATTTAAAGGCCCTTGAAAAAGTGAAGGGCATAAAGGACTTTTACACCAATTTGATATCCTACTGCATTGTGATACCCTTTTTGTGGTGGCTCAACTTTAGGACCACGGACTTTTTGTGGGCCTTTTTCCCCACTTTGGGATGGGGCTTTGGCGTGTTGATGCACGGTCTGGAAGCGTTTGGCTATAATCCACTGTGGGGCAAGCGTTGGGAAGAACGCAAGATACAGGAACTTATGGACAGGGAGGATTTTTGATTTTCGGCGGGCCCATGGTTCCTTGAGATCAATTTGTGTTCGGTCTTCGATAGTGATCATCCACCACCTACTTACGGTTCATCCTTCAAAAACAACAGTTCGCGAATGCATTTTTTCCTTCACTGGAGAATATCCCGAAGTTTGTCCCAGATATAATCAAAAAGAAATCTAAACAATATAACAATGGAAAACTTTGATCAATACAAGTATAAAAAGGCTAAGGAAAAAGTGCACTGCATCAAATTCTTCTATGCCAATTTATTGGCATTTTGCCTTGTGATCTCATTTTTGGCCTATTTGAACTACAGGACCACTTCGTACCCTTGGGTGATTTTTCCGGCAGTAGGTTGGGGCCTGGGGCTTATAGCCCATTGGCTGCTTGTCTATGGGTATGGCCAATTTTTGGGGAAAGACTGGGAAGAACGCAAGATCAAACAATTTATGGATAACAATGAATTCTAACGAATCAGTATATTTAGGGATATATCTGACCAAAACCAACACTATGGAGAATAAAGACAAGGAAAGTAGGTATATGAGGGCAAAGGAACGTGTGGAAGAGCTTAAAAAGTTTTATGCCCACCTCTGGTCCTACATTATGGTGATATCGGTACTGGCCCTGATCAACTACCTCACCAATGGGTTTGGTTACATGTGGTTCCTTTGGGCAGCATTCGGATGGGGCATCGGGATATTTTTCCACGCAGTGGGAACCTTTAACCTCAATCCATTTTTTGGAAAAGGATGGGAAGAGCGCAAGATCAAGGAAATTATGAGAGAAGATGAGAAAACTAAAAAATGGAAATGACCATGGAAAATTTTGAACAGGAAAAATTGAGGAGGGCAAAAAAAAGGGTAGAGGAGATCAAAGGTTTCTATATACACCTGGCCATCTATACCATCATCAACACCTTTATCTTGGTCAATATCAATATGCACTCCGACCATTTTTGGAAATGGCCACACTTCATTACCTTGTTTGCATGGGGCATAGGGTTGGCCATACATGCCGCAAAGGTTTTTGGGTTTAATGTTCTTTTTGGCAAAAACTGGGAAGAAAGACAAATCCAAAAATATATGGAAAAGGACAAAAAGGAAATGGATAAATATAAATAAGAAGGCCAGAAACCGAACACTAATGGAACATAACGATAGTAGCTATAAAAAGGCGACTGATAGGGTCAAACAACTGAAGGGGTTTTACCGGCACATCAAAGTGTTTATTGTGGTCAATGCCCTGCTGTATTTGATAAAAAGTGGGGTATTGCGGCCAATTCTACCAGATGGATTTCCTTCTGAGCACTATTATTTCGATTGGATAGACCTCAATCTGGTGATCTGGCTGTTCATACTGGCCGTCCATGCCGTGATCTTATTTAGGAACAAGTTGCCGTTCCTAAAAAATTGGGAAACAAGACAGATCCAAAAATACTTGGACGAAGAGAAGAACGATAGCCAAAAACGTTACCGATAAATGAGCACACAAAAAATGAATGTGATCATCATAGAGGATGAAAAACCGGCAGCCAGAAGATTGGGCAGACTACTGTCAGATTTGAATGTGGAGGTCTCCACCACGTTGCATTCGGTGGATGAGTCCATTGAGTGGTTCCAGAACAACCCACACCCCGATTTGATTTTTTTGGATATTCAATTGTCGGATGGTCTTTCTTTTGAGATTTTTGATGCGGTCGAGGTCAACAGTGCCATCATTTTCACCACGGCCTTTGATGAATATGCCCTTCAGGCCTTTAAGTTGAACAGTATAGATTACCTTCTCAAACCCATCGATGACGAAGAGCTGGAAAGGGCGGTGAAAAAATACCAGAATTTCAAACCGGGTCCCCAAAATATTTCCATGGATTTCAACGACATAAAAAAACTGTTGGTGAACCCCTTGGAACGCGAGTACAAAAAAAGGTTTACCGTAAAGGTGGGACAACATTTGAAAATCATCAATGCGGATGATGTGGAATGTTTTTACAGTGAGAACAAGGGTACCTATGCAGCCACATCGGATGGTAGAAATTACTTGTTGGAAACTACCCTTGAACAGTTGGAGGAGGAGCTGTCGCCCAAAATATTTTTCAGGGTAAGCAGAAAATTCTATGTGAACCTAAACCACATCAAGGACATTATTTCATACACAAATTCAAGGCTTCAAATCAAGTTTAATCGCTTCAATGAGCAAGAAGTCATCGTGAGTAGGGAGCGCGTAAGGGACTTTAAGCTTTGGTTGGAATAAAATAATTCAATGATTTGGTAATCAAAACATTGAATATTCAACAAAGTAATTATAAATTTTTCTTATAGTGGGTTTTTTGCTTCAAAAAAGCTAAGATTCCTCTATTCTGTTTTCATCAAAGGCAGAGGGAAGCAGCTTAGGGATCAGCTTGATGAAAATGGGCAATAGGATGGCTCCACCGGGCAACATAAAAATGGCCAAAGAGGGGATGCTCTTAAAAATATCCACCAACTGATTCTGTACTTTTTTTCGCTCTTCGGGGTTGAGTTCCTTGACCGTTGACTTGGATAACAGTGCGACCAATTCCCTACTTTCGGCAAGCTCTTTTTTGAGTCTTTTGCTGTTTCGCAAAATCAGTTTGCTCACATTTTTTGACATTCCATCATAGAATTGGAGGGCCAAGTTTTTGTCGTTCAAGTAGGAGACCTTGGAGGCGTTTTCCTCAAAAAAAGTCCCTACAAAATCCAGGGATGATTTTACTTCCTCTTCAGACTTGCCCAGATCTTTTCCTAGTCCAAAAATGTAATCCGATTCGGTATAGTCCAAAGACTTGTCCTCCCAAATGGTGAGGCAGGCCATATCCAAAAAATAATCCTTTTCGTTTTTGGTGAAATTTTGTCGCAACAAATCCAGATAGGTGCCATCAAAATGCGCCTCGTTCAGGTTCACATACGAAAGGGAAGAGGCCAAAAGTTGGGTGAGCTTGGCGTCTTTTTCATGGGTCTCTTTGGAGTTTAGGGCATGATAGACAATGTTCATCGTAACATATTCCAACAATTCCGCATGCTCCATTAAAGGTTTTGACCCTTGTAGATAGGCTTTGAATATGAGGATGTCCACATAGAGCAGGGAATTGGTAAGGCTGTTCCCCAAGGCCCTGTTAAAGGCATTGCTGCCAAGATATATGCGGGAATCTATCAATTTTTCAAGCTGGGCCTCTGTTTGGTTACCACTCAAGATTTTGTTCAAAAACGATATCTTTCCAACTTCCAAGGACTGGTAATAGTCAAAAATTGTATTTACAAATACATTGAAATCGGTTTTACCCTTTTCAAACAAATAGGTAAAGTAGAGGGCCGTGAGCAAGTTGATCTTGGCTATCTCATCTTCGGTCAGTGAGTACTCCACATCAATAAAGGAAGGGATATCCAAGTGCACCCCGTACACAAACCCATTTCTTTTGAGTTCATGGTACAAACTTTCCGGGTCTGGAAAACTTGCGGCATCTTTTTCCACAAGATGTCCAAACTTGCTGATCCAGCCAGAAGCAGAAGGGTTCATTGGGTCAATGTTTACCGGTCAAAATAAAGCAAATTATAACACTTTAGGGAACCCAGGGCCGCTTTAATATTAAAAATACGTTAGATTTTTCCAAAGCCTGCAAAGGGCATCGCCTGCAGGGCGATGATCATTGATCTTGTTGGGACTTTGTTTTTCGCTTTCTCCGAACGGGCTTATCTTCTTTTTTAAGAATCTCTATACCTTTTTGTATGACCAGATTGGTGGGTATGGTAATCCTTCGGCCATCATCGGTGCGCATAAAAAGGTAAAAGCCGCTGATGTCCTCAACCTTTCCGGTCCAATCAAAGTCCTTGTCCATTACCCTAATGCGATCTCCCAATCGCAAAGGGTGGCTAAAAAACAGGATAACACTGGCGGTCAGGTTGGAAAGCAGTGACCACTGTGCCACAAATCCTACACCCAAAATAGCCAACACAGAGGAAAGGAAAACGGAGAAATCGCGAAGATTTACCCCCCAAATGATCGAAATCCCCACTAAAGCCAACCCGTAGAAAAGGAGGTTGCTGAGATAAAAAATGATTTTTCGGTTGTTCATGTCAATGGAACTTACCCTACCGAATCTGCGTATGGCCCTTTTGCTCAAGGAACTTAAAATTATAATGACTACTAACAAAATGGCGGTGATCAAGACTTCAGTTTTGTACGACATTGCATTCAACATGGCCTATTCTTAATATTTTGGTTTAATTTAAGTGCTCTAAACTACGAATAACCCGTTTCACTTTAATAACATGGACACAGATTTCGAAAATAACACCTGGGTCATCAATTATTCGCCGGAAGGTTATTATAACCGAAAGTTTTCTTTTGAAACCGATACCCAATTGTGCAAGGAGGATAAAACCATTACTTGGGTCAATACCTATGGGTTCGGTTATATGGAAGAATTCAAAAATATGGTCATCTGCAATAATCTGGATGATTTTCTATTGAGGTTGCTGTTGAACCAAAACTTGGGCAACAAGGTCGTAGAATTGGAAGATCAGATCTTCATAGCGGTAAAAATCTTGAAGACGGAAGATAACGACTTGGATGCGGAGCAGATGTTTTTTGTGGCCCATAAAGGCTTTATTTGGTGCATTCAAGAAAAATGGGGAGACCATTTTGATTGGATTCGAAAGCGCATATTTGACAATAAAGGCATCATTAGAAAAAAGAAGGCGGATTATCTGTTATATTTTATTCTGGAGACCATCATTTCCAACTACAAGGAAAAATATGAAGAGTTGATCACCATGGAAAACATCCTTGACCAAGCTGCCAAAATGGAACCAACCCCGGAAGTCATGCTGGAGGTTGAACAGAAAAAAGCGATGATCTATCAGTTTAAAAAGGCCGCACACGGCCTAAGGGACATTTTGGTGAGACTGGAAAGGATAGAACTCAAGGGTTTCCAAACCAAATACTTCAGTGAACTTCGAGAGCAGGTCAACACACTGATCAATGATATAGATTCGGATATCCACGAACTGGAAAGTCAGATAAACCTTTTTTTCAGCATCCAGGGGCACCGGTTGAACGAAGTGATGAAGACTTTGACCATTTTTTCCGTAATATTTATCCCCCTGACCTTTATGGCTGGGATTTACGGGATGAATTTTGAGAACATTCCGGAGTTGAAATGGCC
The DNA here is from genome assembly GCA_041391945.1 of Allomuricauda sp. GTDB lineage: Bacteria > Bacteroidota > Bacteroidia > Flavobacteriales > Flavobacteriaceae > Flagellimonas. The sequence continues at coordinate 222,340 of JAWKNC010000001.1, read as the reverse complement.
CTATGGATATTTTATACTTCTGGGGCTTATGCTGGTGGTCACTATAATATCCGTTATTATCTTCAAGCGCAAAAAGTGGTTCTAGGGCTTTGGGATTTTTCAAAGATCAAGCCCTTGAAATTTTAGGCGAAACCCATATACTTGAAGGGTTCCTTGTTTAAAATCAAGGTCTGGTGACCGTTTGAACCCAAGCTTTTCATACATTTTCCAAGCAACTTTCATATATTCCGTGGTATGTATGACAATCTGTTCATTTCCAAATGCCTTGGCCTTTTCAAGGCACTTTAGGCTCAGGGCCCTGCCCACGCCCATTCCCCTTGCCTTTGGGGATACGGCCAACAGTCTAAACCCCGAAGCATTTTTTTCCATGGTTGCCGTGCCACCCGCACCATAGTGCTGCATGTCGTTAAAGTAAAGGACACCCCCCAAAAGTTCCCCATTTGGCGATACGGCCACCAAAAGCTCTGTATTCGGTTTTTGGGTGAAATCTCCGATATGCGCCAATGTCCGGTAATATTGAGGTTGTTCATCCGCTTTTGGGAAACCCTCCAATCCAGAATACACTTCCACCATTAATTTCCCTATTCCTTCAAATTCTGAAGGCTTTGCATTTCTGATGGCAAAGGATTTCGAGGTAGGCGCCCCAAAGCGGGTTTCATACCTTTCCTTAAACCCTCTTTTTTGGAATTCTTGCTCCAACCCGTCCAAACTGTGGAGAAAGTTCTCATCCACAAATTCTTGCAGGATCTCCCCTATTCGATACCATTCCTCTTTATAGATCGGCAAGACTTTTTTGCTCTTTTTAGAAAGCCTGATGAAGGTTTTACGGGCATCTTGGGGGGCCTTGAAGGTTTCAAGATATCCCTGCTCCTTCATTTTACGGGTCATTTTGATGATGGCTGGGTGGGAGAACCCCAAAATATTGGCAATTTCGGTCACCGTAAGTTCTCCTTTTTGGGACAGTAACATGAAAATAACATGCCAGTTGGCCTCTATTCCCAAATCTGAGTTTGCGTAATGCTCTATGGTGCTGGAGACTATTTTTTCATTCAATCTTTTGATGCGGGCCGTGAATCCCAGATGCCCCAAATCGGTAAGAAAATCGTTTCCCATCTAAAATATGTAACTGGTTACGCAAATATATATAAAATACGTAACCAGTTACACAATCTAGGTCTTATTCTTAGGTGTTTTGGATTCCCATAGGGATATACCTTGAAAGGCTATTTTTTCTCCAAAAGGACGGAAGCATGTATGGCCACGTCCTCCCATGTTTTGCTGACCCCATCCGCGCCGGTATGCAGATCAAAGCACGCCTTGTTCAATGAGGCCAATGCTTCTAGGGCATTCCAGTTGTTCAGGTCCATGGTTCCTGTGAAGTTTACATGGTTGTCGTCGGTCATTTCGTATTCCATGGGCAGCTGGGCAGAGACACCGTTCATGCTAAGGTTCACGGAACATTTTTTATTCTCATCGAACGCAAAAGAACCCTTGATGAATTCAGTTTGGTCCATAACGCCAAAAAAGAAATGCAATATCTTGGGATCGCGGGTATTGGTGGTGTCATTGGTGAACAGGCTGCTCACGGGAATGGAGAACTCAAGCCCATTCAATGTTTCCATAGGTGTTTCGGATGGCGTGTAGGCCAAGTTTACCTTGGTGAAAGTACCACCGACAGGTTTTTTTTCGGTAGTCTTGTAGGCCGTAAAATGAATACTTGTTGAATCCTCCACAATACTGTACGCAGGGGTAGCTTCTTCTTTCATTTCTTCTTTTTTGGCCTGTTTGCAACTAAAAGTTGCCAACACTATCAGCCCTAGGGCCAATGTTTGAATTTTTTTCATTGGAAGTAATTTTACGATAGGTCTAAGGTACAGATATTTTGACGCGATATCAACTTTAAATGGCATCAATAGCATAGCCTTAACATAGTTTTTGCTTTAGCCACTGCGTTTACTTATCCACAGTTTGCTTTTTGGAATACGAATTTTTTTTTCCTAGCGTTATGGTGATATATCATAAAACTAATTCATTGGTCTCCCTAGCATCCGACTATATCAACTTCTGGATCTATTGCAATAAGAGAAAATCTTTTTGCAAGGGCTATCATCGCCTAAAGAAGGATAGGTTCCGTGGGTATATTGACCAAAACAGCTATGTGAGATCTTTGCGAAAGATCCACAGGGCCGCCATTGAACTGGACTTGGATTATTTTGATATTCTACACTTGCGCCTTTAGGTTATGGGCCATCTCCTTTCTTTTTGAAGAGATTCCTTAGATCGGGATTGTAAAAAAAGGCGATTTGTAACCGGTTGTAAACTGCATTTGTGAACTGGTTTCGCATATATCCCAACTGAATATTGCTGTTTTCCGTTACTTTGGCCCCAAAGGCACCGTACAGACGATTTTGCCCAAACAGCTCATCCTGCAAATTGATGAACAGTTCGTCATAAAAATTCAGAAAAAAGGTATCGGTGAGCGGCAATGTGACCTGAATCCGGTAACGCGCCCTGTGTTGGGTGTCCGTAAAATTCCCAAAATCAAGGAAGCGTTGCTCCAAACGATAACGATGTTCAAAGAGGAGTTCCCAGACCTTGTTCTTTAAGATGAATTGTTCAAACATCCGATGTTCTCTACTATCCTTGCCCGTCGGGGGCTCTTCAAAGGTTCCGTCGGTCTTGATAAAGCCATATCCCAGCGTTGCGATGGCACTTGGGTCGATATGATAGTTAAGCCCCGTTCGCAACAACAATTGGTTAAAGTTACTTGTGGTCTCGTAGTAGCGAAACTGTGCTTCCGAATGAATGCTAAATCGTTCCGAAACTTGATTTGTACCGAAATACATGAACCAAGACCCCCATTTGTCCTCGCCAGGGGTTTGGGCGGATAGTTTTAGTGCAGTGGCCATTACGACCGATGAGGTCAAAAGAATTCTAGCTATTTTTTGCATCAATCCAGGCTGAAGTTTTTCGTTTCCTTAAATGGCGATAGGTCCAAGGCCTCAATGGATTCCTTGTAGGTTTTCCAAGCATCACCAAAGAATGTATTTGTTTTTTCCAAAGCGGAATTCAGATCTTCTTCAGCAAATTGAAAAAGTCTTTTTTCAGTCTCCGTGATTCCAGTTTTCCTGCTGTTCACATAGAAGCTGGCCGTGTTCAAGCGTTGTGTGACCGAAGGTTCTGGATTTCTGGTGATGCCCTGGCGTTTGTCTTCTTTCCCAAGGTAGCGTGCAATAATGGAATCTATCTGCTTGATCGTATTATTTGAAGCTTCGATTTGATCTTTGAACTTCTCCTTGTCCAGATCCTTCAGCTCTTTTTGGAACTTATTGGCCAAATCCCTGCTTTCCACCAATTGTTTTACGGCATCGGCGGCAATCTGGGTATAATTTTCCAGTTTTTTGCCCATTTCATAGACCTCGTTGATGGAAGCGGCGGAGACTTGCAGCCTTGGATCAGTTTTTATGGTTACGTTGGTGGAATCGGTAAAATTCCCATAGTGGACCACTATTTTGTAGGTTCCCGGTTTAACGTTGACACCTCCGGTTTCATTTTTATTCTTACTGATATTCCGTGCCGGTGTATCGGGTCCTTTTTCATCCAGCCCCCAATAAATTCTATGGAAACCGGCTTTTTTTGGTTTTTTTTCCTTGAGGGTCCTGATCAATCTATCCCCATCGTAGAAATTAAAGAGAACAGAATCTTTGGATTTCGCCCTATCCTTGACATTTGTACTATCTTTTTCTTCTCCGTCTTTTTCTTTTTCGTCACTATCATCAGTTTTCACCTCACTTCCAGACTTTAGATAGTAGGTTATCATGGCTCCTTGTTTCCTGTTTTCGGCATTGTACACGGCATCGCCACCAAAACGGCTGCCTGTAGGCTGTTGATAGGCCGCCAAATAGGCATCGGGACTTTTGAACAGGCTGATATCCTTTTGAAGAATGGACATGTCGCCGGCAAGGGCACGTAGTGGCCTGATGTCGTCCAAGACCCATGCGGCCCGGCCAAATGTACCTATGACCAAATCATTTTCCCTGGGATGAATGGCAAAATCCTTGGTAGAAACTGTTGGAAATCCTTCGTCCCATTTTTGCCATTTGTTTCCTGCATCCAATGAAATGTACAACCCGTCATCCGTGCCCAAAAACATGAGATTGGGATTTTCGGTATCCTCGATAATGCATAGTGCATAGCTCTTCACATCATTTTGATCTACAATGCGGGTCCATGTTTTGCCATAATCCGTGGTCCGGTAGGCGTAGGGTGCATAGTTGAACCTTCTATAGTCGTTGGCGATCAAAAGCGCTTCTCCCTTATTGGTCTTGGATGCCCTGATTTGGGGAATCCAACTGCCCTTCGGCAATCCTTTGATATTGGCGGTTACTTCAACCCACGATGCCCCTCCATTTTGGGTAAAATGGACCCTTCCGTCATCAGTTCCCACCCAAAGCATATCTTTTTCAACCGGTGAAGGTTCAATTACAATGACGGTACAGTGGTTTTCGGCCCCAGTGGCATCCATGGTAAGCCCACCGCTATCACTCTGTTTCTGTTTTTCCTTGTCGTTGGTGGTTAGGTCTGGGGAAATCACTTCCCAGGTCAATCCCTTGTCTGTGGATTTGTGCACAAACTGGCTTCCAAAATATACTGTGCTGTGGTCAAAGGGATCTTGACCAATGCCCGCATTCCAGTTGAACCTAAGTTGGGTAGTGGCATCGGGAGGGGTAGGGCGGACAATATAATTGTTACCGGTCTTCCAATCATAACGACTTACAAAACCTTGCTGGCTCATGGCATATCCGTATTGACTGTTCTCCAAATCGGGAACTACGTCAAAACCATCGCCAAAGGCAATTTCCTGCCAATAACTATTTCTGATACCTTGGCTACGCCACACGTAGGCAGGTCCCCTCCAAGAACCATTGTCCTGCATACCCCCATAAACGTTGTAAGGGTACTCATTGTCGGTGGCTATATGGTAAAATTGTGCCACGGGCAGATTGCCGATGAAGCGCCAGGTTTTGCCACCGTCCTTGGTGATGTTCATGCCCCCATCGTTTCCATCCATCATGAACTGGCCGTTATCTGGATGGATCCACCTTGCGTGGTGATCGGGATGCACACCATTGTCCGCCTGATAGGCAGGCATCAATTGGGTAAAGTTTTTTCCCCCATCTTCCGAAACGTTCACGTAGGTAAAGATGGAATACACCCGATTTTCATTTTCGGGATCCACATAGATTTCAGAATAGTAGAAAGGACGGTTGCCGATATCGTTTTTGTCGTTGATTTTTTTCCATTTCACCCCACCATCATCGGATCTGTAGAGTGCATTTTTTTTCGCCTCGACCAAGGCGTACACAATGTTGGGCTTGTTTTTGGCGATGGCAATGCCGATTCTTCCCAATTCGCCTTCGGGCAAACCATCCTCATCGGTGATTTTTTTCCAGGTTTCCCCACCGTCATAGGTAATGTGGAGACCGCTGCCTTCGCCTCCTGATTTAAAGAACCATGGTTCACGTTTGTGTTCCCACAAGGCCGCGATGAGTTTGTTGGGATTGGTGGGATCCATGACCAAATCGGCCACTCCTGTCCTGTTGTTGGCAAAAAGGATTTTTTCCCAGGTTTTGCCCCCGTCCTTGGTTTTGAAGACCCCACGCTCTGGGTGTTCGCCCCAAGGAGACCCAATGGCACCGACATAGACCACGTTGGGATCGGTGGGATCAATGATGACCCGGTGGATGTGCCTGGTTTTTTCCAACCCCATGGATTTCCAGGTTTTACCACCATCCAATGATTTGTAAATGCCATAACCGCCATTTAAACTGTTCCGAGGGTTCCCTTCTCCCGTCCCCACCCATACTACGGAGGGGTTGGATTGTTGAATGGCCACGGCACCAATGGATGCTGTGACTTCCTTATCAAAAATGGGTTCCCATTTGATACCCCCGGATGTGGATTTCCATAACCCCCCGGAAGCGGTTCCCACATACATGATATCAGGGTTGGAATGGACCACATCAAGGGCCGTGACACGTCCGCTCATCCCGGCAGGGCCAATATTTCGCGGTTTCATGTCCTGGACCAAATCCATGGAAAATTCTTGGGAAAAAAGGGTAATGGATGCAAGGAGCATCAACAGGAGTAGAGGCTTTTTCATTTTTGGAAGTTAATTAGTCGCCTAAAGATACCAAAAACCCAACTCCAATTTCTTAAAAGGATGTTAACTGACCTTTCTAAGCACGCTTGTTGAATGGGACGGTTTTATTCATTTCTGTATACCACACCATCCTTCATTACAAATCGTACCTGCCTCATCTGTGCTATAGTTTCAGTGGGATTTCCCTCAATTGCAATGATATCGGCCAAATACCCCTTTTGAATTCTCCCCAAACCATCCAAATGCAATATTCGGGCATTGGTGGAGGTGGCCGATTTCAGGACTTCCAAGGGCTTCATTCCATACTCCACCATTAATTCCATTTCCCTATAGTTTTCTCCATGGGTAAAGACCCCAACGTCGCCACCAAATACAATATCCACCCCCGATTCCAAGGCCAATTTGAAGGATTTCTTCTTATTGGAGATTCGGTCGGTATCGGGCTCTTCCCCCTTCTTCCAGCCTTTGTATTGCTCTGTGGCATCACCTGCGGCAAGGGTAGGGCATAGGGCAACATTTTTTTCTTTCATCAATTTGAAGACTTCCAAAGTTCCGTCATCCCCATGTTCAATGGTTTCCACACCACCCAAAATGGCACGTTTCATACCTTCGGGAGTGCTGGCATGGGCCACTACGTAGCGTCCGGCCGTGGTTGCTGCCGCTACCATGGCATCGATTTCTTCCTGTAAAAAAGTAGGTTGGGAAGATTCACCTGGTCTCCAACGGTAGTCAGCGTAAATCTTGATGAGATCCGCTCCCTGTCCCAACTGTGTACGGACCTCTTTGATGGCTTCGTCCTTGCCGCTTATCGGTTTTGCCCCAAGAGGCACGGTAACGCCATCGTGAAAGCCCTTTGGACCATAGGCCCCAGTGGCCACTATGGCGGGTCCGGCCACCCATAATCGGGGTCCCGGGATAATGCCATCCTCAATGGTCTTTTTTAGGTATACATCGGTGTAACCGGCACCTTCTGAGCCTAGGTCGCGCATGCTGGTGACACCGGCCCAAAGGGAATTTTTGGCATGTACCACTCCTCTAATGGCCCTTTCCGTTGGAGATTCCTTGAGAACCTGATCGTTCCATTCCGTTTCATTATAAGGATGCAACAAAATATGGGAATGCCCTTCAATGATCCCGGGCATGAGGGTCGTTCCGTTTAATTCCTGTTTTGTATACGAACTTGAATTTTTGAGATTGGAAATTGGTCCTGCATAAGTGATCCGATTTTCGGTTACCAAAACAACCCAGTTTGAATGTACCTGTTCGCCGTCAAAAACACGGTCGGGCACCAATAGAAGTTGGGCACGAACTGGAATTGCCAGCGTTATCAATAGAAGGAGCGGCCAAAATTTCGGATGAAGTATATTTTTGAAATAAAAGTTTTTATGATACATGACCAAAGGTGTTTAGTCCATTACGGCACTGTTTAAAATTTCTTGAAGCCTACTTTTTGACCATACTTGGGCTTGCTTTACAACGGCATATATTTTTGAAGAATTTTCAATATTCTCCAAAGGATTGCCTTCTAAAATTACCAAATCGGATACTTTTCCACCGGAAATGGTCCCGTAATTTTCCAGTTGACCCAAAAATTTTGCGCCATTGTAGGCTGAGGTCTGCAGGGCCTCCAAAGGTGGAATGCCATTCTCTACCATTGCCTTTAACTCTTGGTGCAGTGAAGTTCCGGGATAGATAAAGGAATTGAAGGCACCACAATCCGATCCTGCCAACAGTTCCACCCCCGCCGTATTCAACGATTTGGCCAATTGGCCAAAAAAGGTATCCAACTCCTTTCTGTTCTTCCGTGCTTCCTCGGATGCCCGCAATGCGCTTTGCACCCTTCCTTCATAGGTTTTGATGATTCCATGTCCCATATAAGCCAAATAAGGATCTGAGGTATGGCCCACTTCATCCAAATAACTCAAAACCTTGCCAATGTGAAGTGTAGGTACCACATACACCCCATTCTCCTTCAACTTCTTGAAAGTCTCCTGGGCTGGGCTGTCCGAATAACTTTGCATGAGCGATGGCATGGCCTGCCAAAATCCGATTTCCCCTGCTTTCAATTTTTGGGTCACTTCTACCTCATTATCGGCGCATCCCTTCATGATGTAATACAAATGTTCAATGGCATCAATCCCAGCATCCACGGTCTCATCCAAAGTAACGGTAAAAGGCATGTGCCCAGAAACGGTAAGCCCTCTTTCCTTTGCTTCTTTGATCACTTTGAGGTAATTCTCCCCGGAAATTCGGCTGTCATAAAGTTTTACGAAATCCACGTTCAGCTTTTGGAGAGAATCCAAAGCCACAGGAATGTCCTCTTCATTGTCTACAACAAGCGACCCAGCCCACGTAGCATTGGGACCATCGATTTTCGGTCCGGCCGTGAATATGGTCGGTCCCAGAAGATTGCCAGTGGCAATTTGGCTTTTCCATTCCAATACCCAGGGGGTAAGATCGCCCCCAGCATCCCGGACGGTGGTAATACCGTTGGCGATAAAGAGTTTTAGAAAGTTCTTGTTGTTGGCAATTAGCGAATCCCCACCCCGGAGGTGGACGTGGTTGTCCCAAAACCCGGGGAGGATGTATTTTCCGGAGGCATCGATAGTGGTATCAGCTTGGAAAGTGTTTGTTGTACCGGTGTTCTGGACAGCAATGATTTTTCCCTTATCCACATAGATGTCCCTTATTTCCAATTTCCCCGAAACCAGATCTATTACGGTTCCATTGGTTATGGCAAGCTCTACAGGTTGCTTTGGTTCCCTGTTCTGGCAGGCCATCATAAGAAAAAGGGTCAAAAGACTGCCGAAGCTTTTAAGTGCGCTTTTCATCTGCCCGTGTTTCTGTATTTTATGTTTTTGGCGCAGAGTTCCATTATTTCCGAGATTCTTTTTTGCCGTGTTTCTTCCCGTTTGGCCTGGTTCAACCAATACAGATAACTCTTGCGCTGTCCAGGAGCGAAGTTTTGAAAGTTTTCAAAGGCTTTTTTGTTTCTGTTGAATGCTTTTTGCAAATCTTCTGGCATTACACCGTTCTCCACATCATCCAACTCGGTCCATGAACCGTTTTGCTTGGCTACCTTTATGGCTTCCAGCCCACTTTTGTGCATCAATCCGTCGGATTTCAACGCTTTGATGTGTTGTTTGTTGACCTTGCTCCAAACACTCTTGGGTTTTCTGGGGCAGAAATATTGCCTCCGCTTCCCATCGCCGAGGCTTTTGACGGTACTGTCTATCCATCCATAGCAAAGTGCTACGCGTACGGCTTCTTCCCACCGCATACTGTCTTTTTCATGTTCAACTTTATAGAAAATGAGATGAATGCCCTCTGAAGTGTCGTAATTTTCATGGAGCCACTCGCGCCATTCGAGGTCATTTTTAAAATAGTGTTCCGGGAACTTTTCCAAATCAGATTTTTTGGGTCTTGATGTAAAAATTGTTGTCGAAAACCAATTCATTTCCCTTGAGTTCCTCTGTTTTCCATTCTGAAGAAGGGAACAACCATTGTTCCTGGCCATCCACAAAGACCCTGATGGGCATGTCAAAGTCTTCAACGATATCCACATAGCGATGTGTGATGGAATTTCCTTCCAACTTGTACTCCAACTTGGGAATCATAGTGGTACGTAAATATTGGTTGAAGAAGGCGGACAGGTCTTTTCCGGTCTTCTCGCTGAGGTAATCCTCTACTTGTTTTGTGGTCACGGTTTGATGGTAGAACTCTGAATTGAGACCCCTTAAAATCTGTCGCCATAGCTCGTCATCCTCGATCAATTGTCGCAGTGTGTGGAGCATATTGGCACCTTTGTAGTACATATCCCCGGAGCCACCTTTGTTAACGTTATAGGGACCAATGATGGGGCGGTCGTTCTGGATGTTGGCCCTCGTTCCGATGACATATTCGGATGCTGCCTTGGGGCCATAATGATAATTCAAATAGAGATTTTCGGAATAGGCGGTAAACCCTTCATGGATCCACATGTCGGCAATATCCTTGTAGGTGATATTGTTGGCAAACCATTCATGGCCGGATTCATGGATGATGATAAAATCAAACTTTAAACCCCATCCCGATCCTGAAAGGTCCCTGCCAAGATATCCGTTGGCATATCCATTACCGTAGGTTACAGAACTTTGGTGTTCCATCCCCAAATAGGGAACCTCCACCAATTTGAAACCATCCTCGTAAAAAGGGTAGGGGCCAAACCAATGTTCCAGGGCCTCGAACATCATCGTGGTTTGTTTGAACTGCTCCTTGGCTTTTTCCAGATTTTCCGGCAGCACATAATAATCGATGTTCAAAGGGCCTTTTTCTCCCTGGTATTTTTCACCAAAATGGACATAGTTTCCAATATTCACGTTGACCCCATAATTGTTGATGGGGTTGGACACAAACCAGTGATAGGTTTTTTGGTTGCCATTGTCGTCCACCCCTTCCAGTTTGCCATTGGAAACGTCCATGAGGTCTTTGGGTACGGTCACACTGATACGCATACTGTCCACCTCGTCATACATATGATCTTTGTTGGGCCACCATACACTGGCACCCAAGCCTTGACAGGATGTGGCCACAAAAGGGTTTCCATCGGAATCCTTTTTCCATGAAAAACCGCCATCCCAAGGTGCCCTTACCGCTTTTTTGGGATGCCCTGAATAGTGCACAATGAGTTCATTATAAGCACCGGGAACCTGTACTTTCTTTAGTTTGATAAAATGGGCAGCCCCTTCCGAGGTAATTTTGAGCTTTTGGCCATCTTGGCTCACCGATTCCAATTTCATGGGGGGTTGTAGATCAAGCTGGAGCACATCGGAAGCCTCCAAGACCTTGTAACGAACGGTGTTGCTCCCAGAAATAAATTCCTCTTGGGGGTTCACCTTCACCTTTAGGTCATAATAATTGAGGTCCCACCAGACACGCTCTGGAGTAATGCTCCCACGAAGGGTGTCTTGTCGTGTAAAGTTTTGGGCAGATATAATACTTACACCCAATAAAAATACTGCTATTGTAAAAAAAATCTTCATACTTAAACCTTAATGACTTCTCGACTGCGCTTGAAGTGACAAATTACTATCTAAAAACTTTATTCGGAAAGACCACAGGGCTTTCATGGCCATCCTTGCCCACTGTGGCAACCCCAAAGAAATAATTGTCGATTACAATGCCTTCCAAGGTCTGCTCGGTGACATCGCCAACATATTTGTAGTAGTTCCAAGTGGGCGAGGTAGTGTCCCTCCAATAAATTTTGTATCCCACGGCCCCATCCACCTTGCTCCATCTCAGTTTTGCGGCTGGTTCCACTATGCCCCCGATCTCCACGGTTTTCGGGGCAGGGGGTGCCCAGGCGATGGATGCCAGATTGATGGCGTTGACGGCCGTCAATTTTTTGGCGTACCCAAAATTTACATGTTCCAGTACATCTCCGTAAGCAATGCCATCCTCCATTCGGATGTCCTGATGCTGCTGGGTGTAGTTTTCATGGGCTTCCATGATACGGATTCCTGCAAAACCTGCATCGTTGAAGGGCCTATGGTGTCCACCACGGCCAAAACGATCCAAACGATAAACGAGCATGGGATTCATCTCGGGCATATAGGTCTTGGTGGTCTTGTACACGTATCGTGCCAATTGGCGGGAAATCCCATCCACCTCTCCACCATAGAATCGGCGGGCCTGCCTTTCCTCATCGGTTTCGGTAGGGGGCACGGGTTCTGAAAAAATCCGAAAATCGCGATTGTTCACCACTCCGTCAACCCCGGTTATATTGCCAATCATATCATTATTGAGGATTCCCACAATGTCCCAACCTTTTTCCTTGGCATAGGCTGCCAATCCTCTACCTCCATACAGTCCCTGTTCTTCTCCTGAAAGGCCCACGTAGATGATACTGCTCTCAAACCGGTATTTGGAAAGCACCCGTGCGGCTTCCAAGGTTCCAGCCATACCACTGGCGTTGTCATTGGCCCCTGGAGAATCAGAGGTGAAGTTGGTGGGATCACTTACACGTGAGTCAATATCGCCGCTCATGATGATAAAGCGGTTGGGATATTTGGTGCCCCGTTGTATGGCCACCACATTGACCACCCAGACATCCTTGACAATACGGCTGCCGTCACCTTCCTTTACCAAATCTTTTTGGTAAAACACCTCCAAGCAATCACTGCAATCCGATGAGATGTTGTCGAATTCTGATTTTATCCACCTTCTTGCAGCTCCAATGCCACGGGTTTGGGAGAGGGTATCGCTTAGGGTATGTCTGGTCCCGAAATTCACCAAGGTGGTGACATCCTTTTCAATCCGCTCCGCCGAAACAGCATCGATAATCTTATACAAACGGGTATCCGTTTGGGAAAATAAACTGGTAATGCTGACCAATGCAGCTAAGAAAATATAAGGTTTTTTCATGCTTTGTTCAATTGCCGATAAGTTCTATGAAAATTCCATCTGGATCCTGTACCAAAATAAAGGTTTTCCCATCTGGAAGTTCTATGGGCGTTTCACCTAGGGGGGTTATATTGTTTTCTTTTAATCGCTGGAGCACGCCGTCCGTTGATTTCAGAAAAAGGGTTATGTATTGTATCCCGTTTTGGGCTTGTATATGGTTGTCAGGACCCTTGCTTTCATTCCCAAAGGACATCAACTTATATTCGGTGGCGTTGGGATCGTCATAAAGTTTTAAAACTTTCACATCAAAAGGAATCCCCCCTGTTAACCCGGTTTTTTGACCAAATTCTTCATTGACACTGAACCCCCCGGCTTCCTGCATACCAAGGACATTGGTGTAGAAATCCATGGATTTCTCCAAATCGGAAACAATGACGCCGATCGAAATAAACGGTTTGTCATATTCGGTCTGGGCCTGACAAAGGCCAACAAAAAGGAGCAGCAAAAGGGCAAGGTTGACTTTGGTTTTCATATTGATAGGATTAGATTCCATGAAAGTAGGAAAAAAGGGTTAAAATAAAAATCAAATCCCCAAGGAGGAAATATAGAACCTGTCAATCTATAAAGGTGACCTTGACAATCTTTCCGTTTTCCACTTCATAAATGGCCACGGCACTGCTATAAACCCCGTTCATCCTTACATACTCCTCATCGATTACCTTGTTTCCGATCACGATGCGGTTTTTTATTTCGCAATGCAGGTCGGGGGTATTCTCAAATTGCGATGTATACCGCGCCCTCATTTTTTCCTTGCTGTCCTGAAAAAGCTCGTTGGGATAGTTGTAAAGTTTGATATTTTCGGCATACGTATCCATAAAGGCATCAATATCCCTTGCGTTGTAGGCTTCAAGCTGTCTTTGCACGATCACTTTTGGCGATTCATCAGCCACAAAGACCAAGCGGGTCTTACTGCCATTGATGGCTATCCGGGAGATATTGTTGATTTCGTCTTGTTGAAAGTGCATCACTGGTTCCCAATCAATACCCGATTTTGTATCGAACATGAAAAGAGACTTCCCGGCCCCGGTCAACATGGTGGTGTTGTCCAACCAGCAGATATCCTCTTCATTCTGATAGGTGTCCGCAATTTTTTTGGTAGCCCCAGAAATGGGATCTAAGGATTTTATCTCCCATTTCTTGTTCTCTTTGCTGATATAGCTGATAAGATTGGTTCCAGGAATCTTGTGCAGAGAGCGGCCCACATTTTTTTGGAAAGTATGGTTTGAATTATCCTTTAGGTTGCTTACTGCCAAATCCAATCGGTTTTCCACCAAGACCGATGAGACCAGAATATAGTCGTTGTACCAAACGTGATAGCCAATCTTCAAATTGGTGATGGGCTTGGATTTTCCACTGGTGATGTCATATTCATACAGGCGCTGCAAACCATCCAAATCCAATCGGATGGAGGAGATGGCATTTTTTCCAGGGATTTTGAGAGGGGAATATTCGCTTCCCGTGGGTGTATTGGTGATCCAAGTGGAGGTGCTTCCCTCATTGATATTGAACCTCAAGATATCGGTTTGGTCCGCTCGGGTGGAAGAGAACAAAATGGTATCATCATCCCAAAAGGAAGGCTGGTTATCATAACCCTCATTGTTGGAGATGTTCTTTGGATTGGAAAGTACCGGATTCCCGTCTTTCAACTTCAGGTCAAAAAGATACACCTCGGTATTCCCCTGCCCTTGCAGCCCCGATACCATAAGGATGCTGAAAAAAAGAAAAAATCTACAGATCATGATCGCGCAAACTGTTTTAAAAGTTCCCGTACCCGCTTTGTGTTTTCCACATGGTATTTGGCGTGGGTCTTTTTGAGCCCAACCTTAACGGTAATGGCAGAATCAGGAAGTTCTTGGAACATAAATTCATCGGTCCAGTCATCGCCAATGGCAAACACAAAGTCATAGTCGTCTTCGCCCAATATCCTGACGGCCGCCCTTCCCTTGTTGACATTGCTGTTCTTCACCTCTATGACCTTGTTCCCGTTGAGCACACTGATATCGTCGTTTCCGATGAGGCTGGTCAATACCGTGTTGAGTTCCGTTGCCCTTTTTTCCCCAAAGTCTGGATCGGTATTGCGGTAATGCCAGGCCAACGAGTAATTTTTTTCCTCAATAAAAGACCCCGGGGTCCTGTCCACAAAGGATTCCAGAACTGGCTTGATCTTTTCCATCCATTCTCCCTTTACTTTTTCCAGCATTTTAAAGTTGCCCCCATTTTTTGAGATCCAAACCCCATGTTCCACGATCATATTGTATTTTTTGGGAAGAAACCATCTCCCAAAGGTCTGTTTGTCCCTACCACTGATCAAAAAGAGGGTTGTATTCTCCTGTTGCTGTAATTTATCCAACAGTTCGTATAGCTCACCATCCGGTGATGCTTTTTGCGGATCTTTGTGGAAGCCGGTCAATGTACCATCATAGTCCAGGAACAAAAGCCTTTTTTTGGCCTTGGTATATTTCGCATCCACTTTTTTAAGGACATCGTTTGATATTTTTTGAGAAACAAAATCATGGAACACTTCCCTCTTTTGTCGAAGGGAGCCCATGAATTCATTGGCCCAGACCTCCACATTGTACCGTTCCAGCCTATTTTGCAGAAAGGTATTGCGCCCCTTCTGTTCTTCCAAAGGCATGTTTATGGCCTGTTTCAGGGTATCAGCCTGTTCTTCAAAATTGTTGGGGTTGATCAAGAGGGCTTCGTTCATCTCATAGGCAGAACCGGCCATTTCGCTTAATATCAACACTCCGGTCTTGTCCGTTCGGGTGGCCACGTACTCTTTGGCCACGAGGTTCATCCCATCCCGAAGGGGCGTAAGCCAGGCAATATCACTGGAAGTATAGAGGTCGATAAGGTTCTCAAAGGGCAACGAACGGTAGAAATACCAGATTGGGGTCCAGTTCACCGTGGAAAGCTCCCCATTTATTCGTCCTACCAACTCATCGATCTCCCTTTTGAGCAATTGGTATTGTGGCACGTTGGAACGGGAAGGGACCGCCAAGATGATTAACCGCACCTTTTCCTTGTATTCGGGATATTTGTTCAAGAAATATTCAAAGGCGTTGATGCGCTTGGCGATGCCTTTGCTATAGTCCAACCGATCAATGGAAAGGATCAGTTTGGTATCCGGAGCGGAGGCTTTATGGTCGTCAAGCCTTTTTTGGAAATCGCTGCGGTTGGCGATTCCTTTTTTTCCATGTTCCACCGCCGCATTTTTGAACTTTTTAAAGTCGATTCCCATGGGAAACGAATCCACTTTGATCACCCGGTTGTCCAAATAAACATCGTTGAAGCTTACTTCCAGCCCCAAAAGCCTTCTTGCGGAACTTAAGAAATGCCGCTCATAATCGTAAGTGTGGAAACCAATGAGGTCAGACCCCAACAATCCTTCCAAAACCTGTTCGCGCCAAGGAAGGGTCCTGAAGATTTCATAGGAGGGAAATGGAATGTGCAAAAAGAAACCGATGGAAGTTTTGGGGCGCTTTTCTCTGACCATTTGTGGTACCAACATCAATTGGTAGTCGTGCACCCAAATGGTATCTTCCGCATCCGATTTTTCTATGATGGCATCGGCGAACTTCTGGTTTACGGCCTTGTAGGTGTTCCAAAAATCAAGTTCAAACTCGGAGTATTCCAAAAAATAATGGAACAGGGGCCATATGGTACGGTTGCTAAAACCAAAATAAAACCCTTCAACCTCGGCTGCGGTGAGATTTACCTTGGCACATCCATGCTTTTTCAAGGCCTTGTCAATGTCATTTTCCAGTTCTGGCGGCGTATCTTCATCCGTTAGTCCGGACCAACCGATCCAAAGGCTTTCACCTCCACTGTGCACAGACTTCATCCCTGTGGCCAAACCACCAACACTGGGTACTGCATTGATCTTTCCATCGCTAATTTGTAGTTGAACCGGTAGTCGATTTGAGATTATGATAGTTTTTCCCATAAAAGAGTGCTTTTGGTGGGTTTTGTTTTTTATTTTTTTTAAAATTCGTGAAATTCGGATGCAAAAGCAATTCATTCAAAACCTTTTACGGATATTTAATCCATGGAGAACTTAGATTATGGAATTATTGGTAATTGCAGAAGTGCGGCCTTGATTTCAAAAACCGGTTCCTTGGATTGGTGCTGTCTCCCTCAATTTGATTCCCCTTCTGTATTTGCCAAATTGTTGGATGAAGGGAACGGGGGAAGCTTTGGGATAAGGACGGCCCCCAGCTATACCATCCATCAGGAATATTACAGAAACACGGCCATTCTGGTCACCCGATACACTGATGGAAAGGATATCTTCGAGGTCCACGATTTTATGCCAAGGCACCATAAATCCAATGGAAAGTACAATGCCCCTCCCGAGATAATCCGTTTTGTGAGGCTCATATCTGGAGCACCAAGGTTTTCGGTGTACTATGATCCCCGTTTGGAGTATGGGTTGGGATTGACCACCCATTATGTCAAGGACGATTTTATTGTGAGTCTTACCCACAAACAAAAATTCGATACGCTGTTCCTCTATACCTCTTTCGATAAAGATAGGGTGCTGGATGGCGATGAAATCGTATTGAAGGAGGATGGTTTCTTTTCCATTTGCTACAATGAAAAAATATTAAGGCCCACCACCGACAAAATGGCCTTGGAGCTTGAAAGGACAAAGGTATATTGGTTGGATTGGGTTGACAAGACGCCTACCTATGACCAGTTCAATGATGAAATCATCAGAAGCGGGATTACCCTCAAAATGCTCACCTACGATAAAACGGGGGCCGTACTGGCCGCTGCCACCACATCGTTGCCAGAGACCATCGGAGAGGTACGCAACTGGGATTATCGTTTTTGTTGGATACGGGATGCATCCATGGTGATCAAAGTGGTTTCCGAACTTGGGCACAAAAATTCAGCAAAAAGATACCTGCAGTTTATCATTGACCTGATGCCCGACAAGGACGAAAAACTACAGATCATGTACGGCATCAATAAAGAGAAGACCTTGACCGAACGGACTTTGGACCATTTGGAAGGGTATAAGGGATCCAAACCTGTTAGGGTGGGCAACGCAGCCTATATGCAGAGACAAAATGACATCTACGGGATTTTAATGGATGTGATCTATGAGCAATTGAACAAGTTCAGCAACGATATTGAGAACGGGGAAGAGTTGTGGAGCATTACCAAAGGTATTGTGTGGATCGTGGCCAAGCATTGGAAGGAGCCGGACAAAGGTATTTGGGAGTTTCGGGGAGAGGATAGGCATTTTACCTTTTCCAAGGTGCTGTGCTGGGTGGCTTTGGACCGGGCCATAAAGGTGGCCAACATGTTCGGCAAGCATAGAAAAATTGAAAAGTGGACATCCTTGGAGCAGGAGATAAAGAAGGATATTCACCAAAATGCATGGAACAGGGATATCAATGCGTTTGTCCAGTCCTATGGGTCGAGCCATCTCGATGCTTCCGTGCTCTTGATGGAATCCTACGGATTTATCCATGCCAGGGACCCAAAATATGTAAGTACCGTAAAGGCAATTGAAGAAAATCTGAGCAACGACGGACTACTGTACCGATACAAAAACGAGGATGACTTTGGTCTACCCTCGTCTTCTTTTACCATTTGTACGTTTTGGTTCATCAACAGTCTTTTTAAGATTGGGGAGGAAGAAAAAGCATTGGCCCATTTTGAACAACTGTTGGGCTACAGCAACCACTTGGGATTGTTCAGCGAGGACATTGATTTTAAGACCAAACGACTTTTGGGCAATTTTCCACAGGCCTATTCCCATTTGGCACTGATTGAATGCGCCATCAATTTTTCCAGAAAGAAAAGCGAGGAAAGGATTTTGGAATCTATAGGCTAGCTTAAGTTTTAAAAAAGTATATGTCACCTCGAGCATAGTCGAGAGGTCTTAAAAATGTGACAATTCAATAGGGTCTCGACTGCGCTCGACCAGACATGGTCGTATTGTAAATTAGGCCAGAAAAAAAACCGCCCCAACTGGGGCGGTTTCCAAATCAGCTTTGTCTCAGCATCATTTGAATTAGTCAAAGGTATACCCGTTATCCGCAGCCACTTTATCCGCAATTTGGGTACGGAGGGCTACGACGTTGGGTTGATTTGTATATTTCGTAAAACGTTTGAGCCCCATGAGCATCATGCGTTGTTCATCACCTTCGGCAAAGGAAACAATGGCTTCCTTTCCTTTTTGGGCAATGATGTCAACGGCCCTGTACAGATACAATTTGGACATGGCAATTTGGGCCGCCTGGGCCTCTTCACCAAACCGTTTTGCATTTTTCTCGGTGCGAAGAATCGCAGATTCGGCCAAATAAATCTGGATAAGGATGTCTGCTGCGGACATCAGCAACATTTGATGTTCTTCCAGATCCGGTCCAAATTTTTGGACGGCACTTCCGGCAACCATCAGGAACACTTTTTTCAAACGGGCGATCATATCCTTTTCTTCTGAAAATAGTTGGGAGAAATCGGGAGTGTCAAAGGAGGGAATTCCCATCAATTCCTCACCCACGGCCATAGCTGGGCCCAGAAGATCCACATGGCCCTTCATGGCTTTTTTCACCAACATGCCCACGGCCAGCATTCTATTGATTTCATTGGTTCCCTCATAGATTCTGGAAATACGGGCGTCCCTCCAGGCCGATTCCATGGGGGTATCTGCACTAAAGCCCATCCCCCCGAAAACTTGGATGCCCTCATCGGTTGTGTGCTGCACATGTTCCGAAACAGCAACCTTTAGAATGGAACATTCAATGGCATATTCCTCAACCCCCTTGAGTTCAGCCTCTTGGTGGGAATTACCTTCAGCTTCCCGGATGGCAATCCTATCTTCAATGTTCTTGGAGGCGCGGTAGCAGGCAGACTCATCCACATAGGCATTGGTGGCCATATCGGCAATCTTTGCTTTGATGGCCCCAAAGTTTATGATGGGTGTTTTGAATTGAATGCGCTCGTTGGCATATTTTGTGGCTTCGTTGATGATTCTTCGTTGCGCTTCCAAACAAGCTCCAGCCAATTTGATTCTACCAATGTTAAGGGCATTCATGGCTATTTTAAATCCATTTCCCCTTTCGGATAGCATGTTCTCAACGGGCACTTTGGTCTCATTGAAGAACACTTGGCGGGTAGAGGAGGAATGGATACCCAGTTTTTTCTCTTCATCACCTAAGGTGATGCCATTGTTGGGATCATTCTCAACAATGAACCCAGTGATGTATTTATCATCCTCGATGCGTGCAAAAACTATGAACATATTGCAGAATCCAGCGTTGGAAATCCACATTTTTTGTCCGGTGATGCTGTAGTATTTACCATCCTTGGACAGAACGGCTTTGGTCTTTCCAGAATTGGCATCGGAACCGGCACCGGGTTCGGTAAGGCAATACGCCCCAAACCATTCCCCTGAAGCCAGTTTGGGCACATATTTTTGTTTTTGCTCCTCAGTTCCATATAAGGTGATGGGCATGGTGCCAATTCCTGTGTGGGCACCAAAGGCGGTGCTAAAGGAACCTGTTGCGCCAGAAATATAGTCGCATACCAACATGGTGGACACAAATCCCATACCCATGCCACCGTAAGCTTCAGGTACGGCAACACTCAACAATCCCAGTTCACCGGCCTTGCGCATACATTCCTGGGTATAGGCATAGTCTTTTTTCTCAAAACGCTCCCAGTGCGCCCAAAGCTCTCGGTCTACAAATTCCTTGGTGCTTTCGCGCATCATTTTTTGCTCTTCGTTCAGGTCTTCCAGAGTAAATACGTCCTCACATTTGGTCTCTTTCACCAAAAACTGGCCGCCTCTTAGAATGTCTTTGTTTAGGGTTTCTGCATTCATGTTTTTAAGATTTAAGAACCAGGAAGCAAGAATCAGGACTCGAAACTAAGCCCACCTTGAAATCCTGAAATCATTTTTTGTAATTGCTGTATTTTATGTTCTAAAAGTTCAAATTGCTCTATTGAAATATATTTTTGGTTCAGTGCAACAATAAGTTGTGTTTCCCACTCAAAAGAAGAACCCAAGCTGGTTTCAATATATCTATTGAGGTGTTTGTCCGTTGATTTGCTCGTTCCTTCAGCAATATTTGAAGGAATGGAAACGGCACATCGTATCAGTTGGGAGCTAAGGTTGAATTTTTCCAAACGTGGAAATCCCTTGACTATTCTGTATGTTTCATCTACCAAATTCATGCCTTCTTGCCAGATTTTTAACTTTTTGAAATTGTGTCTTTTCACAGTCTTTTCTCTTTTTATCCTGGCGCTTGGTTCTTTTAATCAATTTAAAAATTCGTAAATACCAGCCGCTCCTTGTCCTGTGCCCACGCACATGGTCACCATTCCGTATTTTCCTTTCATGTTGCGTTTTCGCATTTCATCAAAGAGTTGCACGGACAATTTAGCACCGGTACAGCCCAGAGGATGCCCTAGCGCAATGGCTCCACCATTTACATTGACTATTTCTGGGTTCAAACCCAATTCGCGGATAACGGCCAGCGATTGTGAGGCGAAGGCTTCATTCAATTCGATCAATTCGATGTCATTTTGTTGCACACCGGCCTGTTTCAATGCCTTTGGAATGGCTTTTACCGGGCCAATCCCCATGATTCTTGGTTCAACCCCAGCCGCAGCATAGTTCACTAGGCGGGCAATGGGTTCCAGATTTAGTTCCTTCACCATTTCCTCGCTCATGACCATCACAAAGGCGGCACCGTCGCTCATTTGGGAAGAATTCCCTGCGGTTACGCTTCCATCAGCGGCAAACACAGGTCTCAACTTGTTCAAGGCTGGAATATTGGTATCCTTTCGTGGCCCTTCATCCTTATTGACGGTATAGGAAGTGGTCTCTTTTTTTCCCGCTTCGTTCACAAAGGTGTGTTCTACTGTTATTGGGACAATTTGATCTTGGAACCGGTTTTCTTCCTGGGCCTTCAAGGCTTTCATGTGGGAGTTATAGGCAAATACATCCTGATCTTCCCTGGAAACCTTGAACTGTTTGGCCACTGCTTCGGCCGTCAAACCCATTCCCCAATAATAATCTTCATGCCCTTCTTTTGCCGTGGCATAATCCGGTGTGGGCTTGTATCCTCCCATAGGGATATAGCTCATACTCTCTGCCCCTCCCGCAATGATACAATCTGCCATGCCTGATTGGATCTTGGCCGTGGCTATGGCAACGGTCTCCAACCCAGAGGCGCAGTATCTGTTGATGGTCACTCCTGGAACATCCTCAATGTTCAACCCCATTAGGGAAATGAGCCGGGCCATGTTCAATCCCTGTTCGGCTTCTGGCATGGCATTGCCCACAACTACGTCATCAATACGCTTTTTGTCCAATTGGGGCAGTTCTTTCATCATGTATTCAATGGTCTCCGCTGCCAGTTCGTCGGGTCTTTTAAACCGGAACAAACCTCTGGGTGCCTTGCCCACTGCGGTTCTGTATGCTTTTACGATATATGCTGTTTTCATTTTTTCTTTATGATTTTTAGATTCAAGAACTAAGAGAAAAGACTTTGGTCTTGACTCTATTTTCTTGATTCTTTTTTTCTAATTACGAAGTGGTTTTCCCGTTTTCAACATATGTTGGATACGTTCCAAGGTCTTTCTTTCAGTACACAGCGAAAGAAAAGCTTCTCGTTCCAAATCCAATAGGTATTGTTCGGTCACATAACTGGCTTCCGAGAGATCACCACCTGCCATGACATAGGCCAGTTTGTCCGCCATCTTTTTATCATGTTCTGAAATATAGTGCCCGGCCTCCATGGAATCAGTTCCCACCAAGAACATGCCCAAGGCCTGTTTTCCCAATACTTTTACGTCCTTTCGTTTGGGAGGCTTTGTGTATCCTGCTTCGGCCATTAATTTGGCGTAAGCCTTGGCCGTTGCTATTTGCCGGTCTTTGTTCACCACTACTACATCCTTTCCTTTTTGAAGGATGCCCAAATCGAAGGCTTCATAGGCCGATGTGGATACCTTGGCCATACCAATGGTAAGGAAGTATTCCTGGAGCACATTCAGTTCCACATCGTTCTTTCTGAAAGTGTCCGATGCCCTCAGTGCCATTTCCTTGGAACCACCTCCGCCGGGAATAACCCCGACGCCAAATTCCACCAATCCGATATAGGTTTCGGCAGCGGCCACTACTTTATCGGCATGCATGGAAAGCTCACATCCCCCACCCAAACACATACCATGCGGTGCGGAAATAGTGGGGATGGATGAGTAGCGCATCCGCATCATGGTGTCCTGAAAATACTTTACGGCCATGTTGAGTTCATCATATTCCTGCTCCACCGCCATCATAAAAATCATTCCAATGTTGGCACCCACGGAGAAGTTTGCGCTCTGGTTCCCTACCACCAATCCCTGAAAATCCTTCTCTGCCAGATCAATGGCCTTGTTGAGCCCTGCCAATACATCGCCCCCAATGGTGTTCATTTTGGATTGGAATTCGCAGTTCAAGATACCATCGCCCAAATCCTCTACGACCACACCGCTGTTTTTGAAAACCTCATTGGATTTTCTGATGTTGTCCAAAATGATAAAGGCATCTTGGCCCGGAACTTTTTCCATGGCCTTTTTGGGGATGTCATAGAAATAGGTGGCCCCATCTTTCACCGTGTAGAAAGAACCAATGCCGGCTTCTTTCATTTCGGATACCCAAGATGCGGCTTCCAAACCTTCGGCCTTGATAAATTCCAGACCTTTGTCCAGCCCTATGGCATCCCAAATTTGGAAAGGGCCATGTTCCCAGCCAAACCCTGCCTTCATGGCATCATCTATTTTATAGAGCTCGTCCGTAATCTCGGGAATGCGATGGGTAACGTACGCAAATAAAGCCCCAAAACTTTTCCGGTAGAATTCCCCTGCCTTATCCTTACCGGAAGTCAGCACAGGGAAACGGTCAATGACCTTGTCAATGGTCTTGGTAAGCTCCAAAGTGGCAAATTTCGCACTTTTTTTGGAGCGATAGTCCATCGTATCCAGATCTAGCGTAAGGATTTCGCTTTTTCCATCATCACCGGTGATCTTTTTGTAGAAACCTTGTCCCGATTTGCTGCCGAGCCATTTATTTTCCACCATGGTCTTGATGAAACCGGGAAGTTGGAATAGGTCGTGTTGCTCATCGTCCTTACAGTTTTCATAAATTCCATTGGCTACATGGACCAAGGTGTCCAAACCGACCACATCCACAGTGCGGAAAGTAGCCGATTTAGGCCTGCCGATGACCGGTCCTGTAAGTTTATCCACTTCTTCAACGGTCATCCCCAAATCCTTTACCGCATGAAAAAGGCTCTGAATGCTGAAAATGCCGATACGGTTACCGATAAAGGCTGGAGTGTCTTTGGCCACTACGGAGGTCTTGCCCAAGAATTGTTCACCATATCCGTTCAAAAAGTCCAAGACTTCCTGTGAAGTTTTGGGCCCTGGAATGATCTCGAAAAGTTTTAGATAACGTGCCGGGTTGAAAAAATGTGTGCCACAAAAGTGTTTTTGGAAATCCTCACTTCTTCCTTCACTCATAAACTTGATGGGGATACCAGAGGTGTTGGAAGTGATCAAGGTTCCGGGAGTCCGGTACTTGTCCAAATTTTCAAACACTTGTTTTTTGATGTCCAACCGTTCCACCACAACCTCAATGATCCAATCTGCCCCGGCTACTTTGGAAATGTCGTCTTCCAAGTTTCCCGTTGAGATGCGATCGGCAAATTTTTGATGGTAGATAGGGGAGGGTTTGGATTTCAGGGCCCCGGCCAGGGAATCGTTTACCAAGCGGTTTCTGACCAACTTATCCTGCAAGGTGAGTCCTTTGGCCTTTTCATTTTCATTGGGTTCCCTGGGAACAATGTCCAGCAATAAAACCTCGACACCAATATTGGCGAAGTGACAGGCAATGCCACTTCCCATGATACCGGAACCGATAACGGCAACTTTGTTGATATGCCTTCTCATGTATGGGTGAGTATTAATATTAATGGGTCGTTTTGATATATATTTTCTTATCCGAGATAAGTTTGTTGATCACATCAACGGTTTTGAAAAATCCGTTCAAATCCTCTCCCGAAACATGTTCCCGTACCGCTTCATTGAAACGGAGCACCACATCTTTGGATTCCCTTCGCTTTTCCAGCCCCAAAGCGGTCAAGTGTATGAGAACGCCCCGTCCATCTTTGGGATTTGGCTTCCTTTGTATATAGCCTCTTTGCTCAATATTTTTTAAAATTCTGGATAAACTTGTGGCCTCCATACCCATTTTAGGGCCCAATGCGGTGCTGGGGGTCCCCTGTTTTGGGTCAATGCTCAACAGTGTAAAGCCAATGGCCATCGTCAGGCCATAATTCTTCGCTTCCTCATTGTACATTTTAATGACCGCTTGCCATGTGGCCCTGAGGGCATAGTCTATCGTCAAATCTTTCATAGAACCGGTTTGGTGCCCTCAAATATATAAAAATTTATTATGCATGCATAATAAATTT
The DNA here is from genome assembly GCA_041391945.1 of Allomuricauda sp. GTDB lineage: Bacteria > Bacteroidota > Bacteroidia > Flavobacteriales > Flavobacteriaceae > Flagellimonas. The sequence continues at coordinate 197,260 of JAWKNC010000001.1, read as the reverse complement.
ATGTAAAAAATGCAATGCTGCAATAGAAAAAGCCCATGGGACAGCGGGCCTATTTTTAAAAAGGAATCCTTTAGGCCACTGTTAGTGGCCATATATGTCATTATACAGGTTCAGGTATTTCTCCTTGACAATTTTCCTCCGAAGTTTCATGGTGGGGGTCAAATGGCCATCATCCACACTCCATACATCGGGGGTCAACCGAAACTGTTTTACTTTTTCCCATTTGGCAAAATCCTCATTGGCCAGATCTACTTCTTCCTGAATTCTGGCGATTACCTTGTCATTGTGGATGATGTCCGAGTTTTCACCGATGGTCACATTGTGGCGTTTGGCCCATTCGTGAAGAAATTGAAAATTGGGTTGGATCAGCGCTGCTGGCATTTTTTCGCCTTCGCCCACCACCATGATCTGTTCTATGAACCTGGATTGTTTTAACCGATTTTCCAACAATTGGGGCGCCACATACTTACCTCCCGAGGTTTTGAACATTTCCTTTTTGCGGTCGGTAATCTGTAAAAAGCCATCTTCATCAATTTCACCAATATCCCCGGTATGGAAATAATCCCCGGTCATTACTTCCGCAGTTTTTTCGGGGTCTTTGTAATAGCCCATCATCACGTTGGGCCCCTTGCATAGAATTTCACCATCTTCGGCAATCTTCACTTCAATCCCATCCATGATTTTACCAACTTTGCCAATTTTCCATCCATGGTTGCGTATTTCACTAACTGAAATTCCGGGTGATGTTTCGGTCAGACCATAGCACTCCATAATGGGCATGTCAGCCGCAGCAAAAATATGCCCAAGTCTTGGTTGCAATGCGGCGCTGCCCGAAGCCATCATTTTCAGGTTACCACCAAGGGCCTCCTTCCACTTGCTGAAAATCAATTTCCGGGCCAGGGCCAATTTTTGCTCATACCACCAACCATTTGCTTTGTAGGGCTCAAATTTGAATCCAAGTTCCACGGCCCAGAAGAAGAGTTTCTTTTTGATTCCCGTGAGTGCCGTTCCCTTTGCAATAATGGCATCATAGACCTTTTCGACCAATCTGGGCACTACTGTCATGGCCGAGGGTTTTACTTCTTTTACGTTCTCGCTTATTTTATCCAACCCTTCGGCAAAATAAATTTCATAGCACAGATAGATGTACGCATAGGAGAAAGTCCGTTCAAAAATATGACAGATGGGGAGAAAGCTTAAGACCTTGTCCCCAGGTTTAAGGGGCAATCGGTTTTGGGCAGACAGTACATTTGAAACTATATTGTTATGGGAAAGCATAACCCCTTTGGGTTTCCCCGTTGTCCCAGAAGTATAGATGAGCGTAGCCAAATCGGCAGGGGTAACATTGGCTTTTCTTTCTTCAACTTCTTCTTGTTTGGAAGTATCCGCTCCCATTTCCAAAACTTCTTTCCAGTTCTTGCAATTATCCAACTGGTCAAAGGAATATACATCTATTAACTTTTTGAGTTTTCCGCTAATGGATAGGACCTTTTGAAGTACTTCATCACAGGAAACAAAACAATATTTTGCTTCGGAGTGATTCAAAACGTATTCATAGTCATCCTCTGAAATAGTTGGATAAATAGGTACGTTTTGTGCCCCCACTTGGAGTATTCCGATGTCTGCAATGCACCATTCAGTTCGATTGGTGGTGGAAATAAGCGCAATCTTATCATTGGGTTTCACTCCCAATTGAATCAGGCCTCTGCTAAATGCATTGGCCTTATCTATATATTCTTTTGTGGAGGTTGCTACCCATTTGCCATTGTATTTGGTGACCAATGACTTTTCCAGTGGAAATTTTTCCAACTGGTAGTAGGGAAAATCAAATAATCGGGTAACTGTTTGCATAGTAAGTTTCTGTAAAGTAATTGCAAAATAGGAAATCGCCCCCATTTCAGAAAATTGATTTAACAATTCCCTTGGGTATTTTTTGAAATATTTCTAACGGAAAGCGCTAATAATAGAGAATCTTATTATTGTTTCGCCAAGTTTTCAATCCATAATCTTGCATTCACAAAAGCCTGTAACCATGGGGAAACCGCATCATTCCTATCCTTTGGATAGTGGGCCCAGTTCCATGGAAAAGTAGACCGCTCTATGTGGGGCATGGTCACCAAATGCCTTCCTGTCTTATCACTGAGCATGGCGGTATTGTAATCACTTCCGTTGGGATTGGCCGGGTAGCTTTCATAACCATATTTGGCCACAATGTGGTATTGGTCCTCCGCATAGGGAAGTTTAAACTTTCCTTCCCCGTTGGAGATCCAGACGCCGAGCGTGGCTCCTGCCATATTGGAAAGCATGACAGCGTTGTTTTCCTGGATTTTCACCGAGGTGAAACCACTCTCATGCTTATGAGAGTCATTGTAGGTCATTCTTCCATGGACTTCATGCTCGGGATTGATCAGATCCAACTCCATAAACAATTGACAACCATTGCAGATACCGACGGAGAGCGTATCGGGCCTTGCAAAGAAATCAGAGATTGACTTATTCGCTTTCTCATTATACTTGATTGCACCGGCCCAGCCCTTGGCACTTCCCAATACATCGGAATTGGAAAAACCACCTACGGCCCCTAAAAACTGAATATCCTGTAAGGTCTCTCGACCCGTGATGAGGTCGGTCATGTGCACATCCTTCACATCGAATCCTGCCAAATACATGGCATTGGCCATTTCCCGTTCAGAATTACTTCCTTTTTCGCGAAGAACGGCTGCCTTGGGTCTCATGGATTGGGATGTCAGGTCGAGCGCAGTCAAGACCTTGTTGTTACCTCTCGACTGCGCTCGAGGTGACAAGGTGCCATCAAAATCCTGGGGGAAAGTATAGCGTAAGGGTTGATTTTTATAGTTATCATACCGCTCCTTGGCCAGACCGTTGGCTGTCTGCTTATTGTCCAACAGATAGGAGGTCTTGAACCAGGTATCACGCAGTGATGCAATGTTCAAGCCGATTTCAATGCCGTTGTTCTTGATTTGTAGATTGTTTCCTGAAGTGACACTGCCAATTTTATGGAACCCAATTCCGGTATCTGCAAGTATTTTTTCAATGGAGGTATCTCTGGATTGAAAAACGATTCCTACGTTTTCTGAAAACAATAGTTTGATGGTATCGGATTCACCCAGGCCTGACAAATCCAGACTGGCGCCGAGATCATTGTCGGCGAAACACATTTCCAATAGTGTGGTGATCAATCCGCCTGAAGCTACATCATGCCCGGCCAAAATTTGGTCATTTTTGATCAATTTTTGAAGGACATTGAAGACCGTTATTACGTAATCCGCATCCAAAACAGAGGGAGCTTCATCCCCAATACCGTTCAGGATTTGGGCAAAGGAAGAACCGCCCAATTTAGGGCTGTCTTTGGACAGATTGATGTAATAGATGTACCCGCCATTTTTTTGGAGCACAGGTTCCACTACCTTAGTAATCTCATTGCAATGCGCTGCTGCTGAAACGATTACGGTTCCAGGAGAGAGAACATCACCATCCTTGTATTTCTGTTTCATGGAAAGCGAATCCTTGCCCGTGGGCACGTTGATGCCCAATGCTATGGCAAAATCCGATAATGCTTTGACGGCTTCGTACAGTCGCGCATCCTCTCCTTCATTGCGGCAGGGCCACATCCAGTTGGCGGATAGGGAGACCGATTTCAATCCATCTTTCAATGGTGCCCAAACGATATTGGTCAGAGCTTCGATCACGCTGTTACGGCTTCCGGCCACGGGGTCTATCAAAGCGGAAACTGGGGAGTGCCCAATGCTGGTGGCAATCCCTTCCTTGCCCTTAAAATCCAAGGACATTACCCCACAGTTGTTCAAAGGCAATTGCAATGGTCCAGCACATTGTTGCTTGGCCACATGGCCCCCCACGCACCGATCCACCTTGTTGGTCAACCAATCCTTGCAGGCTACGGCTTCCAATTGCAGTACTTGCTCCAGATAGTCGTGAAAATGCTCTAGGGAGTAGGAGAGGGGTTTGTATTTTTTTTGGGCCGAAACGTCTTCCATAATGGTCTTGGGCGAACTGCCGAACATGTCCGAAAGCTCCAGATCCATGGGTTTTTCACCAGATGTATGGGATTCAAAGGTAAACCGATGGTCACCGGTCACCACTCCCACATCGTACATGGGGGAACGTTCCCGGGCCGCAATGCGATCCAACAGAGCCAGATCTTTTTCAGCTATGACCAACCCCATACGCTCCTGGGATTCATTGCCGATCAATTCCTTTTTCGATAGGGTGGGATCCCCAATGGGCAGCCTGTCCGTATCGATGTTACCCCCAGTCGCTTCCACCAATTCGGAGAGACAGTTGAGGTGTCCACCGGCGCCATGGTCGTGGATGGAAACAATGGGATTGTCATGGCTTTCCACCAACCCACGGATGGCATTGGAAGCCCTTTTTTGCATTTCAGGATTGGAACGTTGCACGGCGTTCAGCTCAATGGCCGAACTAAACTCCCCGGTATCCGCACTAGACACTGCCGCACCGCCCATTCCTATCCGATAGTTGTCCCCGCCCAGAATGACTATTCTGTCTCCTTTTTGGGGTGTATCCTTCAAGGCTTGGTCCGTTTTTCCATAACCAATTCCGCCCGCCAGCATAATGACCTTATCGAACCCCAATCTTCTCGCCGTCATATCGAGCGCAGTCGAGATATCTTTGGATTCATCATGTTCAAAGGTGAGCACAGAGCCTGCAATCAAGGGTTGTCCAAACTTGTTTCCAAAATCGGAAGCCCCATTGGACGCCTTGATCAAAATATCCATGGGCGTTTGGTAGAGCCATTTCCGCTCTGCCATACCCTTCTCCCAGCGGCGGTCTTTTTCCAAACGGGAATAGGAGGTCATGTACACTGCGGTACCGGCCAAGGGCAGTGATCCCTTTCCACCGGCCAAACGATCGCGGATTTCACCTCCCGAACCGGTAGCGGCACCATTGAACGGCTCCACGGTGGTGGGGAAGTTGTGGGTTTCCGCTTTTAGGGAAAGGACCGAATCAAATTCCTTTTCTTCGTAAAAATCAGGTTGGTCTGCACTTTTTGGGGCGAATTGCACCGCTTTGGGGCCTTTGATAAAGGCGACATTGTCCTTATAGGCCGAAACAATATCGTTGGGATTGGCCTCTGAGGTCTTTTTGATCAATTTGAAGAGGGAGGTGGGCATCTCTTGGCCATCAATGACAAAGGTGCCGTTGAAAATTTTGTGCCTGCAGTGCTCGGAATTCACCTGACTGAACCCAAACACTTCGGAATCCGTCAATTTGCGACCCAATTTTTGGGATAGTTTTTCCAAATAGTCGATTTCCTCATCGCTCAGGGCCAACCCTTCCTTTTGGTTGTAGGCCGCAATATCCTCAATCTCCAAAATGGCTTCGGGAACGATATGGATGGTAAAGATGTTCTGGTCGAGACCTTTGTATTTTTGGGAGAGCATGGGGTCGTACTCGGTATAGTCTTCGGGTACGGCGTGGTACTCCTCAATCCGAACAACACCTTTTATGCCCATGTTCTGGGTAATCTCCGTGGCGTTGGTGCTCCAAGGGGTGACCATGGCGGCGCGGGGTCCAACAAAAAAGGCGTCCAGGGACGCCGCTTCTATTTGGGGTTGGTTGCCAAACAACCATGTCAGTTTATCATTGTCTTGTTGCGAAATTTCTTGAGTGGTCTGGACGGCAAAAACCTTGGTCGCCTTGTCCCCAAAAAAATGGATCATACAATTTTTGCGTTGAGCGGTTTAAGAAAGTGCAAATTTACGATTTTGGAGTGGATTTTAAGCTATGGGATGGGGGAGTTGTTAACCACAGTTGTTCATACCTAATCTCTTAAATAATAACTCTTGCTTTTATTCCTTCTGCAATTAATTCGCTATGTTCATTTTTCATTTTAAGTATGGTAACTACTAAATTTTTGAATTCTGGTTTGGAGCTTATCCCTAACAATTGACAAATTTTAGATTCTGGAATAATCGCATTCTTTAGATTGAAAACTTTTAAAATACCATTATAATCATTTTCAGCAATTAGTTTTTGAAATAAATCCCTTATTTCGGCAAATAATTTTTGTTTGTCAATTTTTCCAAAGTTCGTATCTATTTCATTCTCCACGGCTTCTATTTTTTTTGCTTCAAAATCTGAAAGGCTTATTAATTCCCTTCTCATTAAATCCCTAAAATGAATAAGAATTTGATTATCAAGCTGAGATTTAAAAAATTCAACAACATTGTGTTGAACCTGTCCAAAAACTTCATCCTCATTTTTTCCTAAATATCTTGATGTAGCTCTAATTACCTCTTCGATCAATAGTAAGTTTTCCGCTTCTGCCACATCGAGTACCCATATGCCTTTCTGAATTAGATTTGATACGTCGGTATCTGTTCTTCTATCTCTGTCAATCAGTCCAAATGAATCTATATGATGAAAATCTTTGTTTGAATCGAAGGATTTCACCACATGAATTACTTTTTCGCAGCTACCTAATGGTTTTAATGTGAATTCGGAATATACCTGTTCGTAAATTTCATAATCAATACTGCTATTGTCACCTTCAATAAAAAGAATTGGTTTTCTACTTCCTAAAACTTCTAAATATAGCTGTTCAGGGATAGGCATCTCCTTGTCTAATATTTCATAATCCCAAACATTGTCTTCAAAATTTTTTGTCCAAATCTTGGTGGCATTTTGTCTTGAGAAAGCAAAATCAATATCATGTGTCAAATAGATGAAAGAGCAGTCAGTTCTTTCTTGTTCAATTAAATCAAATAATTCTTTAACTAAGGCCTTATGGATATGCATTTCAGGCTCATCGATAATTATTATAGACTCTTTAGGTGTACATATTACCTCTCCAATTAAATAAAAAATCACACGTTCTCCATCACTCATTTCACTTGACTCATAAACTTTGGATTCATCATCCGTTGGATAAGTCTCAATTTTGCCTGCCCTCTTTATGAGTTTACGATGAGGTAAGACATGTTCCCATATTCTTTGAACCGTATCTAATTTCGTAACAGGTTTTTCTATTTTTCCTTCTTTGTATAAAAGTGATTGTTCATATTCTTCGGTATGCAATAAATTCATTAGTTTGGAGAAATCGTTCAAAAGATGAGTATTTATGTTTCTCCCCCATCTGTTGATTACCTTTTGCGATACATATGAATGTTCTTTCCAATTTTCTGAATAGCCCCCATAAAAAAATTCTTTTTCAGCCCTATCCATGGTCGATGGAACTGACACTAATGGCATTTGCAAAGATTTTTGAGCAGATATCCGATGGGTACTTCCTGCATACATTTCTTCAATCCAAGAACCAAATCTAGTTTTACCAGAACCGTTAGCACCAATAACAACCAGGTGGTTAAATTCAACTTCAGGACTAGTGTTTGGGTCACCCTTTTTTGTAGGTAAATTAATCTTCATCTATTCAAAACAGGTTTATTTAAAAATCGGGAGGGAGGTTCTTAAAGAATTATTTAAATGTAGGAAATTTTAGCAACTCCCTAAAACTTCAATTTCAAGTCCTAAACCGACGAAAGTTTTGATTCTCTTTCCCTATCTTAGAAGCATTGATGCTAATTCTAAATCCAACCCTATGAAAATTGCCAAAGTCCTGGGCACAGGAATCCTATTGTTCTGTTGCGTTGCTTCCGTCACCGCCCAAAAAAAATACTCCAAAAAGCAAATCGAGAAACTAAAGACCGAGGTCGCCCAAATCGTGGAAGACCATAAAAAACAGTCCCAAGTCATGGTGGACAAGATTTTCAGCTTTGCTGAGCTTGGTTTCCAGGAAAAGGAGAGTTCCAAATACCTTACCGGCATTTTGGAAAGCAACGGTTTTACCATCGAGCATTCCATTTCAGGGATCCCTACAGCATGGTTTGCCACGTGGAGCAACGGGGATGGTCCCGTGATCGCCCTGGGCAGTGATGTGGACTGTATTCCCAAGGCTTCGCAATATCCGGGTGTGGCCTATCATAAACCCATTGTGGAGGGTGCACCCGGCCATGGGGAAGGGCATAATTCGGGTATTCCGTTGAACATCACTTCGGCATTGGCCGTAAAACAGATCATGGAACGGGAAAACATTGGGGGCACCTTGATCCTGTGGCCCGGAATTGCCGAGGAATTGGTCGCTGCCAAAGCGTGGTATGTGCGCGATGGCCTTTTTGACAATATCGATATGTGCATCTTTACCCACGTAGGGAACAATTTTGGGGTTTCTTGGGGCCCCACGGAGGGTACGGGGCTTATTTCCGTGGAATATCTTTTTGAAGGTGAGGCCGCCCACTCCGCCGGGGCTCCATGGCGCGGACGCAGTGCCTTGGATGCTGCGGAGTTGATGAACATCGGGTGGAACTACAAACGGGAACATTTGCATCCCTTAAAACGTTCCCATTCCATCTTTACCGATGCGGGGGACCAACCCAACGTGGTGCCCTCCAAAGCGGCCATTTGGTTCTATTTTAGGGATGTAAAGTACGAAGGCATTATGGAAATGTATGCCATTGCCAACGATATGGCCAAAGGTGCCGCCTTAATGACTGCAACCACCATGACCTCGCGGGTGTTGGGAACGGCATGGCCCCGACATTACAACAAGGTGATTGCCGAGACCATGTATGGGAACATCAAGCAGGTTGGTCTGCCCACGTGGTCCGAAGCGGACCAAAAATTGGCCAAAGCGGTTCAAACGGAAGTGAATTCAGAGAAAATCGAGGGCCTGCCCACGGAACTGGACGAACTGGGCCTTCCTGTCTTGGAACCCGTGAGCGGCGGTTCAGATGATATTGGGGATATTTCATGGAAAATCCCCACGGTGACCATGCGTTTTCCCTCCAATATTCCTGGATTGCAAGGCCATCACTGGAGCAACGCCATTGCCATGGCCACGCCCATTGCGCATAAAGGGGTAACGGCTGGGGCAAAGGCAGAAGCCATGACCTTGTTGGACTTTTTGTTGAAACCTGAATTGCTAAAAGGGGCCTGGGATTACTTTAACAACGAACAGAGCAAGGAAACCAAGTATCAGCCCATGATTTCTGAGGAAGATATGCCTCCGACCTATTTGAACAAGGACAAGCAGGATACCTTTCGACCTGAGTTGGAGAAGTACTATTACGATGAAACCCAATATGATACTTATTTGGAGCAGTTGGGGGTTGAGTATCCTACGGTGAAGGAATAAAAAAGAGACCAGTTTGTCACATCGAGCGCAGTCGAGATGTTATCGGATTCGATACTTTAAAGCACATCTCGACTGCGCTCGAACTGACAGCCGTTTACGGTTAGCCCTACTAAATTTTCTTCAGCAGCGCTATATAAAAGCCATCAAAGCCATTTTTGGAGGCATAGATGTTCTGTTCTTTGACAAGTTGGAAGTCCTTGCCGTTTTCAGAGTTTAGGAAAGTCTGTACTTGTTCTGAATTTTCTTGGGGTAGGATGGAGCAGGTGGCGTAGACCATCTGGCCGCCTTTTTTGAGCATTTTGCTGTAATCCTGGAGTATTTCCTGCTGCACGCCCATGATACGATCTACGAAGTCAGGTTCCAGTTTCCATTTGGAGTCAGGGTTTCTGCGCAATACACCCAACCCGGAACAGGGAGCATCCAACAACAGTCTATCTGCACTGTTGTACAATTTTTTGATCACTTTGGTGGAGTCGATGACCCGGGTCTCCATGTTGTGGACCTCATTTCGTCTGGCCCTCACCTTGAGTTTTTTCAATTTGCTCTCATAAATGTCTAGGGCGATGAGCTGCCCCTTGTTTTGCATTTGGGAAGCCAAGTGGAGTGTTTTACCCCCGGCCCCAGCGCATGCATCCACCACGCGTTGTCCAGGTTCTACTTCCAAAAAGGGAGCCACCAACTGGGAAGAAGCATCCTGTACTTCAAAAAGCCCATCCTTGAAGGCTTGGGTGGTAAAGACATTTTTCCGTTCCTTCAGCCTAAGAGCATCTGGGTAGCCATCCAAGGTTTCCGTCTCAATTTCCTCATCGGCCAATAGAGCTTGCAACCTTGTTTTTTGGATTTTGAGAGTGTTGGTGCGCAGGATCACATCGGCCTGTTTGTTCAATGCGGCAATTTCTTGCGTCCAAAGTTTGTTACCTAATGCTTTCTCTCCGAGTTCATCCAACCAATCGGGAATGGATTCCCTAAACTTCCGGATTTTGGAAAGCTCATCGAACCTTCCCTTGATGCGACGTTCGGGTGTGCCTTCCAGCTGTTTCCAATCGGGGATACGGATGCCCCGCAGTACGCACCAAACCGAGAACAATCGGAACAAATGGGGTCGGGTATAGGGTTCGTGGGCTTCGGCAATTTCGGTGTAGAGTCGTTTCCAACGTACAATATCATAGGTGGTCTCTGCAATGAAGGCACGGTCGCGGGCACCCCACCGTTTATCGTACCGTAGGACTTTTTCAATGACCTTATCGGCATATTCCCCTTCATTGAAAATCATGTTCAGGGCATCTATTACGGCAAAAACGAGGTTTCGGTGTAAACGCATGGTACAAAATAAGGTTGCAAAGGTATCATTTCTGCTTACTTTTAGGGAAAATTAATGCAATGCGATTTTCCATCTTGCCTATATTGGCCGTGATTTTGGTTTCCTGTGTCGAGGAACAAACGTACCAACCCTTCCAATCGGTTTCCGTTACCCCAGTTTATGAAGACTCGGTAAGCATTCGGGCCATTACCTTTTTGGATGCCAAGACGTTGGCCTTTGCCGGAAGTGGAGGCGTCTTTGGAACGGTGGATGTCAATAGCCAAAAAGTCCGTGCCAATATCCAGCAATACGACACCATCACACCTTCTTTTCGGGCTGTGGGCCATACTTCCGAAGATTTTTTTATGCTTTCCATCGGAAATCCGGCTTTGCTCTACAAAACTGTGGGTGGTGGCAAGATGGGGTTGGTCTATACTGAGGTAGGGGAAGGCGTCTTTTATGATAGCCTGGCTTTTTGGAACGATACCGAAGGTATTGCTGTGGGTGATACGGTGGATGGGTGTCTTTCCATCATCATTACAAGGGATGGTGGGGAAACATGGGCCAAAATCCCATGTAGTAGCCTTCCCGGGGGAATTGAAGGGGAGGGAGCCTTTGCCGCTAGCAATACCAACATCGCCATTGCAGGTGATAAGGTCTGGATTGGTACTACCGAAGGCAGGATTTTATTTTCTTTGGACAAGGGAGTCACATGGAATGTGCAGCAGACCCCCATTGTCCATGAGGCGCCAACACAGGGTATCTATTCATTGGATTTTTATGATGAAAAGCTGGGTTTTGGTATCGGGGGTGACTATTTGGAACCCGAAGCGAATGGAGCGAACAAGATCATTACCCACGATGGGGGAAAAACCTGGGCCTTGATTGCCGATGGACAAGAACCAGGTTACAAAAGTTGTGTGCAGTTTGTGCCCCATTCTGAAGGAAGGGGATTGGTGGCCGTGGGCTTTACGGGCATTTCCTATTCTGGGGATGGGGGTGAGACCTGGAAATCTTTTAATGATGAATCTTTTTTTACGGTACAATTTTTAAATGACACCGTCGCTTATGCTGCGGGGAAAAACCGGATTGCTAAATTGGTCTTCAAATAAAAAAGCGGCGCTGTATTGCGCCGCCTTCTTAATCAACAACTAACCAAACCTATTACAACTAAACCGTTACGACCACGTAGTGTCGTCCTGTTCTTTTATACCAAATACCCCTGTAGTTGTACAACCGCCTTCCATGCACATATACCACATTGCTCCCCTTGGGCAAAGTAGTCAATCTAATGCCAACTGGAGCGGCACATACCACATATCTTCTTCCCCGGGCCCTGTACCAAACCCCATCTGAGTAGTAGAAGTTTGTATTGTTATGGACAACCACTCTGGGTTTTGCTATTGTTGTGACCACGGTTCCATATCTGGGGTATACCCTAACCACTGTTCTTTGCGCATTTACGGCAAGCATTGTTCCCAAAAGCGCTACGGTAACCAATATTGTCTTCATGCGTTTCATAATCTGGAATTTTATGGGTTTCTATAGCTAAGACTATGTACTTGAAAAAAGGTTTAATAAAAAAGGGGCCAATGGCCCCTTGAAAGTGATTTTTGTTGATTTATTATTTATTCACCGCCACCCCGTTTGCGGTATTGTTGCAACAAACGCTTTTTAAAATCTTCTTCGGCCTTAATCAACAACAATACTTTTTTAGGAGGGATGACCTTTCTGATCTTTGCGATAAAATCCCGTTCGGCATCATGTTTTTCATCCTCCAAGGCCAAAAGCTTGTCCAAAAGGTCCGATGAATCGGCATCTGTCAATTCCTCAGCGGCGGATATTCTGGATCGTATTTCCATGCGTTCCTTATGCCTTATGGTTTGAATTTTTTCCTCATGCTCATTGTATATGGGCCAAAAAGATTGGGCCTCTTTGGGGGTAAGACCCACCCTTTCTGTGATAAAGGCAACTTTAAGGGTCTTAATACGATCCCTGCCAGGGCCTTGGGCCTGCAGCCAAAAACCCGCCAATACAAGGGCGAACAATAAAAGTTGTCTTTTATTCATAGTTACTGTAATCTAAATTTAACTCTTCTATATCTTCCACACTTTCACTCAAATATTCCAAAATGTTCTCTTCCCCAACCTCATGGGTGAACACATTGTTCAATTCAATCTCATCAAAGGAGACTACCTCTGCAATTTCATACGTGCTCATGTCCACTTCGTTGGTTTCAAAATAGGCATCTATTTCGTTGCTGGCCAGGTTCTCAAAACTGACCGGGGCCTCTTTTTTCCATGTGATGCCAAACACCAAAAGGAACACCGCGGCAATGGCCGCCGCACCGTAATAGAACTTTCTATAGGCTTTTAGGGAGATGACCTTGGTCTCATGTTGTCCAACCTGTGAAAGCACTTTTTCGGCAAGGCCATCAAAATAGCCCTTGGGCACAGAAAAACCATCTGATTTTGGTATCAGGGACTCCATTTTGCCTACCTCTTCATTGTTGATTTTGGCCATGAGTCGCTCATGGAAACTGTCAAAGTAGCCATCAGGGGTGTTGAAACTATTTTTTTTGTCCTTTTTCATTTCGAAGTTTTGACGTCAAAACCCGTCAAAGGTTTAATCTTCCTTAAGATACGCTTCAATTTTCTTAACTGCCAAATGGTACGAAGCTTTTAAGGCTCCTACGGAAGTCTCCAAAATTTCGGAAATTTCCTCATACTTCATCTCTTGAAAATATTTCATGGTAAAGACCAATTTTTGCTTATCGGGCAGTGTTGCCAGTGCCCGTTGCAGTTTCAATTGGATTTCATCCCCCTCAAAATACGCATCGGATTGCAAATTTTCAACCATTTTGGTCTTAAGTTCTTCATCGCCGATTCTCATTTTTTTTGATTTTTGCTTCAAAAAGGTCAGGGATTCATTGGTGGCGATCCGGTACATCCAGGAATACAATTTGCTATCACCCTTAAAGCCTTCGATGTTTTTATACACTTTGATAAAGGTATTTTGGAGCACATCGTCCGCATCGTCATGGTCCAGAACAATACGCCTGATATGCCAATACAGCCGCTCTTTGTAGGTGTTCACCAACACCTCAAAGGCCTTTGCTTGGCTTTCTCTTTGTTTTAGTTCATGGACTAAGGTTTCCTCAGCAATCAATTGTCCGTACAATTTGGTGCTATGACTTGAGTAAAGGTAAAAGGTTTAACGTAATGGACAATTTTCAATGGGCAATTGGCAATAAGCAATGATAATTGCCATTCTGAGCAAAGCGAAGAATCTCCTATCGCAAGGAACTTGTGGATGGTTAATACTTTTCTGGTGCTGGGATGCCGAAATAGGTTTGGCTTGACATTAATTTGTCATTCTGAGCAATGCTAAGAATCTTTTTAATCTAATAATCCAAGCATCTAACAATCATTTGTTGACACGAATGACACGAATATCTCGAAGATAACATCTCGACTGCGCTCGATGTGACAAGTCGCCAACTAATTAAGAAGTGAAAGACTGCATCTCCACCAATTTTTTGTATCCTTTTTTGGATTTCATCAATTCTTCATGGGTGCCCTGTTCCACAATCTTGCCCTTGTTCAAAACCACTATGGAATCTGCATTTTGGATGGTGGAAAGCCGGTGTGCGATGACCAGGGAAGTCCTGTTCTGCATCATTTTTTCCAAAGCATCCTGCACCAAGCGTTCACTTTCGGTGTCGAGCGCCGAAGTGGCTTCATCCAAGATCATAATGGGTGGGTTTTTGAGCACGGCCCTGGCGATGGACAACCGTTGTTTTTGTCCTCCGCTCAATTTATTGCCACCATCCCCGATATTGGTATCATATCCATGGGGCAAATCGAGGATAAATTCATGGGCATTGGCCACCTTGGCAGCTGCGATGATTTCCTGTGTGGTCGCATTTTCCTTGCCCAGGGCAATATTGTTTTTCACGGTGTCATTGAACAGGATGGAATCCTGCGTCACCAAGCCCATTAGACCCCGAAGTGATTTTTTGCTGATGTCCTTGATGTTGGCCCCATCGATCAGGATTTCCCCTGCATTCACATCATAAAATCGAGTGACCAAATTGGCAATGGTACTTTTTCCACTACCGGATTGCCCAACCAAGGCCACGGTCTGGCCCTTTTCCACGGAAAGGTTAAAATCTTTCAGCACATAATCTTCCTCATATTTGAAGGAAACATTTTTTAGGACGATACCGGTATTGAAATCTGTTTTGTCCACCGCATTCTCGGCATCTTTGATAGGATTGTCGGATTCCAGTACCTCCAGTACACGTTCCGCAGCGGCGTTGCCTTTCTTGACCCCGTAAGATGCCTTGCTGATGGCCTTGGCAGGAGTGAGGATGTTGTAGGCCAACCCCATGTAGGCGATGAATGAGGAGGCATCCAATGTCTTGTCCACCAAAACCATTTTACCGCCAAACCACAGCAATACGCCAATTACCAATATTCCCAGGAATTCCCCAGTGGGAGAAGCGAGGTTTTGTCGGTTCAACAAGGAATTGGAAAACTTGAAAAAACGGGTAGTGGAATTTTTAAAGGTGTTATAGAATTTAGACTCGGCGTTAAAGGCTTTGATGACCCTCAGTCCTCCCAAGGTCTCTTCCACAATGGAAAGAAATTCCCCCTGTTCTTTTTGGGCCTTATCGGATTTCCGTTTGAGGGATTTTCCGATCCGGGAGATGATCATTCCGGCAATGGGGATAAAAATGAACACGAAAAGGGTAAGTTTTGCACTGATCCCAAACATCACCAGTATGGTGAAGAGAATGGTCAATGGTTCACGCACGATCAATTCCAAAATGGAAAGGAAGGAATGTTGGATTTCCAATACATCGGAAGTGATTCTTGCTATGACATCCCCTTTGCGCTTTTCTGAAAAGTAGGAGATGGGCAAATCCACAATTTTCTCGTACATTTTGTTCCGAATGTCCTTGAGTACGCCGTTCCTCAAAAAGGTGATGAAATACATGGCCAGGTAATTGAAGGCGTTTTTCAGCAAAAACAAGACCAGTACAAGGCTTATGACCAGCACCAATCCTCTCATATCGTCGTCACCGGAATACTCGGTCACCCGAAAGTTGACATAATCTTGCAAATAATCCTTGAGGCTGGAAACGCCTTGGTACGTAGGCTTAATGTGCACCTTTTGATTTGGCTTGAAGAGCACATCCAACATGGGTATGAGCGCCGCAAAGGACAGGGCACTGAAGAGTGCGTAGAGAATGTTGAAAAAAATATTCAAAAACCCGTACTTACGGTAAGGTCCCGCAAAACGGAGAATCTTTCTAAAGTAGTTCATCCACCTATAAATTCAGTTCGGAAACGATGCCATCCAATTTGGCTTCCAACTGCGAATTTACGGATTTATAATCCTCGGCCTTGTTCAATTTTGCATTTGTACTGATATAGAACTTCACCTTGGGTTCAGTGCCACTGGGTCTGGCGGCAATACGGGTGCCATCCTCCATTTCGTAGATCAGCACATTGGATTTTGGCAAATCCATGGTTCTTTCCTTGCCGGTCAATACATTTTTGGCAATGGACGTATTGTAATCCTCGATCCAGAGCACTTTGGAGCCTTGAACGGATTCCACGGGGTTTTCCTTGAAATCTTTCAGCATTTGCTTGATTTCCTCTGCACCGCTGATACCTTTTTTGGTCAATGAGATCAATTTTTCCCTGTAAAATCCAAATTGAACGTAGCAATCTATCAATTCCTTGTAAAAAGAACTCCCATGGGCCTTGGCACTGGATGCAATCTCACAGGCCAATAGGGTAGCGGTGACCGCATCCTTGTCCCTTACAAAATCTCCCACCATGTAGCCGAAACTTTCCTCACCGCCCCCAATGAATTTGGAGTTGGGGAAGTCCTTGATCATTTTTCCTATCCATTTAAAACCGGTGAGCGCTGTTTTGTACTCCACACCATAAGCTTTTGCCATGGACTCCATCATGGGTGTGGAAACAATGGTTGAGGCAATGAATTCATTGCCTTTGAATCCTTTTTTCTTGTACTGATCCAATAGAAACTTGGTCATCAACACCATGGTCTGGTTGCCGTTAAGCAGTTCAATCTTACCTTCAAGGTTACGAACGGCTATTCCCAAGCGGTCACTATCTGGATCCGTACCCACGACCATATCGGCACCAATTTCTTCAGCCTTTTTTATAGCCATGGACAAAGCTTCGGGCTCTTCCGGATTGGGAGATGCCACGGTTGGGAACGATCCATCGGGTTTTGCCTGCTCCTCAATGATGGTGACATGGGTGTATCCGGCGCGTTTCAAAACCTCTGGAATGGCGGTAATGGAGGTGCCGTGGAGTGAGGTGAACACAATGCTGAAATTATCTTTCCCCTTGGCATTGAAATTTCCATTGCTCAATGAAGCCTCAAAAAAAGCTTCGTCCACATCCTTGTCTATAAGTTTTATCAGGCTGTCATTGGCGGAGAAACGTATGTCTTCAAAGGACAATGCATCGATCTCGGCTATGATTTCACCATCTTGGGGGGGGACGATCTGGCCTCCGTCTGCCCAGTATACTTTGTAGCCATTATATTCCGGGGGATTGTGGGAAGCTGTGAGAACAATTCCCGCTTGGCATCCCAAGTGCCTGACCGCAAAGGAAAGTTCTGGGGTAGTGCGCAATTCTGAAAACAGGAAGACCTTGATCCCATTGGCCGAGAAAACTTCGGCCACCGTTCTGGCCAAGGTGTTGGAATTGTGTCTGCAGTCATAGGCAATGACCACCTTTATTTCTTTATTGGGATAGGTTTTTTTAAGATAATTGCTAAGGCCTTGGGTATTCTTTCCCAGCGTATATTTGTTGATCCTATTGGTGCCGACACCCATGATGCCGCGCATACCCCCTGTGCCAAATTCCAAATCTTTGTAAAAACGTTCCTTGAGTTCTTCGGTATCGTTTTTAATAAGGTGTTGAATCTCTTTCTTGGTATCGGTATCAAAAAAATCGGTGAGCCAAGATTGTGCTGTGGCGGTAATGGAATCCATAGAATTGTAGTTGTTTAGTGCTTTAAAAATACAAAGATTATGGGTTTGCGGCCTGCCTACACATTAATTTTATCGGAGATGGTGTAGCGGGTGTCATTTTTTCTGGAACGTACCATGATTTCGCCCAAGAACCCGGCCAAGAACAATTGGGTACCAATGATCATCGCGGTCAATGCGATGAAAAATTGTGGACGGTCGGTGATCAACCTTCCGGTTGGGTGCAGGAAGAGTTTATCGATCCCCAAATAGAGGGAAAACCCAAATCCGATAATGAACATGAGCACGCCCAAAGCTCCAAAGAGATGCATCGGCCGTCGGCCAAACTTGGAAACGAACCAAATGGTGATCAGGTCCAAAAACCCATTGATGAAGCGTTCGGCGCCAAATTTGGTGGCACCATATTTGCGGGCCTGGTGCTGTACCACTTTTTCCGAGATTTTGGAAAAGCCTGCATTTTTGGCCAATACGGGGATGTAGCGGTGCATTTCACCAGAAACCTCGATGTTCTTTACCACATCGTTCCTGAACGCTTTGAGGCCACAGTTGAAATCGTGCAGTTTCAGCCCTGAGGTCTTCCGTGCGGCCCAATTGAAGAGTTTTGAAGGGATATTTTTCGTGATGATGGAATCGTACCGTTTCTTTTTCCATCCTGAAACTATGTGGTCACCCCCCCTGATCATCTGGTAAAGTTCCGGGATCTCTTCAGGATTGTCTTGCAGATCGGCATCCATGGTGATCACCACTTCGCCCTGTGCGGCACTAAAACCGGCATGTAGGGCCTGCGACTTTCCAAAGTTCTTCAAAAACCGAATGCCCTTGACCTTATCGTTCTTTTGGGCCAGTTCCACAATGGTTTGCCAAGAGCCATCGGTGCTACCATCGTCAATAAAGATGATTTCATATAAAAAATGATTGGATTGCATGACCTCTGCAATCCAATCATGGAGTTCTTTCAGGGATTCTTGCTCATTAAGCAAAGGA
This sequence comes from Allomuricauda sp., assembly GCA_041391945.1. Lineage (GTDB taxonomy): Bacteria > Bacteroidota > Bacteroidia > Flavobacteriales > Flavobacteriaceae > Flagellimonas. Next base: position 178,744 of record JAWKNC010000001.1, on the reverse strand, counting down.
ATAACAATGGAAATCTGCATTGCCTGTTTCTGGAATTCCCTTCAAAAGTAGCATTTTTTGGTTTAGTAGGCGGGCTTGGACTTTTTTAAGATCAAACCGGAGATCAAGCCCAATGCTAGGCCGATCAGCACATTGAAAATCAAGATAAAAGGATAGCCCATCCACCAGAACTTGATGCTTTGTGCCTTTTGGACATCAAACTGCTCCTGGGTTATCTTTCCGCTTTCCAGGGCAGGCATCAAGCGGGCATCCATGATTTCCGATTTAGCGTTCAGATCGATAAAATCGACCAGAACAATGTTGTAAATAATGGCGACGATACCTGATATCAAGGCGATACCGGCACCAATTTTTAGGGCCTGCCCCAGGGTGAGGAATCCCCCGTTTGCCTTTTTAAAGGCGGAAATGCCCAAATAGGTCACCGCAGCTGCAAGCGCAATACTAATGACTATTATTCCCGTACTTTGGGACGTGTGCATTCCTTGGGTGTACAGCATGATTCCAAAAATTACGCTTACCCCTCCTAGGATCAATCCGTAGTTGAGGGAAAATTTTCCGGTCTTGGGTTGTTGTTCTTCCATTTTGTGAATTTTTTTGTGTTGATTGTTATTTATTGTTAGTGATTGGAATAGAGGTTTTGTTACAACTAAAGGTAGTTTTTTTCTTTTTTACTGTTTTTCAGTTGGCAGTATAAAAGAAATCATTAAATTTGCACCTCGAAAATTCTGAGATCAAGTATTTAAGACGATGAGAAAAGGTATACACCCAGAAAATTATAGATTGGTGGCTTTCAAGGACATGTCCAATGACGATGTGTTCATTACAAAATCCACCGCAGATGCAAAAGAGACCATCACTGTGGATGGTGTTGAGTATCCTTTGGTGAAATTGGAGATTTCAAGAACCTCGCACCCATACTATACCGGTAAGACGAAATTGGTTGATACCGCGGGTAGGATCGATAAATTCAAGAATAAGTACAAGAAATTCAGCAAATAGGGAAGAAGGCCGAGTAGGTCGGTCTTTTTACCGAAATAATACGGACGCTCCTGATGGTTTTCAGGGGCGTTTTTTATTTTTACAGCATTCAAAACAGGACCATGAACTATATTCTTTCCGATGGAGACCAACGCGAATCGTTGCTGCCCTTTACTTTTACAAGGCCGGTAGCGGAGATCAGGATAGGGATTTTGACCATACGGGAGAAATGGGAAAAATGGATGGATGCTCCATGTAGCGTCAAGACAGAGGCGTACCTGTCCGAAAAATTCCCGATGCGAACCGCTTCGCAGAATGTTGTCATCAATGCCAAATATCTGCCCACTCAAGAATTGGTGAAAAGTGTCAAAGCACTTCGGCTTGGTGAGGTATTGGTGTTGAATGGGGAAGCGGTCGCCTATGTAACGGATGACCCAAAGAACGTTTTCAGTCTATCAGAATATAAACCTGTTTCCCACAAGGGTGAAGGCCTTACCGTGGAGAATACTTGGGACATTTTTGCCAAAAACGGAGCGGCCCTTCAGACAGATTTTGATTTGTTGACATCTGGAAGACAGAGCCAGCCCATTTCCAAGACCAATCAGGTGATCCATCCAGAAAAGATATTCCTTGAAGAAGGGGCAAAGGTTGAGTTCAGCATTTTGAACGCCTCAACAGGCCCCATTTATATTGGCAAGGATGCAGAGATCATGGAAGGGTGCATTATCCGTGGGGCGTTTGCCCTGTGCAATAATGCCATATTGAAGGTGGGCGCCAAGATTTACGGCCCCACAACGGCCGGCCCCCATTGTAAGTTGGGAGGGGAGGTGAACAATTCCGTTTTGTTTTCCTATTCCAACAAAGGCCATGAAGGGTTTTTGGGAAATTCCGTGTTGGGAGAGTGGTGCAATATTGGGGCCGATACCAATACATCCAACCTAAAGAACGATTACGCCCCAGTGCGCCTATGGAGCTACAAAACCGAGGGTTTTGCCAAAACGGGGCTCCAATTCTGTGGCTTGATGATGGGCGACCATGGCAAATGCGGGATTAATACCATGTTCAACACGGGCACTGTGGTTGGGGTGAGCGCCAATATCTTTGGCAGTGGATATCCTAGAAATTTCATTCCGAGCTTCAGTTGGGGAGGGGCCTCTGGGTTTACCACCTTCATGCCAAAAAAAGCCTTTGAGGTGGCCACCGCCATGATGAAACGCAAAGGGGTGGAGTTTGATGAAAAAGAACAGCACATTTTGGAGCACGTTTTTGAACTGACCAAAAAATGGCGTAATTATTAGTAGGTTGGGGTTATGCCAAACTGGGAAAAAACATGGCTTGGCCCTAAAAAATCCTCTATATCGTGCTATTGCCTTTTCTTGTCCTCAACCGAATTTTCTACTGATCAAGGGAAAGCCAAAAATGCAACTTGCAATTCGCCCAATTTTTTATATCCCAATGCATTCATGTGGATAGGATCGCTATAATACAGATCTTTGTTGTATATGTTGAATCCTCCTAAACTGAACTGATCAAGAAAGGGAATACCATGTAGCCCACAGACCATTTTTTGCATCTCAACATAGTTGACCATTCCACCTTCATAGAACGGATCGTATGCCCCCCTGTCGTTGAAGGCCTTGCTCGATGTGAAGAAGTATATAATGGCGTTGGGATTTATCTCATAGATTCTTTTTATGCAATAATTGATTCCTCCTGCCTGGGTAGTCAGTTTTTCTTGGTCGTAACCATCAAACTCCGTATAATCGGTATAGGCGCCGATCTCCCTGTTGTTGGTATAGTCATTCGTGGATGCCCACAGTACATAAATATCATACACACCGGCTTCATCAACCTGTTGTTGAAGGGATTTTCCCTGCAATGAAGAAAATCCGGCACCTGGAACCCCATAATTGGTTATGTGCATTCCCAAATATTTTTCCCATAAGACTTTTGCGCTGTCGCTTGGCGGTATGACAGAGACGGAGCCTCCAAAAACAGCCACGGATTTTCCATAATTGGATGATTCTTTCAGCGTCAAGGTCTCATCATCCTGTGAAAATAGATTCCCAGAAAATGCAAAACAGACCACCAAAAAATAAACAATGCCCCTTTTCATAGTTTTCAATGTATACATGCTTTAATAATTGCTATTACCGAGTTGTTCAAGGATAGGTCAAACTTACTTCAATTGGCCTTCAATTTCAGACCATTTTTTCGATTCTTTTATCGGGGATCAACCAAATGAGTGCCACCAAAATAAACAGCCCTCCTGAAACCCATGCATTTATCCATGCAAAAGCAATGCCCACAACATAGCATACCGGGGATATTTTGCCCTTCAAGTCTTTCCCCACGGCCTTTGCCAAGAGGGAATCCGTTCCTTGGGATTGTATTATGAAGCTTTGTAGGATATAGTAGGCAATGGCCGCCATCAAGAGGATAAACCCATAGAGGGCCATGGGTTCTTGGGCAAAGTTGTTTTCACCCATCCATCCTGTCACAAAAGGTACAAGTGATAGCCAAAAGAGGAGGTGGAGGTTGGCCCATAGTATTTTGCCGGAAACATTTTTCACGGTCTGCATCATATGGTGGTGGTTGTTCCAGTAGATGCCCAAATAGATAAAACTCAAAATGTAGCTCAGGAATATAGGGATCAAGGGGACCAAATCCTTAAATTCTTCCCCATGGGGAACCTTTATCTCCAGTACCATGATGGTAATGATGATGGCCAACACACCATCGCTGAAAGCTTCCAACCGTCCTTTGTTCATGACTGGGTATTTTAAGGGTTCATGGCATCAACACGCATGCCCATAAATATACAGGTCTTTTCAAATTGGAGCAATAAAACTTTTAACGGGCACTGTTTACCCTTTGCCCTTTACCCTTTACCTTTTACCTTTTACCTTTTACCTTTTCATCTCCCAACAAATCATTATCTTTGCAGCCCTTAACTATCAGGAGGGCAATGAATAAGAAAGTAGCTTTTTATACTCTGGGATGCAAACTCAACTTCTCCGAAACTTCCACGATCGCCCGAAGTTTTGAAAAGGAAGATTTTGAGCGTGTGGACTTTTCTGAAAAGGCGGATATCTATGTGATCAATACCTGTTCCGTTACGGAAAATGCGGATAAACGTTTCAAGACCATTGTAAAACAGGCCCAACGGAGCAACCCTGATGCCTTTGTGGCCGCTGTGGGGTGCTATGCCCAGTTGAAGCCAGAGGAACTGGCCGCCGTGGACGGGGTGGATTTGGTATTGGGGGCCACTGAAAAATTTAAGATTACGGATTATCTCAACGACCTTACCAAGAACGACAAGGGAGAGATCCATTCCTGTGAGATTGAGGAAGCCGATTTCTATGTGGGCAGCTATGCCATTGGCGACCGTACCCGTGCTTTTTTAAAGGTCCAGGATGGTTGCGATTACAAATGTACCTATTGCACCATCCCACTGGCACGGGGCATATCACGTAGTGATACCTTGGAAAACGTGCTCCATAACGCCAGGGAAATTGCATCAAAGGACATTAAGGAGATTGTATTGACCGGGGTCAACATTGGGGACTATGGCAAGGGTGAATTTGGCAACAAAAAACATGAGCACACCTTTTTGGACCTGGTGAAGGCCTTGGATAAAATAGAGGGTATCCATCGGCTGCGGATATCCTCCATTGAGCCCAATCTCTTGAAGAATGAGACCATTAATTTTGTGGCCGACAGTAATTCTTTTGTGCCACATTTTCATATTCCATTGCAAAGTGGCAGCGATGAAATCCTGAAATTGATGCGCCGCCGCTATTTGTCAAACCTCTATGTGGACCGCGTAAAGAATATCAAGAAAACCATGCCGCATGCCTGTATCGGGGTCGATGTGATCGTTGGTTTTCCGGGAGAGACGGATGAACATTTTTTGGAGACCTATCATTTTCTGAACGAATTGGATATTTCATATCTGCATGTATTCACCTATTCCGAGCGGGACAATACCTTGGCGGCAGAAATGGGCCATGTGGTCCCTATGAATGTCCGCAATAAACGGAGCAAGATGCTCCGGGGGCTTTCGGCCAAAAAAAGGAGGGCTTTTTATGAAAGCCAGTTGGGGACCATAAGGACCGTTCTTTTTGAGGGAGAGAACAAACTGGGCTATATTCATGGATTTACGGAGAACTATGTAAAGGTAAAGGCCCCGTGGGATCCCGAATTGGTCAACACCCTGCACCAAGTGGAACTAACCGCTATTGATGAGGATGGTTTGGTGCGTTTTGAATTTGTTTCCGAGAAGGTATTGGCATAAAAAAACCTCTCAGTTTTGAGAGGTTTGCAATTTCATTCTTGTTTGGTTCGGTCAGATGCGAATGCCCACTGGCAACATCTCTTTGTACTGTCTGTTTTTCCTTAAAAAACCTGCAATATGTGGACTGGTAGGTACAACCCTTAGGTTCTTGTCTTGAATGTGGTGTAAAACCGCCTTGATGAAAGCTTCTTTAAAACCTTCTTGTTCAATTTCTTCTGGAATGACCAGTTTGGTCAAAAAGACCTTACGTTCTTGGGAAGAGTATTCAATTTTAGCTAGATGCCCATTGACCCTAGTTTCAAATTGGCGCAAGAAACTATTGTCATTGATTTCCATTTCTGTCATATAGTTTGTTTTAAAATTGACTAGACCTATTACCTTTCAGGTAATTATGCATTGCCCCTTTGGCATTGTTCGGTTTTTCGGTGAGGCTATTTGCAAAAGGGATACAAAATTAGTCAAAAAATCGTTAATTTCCTAGTATTAATTGTATTTGGTGAGAAATGCCCGACAATAAAACCCATGTGTACCTCATGCCGGGAATGGCCGCCAACCCATCTATTTTTGACGGTATAAAATTGCCCCAAGAAAGCTTCGAGACCCATAAACTGGAATGGTTCGTCCCGGATAAGGGCATGACATTGGCAGAATATGCCCGGAAAATGTGCACAAAGATTCAGCACAAGAGCCCCGTTCTGCTGGGAGTATCCTTTGGGGGGCTTTTGGTGCAGGAAATGGAAAAGCACATCCCTGTGTCCAAAGTGATCATTGTATCCTCTGTAAAAAAACAGTCCGAACTGCCCAAACGAATGCTCTTTGCAAAATATACCAAGGCACATAAACTGTTGCCCACTGGATTGGTGAACAATGTGGAACTATTGGCAAAATATGCCTTTGGGGAGAGCGTTACCAAACGCCTGGAGCTTTACGAAAAATACCTTTCCGTAAGGGATAAACAGTATATCGATTGGGCGTTGGATAACATCGTGAACTGGAAACAGACCGAACCGCCCCCAAATTTGGTGCACATACAGGGTGAAAAAGATTCCGTCTTTCCCTTGGCGAACATTCAGGATTGCATTGTGGTTAAAAATGGGACCCATACTATGATCATACACCGCGCAAAATGGTTCAATGAACGTCTACCCGCAATTATTTTAGAATAAGGAAGTTCTAAATAGTATCTTTATAGTGGCTTTTTAAAAATTTGGTATGAAATACATAAAAGATATTTTGGCGGTAATAGGATTGGTGGCAGTGGTGAGTACCCTCATTTTTGCGGTTCAAAGCGATCCAGTGGACAAGAGTGCAGTGCAACCGGGAGACTCGGACAAGAATGTTGCGGAAGGGTATCAAATCAGTTCCATTGAGATTCCGGAAGATCTCAATTTTGCTGGAGAACCTGTTCCACTGGACGACCCTGAAATCATGGAACGCGTGGACAGGGAGTTTTTGGTGAACACCTATTGGCAGTCCAATGCGCTGCTGCTGATGAAGCGTGCCAACAAATATTTCCCCATCATAGAACCCATCTTGGCAAAGAACGGTATCCCGGATGACTTTAAATATCTGGCCGTGGCCGAAAGTGGACTCCAGAATGTGGTTTCCTCGGCAGGCGCCACCGGATTCTGGCAGATCATGAAGACGACGGGCAAAGAATATGGCTTGGAGGTGAACGACAACGTCGATGAACGGTACCATGTGGAAAAAGCGACCCAAGTGGCCTGTGAGTATCTCAAGAAATGGAAAGAGCGCTTTGGCAGTTGGACACTGACCGCGGCGGCCTACAATGCAGGTCCCGCAGGAATCCAAAAATATATGGATATCCAAAAGGCGAAAGACTACTATGACCTTTTGCTCGGTGAAGAAACAGGCCGTTACGTATTTAGGGTCATGGCGATAAAGGAAATCATATCAAACCCAGAAAAATATGGGTTTAAGGTAGAAAAGGAAGATCTATACAATGCCGTACCGACATTTACGGTGGAAGTGGACACATCGGTGGCCAGTTGGGCCGATTTTGCACAGCTCTATGAAATCAACTACAAAGTCTTGAAAAGACACAATCCTTGGTTGCGGGAACCCCACTTGAACAACAGTTCGGGCAAAAAGTATGTGGTGGAAATCCCCAATAAAGGCTACTATAGGTAAATTCCTTTTTATAAATTGCAAGCTAGAATAAAATCGAGAACATAAAATGAAGAAGAAGCGAATACTGTCCGTCGCTGTCATCGTGTGTTTGTTTTTGGTGGGTTTTCAAGTAATGAACAACCAATTGCACCTTTTACAATCACCTGGCGCAGTGATAGAGGACTACGTTGAACCGGACTATGAACTGGGTTCCAGCCATGTTGACTCACTGATTCCGTTCCCAGATGTGAAGAAGGGAGAGCGCACACCATTTGATCTTTGGCGTTATGGGGGAAAAGGAAAAACCTCGTTCACCACCCCCGACCTGCCCATGTCTTGGGATGACTGGGTAGCGTTTAACCAAAAGCAAAAACCCCAGCTCATGGCCGATGTGAAAAAGTATATGGCCTCACGCTATGATTTTAACGGGAAGGCTCATGAGGGCAAGGTCATGTCGGGCGGAAGAAAACCGATCATGAAAGGCCCTATTTCCAGATTGCCAAAAGGTATCAACTCGTATGAAGAGTTATCGAAGCTTTCGGCGGAGGAAATCAAGCAAAAAGATCTGTTCCCATTCAAACCGTTGGCACACCCGCTGGCCTCCACGGCGCACATGGTGTTCCCGGACAATTGGAACAGGGTGCACCCCGAACATATCAGAATGGATGTAGATCATGATTTTCCAGAGGAATACCTGCCAGAGTTTCCACCGCCAATGTTCCTGACCACCCATAAAGAATTGGGAGACGTAACCGATGGCAGGGAGGTCACCATCGCCAATTATTGGGAAATTTTCAATGGACTGCTCACTCCCGAGCAGATGGAAGGCCTTAAGGAATTGTTGCGGCCAACACCAACCACCTGGTTCAACCATACCACACATAGGGTGACCATAGAACCCAGTGCAGGGGTGGCCTGTTTCTCCTGCCACGTGAACGGACATACCAACGGTGCCTTTGAACTGGGACCCGATAGCCGCCCCAATTTGGCACGGCTCAGGGTGGGTACGCCCACCATGCGGGGCAACTATAACTTGATGCAACTGTCCTCCAAACGATCCATACGCAGTATGGACCACTTTGCAGAGGTCGAGGAATATTTTGATGGTGACCCCGGCATGCAGCAACATATTGGGCCACGCAGCCAGAAACGTGAGGTGACCAACCGTATGGGGGATTTTAATTCCATTTTGGATTTTTCACCGGCCCCCAAGTTGGATGGTATGGGAAATCTGATTCCTTCAAAATCCACCAAACAAGAATTGATGGGTGAAAAATTGTTCCGAGGTAAGGCCAAATGCGCCCAATGCCATTACGGACCCGCCTTTGTGGACGATTATATGCACGACCTAAAAGTGGAGCGGTTCTACAAAGGAAGGCCCGAAGGCCCCATCAAGACGTTCCCACTGCGTGGAATAAAAGACTCACCGCCCTATCTGCATGATGACCGACTGCCCACGTTGGATGACGCCACCGAGTTCTTCAATCTGGTTTTTGAACTAAACCTGACCAAAGAGGAAAAAGAGGCCATAACGGCGTATATGCTGTGTCTGTAAAACTTGAAAGTGGCTGAAAAGCCACTTTTTTTTTTTGTTTTTATCCTTGAAATTTAAAGGTTCACTTATCGGTTTCAGCTATACTTAGTGTGGGATTTGAAGACGATAATTTCAAATCAGCATGGAGGCTAGTGAGCCTTTATTATATTTTTTTTGCATTAATAATTTTCTGTTCAACTCTATCCATGTCTTTTATCCAATTTTCAAGTTTAGGGTCAATCCATTTCAATATTTCTTTTATTGAGTTGTAAACTTCTTCTGTTTTAGTAAAATCGACAGAGTTTCCGACAAAACAAATTGGTTCATTGTGATTAATTCTATTCCTAAACTGTCGGATACTATTTAAATCTTCCAGTATTTCTTTTCTTCCGTATCCAGATGGCAGTGTGTTGAATATTTGGATAGGAGTACCTGATAATAACCGATAGTGGTGTACTTCAAATAAATTTGTCCAAAACCCAAGTGTTTGCTCAGCAATTACTTTTCCGCTCGTTATTATGACTTGTTGTTTTCTTAATCTTCGTTCTGCTTTTTCAATTTCTTTTTTGAGGTAATGATTGGTTTTTATTTGTCCTGTTCTTTTGTGTCTGTAACGTAATGAAGGATCAATCATGAAACCACTTTTCTGGTGGATAATCCAGTCTGGGTCACTAAAATGTGCAGATAAGATTGTGTTTAATTTATTTCTTAGAACAACTTCAGTGATACTAATTAATGGATGTAATGATTGAGAAACCCTTAAGTTTGATTTATATAGTCTTATGGCTTTGGTTTTACTTCCAGTTGCAGATAAGAATCTATCGATTCTAGGAGCTGACAAAAAGAATCTAACATCACTATATTTCATAATGTGGATTTAATTTATTATCTTTGTTTCGTGATGCTTGGTAAAGCCTCTTGCTCTTCGGAGTAACGTAACCAAGTTTAAGAAACTAAAGGCTCTAATATAGAGCCTTTTTTATTTCCATTCCTTTCCCCTTACTGCCAACGTCAAAAGACATAAATCGTTTTAATACTTGGGGCTGCTTGCCTTTACTATAATTAAGTGCTCAGTACAGTGTGATTTATATCGACCGATACCTGTCTGCAGACAGGAGTAGAGTTAGCCTTTTTGGGCCAGAAAATTCAAGCTAAATTGATAAGTGTTCAAGCCTGATGACCAATAGGGTAAAGCTTATTATTTGAGATTTGAAAGTTTGCTTATCGTGCGACTATGTGTACCATGATGGCAAATTCGCCAGTGGGTTGACTTGCATTGGGTAGGGCTAACTGACATGTAGGCATAGCCAATTGTTGGCACCGGTTTTTATTTTTTTTCTTCCCGTAAAATTTTCTCCATTTTCCTTCCTTTCGCCAATTCATCTACTAATTTGTCCAAAAACCTGACTTGTTGGGTTAATGGATTATCAATTTCCTCAATTCTGTATCCACAGATTACCCCTTTAATAAGGTGGGCATTTGGATTCAATTCAGCGTCTTGAAAGAACTTTTCAAATGTTGCCTTTTCACCAATTAATTCTTGAATTTTTGACTCATCAAAACCAGTTAGCCATTCTATCACTTGGTGCAGTTCTTCTTTCGTTCTATCTTTTTTCTCCACCTTCGCCACGTAATGAGGATAAACTGAAGCAAATGTCATTTTTGCTATTCGTTCATTATGTTCAGCTGTCACTTTCATCCTTTATTTATTCGATTCTTTTAATTGGAGCTGACTAAAAGAATTCTATCCAACGATACGTGAAGTTAGCCCTTTTTGAACAGAAAATCCAGATGGAATTGATGCATATACAACCTTGGCTGACCCAAATTCCAAGCATCAAGCTCCAAATTCCAAAAGAAAAGATTGGGATTTGAGTTTTGTATTTTGGAATTTTCCAGCTAAATTTTCTTCATCTGCTGCTGCATCATCTTGATCTGTTCGGTAAGCATGTTGTTTTTGTCCAACTTTTTGGCTTCCTGCAACAATTGGGTGGCTTCCCGTTTTCTGCGTTTTTGCATGGCAATACCGGCCAAGCTCAATTTGGCCATGGCCACATCATAGTCCATGGTCAATCCCAATTTCAAAGCCTTTTTAAAGTATTTTTCGGCCTGGGTAAGGTTTTTTTGTGAATAGAGAATACCGTGTAGGTAATTGTAGTACCCTTGCTGTTTTTTGATCAGGGAAGATTCTGGGTTCTTTATTTTGTCCAACCATTTCTGGGTTCCCTCCAGATCCTGTTTGCGCATCCTCAAAAAGGCCAAAAGGATGAGTTCATTCCTAAAGTATAGAAAGATAAAGACCAAGGATAGGAATATCAGCGCAATGCCATTGCCTATGGAGCCTTCAATGAATTGGTATACCGCATATCCTATGATAAGGGCCGCTATAACAAGTTTGATGTTTTTGTTGAACATGTCTATATGGTGATTTAGCTAAAACTAAGAGGTGGCAAAAGTACTAAAAAGTAATTTAAATATTTTTGCCTTGCGTTTGTCAAAGTAAAAAGTCTTTGTATATTTGCGCCCAGAATTTTTCGGGAAGGATTGCTTCCCAACAACAAAATCCAGTAAAACAGTTCCGAAATGAAAAGAACGTATCAGCCGTCAAAGAGGAAGAGAAGAAACAAGCATGGTTTTAGGGAGCGCATGGCGACTGCCAATGGTAGAAAAGTTCTTGCTAGAAGAAGAGCCAAAGGAAGAAAAAAGTTAACTGTTTCCTCCGAGCCAAGACATAAAAAATAATGACTGTATTTTAGTTTTAAATTAAAGGTGTTACTTTTCCCAAGTAGCACCTTTTTTTTGACTTGCAAGTAAGAAAAAACAATAACCTCGTAGTAGAATGCCTAAAAGAAAAGATTTAAAATCCATTTTTATCATTGGTTCTGGTCCAATCGTCATTGGTCAGGCATGTGAGTTCGATTATTCAGGTTCCCAAGCATTGAGATCCCTTCGCGAAGATGGGATCGAGACCATCTTGATCAACAGCAACCCAGCCACGATCATGACGGACCCTTCCATGGCGGACCATGTGTACCTGAAACCGTTGACCACAAAATCGATCATTGAGATTTTAAAGAAACACCCCAACATAGATGCGGTACTGCCCACCATGGGAGGGCAAACGGCCCTAAACCTTTGCATTGAGGCAGATGAAAAGGGCATTTGGGAAGATTTTGGGGTGGAGATCATAGGCGTGGACATCGAGGCCATCAACATTACCGAGGATAGGGAGAAATTTAGGGAATTGATGCTGAAAATAGGAATCGGCATGCCGCCCCAAGCTTCGGCCACATCATTTTTGAAAGGAAAGGAAATAGCACAGCAGTTTGGCTTTCCCTTGGTGATCAGGGCATCCTTTACCTTGGGAGGGGCCGGCGCCTCCATCGTGTACAACCCAGAGGATTTTGACGAGTTGTTGAGTAGGGGATTGGAAGTTTCCCCCATTCACGAGGTGATGATAGATAAGGCGTTGATGGGGTGGAAGGAATACGAGTTGGAGCTGCTTCGCGACAGAAACGACAATGTGGTCATCATTTGTACCATCGAAAATATGGACCCCATGGGAATCCATACAGGTGATTCCATTACCGTGGCCCCGGCCATGACACTTTCGGATAGAACGTTCCAGCGTATGCGGGACATGGCCATCCATATGATGCGGAGCATCGGCGATTTTGCAGGGGGCTGTAACGTGCAGTTTGCCGTAAGTCCGGATGAAAAGGAGGACATCATTGCCATTGAGATAAACCCAAGGGTTTCACGTTCCTCGGCTTTGGCCTCAAAGGCCACAGGGTATCCCATTGCAAAAATTGCCGCCAAGTTGGCCATTGGATATACCTTGGATGAGTTGGACAACCAAATCACCAAGTCCACTTCAGCCTTGTTTGAGCCGACCCTTGACTACGTCATCGTTAAGATTCCACGTTGGAACTTTGACAAGTTTGAGGGATCTGACAGAACCCTTGGACTTCAGATGAAATCTGTGGGAGAGGTCATGGGCATTGGACGTTCCTTTCAAGAAGCCCTGCACAAGGCCACACAATCACTGGAAATTAAGCGAAACGGTCTGGGAGCCGATGGAAAAGGCAACAAAGATTACGACAAGATCATCCAAAAACTAAAAATACCGAGTTGGGACAGGGTATTCGTGATTTATGATGCCATACAGCTTGGGATACCCCTAAAGCGCATCCATGACCTTACAAAGATTGACATGTGGTTCCTGAAACAATACGAAGAACTGCACTTTTTGGAGCTGGAGATATCAAAATACACCATAGAAAGCCTGCCGCGGGATTTGTTGCTGGAGGCGAAGCAAAAAGGATTTGCCGATCGGCAGATTGCCTATATGTTGGATTGTTGGGAAAGTGAGGTGCATACCAAGCGTACCGAATTGGGCATCAATAGGGTGTACAAATTGGTGGATACCTGTGCGGCGGAGTTCAAGGCCATGACGCCGTATTACTACTCCACATTTGAAGAAGAGATCGAGACTGCGGACGGAAAACGCTATGTTGCCAACGATAGTGAGGTAACCGATAGGAAAAAAATTGTGGTACTCGGTTCCGGCCCAAACCGGATCGGCCAAGGAATAGAGTTTGACTACTGCTGTGTGCATGGGGTTTTGGCGGCCGCGGAATGTGGTTATGAGACCATCATGATCAACTGTAACCCGGAAACGGTGTCCACGGATTTTGATACGGCTGACAAACTCTATTTTGAACCGGTTTTCTGGGAACATATCTACGATATCATCCTGCATGAAAAACCCGAGGGGGTCATTGTTCAGTTGGGAGGACAGACCGCGTTGAAATTGGCCGAAAAGCTGGATAAATACGGAATCAACATCATAGGGACCAGTTTTCAATCCCTGGATTTGGCAGAGGATAGGGGCAGTTTTTCAAACCTATTGAAGGAAAACGGCATCCCATATCCAAAATTCGGAGTGGCGGAAACAGCGGAAGAAGCATTGGAACTTGCAGAAGAGTTGAACTTCCCACTTTTGGTCAGACCTTCCTACGTATTGGGAGGCCAGGGTATGAAAATTGTGATCAACAAGGAAGAATTGGAGTCGCATGTGGTGGGACTGTTGCGAAAAATCCCAAACAACAAATTGCTCTTGGATCACTATCTTGACGGCGCCATTGAGGCCGAAGCGGATGCCATTTGCGATGGGAAGGAAGTGTATATCATAGGGATCATGGAGCATATTGAGCCCTGTGGGATCCATTCAGGGGATTCCAATGCCACCTTGCCACCTTTTAATTTAGGTGAATTTGTAATGCAACAGATCAAAGACCATACTCGTAAAATAGCGTTGGCGTTGAATACAGTGGGCTTGATCAATATCCAATTTGCGATCAAGGACGATCTTGTGTACATCATTGAGGCCAACCCCAGGGCATCCAGAACGGTTCCCTTTATAGCAAAAGCTTACGGGGAACCCTACGTAAATTACGCGACCAAGGTAATGTTGGGCGAAAAGAAGATCAAGGATTTTGATTTTAAACCCAAGTTGAATGGATATGCCATTAAACAACCGGTTTTCTCATTCAACAAGTTCCCGAACGTAAACAAAAACTTGGGTCCAGAAATGAAAAGTACCGGAGAGAGTATCCTGTTCATTGAAAGCCTCAAGGATGATGAGTTCTACAACCTGTACTCAAGACGAAAAATGTATTTGAGCAAGTAGGCCCATAAACTAATTCTGCAAAGGACAATAACGGATCATTTGACCAGTTCCAGAGATTTGGCAAGCTTCTCAAAAGTGGCCTTATAGATTTCCTTGCGACTGGTCATGGTCCAAGACATGATCATGTACACATTTTCCCGGCCTTCAACAAAGGTCAGAAAATAGGAGATTTTTTCAGAGACACCTTCCACCGTACCGTCAATATCCACCATTTCCGCATCCATTCCATCGATTTTTAGTTGAACGGGACTGCCCTGATTCTCAATGTTCATCCTTTGTGCAAATAACTGCAATTGTACGTCCCTGTAATTCTTTATCAGGGAGATTTCATCATTGTACTGACCAAGCTCTTTAAAGACCTGTACAAACTCATCTTTGGGCTCATCGATCACAATGGTGTAGGTTTCCTTGAAAATGTTTTGGTATTGCAGGGAGGCCTCGCTGTTGAGCCCTGTGGTTTCCCGCATGTAGTTGGGCAGGCTCAATCGGTATCGGTGTTCAACGTCAACTTCCTTAAAATCAGCATCTTCAAGAACCTCCTCTTTTGCCTTGGTCTTAAAATCAATGCATGAATTCAAAGAGAATCCAAGGACGATACAGAGTAAAAATGGAAAATTGGTTTTCATATACAAAATTTGGCGGTTGATGAACAGAACGGAAATAGAAAAGGTATGTTGCTGACAAAATAAGGGAAATCATCCAAAGTTTCATTAAAATCCGAGGAAAGTAAGGTTCCATTGTGAAGGGCTGGACAAAGAAGGGCCATTTTGCATATCAAAATGGCCCTTTGGCATAATTATAAAATGAAACAAGGTGTTAATGGGCAAAAGATTTTAATTCATCATAGGCCTCCATATTTTCAAACTCGTGAGCGTAGTCCAGAGCTGTTTTGCCTTGGTTGCATGTTGCTTTAAGATCGGCATTGTTTTTTAGGAGCATTCGCACAATATCAACATTGTTGGTGGCAGCGTACATGAGTGGGGTTAAACCTGCCCCATCTTTTTTGTTGACTTCCGCACCTGCATTGACAAGGGTTTCACTATTTTTTTGAAACCCCATTTTGCAGGCCGCCATTAAAGGTGAAAACCCGGAAGGAAGCGAATTCTCGGGATTTCCCCCAGCGGATAGAATCCATTCGATAAATTCCGTATCATTTTTAAGGGCAGCTTCAAAAACGGGATTGTTCCCATCGTTGTTTTGTAGGTTGACATTGGCACCCCGTTCAATAAGATGCTTTGCTGTTTTTTTCATTCCCTTTTTAACGGTTTTCATGATAGCGGTCCAACCTCTATGATCTTGTGCATTGATATCCAAACCGGACCCGATTAAAAAATCGATGAGAAGGGATAGGTCCTCGTCCCCTTCGGCGTTGTCTATGGCAAGTGAAAAAGGAACACTGCCATCCGGCTCAAAGGGATTGATTTTTGCCCCGTTCTCCACTAAATATTGTGCTATGGGAAGGTTTCTGTTGATCAATGAGATGCACATGGGCGTCAATCCTTGATCCATCGACGCCTGATTCACATTCGCCCCTTTTCCCACAATTTTTTTGATAAGATCAAGATTGTTCAAATCAATGGCCTTGAACAGGCAATTTTCGTTTTGGATATCAAGGTGATTGACATCCGAACCGGCCTTAAGAAGCATGTCAATGATGGGGATGCTTCCTTGATAGATGGCCCTGTCCAGCACATTCCAACCCCAATCAAGGTTGAAACCTGTGTTTGGGGAGGCGCCTTTCCCCAAAGCTTCTTTGACCATCTCAACATTACCTTTGTCCACTCCTTCTTTTAGCAGATCCGTTACATCTGAATTTGTACTCATTATGTAGTATTTAAAAGTTACACTATCCCATATAGTAATGATAGCGTTGAGGTGTGGCTAAAATAGATAAATGGACAAATGTTTTGGGGCTGATCTGACGAATGGCCCATTTAAGATGTTGGATGCTTCCTATTGGGATATATAGATGCATCCAATAAAAGTTTTGATATAGAAAAGCCCCGGTTACAATTGTAACCGGGGCTTTTGTTTTTGGGAAAAATTCAATCTCCTATACGAGTAGTTTTACTTTGAAGGATGAATTACTTGAATACTTTCAAGGGCTTCCAAATATTCAGCCACAAGCTCTAGGGGCACTGGGCCAAACTCTGCGGATAGCCAGTTTCTGATTTCCTGTACCGTATTTTTACCGTTTACCAGATTCAAGGCTTCGTAGGCATATTCAGAACCGTATCGGTTCATGTTCGAATAGCTTAACAATGCGGGCAATGGCTTGGTTGAACCGTACTTATCCATAAAATAATCATAACCAAACACGGACATGGGGCCTTTGGGTTCCTCATTGCGGGAATAAACAATGGATGCTCCTTTATACTTAAAAGTCTGTTTTTGCCCTTTCCCGATGGCTTCTTTTAGATGCGAAAGGTAGGTATCGTATTCCGTCTGCATGGCTGGGGTTATATCCACAAATGACCTGAGGGATTCAAATATGCCTTCCTCGTGCTTCCAAAAGTAATACTTGCAGTTTTCCGCATCCACTGTAGAAAGCAATTGACTAAAATCCAGCATTTTGCTGGCCCTGGCCAATAATTGCCTTTTCATGGTTTCAATTAACGCAGGCAGGTTTTTTGAATCCAAATTGGCCAAAAAATAACCAGAGGCCGCACCGATAAAACCAGATCGCTTGAGTTTTGTGGGGTCAATATTGGCCGCAACGTCGTAGTTGGTATGGATATAGCGATCGGGCCAATCATGCAGATAAATGGAAGGTATCCTGAACGAGCCTTCATTGAATACTTCAAAATCACTGCCCATATGAAATTGGCCCAAAACAGCATGCAGTGCTTCTTTTCCCCCTTCTTGGGACACCATGGGGTACTGGGTTTCCTCGCCACTGGCATAAGCGTTGGAACTTTCATTCAAGAAAATGCCGAAAGCCGTGCCCACATCATTGATGAAAGAGGGCAAGCTTTGCGGGGTTTTTGAAACGTGGAATATGGCCTTGGTCTCCAATCCTCCGCCCACCATGTCCATATGGATGTTGGCCTTGGCCCTTTGGGCCAATTCAGGTTTGAAATTGAGCAGAGCGGTGGTTCCTTCAATTTCGGGCGACCACACAAACCGAAGCGTCCTTTTGGGACGGGCCATCTTGTTCTCATCGATCAATTCTTTAAGGGTTCGGGCTACTTCCAAAATGGCCACACAACCACTTGCATTGTCATTGGCACCTGGCCTGGGATGATCTAGATGGCAGGTGTACACAATTTCTTCTTGCTTATGGATAGGGTCAGAGCCCTCAATAACGGCGGTAAGGATGTTGTAGCTTGCAGCACTTTTTTGTGCAATCACTTTGGCGTGCAGTCGAATGCGCTCCCCTTTTTTCAACCGTTCTTGAAATGCCCTGGCCTGTTTCAGGGATACCATAAAGGCAAAGGTCTTGGTTTTGGCAAAGGTGTCCAGATGCCCCCAGCGAATCAGGTTTTCATTTTCTTTCCACCAAGCGGTAACCTGATTTTGGGCATAGCTTATGATTCCTACGGCACCATATTTTTCTACGGCCATGGGAACAACGGATTCCGGTTGGGATGAGGTAAGGACAAGTTTGCCTTGGATATCCTTATTTTCATAATCACTTTCCGAAGTACCTGCTCCAATATCCACAAGGTCTGCTGTGGCTTCACCACTTTCGCTGTCTTGGGCCACCACAAGGGGGATGGATTCCCAATCGGCAATCTTGATGGTGTTCGCCCATTCTCCCTTCTGCTCTTCCATTTCCCATAATTGGGCAAAATCCACATTCCAAGCGGGTCTTGATTTCTGGGTTCCGTACATCGTTACCCCGTCTGTAGGGATTTTTATGGTCTCGATGGATTCCAAATGATATTCTGCCAACTTGGCAGCAATGAATTCTGTGGCTTGGTTATAGCCTTCGGAGCCGCGCATTCGATGCAAGCGCGAAATGTATTCCAAGTTGCGTTTGGCCGTCTCCCCGGACAGTTCTTGGTCTAAATGGTGCACAAGTTGATCCTGTTCAAAGGGAACATCCTGGCCGAAAATGTTCTGAAACAAGGTGAAAATTGTAACCCAGGCTGAAACCCAAAGGATTTTTCGTCGATCTTTCATAAATCATACATTTAAAAATGGATCAATTTTTGCCCTTATACTTATCAAACCAGGCCAGAACACTGGCAATCTTTGCTATCAAATTGCTGGGCCTGTTGGCAATGCCATGTGAGGCTCCTGGGATGCGAACCATGGCCGTTTCCACGTTTTGCAGCTTTAGTGCAGCGTAGAACTGCTCAGATTCTGCAATGGGGGTCCGGTAGTCCTCTTCGCCCGTCATCAACATAGTGGGTGTAGTCACATTGCCCACATAGGTCAATGGAGAGCGACGCATGTAATTTTCCGGATCCTCCCAGGGCTTTTTTCCGAACCAATATTTGGCAAAGAAAGGAATGGCATCGGAATAAAGTACAAAACTGGTCCAGTTGATGACGGGTTTTGCGACCACAGCGGCTTTAAATCGGTTTGTTTTGCCCACAATCCATGCCGTGAGCACTCCACCACCGCTGCCTCCAGTTACAAAAAGATTGTTCTCGTCCACATAGCCTTTGGCCAGTACGGCATCTACACCGGACATTAGATCATCATAATCATGATTGGGGTAATCATGGTGGATAAGGTTTCCAAATTCCTCCCCATAACTGGTACTTCCTCTGGGGTTGGAATAGAGGACCACATAACCTTCCGCAGCATACGCCTGTATTTCTGCAGAATATACAGAACCATAACTTTGAAATGGCCCTCCGTGGATTTCCAAGATCATGGGATATTTTTTGGAGGCGTCAAAATCTGGAGGAGTGACCACCCAACCTTGTATTTTACGTTGGTCATAGGATGATTCCCACCAAATTTCCTCCACATTGCCCAATTTTTTGAAGGCAAAGAGGTCATCATTCAAGGCGGTGAGTTGTTTTTTGTTCTTTTTGGCATCCACAACACCCAAATCTGCGGGGTGTTTAACGGTGCCTAAGGTGTAAGCAAATTTTCCGTTCGTCGAAGCTGAAAAACTGGCCGCGTTGTAGGGTCGCCCCAAACTGAGGCCACCAAGTTCTTCCGTAATGTTTTCCACAGCCCGATAGACTTCATGGATGCCAATTTGCCCATACTCGATCGGTATAGCTAAAATACAGTCCATTGCCTTTGCTGTTCCAGACCATATCCTCCACATCGCGGTCAAAATCCCTTGATATAAGTTGCGGGTTGGTGCCGTTCGAGTTCATGACGTATAATTGGGTCAATTGATAGCCTTGGTAACGGTCATCAAATCCCAAATAGGCAATTTTGGACCCATCAGGGGAAAGAACGGGGTTGCCATCGGGACCAAATCGTTCCGTAAGGGGGTAATTTTGCCATCAGCCACACTGATGCTGTAGATTTCACTTTCGTTGGCAGGCTCAAATTCCTCATCCTTGTGGAAATTGGCACTGAAATACAAATGGGAATTGTCTTTGGACCAAATCGGGGCTCCATGATCAAAATCGGTAAAGGTGAGCTGCTTGGGTGTGCCCCCACTGATGGGCAAGGTGAACAATTGGGTATTTCCGCCTTCAGGTAGTTTTGTCCATCCCCACGATAGTTCATCTGGTCAATGTACTTTCGGTGGGTCGTTCCATTTGGCACTGGCTGGGAAGCTTTACGATGGGAGACGGGTTTTCCTTGGGAATGAACATGGTAAAGGCCAGATGCCTGTCATCATGAGACCAAGAAACCTGCCCAGGAGCTTGCGGGGTGTTGGTCAAGGCCATCGTTTCCTTGGTGTCCAGCCACATCAGATAGAGCTTCATCTTATCGTCCGCCATGTTCGATTTAAAAATGATTTTTGAACCGTCATGGGACCATCGGGGGTTAAAATCATTGTGGTTTCCCGTGGTCAACGGACGGTTGTTGGACCCATCAAAATTCACGATCCAAAGATTGGAAAGGTTTCGGTCTGTCATCACATCTGTGAAATTCCGGACATAGATAATCTTGGAGCCATCGGGAGAAATTTGGGGGTCGCTCACAAATTCCATGTTAAAGATGTCCAGCAGTTCCAAGTTGGACTGCACTTGGCCATATCCCATTGGGATAAGGGTTACCAAGAGAATGAGGTTGCAGAGTAGTTTTTTCATAAGGCTGATTGTTTAGTTGTGATGATGTAATTCATTTTTCCCACTCCGTATGGAAAATACCTTCCCGGTCCACGCGCTCGTAGGTATGTGAGCCAAAATAATCACGTTGGGCCTGAATTAGGTTCAACGGCAAACGGCTGCTGGTATAGGCATCAAAATAGGTAAGGGCATTGGAGAGTCCGGGTAGGGGAATGCCATTGTTGGCCCCGTAGGCAACCAATTCCCGTGCCGCTCCTACGGTTTCCTGCACTTTGGTCACAAAGGAAGGGGAGAGCAGGAGGTTTTGTAGCCCAACATCGGCCCGATAAGCTTCAGTAATATCTGCCAACAAAGCGGCACGGATGATGCATCCGGCACGCCAGATTTTGGCAATTTCACCCAGTTCCAGTTCATAACCATATTCTTTGGAGGCATCGGCCAGTTGGTGCATCCCCTGTGCATAGGTGATGATAAAGGCAAAATACAGGGCCTGTTCTGCCTTGGCGGTAAATTCTACTTTGTCCACCGCTTCTGGAGTAGGTCGACCATACAACGTATCCGCTTTTGTGCGTTCCTCTTTTAAAGCGGAGATTTCACGCATGCTCACAGCCACATCAATGGTGGGAATGGGAATGCCCAAATCCATCGCGTTTTGGGAGGTCCATTTTCCTGTCCCTTTTTGTTTGGCCTTGTCCAAAATTTTGTCCACGAGATGGCCATCGGCTAAATCATCTTTGTGTTCAAAGATTTCGGAAGTGATCTCCACCAGAAAGGATTGCAATCTTCCTTCGTTCCATTTGGCAAAGGCACCGTGGAGCTCTTCGTTGCTAAGTCCGGCCGCTTTCTTCAACAGGTCATAGATTTCAGACGTGAGCTGCATCAACCCATATTCGATGCCATTGTGCACCATTTTCACATAATTTCCGGCAGATTTTGGTCCCAAATAGGCTACACACGGCTCTCCCTTGTATTTGGCAGAGACCGCCTCAAAAATGGGTTTTACGTGCTGATAGGCTTCGCGAGATCCTCCAGGCATGATACTGGGCCCCAAACGTGCTCCCTTGGCGCCTCCGGAAACACCGGCCCCAAAAAAATTGATGCCTTTTTCCTTAAGATAGGCCTCACGTCGGTCCGTATCGGTAAAGAAGGAATTGCCCCCGTCAATGATAATGTCCCCTTTGTCCAAATGGGGCAACAGACTTTCAATGACCAAATCCACCACCTTTCCCGCTGGCACCAACAGCATGATTTTTCTGGGGGTGGTCAGAGCCTGAACAAAAGTGGCCACATCGGCACTTGCATTCACCTTGGATTTGTCGCCACCTTCTTCGATCAATGCGTTTACTTTTTCTTCATCCAAGTCGTTGCCGAAGGCGGTAAAGCCATTATCGGCCACGTTCAAAATAAAATTGCGTCCCATTACCCCAAGGCCCACTAGGCCAAAATCATACATATCTGCCATTTTTTACATCTTTAGGTGCTTATGTTAAGACATCACTAAGTAAGCTATTTGTTGAATTCCGAACCTAAAATAAACGTTATATTCGTCATGCTCAAAAATAAATGGCCCTATCAAAAAATGTGGGGGCATTTGGAGGATTCATTTAGCCAATATCCGATGTAATATGAAAAAGACCGAAAACCAGATGCTCGTTATCTTTGGGGCATCGGGCGATTTGACCGCAAGAAAGCTCATTCCTGGCCTGTTCAATCTGTACTTGGCCAAGCAGCTCCCCAAAAACTTTGTGGTTTTGGGCACCAGCCGTAGTGACATTTCGGATGCAGATTTTCGGAACAAGGTGGTCTATGATAGTCCTTATCTGAAGGAAAAAATCAAAAAATTACAGGAAAGCGAAGTCAAGGGTTTTGCCGATCTGCTCTTTTATGAGGACTTAGGGGGCGCCTATGATACAGATTACGGAAATCTGAGAAAGCGTGTAGAAGATCTAAAAAAGATGTACGATACCTCGGGCAACATCATGTATTACCTTTCTACACCACCAACTTTGTACGAGACCATAGCACAGAACCTGGCCAATGCCCGAATGAATACCCAAAACAATGGCTGGAAACGTTTGATCGTTGAAAAACCCTTCGGATATAGCCTAGAAACGGCCAAAAATCTCAACAAGGGACTGCATACATATTTTACAGAGCCACAGATATACCGGATAGATCATTATCTGGGAAAGGAGACGGTCCAGAACTTACTGGTCACCCGGTTTTCCAACAGTATTTTTGAGCCGCTTTGGAACCGAAACTATATCCAGCATGTGGAAATCACCAATGCGGAAAGTGTTGGCGTGGAAAAGCGAGGCGGATACTATGACAAATCCGGGGCCCTTCGGGACATGTTCCAAAACCATTTGTTGCAGATCGTTTCCTTAGTGGTCATGGAGCCCCCAATAGGTGATGAGCCCGAGGAAATCCGAAATGAAAAGGTAAAGGCGCTCAAATCCCTACAGATCATGAGGGACGAGCAGACCCTGTACAACAATACGATCCGGGCACAATATGTTGCCTCAGAGGTTGATGGGAACAGGGTAAAGGGCTATCGCGAAGAAGATGGTGTGGATCCCAATTCAACCACCGAAACCTATGCGGCCATCAAATTCTATGTGGACAACTGGCGCTGGCAGGGCGTTCCTTTTTACGTACGCACGGCCAAACGCATGCCCACCAAGGTCACTGAGGTGGTCATCCATTTTAAATCGCCCCACCATCAAATTTTTAAGGATGCGGGCATACATGGTAAGGAAAACAAGCTCATTATCCGTATTCAGCCAGATGAAGGTATCTTGATCAAATTTGGGGTCAAGGTTCCAGGGCAAGGCTTTAAGGTGGAACGGGCCAATCTGGATTTTTATTACTCCAGTTTGGCACAGACCTATGTCATGGAAGCCTATGAGCGATTGTTGTTGGATGCCATGCAAGGGGATGCCACCCTTTATGCTCGGGCCGATGAGGTGGAAGCTGCCTGGGAGTTTGTCGACCCTATTCTGGATTATTGGAAAAACGGCAACGATGTACGCATGTATGGCTATGCAGCTGGCGTCTGGGGTCCGGAAAATGCGGATGAGCTGATCGAAGGTACTGGCTTTTGGCGCAATCCGGGAGAAAACTTGGCCGATGACCCGGGCTTTTGTGTGCTATGTTAATCACAATAAACAATTACCAATGACCAATTGTCAATGATGGATTGTCAGTTCGAGCGCAGTCGAGAACCAAAGCGCAGTCGAGAACAAAATGAAATTTGAGCTACATGGACATAAAAATATATAAGGACAAACAAGAAGTTGCGGAACAATTTTCAACCTATTTTGCCCAAAAGGCCAATACAGGTAAAGCTTTTTATGTGGCATTGTCAGGTGGAAGCACTCCTAAAATTGTGTTTGATGTCCTGGTTCAGAATTTTTCGGATAAGGTAGATTGGGGCATGGTCCATTTTTATTGGGGCGATGAACGCTGTGTGCCCCCAACGGATAATGAAAGCAACTATAAAATGACGGTAGAGCATCTCTTTTCCAAGATAGAGGTGCCCCATAAAAACATCAATCGTATCCTGGGAGAAAAGGACCCCAACGGGGAGGCCATGCGCTATGCCAACCTTTTGGAAATCGATTTGGATAGGGTAGAGGGTATTCCCCAGTTTGATTTGGTAATCCTGGGAATGGGCGACGATGGTCACACTGCATCCATTTTTCCGCACCAGATTGAGCTTTGGAATTCGGAAGACCATTGTGTGGTGGCCACACACCCAGAAACTGGACAGAAACGGGTATCCATCAACGGAAAGGTCATCAACACGGCCAGAGAAGTGGCTTTTTTGGTCACCGGAACATCCAAAGCGGAGAAAGTGAAGGCCATTGTGGAAAGAACCGAAGGGTTTGAGGTTTATCCCGCCTCCCTTGTGAACCCAAAATCAGGGAATTTGGTTTGGTTTTTGGATGAAGAAGCGGCAGGTAGCCTATCATCTCAACAATAGGAAATAAATTCGCCTATTTAATGGAGTGCGGGGATTCCTCCGGCTGGATTTCAGTGATAAAATATTTGGTATCACCCAACCAAAAAAAGGTTGCGTAGCGTTCCTTATAGGTCACTTTCACATACCGCCCTTGGTATTCCTTCATTTTTTCAATGATTCCCTCTTCCTTGTCCTCCACCGAGAATGAAAACAGATTGGTGCCCGAAATTCCTTGACTTATTTGGCCTTCCCAAGTCTTGATCAGCACACCTTTTCTACTGAACTTGATCAGCTCACCCGAACGATAGCCCTCACTGTAGGGCACATAGTAGATAAAGGCAAAATAGGCCACCACACCGAGCACAATCACTGAGAGGGCAATGAATAGAATTTTTCTCATTACTAAATCTTTTGGCGGTCCTCCCTATTGGATTTCGTTGTCAACATTAGCCTTATCGAGCCATTTCTGACTGATTTTGGTTTTTGTTGTAACACCTAACTTTTCTAATTTGTCTATGTCTTTAATTAGGTTTTGATTTCCGGTTAATTTTTTCATCGCATCTTCATAGGCAGTGCGAGTTGACTTAATTCTGTTGCCCACTGTTTCCAAATCTAATAGCAAATTGTTGAACTTGTTATATAATGATGCCGCATGTTGAGCTATTTCTAAGGCATTTTGCTGCTGTTTTTCGTTTTTCCATATTGCATCTACGGTTCTTAGTGTAGATAATAAAGTTGTTGGGCTAACAAGTAAGATGTTATGGTTGAAAGCTGAATAGAAAAAATTGACATCTTCGTTTTGGGCAATATATAAAGCTGGTTCTATAGGAATGAACATCAAAACAAAGTCGGGAGATTCAGTTTTGTACAAATCTTCATACTTCTTGTTTTTCAGATTGTCGATATGATCTTTAAGTGATTTTATATGCTGTTTCAGGTAATAAATCTTGTCCTCATCAGTTTCTGCACTTGAAAATCTTTCATAGGCAACCAATGAAACTTTTGAATCGATTATCATTTTTTTGCCTTCGGGAAGATTTATAATTACATCGGGAATATGCCTTTTGCCTTCCGAATCTGTAAAGCTTTTTTGTACAAAATATTCTCTATCCTTAGTCAAATTTGATTTTTCCAGTACATTCTCGAGAACAAGTTCTCCCCAATTACCCTGTGCTTTGGAATCACCTTTAAGTGCCTTGGTTAAATTATTAGCTTCTTTAGTCATTTGAGTGTTTAACTCTTTAAGGCCCATAATTTGTTGTCTTAATGCGGCATGATAGTCGACACTTTGAGTATGCGTCTTTTCAACCTTCTCTTCAAAACTTTTTATTTTCTCTTTGAGGGGGTTAAGGATATTCTCAATATTTTCTTTATTGGTGTTGGTAAGTTCTTCTCGGTTGTCTTTTAAGACTCTATTGGCCAATAATTGAAACTTTTCCTCAAGTCTTTCTTCATTTTTTTGCTGGCTTTTTAAATCTTCATTTGCTCTTTTCAAATTTTCCTCCAAAAGAGACATTTTAGGTTGTACGCTCAAATTTTTCCAATAACCACCTACTAAAAACCCAAGGATTAGTACTACTATTCCAACTAATATATAAATCCAAACCTCATTCATGAAACTATCAATTAATAAGATAAAGATAACGGATTCCTATTGATGCAGGCATTGAAAATTGACTTACTTATTCACCTTAAAAGCACCGGTCTTGGCATCGAATTGTACCATTTCCGTAGGAAACAATCGCTCAAAATGCTTTTGCTCAATCAATTCGCATGGCTCACCAAACGGATTGTCCCCACCGTTTAGGATCACCATTTTATCACACAGTTGAATGGACAGGTCAATTTCATGGGAGGTGAACACAATGGTCTTTTGGTTTTGATGGGCCAGCTGTTGCAGCATCTTCAATATCTGTGCTTTGTGGTACAGGTCCAAATGGGTGGTGGGTTCATCCAGCAGGATCAATGGAGTGTCCTGGGCCATGGCCCGGGCAATAAGTACCCGTTGCAACTGCCCATCGCTGAGTTCGTGGCATTTGTTATGGCGCAGGTCATTGAGCAAAAAGGCATCCAAACTCTGTTGAATGTAATCCTTGTCCCGTTGTGATAGGTTGCCCAGCCAGTTGGTATAGGGTTGGCGGCCCAAGGCTATCAATTCTTGTACTGTAAGGTTTTTGGAAGCCGGTTGTTCGGTAAGCACCACACTGAGTTCTTTGGCCAATTGCGGCTGGGAATAGCTTTCCAATCTTTTTTGGTGTAAGGTGATGGTCCCGCCCAATTTGGGTTGAAATCCGCCCAATGTCCTTAAAAGCGTGGATTTTCCGATACCATTGATGCCCACAATACCGCACAGTACTCCAGGCTCCAATGAGAAACTGATATTTTTGGACACTACTTTGGATCTATATCCAATGGCCAGCTCTTTTACAGTTAATATGGGTTCTTTCGGTTGTGGCATCAAAAGATCATTTTACGTTTCTGAACCAACAGCCAAATGACCACGGGGGCACCTACAATGGAGGTAATGGCATTGATGGGCAGTACATTGGCCGAATTGGGCAATTGGGCCAAAGTATCACATAACAGCATCAGGATGGCACCGTACAAAAACACGGCGGGAATCAGAATCCGATGCTCCATAGTATCAAAAATTTGTCGGGTAAGGTGGGGGACGGCCAATCCCACAAATGCAATGGGCCCTGCAAAAGCGGTGACGCCCCCTGCCAACAGACCCGTGGCAACAATGATCATCAATCTGGATTTTTGAAGCGAGACCCCCAAACTTTGCGCATAATGTTCTCCCAAAAGATAGGCGTTCAAGGATTTTATGGATAGGACACTCAACAAAAAACCCAACAATACTATTCCCATCAACAAAAGTACTTGTTGGCCAGATAAGTTTCCAACACTCCCAAACGACCAAAAGATGAACCGCTGAAGGTTTTCGGCACTGGAAAAATAGGCCAGTACGCTCACCAAGGCAGAGGTAATACTGCCAAACATCAATCCAATGATCAATAAGGCCATGGTATCCTTGATTCGTTGGGCAACCACCATGACTACCAGCAAAACCAAAAAACTCCCAATACTGGCGGCAATGGCCAAAGAAAAATCACCAAGTAATGAAAATGAGGCAAGTCCTGAAAATAGGGAAGCTCCCAATAGCAGTAATGCAGCACCCAAGCTAGCTCCAGAGCTTATGCCCAACACAAAGGGTCCCGCTAGTGGATTGCGGAACAGGGTTTGCATCAATAGGCCGCTCAAAGCGAGTCCGCCACCCACCAAAACGGAGGTAAATGCCTTGGGAATTCGATAGTTCCAGATGATGTATTGCCAAGATTCCACGTTGGCCTGCCCACCAAACAGCACAGCGATTGTGTCTGCAAAGGGAATGGAAACCGAACCGGAACTCACATTCAATAACCATGCGAGCACTACCGCCATAAAGATCAGCACAAAAGAGACGCGGTATGATTTTGATGAAAGCATCTATTGCAGTGGCATTAAGAAATGGGGTTCATACCCCGGCAACAGTCCGGGATGCAGGATTGAAATCAAATCCTTTAGCACCAAATCAGGACGTTGGGGGGCCAATTCATAAAAGAGCAACCCTCCTTTGGCACCTTTTTTAATGGCATTGGAATATATTTTTCGTTGGGCA
Source organism: Allomuricauda sp. (assembly GCA_041391945.1). GTDB lineage: Bacteria > Bacteroidota > Bacteroidia > Flavobacteriales > Flavobacteriaceae > Flagellimonas. Next base: position 150,333 of record JAWKNC010000001.1, on the reverse strand, counting down.
AAAGCCTCAAACTGGCGATGGTGCACATTGGCATTCTCCAATTCTTGGTACGAGGTGTGCATGGAAGGATTGAGCCAATATTCCGCATGCTGGCCTTTTTCCAAAACAGCTTCCAGACTGAGACCTATGCTGCCATTATTATCGGTATCGGCCCAAATGTAGTCCGCATTGGCATCTTCCAAAAACTGGGCCACCCAACTTTTCCCACCGGCAACATACCATACGTCTTTATAGAGCCCACCCGTGATTACCGTTGGTCTTTCCATGGATTTTTTGGCCACTTTTTTGGCTTCTTGGTAGGATTGTTCGATGTCGGAGAAAATATGTTCCGCTTCGGCTTCTTTTTGGAAAAAAGGCGCAAAAAATTTGATCCACTCGGCTTTTCCCAATGGCGTCTGCTCCACCCAATCGCCATTATATACCACTGGAATGCCCGATTGTTTCAAGGTCTCATAAGCCTTATTGGTATCGTTGATGCCAAATCCCATCACCAAATCTGGATTCAGTTCCAGCACAATTTCCGTATTGATGTTTTCATTGGCCCCGAGCTCTTTGATTTGACCCTTATCCACCAGCTTTCTGGCTTCAGGAGATGAAATGAAATCCGTGCCGGGAAACCCTACCACCGCCTCCAAAACACCCAAAGCTTCCAAGGAAGGAATGTGCGTAGTGGAAGTAACCACCAACTTTTCAACAGGTACCGCAACGATGGCATCATATGTGTGATTTGGTAACGTAATCACGGCCAATTTTTCTTTGGGAACCAGCGCGTACTTGAAATGGGTTTCTGAACCTGGCCATGCCGAAGTAACTTCTATGACCGTGAAATCGTTATGCTTTTGGATGGTAAAACCCTTGGCATATTGGATGTTCGTTTCTACAGTGCTTTCCGGAATGGGAAGTGGCTTCTTTTTCTCACCGCAACCTACCAGGTATGTAAGGATCAATGTTAAAAATAGGAATCTTGAAAGCTGTTTTTTTGCCATAGACCCAAAAGTAAGATTATTTAACTTTTGCCAAAAAAGATTAAACAGAATGATTACATTCGCGTTGAATTTTGGTTCGCACGAGGTTTTTTCGTGTGATTAAAAGGGAATCCGGTGCAAATCCGGAACTGTTCCCGCAACTGTAAGTTTGTGCCAAACTTGTTTGGCACCCCATTTAGGGATGTTGTTTTCTGCTATGCCACTGTCCGACATTTGGATGGGAAGGTGAAACAACATACAACAAGTCAGGAGACCTGCCAAATTCAAACAAACAATGTTAAACTTTCGGGATAAAAGTTTACGTATGGAAATCATACTATACTCCCGTTTATTCTCGTAAACGAAATGAACAAAAATTATGCATGGGTATGCACCACCTTTTTGGTGGGCATGGGATTGTCCGCCCAGGAACAGCAGAGCGATTCTGTTCCACTGCACCAGCTACAGGAGGTGGTGGTAAGCGATTCAAAATTTGAATTGAAACGTGAAAATTCCGGTAAAACAGTGATTAAAATTACCGCTGAGGAATTGGAACGAAACCAAGGAAGGACCTTGGCAGAGATCATCAACACCAAGAGTGGGATTGAAATTGCCGGAAGCCGCGGTAGGGACGGCGATGTGTTGGGTGTTTTTGCCCGAGGCGGCCGCGGAAAGCAGGCCTTGGTAATCATTGATGGGGTCAGGGTTTCGGACCCGTCCACATTTTCGCAGGAATACGATCTGCGATTGATTTCTACGTCGACGGTGGAATCCATTGAGATTATAAAGGGTGCGGCCAGTACTCTTTATGGGACCAATGCGGCCACCGCTGTGATCAATATCACCACAAAGAAAAGCTCCCAAGAAAAAATTGCAGCCAATTTTCAATCCAGTGTGGGGACCAACCAGACCGTTGAAGATCAAAACTATAACTTGGGAAGTTTCACCAACGCGGTTTTGGTCAATGGTACCTTGGACAAATTCTATTATGCCGTTGATTTTTCCAATCGCCATAAAAGTGGGCTTTCAGCAGCAGTGACCCCCGAGAATGAGGAGGATGTATTTTCGCAATTCAGCACCAATTTGAGGTTGGGATATCACATTTCAAAGGATTTTGAAGTGGCCGTTTATGGAAATCAGACCAAATATCGCAATGAATATGACGCCTCTTTCGCCGAAGCCCCCAACTTTGGGATAAGCGACCAAAAAAGAGCGGGTTTGGCCTCATCTTACACCTATGGCATAGGCTCCGTCCACATCAATGCCGCTTTTACTGAATACGAAACAAATTCCATGGACACCTTTGGTGAGAGTAGTTTTAAGGGTAACAATTGGGTCATGGACCTGTACAATAAGTATGTGTTTGGTGAAAGATGGCATACGGTTTTGGGTGTGAACTACATCAGGGATGAGGCTGCATTGTCCAACGAGGCAGACTTTAGTATTGTGGATCCCTATGCCAATGTGGTATACGTGTCCGATTTTGGGCTGAACCTAAACGTTGGTGCCCGATTGAACCACCATTCCGAATACGGTAACCACGTGGTCTATAATCTAAATCCGTCCTATGTGTTTTCCACCACCCAAGGCTATGTGAAACTGTTGGGAACGTATGCCACATCGTATATTACCCCAAACCTGACCCAATTGTTCGGGGATTTTGGAGCCAATCCCAATTTGGAGCCTGAGGAAAACCGTACTTTGGAAGGAGGATTGGAATATAAGGTCAATAATCAATTTAGGGCAAGTGCGGTCTATTTTGACCGAAATGAGAAGAATACCATTGGTTTTGACCAAAATTTTATGAGCATCAATGTATCCGATGAGATCAATGCCAATGGGTTGGAGGTTGAGGCATCATGGAAACCAGATGCAAAATGGAGCGTGGATGCCAATTATACCTTTACTGAAAGAAAAGGGGACAATGCCATCCGTATCCCAAAACACAAGGCCAATCTGTCCATGGCCTATCAACTGTGCGACAGAACAAATCTTGTCCTTGGTTATGCCTTTACGGGGAAGCGATTGGATACAGACTTCAATACGTTCACCGATGTTACCTTGGATTCCTTTTCCCTGATAAACCTCTATCTTGGGCATGAAGTGATTCCCAATAGGCTCAAGATATTTGTGGATGCCGAGAATCTGTTGAACGAGGATTACACCGAAATCCTTGGGTTTACCACCCGGGGCAGAAATTTTCGGATTGGATTGAACCTCAACCTATAAAGAAGAGCGGCCTAGGCCGCTCTTTTATGCTTAAAAATGGATGTTCAATGGTTTGTCAAGGTACATATTGTCTTTCAAAGGGGTATGCACCCGAGAACTTGTAAAGGATTTAGCCGGCATTTGTACCGTAAAGTCCCTTTTTCCGGATATGCCGGTTATCTCTTCTATGGCCTTGGCAAGCAAGGGCTCATTGGGATCTCCCAGAACGCCGAGATTGGTCAAATCCTCTTCCAGAACAATATCGGGGACCAAGCCACTGGTATAATCGTAAAATCCATCGGCATTTTCATTTCTGCCCACCAAGGGCTGCAATCCCCAACTATTTTCAGGATTTATCTCATTTTGCTTGGATGCGGAATAGACATAGTCGTTGCCGGGAAGATCCACCAAGGTAATGGAAAACTCGTTCTTGCCGCGGGTGGTCTCGCCAATATGTATGACGTCCACATAAGGATCCAGACCGTTCATGACCAATTCACTGGCAGAAGCGGAGTTGTTGGTGGCCAGAACGTATACCCTGTCCAGGTTCAAGGTGTTGATGGCGCTGGAACCTGTACTGTTCGCAAAATAGTCCTCCAATTGGGACGTACTCAGTTGGGATTGGATTTTGTCGTTCCATCGTTGTCTAATGTAGAGTTCGTTGGTATTGGTGCCATAGATCATACTGGCCAATAAACGCGATGTGTTTACTGAACCTCCTGGGTTGTACCGCATATCCAGCACAAGCTCGGTGGCCCCGTCGATCTTAAATTGGGCAAAGGCATCATTGAGGTCTTCATCAAAACTGCTCAAGAACCTGTTGTACATTAGGTATGCTATTTTAGTGCCATTGATGTTCAAGGTGGTAGCCACCAAAATGGGATCTTCCACTTGGTTTTCAACCTTGGTCAGGCTTACTTCCGTATCATTGTCGACAATATTGGAACCATTTATATCGGCCATCCCCAAAGTATAACTGTCATTGTCCCCAAACAGAAGGTCTATATAATTGTTCACGGTAAGCTGTTGGCCGTCCACCCGGGTAAAAATATCACCCCTGGCAATGGCTTTTGTGGAGGCATTGGAATTGGGCACGATATATTGGACATAACCAAAGACATCGTCACTTGCAGAGAATTTTACCAAACCAAACTCCAGTCCATTGCTTTTGGACACACCGGAAAGGTTGTTGACCAATTCCTTATAGTCCTCATTCAAAAAACTGAAGCGATCCTCGTTGAACAAAAGCACATCAAAGAAAAACTCCTCGGGATCGGGGGTCTGTTTCAAAAATTGGTTGAATTCCTCATTGGTGGAAAATCTGTCATCGGCAAGGTCGGCAACATCGCCCTGCCAAAAATACCAGAGGTTCATGGCGCGCCACATAAAGTTTTGTACAACAATATCGGTCGGAACATTTGGTCCATCATCATTGCTACAGGACGAAACGAACAAGGAAAGCCCTAGGAACAGAAGAATATATTTTTTCATAGCTAAGTTTTTACTGGATGCCTCAATTTTCATTCCAAATTATAAAAAAAAGAGGTTGGTAAGTTAGGCGGTAAATTTTCTAAATTCTGACAATTTTGCTGTACAAAATAGGTACATTAAAGCAGAATACAAATTTTTTGTAACAAAATTCGATATGTGTCGTCGTGATAATGTAGGTCGGGAAACATGACCTCAAACAACTAAGACAACCAATGAAACAGGCTGAATTTTTAAATGTGGTGATGCCCTTTAAGGACAAGCTCTACCGACTGGCCAAACGCTTGTTGGTCTCCAAGGAGGAAGCAGAGGACGCCACGCAGGAAATTTTGCTGAAACTGTGGTCAAAGAACGAGTCCATGGGAGAGTACAAAAATGTAGAGGCCTTTGCCATGACCATGACCAAGAATTTTTGTTTGGACCGATTGAAATCCAAACAAGCGGGCAACCTAAAATTGGTGCACAGCAATTATACGGATGAGAACATATCCCTGCAACGCCAATTGGAAGCCGAGGATAGCATACAGTGGATGGAAAGGATCATGAAGGAGTTGCCGGAACAGCAAAAAATGGTATTGCAACTAAGGGATGTGGAGCAGTACGAATTTGAAGAAATATGTGACCTGTTGGACATGAAACCCACAGCAGTGCGGGTAACATTGTCAAGGGCACGAAAAGCAGTAAGGGACGAATTGTTAAAAAAGCATAGCTATGGAATTGGATAACATAGAAAAATTATTGGAAAAATATTTCGAGGGCACTACAACAGTGGCCGAGGAAAGGACACTGGGAGCGTATTTTTCACAAGAAAATGTGGCAACACATCTTGTGCAGTATAAACCTCTGTTCAACTATTTTTCCATCGCCAAGGAAGAAAGGTACACCAAGCAGGTTCCATTAAAACCTAGAGTAAACTATTACAAGTGGCTTTCCGTTGCAGCAGTGGCAGTTTTGACCTTTGGCATCTATTTTGGTAATCAGTACCAAGAGAGAAAACAGGCAGAGTATGCCTACAATGAAACCAAAAAAGCCTTTGAGCTCTTGGCGGAGAATTTTGGAAGGGGCACGGAAAAAGTAGCCTATTTACAAGAGTTTGAAGCGGCAAAACAAAAAATTTACAACAACAATTAAAATCGTAAAAAATGAAAAGGAATATTTTGATCTTTTTGATCGCCGTATTGCCACTTTCGGGATTTTCACAATCGCTGTTTGATAAATACGAAGACCTCGATGAGGTAACCTCGGTGGTGGTGAACAAAAGCATGTTCAACCTATTGGCAAAGATAGATGTGGAGGTGGATGACCCTGAGGCTAGGGACTTTATGGAAATTGCCAGTAGCCTTAAAAGTTTGAAGGTGTTCACCACGGACAACGAAAAAATTAGTGCGGATATGAAATCTTCCGTCGACAGTTACCTAAAATCCTCTAAAATGGAAGAACTGATGCGCGTGAAGGATAAGGATGCCAATGTAAAGTTTTACATCAAGCAAGGTAGGGATGATGATCATGTGAGCGAGCTGTTGATGTTGGTCACCGATTTGAAGGAAGTGGAGGCCGATGGCAGAAAATTTGAGACCGTATTGCTATCCTTGACCGGTGACATTAATCTGAACAAGATCAATTCATTGACCAAAAAAATGAACCTGCCCAAAGAATTGAACGAAGCGGGCAAAAAAGGAAACTAAGGAGCCATGAAAAAACTATTGATCTTAATGGTATTGATCTGTGCCCCCTTTTTAGGGACCTCACAATCCATATTCGACAAGTTTGAGGATTCTGAAGGGATAGGTTCGGTGACCATCAACAAGGGAATGCTGCACATTGCGGCAATAATGATGGAACATGATGATGATCAGGAGAGCAAAGATTTCATCCAGATGGCAAAGAGCATTGACAACATCAAGATTTTCCTATCGGAAGATGAAGGGGCTGCCGCAGATATGGCCGCCACTATGGCACAATATGTACAGTCATCCAGACTTGATGAGTTGATGAAGGTGAAGGACGGGGATACCCATGTGAAATTTTACGTCAGGCAAGGTAAGGATGATGACCATGTGGAAGAATTGCTGATGTTCGTAACAGGGATCGATGATGCAAAAAGCCATCATTCAAGTCATAACATGGAAACGGTTCTGTTGACCATGACCGGCGACATCGATTTGACCAAAGTGGGAACATTGACCAACAAGATGAAGCTCCACAAAGGATTGGAGAAATTGGATAAAGAGTAACATCAACCAAAAAAGTACAGATGAAATATATCATAAAAAGCATTTTGGTGGCCGGGGCGGTGCTTCTGGCTTCCTGTTCCTCGCAGCAGAGTTTGCAGGAATACTATGTGGACAATTCCGAGAACCCCAATTTCATATCCATAGACGTTCCGGCGAGTATCCTGAAAATGGATGCGGTGGATTTGACACCCACACAAAAGGAAGCCGTGGAATCTTTGCGGAAATTCAACCTGTTGGCCTTTAAAAAGAATGCTGACAATGCCGCGGAGTACGAAATAGAGAAGAAGAAGGTAAAGGAAATCTTGAAAGGCGATGATTTTGTGGAACTGATGAAGATCAATTCGCAGTATGGCAAAGGAGTGATCAAGTATTTGGGCGAGGAAGATGCCATAGATGAGGTCATCATTTATGGAGATAGCAAGGACAAAGGTTTTGCCTTGGTACGGGTGTTGGGCAAGAACATGAACCCTGCCCATATTGTGCAACTGATGCAGGCGATTCAAAAGTCTGACTATAAAGGCGAGGGACTGGGAGAAATAGGAGCATTTTTAAAAGGATAATCATCGATCAATCAACGATAGAAAGGGCAACGGGAGTTGCCCTTTTTTGTTTAAAGTTATTTTACCCTTTTATTGGAACCATAATTTAGAAACAATTTTCTTACTTTTAAGGTAAGATTGCAGCTAACCCCAAATCATATAGTAATCTTTAAAGCTGCAAAATGAAAAACTTAACCAAAGTTATGGTACTTCTTGCCATGTTTACCTTATTGGCATGTACTACCGAAATGAGAGAGGATGAGGACCTGCTCTCAGAACAAGACCTAAATGATTTATTCAATGATTACAAAGAACTTCAATTAATTGATGATTATAAGATGTCAAAAAAAGAATTGGAATCTTTTCAAAAAGAAGGATTTGTAGGAGAATATGTGCGCGCCTTCAATTCTAGGGACACGAGAACAGGAGAAGTCTCAAAAATCTATGAAATTGGAAAGGATGTGTATATAAGTGAGAATGATATGTTTGGGAATTTAGAAGATAACAAGAGAAGTATTCAGGCAAGTATTAGTATAGGAAGCGACCCGTTTGCACAGTATCGCACAACTAATCTGGTAACTGTAAATAATGGGGTGAGAACTATAGAAATCAAAGCTATCAATTTTTTTTATTTCCAAAACATGGATCGTGTTGCCGAGGGATTGATTCAGGCAGTTAATAATTACAACGACTTAAATTTGGCTGTACGATTTGAATTAAATTTTTATACTATACGTACTTTACAAGAGTCTTGGCCGCTTTACACTCCAGGCATCAATGTTGTTATCCACAATGGTAGTGGAAGCAATGAACCAGGTGGAAGTGCTGTTTTTCCAAGTTCTGGGAATCCAGGCAGTCAAGTAAGAATAAACATGGCTACAAACAATGAATCAATAAACGTTAATGAACATGTGGCCACTCACGAAATTGGACATTGTTTGGGGATGAGGCATACTGACTTTTTTAATCGGGCAATATCCTGCAACTCTGGTGGCAATGAAGGAAATGCAGGAGTTGGTGCTATTCATATACCAGGTACTCCAGCACAGGTGAATGTAGATATGGATTCTGTTTTTCTATCCTGTTTTAATTTCTTTACGGATGGGGAATTCAGCAATTTTGATGTAACCGCATTGCGGGCACTGTATTAATATTCGAGGCAAATATGAATGTTATGAGGTTATTCTTTTTTATGATATGTGTTCTTTTGGTCGTTTCCTGTAATAATGAAAACGATATTCCAGTTACTGTTGTGGAACTCAATATTACACCAAGCCAAGAGCTACGACATTTTCTTGGAAATAGACCTGTTGAAGGTGGATACAGCATCACAAAACAAGCTAAATCATATAGTACCAGTGAAATTTTGATGGATGATGAACTGGGAGGACTAGCGTATGTGTTTATTCCTGAACAGGATTATCAAGGAATTGAAATAGTGGAAATTACTTTAAGGACATCCATCGGGAATGGTGATTTTACGGAATATTTAACCCGACTTCGGATACATGTCGAATAAATTTTGAAATAGGACTATCAATAAAAAGGGCAACGGGAGTTGCCTTTTTTTTGGTGTTTCCAACTACCTGCCCAGCTCTATGTCATTTCGAAGAAGCCTGCGACTGAGAAATCCCAAAAGCAGATTTCTCAATCAATGCTTCGCATTTCATTTCGAAATGACAGGCTCAACTGTCCCCTTGAGGGGACTTTAGGGTGTTTTTCTATGATTTTCAACAAGCAATTGGGCGTTCGTTGATACCAAGGAATGTCCCAATGATTACATCTTGAATTTTTAGGCGAAAAACGCTAAATTCATTTACTGGTCGATATAATTCATTTAAATACGAATCATATCCTTAACATTATGTGCAAGACGAAAACCACAAACCAAATAAAATTAGAATGAGTTTTTTAAAATCAATATTTAATACAAAAGAGGAACCGATAAATTCATACTATGACTTTTGGAAATGGTTTGAACAGAATGAAAAGAAATTCCATAAAGTTCTAAAAGACCAAGGCAATATCAATAAAGTATTTTTTGACAAACTTGCACCGAAACTGAATGAGCTGAAAGATGGATTTTGGTTTCTTGCTGGAATGTATGACGATAATACAGCAGAATTGATTTTAACCGCAGATGGTGTAATCAAAAATATAGTGTTTGTTGAGGAATTGGTGGATTCTGCACCAAAAATGAATAATTGGAAAATTACAGCACACAAACAACCATCAGGCTTAAACCAGTATGGAATAGAAATGGACGGTTATAAATTTGACGAAAGTAAAATGAGCTTTTATTCAACTGACCATAAACAAATGCCAGATGAAATCGACATTACAATTGCACACAAAGATTTTAATGAAGAAAATAGAGCTATTATGACTAACGGAGTTTACCTCGCTTTGGACAATTCTCTTGGCGAACTAAATTCCGTAACCACAATTGACAATGTCGACATCATTAATTCAAAAGATGCTAAATCTGAATTAATCCCATTAGAAAAACTAAATGACTTTTTGATTTGGAGAGAAAAAGAGTTTGTGGAAAAATATAAAGGTTTCAGACATAACACGGAGAATGACAATTATTCTGGACTTGAAGCTACTCTGAAAAATGGACTGCCGTTACTTGCTGTGGTAAATTCGGATTTGCTGAATTGGGATAGTAAAGCATCTCATCCTTGGATTGCAGTAATGGAAATCAAATATGATGGGAAAAACAACAATGGAATGCCAAATGAATCGACCTATCAACTTCTGAATGAAATTGAGGAAAAAATAATGGCTGAATTAAAGGATTCGGATGGCTATTTAAACATTGGAAGACAGACGGCAGATTCAGTTAGAGAAGTTTACTTTGCCTGTATCGAGTTTAGAAAACCATCAAAAGTATTTCACAAAATAAAAAAAGAATATCAAAATAAAATATCGCTAGACTTTGATATTTATAAAGATAAATATTGGCAATCATTTAACCGATTTATGCCGAATTGAAAAAGCTCAGCATAACATAAACGATGGCTACAAGTAACTTGCTTGTTCTAGCCTACTTTTTAAAATCCGCGAGGATTTTCATTTGGTGTGTACTTGCAAAGTTAAGTACGAACCCACGCAACTACTCATAGCCGAGAGTACCACCCGTATCACAACTACACCCCCGTATAATTCGCTGGGGTTATTTTTTTAAGCTCCTGTTTGATGGCACCGGAAACCTCCAAGGTTTCAATAAAATCCGCGATGGCCTTTTGGGTGATTTTTTCGTTGGTTCGTGTCAAGCCCTTTAGGGCTTCGTAGGGATTGGGATAGCCTTCCCTTCGTAAAATGGTCTGGATGGCTTCGGCCACCACGGCCCAGTTGTTTTCGAGATCCTGTTCAAACTTCTCCTGGTTCAACACCAATTTGTTCAAGCCTTTCAGCGTGGATAAAAATCCTACCATGGTATGCGCAAACGGAACACCCACATTTCGGAGTACCGTGCTATCTGTTAAATCACGTTGTAATCTAGAAATAGGCAATTTGGCGGACAAATGCTCAAATAGGGCATTGGCCAAGCCCAAATTTCCTTCGGAATTTTCAAAATCGATGGGATTCACCTTATGCGGCATGGCCGACGAACCCACTTCGCCTTTTTTGATTTTTTGTTTGAAGTAATCCATGGAAATATAGGTCCAGATATCCCGGTCCAGATCAATATAGATGGTATTGATGCGCTTTAGGCCATCAAACAGGGCAGCCATATGGTCGTAATGCTCAATCTGTGTGGTGGGGAAGGAGTGGTACAACCCCAGTTTTTCCTGCACAAACTGCTTTCCAAAGGCTTTCCAGTCTATGTTGGGATAGGCCACTTTGTGGGCGTTGTAGTTTCCGGTGGCACCCCCAAACTTGGCCGCACTGGGAATATCATTCAACAAGTTGAACTGCTCCTTCAAGCGCTCCACAAAAACCTCGATTTCCTTGCCCAAACGGGTGGGGGAGGCAGGCTGCCCATGAGTTCGTGCCAGCATGGGGATATTTTCCCATTCCTTGGCCAGTTCCTTCAATTTTTCAAAAACCTCAAAATATAAGGGCACATAAACATCGTTCATGGCCTCTTTGATAGACAAGGGAATGGCTGTATTGTTGATATCCTGCGAAGTCAATCCAAAGTGGATAAACTCCTTGTGCTTTTCCAGTCCTAAGGCATCAAAACGTTGTTTGATGAAATACTCAACGGCCTTCACATCGTGGTTGGTGGTTTTTTCAATCTCTTTGATGACTTTGGCGTCCTCCGATGAAAAATCAAGGTAGATTTTTTGAAGTTCCGAGAACTTTTTGGCATCAAAATCAGCCAACTGCGGAAGCGGAATCTCACAAAGCGCAATGAAATATTCTATTTCAACCTGAATGCGATATTTGATCAGCGCTTCCTCGGAAAAATAGTTTTTAAGGGCCTCAGTTTTGTTTCTATATCGGCCATCAATGGGTGAAATGGCGTTGAGTTGGCTTAGGGACATTGGCATCAACAATTTGAAAGCTTCAAAGATACTTAAACTCTAAGAGTTTAGCGCCCTAATCGGGCCAACTTGTCCAGTGTTTTTTTGGCTCGGTTTTGATAGCCTACGGTTCCCGCGGGATAGGTGTCCTCCAAAACCTGCCGCAATTCGGGATGTACCCAATCAAATTTCATCCCTAGATAGTAAAGGCTTGTCATGGAAAAGACCTTGGGCGCCATGTTCATGGGACTGATGAGCCAATCAAAGCAGGAGGTCATAATTTTTTCCAGTTGTTCGTCCGTAATGTTCTTTTGGAAGGCAGAATCCTTCTTTTTGAAGTAAGCGATGCAAACCATCTCGCAGACACAGGCCATGGCACGAATGGTAGCTTCTGACTTTAACGTTTCCAGCATTTCGGTGAACGTGTTGAAAAAAGGCAATAGATACTCCAGTTTTTTTTGCATCAGGTGCCTAAAGCTCCAACTGGCATTGAAAGTTCCTTCCTTATCCTCCAAAAGGATCTCCTGTAGCAGTGGTGACACCAACTCCGGTTGTTGTATCAGCTGGGCCACAAGTCGGTCCACCTGTGCCTTGGAAAGCCTACCAGAATTTAGTGTAATATGTAGCTGTGCTTCGGTCACAAAATCGTATTTTTATTCAAACGCCGGAGTGATGAAAGTAACAAAAAAAATAGCAATTGTATTGTTGGTGATTCTTGTGGGGATGCAGTTTTACCGCCCCGAGAAAAATCTAGCTGAAGGGAACTATGTGGCCGCTTTTGAAACGGAGACCCGACCCAATACTGAGGTGAAAAAGATTTTGGAGATCACCTGCTATGATTGCCACAGTGCAAACACCACCTACCCATGGCACAACAATATTGCGCCAATTTCCTACTGGCTGGACAACCATGTGAGGGAGGGCAAGGAGCATTTGGATTTTTCGGATTGGGAAAATTACTCGGCCAAAAAGAAGGATCACAAATTGGAAGAACTGGTGGAAGAGGTAGAGGAAGGTGAAATGCCCTTGAAGGAATATACCTGGACCCACAAAGAGGCGAGATTGACCCAGAATCAGAAAAAAGCCTTGATGGATTGGGCCAAAAAGACTAGATCATTGTATCAAATAGCCGATCAACAAGAGTAGGCACACCCTCCGCAGCGGTTTCGGAAATGACCGTGAGATTGAAAAAATCCGAAGAACTTATCGTAGGCCTTGGGTCGATAAAATAGATGGGCGTCTGCTGTGGGGCATAGTTGATCAATCCCGCGGCGGGATACACCTGCATGGAAGTGCCCACAATGATCAAAATATCGGCCTGTTGGGTTATCCGCATAGCGGTTACCATCATGGGGACCATTTCCCCAAACCAGACAATATGGGGACGTAGTTGATAGCCATTTTTATCCACATCGCCCAGCACGAGATCGTGTTGCCAATCCAGAATGTAATTTTCATCCACAGTGCTCCGCACTTTGAACAATTCGCCATGCAAATGCACCACATGGGAACTTCCGGCCTGTTCGTGTAGATTGTCCACGTTTTGGGTCACTACGCTTACCTCAAAATGTTTTTCCAGCGATGCCAAGGCATGATGCCCCGCATTTGGGGAAACCTCCAAGAGCTGTCTTCTCCGCTGGTTGTAAAATTCCAATACCAATTCCGGGTTTCGGGCAAAACCTTGGGGCGAGGCTACCTGCATCACGTCGTGTCCTTCCCATAATCCGTTTGCATCCCGAAACGTTTTAAGGCCGCTTTCGGCGCTCATGCCGGCACCGGTAAGGACTACGACTTTCTTTTTTTCCATTTTCAATTATTTATCAACCCCATATTTTCTTTTAAACCTATCTGCACTTTTTATGAGGTAAATGCTGTAGCATAAACTTCCTATGATTATTAGTTTGATGAAAATTCCCCTTAAAAGCGTATTTGGGTCAATAAGGGAGTTTAGCGTATAAACGCCAATCAATAGGACTAGAGGAATTAGAGTCAACAATATTGGGTTCCGCTTCAAAAAGAAGGCGCATAAAAAGAGTATCAAAGTGATTATTCCATTTTGAAGAAGCTCTGGCCAATACAAGCCATTCATAAAGATTCGAACTGTGATCGCAACAACATTAAAAAGGGTAATGGCATAAAGTATTTTTTGACTTTTCCCTATTGAATCGGCAGAATCAAAGAGAACTCCTTTTTTGTTGATAAACTGGCCGATGTGTATTGCTTTTTCTTTTTCAGTGCCGTTAAATGGGAAGTTGCAATTGCTGCAAGTGTCTATTTTTTCCAAATATTCCTTTTTACAGGAAGGGCATATTAGCTTCTCCATTTTATGGCTGATTATTTTGTTTAGAATTACTTTTTAGTTTTCCATTACCAATTTAATTCGACAAAAACGCCCGAACATCTTTGGCTAGTTTAATTCGGTCGGGTTCGTGGGTGTACATCATATGGCCCGCTTCATAATAGAACATCTGTATTTTATCCCATTCGATACCGTTTCGGGAGAAGGTATATTCCCCATCGAAAAAAGGACAAATCAAATCGTAGTACCCACTGGCCACCATGACCTTCATGCCCGTGTTTCTTCGCATGGTTTCGCTCAGTTTTTGGGACACATTCACATAGGAAGGCTCCCAACCTTGCCCTTTGGGCACCGGTTTCCAATTCCATTTTTCATAAATGGCGTCATTGCCGGTGAGGTAAGGTCTGTCCATTTTTACCTTCAGTGCCGAGGCAAAATAATGGTTCAATGCGGCCGTATAAGCCGAACTGATCTGATAACTGGAAGGATCTCCAAGATGCGGTCCATCGGATAACTTGTCCACTTCGTTGCCCATAAAACGTCCATCCAAGCGCCCAACAACAAGGTTTTTATCGGCGAGGAGCTGTTTTTGGTAACGGGGCACCAACACCCTCAAGTTCGATTTTAAAATATATGCTTTGTCCAATCCCATAAATTGGCTGAGTTGCCCGGCAATCTTGTCTTTCTCGGTATCGGTTAACAGCGAACCCTTGTAAAGTGCTGGGGCATAGGTGTTGTAGGTAAAATTCCGGCACTCCTCCACAAAAGCTTCCAAGGTCTTGCCTTGTCCCGCTTTTTTATGGTACCAGGCCGTGGCGGCCATACTGGGCAGATAGGTGAGGTACGAGGTAATATTGTTATGGTCAGAAGTGGAGCCCGCATAATCCAACGCTTGTGAAATGAGGATCAGTCCGTTCAAGGCCATATCCTGACCGCCGCCTTCCAGGGCATGGGCCACTCCAACGGCCCGTGTGGTTCCAAAACTTTCGCCAATGATGTATTTTGGGGAAAGCCAACGGTTGTTTTCGGTGATCCATTGCCGTATGAACTGCGCCACAGAATTCGCATCTTCCGTAAGTCCCCAAAAATCCTCCACTTTGCCTTTTCCGACGACTTTGCTGTAGCCCGTGCCCACGGGGTCGATAAAGACCAGATCCGTGAGGTCCAAAATGCCGTTAGTGTTGGTGACCAAGGTGTAGGGCGCGGCTCCATCATCCACTGTGGCATCGGAGTCTACCTTTACCAATTGCGGCCCGAACATCCCCATGTGCAACCACACGGAAGCTGATCCAGGACCACCATTAAATACAAAGGAAACTGGCCGTTTGGTGGTGTCGGGGGTTCCCATTTGCACATAAGCCACTGACCAGAGGGACGCCACAGGTTCCCCAGATTTGTTTTTGAGATAGGTCTCCGAGGCTACGGTTTGGTATTTGATCAATGTACCCCCATTGGTGATCTGGTGGTTGCTTACAAAAGACTTTGGTTCCGGTACCGAAAGCGAATCTTTTTCCGTTTTTTGCGCGGAAACCGTCAATAAAAAGGAAAAGTAAACAAGGAGGGTATAGTTTTTTTTCATGGTGTTGGGTTTGTGTTGCTAAATATAGGAAAAGAGCGGTTCGTAGGTTTGAAGTTAACAGATTGTTGTTATGTATTATAGCCTTTGTTAGCCACGGATATTTATTTCCAATATTCAATTTCCCGAGTCTCTACGTAGGCTGGAGTGAATTTTTTTGAGCCCGCAAAATGCTCTTTTAGGGAGACAATTTTCTTAATCCAGTTACCTCTATCGTCCAATAGGTATTTGTTTTTGAATTCCCGATTTAATTCTGAATTCTCATATATTTTTAGAATTACAGGGTTGGTACGCTCATCATATTCTGTAATTTCCTGAAGATGTTCTATTGTGTCAGCACTTATGATGTAATCGGTCCGTACAGTTAAAGTTTTTCCTTTGTACTTTGAGATAGACTTGAACTTCATTTGACTGTTGCCGTTAATACTTTCTACTATATTTCCTGAGGTGTCATATTTGTAACTATATATTTGGGGCTCATCATCATTTGAAGGTAAAACTTCTTTGAAAATTAAACGGTTTTTCCCATCGAACTTTTGTTTTGCAGTCCATACAATCGTATCACTATTTTCAATACTCGTCTGTTTTATGAGTTGTTCATTTTGGTCATATTCGTCAATGTATTTAAAGTTAATGGTGTCATTGATTATAACATTGCGTATAGCCAAATTGTTTATAGTGTCATGTTCAATTGTCATCAGTGATTTATGAGGACGAAAATAATGTGTAGTTAGGGACTTTATAAAAAACTGATTTTCATCAAATTCGTTTATTGTAGTTTGACTCAAATTGCCAAAATTGTCATAGTACTCCGTTCTTTTTGTCGAACCAAATTCCGTAAACTCCTCCCTGAAAGTTTTTATCGGTTCCCTAGTCCTTACCCCACCGGTTCCTAGATAAGTCGCTTTATAAAGCGTGATAGACTTAACTTTCCCAACAAGATTTTTAGAGTCCCAATCAGTCCCTTGTTCAAAAGCTGAATAATCCGATTTACTTTTTATTTCCTTACTACAACTGAAAAAATGCAAAAATGATAGTAATAAGATTTTGGTAAGAAAGGCTTTATTCATACTTGTGGCCAACTTGGTTCTGTGAACGAAAAATACACCCTTATCCCCCAAATCCAATACAAAACCCCTATAAATTCCAATTTTTCCTATCTTGGAAATTATGTTTAACCAGGATCTGTTGGCATATTTGGAGACTTTCCTTACCGAGGATCGGAAGCAGCGGTTTTTGGAGGTATTACAGCATCGCACCAAATTCCTGACCATAGCCATAGAGGATGTATTCCAGATGCACAACACCAGTGCCATTATTCGCACCTGTGATAGCTTTGGCCTACAGGAAGCCCATGTGGTGGAGGGCCGTTTTGGCAAACGTTTGGACAAAAAGATAGCCATGGGGGCCGAACAATGGGTGGATGTATACCGTTACCAAACCACTTCGGATTGTATTGCCCATCTGAAAGATCAAGGCTATCAAATTATAGCCACCACCCCGCACGATGATTCCCTATTGCTCCCCGACTTTTATCCCCAAACCAAAACAGCCGTGTTCTTCGGAACGGAAAAAGAGGGGCTGAGCGAAGAGGTGATGCAAAATGCGGATGGCTTCCTGAAAATTCCCATGGTGGGGTTTTCGGAGAGCCTTAATGTCTCCGCTTCCGCGGCCATCATCATCCAAGAGTTGGCCCAAAGAATAAGGGAATCGGGGTTGGATTGGCAACTATCTGACAGTGAACTGCTTGAAAAGCGCTTGGATTGGACCAAAAAGTCCATTAAGGATGCGGAGGGAATTATCAACAGGTACTTGGCCGAATGAAGTTTTTTGTATTTTTAGTCGTTAACCAATTCGAGAACAGATGACTACACTACTTTACATTTTGGCAGGCCTCGTTGTGCTTATTTTGATTTTAGCCCTGTTGGCCCCCAAAACCTACGATGTTTCGCGATCTATTGAGATTGCCCAACCCAAAAAGGCCGTTTTTGACAATCTCAGATCCTTGAAAAACCAGGATGAATGGTCGCCCTGGGCCAAGAAAGATCTCAACATGGCAAAGAAATTCACCGGGACCGACGGACAGGTGGGTGCCACCAGCTATTGGAACGGCAACAAGGATGTTGGGGAAGGGGAGCAGGAAATCACCAAGATCGTGGATGGGGAGCGCATCGAATCCCAGCTTCGTTTTTTAAAACCCTGGAAGTCCACTTCCGATGCTTATCTGGTGACTGAAGAAGTAGGGAAGGACAAAACGAAGGTCACGTGGGGATTTACGGGGAAGAACAAATTTCCGTTTAGCATTATGATGCTGTTTATGAACATGGACAAGATGGTGGGCAAGGACTTTGAAGAAGGGCTTTCCAATCTAAAACAGACCTTGGAAAAGTAAGCTATGGAGCAGAATATGGTGGGCTGGTTTGAAATCCCTGTGGTGGATATGGACCGCGCCAAAACATTTTACGAAGCCGTTTTTGAGGTACAGATCCAAGTGCATGATATGGGCGGAACCGTTATGGGTTGGTTTCCGTGGGCCGAAGGCAAACCCGGAGCTGCGGGTTCGTTGATCAAAAACCCAGATTGGTACACTCCCAACAACACCGAAGGGGTTTTGGTGTATTTTGGTAGTACCGATGTGCAAATTGAGATGGACCGTATTGCATCCGCAGGGGGAAAAATCCTAAAACCTAAAACCCAAATCAGTCCGGATGTGGGCTATATGGCCCTGTTTTTGGATACGGAAGGGAACCGCATCGCGCTGCATTCCAGAGGATGATGGATATCCGATTTGATACTATTGGAAAGATTGTTGAAGGTAAAAACAAGGGCTGGTACATTAAACTAGTGGATGACTCCGAGAAATCTGGAGGTGTTTTCATAATAGAATTTCCCAACCCACAAAGTGGGGAAGGCTTTAACTCTTGGTTAGAAAGGAAAAGTGATATTGAGGGTTATTTTAGTGAATGCAACTGGAAAATTGATTGGTTGGTAATTGAAAAATGATAATTGTTATTATTCCGCCAACTCCAGTAACGCAATATCAAAATCATTTTCCAAAAGGACCTTACCGTTGGCCACGGTGACCTCGGTTTCGGAATAGGCATCGTAGAGTTTGGTGCCATCCCCAAAGAATCCCTTTACCCAAAGGGATTTTTTGCCTTTTGGCAAATCCAGCCCTATAGCAACTTTGTCTTTGTATTCCCCATTAATGTAGGTTCTTGAGAACACGTAGGGAGATTTGGCCAATCGTTGGTGTCTTCCCGCTCCTATAGCCGGATGGTTCCGCCTAAACTGACCCAATTTTTGCCAGTGTTTATGGATATTCTGGGTTTCGGGCACACTGTCCAATGCTTCCCAATTCATAAAGGAACGCAGTGTGGCGTCACCTTGGGCACCCTCAATGGTAAGGCTTCTGGAGGTTTCATCCCCATAATAGACCTGGGATGCCCCAGGGGTCAACAACAGCACATTGGCCGCCCTGTACGGCTTTTTGCGTTCCTTGTCATAAGGGGCCGCATCATCATGGGAACTCAAATAATTGAGCACGCTTTTGTCCTTCAGCTTCGTATTGAGGATATCGCTGTATTTTTTAAAAATGATTTCGTAGTCTTTATCGGCATCCGTTTTCAACTCAAAATTGATGAGACTTTTGAAGCCATAGCCGAAGTAATCCACTTTTTTGTCCCCAAAATCAAACTCACGCCCACTTGAAATACCATAATTGTAGACTTCCCCGACCATATAAAAGGGATTCTCGTCCAAAATTTTGTCTTGGTGCTTTTTCTTCCAGGTCTCAAAGGCATAGGTAGCCTCTTTGTACAGCTCTGCCCATGCATTTTCGTTCACGTGTTTTACGGTATCCACGCGAAATCCATCCACACCGAAGTCGTTGATATAGTCCGTCAACCACTTGATGATATAGAACCGTGGTGCCCTGGGATATCCCGTACGTTCAAAGAACAGTTGCAATTCGTCCAGTTCTTGACTAAGCCTGCCTTCTTCTTTCCATTTGGCGAGCAACGCATCGGGGAGTTCCACGGGTTCGTCAGACTCGGTGAGAATGTCGGGCAGGTTTTCCACCAAAGTACAGGCGGTGGTGTTCTCATAGTTGGTGAACTCGCAATGGGGCCCGGTCCTGACCCAATCCTCTGGCCAAACGGGGTCTTTGTCCGTAACGGGGCCGGTATGGTTGAGCACTACATCCAAAAGGATCCGAATGCCCTTGCTGTGCGCTGTCTTCACCAATTTTTCAAGATCTTTTCTGGTTCCGAAGTTTGGATCTAAGGCGGTCCAATCCTTGATCCAATAGCCATGATATCCATAGGTGTTGCCATTGCCCTCATTGGTGGCCCCATGAATCTGCTCTGCGATGGGGGTCAACCAAATGGCGTTGATGCCCAAATCGGTAAAGTAACCATCTTCAATTTTTTGGGTGACACCTTGGAGATCACCACCTTCAAAACCACGGAGGACTCCGGTCTCTTCGGTACGTTCAAAATTGACGTTGTTCTCAGGATTTCCATCCATGAAACGATCGGTGAGAAGAAAGTATACATTGGCACCCTCCCAAACAAAGGGAACGTCTTTTTTTGGGGTCTGTTGTTCAACTACCTGTAACTCTTTCTGGGGCTTTTTTTTAGCTTCCTCACAGCCTAAAAGAAGTGATGTTATAGACATGATAGCAAGTAGTTTTTTCATTTATTGGGATTTTGCCTAAAGCTATAAAATGAATGCGGAATTATAAAATTTATTTATAGGGCAAAACTCACAAGCGGGATTTGACAAAGGCCGGATTATTTCCTGTTCAACACTTTAAATTCTTCGTAACAACTGGAAATGGCGTCCAATATTTGGAGATCGTTCGCCGTATTGATAAAGGATTTGGAGTAGTTGCAATTGTTGAGGATATCCTCAATATCCACCTTTTCCAGTTGGAGCAGTTCGGTCAGCGTTTCCCGGTCAAATTTGGAGGCCAACAGGTTCCTGATCTCATCATCCTCCTTCATTTGACGCAACTTGCGCATTTGTTTGGGCTTCTTTCCAAAGAGGTTCCGCAAAAGATCCGCAGGATTGAGAATGGCCCCCAACACCTTGGTCACTGCACTTGGGCTTTTACTCCCTCCCTCATAGCTGGTGGGAAGCCCCGAGATGCTGTACTGATAGGCGTTGTTGATCGGGAGGTTCTTCACATCGATTTCCAGATAGCCCGTAAGCTGGTAGGGCCTTACTATGACCTCTTCCAGTGCGTAGGCCAACTCGGTAAGGGCGATCTTGGTGTCCGTAAACTTGAACATATCGTTGGTTACCCGTACTTTTTGGGATTTAAAGCCCAAAAAGGAAAGGTAAAGGGTATCGTTCACCGCGGCTTCAATCGTAAACCTGCCCTTTTGGTCGGTAATGGTGCCCTTGACCTTGTTTAGGTTGATGACATGCACACTTTCCATGGGAAATTCGCTCTGGGCGTTGACCACGGTTGCCGATATCTCCCCTTCGACCAAAGGCTTGGTATCATCTTGGGCAAAACCCAAAAATGAAGAAAAGCTAAAAAGTAAAAGTAGAATTCTTCTCATGCAATCTTTCTAAGCATAAAAGTACTAAACAAAGAAAAATAAACAGGAGTGCCCTATCATTTAATATAGAATTAACTAATAGAAACCGGAACGTTTTTTTCCTCCTTTTCTGCCGGAACCACCTTTTTTTCCTCCCCTAAAGGATTTGCTGTCCCCACCTTTCCGATGCCCACGTTTTCTGTCCCGTTTTTTACCGCTTTTGCCACTGCCTCCTGGCTTTTTGGAGACCTCGACATTGATAAAGCGGCCATCCACTTTAAATTCTGTAAAGGTTTGCAGAATAAATTCGGTGAGTTGCGCATCCGTATTAAAAAAGGAAAAACTGTCCTTGGTATCCACATTGTAGATATCTTCCTTTTCAAGGTTTAGGGTATCCCTTAGAAAATCTTTGAGCGACATCCAGTCGTACCCGTCGCGCTCCCCAATATTGATGAAGTATCGTACAGAGCCTTCGGACGGAGATTCTCCCATGTCACTTCCTTTTTCCCTGCCCACGTCATGGGTATTGAGGTCCTTGGTCTTGTTGTAGTAGTTATAAAATTGGGTGAATTCGACCG
Source organism: Allomuricauda sp. (assembly GCA_041391945.1). Taxonomy (GTDB): domain Bacteria; phylum Bacteroidota; class Bacteroidia; order Flavobacteriales; family Flavobacteriaceae; genus Flagellimonas. Next base: position 128,422 of record JAWKNC010000001.1, on the reverse strand, counting down.
ATACAATTTTCTTGATCAGCTCATCCCGGTCAATGCCTTCCAAGACATCGTTAATGGCGGGAAGGTAATTGTCGATTTCCGGGTTGACCTTGGTTTGCCTGATCTTGCTGGCCAGATGGTACAATTGGATTTCGCAGATTTCAATCCCGGAAGGGATTTTCTTGGTGATAAAATCCTGCTTGATGATTTTTTCAATGGCCTTGATCTTACGTAGTTCGGAACGGGTAATGATGACCATGGAAATTCCGGATTTCCCTGCCCGGCCCGTTCTTCCGCTACGGTGGGTATAGGTTTCTATTTCATCGGGCAACTGATAGTTGATGACATGGGTGATATCATCCACGTCAATGCCACGGGCTGCCACATCGGTGGCCACCAACATCTGCACTTGCTTTTTTCTAAACGCGTTCATCACCAGATCGCGCTGGTTTTGGCTCAAATCCCCATGAAGGGCGCCCGCGTTGTAACCATCCTCGATCAATTTTTCCGCCACTTTTTGGGTGTCTCGCTTCGTCCTGCAGAACACCACTGAGAATATGTCCGGATTGGCATCGGCCAAGCGTTTTAGGGCAGCATATCGGTCACGGCCCTCCACTACATAGTACTCGTGCTGTACCGTGGTAGCCCCGGCATTTTTCACCCCTACTGTGATTTCTTTGGGGTTGTGCATGAACTTTTTGGCGATGGTGGCCACTTCCTTGGGCATGGTGGCTGAAAACAACCATGTGAATTTTTCTTGGGGAGTGTTGGATAGAATGTCCTTTATATCCTCATAAAAGCCCATGTTGAGCATTTCATCGGCCTCATCCAAAACACAATAGTCAATTTTGGAGATGTCGACCATACCGCGGCCTATCATATCCTTCATCCTTCCGGGGGTGGCCACAACGATCTGTGCTCCCCGCTTGATTTGGCTGGCCTGCTCCGTAATGCTGGCTCCGCCATAGATGGCAACCGTATTGAGACCCTTTACATATTTGGAATAGAGCCTCAACTCATTGGTGATCTGTAGGCAGAGTTCTCGGGTGGGAGATAGGATGAGCCCCTGAGTGGTACGGCTCTCCGCATGTATCTTTTGGATCATGGGAAAACCAAATGCAGCGGTTTTTCCTGTTCCCGTTTGGGCCAAAGCCACCAAATCGGTGTCTTCTTGCAAAAGAATGGGAATTGATTTTTCCTGTACTTCGGAGGGAGTTTCAAATCCAAGATCGGAAATGGCATCCAATAGGGGTTTGTCCAACCCCAAGGTTTCAAATTTTGTCATAGTGGTATATACCTTAAATCGCAAATATGTTGTGTTGCATAGAGCGATTTCTGTATAACCCTTTGAGCCCAGCGCAACACCTTGCCCATACCGGCGGCGTTAATAAAGCGGCAAATGTACATCAAATTTGTTCAGTGGGTGCTTCGGGGCCATTATTTTTAAGAAAGTTTACCAATTTGGCAATGGCCCTGCCTCGGTGGCTTATGGCATTTTTCACTTCTGCCGGGAGTTCCCCGAAAGTCTTATCATATCCCAAGGGCTTAAAAATGGGGTCGTAGCCAAACCCTCCGGCACCAAATTCCTGTTCGGTGATCATTCCTTCCACAATACCATCAAAAACATGGCTTTGTCCTTTCAGATTTAGATGGATAACCGTTTTGAAATGGGCATCCCGATTGCTTTTACCATGTAGTTCGGATAGGATCTTGGCCATATTGTCATGCGCATTTTTTCCTTCACCGGCATAACGGGCCGAAAACACACCAGGCTTTCCGTCAAGGGCATCCACAAGGAGGCCGGTATCGTCCGAAAAACAGTCAAAACCATAGGTTTTGGTAATAAAATCGGCCTTTAGCTTGGCATTTTCCTCCAAGGTTTGCCCCGTCTCCGGGATTTCATCCCAACATTTGACATCCTCTAGGGACAACAGCTCGATGGATTTGGGCAAAAGTTGTCGGACTTCCCTTAATTTATGGTGATTGTGGGTGGCAAAGACAAGTTTCAAAATGGAAGAGGGTTCAAAATAATGCTTAAAAGTAGTAATTTCGGATCGTAACCCTATTTGCGCAAAAATGAAAGTATTGCCGGCACTGGTCATGATTTTCTTTGGAGGGATGATGTACATTTTGGCCAAATTCCTCCCTTTTGGCGATTTCGATTTTTTTGGAAGATGGGAACTGGTTTATTTTTTCCTTGGTCTGAGCGTTTTGGTCATTTTCACAGCGGTTCTTCAGTTTGCGGTGGCCAAGACCACCACAAATCCCATTCAACTGGACAAAACGAGCAAGTTGGTGAAAACTGGCATCTACCAATATACCCGAAACCCCATGTATTTGGGTATGTTGTTCTTTTTGTTGGCTTTTGGGCTTGCGTTGGGCAATGCGTTCAACACACTTTTGGCAGCCGGATTTGTATCCTACATGAACCATTTTCAGATCAAACATGAGGAAAAGGCCCTTACGGAAATCTTCGGAAAGGAGTATGGCAAGTATTGCAGGGAAACCCGACGTTGGTTCTGACTTTCGCCTGCAGTTTTTTATGGATTGGTTTGTTTTTTGAAACATTTTGGGCTGGTTTTTTGATATATCCACATTTATAAATCGTTTTTGAAAGGATGCAACTTTGGAGATGGAATTAATGTTTAATTTTAGGGCTTAAATTTGAAGAGATCTATGGTGGAAGCGGGCCGCAAATATGTTTTTGATTTTGATAGCACCCTGACCCGGGTAGAAGCGTTGGATGTTTTGGCGGAAATCACCTTGAAGGGCAGGTCCAACAAGGAGGAGATCGTACGGGAAATACAACAGATCACCAATCTGGGCATAGATGGCGACATCTCTTTTACCGAGTCATTGGAGCGAAGGATCCGGCTGTTGAATGCCCATAAGAATGATTTGGAAGGGCTGGTCAATGAGCTTCGACAAAAAATATCCAAGTCCATTGCGGCGAACAAGGATTTTTTCCATCAATTTTCAGATGACATTTATGTAATTTCCTGTGGCTTCAAGGAATTTATTGACCCCATTGTGGAAGAATACAACATTCCCACAGAGCGGGTATACGCCAATACCTTTAAATTTGACAACGCGGGAAACATTATAGGGTTTGACGAAACCAATGTGTTGGCTTCGCACAATGGCAAGATAGAATGCTTAAAACGCTTGGATTTGGACGGAGAGGTCCAGGTCATAGGTGATGGCTACAGCGACTATGTCATGCGAGAAGCCGGTATAGCCGACAAATTTTTTGCCTACACCGAAAATGTGCACCGCGAGAAGGCTGCCAACAATGCGGACCACGTGGCACCCAGTTTGGATGAATTTTTATTTGTGAACGATTTGCCTAGAAAAATATCATATCCCAAGAACAGGATCAAGATCTTATTGCTGGAGAATGTGCACCCAGCGGCCTTTGAAAACCTCTCCAACGACGGATTTTCGGTGGAATTGGTAAAACACAGTCTATCCGAAGAGGAGCTTATGGAGCGGATAAAAGGCGTGCACGTACTTGGAATCCGTTCCAAGACCCAAGTGACCCAAAAAGTTCTCGATGCCGCAAACAAACTATTGGTTGTGGGCGCTTTTTGCATAGGCACTACCCAAATAGATTTGGAGTACAGTAAAAAGAAAGGGGTAGTGGTCTTCAATGCACCGTATAGCAATACCCGGTCTGTAGTGGAGATGGCCGTAGGCCAAATCATCATGTTGATGCGCAACACCTTTACCCGCAGTATGGAAATCCACGGAGGAACATGGAACAAGACTGCCGCCAACTCACGTGAGGTGAGGGGAAAGAACTTGGGGATCGTGGGGTATGGAAATATTGGCAAGCAGTTGTCCGTTTTGGCGGAGGCCATTGGCATGCGGGTGTATTACTATGATGTATTGGATCAGCTGGCGTTGGGCAACGCGGTGAAATGTAACACGTTGGAAGATTTGTTGTCCGTTTCGGACGTAGTGAGCCTCCATGTGGATGATAACAAGGCCAACAAGAATTTTATCGGAGAGCGGGAAATCAACCAAATGCGGGACGGTGCCATGCTCATTAACCTATCCAGGGGATTTGTGGTGGATATTGATGCACTCGCCGCTGCGCTCAAAAGTGAAAAATTGGGAGGCGCTGCCGTGGATGTATATCCTTGGGAACCCAGCAGCAATGGAAGTTTTGACACGGCCTTGCAAGGTCTTCCCAATGTAATCCTTACGCCCCATATTGGTGGAAGCACCGAAGAGGCCCAACGCGATATAGCCGATTTTGTTCCGAACAAGATCATGGACTACATCAATTCTGGAAATACGGTGGATGCCGTCAATTTCCCCAATATCAGGTTGCCCAAGCAGAACAATGCCCACCGTTTCTTGCATATCCATAAAAATGTTCCAGGTATCATGGCCAAGATTAATGAAGTATTGGCCAAATATGACATGAACATTACCGGACAGTACCTATCTACGGACAACGATGTCGGTTACGTGATCACGGATTTGGACAAGGACTATAACAAAGAAGTGATCAAAGACCTGAAAGATGTGGAACACACCATCAAGTTTCGGGTACTTTACTGAGCAATTTTAAGAATAGGGAGTCAAGAACCAAGAATAAAGGATCAAGACAATCCTGGCTCCAATATCTTTTAGCGAAGCGGTCTTTTATCCAACTACTGATGATGATAAGGTTCATTCCGTAGGATCGTAAAGCCCCGATATAGTTGCTCCACGACGAACAAGCGTACCATCTGATGCGAAAAGGTCATTTTGGACAGACTTATCTTTCCATCGCACCTTTGATAAACCCCCTCACTGAAACCATAGGGGCCGCCAATGACCAAAATCAGGTTTTTGATGCCGCTGTTCATCTTTTTTTGCAGGAACTGTGAAAACTCCATGGAAGAATATTGCTTTCCCGTTTCATCCAAAAGGATTAGGACATCCGATGATTGTACTTGGGCTAAAATCAGCTCCCCTTCTTTTTCCTTTTGTTGGGTTTCCGATAGGTTTTTGGTGTTTTTGAGGTCCGGTACGATCTTAAACTGGAACTTGATATAATGCCCCAACCGTTTTTCATATTGGTCTATAAGACGTTCAAGGTCAGCATTATCTGTTTTTCCTATGGCAATCAATGTAATCTGCATCCCCAAAAATAAATTTTTCAAGGGAAACAATAACCAAGCAGGGGCATTAGAGGGAGGAATGTTTTTAGTATTTTCGTTAAAACCCCAAATGGATGATATCCGAAGAACAATTTCAAAAAGAACTTGATGTGATCATTGCCAACGCCATTCGTGAGGATGTGGGTGATGGCGACCATAGTTCACTGGCGTGTATTCCAGGATCGGCCACCGGAAAAGCCAAGCTTTTGGTGAAGGACACGGGGATTCTTGCCGGAGTGGAATTTGCAAAACAGGTATTCCATTATGTGGACCCCAACCTAAAGGTTGATGTATTGTTGGCAGATGGGAGTCGGGTAAAATACGGGGATATCGCCTTTTATGTGGAGGGAAGTTCCCAAAGCATATTGAAGGCGGAACGCTTGGTGCTCAATGCCATGCAACGGATGAGTGCCATAGCCACCAAAACAAAGAGCTTTGTTGACCTTTTGGAAGGGACTGGCGCCAAAATCCTGGATACCCGAAAGACCACACCGGGAATCAGGGCCTTGGAAAAATGGGCCGTGAAGATTGGAGGAGGGGAGAACCATAGGTTTGCCCTGTATGATATGGTTATGCTCAAGGACAATCACATAGACTTTGCAGGGGGCATCACCAAGGCCATCCAGAAAACGCAACACTATTTAAAGGAAAAGGGCAAGGACCTAAAGATTATTGTTGAAGCCCGGAATTTGAAGGAAGTAGAAGAAATACTACGATCAGAAGGCGTATATCGAATCTTATTGGATAACTTTAATTATGAGGACACCAAAAAGGCGGTAAAGATGATTGGGGCACAATGTTTGACGGAATCTTCTGGAGGAATCAACGAGGGTACCATTAGAAAGTATGCCGAGTGTGGGGTGGACTATATTTCATCAGGAGCCCTGACACATTCCGTCCATAATATGGATTTAAGTCTAAAAGCAGTGTAATGTCGGTAGCGATCGAAGAACAATTGGAAAAGATTCCCGTGATCAATTGGCTGGTCAGGTTGTTGAAAAAGATCAAACTAAAGGCGTTTGAAGGGCTTTCTTTCTATGACTTGATCGAGATGTATCTGGTAGGGATCGTCAAGGGTACCCTTTCATCAAGGGCCAGTTCCATTGCCTTTAGCCTTTTTATGGCATTGTTCCCATTACTTATTTTTTTGGTGACGCTCATACCTTTTTTGATACCGTATGTTAGTGTGGGCAACGAAAATTTCGATGCGCAGTTCCTCTCATTTTTGGAATCGTTCCTACCCTCCGCCACCAGCGATTATTTTGGCGATATCTACCAGCAGATCAAAGATCAAAAGCAAGGCGGATTGTTGTCCTCGGCCTTTTTCCTTTCCATTTTTTTGGTGGCCAATGGCGTAAATGCCATTTTTGGGGGCTTTGAGAACTCTTACCATGTGGAACTCACGCGGAATTTTTTCCGGCAATACGTCTATGCGTTGATGGTGGGGCTCATTCTCTCCATATTGTTGATTATAGGGGCCGTTGCCTTTGTTTATTTCGAATTCTATATTGTGGAATACACCAGTAAGTATCTTGGAAAGACGTTGGGGTACAACGTGGAAAAAGGCGATACCCTGGGGATACAGGCTGCCAAGATACTTTTCTTTATGGCCCTTTCCTATCTTACCACGGCCATTCTCTACTATTTTGGCACGGCAGAAGGCCGTAAGGCCAAATTCTTTTCTGCGGGGGCGCTGATGACCACATTGCTGTTTTTCCTCACCTCATACCTTTTTGGGGTTTATGTGGAAAAATTTGCGCGATATAATGAGCTTTACGGCGCATTGGGGGGATTGTTGATCTTAATGGTGTTCATCTGGTTGAACTCCAACATCTTATTGTTGGGTTTTGAGTTGAACGCTACCCTTAATTCTTTAAAAAAAAGACATGAAAAGCAGCAAGATGCTCCATAGATCCATCGTGCCCGTGTGTTTTCTTTTTCTCCAGGCCATGTGGTCCCAGACCGTGTTCGGAAAATGGAAAACGGTGGACGACCGCAATGGCGTGGCCAAGGCCATTGTAGAAATTTATAGGGATGGAGGGCTTTTGCAGGCCAAAATCGTTGAAGTCCTGGAAAAGGGCAAGGAAGATGCCATATGCTCCAAATGCCCGGGGAGTTATAAAAACAAACCGGTTTTGGGAATGCACATTTTCAGGAATCTCGAGCTAAATGAAAAGGGAGAGTACAAGGGAACCGATATGCTGGATCCAGAGCATGGCATGACCTTTAGGGGCAAACTATGGTTGGATCCAGAAGACAAGGATAAATTGAAGGTAAGGGGGTATTTGGCATTTTTATACCGAACCCAGACCTGGTACAGGGTAAAGGAAGAATAGGCCTATGGATTATTTTTTGGATGTTGTCCTTCCCATTCCGTTGGAAAAATTGTTCACCTATAGGATTTCCCAACAAGAGGCGGATTTTCTTCAGGCCGGAATGCGGGTCGCGGTCCCCTTTGGCAGGTCTAAGATCTATACGGCGTTGGCCTATCGGATCCACAACAAGCCCCCTGAAGCTTATGAGGCCAAGGAAATCTACCAGATACTGGACGAGCAGCCTTTGGTAAACCCCTATCAGTTGCAGCACTGGGAATGGATGGCCCAATATTATATGTGTACCCTTGGCGAAGTAATCCGCAGTGCCCTGCCAAGTGCTTTTTTGCTGGAGAGCGAAACTTTGGTCCTTCCCAATAAAAATATGGAAATCAATGAATTGGACTTAAAGGATGACGAGTTCCTGGTCCACGAAGCCCTTCAGCATCAAACCGCCTTGAAAATTGCGGAAATAAGCGACATTGTGGACAGAAAGCATGTCCTATCCTTGGTAAACAGGCTGGTGCAAAAAGGGGTTGTCCTCCAAAAAGAGGAATTGTATGAACAGTACAGGCCCAAATTGGTGCGGTATGTAAAGTTGGGCAGTGAATTTGATGACGAGTCCAAGTTGGAAGAATTGCTCAATGAACTTTCCAAGGCCCCAAAACAGAGTCAAGTGGTGATGTCCCTTTTCCAATTGCGGGCCAGGAGCAAAAAGCCCATTTCGGTAATTGCCCTCGAAAAGGAAAGGAAGGGTTCCAGGGCAGCGATCAAAGCTCTCATCGACAAAGGTGTGCTGGAAGAATACCATATCCGGAGGGACAGGGTCCAATATGATGAAGAATCCGACCGATCACGGAACATCGAATTGAATGAACACCAAAGTAAAGCTTTCGACCTGATCCAAGAAAGCTTTTCGCAGAACAAACCTGCGCTTCTTCACGGGGTTACGTCTTCGGGAAAGACGGAGGTTTATGTGAAATTGATCCAGCAAAGTCTGGATGCCGGCAAGCAGGCTTTATACCTTCTGCCCGAAATCGCCCTCACCTCCCAGTTGATCAACAGACTCCGCCATTATTTTGGACATAGGGTTTCAGTGTACCATTCCAAATACAGTATCCACGAACGTGTGGAGGTCTGGAACAATGTATTGGCCAATGCCGAGAAGGCACAGATTGTGATAGGCGCCCGATCGGCCCTGTTCCTTCCTTTTTCCAATTTGGGATTAATGGTCATCGATGAGGAACATGAGACTTCTTTCAAACAATTTGATCCTGCACCACGGTACCATGCCCGTGATGCGGCCGTTGTACTGGCTACGTACCATCAGGCCAATACTATCTTGGGGTCTGCCACACCCAGTATTGAGAGCATGGAAAATGCCAAAAAGGGAAAGTACGGGTATGCATCCATCGAATATCGATTTGGAAATGTGCTGATGCCGGACATTGCCCTTGTGGACATTAAAGAGGCTACCCGAAAGAAGCGTATGCAGGGCCATTTCTCAGAAACATTGGTCCATGCCATTGCCGAAGCTTTGGAAGAAGGGGAGCAAGTGATCCTTTTTCAGAACCGTAGGGGGTTTGCACCCGTGGTGGAATGTACTACCTGCGGACACGTGCCCCAGTGTCCCAATTGCGATGTGAGCCTTACCTACCACCAGCATCGGAACCAATTGCGCTGCCATTATTGTGGATACCACATGGCACTGCAAAACGCTTGTTTGGCCTGCGGGAGTGCCACATTGGACAAAAAGGGTTTCGGCACGGAACAGATTCAAGAAGAATTGAAGCAACTTTTCCCAGAAACAAGTGTGGGTAGGATGGATTTGGATACCACACGGGGGAAATATGCCTACGAAAAGATAATCTCCGCTTTTGAAAATCAGGAAATGGATATTCTGGTGGGCACCCAAATGGTCACAAAAGGGTTGGACTTTAGGAACGTGAGCTTGGTGGGCATCATGAATGCGGATGCCATGCTCAACTTCCCGGATTACAGGGCCCATGAACGATGTTTTCAAATGCTGACCCAAGTGGCGGGTAGGGCAGGGCGTACCCAGAAGCGGGGAAAGGTACTCATACAGACCTATAACCCCTATCACCAAATATTGCAGCAGGTCACCACGAACAATTACGACAAGATGTTTGCGGAGCAGGTATATGAACGTGAGCAGTTCAAATATCCTCCAGCGGTGCGCATCATCAAGGTGACCTTAAAGGACAAGGATTTCAATAAATTGAACGAGGCATCGGATTGGTTTGCCACCTCATTGCGGAATGTGTTGGGACAAGGCATCCTTGGCCCTGAGTATCCTCCTGTGGCGCGGATTCGAAGGGATTATTTGAAGAACGTTCTGATCAAGATACCCCGAAGCCATTCATTGTCACAAACAAAAAATAGCATTAAAAGAATTGAGAAATCCTTTAATGCTATTTCCAAGTATAAAAGTGTAAGACTGGTCTACAATGTGGACCACATTTAATTATACATTGGCAAGTGCTTCTGCCAACTCAGTCTTTTTGTTTCTACTCAAAGGAATCTGTCTGCCCCCTACTTCAACGTTTTTACTGTTGAATTTTTCGATTTTTTCCAGATTCACGATGTAGGATTTATGGATCCGTAGAAATTTTTCGGTAGGCAATTGCTTTTCGAAAGATTTCATGGTGGACAAGATCACAATATTGGCCTCATCGGTGACCAATTTGATGTAATCGCCCAAAGCCTCGATCCATTTGATATCGTTTAGGATGACCTTACGTTTTTTAAGGTTGCTCTTCACAAAGATGTGCTCTTCGTCCTCGTCAACCCTGTTCATTTGCTCGTACTTGGCAACAGCTCTTTTTACCGAAGCCTCAAAACGGGCCAAGGTAATGGGTTTGTGGAGGTAATCGGTCACATCATAATCAAATGCCTTAAGGGCATAATCAGGTTTTCCCGTGATCAAAATAACCTGTGGTGGGTTCTCTAGGGCCTCTAAAAGGTCAAAACCACTGATGATCGGCATTTCAACATCTAAAAAGATAAGGTCGATTTCGTGGTTTTTCAGGCCATTTTTGGCTTCAATGGCGTTGCTGTACTCAGCAACCAAAGCAAGATGTGGATGATTGTTGACCAATTTAGCAACGGCCATCCGCTGCATGGAAGAATCGTCTACAATTATACTTTTTAATTTCATAGAATGGGGTGATTTGTAGGGTTTTAAATCGTCGGCAAATTACACAAAAAAGACGGTTAAGAGCAACAAAAGATGTAAACATGGTCTATTTTGTTGTGTATATTACCATATGCGTTACGTAGGTTTATTGGGTTCATAAATGTTGATAACTCCAATACTTTAAACGAAGTTTTTTTGGTTTTCTTGCGGGGGCAAGGAATAATTGCTAATTTTGCGCTCCTTTTAAAATAATTAATATGAACCATTACGAAACTGTTTTCATTTTGAATCCCGTTCTATCTGAATCCCAGATAGAGGAAACAGTCAAGAAATTTGAGGATTTCTTGATTAAGAATGGTGCCAAAATGGTCTCCAAGGAAAACTGGGGACTCAAGAAATTGGCCTATCCCATTCAGCACAAGAAAAGTGGGTTTTACCACTTGTTCGAATTTACCGCTCCAGGTGAGGCCATAGGCCCATACGAGCAGGAATTTAGGAGAGATGAGCGCATCATGCGTTTTTTGACCGTTAAATTGGACAAGCACGCAATTGCTTGGGCAGAAAAGAGAAGAACCAAATTAAAAGCAAACGCATAGGGATATGGCATCTATAGAACAGCAGGCAAAAGCTAAAAAAGATGGGGAAATCAGATATTTGACCCCGTTGAACATTGAGACCAACAAACTAAAGAAGTACTGTAGGTTCAAAAAATCCGGTATCAAGTACATTGACTATAAAGATCCAGATTTTTTGATGAAATTGGTGAACGAGCAAGGTAAATTGCTTCCAAGAAGACTTACCGGGACTTCATTGAAATACCAGAGAAAAGTGGCCCAAGCCGTTAAACGTGCACGCCACATAGCGTTAATGCCGTACGTTGGCGATATGTTGAAATAAAAAAATACCGAAGAATGGAACTTATTCTAAAAGAAGATGTACAGGATTTGGGATTTAAGGATGATATCGTTACCGTAAAGAACGGTTACGGCAGAAACTACCTTATTCCCCAAGGATTGGCCACATTGGCCACTCCCTCAGCCAAGAAAGTTTTGGCGGAAAATTTAAGACAAAGGGCCCACAAGGAAAAGAAAATCATTGATGAGGCCAATAAAACAGCCGAATCCATCAAACAATTGGAGATTCGCATTGCTGCCAAAGTGGGTGCGGGCGATAAATTGTTTGGATCGGTGACCAATATTGATCTGGCCGCTGCCTTGGATAAGGAAGGGCATCAGGTGGACCGCAAGTTCATCAACATCAAAGGAGGAGCCGTGAAAAGGGTAGGACCCTACAACGCCCAAATCAGGCTCCACAGGGAAGTTGTGGTTGACTTTCCATTTGAAGTGGTTGCCGAGGCCAAATAACCATTAAATTTTGGTTAATAACTTGTAAAGAGCTATGCGTGCATAGCTCTTTTTTTTGTCTATGTTTGTAGTTACTCTAAACTAAATAACTCACTAATTATGAAGAAATTTCTACTCTTGGGAGCACTATGTTTTATGCTGTTCCCATCAGCCTTCTCCCAAGTCACGACATCCAACATCAGGGGTACTGTTGTTGATGACCAACAAGAGCCATTGTTGGGGGCAAACGTGGTGGCCGTGCATACTCCCACGGGTACCCGGTATGGGGCCATTACCAATGAGGAGGGTAGGTACAACCTATTGAACCTTAGGGTTGGCGGACCCTATGAGGTAACCATATCCTATGTTGGTTACAAGACCAGCATAAAAAACGATGTTTTTCTCTCGCTGGGTACAACCTTCAACCATGATGTAATCCTTGTTTCCGATAGCCAAGAATTGGAGGAAGTGATCTTGGTGGGGGATCAGACAGGCACCTTTGGTAGTGACCGGACCGGTGCGGAGACCAGTGTGGGAAGAAGGGAACTTACCCGATTGCCCACAATTACCAGGTCCACCAATGATTTTACACGGTTGGAACCTACCGCTAGTGCTGGTTCCTTTGGGGGTAGAAACGACCAATTCAATAATTTTTCGTTGGATGGTGCCATTTTTAACAACCCTTTTGGTCTGGATGCGGCGCAACCCGGAGGCCAAACCGATGCAAACCCTATCTCCATTGATGCGATTGACCAGATACAGGTCACAACGGCACCTTACGATGTAACCCAATCTGGATTTACAGGCGCTTCCGTGAACGCTGTGACCAAAAGTGGTACCAACGAATTTTATGGTACCGTATATGGGTTTTTTCGTAACGAGGACCTTACAGGGGGCAAAGTAAAAGGAGACGATGTCTTCAAGGCCGATTTGAGCCAAACCCAATATGGTATCAGCATTGGGGGTCCCATTGTAAAGAACAAACTCTTCTTTTTCGCCAATTTTGAAAAGGATGATAGAACTGATTTGGGAAGCTCAGGTTTTGTTCCTAACAGAGGCTCTGGAGGCATCAATGAATCCCGGGTCCTGGCTTCCGACTTCGAGTTGGTCTCCGACATCCTGAGCCAAGTTTCCATAGGAAATGGGGAATTCTATAACCCAGGAAGGTATGAAGGTTTCAATTTTGACCAAGAATCCACCAAGGGTATCTTTAAATTGGATTGGAACATCAATGACAATAACAGATTGGCCATCATCTATAACTTTTTGGATGCCTCCAAGGAAAAACCCGCCCACCCAACAGCTTTGGGCTTTAGGGGACCAAACCTGTCCACATTGCAATTCGAGAATGCAGGATATCAGATCAACAACAAGATTCAATCCGTGCAGTTGGAATTGAACTCGACACTTTCCGATGAGGCCATCAACAAATTGCAAGTAGGCTACACTCATTTTGACGATTTTAGAAACCCAAAATCAACTCCTGCACCCACCATTACATTGTTGGATGAGAATGGCAGTTCCAACTACATTATTGCAGGACACGAGCCTTTCTCCATCCATAACCTTTTGGATCAAAAGGTCTTCCAGTTGACCAACAACCTTAACTTTTTTAAAGGCGACCATACCTTTACAGTAGGATTTTCATTTGAGAAGTTTCAGTTTGACAACTCATTCAACTTAGGGGTATACGGTGCCCAGGGGGTTTTCTTCCCAACAGGCTCCATATTGGATTTCAGGAACCCCGCCAATGAAGCATCCCTTGTGGCATTTTACCAAGATGCCTTCAATGCCGCGATTGCCGCAGACAATTCCCTTAACGCTAATGGCGAGGGTAATGCAGGAGGTTGGGCATTGGCCGAGACCAATGTGGGGCAGATGGCCTTTTATCTTCAGGATGAATGGAATGCCACCGAAAACTTTAAGTTGACCTATGGAATACGGTTTGATAAACCCCTTTATTTCGATTCCTCCCAAAAAGCTCAGGATGTTATTGATGTGGCACCGGCCTATGTTCCGGGCATTCCCTACAATGATCCCAGCAATGGGGAAACGGTTTTCTTCGACTCCACAAAAATGCCTACCAACAATTGGTTGATTTCACCAAGAGTGGGCTTTAACTGGGATGTATACAATGACAATTCCTTCCAAATTAGGGGAGGAACCGGGGTCTTCACCGGGAGGTTCCCATTTGTATGGTTGGGCAACCAGATTGCAAACCCCAATGTATTCTTCTACCAAGTGGTTGACCCTGACTTTAAGTGGCCCCAGGTATGGAGAAGCAGTTTGGGGGCGGATTATAAGCTGGAGAATGGGGTGATCCTTACGGCAGATTTGTCATACTCCAAGGATTTGAACGGACCACACGTACAGAACTGGGGACTGTTGCCTCCCTCAGAAACATTGCAAGGCGTGGATAACAGGCCGGTTTATGGAGCAAATGACCTGATCAACAATGCCTATGTTTTCTCCAATTCCGATAAAGGACGTATTTGGAATGCCGTGCTCAAAGCACAGAAAACTTGGGACAACGGGTTGTATGCAAGTTTGGCCTACAGTTATTTGAATTCCAAGGATGTCAACTCCATTGAAGCCGAAATCACAGGTGACGCTTTTGCGGCCAACGCTGTTTCCGGGAATGCCAATGACGATGTATTGGCTTTCTCCAAATATGGGGATACACACAGATTTATAGGGGTAATCTCCAAAGCGTTCAAAACAGGGACCACCATTTCCACTTTCTATGAATATGCCCAAGGAGGACGTTTCAATTACCTTTACGGGGGAGATATCAACAAAGATGGATCTAGTATCAACGATCTTTTGTACATCCCCACAGCTTCAGAAGTAAGCCAAATGAATTTTAGTGGCAACGGTCAGGCCGAGGCTTTTGAGGCCTTTATCCAACAAGATGATTACCTCAGTGAGCATAGAGGGGAGTACGCAGAGCGTTATGGGGCTTTGGCACCATGGAGGGGAAGATGGGATTTGAAAGTACTTCAGGACATCAAGTTTGCCAACAAGAATACCATTCAATTGAGCTTGGATGTATTGAACGTAGGCAATTTGATAAGCTCGGACTGGGGCGTTGTGGAAATCCCCACCAACCAACAGGTTTTGGGCGTAACCGTGGATGCCAACAATGTGCCCACCTATACCTTCGACACCAATTTGACCGAAACCTTTAGTTCGGATACCAGCCTGTTGTCCAGATGGCAGGCCCAATTTGGGGTGCGATACATTTTCAATTAGAAAATACTCATTAATATATGGAAAAGGCCATGCAAACGCGTGGCCTTTTATATTTTTGCGGCATGAAGTATAGACGTTTGACGCAGCAGCAGTTGGAAGAACTGCATCCAGAATTCATC
The DNA here is from genome assembly GCA_041391945.1 of Allomuricauda sp. Lineage (GTDB taxonomy): Bacteria > Bacteroidota > Bacteroidia > Flavobacteriales > Flavobacteriaceae > Flagellimonas. The sequence continues at coordinate 113,107 of JAWKNC010000001.1, read as the reverse complement.
AACTTTTTGGCCACGCAATCCATAACGGCAGCGGAGTGGGATACCATCAAGAAGGAAAAGCCCGAAGTGGCAGAAGAGGAAATCGATGTTTTTAGCGATCTTATTTGGGAAGGGGTGCTTTCCAAAGTGGAGTATTTGGAGAACATTTCCGAAATGCACATGCACCTGTTCCACTTGACCGATAAGGAGATGAAACTGTTGTCCGTAAAAGTCTTGAATCCAGAGATAGATTTGCGGTCAGTGGAAGGCTTCGGTTGGTTCAAACGGAATTTCCAATCCGATTTTGTGGAATACCTTACCGCTTCAAAAGCCTATGGAGAGGATAAAAACCTTGATAAGTTTGGACTCATAGAACAGGGCGCGGCCATCACCAAGGGAGAGCTCTACCAATGGTTTGAGCAGATTATGGAATGAAGTGACCAAGGAGCCAAGATATCAGAATCAGGAAAGATTTCTGGAAGATAGGATTTTTGGAATTTGAATTTTGTAAAAATTCGACCATTGGGGTCAAAATGGAAGCATTGAATGTAAGTTTGAGCCCATTTTGTCATTTCGAGCGCAGTCGAGAAATGACAAAAACTATTCTTTTAAAACCAAAAAAGGGCTCCCATTTTGGAAGCCCTCCCCAGATTAAATCTGATCAGCAAAAAAACTGCAAGCGCTCTAGAGGTTGCAGTGTTTTATTCCAGACCAAGGAATTTTACAACATCTTTGTAATTGTTGGTATCCACGCCGTGGGCTTTTAGGGAAGCCATAACGTCGGCTTGGGATTTACCACCCATACTGGAAGTTTCGATCAAAACAATATGGACTTCATTAAATAAGTTATGCAACCATCCTTTATTAGTATATTCAGAGAGGGTTATATTTCCTGTTGTGTATTCCACACCAAATATATAAGTCTGATTAATAATTATAAAAGTTCCTGGAACCGGATAATAAGTCGCCGCTCCGTCGGATATATATACCAAGAGAACGTGAGTGTCCAATACAGCCTGTGTTAATTCTGGAACATCAAGGGATACGGGGTTTGTACCGGCTGTAATTCCAGAAGTAATCATAATGATTCTTTCAGCAGAAGGCCCTGCAACTCCCTGCTCACCATCCATACCTTGGCAATCCAAAGCATCTACCTTGTTATCGCCATTGATATCTTCATTATCGGCTTGACCAGGTTTTATATCACCTGTACCATTGCCGTTCAAATCCCAACAGTTGATACCGTCATCTCCTGCATCTCCCGTAGGTCCTGGTACTGTGGAATCTGCTCCATCCTTCCCATCTTCCCCGGAGCAGGATACAAGGGCTATGGACATTACCATACAGGCCAACATAAAAATTCTTTGTAGTTTCATAATGTAAAATTTTGTGATTACTATTTCTTTTTAACTGATACCTCAAATGTATAGGAGAAGCGGGGCTTGTTTTGGTGTTGATTGATGGATGCTTGGTTTGGATTGACCACACCCAAGTATTTATGTATGAATGATTTTGCGAAAGATTTTTCTTGTTAATATTTATGTTGAAGATAGATTTTGCACCACCATAACCCTTCACTCTTTACCCTTTATCCTTTATCCTTCACCCTTTATCCTTTCCCCTTCACCCTTCACCCTTCACCCTTTACCCTTCACCCTTCACCCTTCACCCTTTCACCCTTTCACCCTTGGCCTTTGTCCCTTGACCCTTTCACCCTTGAACCAAAAATGTATCTTTGCAGCAGAATCAGAACCAAATGGCACAAAAACCATCCATACCCAAGGGAACCCGGGATTTTTCACCTGCTGAGGTCGCCAAGCGCAACTATATTGTCCAAACCATCAAAAAACACTTTGAAACTTTTGGTTTCCAGCCCATTGAAACCCCTTCTTTTGAAAATTCCGAGACCCTTATGGGCAAGTACGGAGAGGAGGGGGACCGACTGATTTTCAAGATTCTCAACTCTGGGGATTTTATCTCCAAGGTGGATGATGTTACCTACAGTTCCAAAAATTCCGTTTCCTTGACTCCCAAAATCTCCGAAAAGGCACTACGCTATGATCTTACCGTACCCTTTGCCCGCTATGTGGTGATGCACCAAAACGAGATTGATTTTCCCTTTAAACGGTATCAGATACAGCCCGTTTGGCGAGCCGATCGCCCCCAAAAGGGACGTTTCCGTGAGTTTTACCAATGCGATGCCGATGTGGTAGGGGCCAATTCCTTGCTTCAGGAAGTGGAATTGATACAGCTGTATGATGCCGTATTCACCGATTTGGGGTTGCGGGGAACCACTATCAAGATCAACAACCGGAAAATCCTTTCCGGTATCGCTGAGGTTATCGGTGCCAAACAGCTGCTGATGGATTTTACGGTAGCCTTGGACAAATTGGACAAAATTGGTGAAGAGAACGTGAAGACAGAAATGCTGGAAAAGGGTATTTCGGAAAGTGCCATAGCCAAAGCACAACCACTTTTCGGCATGTCAGGGTCGGCCTCGGAACAATTGGACGAGTTGAGGCAGATGCTTACCGGTTCCGAAATTGGCCTTCAAGGGGTGGCCGATTTGGAAGAAATCATTACTTCGGTAGAAGCTGTGGGCCTACAGTCCGCGACTTTGCAATTGGACGTGACCTTGGCCCGTGGACTCAACTATTATACGGGTGCCATTTTCGAAGTGTCCGCTCCCAGTGGGGTAAGCATGGGTTCCATCGGAGGAGGAGGCCGTTATGATGACCTTACCGGTATTTTTGGATTGAAGGACGTGAGCGGTGTAGGCATTTCCTTTGGATTGGACCGGATTTATCTGGTGCTGGAAGAGTTGGGCCTTTTCCCAAAAACGTTGGCCACATCCTTGGATGTGCTGTGCCTGAATTTTGGCAAAAAAGAGGAAATGGCCGCCTTAAGGTTGGTTTCAACCCTCAGAGGATTTGGGCTCCGCGTGGATCTATACCCTACGGATGCCAAAATGCAAAAGCAGTTCAAGTACGCGGACAAAAAAGGGGTGCCCTATACAATTCTATTGGGAGAACAGGAATTGGCCGAAGGCAACTTTGTGGCAAAGAATATGAGAACGGGCGACCAAAAAGCCTACAAGTTGGATAATGCCCAACAATTTGCCCAAGAGATCGGTTAAATCCGCTTCTTTATTTCCTTGATGATGGTTTTGTAGTAGTCTAGACCGTGGGGGACGTATTTGGCAGTGTTCGCCAACCCCCAAGTTTCCTCTGCCAATGTCATCAAAGGGACCATATCCAAAGCTTCTACCTCGCTATCCTGTTTTTTCAATGCAGAAAATGGCACTCGTAGTTTGCATAAAAAAATATGGTGTAGTTCTGCATCAATGAAATCCGGAGCATGTTTGTGAATTTCCTTGTGGATACCGATGGCTTCCAAATCCTTTTCCAAAATGCCCAGTCCTACTTCTTCCTGCACCTCACGGAGAGCAGCGGTTCTTATTTTTTCACCCGATGACACATGCCCCGCCACAGAGACATCCCAGAGAAGGGGATGCGTATCCTTGTCCCTGCCCCGTTGTTGGATAAGGATTCTCCCATCCTTGGTATACAGCCAAACATGCACGGTGGGGTGCAACAGGCCTTTTTGATGGGCCTCGGATTTTAGACAGGACTGCCCAGTGGGTTTGCCTTGGGCATCCAAAATGTCCACCAGTTCATCCATAAACACAAAAATAGGAATTAGTCACCCTGAACCTGTTTCAGGGTCTCATAATATTGAAGATGGGATGCTGAAACGAGTTCAGCATGACATACTCGTTTATTATGGAACAGTATGTCATTTCAAAATGAGATGTACAATATCGATTGAGAAATCTCATTATTTGGATTTCTCACATTCGTTCGAAATGACGGTACAAACTAGGTTGTGTCACATCGAGCGCAGTCGAGATGTGGCTTTGGATTCTCGACTGCGCTCGGACTGACAATTTTTTTAATCAAAATAGCTAAAAGTCTCCCCTTCCTTGATGGTCAGCAACGTTTCGTAGATCAATCGGATCACATTTTCCACATCATCCTTATGCACGGTTTCCACTGTGGTATGCATATAGCGCAATGGCAACGAGATCAAAGCAGAAGCCACGCCACCATTGCTATAGGCAAAGGCATCCGTGTCCGTACCGGTAAAGCGCGACGATGCCAACCGCTGGAACGGTATTTTTTTGGCTTCGGCCGTTTCAATGATTCGTTCCCTGAGCTTGTTCTGCACTGCTGGGGCATAGGAAATGACGGGGCCGGCACCGATGTAGGTTTCCCCTTCCTTCTTTTTGTCGATCATTGGGGTAGTGGTATCGTGGCACACATCGGTGACCAAAGCCACATTGGGCTTAATGGTCTGTGTGATCATTTCAGCACCACGTAACCCAATCTCTTCTTGCACGGAATTGGTCACATAGAGCCCAAAAGGCAGTTTTACCTTGTTTTCATGCAACAAACGGGCAACCTCGGCGATCATGAAGCCACCGGCCCTGTTATCCAAAGCACGGCACACAAATTTGTTATTGTTGAGTATCTGGAATTCATCGGGGTAGGTGATCACACAACCTACATGAACGCCCATTTTTTCAACCTCGGCCTTATCTTTGGCCCCTATATCGATAAAGATGTTTTCCAATGTGGGCGGTTCTTCCTTGGCCCTATCCCTAGTGTGTATGGCCGGCCATCCGAAAACACCTTTTACAATACCTTTTTTGGTATGGATGTTCACCCACTTTGATGGGGCGATCTGATGGTCGCTGCCCCCGTTTCGGATGACATAGAGCAGGCCGTTGTCCGTGATATAATTTACATACCATGAAATTTCATCGGAATGCCCCTCGATGACAACCTTGTATTTGGCTTTGGGATTTATGACCGCCACCGCCGTTCCGTACGTATCCGTGATAAAATCATCCACATAGGGTCTTAAATAGTCCATCCAAATCTTTTGCCCTTCCCATTCGTAACCTGTTGGGGAAGCATTGTTCAGATATTTCTCAAAAAATTTCAGGGACTTTGCGTTGATGATTTTCGGTGTTGCCATATGTTCAATTTAGTCCACAAACATACTAATATTCACTTTTATTTAATAGCCAAATCCTACCTTTATCCTTACTTTTGACAGTACTTTTGAGAATTTGACCGAATGCTTCGCTATAGTGCCATTGTTATTTTTTTGCTGCTTCAGACTTTGGGGTTTTCCCAGGAAATGGAGAAGGATTCCATTCTCTTCCCAGGGGATTCCATCACAGATTATTATGTTCGGTTTGAGGGAGATTCCATTTTATACAGTTCCATTCAATTGGACGAGGTCTATATTTTTGGGAAATTGGATTTTGTCGACAGAAATGAGAAACTTCGCTATTTTATCCTAAGAAGAAAAACGCTCAAGGTCTATCCCTACGCCAAATTGGCCGCAGAACGATTGGTGGAGCTCAATGACAGTCTGGCCCACATAAAGAAACGGCGCCATCAAAAAAAATACACCCGAAAAGTCCAAAAGTTCATCGAGGAAGAATTTTCGGGGGAATTGAAAAAATTGACCCGTACGGAAGGGCAGATATTGGTCAAGTTGATCTATCGTCAAACAGGAACAACCGCTTTTGACCTAGTGAAGGAACTGCGCAGTGGTTGGCGTGCATTTTGGTACAATACCACGGCAAGTATGTTCGACATCAGCCTAAAAGAGGAGTTCCACCCGGAAAATGTACACGAGGATTATCTGATTGAGGATATCTTGCAACGGGCGTTTGCCTCGAACCAACTGGTGCGGCAAAAGTCGGTGTTGGACTATGATTATGCCCAACTCAGCAACAAATGGAAAAAAAGTCCGGCCGAGACCAAGAATTAGTTTTTGGATTTCTTCCCAAAAACAGCATCCATAACAATGTTCACCGAACGAAACCCGAGGTAAATGGCCAGTATGGCAAACAGCAATCCCAAAATCAACACGGGAACAAAAAGAGGATTGTCCTCATTTTTAAAGGCTTCGTAGATTAAAAAAGGTCCCAGGAACATTGCCCCGAGCGTAAAGCCAAATGACCTTAATCCTTTGACCAAAAGTTCCTTGTCTGTTCTCCTCATGGGACCAAAGTAGGAATATTAGCTTATATTTAAAGGGTATAGCATAAAAATCAGGCATGGAATTACTTCTTTTGGCCGGTGTGATCCTATTCATCATCATAGCCACCGTTACATTTAAGATGCACCCTATTTTTTCCCTGACCCTGGCCGCGGTGGCCTCGGGGTTTCTATTGGGGCTATCGCCCAAGGATATCATGGTGACGATAGGGGAAGGATTTGGAAAAACACTCTCCGGAATAGGATTGGTCATTGCCTTTGGAACCGTTATCGGGATTTATTTGGAGAAAACAGGCGGCACACAGGTTTTGGCCAATAGTATTTTGAAATTGATAGGATTGAAGCGTTCCCCCTTGGCCATCAATTTGGCGGGATACGTGATCTCCATACCTGTTTTTTGCGATTCTGGCTTCATCATCCTTTCTTCCCTGAACAAGGCCATCAGCCAAAGAACAGGGATTCCGGTTTTGGTCTTTGCCATTTCATTGGCCACGGGATTGTACGCTGCCCATGTATTTGTACCACCAACACCAGGACCTTTGGCGGCAGCTGCGATATTGGATGCGGATTTGGGATTGGTACTGTTGTTGGGGCTGGCCGTGTCCATTCCGGTAGCCTTGACAGGCTATTTTTGGGCCCGAATTATTGGGAAGTCCTTATCAGAAGAAAAGAAAGAGGTTGAACAAAGCATCGAAACAGACAATACTCCTTCCCACATTACATCCTTTCAGGCTTTTTTGCCACTGCTGGCGCCTATTTGCCTAATCGCCCTAAAATCCATTGCAAACTATCCCACTCATCCCTTCGGTGAAGGGATTATGTTCCATTTTTTTGATTTTCTCGGGGAGCCCATAATAGCTTTACTGATCGGAGTGTTCTTTGCCTTTTTGTTGGGCAGAAAGACCCCGGCCAAGGAAAAGGAGGGTTGGGTGGCCGAAGCTTTCAAGCAGGCAGGATCCATTGTTTTGATCACAGGTGCTGGAGGGGCATTTGGTGCCATTTTGCGCACCATGGACATCGCTTCCATCATTGATTTGGAGTCAAGTTCAGGCACAGGCGGACTTTTGATCGCTTTTGTGATCGCAGCTGTCCTAAAAACGGCCCAGGGTTCTTCAACCGTGGCCATTATCACCACATCGGCCATCATCGCACCGTTATTGGGAACATTCGGATTGTTGTCCATAATGGATAAAGCTCTGGCGGTTCTGGCCGTTGGGGCGGGAGCCATGACCGTCTCCCACATCAACGACAGCTATTTTTGGGTGGTCTCCCAGTTTTCAAACATCAATGTAAAGACCGCGCTAAAGGGACATACCATGGCCACTTTTTTCCAAGGACTGATGGGCCTATCCATCATATTGCTGATCTATTGGTTTACCGGGCAATAAAAATTACTCGATGACAATGGTCTGCTTATATTCTTGCACCACGGCAAAATAGCCGAGTGGAAACTCATTGGGTATTTTCACGTTGTCAAAATAATCAATGTTGTCCAATTCGGTTACATCAAAGATGTTTCCGCGGACGGTGGCCGCAGGTGTTTCAAATACCCCGAAATTATCCTCCGTTTGTTCAATGAGCAAGTCCATGTAGTTGTAGAAAGATTGGTCTGCCCCCAATACACTGATGGTAAGCTCTTGCCCTGGTTCGAATTTTTGATCGTAGAAATAGGAAAATTTAAACTGTTGGCCTTGAATGAATTGATCATCCACAGTTGCGAAATTTCCAAATCCCATATCGAAAATGTAGAAGTCATTCCTATCAGGATTGTCCGTAAAAGTGATGATGACCTCGGTCTCATCCTCGTTGAACAATGTATTGGTCCCAATTTCTATGTTGTCAATGGGAACGGTCCTCACATACTTTGTACTGGCATAGTATAGCTTGTCTTCCCAATCGATTTGCAGTAGTATTTCCTCACCTTCTAGACTTTCAAGGTAATCCCTGGAAATATCACGTTCATAAATACCGGAACCTGGGTTGTTGATGTCAACAAGAATGGCACCGGCCAATGTGATCTGTTTTAAGTTTGTCACCGGTATTTCACCGAAAAAAGAGTCGGTAAGGCTTACTTTCACCCTTAGGTTCACAATATCTGAATTTGGGTCCACCCGTATCAGGGCATTTACAATCAGCCTTGGTTCCTCATCGGGTACACTCACTTCTATCACATCCTCACAACCCAAGAAGGGCATGAGTAAGATATAGATCATCGCGTATTTTATACTGTTCAATTTCATCATTGTATAGTGAGTGTCCGCTCAAATTCCTGGGCTACGGCAAAATAGCCCAAGGCAAATAATTCAGGCTGTTCCACGTTGTCAAACACATCGATATTATCCAGATCGGTGACATCAAAAACATTTCCCCTTGCCGTGGAAATGGGAGTTTCAAATACCCCTCCATTGTTCTGCGTTTGCTCCACCAGAAGATCTACATAGTTGTGGAAATCCTGTGTGGCCCCCAGAATGCTAACGGTAACCTCATCACCTGGCTGAAGCTTTTTTTGGTAGAAATAGGAAAACTGGAATTGCTGCCCTTGAAAAAATTGGTCGTCCAAAGCCAAAAACTCTCCAAAACCAAAATCAAAGACGTAATAATCATTTTGGTCCGGTGTGTCTGTGAACGTGACGATCATCTCGGTCTCATCTTCATCAAAAAGGGTGTTGTCTCCCTGTACGAGATCATCCATGGGCACGGTGGGGGCATATTCCGTTCTTGCAAAGTAATCCCTCCCCTTGTGGGTTATCTGTAAAATAAAGACCACGCCAGGTTCAGCTGCGGCCGTGCGAATCCGCTGATCCGAAGAAAAATTGGGGTCTGGGATGTAAACGCCGGATCCCGGTTCCCTCTCGGCCAAGGAAGAAAATGCCAAACTGGTCAACTCGCCAAATTCATCGGGCATTCCATAGGCAATCACTGCACTTTCAACTTGGGTGGGTTGGTTTTCCTCGAAGAAATTACTGGTCTCTTTCATGGTAATCTCCACATTGACATACTCTTGGCTCTTGTCAACCCGTAAAAGGCCATCTACGATCAACCTGGGTTCTTCATTGGGCAGGTCCACATTTACGACATCTTCGCAGGAGCAAAGCATCAAAAATCCCAAAACCGCTGGATATAGTATTTTTCTCATGGCTTTAGAACTTAAAGTTATAGGTTACCGCAGGAATGATTCCAAAAATGGATGTTCTGATGGCTTCGTTCCTTCCCGTATCCTCGTTCTCCCTGAAATTGATGGAGGCCGCATTTTTCCTGGCATACACATTATAGATGCTGAACACCCATTCTGATTGCCATCTACGACCTTTGTTGTTTCTAGGGGTCAACGTTGCCGAGACGTCCAATCTGTGATAATCAGGGAGGCGCTCCTTATTCCTGAGACCATAATAAGGAACCGTAATGCCCTGAAATTCAAATTGCCCTACGGGATAATTTGTGGGTTGCCCTGTCTGATAAATGAAATTGGCATTGAGATCCCAGCGATCGTCAAGATCATAACTGCCGTAAACGGCCAAATCATGGGTCTTGTCATATGGGGTACTGTACCATTCACCAAAGTTGATGCCGGTTTCCAAGTCGGATCTCCCCGTATCGATGCCAAAAGCGCTAAGGTCCCTTCCCGGGGTCCTTTGTTCCGATCTTGAAAGGGTGTAGGCCAGCCATCCCTTTAGGCGCCCTTCGTTCTTTCTTAAGAGAAACTCTATACCATAGGCCCTGGCTTCACCATTCAGTATGACCTGTTCTATGGCATTGTTGGCAATGAGGTCCGCCCCATCTATATAGTCAATTCGGTTCTCAATATCCTTGAAAAAGGCTTCCGTCTCAAAGGTGTATCTGCCCCCTTTAATGTTCATAAAATAACCTGCGGCGTATTGGTTGAGCAACTGTGGCTCCACAAAAGGGCCGCTGGGGGTCCAAACGTCCAATGGGGTAGGGGAACTGGTATTCGACAATAAATGGAGGTATTGTGCCAAACGCGTATAACTGGCCTTTATGGAACTCTGTCCATTAAAATTGTAAGAGACCGAGACCCGAGGCTCCAAATTGAAAAATTTCTTCAGGGTGCCGCCCCTTCCAGGGTTTATGGTGTCGATGGGAACCGCCTCTTTGTATACCAGGGTAAAAGGGTCGAACAAAACGGGATTGTTGTTTTCATAGACAAAAAACTGATCTTGTCCAAAACGATTGAACTGACTGGCCCTCAACCCGTATTCCACACTCAGACTTTCAGAAATTTTATGCTCCACGTCCACATAAATGGCATTTTCATTGGCATATTTTTTGGTCAATTGTTCTTCAACAATGCCAGAATCCGGACTATTGGGCCGTATTTTCCCTGGGTTGAACACGTAGTAGATGTTGTTAAGCCCATAGTTCAGCTGCAACTTGTCGTTGATGTAGTGTTTTAGGTCATACTTTACGTTGAAATTCTGAATCCCAGAGTCCCAATCGAACCCTACAAAATCCAATTCAAGGCCATAGAAATAATCGGAATAGATCAGCGATAGATTGGAGAACAATTTGTCCGAGAACAGGTGGTTCCATCTAAAATTCCCGACAGCATTGCCATATGTATTGATGAAGCTATCGTTGATGCTGAACAGATCTCGACCAAAATACCCAGACAGGAAAATGCTGTTGCGGTCATTGATCTTATGGTTGATCTTGGTATTAAGGTCGTAGAAATAGGCTTTGTCATCCACATTGAACAGTGGTAGGAACAAGTGGGCATAAGAGGCCCTTCCGCCCACCAAAAAGGCGGTCCTTTCTTTTTCTATGGGCCCTTCCAGCAACAATCTGCTGGCCACTGCGCCAATACCCCCATTTACTTTGAACTCTTTGCTGTTCCCTTCTTTCTGAAAAATTTCGAGTACCGAGGAAACCCTTCCGCCATATCGGGAAGGAATGCCACCTTTGAAAAGCTTTACATCCTTTATGGCATCTGGATTGAAGACGGAAAAGAAGCCGAACAAGTGTGAAGAGTTGAACACCACTGCCTCATCCAACAGAATGAGGTTTTGGTCCACTGCGCCTCCCCGTACATTGAATCCTGAGGATGCTTCCCCGGCATTGGTCACACCCGGCAATAACAAGAGGGACTTTATTACATCTGCCTCACCCAATACCACTGGAATCTGCTTTATGGTCTGGGCAGCCAAGGTATTGACACTCATTTGGGGTTTTCTGATATCCAATCGTTCCGCGTCATCGGTGACCACAACTTCTTCCAACTCCTCCGCTTTTTCCAGCAGGTTGAAATCCTTTTTGATATCCTTATTGAGGGTGATGGTCTCCCGGACATCTTGAAAGCCAAGGTAACTTACCACGATATTGTATTCGCCCTCTGGCAGCGTGATGGAGTAAAAACCATATTCGTTGGTGGTGACACCGGTTTTTAAACTTGGAAATGCAATGGTGACCCCAATCAGGGTCTCATTACTGTTCGCCTCAGAAACCGTACCACTCAGTGTGTATTTTTGTTGGGCTTGTAAAACGATGAAAGGGAAGATTAGGAGCAGGGAGGAAATGAAGTGCCTTTTTGACATTTGATGATCTTTTCCTAAAAATACATATTATCCGCTACCGAAAAAAAATAATACGCAATCTTAAACCACGGATATTGAAAGATGTGCAACATTCATCCCAAATGGCAAGTGCATGCCCATATCATTTGGACATTTACCGATCAAAGGCCATCGCTGTTCGGTGCGCCCTTATGCCAAGACGACAAATTTATTTGACCGAGCCAAGAATGGAGTTGAATGTTGCGCTGGGGCGCATGGCTTTTGAGGCCATGTCCGGATCGGGAAGGTAATAACCTCCTATATCTACGGCAGAACCTTGGGCATCTATCAATTCTTTGGCGATTTTAGCCTCATTGGCAGACAGCGCTTTGAAGACCTCATCAAATATCCCCTGCAATTCTTTGTCCTCATTTTGATGGGCCAGTTGCTCTGCCCAATAAAGGGCCAAATAGAAATGACTTCCACGGGTATCCAGTTCATTCACTTTTCTTGAGGGGGATTTGTCGTTGTCCAAAAACTTTTCGGTGGCCTTGTCCAGCGTATCGGCAAGGACCATGGCCCTCTTATTCTTGTTTTTTTCACTGTAGAATTCCAAGGAAACTCCCAGGGCCAAGAATTCTCCCAGGGAATCCCATCGAAGATGGCCCTCTTCCAAAAATTGCTCCACATGTTTGGGCGCTGAACCTCCCGCTCCTGTTTCAAAAAGTCCGCCACCGTTCATCAAAGGTACAATGGACAGCATTTTTGCGCTGGTACCCACTTCAAGAATAGGGAAAAGATCGGTCAGGTAGTCCCTAAGCACATTGCCAGAGACCGAAATGGTATCCTTGCCATCCTTGATTCGTTCCAAAGTAAATTTGGTGGCATCCATTGGGGAGAGGATCCGCAGATCCAATCCATTTGTATCCATACCTGCAAGGCATGCCTTGACTTTTTTGATCAGTTCCGCGTCATGGGCCCTTCCCTCGTCCAACCAAAATACCGCTGGTGTAGCAGTGGCCCTTGCCCGCAATACTGCCAAATTCACCCAATCCTTGATCGGGACATCCTTAACTTGGCACATCCTCCATATATCTCCCTGATCTACCTTATGTTCTATCAAGGTTTTTCCTGAAGAAATACTTACCACTTTTACCGAACCTGCTTTTGGAATCTCGAAAGTTTTGTCGTGCGAACCGTATTCTTCCGCTTTTTGGGCCATAAGGCCCACATTGGGAACGGTTCCTATGGTGGTGGGATCAAAAGCGCCGTGCTCTTTGCAAAAATCGATGGTAGCTTGGTAGATGCCTGAATAGCTGCTATCAGGGATGATGGCCTTGGTATCTTGGAGCTTTCCATCTTTATCCCACATTTTTCCGGAATTACGGATCATGGCGGGCATGGACGCATCTATGATCACATCGCTAGGTACGTGGAGGTTGGTAATCCCCTTCTCCGAATTGACCATGGCCAAATCGGGACCCTGCTCCATGTTTTTGGCAATGGCCTGTTTGATCTCTTCACTTTGTTCCTTTGGAAGTTCCTCTAATTTGGCGTAAAGGCTCTCCAATCCATTGTTTGGATCTACGCCCAATTTGGCAAAGGTCTCACCATATTTTTTGAACAGATCCGAAAAATATACTTCCAGGGCGTAGCCAAAAATAATGGGATCCGAGACCTTCATCATAGTTGCCTTGAAATGCAGGGAAAGAAGCAGGTGTCTTTGTCTGGCATCCTCAATTTCCTTGGTGAGAAACTCTACCAAGGCTTTCTTGCTCATTACGGTGGCATCAATGATCTCCCCTTGTTGCAGGGCGATTTTATCCTTCAATACGGTAACTCCTCCTTGGTCATCCACAAGCTCAATGCGAATGTCATCCGCAGCTTTTTGAGTGAGGGATTTCTCGTTGCTCCTAAAGTCGCCATAGGACATGGTGGCCACATGAGTCTGTGAGTTGGGAGACCATTCACCCATGGTATGTGGGTTTTTCTTGGCATAGTTTTTTACGGCCTTTGGAGCCCTTCTGTCCGAGTTTCCTTCACGCAGAACTGGATTTACGGCACTGCCCTTTATTTTGTCATACTTGGTCTTTATCGCCTTTTCCTCATCGTTTTGGGGTTCATCCGGATAATTGGGGATATTATACCCTTTTTGTTGTAATTCTTTGATAGCTTCCTTTAGCTGGGGGATGGAGGCACTGATATTGGGTAATTTGATGATGTTGGCATCCGGGGTTTTGGCCAATTCGCCCAAAATGGCCAGATCGTCCTGGACTTGTTGATCTTTGCTCAAGTACTCTGGAAAGACCGCCGCAATCCTACCGGCCAGTGAAATATCTTTGGTTTCTATGGTAATGTCAGCGGTTTTGGTAAAAGCTTTGATAATGGGTAAAAAAGAAAGTGTTGCCAGGGCGGGAGCCTCATCGGTCTTCGTGTAAAAAATCTTAGCCATTTAAATGTTTTTGTTTGAGCGGTGCAAATATACAATTTATGGCCAGTGATATATCAAGGATTTCTGTAAAAATGGGCTATGAAAAGATGGAAAAACAAAAGCCATATCTATGTGCGAACATTGATATGGCTTTCTGAAAAGGGCTAAAGGACTTCGCTCCGTGTTACCACGGAACTACAACCAAGGTTGTCTCCGTTGCCCCTTTGACGTTTACTTCACATGTTGCCTTTAATTATTCAACTAAATTGCACCTTGCAAAGTGTTCCGATGGTTTCCTAAATTTTATCAAAACGGGAAATTGCTCTCCCATCCGCACATAAAATTTATTATTTCTCCTTGCGACCCGCCGAAGCCTGCCCCAACTCGAAATTCCTTTTGTGATCAGTAGTGTTACCAATTAAAAGGGAAACATCGATTTTAAAGAACGTCAGCTTTAAAAAGAAATACGAAGTTGATTGCTCACCCTCATTATTTCTTCGACTAAATTAGAACAAATGATGAGATATCCAAATTTTCTAACCAATTAAAAATCAACAATATATAAACCAATGTTATTAACAATTGTTCATAAAAAAAGCACCCTTTTGGGTGCTTCGCAAAACGTTATGGAATGTGGTCGGTACCTTAGCCCCTAACTTCTTGGATACGGGCTTTTTTACCGGTAAGACCTCTAAAGTAAAAGATCCTGGACCTACGCACTTTACCTTTTTTGTTCACCTCAATTTTTTGCAATGCGGGCATATTGATGGGGAAAATCCTTTCCACTCCAATGGTGCCTGACATTTTTCGGATCGTGAAAGTTTCGGTAGCGCCACTTCCCCTTCTTTGGATCACAACTCCTTTGAAGAACTGTGTACGTGTTTTTTCGCCTTCCTTGATTTCATAGTATACGGTGATGGTATCACCAGATGAAAATTGTGGAAATTCTTTTTTTGGAACAAATTCGTCTTCAACAAATTTTACTAAGGATTCCATTGTCTATTTTTTTAATGTTGACCAAGATCAACTTTCACGGATTTCGTCAGAGGTTGATTTTGAGATTGCAAAAGTAATGCAATATTTAGAAATAACAAGGTGTTTTTTCTTTTTTGCAAAGGGGTATGGGCCTATACTTTCTTTTTTGCATGGTTGAAGGCAAATAACAGGAGCCCAATGGTAAAAAGAATATACGGCAATTGCCCCAGGATCGTGATGATCCCATTGGTCTTTGCCAGCGATTGTGGGCCCATCTGGGCTGAAAGGGTTGTCCAGAGAAGGCCCGCCAAACCAAAAACGATGGTCAAGACACTTCCTATCAGCATAATGGTGGTGGCGCTGTTTTTTTGCCGTACGAACAGCACAAAACAGGCAATGGTCAGGATAATTTTTCCAAGGGCATTCAAAATCCCGCTGAAATAGTAGTACAGTTCTAAGTTTTCCATATCATTTCAATAAATCTGGTCGTCTTTTTTTTGTTCGTTCCAAGGCCTGTTCCTCCCGCCACTTTTCAATTTTTGGGAAATCCCCGCTCACCAGGATTTTTGGCACTTCAATTCCCTTATATTCCGCAGGCCTTGTATATACGGGAGGGGCCAAAAGGTTGTCTTGAAAAGTATCGGTCAGTGCTGAGGTCTCGTCGTTCAGCACCCCGGGCAGTAGTCGAATGATGGCGTCACACAGTACAGCGGCCGCCAGTTCCCCCCCGGACAGTACATAGTCCCCAATGGAAATTTCACGGGTAACGAACATGTCCCGCACCCGTTGGTCCACACCTTTGTAATGACCGCAGAGAACGATCAGGTTTTTTTTCAGGGAAATTTCATTGGCAATACGTTGGTTCAGGGTACTTCCATCCGGTGTCATATAGATCACCTCATCATATTCCCTTTCTTTTTTGAGCTTGGAAATACATTTGTCGATAGGTTCCACCATGAGCACCATACCGGCCCCACCACCAAATTGGTAATCGTCCACCTGCCTGTACTTTCCAGTAGCATAATCCCTCAAGTTATGAAGGTGCACTTCCACGAGATCTTTCTCTAGGGCCCTTTTTAATATGGAAGCCTCAAAGGGGCTCTTCAGTAGCTCTGGCAATACCGTAATGATATCTATCCGCATGGTGTGGAAAATTGTTTGTTTTGGTCAGTGGATGGCAGTATTTTTCCAAAAGTAGTGAAAGTAGGCCTCATCCTTTTCCCATCCCAGCTTTTCATACAGTTTTTGGGCCGGATTGTCGACGGCGGTTTCCAAGGAAAGGCCTTTAAAGCCCAATGCCCTGCAATACGACTTGGCATGGTTCAGCAAAGCCTCTCCGGTTCCCTTTTTTCTGGATTCGGGGGCTACATATAGATCGTTCAGGATAAAGGAGGGTTGCATGGAAACCGATGAAAAAGTTCTGTATAGCTGGGTAAATCCCGTAGGGATACCATTCTCCAGTGCCAAAAAAATAACCGACTCATGGTTCAAAAATCGGTCTTTCAAAAACGTGCGGGCGGCCTCTAGGTCGGATGGCTGTCCGTAAAATACCCTGTAGGCATCAAACAGCGGGGCGATCTGTTCCAAATCGGAAAGGGTTGCCATTTTTATAGTCATGCCAGATAGTCAACAGTTAAAAGGCTCCCTTTCGGAAGCCTTGTTTTATTTTTTTTGCTTGTTCAGCTCATCCTGGAGCTGCCTGCTAATTTTTTGCTCACGTTCCAATGCCCGTCGCCTATGGTCCTCATATTCCTGTTCCAGATCGGCCAAGGCAGTTTTGGCCTGACTCGTCAAGAAGTTGCTATTCCTGAACTTATAAATGAAAAACAATAGGAACAACAAAAGCGCAAAAATAATGGACCACAGAATGAATTTATAGGTCCCTTTGCTTATCATGGCCCCAAAAAAAGAGACACTGTCCTTTTCGGTGGTAACGGAATTCAATTTATTGGTAGTGTCTTGGAGCTTGGCGTTGAGATCTTCAATCTCGGCCTTGTTGGCCGCAATGGTGGCGGTCAGTTCCTTTATGGACTTATTGGCCGTATTGATGGTGTCAAAGATGTTTTTCTTTATCTCATTCAGGCTTGATAATTTGATCACTTCGTAGGGAACACCATTTCCGGACCTATAGTTGGTGGATTGCCTTTCCATGTCCTCAAACTGGCCCTTTAAGCTCGTATCCCTGTCATCGGAGGTTTCCTGCTGGGCGAAGGAAGAAAAGAAAGGTGCTAGCAGGGCTAGCGCAAATAATAGTCGTAAATGCTTCATGGTCAATATATTCTCGTAAATAATTTAGATTAAGGGTAAAGCGAAATTACACCAATAAACCAAAAATCAAAAGAAAAACCAATTTACTGAATGTGTGTCCCCGCTTTCCCGCGCCGTTAATAATAGGTATAACGCCTAACCTTGGCTATATATTTCGCCAATCGGATAACTTGATGCGAATACCCATATTCATTGTCATACCAAATATAGAGTACGATACTTTTCCCATCCGTGGAGACCAAAGTGGCATTGCTATCATATATGGAAGGGGCAGAGGTGCCCACGATATCCGATGAGACCAACTCGTTGCTAAGGGAATATTTTATCTGTTCCACCAAATCGCCTTCAAGGGCATATTTCTTTAGAATGGTATTGAGGCTTTCTTTGGTGGTCTTGTTTTTCACTTCAAGGTGTAATATGGCCAAAGATCCATTGGGCACCGGTACCCTAATGGCGTTGGAGGTAAGTTTTCCTTTCAAGGAAGGCAAGGCCTTTGCAACCGCATCGCCCGCTCCGGTTTCTGTGATGACCATGTTTAGTGCGGCAGCACGCCCCCTACGGTATTTATTGTGCATGTTATCCACCAAATTTTGGTCATTGGTATAGGCATGAATGGTTTCCAAATGCCCTTTTTTGATGCCGAGGGAATCTTCAATAACCTTTAGAATGGGGGTAATGGCATTGGTGGTGCAGGAGGCCGCGGAGTAGATTTTGGTTTTATCGGGATCGAACTCCTTGTGGTTTACCCCGTGCACAATGTTCGGGATTTCTTTGCCAGGGGCGGTAAGGAGCACTTTGTTGGCCCCTTTTGCCTCCAAATGTCTGGACAGTGCCTCTTTATCTCGGAATGCCCCGGTATTGTCAATGATCAAGGCATTGTAGATGCCATATTTGGTGTAGTCTATGTCCTCTGGTTTGTCGGCACTGATGAATTTTACGGTAGTACCATTGATGATCAAAGCCCCATTTTTGGCATCCACATCCACGGTACCCATGAACTGACCATGAACAGAGTCGGTCTTTAACAAAGCGGCCCTTTTTTCCAGGATTTCCTCGCTCAGCTCACCCCTGACCACCACGGCCCTGAGCCTAAGTTGGTTTCCGCGGCCTGTCTTGGCCATGAGTTCCCGGGCCACCAACCTTCCTATCCGGCCAAAACCATATAGGATCACATCTTTGGGTTTTATCTCCTGTGAGGATTGGGCATCTTTCAGCTTCTCCAGTACAAATGCCTTTACATTAAGGTGGGTATTATCATCAGAATGGTATTCGTAGGTAAGTTTTCCAATATCCAATTTGGCAGGGGGGAGATTGATATCGTTGATGGCCCTCAAGATTTCCACCGAATCAAAAATTGAGATGGGCTTCTGTACGAACTCTCCCGCATATTCATGCAGGTTGATGATGTCACTTACATTTTTGTCGATCACCTGGTTTTTGAACAGCACCACCTCAATGGCCTTGTCGTACCAAAGATCACTTATGATTTTTATAAATTCCGTGGTAGCTTTTCTTCTATCTGCCTGAAAGGCAAGTTCTTTCTCGTAGGACTTGATATCGCTCATAATATGGGTTACGATAGTTTTGTTATAAATTCCGGCAAAAATAAGTATTTCAAACGTTTTCGTAACAGTGTTTGATAAGAAAAAAGCACCATGTCATGGTGCTTTTTCCAAAGGTCTTTCTGTTATTTCTTGCTAGAAAATGAGACGTTCCTTTTCCCCATTTTCATTGATCATGGTGAGGCTGTTTCGACCGTATTGGGATATCTCACCGAAGTATTTCTGGGCATCATCAATGTCATTCACCTCATTGCCGTCCACTTCAATGATCACCTTGTTCATCAGGTCATATTTTCCAAAAGCTTCTGGCACTCCCACAATTTTTACGCCTTTGGAGACCCCAAAGGTTTTCTTGTCTTTTTTGGAAAGGTTTTTCACCATAAAGCCAGTTGCAGGGAGGATAGCAGTCTCTTGTTTTTTCAAGGTGATGTTTTTGGAGATGCGCTTTCCATCGCGTTCAATGGTTACTTCCACCACATCCCCCGGTCTTTTGGATGAAAGGTAGCCAGAAAGTTCGGAGAACTTGTGGATGGTAATATCGTCCACTTGCTTGATAATATCTCCTTTTAGTAGTCCAGCTTCCTCTGCACCGGATTCTTCATTGACCCCAGAAACTAGGACACCCTCCACTTCGCTGTAGCCTTCTTCAAATGAATTTCCCGCGTTTGAATTGGGGGCGGTAATGCCCAAAAGCCCTTTTTGTACATTGCCGAATTCCATGATGTCCTCCACTACTTTTTTGGCAATGTTACTGGGCACGGCAAAGGCATAACCCACGTAAGAGCCGGTTTGTGAGGTGATGGCCGTGTTGATCCCAATGAGGTCCCCATTGGTGTTGACCAAGGCTCCGCCGCTGTTTCCAGGGTTTACGGCCGCATCGGTCTGTATAAAGGACTGGTTTCTGCCCAGTGATCGCGCCTTGGCACTCACAATGCCCGCAGTTACCGTTGATGTTAGGTTAAAAGGATTTCCAACAGCAAGGACCCATTCCCCAATTTTTGTGTTGTCCGAATCCCCAAAGGCCAAATAGGGCAGGGGCTCGTCCACATCAATTTTTATGAGGGCGATGTCGGAGTCAGGATCGGCCCCGATGATTTCCGCTTCATAATTTTTGTTGTTGTTCAGGGTAACCTGCAACTTGCTTGTGTTCGCAATAACATGATTGTTGGTCACGATGTAACCATCTGGCGAGATGATCACCCCAGATCCCGATCCAATTTGAGGGGTTTGCTGGCGCTCGAAACCGTAAAAGAAATCGGAAAGGCTGCTCGGCCCGTTATTGATGGTCAGGTTTTTAACGTGTACTACGGCATTGACCGTTTTTTCTGCAGCCAAGGTGAAATCAACCTCATTGATTCCTGCACCCTTGGCCGATGTCGGTAAGGTACTTGTACTCAAATAGGGCGCTTCTTGGTTTGAAGTGACCCATTGGTAATTGTCCTTTTCAAAAAATAGTTTGTAGGCTCCCAAGGTCATTGCACCTGCAATGAGCGCTACTAGAAACAGACTGGCTATTCTCTTCATAATTCATTGTTTTTTTAACATTCATTTCCAACAAAATTAAATGAATTCAGTACTGGCTTTTTCGGTTTAACTCGCTTTTAACTACAAAAAATTCCTTAAAGAATGACCTATATTTGTTCCTTTGCATGAAGTATGAAAATTGAGTTTTTCAAATATCAGGGTACGGGCAACGATTTTGTGATGGTCGATAATCGCCAAAGCGTCTTTCCCGAAGGCAATACCGAGTTGATAGCAAAGCTATGCGACCGAAGATTTGGTATTGGGGCCGATGGACTCATCTTGTTGGAAAATGACAAAGCGCTTGATTTTAAGATGGTCTATTACAATGCCGATGGTAGGGAAAGCAGTATGTGTGGAAATGGAGGGCGTTGTTTGGTCGCCTTTGCCCACTATTTGGGCATTATTGGAGGATCGGTAACTTTTATGGCCATCGATGGCACGCACAGTGCCACCATTGAAGGAGACATGGTTACCCTGAAAATGAACGATGTGCATGAGGTTAAGGAAAAGGAAGCCTATAGCTTTTTGGACACGGGCTCCCCGCACCACGTACAGCTTGTGGAAGATCTGGAGCATTTGGATGTATACAGGGAAGGAACAAGATTGCGCTATGGGCTATATGGCGAACCCGGGAGCAATATCAATTTTGTGGAACAGTCCGGTGAAGATGTGTTCAGGGTGCGGACCTATGAACGTGGTGTTGAGGATGAGACCCTCTCTTGCGGTACCGGCGTCACAGCGGTTGCCATTGCCATGCACAAGGCAGGAAAGACTTCTTCCAATACTATTGAGGTCAATACCTTGGGCGGGGATTTGACCATCAGTTTTGAACAAGGGAATGGGGCCTATACCAATATTGCACTGAAAGGGCCTGCCATACAGGTATATAAAGGGGAAATTGAATGCTGAACTTGAAGGGAAAACAGCTGTATTTAAGGGCATTGGAGCCTTCAGACCTGGATTTTCTATACCAATTGGAAAACGATACCTCCATTTGGGAGATCAGTGGCACTTTGAGACCTTATTCAAAGAAGGTACTGCGATTATACCTGGAAAATGCCCATAGGGATATTTATGAGGTAAAACAATTACGGTTGTGCATCTGCAACCACGAAGACAGCTGTATTGGGTTGATAGATATGTTCGATTTTGATCCCAAGAACAGAAGGGCTGGGATTGGAATTGTAATTGCCAATATTGAGGAAAGGAACAAGGGTTGGGGGGCAGAGGCCATTTCCCTGTTGTGCGACTATGCTTTTTCCACTTTGGACCTTCATCAACTGTATGCCAACATCTTGGAGGACAACCAAGCCAGTATCCATTTGTTCGAGAAGATGGGTTTTGAACGGATCGGCATCAAAAAGCAATGGATACGGACCAATAACGGTTTTAAGAATGAGATCATGTTCCAAAAGATAAATGCCGGTGTATCTTAAGAGAGTACTTTGGGCGACTGCCCTGCTGGGTCTCTTGGTCTGCGGTTTTATCGCATATCAGATCTATAGCGCCATTTTCAGTCCCAATACGCAATTCAACAACGAGGAAGCCTTTGTCTATATCCCAACCGATGCTTCTTTTTCGGAGATCAAGGATGTTTTGGCGCCTTTGCTCAAGCATGTATCCACTTTTGAAGCGGTAGCGGAGCGAAAAGGGTACACAACCAACATTAAGGCAGGAAAGTACGCCCTAAAAAAGGGAATGAACAACAATGAGATCATCAATTCCCTCCGCAGCAAAAATATTCCGGTAAAGGTTTCCTTTAACAATCAGGAATCCTTGGAACTCTTGGCCGGAAGGATATCCGAACAAATAGAAGCGGACAGCCTGTCCCTTTTGGCGGCCTTCAATGATAAAGGATTCTTGAACGACTCCGGTTTTGATGTGGACAGCAAATTGGGCATGTACCTCCCCAATACCTATGAATTCTTTTGGAATACCAGCGCGCAAGGTTTTAGGGATAGAATGTGGAAGGAATACGAGCGGTATTGGGATGCAAGCAGACAGGATAAAGCGAAGGCACTGGGTCTGACACCCAACCAAGTGATCGCCCTGGCCTCCATAGTGCAGAAGGAAACCGTGAAAACAGAGGAGCGTCCCCGTGTGGCCGGGGTATACCTTAACCGAATACGAAACGGGATATTATTGCAGGCCGACCCCACGGTGATCTATGCGATCAAAAAGGAAACGGGCAATTACGATACCATCATCAAACGGGTTTTGTACCGGGATTTGGAAATGGATTCCCCATACAATACCTATAAATACGCAGGGATACCCCCGGGACCCATAACCATGCCCGACATTTCTTCCATTGAAGCGGTTTTGAACGCAGAAAAGCACGATTACTTCTATTTTGTGGCCGATGTTTCCAATTTTGGCTACCATATGTTTGCAAAAACCTTGGCGCAGCACAACCGAAATAAGGTGCAGTACACCCGATGGCTCAACGAGCAAAAAGTTCGCAGATAATGCGTTTTGGCGTTAATTTTCAGCCCTTTAACGTAATTTAGGCCTTATTTAAGAAAATCTTAAGAGCTTTAGGACTGTTAAAAAAAAGTCTCCCCCTATATTTGCCGGCTAATTTAATTCTGCTGTTTTAACGCTGTGGAATTTTAAATATGAGCATTATGAGAAGATGGATAGGTTTTGTACTACATCTTGCCATGATTGTGATCTTAACCAGTTTCGGTTCGTATACTTTGATCAGAAAAGCGAACCATGAAATACCCGAATCCCTTAAAGTGGAAGCAGCGGTATTTCATTCCCTTCCCCAAGATTCAACAAGTTATCTAAGAGATACAGAGATGGTTCCTCCCTTTTTGGGAAAATCCTATAATGGATTCAAAGAAGCGTTGGCTTTTAAGGAATCGCAGGGAAGGTATGATGTGGTGAACAGCTTGGGGTATCTTGGCAAATACCAATTTGGGCTGAGCACCTTGCACTTGATGGGTGTTTATAGCGCGGATGATTTCTTGAACGACCCAGTCTTGCAGGAAAAAGTATTTTATACCAATTTGGCACGAAACAAATGGATTTTGCGAAGGGATATCAAGAGATTTACCGGAAAACGCATTGGTGGGATTGAGGTCACGGAATCTGGTATTTTGGCGGCGGCGCATTTGGCTGGTGCCGGAAATGTAAAGAAATACCTGCGATCCTATGGAAAGGAAGATGTGGCCGATGCCTTTGGCAGCAACATTTCATACTATATCAAAAAGTTTGCGGGATATGATATTTCGATGATCCAGCAGCAGAAGAACGCCAAGGTGTAGACAAGTTGCTTACGGTACAAAGAAGACCCAGAATTGTTCTGGGTTTTTTTATGCCTGGATGATAAATATCGTCGGCCTCTTATCCAGGTCCAGACCAATCTCGCTCCACTCATGTACACTCTTGGTCTGGATGAATTCCGTGGGCAGGGTAATATCACTGGCAATGCACAAACGGGTCCCTTTTTGAAGGGTTTTGACGAGCTCCGATAAAAGTTTGCTGTTCCTGTATGGGGTTTCCATAAATATTTGTGATTGTCCCTTTTCCTTGGAAAGCCGTTCCAAACTTTTGATC
Organism: Allomuricauda sp.; assembly: GCA_041391945.1. Lineage (GTDB taxonomy): Bacteria > Bacteroidota > Bacteroidia > Flavobacteriales > Flavobacteriaceae > Flagellimonas. The sequence continues at coordinate 89,220 of JAWKNC010000001.1, read as the reverse complement.
ATGGCCCTACGTTCGGCATTGTCTATGGGCAGATAACCGTTAAAGGCAAAGTTCTGACCGTTCATGCCACTGGCCATCATGGCCATTAAAATGGAGGAGGGGCCTACCAAGGGCACCACCTTTATCCTTCTTTCATGGGCGACCCGTACCACATCGGCACCAGGGTCCGCTATTCCGGGACAGCCAGCTTCTGATAACACTCCTATGTTGAAACCATGGATGCAGGGATCCAAATAGGAAGGTATACTGGCAGGATCAGTATATTTGTTCAATGTCTGGATGTGCAGATAGGGTTGGGCCTTGCCAGGGCTTACTTTTTTGATGAAGTGGCGTGCGGACTTTTCGTTCTCCGCAATGTAATGGTCAATATTTTCAATGGTTCGTTTTATGGAAATGGGAAGCACTTCCAAAGGGGCACTGTCCCCCAAGGTCGTTGGAATGAGATAAACTTTCCCCAGAACCAGATTAGGTTTGACTTCGTCCATGGTCAGCTCAATTTTTTGGCAATGGAATCACATGCCGCATCAATCATTTGAAATACCCGCTCAAAGCCTTCATCCCCGCCATAGTATGGGTCCGGTACTTCAGAAAGGCCCAGATCCACTTCCTCGAGCAATAGCCTTACTTTTCTTGCTTCATCGGAGGTGTCTGCCAATCCCACAATATCCGAAAAATTATTTTGGTCCATGACATAGATATGGTCAAATTCCTGAAAGTCCATTTTGTAGAACTTTCGGCACCGTTGATGGCTGATATCCAGCCCATGTTTCTGTGCCACAGCCACTGACCTTTTGTCCGGAGGGTTGCCGATATGGTATCCCGCAATACCTGCAGAATCCACAAAAACCTTGTCAGAATCCACTTTGGACTTTAAAATGCCCTCGGCCAAAGGTGATCTGCAAATGTTCCCAAGGCAGACCATCAGAACTTTGGTTTTCATCAAATGAAAAGGTTAAGAGAATTTTTTGTTGAGGTCCTCTATATATTTTCTGAACTGTTTGTCGGTCTCGGCCAGGTTGTCCACAGTTTTGCAAGCATGCAGGACGGTGGCATGGTCTCTTTTTCCAATCTGGGAACCGATACTGGCCAAAGAAGCCTTGGTGAATTTTTTGGCAAAGAACATGGCCAATTGTCTGGCTTGGACAATGTGCCTTTTTCGGGTCTTGGATTGCAGGGTGGCCACATCCATTTCAAAATAATCGGAGACCACTTTTTGGATATAGTCGATGGACACCTCCCTTTTGGTATTCTTCACAAACTTTTCGACCACCTGTTGCGCCAGTTCCAGGGTAACCTCCCTTTTGTTGAAAGAGGATTGGGCGATCAGGGAAATGATGGCCCCTTCCAGTTCCCTTATGTTGGTCTTTATATTTTTGGCCACATGGTCTATGATGTCATCGGGCATTTCCACACCGTCCCTATAGAGTTTGTTTTTGAGGATGGAAACACGCGTTTCATAATCCGGGCTCTGTAGTTCTGCGGAAAGCCCCCATTTGAAACGGGAGAGCAGTCGCTGTTCAATGTCCTGCATATCCACGGGAGCCTTGTCTGAAGTCAGGATCACTTGTTTGCCGTTTTGGTGCAAGTGGTTGAATATGTGGAAGAACACGTCCTGCGTTCCCGACTTACCGGATAAAAATTGCACATCATCAATGATGAGCACATCAATAAGTTGATAGAAATGGATGAAATCGTTCCGGGTGTTTTTCTTGACCGATTCTATGTACTGCTGTGTGAATTTTTCGGCAGAAATATAGAGTACGGTCTTTTCTGGGTATTTGTCCTTTATTTCCACCCCAATGGCGTGGGCCAAGTGGGTCTTCCCCAGACCGACCCCACCAAAGACCAACAGGGGGTTGAACGAGGTGCCACCTGGTTTGTTGGCCACGGCCATACCCGCCGATCTTGCCAATCTGTTGGAATCTCCCTCCAAGAAATTTTCAAAATTGTAGTTCGGGTTCAATTGGGACTCTATCTTGATGTTGCGAATCCCCGGAATCACAAAAGGGTTCTTCAGTTCTGGACTTTTTGAGGTGATGGGCACATCCAATTCCTGGGGACCCACCGCTGTACGGTTGGAACTCGGAATCTGTTCCGTGAAGGGTTCCTTGTTGCCGTACTTATTTTCCATTTTTATGATGTAAATAAGCTTTGCATTGTTCCCAAGTTCCCGGGTAAGGGCTACCTTCAAAAGTTTTACGTAATGTTCTTCCAACCACTCATAAAAGAATTTACTGGGTACCTGTATGCTGAGTGCTTTGTCTGTTAACTTGATGGGCTTAATAGGTTCAAACCATGTTTTGAATGCCTGCGGTTGGATATTATCCTTGATAAAAGCCAAACAGTTGTTCCATACGGAATTAGCAGTAACACTCATAAAAGTTTTTCCTTGTTTTGTTGGTTAGCCTTAATGCTCTAGATTAAACATCTGGGGGTATTTAGATGCTTATTGGATGCGACAAATATGTGAACAAATCTTTTAAAAAAAAAATGATTTTGCCGTTGAATTTTCTATTTTTTTTTCGCATGTTGCCCAAATGTTAACCGAGCCTCTAAATATATAATTTTTCAATTAAAATATGAGGTTAAATTCGTATTCTTTTCGCGTCAGGTATGGAGAAACCGACCAAATGGGGGTGGTTTACCATGGTAATTATGCACAATACTTGGAATTGGGAAGGGTAGAGTGGCTAAGGGCCTTGGGAGTGACCTATAGGAGCATGGAAGAAAATGGGATTATGCTGCCTGTAATTTCCCTACAGATCAACTATAAAAAACCTGCACTTTACGACGATTTGATCACAGTGGAGACCACCATCTCCAAACAGCCCTTGGTAAAGATTGAATTTGATTACAAAATTTACAACGAATCCAGGGAATTGTTGGTCACGGCGCATACCGTTTTGGCGTTTATGGACAAGGAAACGAACAAACCCATACGCTGTCCAGATTACATCTTGGAGAAATTGGACGATTGATGGGTTTTGGATTTTTTGACTGTTGGATTGTTGGATGGCCGGATTCTTGAAATTTGCTAATTGATTATTGGTCATTGATAACCGAACACTGTCATTCTGAACGAGCATAGCGAGTGAAGAATCCCTCTTGACACTAATTTCACAAATTTGCACAAATCAATTTGAGCTTGTACTTAAATGTGTCCTTCACCCTCACCGTTATCCCTTCGTCCCAATGCTCACACCTTGCATCTCCCTAAAAAGTTGAAGTGTACGGTCTGCTTCACTTTCCCTGACTGAAATAACCAGTCTGCAGTCCAGTTCCATTTGTTGGGCAACAATGTTGATCTCACTTTGTTTGATGGCCCGCATCACCTTATCCATTTCAGGATATGCGAAATTCAGTTGAAAACGCTTTTCTACGGTTCTTTCCACAATTTGGGAACTCTCCAGCGCCATTTGGGCAGCAGTTCGGTAGGCCTGTATCAATCCACCAACACCCAGTTTGGTGCCCCCAAAAATACGGGTAACGGTTACCAGGATATTGGTGGCCCCAAAGGACAGGATCTGGCCATAAATGGGCATTCCGGCCGAGTTATTGGGTTCCCCATCATCATTGGCCCTATAGGTCTGGGTTTTCGTTCCCAATTGCCAGGCATAGCACACATGATTGGCGGTATAGTGCCTTTTCCGCAATTCTTCAACGATGGGTTTCACATCATCCTCTGAGGAAATGGGGAAGGCCTGGGCATAGAATTTACTTTTCCTGTCCTTGAACAGGATTTCTTCTGAAGGTTTAGTAATCGTTTTGTAGACATCTTCTTTCTGCATCAGGACAAAACTACCTATTCAAAATGATATGGGAAGCATCTCTTTTTCTACCTTGACACGAATCGCACGAATTGTTGTTCGTTATTTGCTACTCGTTGTTGGAGTTTTGGATGGTTGGATTTCAGAAGTTGGGTTTTGGAATTTGTTCATTGGTAATTGTTCATTTGAACATTGCTTATTGTCAATGAGTATTAGAATAGAGCTACCAAGATAATGCTCAGAACCGCTACCGCAACACCGCCCCAATTTCTAAGGCTCAACTTTTCCTTGAAGAGAAGGATTCCAAGAAGCGTGGAAAACAGCACAACGGCCACATTGTTGAGCGTAAAGATCTCCGAGCTTCCGAATCCTTCGATCCGAAGCGCACGGACCAAAAAGTAGACGGAGAAATAATTGGGCACGCCAAGGGCGATACCCCCCAACACATTTTTGAGATTGATCCGCAACGGGTTCTTCATGCTTTTGAACCCTATAAAAATGCATCCTGAAAGGGCAGCAAAACCAAAGATCATTGCAGAAAATATGGGCACTTCATTGGCAGACAAATGCTGTTCCTCAAAATATTTGATACTGGTATCGATCAAACCAGAGCCCAAGAAGACCAAAATGGGGAGGAGTAGATCCCTTTTTGAGAGGGCAATGGATTTCTCTTTCAAAGAGGTGAGATAGACCGCGACGAAAGCGAAGAGCACGCCGGTTACCTGAAGGGCCGACAGTTTTTCCTGATACAGGATAACCCCAAAAATGACAGGGATGGCCAAGGACATTTTGGTGGCCACGGAGGTTACGGACACTCCGGCTACCCTGGTGGTCTTTGCCATCAAACTGAAGATTGTTATGAACAGTGCGCCCATGGCCACAGTGCCCCAGAACCATGAGCTGTCCACGATCTTGCCAAGGTGCAGTTCCCCATCGTACAAAACCAGGCCTACGAAACAGGCTACCATATAGTTGATGACAATGGCATACAGTGCCTGAATCTTGTGGACATCAAAAAGTTTGAACACCACAAACAGTAAACTGGAGCTGAGAATGCTTAAAAATAAATCTATCATTTATAGATGCAACTTTAGTTGAGTGATATCTTCCTTACCCACCCGAAGGTGCCAAACCCTGATGCCCAAACTGGCGGCCACACTGGTGTTTTCCAAAGTGTCATCCACAAATAGGGTCTCCGATGCCTTTAAGGCATTTTGGTGCAAAACGAACTCAAAAATCTCTTGATCGGGTTTCCGCATGCCCATTTCATGGGACAGGTAGAAAACTTCAAAAGCATTTTTAAAGCGGAGATACCGATCTAGACCCATTTGTTGTTGTACCGCTTCAATGTGCAGGTCGTTGGTATTGCTCAACAAAAAGAGCCGATACCGCTTTTCTTGGGCCAACATTTCAAGAAAATGCAGCCGCTGCTCTGGGAAATCCAGCAAGATGGCGTTCCAGGCCGTAACCAAATCATGGTGGCTGGCTTTTGGAAAATGGCTAGAAACCTGTGCCAAAAATGCAGGGGAATCTATTTGTCCCATCTCATATGTCCTGAAGATGCCATCCAGTTCGGGGGTTATTCCATTGAAACCAAATCTTTGCATGGCCCTTGCGGTAGCAGGTTTGTCCAGATTGATGAACACATCGCCAAAATCCAGAATAATGTTCTTAATCATGACGAAGGATGCTTAGAGTGTCTGACAAAATGGATTTGGTTTCCCTTAAGCTTCCGTTGATCTTTGGTGCCGCAACGCCTTCTCCAAAGCGGGAAGGGCCCGTAAAGATTCTGGCTTCGTCCCAAAGTCCCTCATCGATAAAGGTTTGGAGGGTTTTGCTGCCCCCTTCGATCAGAACACTTGTAATGGAATGTCCGAAAAGCACATTGCAGACCTGAAGCCCTATTGGTTTCGAAAAATCAATGGTTTCATAGTCAATGCCGTCGATATATTTTGAAGCATCGCTTACCGTTGTGAGCACTATGGTCTTGACCGTGCCATCCATGACATGGAAATCTGGGGGGATTTTCAGGTTTTTGTCCAAAATAACACGTACGGGATTTTTTCCAGCCCAGTCACGCGTGTTCAATTTCGGATTGTCTTCCAAAACCGTTTTTGTGCCCACCAAAATAGCCTGCTCTTCACCCCGCCATTGGTGCACCATTTGTTTTGAATAGGTATTGGTGATCCAAAAAGGTTCAGGATCGGCACTCCTATTTTTTCTGTGGGGGGCCATAAAACCATCTTGGGTCTCTGCCCATTTTAGAATGATATAGGGACGATTCTTCTCATGGAAATAAAGAAAACGCCTGTGGTGTTCCCTACATTCCTCTTCCAAAACACCCACCATGACCTTGCAGCCGGAGTTTTTCAATTTTTGGATTCCTGCCCCGGCAACCTTGCTGTGGGGATCCTTTAGTCCGATCACAACCTGAGGGATATTGTGCTTCACGATCAAATCGGCACAGGGAGGTGTTTTTCCATGGTGCGAACAGGGTTCCAACGTCACATAAAGCGTGGCCTGGGAAAGCTGGTCTTTGTCCTTCACTGCATTGATGGCGTTTACCTCGGCATGGGGCCCTCCATATGGACTGGTATATCCCTCACCAATGATTTGGCCATCGCACACAATGGTACATCCAACCATGGGATTTGGCGCGGTGCTACCCAGTCCTTTTTTGCCCAATTGGATACTCCTAAGGATATATTTTTGGTGTATATTCACCCCGTAAAAATAGAACAATAAAACACAATATGAAGGATGTGGTGATACGTGAAATCACTCCTGAAGATAATGGCCAGGTGGCCCAAGTGGTGCGAAAGGTCCTGGAGGATTTGGGCGTACCCAAAGTAGGTACCGCATATGCCGATAAGGCCTTGGACGATATGTACGGCACCTACAATGTTCCCAAGGCCTCCTATTTTGTGATGGAACATGGTGGACGCGTCATCGGTTGCGCCGGAATTGCACAGTTGGACAACTATGAGGGCAACGTATGCGAATTGCAGAAGATGTACTTTTTGGAAGAGGCAAGGGGCAAGGGCCTGGGAACCAAGATGATATCCGTTTGCTTGCAAAAAGCAAAGGAATACGGGTTTGAACAGTGCTATCTGGAGACCATGCCCTATATGAAAGCCGCCCAAGAACTCTATCAGAAAAACGGATTTGAATACATTGAGGCCCCCATGGGGAATACCGGACATTATTCCTGTCCTGTTTGGATGTTAAAAACACTCTAAGGTGCTCCTAAAGGATATCAAAAACATATTCCATGCGGAATTGGATGAAATTTATCCAGTGGAAGAGGTGGATTCCTTTTTTTATTACACCGTTCAACATTATCTGGGATTGGAGCGGTTTGCCTTGGTATTGCGGCCCAACCAAACGGTGACCAAGGAAGGGGAACAACCGCTCTTTGAAACCTTGGCCCAGTTGAAACAGGAAAAACCCATACAATATATCTTGGGCACCGCCCATTTCATGGATTTTGAACTAACGGTGAATGAGCATGTTCTGATTCCCAGACCAGAGACCGAAGAACTGGTACGATGGATTATTGATGATGTGAAAAAGAAGGGTTGGGATGAAAGAAATCTGAAATCAGCTAGAGATATGGGGAAGGAAAATTTCACCAAAGACCCTTCACCCTTGACCCTTTTGGATATAGGCACTGGAAGTGGATGCATTGCCATAGCCCTTGCCAAAAATTTCCCCAATGCAAAAATATACGCCTTGGATGTTTCCAAAGATGCCCTGGGAGTGGCCCAAAAAAATGCCAAAAGGAATCAGGTTGACATCACTTTCATCCAACAGGACATCTTAAATTCTGAACTTAAACTCGGGCTTGGACTTGAACTTGATATCATTGTCTCCAATCCACCCTATGTGCGGGAATCCGAAAAAAAAGGGATGCGCCGCAATGTAAAGGCCTATGAGCCCGCAAAGGCCCTTTTTGTGCCAGACAGGGATCCCCTGAAGTTTTACAGGGCCATTGTTCAATTAGCAAAAATCAGTTTGAAGGAAAGGGGAAGACTTTACCTCGAGATCAATCAATATTTTGGCAAAGAGACCAAGGCACTTTTGGAAGCCCATAATTTTTCTGAAATTGAGCTGAGAAAGGATATTTTTGGAAACGATAGAATGCTCAAGGCAAAAATCTGATCAAATGGAAAGCATCGCGGTTTTTTGTGGAAGTAGTAATGGCAATGACAAAAGTATTGCCGAAGCAGCCTACGAGTTGGGGAAAACCATTGCCGAACGGAACAAGGTTCTGGTATATGGCGGGGCCAAAGTGGGACTTATGGGAAAAGTGGCGGATGGCGCATTGGACCAGCATGGGGAAGTTATTGGGGTCATACCGGATTTTTTAAAATCCAAAGAGATTTTCCATGACCGTATCTCAGAGTTGATCGTTGTGGAAAGCATGCACGAGCGGAAAATGAAAATGCATGAACTTTCTGAGGGTATCATTGCCCTGCCTGGCGGTTTTGGAACATTGGAGGAACTTTTTGAAATGGTTACTTGGGGACAGCTTGGACTGCACCGGAAGCCCATCGGTATTTTGAACATAAATGGTTTTTTTGACGAAATGCTGAACTTTATGGACTCCATGGTCCAAAAAGGATTTTTAAAACAGGAGAACCGGGAAATACTTTTGGTGGATAACACCAGCATCGAGCTTTTGGAACAAATGGAATCCTATCAACCCAAGTTCATCCCAAAATGGATTAAAAAAGAACAGACATAGATGAGCGGTATCCAACAGAGAATAGAATCCCTACGGGAAGAACTCAGCGAGCACAACTATAAATATTACGTGCTGGACAAACCCACCATTTCCGATTATGAGTTTGATATGAAACTTAAGGAACTTCAGAAACTGGAGAAGGAGCATCCTGAGTATTACGATCCGGCGTCGCCCACAATACGGGTAGGGGGAGAGATTACCAAGAATTTTGAGACCGTGGTGCATGAACATCGCATGTATTCTTTGGACAATTCGTATTCGAAGCAGGATCTGGAAGATTGGGAAAAGCGTATCCAACGGATTTTGGGCGATGTTCAGGTGGAATTCACCTGTGAGTTGAAGTATGATGGCGCCTCCATAAGTCTTACCTATGAAGATGGAAAATTGGTAAGGGGCGTGACCAGGGGCGATGGCTTTCAAGGAGATGACGTAACCACCAATATCAAGACCATAAAGTCCATTCCCTTGCAGTTGAAAGGGGACTATCCTCCAAAATTTGATATTAGGGGCGAGATCATTTTGACCTTGGAAGGTTTCGCAAAGATGAACCAGGAGCGAATAGAAGCAGGTGAGGATCCTTATATGAACCCCAGAAATACAGCTTCTGGAAGTTTAAAACTACAGGACAGTGCCCTAGTGGCCCAACGTCCCCTGGAATGTCTTTTGTACAGCATAGTGGGTGACAATTTGGGTATTTCATCACAATTTGAGATGCTGGAAAAAGCAAGGTCCTGGGGGTTTAAGGTCCCCACGGTGGCCAAGTTGTGCAAGACCACGGAGGAAGTCATGCAGTTTGCGGATTATTGGGATGTCCACCGGCATGATATGTCCTTTGAAACCGATGGGGTTGTGATAAAGGTGAACAGTATTCAGCAACAAGAGGAACTTGGCTACACGGCAAAATCACCACGGTGGGCCATGGCCTATAAATTCAAAGCAGAACAGGCAACCACCATCCTACATGAGATTACCTACCAAGTGGGCCGTACCGGGGCCATTACCCCAGTGGCCAACCTGAGGCCAGTTTTATTGGCCGGGACCATTGTTAAAAGGGCTTCCCTGTACAACGCGGACCAAATTGCAAAATTGGACGTTAGGGAGGGAGATACCGTACTTGTGGAAAAGGGAGGGGAGATCATCCCCAAAATCGTGGCCGTGGATTTTACCAAAAGGCCACAAGATTCCAAACCCACCCACTACATAGAAAATTGCCCAGAATGTGGCACAAAACTGGTTAGAAAGGAAGGGGAGGCCCTCCATTTTTGCCCTAATGAAACCAGTTGTCCACCCCAACTCACGGGGCGTATCCAGCATTTCATATCAAGGAAGGCCATGGACATTGAGGGCATGGGAAGTGAAACTGTGGAACTGTTGTTCAAGGAGGGGCTGATCTCCAATTATGCCGATCTCTACACACTCACCAAGGAACAAGTGATGCCCTTGGAACGGATGGCGGAAAAATCTGCCGAAAATTTGGTCAATGGGGTCGAAGCATCCAAATCCATCCCTTTTGAGCGAGTTTTGTTTGCTCTGGGAATTCGCTATGTGGGAGAGACCGTGGCCAAAAAACTCGCAAAGGCCTATAAGAATATAGATGCTTTGATGGCGGCCCCCGCAGAAGAGTTGGTCACTGTGGATGAGATAGGGGACAGGATTGCAGAGAGTGTGGTAAAATTCTTTTCAGAACCTGCCCATGTGGAGATTGTGGAACGGCTAAAATCCTATGGCCTGCAATTTTCCCTATCAGAGGAACAACTGGAAAACCAAACGGATCTATTGAAAGGACAGACGTTTGTAGTGTCAGGTGTATTTGAGTCCATAAGCCGGGACGACCTAAAAAAGCTCATTGAGGACAATGGAGGCAAAGTGGCCTCTTCTATTTCTTCAAAGACATCGTTCGTAGTGGCCGGGGACAATATGGGACCGAGTAAGAAAACTAAGGCGGAAAATTTAGGAATTCCTATTATTTCTGAAGGAGAATTTCTAAAAATGTTATAAATTTAGTCATTATGGATTTTCTAGGCGAATACGGCAAACTTGTTACCTATATCATGATAGGTTTTGCCATCCTCTATGTCGCCATTGAAGTGGTCCTCAATATAAACGAAGCGGAGGAGGACACCTCGAACGTAATTCTTCTAAAAGCGGCGCAGAAAAAACTTTTTTTTATTCCCTTTGCCTTGGGCGCCATTTTGGGACATTTGTTTTTGGGTACTGAAGATGAAAGTTATCGGATGTCAAATTCCATGTATCCAGTAATCATTCTTTTTGGAGTGGCACTTTTGAGTGTCGGCATTGCCTACCTCATACGCCTTAATAAAAAGATACCCATATGGGTTTTGAGCATTTTATTGGGGCTGGGGCTTCTGTACGGTCATCTTTTCTGGTCAATGAATTATCTGGAAACGCTATGATACAATTGGACATCAAAAAAAGTGAGAAAGCTATCCAGGTCGCCAAAATTGTGATTGCCTCTTTATTGGGACTGATGATTCTGATTGACATTATTTTGGTGATAACGGGGATATCCAATGAAGAAATCCCAACCTTTAGCAGGGTGATCAAGGAAAACAGAACAGGTTTGATTTGGTTGAACTTTTTGATGGGGGGGCTTATCTCCAAAATATTTTATGGTAGAAAAGTGTATGTAAAAAAATATGAAATCTCAGGGGTTTTTGCCCTTATCGCCGTGATTTTGGTCTTGTGGGTGCTGGGCAAATTTCTTCCCAAAGAATTGGACAGTGCCGTGCATCTCGTCATTATGATAGGAGGTGGGCTGTTGGCCCATTTCGCATGGCCTCAATTTATTGTAAGTGAGCAGACCAAATAACTTTTCATCTTTTCTAGAAACATTGCATAACGGTTGCCCCGATCAAGAATGGTCTTCAGCTTTGCAGGCTCTGTGGTGGGACGCAAAGGGAGATTGGGAAGCCTCCCATAACATCGCCCAAGACATCCATTCCACCATGGGCAGTTGGATTCATGCCTACCTGCACAGAAAAGAAGGCGACGAATGGAATGCGAAATATTGGTACGGAAGGGCTGGTAAACCTTTTCCTTCCTACGGATTGGAAGAAGAACTGAGGATTTTGGTGGAAGAAAATCTCTAAATCAAAAATGCCGACCTAATGGTCGGCATTTTTTATAGGATTTGCTTAAATGTCTTTCCAATTACTGTTTGAAGACCTTTACCACTTCACTGGAATTGTCGTCATAGGTCAATTGAAGGAAATAAAGCCCAGATTTGCCTCGGAATCCGGATAAGTCCAAAACGGCCTCTGATCCACCGTCTATTTTCCCTTTGGGAACATTGTACTTAAGGCCGGAAGCATCCGTCAGTATCGCCTTTCTAATGGAACGCCCTTCCAAAAGGGTCACATTGACACTACTTGAAAATGGATTGGGGTATAGGGCCACTACATTGTCGGCCGTGGCCAACGGATCGCCCCCATCATCATTACCGGGAGTGGGGTCTGGCATGATTTCACGATTGACCTTGCCATTCCATCCCATATCATCAAAAATAGCCAATACAATAGCCCCAGGGCTATCAAAGGAAACCCCTGTGGACAAAAATGGGACCATCAGGCCATTGGGCCCTCCGGCATAGGTAACGTAATCCAAATGGGAATAACTGGATCCAGGCAACCAAACATCCGTAAGCCCCGGGATATCGCCAAAAATGGCAGAATCCAGAATCGTGAAAACTTGGGCACCCTTTCCTTGGGTAGCGCCTTTGATTCGAGGTCCTTTTGCGGTCAAGGGCCCAGAAAGCAACACATCACCCAATGCGGTGGTGAAATTGCCGTATTTGTTTTCCTTGAGAATTGATTTTCCATCCGCGGAATGTGCCAATCTATCATAAATGGCGGGCAGAACGGGGCTTGGAATTCCGAAGCCATAATCTGCAATACCGGTGTCGTTGTCCACGAAAAGGGATCCAAACATGCCCAGACCGTGACCCAATTCATGCAGTACCACGGATTTAAAATCGTAGGTACCGGGAGGGGTATTGCCATCAGTACCGTAGTACCAATTGGGGAATACTGTACTAAAATTGGCAACAATATCGTAGCTAGTTGGGCTTAAGTCCTGCCCCGATAGTTTATCCGCCAACGCATTGCCGTACCAAGTATCCCTTTCAAGACCTGGGTATCCGGCAAAAATACTTGTTGGCCCTGCCGAACCCAATACTCCGGTACCGAGCGGCTGGAAAACGGCTGCAACATAAATGTCCTCATCTGATGACAACAGCCCGGCCCATGTATCCACTGCTGACTGAAAAGCGGTGGCTGCAATGATAAAATCTTCTAATGGGAGATTAGGGTCAAAATTGTAGTAGTCCACAAAAATGGTGGCGCCAGACGCAGTTTTTTTGGAATTTGAAGCTGATTGTTGGACCCCGTTCGACATGAGACCAGATCTTGCATGCCCTAGGGCGTGGTGGGTCGTGGCCGCCGCATCGTTGGCATGGATCTCACAAAAAATATCCCCATTGCTGTTGACCGTCAATTGACTGACAGGACCAGGGAGGCTCTCCGTAGTCTGCGCTATGGCGACAGAGGTGAAGAGAATCAAGCAAAAAACAAGTAGAAAGGGTAAATTTTTGGGGTGTTGCGTAGAAATCTTTTCTTTCATATGTGTGAGGTTTGTGTTTAAGGTCATTAAAAATGTTAAAAATTTAACGAATAAAAAAATAAATTTTACGAATTCCGTCCAAAACGAATAATCGCCAGGGAGTTCTCATTTTAGCTTAAATGCAGCTCCCCATCATCGCCAATAATGTATTCGTAATAGAACCATTTCTTTTTATCGGATTGCTCTTCAAATTTGAAGGCCGTAATCAGGCGTTCCCCATCCGTTTTTAGGTATACGGCACCATAGACGGAGACATTGGTACGTCCCAGATGGGAAATCTTTTCCTTAATGGCTTCCACGGTTTTTTCGGAGGGCTCCTTGGTCTTTGCAAGCTTGTCAATTTTTTTGTGGAGATCTTCAACCTGTTTTTTGTCCTCAAACTCCCGGGTGGATCGCTGCAGTTCCGTAGACAGTATGACCGGTGATTTTCCCCTACCAAATTTGCCCAATCTACCCAAGAGATCGGGTCTGGGATGTACATGGCCCTCCTCATCACCCGAGGAAATAACAAAGCAGGCGGGATTGACGGTCATCATAAATTCGTCGGTCACTTTATCCGAACCATGGTGGCAGACCTTCATAATTTCCGACCGGAACCACTTTGCACTCTCATTGATCATATTTTGGTACTGCGGATTGTTCTTTCCAGGAAAAAAATCCAAATTGGAATAGTGCTGAAGGAGATATTTTTCCGCAGGGACGTTCAGATCACCGCCAAACAGGACCTTGTACTTGCCAAAGTGCAGTCGTAAAATGACCGAATGCCCATTTTTGGTCTCCCCATAGCTACTGCTGATCCTTTTAAGGCGGGGTTTATTGTTGGCATTGTATTCCACAACGGGCCCCAAGACCTCTATACTGTAGCCCCGATTCGGCATGGGCTCAAAATTTGGCATATAGGCCCTCCCATTGCTGTGCACACTATGGTTGGAGTCGATGGAGAGCATCTTAAAATCCATGATTTTTGGATTCTTAAGGGCGTTGAACATGGTGAGGGGGTACTTTTTGTTGCCAAATGTGGAGTCATCACTGAAATGTGCTACGATATCGGCTTTGTCAATGGCGAGGTTTTCCATATAAAAGTCTCCATTGGGATCAAGGGTGACCCCTCCCAATTTCTCAAAGGAGCCGTTTACGGGCCGTTCCACCAACCCACTATGATAAATGGTTTTAAAGCCAATATTGTGATCCGCAAAAATATCCTTAAAGCCCAGATAATGATCTTGATCAGGGTGTGTGATCACGGCAGCTTCAAAATTGAACCCCCGATAGGCCTTGAACCTTCCATTGAGAAAAGCGGCCATATTGCCTCCTTCGCCAGAATCAATGACTATTATTTTTTCATCTTGGTTATCCTCCGGGGTAATCAGCACGGCCCCATCGCCTTGCCCCACATCCAGAAAAATTATCTCCAGGGGTCTTTCATCGGCAACATATTCGGTTTTGATATAATAGATTTCCTGTTTGGTCTTTGGGGCCCATACAATGGCCGTCCACCCTGGCCCAACTTGGCTGTAATCATGGTTGTCATCCAATTTGAGCCAATCGCCCCAAAGCACCTGTTTGGCAATTTTCATTTTCTGCTTGTTCGCATCAAAGGTGTAGAGATACACCGGTTTTCCCTTGGGTCCAAGACCAACGTATTTGTGTGCCATCGCTATTTTCTTTTAGGATTCCTGTGCTGTTGGAAATCAATTAGTTGATTATAATTTTTCTGAATATCAAAAGAGGGGGGAAGTATCACTAATATAGGTAAATTCTGACTAAAATGTGTGTGGGAATGTAAAGTCAGTGTTACATTTTGTGTAAAATGCTCCTTGACCACAAAATACTCTCCAAGAAAGAAGTTGATTTCATAGCCAATGATTTTGTTTCTGCCAAGGTTGGAAATGAAATTTAATGATAAGGTCCAAAGTGGGCATATCCACCGATTTTTACCAATGGTCAAGCCGAAGGTAGCATCCATCAAGTCATCCCAAAAAGTTTCCAAACCATTTCAGTAATTGCTGCCTTAACCTTTTAAATTCTAAAAAATGAAACAAAAAATTTTGCTTTTATTGACCCTTGCCGTACTTACTGTATTTTCCTGTAGTAAGGATGATGGACCTTCGACGTCCAAGAACAGTACACCGGTAATTAAGGCCCAGACCTTTACAGTTCAAGAGGATATTTCTGATACGGCTGTGATAGGCACCGTGGTGGCCACGGATGCTGATAAGGACAAACTTACCTTTAGTATCAAGACAGACAGCAGCAATCTTTTCGAGATAACCACTGCAGGTGCTCTAAGCCTAGCATCAGGGAAGACCTTGGACTTTGCTATAGCCCATTCCCACAGCATTGTGGTGAGCGTTAGTGATGGCACCGCAAGTGATAATGCCACCATAACGATCAATGTGACCGAAGTGGATCCGGACGTCGATAACCACGCTCCCGTAATTGCTGCACAAACCTTTGGAGTTAGCGAGGACATTACAGATGCCGATCTCATCGGCACTGTTATAGCTACAGATATAGATGAAGATACGCTTTCTATTTTTTTGGGAGAGGGAGAGTCCGATCTTTTTCGAGTTTTTTCAACCGGGGAGCTGAGGTTGAAAGATGGAGCGGTCTTGGACTTTGAGACCACCCAACAATACGTCATTACTGTAAGCGTAAGTGATGGCAATGATATTGCTCAGGCCAATATTACCATCAATGTAACCGATGTAAACGAAGCACCAACATTTGATTCCACCACCCTGAGCTATGAAGTTGAGGAGAACTCACAGGAGCCTGCGGTAGGTACTGTTGTGGCCAACGACTCTGAAAATGATGACCTTACATTTACCCTGACCGATGATGCCAATGAGTTGTTTGCAATCACGGAAGGAGGTGCGCTTAGCTTGGCTGCCCCCCTTAACTATGAGTTCCAACAAGCGTATTCCCTTACCGTAGAGGTGACCGATGGTACCAATGATCCGGTATCCGCAGAGATCACCATAACAGTGCTCAATCTTATGGACACTTTGGCCGAAGATCCTACATCCTTTGTTACCAAATGGACAACAACGGTGGACAATGATTATGTTGAGGTAGGGGTACGGGCAAATTTTACATATGATTATACCATAGAATGGGGAGATGGCTCCAGTGAAGATATCACTAATAGCGTCAACCCTAAACACATGTACGCAAAAGCAGGAACTTATACGGTGGCCATTAAGGGAGCAAAGTTCCCGGCCATTAGAATGAGTGAAGTAGCATTGGCAGGTGATAGAGCTAAATTAGTTAGTATAGAAAGGTGGGGCAACAACCCATGGGCCACCATGCACAGAGCTTTTTTCGATTGCGAAGTTGTGCAATACAAAGCCACTGATTCACCCAATCTTTCCCAAGTGACTGATATGTCTTTCATGTTCGTTGCCACTTTCGATTTAGGTAGCCCTGACCTTAACAGCTGGGATGTAAGCACTGTCACCAACATGTCAAATATGTTTGAAGGTAGTTCCTTTAACGGGGATATTGATGGATGGGTTGTGAGCGGTGTCACCAATATGGCATCCATGTTCACCAATGCCATTTCCTTTAACAAAGACCTAAGTGGATGGGATGTGAGCAAAGTCGCGGATATGTCATCCATGTTCACCGATGCCATTTCCTTTGACCAAAGTCTGGGGGCTTGGGACCTCAGTAGTATCACTGCCACCGGCATGTTAAATATGCTGGATGGCTCTGGGTTTAGCTTTGGCAACTATGACAGTACCTTGACCGGTTGGTATCTTAACAACAATACCCCAGATGGCATTGCCCTAGGGGCACAAGGTCTTCACTATTGCAATTCTTTAAATCTGCGTAGTTTAATGATGATGAACAAGGCTTGGACCTTCAACGGAGACATTTTTGGTTGTAATTGATGAGTGCACCATGGCCCTCCTAAAGGGCTATCTACAATATTTTAAGCACTGATTCTCATAAAACACCGGGAGCAGAAAATTCTTCCGGTGTTTTTTGTTTTCAATGGGCAATGGGTGGTGAGCAAATTCCAAGTGTCCAAAAATTTGAGCGTCCAATAATCCAAAATTCCAAGCGTCCAATAATCCAACCACCCAAAAAGAGATTCTTCAGTCGCTATGCTCCCTCAGAATGACAAATTCCAAAAACCCAATATCAGACAACCATGCATTTTAATTTGTGGAATTCGTGCCAAGCGGCGAGGAGAGATTCTTTACTCCCTGCCCATTCGGCGGGAGTTGAGGATGCCAAATTCACGATGTTCATTGAAAAATCAAACGGTAATACTTACCCCTTCAGCTAGCGCCTTTTTGTCATTATCAAAATAAAAATCTATCCTTCCTAAATTGATGCCAAAGCATCCCACTTGGTTTACCAATACGGAATCCCCATTTTTGTTGATGCGCACATCGGGCCTATCCAAAAAGGTATGGGTATGGCCCCCAATGATCAATTGGGTATGATAGGTATTTTGTGCCAGTTGCACATCAGAGGGGCGTTCTGGGTTTTCGTAATCGTACCCCAAATGGGAAAGACAGATGATAAGGTCGCAATGCTCCTCTTCCTTGAGTTTGCGTTCCATATCCAATGCCATTTCAAAGGGGTCCAGATATTGGGTTTCCTTATAGAGTCTTTTGGTGACCAAGCCATCCAATTTGATTCCAAGACCATATACCCCTATTTTAATGCCATCTACCGTGTAAATCTTATAGGGTTTTACAAAGCCGTCCATCACGGTATTGGAAAAATCATAGTTGGCCGAGAGCAGGTCAAAAGTGGCATGGGGCACTTGGGCCAATAGGCCTTCAACACCATTGTCAAAGTCGTGGTTGCCAATGGTCGAAGCATCGTACTTCAATTTGCTCATCAATTTAAATTCCAATTCGCCTCCATAAAAATTGAAATAGGGAGTGCCCTGAAAAATATCACCAGCATCAAAAAGCAAGGTATTCGGATTATCGTTTCGTATTTTTTCCACCAACGTGGCCCTACGGGCCACACCGCCCAAATTGGGGTATTGGGAATGGGTTTGGGGAAAGGGATCTATATGGCTGTGCACATCATTGGTGTGCAGTACGGTGATATGTTTTCCACTGCGGCCGGAGCATCCTTGCAATCCTAGCCCACAAAGCCCCACAAAAGTTGTGGCGGCGGTCGTATTAGTTAAAAAATCCCTTCTTTTCATCTAATCCAATTGTATAAAGCGGTCATCCACCGTAGCGGTCAGTGTGTCAATTTTTCTAAAATGGTCTATGATGGCATTTCGCAAAAGATATCCAGTATCATAAGTGGCGACGATGTCCTTGAAAAACCCTATGCTGGGACCTCCCTGTACCAAATAATCCGATGTGCCCACAAAGTAGTTCCTGCTTTCATCGAACGGGCTTCCTTGAATATTTACAGATTCCAAACCTCCGTTTTTATCCAAAATGATTTGCATACCTGCAATCGGATGTGGCTTGGAGGCTTTGGAAAGGTACATGATGAGTTCCCTTACAGCGGTACCACTGAGTTCCACCACCGAAATGTAATTCTCAAACGGCATCACTTCAAAGGCGTTTCGTGCATTCACGTTTCCCGCAGAGATAATGGAGCGGACCCCTCCATGGTTGAGGACCACAAAATCCAGTTCCTTGCCGGTTTGTGTTCTAAAGAGCGGGGCGGTCTCTGCAAGAACAATATCCGCCATGAGGTTGCCCATAGAGGTATTGCGGACACCGTCGTCCAACAACAAGGGTAGTGGAGCATAGGCCAAGGTACTGTCAAGTACTTGGTTTATACGGTTTCGGAAAGGTGCGACATAGACATCAATGGAATCCATAGGTTCCTGGGTAGAATCTATTTGGATCTGTTGGCCATGGATCTCTGAGAGTTTCCCTTTTTCATCCTTACACGAAAGGAAAAAACAAAAAGTTATGATTATAACAATTTGTTTAAATTTTAAATTGCTCACTCGGTTATCTTTGTATAAGTAATCTTGGTAGAATAATTACCTTTGTAAAAATGCACAAAAAATATGTTTTTCAAAGGGCTCCAAGATAAATTTAAGGTTAAATCGGGTCTTAAATATTTGCAGGGGGAAATGGAAAAACCTCCCGTCATTGTGGACAGGGAAAAGGGGATTGGCAGCATTGGCTGTATTGTGGATGTGGATAAGTTTCAAAACGCTGAAGCATTCTATGAACTTATTGATGATTTTTCCTTGAGGCCCAACGCCATAAAGATCATTGGGTATAAAAGGGAATATGACAAAAATTCCCCCTATGCCATCCAGATTTTTTCCGATAAGGACCTAGGCTGGAAAGGAGTAATAGTGAATGGATATGTACTGGAGTTCTTGGGTAGGGAATATGACATGCTGATCAATTATTACGACGAGGACAATTTGATGATGAAATTGCTCTCCGTGAAGACCCAAGCCAGGATAAAAGTAGGGCTGGGAACGTTGGACCCTAAGATCAATGACCTGATACTGAACACGCCCCTTAAAGATTTTGGGCTGTTCAAGAGTGAACTTAAAAAATATTTGAAAGTCTTAAACGAGCTGTAATGGAACATTTATTGGGTACCGGTGTAGCCTTGGTCACTCCTTTTATGGAAGATTTATCGGTAGATGTTGGGGCCTTGGAAGAGATTGTGGAGCACTGCATTCAAGGGGGTGTGGACTATTTGGTTGTTCTTGGCACAACGGCTGAATCGGCAACACTTTCCAAAGCTGACAAGCAATTGGTGGTGGATGTTGTGGTCAGGACCAACGCCGGAAGGTTGCCCTTGGTACTGGGTGTGGGCGGCAACCATACCGCGGCCATCATCGAGGAGTTGACCACCCTCGATCTTTCGGACTTTGAAGCCATCCTTTCTGTTTCACCGTATTACAACAAACCTACGCAGGAGGGAATCTACCAGCATTTTAAGGCCATTGCCAAAGCGTCGCCCAAACCCATTATACTCTATAATGTGCCCTCCAGAACGGGAAGCAACATGTTGCCGGAAACCACTTTGAGATTGGCCCATGACATTTCCAATATTGTGGCCATAAAGGAAGCCGCTGGGGATATGGTTCAGATCGATAAGATTCTCAGGGGAAAACCGAGTGGCTTTTTGGTGATTTCGGGAGATGATTTTACGGCACTGCCCACCGTTTTGGCGGGAGGGGCCGGGGTTATTTCCGTTTTGGGACAGGGACTTCCCGACCTGTTCTCCAAAATGATCAATTTGGGGATGGATGGCAAGACCAGTGAGGCGTATCAAATACACCACACCTTGCTGCCGCTCATGCAGTTGATTTTTGAAGAGGGCAATCCAGCGGGCATCAAAACCATTTTTGAAAACCTTGGGCTTTGCAAGGCCGCTGTAAGACTACCTTTGGTAGAGGCCACGCCAGCCCTGAAAAACAAGATAGGGGCCTTCTTGAAATCCTTGGATAAGGCCCATGCCTAAAATTCGTTAAATCTAGGCCAAAAGCTTGGAAAATGGCCGCTATTGCAATTACTTTTGGACGATAAATCTATTTTTTAAATCCGTTCCTAATCACTATTTTTGCAAAATGTTTTTGAAAAAGAGGTCTTTTTTTCCGCTATTCTTTGTGATTGTTTTTCTTTCATCCTGCAGTGAGTACCAGAAAGTGCTCAAGAACGAGGATGTAAAGGCCAAATACGATTTGGCCCAAAAATACTATGACAAAGGTGATTACAAGAGAGCCAAAAGGCTGTACGAGCAAATCGCCCCAAAATATGTGGGAAAGCCCCAAGGAGAAAGGGTCATGTTCTTTTTTGCGGACAGCTATTTCAAAACAGAAGACTACTACCTTTCCGGATACCAGTTTGAACGTTTCCTGAAATCCTATCCCAAAAGCGATAAGATTCAAGAAGCCAGCTTTTTGGGAGCAAAGAGCTACTATATGCTTTCTCCGGCATACTCTTTGGATCAGACGGATACGGATAAAGCCTTGGCCAAGCTCCAGACTTTCATCAACACCTATCCAGAATCGGAATTCTTTGAAGAAGCCAACAAGATGGCTAGGGAATTGACGGCAAAAAAGGAAAAAAAGCAGATTGAGATAGCCAAACAGTTCAACAAATTGGGAGAATTCAACTATCCGATTTTGGTTTCGGCCCTGAAGGCATTGGATAATTTCATATCGGACAACCCCGGTTCCATTTATAGAGAGGAGGCACTGTATTATCGCATAGAAGCGGCCACCAATTTGGCCTTGAACAGTACAGAAAACAGAAAAAAAGAACGTCTGGAGGAAGCGTTGGGTTCGTATAATACCCTGTTGCGTTATTTTCCAGAAACAAAATTTAAGAAAAAGGCGGACGATCTTTCAGAAAAAATCCAAAAGGAATTGAGCGATTACACCACCGCGAATTCCACCAAATAATATTTTTTAAAGCAGTAACATATGCAAGATTTGAAAAGCACAAAAGCCCCGGTTTCAACAGTTACCTTGAACAGAAATGAGTTTGATGAAAATACAGGTAACATCTATGAGGCCATTTCCATTGCCGCAAAACGTGCGGTACAGATCAACTCTGAAATAAAGAAAGAGTTGTTGGAGAAATTGGAGGAGTTTGCCACCTATAGCGATAGCTTGGAAGAAGTCTTTGAAAACAAGGAACAAATAGAGGTTTCCAAGTTTTACGAAAAGCTTCCAAAACCCCATGCCTTGGCCGTACAGGAGTGGTTGGAAGACAAAATCTACTACAGAAACACAGAGAAAGACGCCTAAGAAATGTTCGGCGGTAAAAATATCCTTTTGGGCATTACCGGGGGTATTGCTGCCTACAAGACCACATTTCTGGTTAGGCTTTTGATAAAAGCTGGTGCCCAGGTCAAAGTAGTCATGACCCAGAGCGCCGGCTCTTTTGTTTCCCCCCTTACATTGTCCACCCTATCCAAAAATCCGGTGTTGATGGATTTCATCAACGAAGAGGATGGTAGTATCTCATGGAACAACCATGTGGAACTTGGGTTGTGGGCAGACCTTATGTTGATTGCCCCGGCAACGGCCAATACCTTATCAAAAATGGCCAATGGCGTATGCGACAACCTGTTGTTGGCCACATATCTATCGGCCAAATGCCCGGTCTATTTTGCCCCGGCGATGGATTTGGACATGTACCAACATCCTGCTACAAAAGCTTCCATCGAAAAACTCCAATCTTTTGGAAATGTGATGATTCCCGCAGAATCTGGCGAACTGGCAAGTGGCCTTCATGGTGAAGGGCGCATGGCAGAACCGGAAAACATAATGCAATTCATACGGGAAGATTTGGCCAAAAACCTTCCCCTGAAGGGCAAAAAGGTCCTGATCACCGCTGGGCCCACCCACGAAGCCATAGATCCCGTTCGTTTTTTGGGGAACCGTTCTTCTGGAACCACGGGATTTGAATTGGCCAAAAGAGCGGCCAATTTGGGAGCACAAGTAATCTTGGTCTCAGGCCCGACCAGTTTGCATGTGGATAGTGAAGGCATCAACATCGTTCGGGTTACTTCGGCCCAAGAAATGTACGATGCCTGCCATCAGTACTATAAAGATGTGGATGTGGCCATTGCGGCGGCGGCCGTGGCCGACTACAGACCCAAACATGTTGCCCAGGAAAAGATCAAGAAGAAAGAAGGCGGCCTGAACATCGAATTGGAGCGGAACCCAGACATTCTGAAATCCATGGGAGAGAACAAGACCAGCCAGTTTTTGGTGGGATTTGCCCTGGAAACCGAAAATGAACTTGAAAACGCCAAGGAAAAATTAGAGCGTAAAAACTTGGATGCCATTGTATTGAATTCCCTAAAGGATGATGGTGCCGGATTTGGGGGTAATACCAATAAAATTACCTTCATCGATAAGAATTTGTACATAAAAACGTTTGCATTGAAGACGAAGCAAGAAGTGGCTTCGGATATTTGGGAAGAAATCATCTCCAGAATCCATGCGTAAACTAGTAGTGCTCTTTTTTTTGTCAGGACTTTCTTTTGTCGTTTCTGCGCAGGAACTCAACTGTGTGGTCACGGTCAACTCTGACCAAGTGGGACAAACCAACCAACAGATTTTCAGGACTTTGGAGCGTTCACTTAACGACTTTGTGAACAAGAGCAAATGGACCAATCGGGTGTATCGGGAGAATGAAAGGGTCAATGCCCGCATGTTCATCACGGTCACCCAATACGAATCGGATAGGTTCGAGGCCAACATTCAGGTCCAGTCCTCCAGACCGGTTTTCAACACATCGTATGAAAGCCCTGTTTTTAATTACAAGGATGACGCCTTCAACTTCCTGTATCAAGAATTCCAGCCTCTGGTCTATAATGAGAATGTCTTCGATTCCAACCTTGTTGGGGTTGTATCCTACTATGTCTATATCATTTTGGGCCTCGATGCCGATACATTTTCTCTGGAAGGAGGGGATGAGTATTTCAGAAAGGCACAGAGCATCGTTACCCAAGCACAGAGTTCAAGTTACTCGGGGTGGAGTCAAGAGACTGGTGAGCGAACCCGTTTTGAATTGGTGGACAACCTGCTCAGCAATTCCTTTAGGGAGTATCGCATTGCCATGTACAACTACCATCGTAAGGGATTGGACATCCTTGCCGATAACAACAGTACCGGAAAGCAAATTATTGCAGGGAGCCTACGTTTGTTCGAGACGTTGATCAACCGAAGGCCCAATGCTTTTCTGATCCAGACCTTTTTCGACGCAAAATCTGAGGAGATACAGAATATTTTTTCCGATGGCCCCAAGATTGACATCGTAAAACTTAAGGAAACCCTCAACAAGGTGGCCCCGTTCTATTCCAATACCTGGAACGAGATAAATTACTAGCCAAATTCCCCAAAAGAGATTTATCTTTACGGAGAAAACCTTCGGCATTGCTTACAAATCTTTCCATTAAGAACTACGCATTGATAGATGATGTGAACGTCCAGTTCTCGGATGGTTTTACCACCATTACGGGAGAAACTGGTGCGGGCAAATCCATACTTCTGGGCGGTCTTTCGTTAGTGCTGGGCAAACGGGCCGATTTGTCATCCCTTAAAGATGAAACCCAAAAATGTGTCATTGAGGCGGAGTTTGATATCTCTAAATACCAACTAAAGAGTTTTTTTGAGGAAAACGATCTGGATTTTGAGGGCGTAACCATTTTGCGACGGGAAATCCTGCCCAGTGGAAAATCCAGGGCATTTGTGAACGACACGCCCATTACTTTGGATGTGCTCAAGGCTTTGGGAGATCAATTGGTGGATGTGCACTCCCAGCACCAAACCTTACAACTTACGGAAAACGACTTTCAATTGAAGGTGGTGGACGCTTTGGCGGGGAATGCCGAAAACCTGGACAACTACCGGTTCCATCTGGAGCGACATAAGAAAGTATCCGGAGAGTTGCAGAAATTGTTGGATTTTCAATCCAATGTGGACCGGGAGCACGATTATAACAGTTTTTTGTTGAATGAACTGGAAACAGCCCCGTTAAGGGAAGGGATCCAGGAAGAATTGGAAACCGAGTATGAGCAACTGAACAATGTGGAGCAGATCATGGAGCAGTTGTCCGAGGGTTATCAGCTCTTGAACGATGAACAATTGGGCATCTTGGGCAGATTGGCCGATTTGAAACGTGCACTCCAAAGTTTGGCCGATTTTGGACCGGCCTACGGTTCGTTGTACGAGCGTATTCAATCTGTGTTCATTGAAACGGATGACATCGCTGCCGAACTGGAGCGATTAAAGGATACTGTGGAGGCCGACCCCGAGCGGTTGGAAACCGTGAACGGGCAATTAAGGCAATTGTACGACCTTCAGAAAAAACACCAAGTGGCCACCGTTAAGGAATTGATCGGGGTAAGGGAAGAACTCTCCCAAAAGGTGGAGGCAGTGGCCAATATAGAATCGAAGATTGAGGAAAAGAAGGCAGAGGTTTTGGAAATCACCCAACAACTTGAAAAATGGTCCAAAACTATCAGGAGCGCCCGAAATGCAGTTATCCCAAAATTGAAGAGTAGGCTTCAGGAAAGCCTGTATGCCTTGGGAATGCCCTCGGCTAGCTTTAAGATTGAGGTGAACCCTTCCGATGCATTTAAGCTCAATGGTAAGGACGATCTGGTCTTTCTGTTCTCGGCCAACAAGGGCTCCAGTTTTGGGGAACTCAAAAAAGTGGCCTCTGGAGGGGAACTTTCCAGGATCATGCTGACCATAAAATCCATATTGGCCACCTATGAGCAATTGCCCACCATGATGTTCGATGAAATCGATACAGGGGTATCGGGGGAAATCTCCAATAGAATGGGCGAGATCATGCAGGAAATGAGCAAGACCATGCAGGTATTTTCCATAACCCATTTACCGCAAGTGGCCTCCAAGGGGCAGTATCAATTTAAAGTGTACAAGGAAGAGGGCAATGTGGGCACCAGCACCCGAATAAAAAGGTTGAGTGAGGAAGAACGGGTTCAGGAGCTTGCCGAAATGTTGGGAGGAAAGTCTTTGTCAGAATCCGCAATGGCCCATGCAAGACAGTTGTTACAATGAAGTCCCGATCCATCTTTGGATTGTTTTATTTGGCACCTCTCATTAAGTCTGAAATCACCGTCATTCTGAATTTATTTCAGAATCACATGCCAATAGGTTTAAAATTTAAAAATATGGGATGCTGAAACAGGTTCAGCATGACTTAAATCTACACTATCATTGATAACGGACATTCAAAATAGAATAAATATCTTTGTCGCACAATCAACAATAGGAAAACAACTATGGCGTACAATCTTTTAAAAGGTAAAAAGGGAATCATTTTTGGGGCTTTGGATGAGAATTCCATCGCATGGAAAACTGCGGAACGTGTCCATGAAGAGGGCGGAACTTTTGTTTTGACCAATGCACCCATCGCCATGCGCATGGGCCAGATAAAGGATTTGGCGGCAAAGACAAATTCAGAGATCATCCCGGCGGATGCAACCAGTGAGGAAGATTTACAGAACCTGGTAAGCCAAGCCATGGAGATTTTGGGCGGCAAACTGGACTTTGTACTTCATTCCATTGGGATGTCTGTAAACGTAAGAAAGGGGAGGGCCTATACCGATGAGAATTACGATTTCACCACAAAAGGATGGGATGTGTCCGCACTTTCTTTCCACAAGGTCATGCAGACTTTGTACAAGGCCGATGCCATGAACGAGTGGGGCAGCATTGTGGCCCTTACGTACATGGCCGCACAACGTACCTTCCCAGATTATAACGATATGGCCGATAACAAAGCTTATTTGGAATCTGTGGCCCGCAGTTTTGGATATTTTTTCGGAAAGGAGAAAAAGGTCCGTGTGAATACCATTTCCCAATCTCCAACCCCAACAACCGCAGGGCAGGGGGTAAAAGGTTTTGGTGGCTTTATCAATTATGCCGAAAAGATGTCGCCTTTGGGGAATGCAACGGCCGATGATTGTGCCAATTATACCGTTAGCCTTTTTTCAGATTTGACCAAAAAAGTGACCATGCAGAATCTGTTCCACGACGGAGGGTTCTCCAATACCGGCGTAAGCCAGGAAGTCATAGATGAGTTTTCAGAGTAAATTATATAACTAGCTCAAAAAGCCATCCTTTTGGGATGGCTTTTCTATTTCAGATGAACGTTGATTTTTCCATAATTGTTCCCGTGTACAATAGGCCCGAAGAAATTCGTGAGTTGTTGGTGAGCCTACAGCAGCAGGATTTTAAATCTGCCTATGAGGTGGTCATTGTGGAAGATGGTTCTTCCGAAAGCTCGGAAGATATCGTAAATCAGTTTCAGAATGGTCTACAGATTTCGTACTACTATAAAAAGAATTCCGGTCCTGGAGATTCCAGAAACTATGGCATGCAAAAAGCCAAGGGGAATTATTTCATTATTCTCGATTCGGACTGCATTTTGCCAAAACAATATCTTACCGAAGTGGGCAGGGAACTGGACAAGGAGTTTGTACATTGTTTTGGAGGGCCCGATGCTGCCGATACCTCATTCACCATCGTTCAAAAGGCGATCAACTATGTGATGACATCCCTATTGACCACAGGAGGGATTCGAGGAGGGGAAAAATCAGTTGGAAAATTTCAACCCCGTAGTTTTAACATGGGCATTTCCAAAGAAGCCTTTGAAAAGGCAGGAGGTTTTGGAAGGATACATCCCGGGGAAGACCCTGACCTTACCTTTAGGATTTGGAAAGCAGGGTATGATTCTAGGCTGTTTCCCAAGGCCTTTGTGTACCATAAAAGACGCATAGATTGGAACAAATTCTACATTCAGGTGAATAAATTTGGTATGGTCCGGCCCATTTTGAACAAATGGCATCCCGGTACCGCCAAACCCACCTATTGGTTTCCCACTTTTTTTATGTTGGGGCTATGCCTTTCCCTTGTTTTAGTTTTAATTGGCATTGGACTGCCCCTGTTGCTCTACGCTGTATACTTTTTGGTGCTGTTTTTGGACGCCCTGCTCAAAAATGGAAATTTAAAAGTGGCCTTTCTTGCAATTTTTGCGGCCCTAACGCAGTTTACAGGTTATGGGATAGGCTTTTTCAAGTCCACAATGTTGCTTAATTTTAGTAATAAGGAGCCAGAGGAACTGTTCCCTAAGTTGTTTTTCAAGAAAAAGTAAAGTGTTCAAAAAATTATTGCACGGTCTCAACCAGAAAAAAGTGAAGGTATTTTCACTCTTTTTGTTGTGCTCATTTGTTGCATGGTTTCTGAGCAACCTATCCGAACCTTATGAGTCCAGATCCAATTTTGTGCTTAATTACAAGAACTTGCCCGATACGCTTTTGTTGGGCAATGATGCGGTGAATACGTTGGAAGCCAAGCTCCGGACCAGTGGGTTTCAATTTTTGTACTATAATTTCGTGAAAAAGCGAATCAACATTGATGTTTCTCAGGCCGAACGGCAGAATGGCAAATATGTATTGACGGAGGATGTGTTGAAAAAGCAGATAGACCAACAACTTTCACAGAACATTTCCCTGCTGGATCTGGACAGGAACCAACTTGTGGTGGACCTCTATCAAGTGGCGACCAAGGAAATCCCCGTTAAGTTAAACTTGGACACCCAATACCAGCAAAACTTTATCATGGACGGAGCGGTACAAATTTCTCCCGATCGTATCACGGTCAAAGGGCCAAGGAACGAAATAGACACCCTAAAGGAAATTGAGACGGAAAGGATGACGTTATCCAATCTTTCCACTGACTTTTCCCAAGAGATACCGCTGGTTTTTCCAAAGAACCTGAACAACACTATTTTCTCCGTGAACAGGGTCAATGTTTCAGGAAAGGTGGTGAAGTTTTCCGAACGGGTCTTTGAGGTGCCCGTACAGGTTTTGAATTTTCCGGAGGGATACGTGGTAAAGACCTTTCCCAATTCGGTCTCTCTACTTTGCAAGGCTACCCTTGAAAGGCTCAAGGATATTTCTGAAACGGATTTTCGGGTAGTGGCGGACTATAGACAGGTAAATGGATCAGGAAATACATTGTTCTTGGAAATTATCCAATCGCCTCCCAATGTGTATGATGTGCGGTTGCTGGAAAATACCGTTAACTTTGTACTGGAACAACAATGAACAATGAAGATCGTAGGGTTGACAGGGGGGATAGGAAGTGGAAAGAGCACGGTTGCCGAAATGTTCAAGGAGTTGGGGATTCCGGTCTACGACTCAGACTTGGAAGCCAAGCAATTGATGGTCAATTCCCAAGAACTCAAGGAGGGCATTGTAGGCTTATTGGGAAAAAATGCTTACGTTGATGGCAAACTCAACAGATCCTTCATAGCCGAGACCGTTTTTAATGACCCCAAAGTCCTCCAAAAACTCAACACCATTGTGCACCCGGCGGTAAGGGCACACTTTTTGGAATGGGCCGAAGAACAAACAGCACCCTATGTGATCCAAGAGACCGCATTGATATTTGAAAATGGTCACCAAGACCGATATGACTACACCATTTTGGTAACAGCTCCTTTAGCAACAAGGTTACAGCGCGTCATGAAAAGGGACAGGGCCCAAGAGCACGAGGTTTTGGACCGGATAAAAAACCAATTGGAGGACGATACGAAAATAGAGATGGCCAATTTCCACATTGAGAACATTGATCTGGAAACTACCAAAAACAAGGTCAAAGAACTCCACGCCAAACTTTTGGAACAGGCCAAACCATAATTTTAACATTTTTGTTAAGGTTAGGTTAAACGATAAAAGGCCTAAATGTTAAATTTTTAATTTTGACACAATGAACAAGAAGCTATTCGTTCTTCTCGTCATTCTCATGAGTTTGTCCCTTACCGGGATAATTTTTGTTCAGGTTTATTGGATCAGGACATCCATTAACGACAAAGAGGAGCAATTCTCAAGAACGGTCACGGACATACTGGATAAGGTGGCAAATAGGGTGGAGAAAAGGGAAATGAAGGATTATTCAGACCGTTTGGCTTCGCTGGTCGATAGTATTGGGCAACCGAAGTCTACCCAATTCAGGAATTTTTTGTTTGTGGACCGAGATCTAAATTCAGATGAGATTCTCTTTTATTCCCACGGAATTTTAGAAGAAGATTACAATATAACATCAACGTTCTTTGACAACATCGAAAGTGAGGATGACACCACTACGTTTAAAAACTATACCAGTAAACGTACCAAGGCCATCTTTAAGGAAGAATACGGCTTGGATGGCAAAAGTTACAGCTTGACCCCCATACAGAAAGCAGAGAAAATCGGGGGGCTGTCCAAAATAGACAAGGCCGCTTGGGAGGACGTCTTTATGGAATATGCCAAGAGCAGGCCTATCCATAAAAGGGTCTCAAACCAAGAATTGGAACTCCTGCTGAGCCAGGAGCTGAAGAACAGGAACATAGACATAGACTATGAGTATGGGGTATATAGCCAGGGCTATCCCACAAAGGTCCGATCAAAAAGGTTCAAGTTTTCTGGAACAAAAATGTATAATGCGCCGATTTTCAAGGATAGTGAGGGAAACTCCAATTTTTCATTGTTGATCACCTTTCCCACCATGAAGAAATTTCTCTTTAGGTCCATCATGGGAATGGCCCTACTGTCATTGATTTTCACCCTGGTGATCGTGATCGCGTACTCCAGTGCCATTTATCAATTGATCAAGCAGAAGCAGATATCCGAGATAAAATCGGATTTCATCAACAACATGACCCACGAGTTCAAAACACCCATTGCCACCATAAACCTTGCCGTGGAGGCCATCCGAAACCCAAAGGCCATAGAGGACAAAGAGAAGGTATTGCGGTATTTGGGAATGATCAAGGATGAGAACAAACGGATGCATGCCCAGGTGGAAAATGTGCTTCGAATCTCAAAATTGGAAAAAAACCAGTTGGACATCAGTAAGGATAGGATAGATGCCCATGACATAATAGGGGATGCCATTGCCCACGTTGAATTGATTGTCAACGACCGGGGTGGATACATAAACTCACATTTGGAAGCCGAGAGATCGGATGTGCTGGCCAATGACGTGCACTTGACCAACGTGATCGTGAATATTTTGGACAATGCCATAAAATATTCCCCAGAATCCCCAAAAATTGATGTTTTTACCGAAGTGGTAAAGAACAATATCATCATCAAAATTCAGGATCAAGGCGCTGGCATGAGCAAGGCGGTACTTAAAAAGGTGTTTGAAAAATTCTATCGGGAACACACCGGAGATATACATAATGTAAAGGGCCACGGATTGGGATTGGCCTATGTAAAAAGAATAATAGAAGATCATCAAGGAGAGGTTTATGCAGAAAGTGAAAAAGGAAAAGGAAGTACTTTCTTTATAAAACTCCCTCTAATTTAAAAACGAACTATGGAAACAGAGAAAAAGAAGATACTACTCGTGGAGGACGACCCCAATTTTGGGATTGTGCTCAAAGACTACTTGTCCATGAACGACTTTGAGGTTGTTCTGGCCAAAAATGGAATGGAAGGGTTTGAAAAATTTAAGAAGGACACCTTTGACGTCTGTATTTTGGACGTGATGATGCCTTACAAGGATGGATTTACCTTGGCCAAGGAAATACGGGAAAAGAATGAGAACGTCCCCATAATATTCCTTACCGCCAAGACCATGAAAGAGGATGTCCTGAAGGGATACAAGGCCGGTGCGGACGACTATCTCAACAAACCTTTCGACTCTGAGGTACTGTTGATGAAGCTTAGGGCAATCCTTCAAAGAAAAGCTTCCAGCACTTTGGCTGACAGTAAACAGTTTGAGTTCGAAATTGGAAACTTCCACTTAAATTCAAAACTCCGTTTCCTTAAATACAGGAACGAGGAACCCATCAAACTTTCTCCAAAAGAGAACGAATTGTTGCGCCTATTGGCATTGCATGAAAATGATCTGATGCCCAGGGAATTGGCACTTACCAAAATTTGGAGGGACGATAATTACTTTACATCCAGAAGTATGGATGTCTACATCGCCAAGCTTAGAAAGTATCTAAAGCGCGATGACCTCGTAGAGATATTGAATATACATGGGGAAGGGTTTAGATTGGTGATCAAGGCTGAAAACCACTGAGGACCCAACATGATATTAAGAAAAGCCACCTTTTTGAGGTGGTTTTTTTGTGGAGTTTCGCAAACTTGCCCGGATTATTTTGGGATGGCCGGGATCCGTGACATTATTTTGGCAACTATTTCCTCGGGAGTTTTGGTTATGGATACTTTGACCCCATGGGTTGGTGGCTCCAAGGCTTCAAATTGGGATTTTAGTAGTTCTTGGGGCATAAAATGGTCTTTGCGGCTGGCCAGTCTGGCTTTCACTTCGTCAAAAGTACCCTGCAAATAAATAAATTCCATACAGCTGCCCACACCAGCCTTCAATATGCCGCGATAGGTTTTCTTGAGTGCGGAACATGCGATGACCGCTCCTGTATGTCGATGTTCATGGGCCAATTGATTTAATTGGACAAGCCAGTCTTTTCGATCCCCGTCGTTGAGGGGTGTCCCGGAACTCATTTTTTTGACATTGGCCTCTGGATGGAAGTCGTCACCGTCAAAAAAGGGATAGTTCAGCTTCTCTGCGAGCAACTTGCCGATGGTGGTTTTGCCGGAGCCGCTCACTCCCATCACGACAAGTATTCTTTTTCCGTCTGGCATGCTATAAGGTTTTAATACGTTCTTTTACCTTGTTCAGGATTTCTTCCGGTCTTTCATCGTAATCCACCCAAAGTATGTTTTTGTTCTTCCGAAGCCATGTCAGCTGGCGCTTTGCAAAGCGTCTGGTATTCTTTTTGATTTCGGAAATGGCTTCTTCCAAAGAAGAAAGACCGTCAAGATATTCAAAAAGTTCCTTGTAACCAACTGTCTGTAGGGCATTCAGGTTTTTATGGGGATGCAATCGTCTGGCTTCTTCCAGCAAACCTGTTTCCATCATCAAATCAACCCGGGTGTTGATCCTTTCATAAATGGTTTCCCGTGAGGCTTCGATGCCCACATAAAGGTGCCGGAAAGGCCTTTTCGTTTTTTTCTGATTGAGAAAGGAAGAATAGGGTTTCTGGGCCGTGATGCTTACCTCTAAGGCACGGATCAATCGATGTGGATTTTCCACATCCACAATCTTGTAGTACTCTGGATCCCACTCCTGTAACTCTTTTTGTAGGCTTTCCAACCCCCCTTCCTTTAATTTGGAGTTCAAGGCTTTCCTGATTTTAGGGTCCACCTCGGGGAAATCATCCAATCCCTGGACTACAGCATCCACATAAAGGCCGCTTCCCCCCACCATGATCACAACATCTTTATTTTCGAACAAAACATCCAAGAGTTGAAGGGCCTCCTTTTCAAAGTCGCCAACGGAATACGGCTCAAAAATGTTTTTGTGCTGAATGAAATGGTGCCGTACTTTCTGAAGCTCTTCTTTGGAAGGGACAGCAGTCCCAATTTCCATTTCCTTAAAGAATTGCCTGGAGTCCGCAGATAAAATTTCCGTTTTGAAATATTTGGCCAGTAGAATCCCCAATGAGGTTTTTCCAATGGCTGTGGGGCCTACCACGGCAATCAAGGTCTTGGAACTCATAGTGAATGTCCACAATTGTAACAGTGGGAGGCGTCGTCCCGATGCCCCTCTGCAGCACAATTGGGGCATGCTTGGGTATTCACATGGACATAATTGCCGTCATCCTTGCCTTTGTTTTGCCTGGAAAACTCAACAGTCACGATACCAGTGGGCACAGCGATGATCCCATATCCCAAGATCATGATAATGGTGGCAAAAAACTGGCCCAAGTTGGTTTGTGGGGCGATATCGCCATAACCCACCGTGGTCAGGGTTACAATGGTCCAATAAATGCTTCTGGGGATACTGGTAAAGCCGGCTTCATCACCTTCAATGATATACATCAGCGTGCCCAAAATCACCGAAAGGATAAGGACCACATAGATAAACACCGCAATTTTGGTCCTGCTTGCCCTCAAGGCTTTTTGTAACTGGGAGGCCTCACCCATAAACTTGACCAACTTCAATATCCTGAAAATACGCAAGAGACGGAATGCCCTTACCGCCAGGAGCACTTGGGATCCAGCCAAAATGTAGGACAGATACAGTGGAATGGTCGAAACAAAATCGATGATGCCGTAAAAACTGAAAATATATTTCCAAGGCTTTTTGATGCTGATGATGCGGGCAATATACTCCAGCGAAAAGAAAACGGTAATGCCCCATTCCAAGGCCAAAAGGGTACCATGGTAGTTTTGATCGATCTCTTTGACGCTTTCCAGCATTACCAGGATAACACTGATAATGATGAGGATGAAAAGGACAATATCAAACAGCTTGCCCGAAGGGGTGTCAGCTTCATAGATGATCTCATGAAGTCTGTTTTTCCATCCCGACTGTGTTTTATGCTCTTTCAAGGGGTAGGGATTAGCTCCAAAATTCTGGGACTATTCTTTTTTCTCAAATAGGATTCAATGATAAACGTAGTGTTTTCATCCCCGGATATTGGCGTAATGATCGATTCTAATATATGAATATTATTGATTTGATGGTTGAGCTCCACATAGCCAAAGCCCTTCAGCTGACCATTTTTGATAAGGACCAAGCTTCGTTCCCCGGTCTGCCTTCCCCTGTCCAACAAGGCAATGCTTTTTCCTTTTAAACTGTATTTGCCCAGGGCCTGGGCAATTTTTTGATTGTAGGTTGTAACATCCACAATGTCCGGGCAATCTTCCGCACATCCATTTTTTCCATGGATACAGGGAAGATCCAACCCAAGGCATGAGGGGCAAAGCTCAAATTCCTCACTGATCCGTTTGATAAAGCTTCGGGCTGATGGGATTCCGTTGAAACCGATGGGCCACCCCTTTTGATGTTTGCTTTTTGCAATTTCCAAAGTGGTATGGGGGGTGCCGTTCTGCGAAAAATTGATCACATGCGAAAAGAGCTTCCCCCTAGTAATGATATTGTGCCGGGGCCTATTTTTGCGGAGTTCCTCATACTCCTTTAGAACTGCCACCAGCTCGCTCCCTGTGGGTTCGTGGCTGACCCTTTTGGTCTCTTTTTGCAGTCTTCTTGCCAAATCCCCCGCATTGGTAAAGTGCTGGTTCACCCTTTTTTTGATATCCTTGGTCTTTCCCAAAAAAATGATTTCACCTTCCTTGTCGTGCATGTAGTATACCCCGGTCTCTGAGGGTAGCTCCGATACAATGTCCAATTGATTGGGTGAGAGTTCGCCATGGGCCTCTTCCCGAATCACTTGTTTAATGATATCCTTGTCGGTATCCTTGCCCAGCAACAGTTTAAAAAGCTTCAATGTGGCTATGGCATCCCCATTGGCACGATGCCTATCGCTCATGGGGATTCCCAACGAACGTACCAACTTCCCCAGACTGTGCGATTCAGCGTCGGGTAGTAGCTTTTGTGATAGATCGACCGTGCAGAGTGTTTTGCGCTGATAATCGTACCCCAACCGTCTAAACTCCGTACGAAGGATCCTATAATCAAATTGGGCATTGTGTGCCACCAAAATGGCCCCTTCTGTAATCTCAACGATGCGTTTGGCGACTTCATGGAACTTAGGGGCAGACCGGAGCATACTGTTGTTGATACCAGTAAGTTTGGTCACAAAGGGTTGGATTTCGCGCTCAGGGTTGACCAAGCTCATAAACTTGTCCACTACCTTGTGCCCGTCAAACTTATGGATAGCGATTTCCATGATACCCTCCTCATTGTATTTTCCTCCGGTGCTTTCAATGTCGAGTATGGCGTACATGAAAAAAATTGAAAGTTTTATGAATAGTTACGGGTTCCAAATATACTACTTCCTATGCGGACCATAGTGCTGCCTTGCTCAACGGCAATTGGATAATCCCCGCTCATCCCCATGGAAAGGATGGAAATATGGGGTAGTTTTTTTTGAAGACCGTCAAAAATGGATTTCAATTGCGCAAACTCTTTTCTGATTTGGTTTTCATCAGAGGTAAAGGTGGCCATGCCCATCAACCCAACGATTTTTATATGTTCCATGGCATGGTATTCCTTTGAGGCCAGCAGTGCATCCAATTCCGATGTGTCCAACCCAAACTTAGTTTCCTCTTCGGCGATATGCATTTGTAAAAGGCAGGGGATTGCCCTATTGTGTTTTTGGGCCTGTTTGTCAATCTCCTGTAAAAGCTTGAGACTGTCCACACCATGGACCAAAGAAACGAATTCTGCCATATATTTCACTTTGTTGCGCTGCAGGTGTCCAATCATGTGCCATTCAATATCTTTGGGTAGTTCTTCCCATTTCTGGACCATTTCCTGGACCTTGTTCTCCCCAAAAACACGATGTCCAGCGTTATAAGCCTCCATAATGGCCTCACTGGGTTTGGTTTTGGAAACCGCAACCAAGATCACATGATCAGGGAGTTCCGATTTTATGCTTTTAAGATTGTCTTTTATAGACATGATTGTTCAAAATTAAAGTATGCCTACACTCATCAATTGCTTCTAAAATTTATCACATACAGTACTTCCTGTTATTAACTATTTTTTTGGCTTCGTTCCCACTAGATGAAATTTAAAACTATCTTTTTTGTCTTTAGATTGAATTTTGATGTCCTTTCTGATTTCTAAAATTAATTCCACCAAAAGTTCGTCATGTTTTTTTATGCTCTTGTTGGGATTAGAAAATTTAATCTCATCATGAAAATTCATTAATGCAGTAACCACAGCTTGCGGGGCTACAAGACCAATAGTATTGACAGCTTCAGCAAATCGCAAATTTGCTTCATCAATATTTTGTCCATCAATAGCCAAATCAGAAATAGAAGAAAGCAATTTTCTGTAATGGTTAATTTTTTCATTTCTCCATTCTTTTCTTATTCCCTCTTTTTTAGAAAGATAGTAAGTCATGGATGCAACTATAATTGATCCTGCTAGAGATATTAAAGCAATTATTATGGCGCTGTCCATTTTAGATAAATTGCGATGAAACCTTCTCCGCTTTTCTGGATTCTGAATAATCGTAGAACCCTTCCCCGGATTTTACACCAAGTTTTCCGGCCATGACCATGTTCACCAGTAAGGGGCAGGGCGCGTATTTTGGATTTTTGAACCCATCGTACATTACCTTCAAAATGGAAAGGCAGACATCCAATCCAATGAAATCCGCCAGCTGTAAAGGACCCATGGGGTGGGCCATGCCCAGCTTCATCACGGTGTCGATTTCCAACACACCAGCCACACCATTGTAAAGCGTCTCAATGGCCTCATTGATCATGGGCATCAAAATGCGGTTGGCCACAAAACCGGGATAATCGTTTACTTCAGTAGGAGTCTTGCCCAATTTCTTGGACAGCTCCATAATGGTTTGGGTTACTTCGGCAGAAGTACTGTACCCGCTGATGATTTCCACCAACTTCATAATGGGGACAGGATTCATGAAATGCATCCCAATGACCTTTTCCGGTCTTTTGGTGACCGATGCTATCTGGGTAATGGAAATGGAAGAAGTATTGGTGGCAAGGATGGTTTTGGCTTCGCAGATTTCATCCAAGTCCTTGAAAATCTTTAGTTTGGTGTCCAGATTCTCCGTGGCGGCCTCTACCACAAGGTCAACTTTGGACACCCCTTGTTTTAAATCGGTGAAGGTGGAGATATTTGCCAAAGTGGCCTTTTGGTCCACTTCTGTAATCGCCTCCTTGGCCAACATTCGGTCCAAGTTTTTGGTAATGGCGGCCAAACCCTTGTCCAAAGAAGGCTGGGAGATATCAATTAGGTTTACCTGAAATCCATGTTGTGCAAAAACATGGGCTATTCCGTTGCCCATGGTACCCGCACCGATTACTGCAATGATTTTCATACGACTATTCTTTTAAAATGAATCTGTCAGTTCGAGCGCAGTCGAGAACTGACAAAATTTAGTTTTTAAACGATTCAATGATTTGAAGGGCCACTTTCAAAGCCTGGGTCCCTTGTTCCAATGTTACAATAGGAGTGGTGTCGTTGAGTATGGCATCGGCAAAGGTCTCCAATTCATCCAAAATGGCGTTGTTGACCTCTATCTCCGGATTTTCAAAATAGATTTGCTTTTTAAGACCTTCGGCATTTTGCAAGATCATATCGAAATCCCCTGGATTTTCCGGGGCATCCTTCATTTTGACCACTTCCACCTTTTTTTCCAAAAAATCCACAGAGATATAGGCATCACGCTGAAAAAAGCGGGACTTACGCATGTTTTTTAAAGAAATCCTGCTGGAAGTAAGGTTGGCCATACAACCATTTTCAAATTCGATCCGGGCATTGGCAATATCTGGGGAACTGCTGATCACGGACACCCCACTGGCATTGATTTGTTTTACCTTGGAAGGGACCACGCTCAATATGACATCAATGTCGTGGATCATAAGGTCTAGGACCACGGGCACATCGGTTCCCCTTGGGTTGAACTCTGCAAGCCTGTGCGTTTCAATGAACATGGGATTCTCAATCGTATCCTTCACGGCCAAAAAAGCAGGGTTAAACCGCTCCACATGGCCAACTTGCCCCTTGACCTTGTGCCGCTCCACAAGGGCCAATAGTTCTTCGGCCTCCTCATAGGTATTGGTGATGGGTTTTTCAATAAAAATATGTTTTCCCTTGGCTACGGCCTTCTTGGCACATTCATAATGGGAGAGGGTGGGGGTAACAATATCAATTACATCAACAGCGTCGATCAAGGCATTGATGTTTTCAAAATAGGAATACCCAAATTCCACCGCCACCTTCTTGGCATTGATTTCATCGGGATCATGAAAACCGACGAGTTCGTATTTTTCGGATTGGTTTAAGAGCCTGAGGTGAATTTTACCCAAATGTCCAGCACCGAGGACACCAACTTTCAACATATTTTGAGTTTTTGTCAAAAATAAGGATATGATGGCACTCTTCCATAAAAAATGGAAACCAACCTAGGGCAAAGTTTGGAGAACTTTTTAAATTCGTGGACCAGACCAAACACATGAAGGATACGCTAAAGCATAAGGGTATGCGCAACAAGCTGGCAAAGTTGTTGGCTGCCAAGGGAATTAAGGATGCCAAAGTGCTGGAAGCCATTAAAACGGTGCCCAGGCATCTGTTTCTGGACAGTGGCTTTGAAGACCATGCGTACCAGGACAAGGCGTTCCCCATTGGGGCCGCGCAGACCATCTCACAACCGTACACTGTCGCTTTTCAAACGGAACTGCTCCTGGTAAAACCCAATGACGCCATTTTGGAGATTGGAACAGGAAGTGGTTACCAAACGGCAATCCTGCTGCACCTAAAGGCCAAGGTGTATACCATTGAGCGGCAACAGGAACTTTTTAAAAAGACCAACCTGTTTTTTAAAAAGATGGGCTATCGTCCCAAAAAATTTGTTTTTGGTGATGGATACAAAGGGCTTCCGGAAGATGCCCCCTTTGATGGCATCATTGTTACAGCGGGTGCTCCCGAAGTGCCCAAAGCCTTGATGTCCCAGCTTAAAATCGGGGGGAGACTGGTGATCCCCGTAGGGGTTGATGAGCAGATCATGACCCTGTATATCCGAAAATCCGAAAAAGAATTTGAAAAACAGGAATTGGGACACTTTAGGTTTGTCCCTCTTTTGGAGGACAAGAATTAATTGTTGAAATTTTTCTTGACTCGGGAAAGGTCCCGTTTATTGTCACGGTCCTTTATATTTTCTCTTTTATCATAAAGTTTTTTACCCTTTGCAAGGCCGATGTTCACTTTGGCCAAGCCCTGGTCATTGATGAACATATTGAGCGGGATGATGGTCAGACCAGCAGTGGCAACCTCTTTGTGAAGCTTTTTGAGCTCCCCTCTGTTGAGCAAAAGTTTTCGCTCTGCTTTGGGTTTATGGTTGTAGTGTCCACCATGGCTGTACTCATCGATCTGCATATTGATCACAAAGAGTTCTCCCTTGTCATTGAATTCGCAGAAACTCTGGGATAAGGATGCTTTGCCCAACCGAATGGATTTTATTTCGGTACCTCCCAAAACAATGCCTGCGGTATAGGTGTCCAAAATTTCATAATCAAAACGGGCCCTTTTGTTCTTTATGTTGATATTTTTCTGCATCGTGGGCAAAAATAGAAACTCTTCCCCAAGAAAATTGTAATGTTATACCAGATTTTACGATTATTCATACAAACCCAAACCATGAAAAGATTGTTCGCTGCCTTTTTGATCATTATTCCACTTGCCTGTAAGGAATCCTCCAAATCTCATTTGACGGCCCAGGAAATTGTAGATCGTTCCATTGAGGCTAGTGGGGGTATGCATTATGCCGACCACAACACCTCCTTTTTCTTTAGGGATAGAAAATATATTTCTGAAAATGTGGATGGCAAAAAGATCTTGAAACGAATCACTTTTTTGGACACTGTGATGGTTACCGATATTAGGGGGGAGAAATCATTTCAGCGTTTTATGAATGATTCTTTGGTGGCAATTTCAGATTCCATTGCCAACAGGTACGCCAATTCTGTGAACTCTGTGC
This sequence comes from Allomuricauda sp., assembly GCA_041391945.1. GTDB lineage: Bacteria > Bacteroidota > Bacteroidia > Flavobacteriales > Flavobacteriaceae > Flagellimonas. The sequence continues at coordinate 49,105 of JAWKNC010000001.1, read as the reverse complement.
ACTATTTTGCGCGGTTGCCCTATGGCTTGAACGATGGTGCCGTGAACAAGGAACTGTTGGGTGAAGAAACCATCAAAGGCAAGGAATATTACAAGATCAAGGTGACCTTTGAGCAACAAGGGGGCGGCAAGGACTTTGATGACACATATATGTATTGGTTTGACAAACAAACATTTAAACCCAATTATTTAGCGTATGACTTTCATGTTGATGGCGGAGGACAAAGGTTCAGGGAAGCCTTTAACGAGCGTTATGTGAACGGAATCCGATTTGCGGACTATCACAATTACAAACCCAAATTAGAGGGTGTGGACGTATCGGAAATGGGGAAGCTTTTTGAGAAGGGGGAACTGGAACTGCTCTCCAAGATTGAACTCGAAAAAATAGAAGTGACGGGAAGCTAGTCCATCTTCAAACGAATATCAGTTGGGGTACCATCTATGATCCGCACAATGAACAGGCTGCTGTTGTCATTGTCGTCCATGGGCCCGTATTTTTCAAAGCCTATCATTTTGTTCACAAAGTCGGGAGTAGTGTTGCTATGGCCCACCACCAAAACATTATGACCTTTATTTGTAGCTTTGAAAGCCTCTATGTCCAATGATTTTGGATCGTAATATTGGATGTCAATATTTTTTTTGACCGAAGTAGGGGCAGCAGTCATGCTGGTCCGTTCATAATTTGTTGAGTAAATTGCATCCAGATCTATGGGATCGAAAACTTCCGCCCATCGTATGGCTCTTCCCAACCCATCTTGGTTCAATTCGGGATCGGGATTGTCCGGATCGGTGCGGTCTTTTTCGGCATGCCGTATAAAATAGAATGTGGAAATGACAGGTTCGGTCTTTGCATCATCTTTGCATCCAGTGCCCAAAAAGGTCATTAAGAGCAGGACAACTAAAATTTTGGTCATTCGCATACTAAATGGTGTTAATCCCAAAATGATTTTGTAGTTATATGGTTTAAAAGTAAGGTTTAATTTTCATTTTCTCATATGCGTAGGTTATCGGCTTGCCTCCTGTTTGTGTTGACCACGGTTGTTGCATTGGCCCAAGAACGGACACTGCCCATGGATTTTAGACAGCACAGCCTTACGCAGTTCAACGCCAGTCTTCTCAATGCCACGTATGCGTTTGACTGGAACCATCCGAACGCATTATCCGTTTGGACCCGATGGCAGTGGCAGACCATCGATGGGGATCCTACGACCATTTTTGCCAATTACACACATCAGATCAACGCAAAATCGGCTTTTGCATTGGGCTTTTTGCAGCATAATACGGGAACATTCCTGGATGTGGGAGCCAATGCGGATTATGTCCACGTTTTTCATTTGGATGGGAATGTGAAGTTTATGGTGGGTGTCAACATTTTTGCTTTTCAGGAAAAATTGGCCGACGATAGGTTTATATCGGATCCAGATGTGGAATTGCCACAGTTGGAAAGTCCGGACAGTTTTATACTACAGTTCTCCCCTGCAATCCGATTACAGGTGAATCGTTTCAGTGTGGGATTGGCTTTTGAAAATGCAGTTGGGGTGAATCTATCGGGCAATGACAGTGGTGATACTGAAAATTTCAAAATAGTGACCGGCACACTCAGCAATGATTTTCCCTTGGTCCTTTTCAAAGGTTGGGAAGACAGTTTTGTGCGGCCCGTGGTCTATGTAAAATCGGTCCCAGAGGGTGATACGCAGTTCGGAGTGAATGGGCTGCTCTCTACTCCAAGAATCTGGGTGCAGGGAGGCTATAACAGTTTTTATGGTGCTTCTGGCGGACTTGGGGTAACGTTTGCCAAAGTTTTTTCTGTTGGGGGGTTGATGGAGTTTGGTACCGATTCCCCCATAAGCGATGAAGAATCTACCTTGGAATTGTTGGCTTCCTATCATTTCGGAAAATCGGATAATCGAAAAAAAGTGGTCGATTTTGATGCGGAAGCGGACGATGCCCTGGCCAGGGAACGTATGAGGGCAGAGGAAGAACAACAAAGACAACAAGAATTACTTGATGCTGAAAAAGCAGCGCAAGAGGCTGCCCAACAAGAAATACTGCTCAAAAAACAGGAACGGGAAAAGGATTCCATTGCCCAAGCACTGGTGGAGGCCCAACGAATGGCAGAGCAAAAAAGGCTAGACAGTATAGCTGCATTACAAAAAGAAAAGGTTGAATTGAAACCGAATGAACGTTATGAAGAGGTCACCGGGGAAGATGGGCTAACCCCAGGTTTTTACCTTATCGCCAACGTTTTTGGGACCAAAAAGTATTATGAAAACTTTATGCTGACCCTAAAACGGAACGGTTTGGAGCCTAAATCTTTCTATCGTAAGAAAAATAATTACAATTACGTGTACTTGGAGCGCTACAATACCATGGACGAAGCCCGCAAGGCAAGAGACAGTAAATTTTTCGGCAAATATGATGGCAAAACCTGGATTTTTAGGGCTCGGAACGAATAAGTACCACCGTTTTTGGGTTGATTTCCTTACTCAATTACACGAATCCTGACTGCATTTGGGCGAACAAGCCCACCGGCTCCAGCACTCACCAAGTTTTTGATGAAATTCCCATCTGGGTCATATTGTTTTACTTCTGAAGTCCCCCCACTGCCTATCAAAAAGCTGCCATTTGGAAAAAAGTCGACCCCTTCAGGCTGATTTATGCCAGAGGAAATTACATTTTTGACAAAGTTTCCATCTGAATCATACTGAACAACTTTATTTCCCGTCCAATCGTTGACAAAAAGATTGCCACTTTCATCAAACCAAATATTGGTGGGGCCTTGTATCCCAGAAGTAATAAATTGCCCAAGGTCATTACCATCAGCATCAAATTTTTGAACAAAACCTCCATTATAAGACGAAACATAAAGGTTGCCGCTGGAATCCCAATCCAGTCCTATACTTTTAGGGACGGCTACACTTGTAAACTCGTCAACCAAGGTACCGTTCAACTCATATCGGAGCACAAGTCCGTTGCCTTGCCATTGCAATACATACAACAAATTATCTGCGCCAATTTTCATTCGGGTAGGGCCACTTATCCCCGTTGCAAAGCTTCCAATCAGATTCCCGGTGTCCGCATTGTATCTATTGATTTTTCCGGAACTTAAATTGGAAATAAGCACTTGACCTTGGTCTTCAAGAAAAAGGATGTCCTGCGGCCATGCAAGGTCGGCATCGATAAAGGTTGTCGCATTTTGCCCATTTATATCATATCTAAATATTTTCCAAGGACCAGATTCAAAGTTCACAGCATCGCTAACGTACACATAAGTGCCCGGTTGAGGCTCAGAATTAACAACGGTTAATGCTATGGTTGCTGATATACTGCCCACACTAGCCGTTACGGTGGAATTTCCAACTGCCTGGCCCATTACAGCACCGTTTTGGTTGACATTGACATTGGCATTGTTGGCGGACCAGGTAACGGTCCCTGTAATGGCAATGTTTCGGCCAAATTGGTCCTTTCCGGTTACACTCAGTGAAGTAGTATTGGTGGCATAGAGATCGAGCTGGGCGCCATTTGAAGAACTGATGACAATACTGGACAGCACTGGCATTGGAGTGGGTGAGTCATCTCCATTGGTGCTATCTGAGCTACAGGCGCTGATCAACACAAAAAGAAGAAAATGGAGAATCTGGTTCATTTGGATACGTTTTGTTCTCATTTTTTAAGGAAAGTTTCAACGGGTTCCTGACAAAAAAACAGTCTCCGTTATAGGTTTCTATTTCATATTCAGACAAATAAACACATAAAACCAATCAAATTTATAAACCCTTATAAGGGTTTGCATATTGGGATTAAAAGGGCCGATTATAATTACATTTATATGGGAAAGACTACTTTTTTAGATATTCTCTGGTGCTGAAACCCTTTTAAAGAGGAGATAGCACAACGTTGAGATCAACCTTGATTAGAGGCGGTGAAAGTTCTTGGATGGAAAAATAAGGGTAACCTAAATTAGGTTATCGTTTTTTTATTTCACTTTGCACCAAGTGCTCCAAATAGGCAATGGTGTTGACCAGATACTTTCGATCACGGGTCATGGTGCTCATGGCAATGGCACCTTGGATCATGGTGAACAGCTGTTTTGCAAATTGTAATGGAGGTACCGGCAGATGGATTTCCCCCTTGTTCATTCCATTTTCCAGAATCAGGGCAATCTTACCTTCAATGTCCTTGATGGTTTCCCTTACCGCAGCGGACAAAAGTTTGTTGTTGCTTTGGGCATCCACACCCACGTTGAGAATGGGGCATCCACCCATGGGAAGGGTAAAGACATCATACTGCTTATAAAAGCGCATCAAGGAAAACAATTTATCCAAAGCACCTCCCTCAACATCCAATTTCTCATCAATCACTGTCAATAGCTGGTTTCGGTTAAATTCAAAAGCAGAAAGGGCCAAGGCCTCCTTGTTCTCAAAATTACCATAGATGGCCCCTTTGGTGAGTCCTGTGGCCTCGGTGAGGTCGCTCATACTGGTGCCCACATATCCAAATCTATTGAAAATGGGTGCAACAGTCTCAACAATGTAAGCGGTGGTACGTTCTGCTTTTTTGGTCATGGGTGGTCCGGGTTGGTGTTGGGTGTAACTAATATATAAAAAAAGGGATACTGTACGGTATTTTACCGAACAAAAGCCCGTAGTTTTAACAATGCGAGTACTCTTTTATTAAAATTTTGGGTTCGCTGCAAGAATTAGTGTGCGGGAATCATAAAAATGCTTACCATTTCCCGCTGCGGATATTTTTTATGGATGATCTATCCCCAGGTTCTTTTTAGAAAGTTTATGAAGTTCTGGCTTGTGATATTTGTTATGTCCGATTCTGTATACCCCCTGCTGGCCAATAACTGGGGTATTTTTTGTAAATCGGCAATGGTATCCACATCATAGGGCCCTTGCTCGGTGCCATAACCTCCGTCAAGATCGGTTCCGATACCTACATGTTCGGAGTTTCCTGCCAATTGGCATACGTGGTCAATATTGTTGATCATAATGTCTAGGTTAACCCCTTTTTCCCTTGGGGTCGATTTCCCCCGGACCCAATTCGGAACCATCATCCATGCGTCCAAAGCAATACCTATAACAGCTTGCCTGTTGATCAGTTCCCTAAGTTGTTCATCTGAAAACTGGCGGTTGTGATCGACAAATTTTCGGCATAGGTTATGGCTGGCCCAAACAGGGCCTTGGTATACGTCCATGGTTTCCCAAAAACTCATGTCGCATAAATGTGTAGCATCCAAAATAAGATTGAGTTCTTCAATTTTTTTGAGCAACTCACGGCCTTTAATGCCGATTCCACCGACGGAATCGGTTCCATAGGCATAGACTCCCGGTCCGTAATGGGCCGGGCCTATGGCCCTTAGCCCAGATTCATACGATTTTTCCAAATAGCCCATGTCCACGATGGAATCTGCACCTTCCAGACTTAAGATGTACCCGATTGGCTTTTGGGAATCACCGTTTTCCCAGAGCTTCAGGTGATGCTCCAATCCATGGGTATTGGTTATCTGTACCATTTCACCCGAGTTTTCCATGGCTTTGTACCAGGCCAACTGGCCTTGGGTCTGCGCCCATGCTTGGTGCTGGGAGTGCCAACCTGGAAGCGGGTTGCTCTTCTTTACGTATCTCGCAATCTGGGTTGCCACGCAGAGACCTATATTTCCTTTTCGCATGGCAGGAAAGGAAACCGTATTGTTCCCACGGTCCGGTTTATCGGTCATTCCTTTTTCCCGTTCCCTGATCTCCGAAACGGGTAGGGTAAGGTCCCTGTTCCATTCCATCGCATTCATGGCCAGGTCCAGATGTACATCAAATATGAACATAGCTATGGTTAAGAATGAAGTTCGAACATGGCCTCAATTTCCACGGGGATGTTTTCTGGTAGCATCATGCCCACTGCGCTTCGTACACCAATGCCATTGTCCTTCCCAAATACATCTGCCATAAGCTCACTAAAGCCATTGATCACGAAGGGGTGTTTGCCAAAATCAGGGGTACAGTTGACCATGCCCAAGACTTTCACCACCCGTTTTATCCTGTCCAAACTTCCAAAATGTGTCGTAATGGTGGCCAGCATGGTAAGACCTACCTGTCTGGCGGCCAATTTGGCCTGATCTTTATCCAGATCATCCCCTGCACGTCCCTTCATCAGGGAACCATCCAAATTAACGGGACCTTGGCCTGAAACGTACAGAAAATTTCCCACTACCAAAATGGGTTTGTAAACCCCAGCTGGTGGTGGAGCTGGTGGGAGGGTCAATCCCAATTCTTGCAATCTTTTAGAAGGCGAACTTTCCATATATCATTAAATTATTGTATCCAGTACCAAAACACCGACAAGTCCCATGATGCCCACCAAGGTTTCCATGACGGTCCATGTGGATAAGGTTTCCTTGACCGAAAGGTTGAAATATTCCTTGAACATCCAAAAACCTGTATCGTTGACATGGGAGAGCATCAAGCTGCCGGAACCAATGGCCAGGACCATAAGTTCGGGGCTTACACCGGCACTCCCCGCCAAAGGGAGCGCAATCCCGGCCGCTGTCAACCCTGCCACGGTGGCAGAGCCTACACTCACCCGAATGGCCGTGGCGATGAGCCAGGCCAATACCAACGGCGATATGCTGGAATCTTGGAGACTGGCGGCGATATAATCGCTTACTTTACTATCTATCAAGACTTCTTTTAGGGCGCCTGCCCCGGCAATAATCAACAAAATCATGGTAATGCTGGACACAGAGGCCGTAAGGGAGTTCATTAGTTTGCCCATCTCTTTTCCTTGGGCGATACCCAGGGTATAAATGGCCAGCAATACGGATATGAGCAATGCAATAACCGGGTTGCCGATGAAGGACAATATGTTTTTTAATAGGCCTTCTTCCAGAAAATGATCGGCGCTTATGGCAATTCCTATGAGAATGATAGGTGACAATGCCGTTAAAATGCTGACCCAAGTGGATGGAAGCTCTTCTTTGGGGATAATGTTGGGATTGTAAAATTCCGCCAAGGGTTTGGCCTCCACTTTTTTAATGGTCCGGGCAAACAGCGGTCCAGCCACGATTATGGCAGGAATTGCTATGATGATACCATATAGCAACGTTTTTCCTATATCGGCGCTGAACATGGCAGCAATTGCCGTTGGTGCCGGGTGGGGAGGCAGATATCCATGGGTAACTGAAAGGGAGGTAAGCATGGGCAGCCCCACATAGAGTAGGGGGAGCCTTGTGGATATGGCCACAGTGAAGACCAAGGGAATCAAAATAACGAAACCGACCGAGTAAAACATGGGTATCCCCACAATGAATCCTGTGATCACCATGGCCCACTGTATATGTTTTATCCCAAATTTGGACACCAATTGCGTAGTGATCTGTTGTGCGGCCCCACTGTCCGCGACCAATTTTCCCAGCATGGCACCAAGGCCCAGGATCAACACCAAAAAGCCCAAAGTATTCCCAATGCCCCGTTGAACGGATTTCACCAAACTTTCCAGTTCCATCCCTTGAAAGATGCCCACAAAAAGACATACGATGATAAAAGAGAGAAAAGCGTTCAGCTTAAGTTTGGCAATCAGCAAAAAGAGCAGTAAAATACCAATAACGGCAATAACGAGCGGCATACTTGGAAATGTGTGTACAGCTAAAATAAGGATTTAAATGGAAAACCATTACTGCAATGTCCCTTTTCATTTTCTGGGGTGGATTTGCAATACACAGTAAAAGAAAAGCCCCTTCCCAACCAAGGAAAAGGGCTCAACCAACTTATAGTATGACCGTTATTTTACAAGTTCACTTTGGTTTCTGAACACCAATTCATCATTGAACGAATCCAGAAGTACAATACTGTCGGATTTAATGGTTCCGGCGAGCAGTTCTTTGGAAAGCTTGTTCAGCACTTCTTTTTGGATAAGCCTTTTTACGGGCCTGGCCCCAAATTGTGGATCATAGCCTTTCTCTGCCAAATAGTCAATGGCTTCATCGGTGGCATCCAAGGTTATGTGCTGTTTGGCAATCAATTTTTTAAGCTGCTCCAACTGCAGTTGTACAATTTCCTTGATGTTTGCCTTATCCAACGGTGTGAACATGATGATGTCGTCAATCCTGTTCAGGAATTCTGGTCGTATGGTCTGACGCAGCAATCCCATAACCTCTACCCGTGCCGCTTCGGTGGCACTTTCAATGTCCGTAGCGCCTTCAAATTTCTCTTGGATGATCTGACTGCCCATATTGCTCGTCATGATGATGATGGAATTTTTGAAATCTGCCACGCGTCCCTTGTTGTCCGTCAACCGTCCTTCATCCAAAACCTGCAACAGTATGTTGAAGGTATCCGGATGCGCTTTTTCAATCTCATCCAACAACACCACGGAGTAGGGTTTTCTTCGTACGGCCTCCGTCAACTGACCACCTTCATCATACCCAACATACCCGGGAGGTGCTCCTACCAATCTGCTTACGGAATGGCGTTCTTGGTATTCGCTCATATCAATTCGGGTGATGGCATTTTCGTCATCGAACAGATAAGCGGCCAAGGTCTTTGCCAATTCGGTCTTACCCACACCGGTGTTTCCGAGAAAGAGGAAGGAACCTATGGGCTTTTTGGCATCCTGTAGCCCGGCCCGGCTTCTTCTAATGGCGTCCGACACAGCGGTAATGGCCTCATCTTGGCCCACCACTCGCTTGTGCAGCACATCTTCCAACTTCAACAGTTTCTCGCGCTCGCTCTGCATCATTTTGGTGACTGGAATTCCCGTCCATTTGGCCACCACCTCGGCAATGTCCTCGTAAGTGACCTCTTCCTTGATCAAGGTTCCGGAACTTTGCTGTTCCGCGAGTTCTTCCTGCAATTTTTCTAGCTTTTCATGTGCCTCCTTTATTTTTCCATAGCGCAACTCCGCCACTTTGCCATAGTCCCCGTTCCGTTCGGCGCGCTCTGCCTCCAATTTATAGTTCTCTATGTCCAGTTTGGTTTTTTGGATTTCATCCACCACGTTTTTTTCACTTTCCCATTGGGCGAAAATTTCATTCCGATCTTCCTTTAGATTTGCCAATTCAAGGTTCAGGTTCTGCAATTTGGCCTTATCGTTTTCACGCTTGATAGCCTCTATCTCAATTTCCAGTTGCATGATCTTTCGATCCATTACATCCAATTCTTCGGGTTTGGAATTGATTTCCATCCGAAGTTTGGAAGCTGCCTCGTCCATAAGGTCAATGGCCTTATCGGGCAAAAACCTATTGGTGATATAGCGTTGGGAGAGCTCCACGGCACCTATGACCGCCTCATCCTTGATCCGTACCTTGTGATGGGCCTCATACTTTTCCTTGATACCCCTTAGGATGGAGATGGCACTCTCGGTATCGGGCTCGTCCACCATTACCTTTTGAAACCTACGTTCCAAGGCTTTGTCCTTTTCAAAATACTTCTGGTATTCGTCCAAGGTGGTTGCACCAATGGCCCTGAGTTCACCCCGGGCCAAGGCAGGTTTTAGAATATTGGCAGCATCCATGGCGCCTTGGCCACCACCGGCTCCCACCAAAGTGTGGATCTCATCGATGAATAGGACGATGTTCCCATCTGAGGAAGTGACCTCTTTGATCACCGCTTTGAGACGCTCCTCAAACTCACCTTTATACTTGGCTCCGGCAATGAGCGCACCCATGTCCAACGAAAAAATGATTTTGTCCTTGAGGTTCTCGGGCACGTCTCCTTGCACGATCCGATGTGCCAAGCCTTCCGCAATGGCGGTCTTGCCCACACCGGGTTCACCGACCAGCATTGGGTTGTTCTTGGTCCTTCTGGAAAGGATCTGTAATACCCTTCGGATTTCCTCGTCCCTGCCAATCACGGGGTCCAATTTACCGCTGTCGGCCAATTGGTTCAGGTTTTTGGCATATTTGTCCAAGGCATTATAGGTCTCTTCGGCACTTTGCGAGGTTACCTTTCCGCCCTTTCGCAATTCCTGTATGGTGGCGTTCAGGTCTTTTTCGGTCACACCCTGATCCTTGAGAATTTGGGCTATCTTACTTTTCGATTTGAATATGGCAAGCAGCAAATGCTCAACGGACACAAATTCATCCCCACTGTTTTTGGCAATGATGCCCGCTTCGTTCAAGGTTTTTCCCGCCTCCCTAGAAAGCATAATGTCGCCTCCGGATACTTTGGGGAAACTTTCCAATTCCTTATCCAGTATTTGGTTGACCATGGAGTTATTGACATTCAATTTCTTTAAAATAAATGGCAACACGTTTTCATCCACTTCGGCAATTGCCTTAAAGAGGTGTTCGTTTTCTATTTGTTGATGGCCATACTCTTGGGTCAATTGCTGGGCCCTTTGAACGGCTTCCTGTGATTTTATGGTAAAATTGTTAAAGTTCATGTTCCAATGTTTTATTCTTCCCATTTCAACAACCTTACCATAGAGAAGATACCGTCAAAATGTCGCTAAAACCCTGAAAATAAAGGACATTTAGTCAGTTTGTAAGGTTTTTGATGGGGTTCGACATAAGCTGTAAATTTAAGCCATGGGAATTTTTGACAGTGTTTTTGGAAAAAGAAAGGAGACTGACCAGCAAGAAACCAGGACGCCTTGGATACCCTTGGTATCAAAAGATCAGTTGGATGGGATTGAAAAGAAATCAAGGGAACGGACCCAAGTGATATATAAGCATTCCACAACTTGTGGAATCAGCAGCATGGTGCTGCGGATGTTCTCTTCCCAATATACTTTTGGTGAGGGTGTGGACCATTACTTTCTAGATTTGCATGCAAATCGGGATGTTTCAAATGCCGTCGAGACCAAATTTCAGGTCAGGCACCAATCGCCCCAACTGTTGATTGTCAAAGATGGCAAGGTATCCTTCCATGCCTCGCACGGAGCGATTGTGGATATCAACATGAAGGATTATATATGAAAGAAGCTGTATTGTCAGTTCGAGCGCAGTCGAGAACTTAAGAACATCTCGACTGCGCTCGATGTGACATTGAATGGCTTTTTAGTTGAACTGATATTGCCGAACGATATTTTTAAGTCTCGCCTTTAGGTCCTCTCCTGCGTCATATACCATTTGTTCATTGGTTGGGAAGGGAACGGCCCTAGCATCCAGCAAAGTGATCAAATCCGTGTCCAATGCCCTTTTATCCCCTTTGTAGTTGGCATATACATGCTCAAAGACAAATTCACTGGACAATGGGTAAGAGTTGATCTCCTGTCCGTTCTTCAAATCGGTGAAACGGACCTTGGCCCCTATCTGTGCACTTTTGAATTGGGTAAACTGATAGAAATTGCACTGAACGGTGGTAAACCGGTCCACTTTGATCCGGTTGCCCAAGCTATCCTTTACAGCATTCCCATTACTATCCAACAAATACTCGTAACCGTCCTTGACCTGCTTTTCCTTGATGATCTGGGTCTCGTTGATTTTTTCCGGGGATACGTTGATCTCCATGAAATCCAGGTTCATGGCATAGTCATATTTAATATCGGACAACGGATTGGTATGGTATTGCATCCAAAAATTGTCGATACCATATCCATTGAAGTCCAAAAGCTCGCTCTCCAGTCGCTCAGGAATGATCTGTTGGGTTGCATTCCCAATCTCTACCCTTACATATTCAAGGCCTTTGGCATAGGCCTCATCCATTTTGGCCACCACATCCTTATAACCTGGATTGATGTCCTGTAGATATTTAAGATCGTTATAGGCAGCCCTATAGTCTGCTTTTTCACGAGCTGAGACCAACAAGTTTGAGGCATTGCCATATAAGTATTCTGAAAGATCATTTTTGGTATTGATGATCTTTGCATCGTAATTGACAAAATTGAACCTTGCCTCCCGGCCTTCATCATAAACGGGAAGGGGAAGCAACGGCCGAATACGCTGCTGGATTTCCTTCAACTGGAGATATTTGTTGTACACCGACTCCAAATTGGCCGGATTTCCGTCTTTTTCCAAAAAGGAAATTTCCTGAAGTTCACGTTCCGTATTCTTGGCAAATGCCTCTTCCAACAAAAGCACATATTCCTGATGCCCTTTTTTGGTCTTGTTATCTGCCAAATTTTTGAGGGCCTTGTTCATGGCAGCAACATAGTTGCCGGTATTCAAGGCTTCCTGGGTCTTTTTGACCCCGCTGCAAGCGGCCAGTACGACCAATATTACGATGAGTATTAATTTTTTCATGGCTTTTTGATTTTATTGGTTATGGATGGTTTTTTCAATAGCTGTGCCAAAAACCAATATTTTATTAACGAAAAAGGATGAACGGTAGTATATTATCGATAAAGAACCTCAAAAAAGGAGATTTGAATGCTTTTTGATTGTCTTCACATCATTGTTAATTGTTGTTTGATAAAATCAATTTTGAGAGCTTTTTTTTGGCTGCCAATTCAACATTCTATTTGTAATTTTAGCACTTCTTAATTTTTTTGGATAGATGCAAAGAGACCACCAGATTTTTGAACTTATTGAACGCGAAAGAGAAAGACAATTGGAAGGGATTGAACTGATCGCCTCCGAGAACTTTACCAGTCCACAGGTAATGGAAGCGGCAGGTTCCGTACTTACCAACAAATATGCAGAGGGTTACCCTGGAAAACGATATTACGGGGGTTGTGAGGTTGTGGACGAAGTGGAGCAATTGGCCATTGATCGGGCCATGGCCTTGTTCGGGGCTGTTTATGCCAACGTGCAGCCACACTCTGGATCTCAGGCCAATGCGGCAGTCTACCATGCCTGTCTAAAACCAGGGGATACTGTTCTGGGTTTTGATTTGTCCCACGGTGGGCATTTGACCCATGGGTCTCCCGTCAATTTTTCAGGGAAACTGTACCGACCTGTATTTTATGGGGTGGACGAAGAAACTGGAATGTTGAACTACGATAAAATACAAGAGGTGGCCGATAGGGAAAAACCCAAATTGATCATTGCCGGGGCTTCTGCCTATTCCAGGGATATGGATTTTAAACGCTTCCGCGAAATTGCGGACAGTGTAAATGCCATTCTGTTGGCAGACATCTCACATCCCGCCGGGTTGATCGCCAAAGGCATCATGAACGATCCCATTCCGCACTGTCACATTGTTACCACCACCACCCATAAGACCCTACGGGGCCCTAGGGGAGGTCTCATTTTGATGGGAGAAAACTTTGATAACCCTTTTGGCATAACACTCAAGAACGGAAATCTTCGGAAAATGTCGGCTCTTTTGGATTTGGCAGTGTTTCCGGGCAATCAGGGAGGACCTTTGGAACACATCATAGCCGCCAAGGCCGTTGCGTTTGGCGAAGCGCTTTCCGATGAGTTTCTGCATTATATGCTTCAGGTCAAGAAAAATGCGGATGCCATGGCCAAAGCATTTATGAAAAGGGGATATAAGGTCATTTCAGGAGGAACGGACAACCATATGATGCTGATCGATCTTCGGAACAAGAACATAACTGGAAAAGATGCGGAAAATGCCCTCGGAAAAGCGGCCATTACCGCCAACAAGAACATGGTACCCTTTGATGACCAATCGCCATTCATTACCTCAGGTGTCAGGTTTGGGACCCCAGCGATCACCACTCGAGGGCTCAAGGAAGCCGATATGGAAACCATTGTGGATTTCATTGACCAAGTGATCATGGAACCAGAAAATGAGGGGAACCTTGCCAAAATAAAACAAAAGGTCAATGACTTAATGAAATCAAGACCTTTGTTCAGCACCCTATAGTAACAAGGTGCTGAAAGGAACCTAAAACTTATTGTTATTCAAGAAGGAAGAAATCTTCTTTTCGGAGTTGTCTGGTATTCAGGTTATACACGATGACATCATGCTGCATGTCGTTTTCAAAATACAGCCCCCAATAATGAAAATAATTTTTTTGGTCTGTCTCCAGATCAAAGGCATTTGGTTTTTTGTCCTCAAAAACAGGAACAAAAATCTCATAGGGCATCTCTGTCAGCCCTTTGGTGATGTATACAAAATGTTCGCTTGCCTTGGATATGATGGAACCAATATGCTCGGCAATACTGCAATCATATAATTTGGCGATAATGATGGAGGTGTCCTTGAAGTGCAAGGAGGTCTCTGCAATATCGATATTGCCTTGGTTCATTTGCTTCAACTTTTTAAAGGCCTTGCCAAAAGAAGACTTTATTTTCGGACTTTTTGTGGAAGGGACAAAACCTCCCCAACTTCCATTGTTGAAATAGTGAAAGCTTTCCGTGATTCCAAAATTGCAATACATGTCCACTACCAAGTCATTTTGGCGGTTTCCGGGCAATGCGTGATCTGGAGTCTTACTTCAGCAAAAAAATCTTTCTCAAGGGCATTTGCAAAATCATCCAATCCATTTACAACAGCATACATTCTAGTGCTATTGGACGAAGAGTGGGGATTGACGTTATTCGAGAGCGACATATCTATCAAATGCAGGGTTACCTCCCTCTAAAGTTAAGCCGAATCTTTTTTTCCACATTGGAGGAAAACCTTAAAAATTCTGTGGGTTTTCTGTTGTTTGTAGGCTTTTATGGTCAAAAACCTCAAAAAAAGGCTATAAAAAAGAAATATTGACTTTTTTCAGACTAGAAAATTCTAGATGAATCCTCTGCTTTTTGCAGCTAGTATCAGCGCCAAATCATTCTCGTTTTCAGTGCCAAAAAGCGATTTCAAATGACGTTTTCTGTTCTCAATGGAGGAGGGCGATAACCTAATGTGCTTTTCCAAATCCTTGTTTTTGGTCCCTTTGGAAAGATGGTACAGTATTAACCTGTCTTTCTCATCGAGCTCAATGTCGTTGGCCATTTTCTTTCGGATCGCCGTGAGGGCCTTGGAAGAGTAATAGGGCGGATTTAGGGTAATGGTCTTGACGGCATCTTCCAAAGTTTTGGGATCTATGTCCGTTTTTACCAAATAACCGTCTGGATCAACGGTTTTGAGAATACTGTTTATTCTATAATTGTCGCTGAAGGAGGACATAAATACAATCTTTGTCTCTGGCACAAGCTTGCGTGCCAATATGCCCAGGTCTTCCCCGGTATGGGGTTGCTCCTCGTTGGGAGGAAACATCTGCACATCCAAAAAAAGGATGTCATATTTAAAGGAATTGACCGAATTTTCTATAATTTTTTTCCCCTCGTCATACGAAGTGGCTGTATCAACGATAATGGTATATCCATCAAAAGCTATCCGTTCCAGGATGAACTTGTAGCCCAGTATGGTCATTTCGTGGTCATCTATCGCTAATATTCGGAGTGTCTTCATGTTTTTTTTGATTGACTAGACATTTATCGTTTGTCTGTGTTTTACAACATTGCCGAGATGGTCGTTCAGTTTTACATAACCGTTCGGAATGTTTATGGCTATTGTAGTGCCTTCGCCCTTTGTGCTGTTGATTTTCAGGATTCCATTTATCTTTTCGACCCTTGAGGTAACGTTCCGTAGGCCAATGCCCCGTTTCCCCTTGTTTACATCAAAACCAATACCGTCATCGGAAATGGTGAGTCCCAGCATATCGCCATCCACTTCAAAACTGACCGCAATATTGTTGCACTGGGCATGTTTCACACAATTTTGAAGGGATTCTTGGACAATTCTATAGATGTTGATCTTAAGATCTCCCTGTAGATGGTCCCAATCTATTTTGGGGCTGTATGTGAATGAGCACGCTATCCCCGAAGATTTGCTTATGTCACT
The DNA here is from genome assembly GCA_041391945.1 of Allomuricauda sp. Lineage (GTDB taxonomy): Bacteria > Bacteroidota > Bacteroidia > Flavobacteriales > Flavobacteriaceae > Flagellimonas. The sequence goes on along the minus strand of JAWKNC010000001.1, from coordinate 33,429 downwards.
GATCAAATCCTCCAAGGACACTATAAAATTATAAAATTTTTGATATGACGCATCACTGAGCTCATGCGATATGGTCCTGATCTCTTCCTCCACCTCTCTCAGTTTTTCGATAAGGTCGGCCCGTTGTTCCACGGATGTCTCGTCATCTTTTTCATTAAGGCCGCTCAGAATCAACCGAATGCCCAACATCTGGCCCAGAATACCGTCATGCAGTTCTTCCGAGATCCGTTTTTGCTCCAGTTGTTTTCCCTCTCTGAACTTACCTTGCTGGGACAACATAAGATTGTAGATTTCTTGGTTGCTCTCCTGCTGTTTTTGTTTAAACTTGAGTTTGTTGTTGTGGATTCTTTGGGTGACGATGATAAGAAAGGCCGCCACCAATAATATCAGGCCCAATGCTGCCCCCAGCCATATTTGTTTCTGGCGGGTCAACAGCACATTTTCCTGTATCACTTCATCCGTTTCCAAGCGTATGCGTGCAAATTTGTCCCGCTTGGTCCGTTCTTCGATCTTTATGGTCTCGTTGAGGTCGTAGTACTCGTTGGAATACGCCACGGCATTGTTGGTGTCCAGTTTGGTGAGTAGGTGCAGCACCTCCAGTAAACGGTCATTGTTATAAGTGGCCTTGGCCAAGGAACGGGACTCTTGGGCATACTGTAAGGCACGGATGGTATCGCCCTGGGTGGCCTTGAGTTCGGCATAATATTGCTTGGCCCTTGGTTGGTCAAAGGAATACTTGATACTATCGTTGATTTTTATGGTCTTGTTGAGCAATTCGGACGCTTGGGCGTAATTTTTTTCCGATTTAAAAATGGAGTAGGCGTAACTGGTCAGTGCAAGGGAGTATAATTCTGGGTTATCGGTTTTTATGTTCTTGCTTTGGAGCAATTTGCTAAAGGCTTCTTTTGCATTGGGATAATCTTCTTTTTTTAAAAACTCATGAGCTATGTTGTTCTGGTTTTGTTCTGCGTTTCTGATTTTGTCAGAAGCATTAAGCCTATCAATATATGATCCCGCCTTTTGATAATACTCCAAGGCCATTTCACTATTGTCCAATCCACTGGCTATGATTCCCAGCATATTGTAACAATTATAAATCCTATTGACATCTCCAAGCTCATTGAATATTTTTAACGCAGAGGTAATACTGATTTCAGCTCCTAGATAATCTTTATAGGCATCTTGAATCCGTCCCATACCGTACAACATCCTTGCTTTTAATGAACGAGAGGTGTCATCTACTGGAAGGAATTCAAAATTTTTTAACGCTTTTTGGTAATGGTAAAAGGAGCTATCAAGAATCCCTTTGTTCTGAAAAAAATCGGCCAAATCCCAATGTGAATACCCTGAAACTTTATGGATTTTGGATTCTTCTGCCATTTCCAAGAGCTGTGCATTGGTGTGTCGAAACTCCACGGAATCACCTATGCTTTTATAGGCCAGGGAAATATTGGAAAACTGGTCCAGTCGCAGGGTGTCATTGGAAAATGAAAAGGCCAGTTCTTGGGCCAGCTTTAAGAATTGCTTTCTTTCCGTAAGGGAAAGTTGGGTACTGTCCTTGGCAATATCGATGTATTTTTTTATGGTTTCGGTCTTTTGCTCCAAAACAGCATCTTCTTTGGAAGACTGTTCATTACAGCTCCAAAGCAGCAATAGTAGCGCAAAAGCCAATTTAGTTTTAAAGGTCAAAGTAGGTGATAACTTACGTTCTTGTATTACAAGGTACAAAAAAGCCCCATACCACAGATGCGGACGGGGCTATGGTCTGTAAATGTGAAAAATTATAGCTTACGGTCATCTGGACTGGACCTAAATCCAGAAACGTTATGGTTTAGGGTTTTACGGTCCGGTTTCAGAATCACGTTGAAATCATTTAGTGAAATGGATTTCTTGAACATATTCACGTTTTTTGTCAATGGCTCATCCTTATAGTACGGAATGGCAGCAAACAGAACAATCACGAAAACAAGAAAACGGGAGGTTTTTTTCACGATAATTGGTTGATTGTGATACAGTAATATCAGTTTCCTCTACTATCTGAGTTGGATTGCGTTCCGTCGGTGGATTGCTGATCAGTGTCCACCTTTATACTTTTTACCAAGGCTTCGGTATCCTGTACGTCGGTTTCTGCTTCACAAGAGAACATTCCAAGGGTTAACACTGCAACTGCACAAATGCATAGAACTTTTTTCATAATATTAGGTATTTAGGTTAAAAAATATGGTTTATGCAGCCAAGATATTTAGCCATGGAGAGGAAGTATACTATGCAAAAATTGTATTAGTATTCGCCGTTATTCTGTTAGAATTTTACGGAAATCTGCAAGAATTTGACTAATTCAAGGTCTGGATTGCAGTTTTGGAGAGCATTTCCTTCAATGCATCTATTTTTTCCTTATATGTTTTGGAAAAAGGGAGTTCATCTTCCTGCTCGCTCCGCAACGTGCAAATGGATTTGCCATAGTTGATGCGGGATACGTACCTACTGTTCAAAATATAGCTTTGATGGATCCTGATGAAACTTTTGGGCAGTTTATCCTCAAAAGATTTTAAAGTCTTAAAGGCACTGATGACATTCCCATCCTTCATAAAGAAATCCGTTGCATTGTTATCGGATTTCAAATACAAGATCTCATTGGTGTCCAGATACCGATAATCGTTGTAGGATTTCAGGCAAATCGTGGAAGGCAACATTTGTTTTGGATGCCTTTTGCGCAGCCGCATAATGGTCTTCCGGATATCAAACTCGTTGTGCGGAAGAATCCAATAATCAAAAAAGCCGCTTTTTATGGCATTATAAGCAAATTTCTTTGAAGTGGAAAAACCTATGATGATCGGAAGCGTATGGATGAACTGGTTCAATTCGGATACCATATGGAAATAGGACATCCCTTCATCGTTCAGATTGACCAGTACCACATCGGGAGTAAATTTCAATATGGTGTTCAGTCCGTCGGATGGACCTATGGCGGAGCCGGCGCAGATAAAATCCCCATGCTCTTGCAGATAGAGTTGCAATTGGAGCTTGGAGGCAGCATCAGAGTCTATTATGACGTAGGTGTAATCCATATAAAAAGAACTGGGTGCAATTTAAGAACTCAAAAAAAAAACTCATTGCAGTTTTCCCTTAAAAAAACTAGGGATTCCCCTCAAAATCAAGGGTTTTCTGACAAAAAGCAACTTTTTTTATTAAAATCTCAATTATTTGGGATGAATTCGTAAGCACCAATATCTGGATTTTGGATACGATCTACACCAAGAATATCTGTGGGAACCTGGCTTGAAATAGCGGGGTCCGCCGCATCCAATGCAGCAGAACTTGGGCCAATTTGAAATTGATTCTCGAACGGTTTTTGAAAGTCTGGAGGTTGATTTAGAACCATATTCGTATAGTTTTCGGGGTTTTCAAAGTCAAATAAAGCATTTTCTCCGAAAAGATTACCGGAATCCTCAAATTGTAGAAGACAATTTTTGAAGCTAAAATTGAAATCGGCGGCGGAATCTTGCGAGAGTGCAAGCTCAATGGGCATACTACCTGCAATGATACAATTCACAAATTGGGCATTTTCCAGATCTAGGACATTGGTTCCTTCAAAGTTGGTCATAGAAAGTGCGGGCCCGCTGCGGAACCCCTTGTTCCAATAATTGGCCAGGGTACAATGGACAAAATCGTACTTCCCGCCCAAGTCCACAGTAAGGGAGGAATTGCCCGCATTGCCCAGCACCGTATTTTCCGAAATAATATAGGAGGCCGTGGCCCACAGGTTATCGGTTGTGCAGTTGTAGATTTGCGAATTGCGCAAGGTCAGGGTAGGGGTGGCCAATTGCCCATCGCCATCCACACGTAATCCTACCATGGCATTTTTAAGGGTTAGGTGCTCTATCTCGTTATTGGTGCTCCCTTGCCTGATCCAGAGGGTTCCCCACTGTCCGGGTTCTTCGGCATAGCTGGGCTCCAGCCGGTCCCCCTCAAAAATCACCTCGCCCTCCAAGGCCTCTTGATCCGCACTTAATTCACCGTTTATGGCCAAAGAGGCACCGCTGTCCACAAGGATTCCAGAGTTTTTATGAAAGTGGACCCGCGTACCTGGTTCCATGGTGAGCGTATTGCCTTCCGGAACGGCAGCATAACCGTAGATCACATAGGGTTTTTCATTGGTGAACAGGAGTTCATCGGTTTCGAGGTAAAAACCTTCCAACCTAATTTCATTTCCCTCCTCGTCAAGGCCCAGCAAAAGAGATTCCTTGGTGCCATTGGACAAAGTAGCCGGGTAAAGGAAAATGGCATCCCTCACCAAGGTAACAAGTTCCACTTTCTGGGTAGAAGAGCTGCTGCCGAACAATAGGCTTTCGGTATACAAAAATTCATTTTCGGAAATCTGCGAAATGTCAAAAGTGGTTTCGATGAACACGAATAGGCTATCCTTGGCCAGGAGCGGAACGTCTGCAAACTCTTTTCCCGCCTGCCCATCCACATTGAGTCGATAACTGCTGTTTTGTCCATTTTCCAAGCCCACAAAGGGGATCAAGATGTCCTGATTGCTCCGATTGTAGACTTTTAAGGTGTACGTGGCACTGCCAATGTTGGTGAAAATGGTATCGAGGAAGACCGTGTCCTTGGAAAACTCGAGATTTCCCGAACTCGGGACATATTCAAAATCCTCGCGGCATGAAGCCGCCAAAATGGCAAAAGCCAGGCCAATGCCCGTAAAAATCCATTGAAGCGGTAAATACCTCACTGTTGATCAAATAGTTTTTGAATGGATTCTGGCACCCTTTTGGGCCGAAACGATTTTCCGTCCAGAAGACACCATTCCGTACAAGCATTAACCAAAAGTTCCCCGGTTTTATTGTTCGTGATTTCAACAATACGGGTGGAGATGGGCCCATTGTTGCTTTTTATATAGGTATTGATCTTGAGGGTGTCGCCCAATCTGGCGGATTTATGGTAGGTGATGTTGTGGTTTTTGACCACCCAGACCATTTCTTTTCGTAGGGTTTCCGTGGTGACCTGGAACCAATGCTTTTTTGAAACCTCTTGAACCCATTCCACATACCGGACATTGTTCACATGGTTAAGGTCATCCAGATCATCACGGACCACATCAAAGACTTCGCTGAAGACCTGCATCAATTTTTCTTCAGGATTTTGACCTCAAAAAGCTTGTCCCAGTTTTTTCCTGTCACAAAAAAAGTGCCCCTTTGTGGATGGTAGGCCACCCCATTTAGCACTGAATTGGTATCGTCCCATTCAGGACCTTTTTTTACTTGGCCCTTCAGCCCACCAAAGTTGATGACCCCTTCAATGGCCCCAGAAGTGGCATCAATGATCATCATACTTTCCTTTTGGTACACGTTGGCATAAATTTTTCCATCCACATATTCCAGTTCGTTGGCCATGTTGAAGATGGATTTGTCCGTTACCGTTTCAATATGCCCCTGTTCTTCCAGGGAGTTGGGATCCAGGAACCAGATTTTCTCTGTTCCGTCACTTTTAAAGAGCTTTTGGCCATCGTTGCAAAGGCCCCAACCTTCCCTACTTTCCCCGTAGCTGAAGTTCTGTATTTTCTCTAGATCGGAAGGGTTATAAACATATCCAAAGCCACTTTGCCAGGTGAGTTGGTACAGTTTGTTGTTGAGCAGGGTGATGCCCTCCCCAAAAACATTTTTGTCCAGATCTATTTTTTGAAGGATTTCCCCGGTCTCAAAATTCACCTTTCTTACCGTGGAAGCGCCTTTTTTACCGGTACTTTCATAGAGGGTGCCCTGTTGGAACTCCAATCCTTGGGTATAGGCCTTGGGGTCGTGCGGAAAGGTGTTCAGGATTTCATAGGTATAGATTTCGGGAGGGGCAGCGGCCAACAAACGAACTTTTTCGCTGACTTCCACAGTCTGTTCCTCAAAACCTATCTGCGCTGTCAATACCTTATTTCCCAACGTTTTTACATCGAGTTTCAGCTTTCCGTTCTCCACTGGAAGTTCTTGCCCATCCATAAAATAATGGACCTCCTTGATTTGAATGTTTTTCTTGTTTTTGATGACAACGCCGACCATCTGGTTTTGTTGAAGCTTGTTTTTGTTTCCCTCCAGTTGGATGGAGAAAAGTTTAGAGGGGTCACTATCACCCCCACAGCCGAGAAAGAAAAGCAGAACCCCTAAAATAGAAAGCTTGACCATAATTTTTAGTGTATATACCATGTTTCATCTCCTATACCATCGAAATTAAGAATGAAATAGGATTGCCGCAAATTTAAAAGGTCGTATATTTGCAATTGGCAAGTCCTACACGACCAGCTCCTGCAGAATCCCCCAGGGTGGGAACGCAGCAAGGGTACGCGGTCGTAGCGGTGCGATGTAGGTAGCTTGCCTTTTTTTGTGCCCAAAATTCAGTAGATTGTGGGTTCTTCTTCCAAATTTGATGGCAAACATGGATAAAAAAGTTGTTTTGATTACCGGTGGCTCCTCTGGCATCGGAAAATCCATAGGGACCTTTTTGGCCTCCAAGGGATTTACCGTGTACGGCACCGCCAGGAATCCAAACAACTATCCAGATTTCAATGCCTTTGAATTGGTACAGTTGGATGTCAAAGAGCCCGAAAGCATCCGCAAAGCGGTTTCCTATGTCATTTCCAAGGAAAAAAGGCTTGATGTGTTGATCAACAACGCAGGAGTGGGTATCACGGGACCTATTGAGGAAACGCCCCATGAAGAGATTCTGAAGGTGTTTGACACCAATTTCCACGGTCCAGTACATATGATGAAAGCCGTACTGCCCCAGATGCGGAAACAGGGTGGTGGTACAATTGTGAACATCACTTCCATTGCCGGGTATATGGGCTTGCCGTTCAGGGGGTTCTATTCGGCCACCAAGGGCGCCTTGGGATTGATCACTGAGGCCCTTCGGATGGAAACCAAGGATTTTGGTGTGACCATAACCAATGTGGCCCCGGGTGATTTTGCCACCAATATTGCCGCCGGAAGGTACCATGCCCCTGTTTTGGACGGTTCTCCCTATGAGGACAAATATGCCCAGACCATAAACTCCATCAACGGTGATGTGGACAGTGGGGGAGACCCCATACAGGTGGCCAAGGCCGTTTATCGAATCATCAACCAAAAAAAGCCCAAGGTGCATAATCCGGTAGGGGCATTTTTGCAGCGGTTTTCCCTGATCTTAAAGAAAATACTGCCCGACAAAATCTATGAAAAACTATTGCTCAACCATTATAAATTGTAGTTTTACAAACCATTGATCATTCACCAAATAAACAGGAAAAAATGAAATTTTTTATTGATACCGCCAACCTGGACCAAATTACGGAAGCACAGCAACTAGGGGTCTTGGATGGTGTTACCACAAACCCATCCCTAATGGCCAAGGAAGGCATTACGGGAAAGGACAATATTTTAAAGCACTACGTGGATATCTGCAATATTGTGGATGGGGATGTTTCTGCCGAAGTTGTTGCCACAGATTTTAAGACTATGGTAAAGGAGGGTGAGGAGCTTGCCGATTTGCACGAACAAATAGTGGTGAAGGTGCCTATGATCAAAGATGGGGTCAAGGCCTTGAAATATTTTTCAGACCATGGAATACGTACCAATTGCACGTTGGTATTTTCAGCAGGACAGGCATTGTTGGCCGCCAAGGCGGGAGCAACCTACGTATCCCCGTTTTTGGGAAGGTTGGACGATATTTCCATGGATGGATTGAACCTTATCTCGGAAATAAGGCTCATTTACGATAACTATGAATTTGAGACCCAGATATTGGCGGCATCCATTCGCCATACCATGCATATCATCGATTGCGCCAAGTTGGGTGCCGATGTGATGACGGGGCCGTTGTCTGCCATTGAGGGATTGTTGAAACACCCACTTACCGATATTGGATTGGAAAAATTCTTGGAGGATTACAGAAAGGGCAATTCGTAAGGAAATTATTAAACAAAAAGAGGGCCTGGGAATTATTTCCAGGCTTTTTTGTTTTGAAAGGAATGGTATAGGTTGGCAAAGGCGTCCACGATCATGGTATCTTTGGCAATGACACATTTGTTCATGTCGTCTATGATCATGGCCGTCTGTATTTCCTTAAAATCCTCGCCATAGAATTGATTGTTCTTGTCCAAATGGCCTTCTGCCATCATATCCAACCATTGGGAGTGGCTAGTTCTAAGGTTGATGCCCACAAACTGGTAATCCGGATATTCTTTCTTCAGCTCTGCGATGCGGGCATTGATATTTCTAAAATGACCCTTTTGTACACCGCTCCAGAAATAGAAAACTGTGTTTTTCTTCTTGCTGATTTCTTTCAGCGTATGTTCATTGTTGTTGATATCCTTGACCACCAAATTGGGGAGGCCATCGTTGGGCTGTAGATTTTGGATGCCTTGGTAGAGATGGGCGATCTCCTCTTTTTGCTCGAGATTGGTGCACAAGCCCTGAAATTTGTCAATGAAGCTCTGACATTCCTCATTGGCCTTGTGTTCCTTCAACAAGTAGTCCATGGCAATATTGCGGAACAGAAGGTTCCTAAGGTCTTCTTCCACTACTAAACTGTCCACCAAGTGCAATTTGTGTCTGTTGAAATGCAAATGGTCGCTGACCGGTTTCTTGTCCGTGCTGCAGTGTTCCATACAGGACATATAGGACATATTGCCGAAATGATATTTCATAAAATCAAAATACGGCCTGAAATAGGTAAAGTCCCTGTTGTTCAAGTCAATGTTCTTCCGGTAATCATAGAACGTGCCCTTGAGCTCATGTATGGTCTCCTCACCGGTCTTTTTCTTATGGTAGAAGGGGTATGTTTCCTTGTAGATGTAACTGTTGTAATCGATGGATGCATTGGCCATGGCCATAGCTCTTTCAGAAAACGGATTGTCCGCCACCACCTCTTTGAGGTGTTGGATCTTGAGCGATCTGAGTGAGTCTATTTTTTGGCTGAAAGCCTCTGGGTTCAGCATATAGTAATCATACACCAACGGCTTTTCCTGCTCGTAGGCCAAATACATTTCTATGAGGAAATTGTTGATTTCGCTCCCTTTGCCCGAAAACACCAAGGATTCATCAAACTCAACGGTATTGAGACGGATCAACAGACTGTCCCCTTCCTGAAGGTACACATATTGCAGTTCTGGGCTGTGGTCAAAATGGTAGAGACCTTCCTCAATCCCCATCAGGTTAAAGGAAAATCTATGGTTTTCGTCCAGTTTCACAGAATCTATGTAGGTATCGTTCCGATAGAGGACAACATAGTCACTTGTAGGATTTACAATCTCTCCACCGAAGAATACGGATTGACATTCTCCAAACTTATTTGAGCATGCCAAAACAGAAAGCAATGAGAGACCGAGTAAAAATCTTACCATATGCAGGGAACCGTCGTATTTATCAACAAAAGTAAGAATACGTGAAAGCCTACCTTGTTAATGGGGCGTTAAATGTTGTAAAACCTTGTTTTTCTGAAGTTTAATAATGCGCGTTTAAATTGGTTATAAGCATTGGTTTTAGCTACTTTTGCAAAAAAAATAAATAGTTGCATGTTATCAGTATCCAATTTATCGGTACAGTTTGGCAAAAGAGTTTTGTTCGATGAGGTCAATGTAACCTTTACGCAGGGGAATTGTTATGGTATCATTGGGGCCAATGGGGCCGGGAAATCTACGTTTCTGAAGATTTTGGCCGGACAGTTGGACCCTACATCAGGACATGTGCACCTGGAACCTGGCAAAAGGATGTCCATTTTGGAACAGAACCACAATGCGTATGATGAATACACGGTTTTGGAGACTGTTGTGATGGGGAACAAGCCCCTCTACAAGATAAAAAAGGAGATAGACGCCCTCTATGCGGATTACACGGATGAGAATGCGGAAAAGATAGGGGAGTTGCAGGTGCAGTTTGAAGAGATGAACGGATGGAATGCCGATAGCGATGCCGCCGCACTTTTATCCAATCTCGGCATTACAGAGGAATTGCACTACACCACCATGGGCGATATGGATTCCAAATTGAAGGTGCGGGTGCTTTTGGCCCAGGCCCTTTTCGGTAATCCGGATGTATTGATCATGGACGAGCCTACCAACGATCTGGACTATGAGACCATCAACTGGTTGGAGAACTTTTTGGCCAATTATGAGAACACCGTGATCGTGGTCTCGCACGACAGGCACTTTTTGGATGCCGTGTGTACCCATGTGGCGGATATCGACTTTGGAAAGATCAGCCTGTTTTCAGGAAACTACACCTTCTGGTACGAAAGTAGCCAATTAGCAGCCCGTCAACGGGCCCAGCAGAACAAAAAGGCCGAGGAAAAGGCCAAGGAACTCCAGGAATTTATTCAGCGGTTCAGTGCCAACGTCGCAAAAAGCAAACAGGCCACCTCCCGAAAAAAAATGTTGGAGAAACTCAAGGTTGAGGATATCAAGCCTTCAAGTAGAAGATACCCTGCCATCATCTTTGATCGCGAGCGTGAGGCTGGGGACCAAATCCTGAATGTAGAAAAACTCTCTGCCACTTCAGAAGATGGAGATCTCTTGTTCCAGGACGTGAACATCAATTTGGCCAAAGGAGACAAAGTTGCCATTCTGTCAAGGGATTCCAGGGCAACCACAGCCTTTTACAACATCATTGCAGGGAAGGCCAAGGCTGGTGGCGGATCGTTCCAATGGGGCGTGACCACTACCCAATCCTATTTACCGGCTGACAATGCGGAATATTTCAAACAAGACATCAATTTGGTGGATTGGCTCAGGCAATGGGCCAAAACCGAGGAGGAGCGGGAAGAAGTCTATATCCGTGGATTTTTGGGCAAAATGTTGTTCAGTGGCGAAGAGGCCCTAAAAAAATGTACGGTCCTTTCAGGAGGAGAAAAGGTTCGGTGTATGCTCAGCCGCATGATGATGCTTCGGGCCAATGTGCTTTTGTTGGATGAACCCACCAACCATCTGGATTTGGAAAGCATCACCGCTTTCAACAATTCCCTTAAGAATTTTAAGGGCACTGTCCTATTGACCACGCATGACCATGAGTTTGTGCACACGGTCGCCAACAGGATCATAGAGATTACGCCAAAAGGCTGCATTGACCGTTACCTGACCTTTGATGATTACATGTCTGACAAATCCATCAAAGAACAGCGCAACAAAATGTACGCGGTAGAAGCGGTTTGATCGAGCTTACGCATTAAAATACTTGCTGTTCCAAATGGCCGGGTTGAAGTTTTTGCCTAGGGCGAATCCGTAAAAGATAACCACGGATCCAATGCATTTGAACATAAAAAAGAAGATGATCCAGAACTCTGCAGTGGAGTTGTTTTTGGAAAATAGGCCATTGGGGACCATTAAGGTCACCAAATAGCTGATCAGTGCCACAAAAAAGACAAGATTGCCCAAATTTTTAAAAGGCCACACCAGCAGCTTCCGAAATGGGTGCAAATCATTTCCCCACTTGTGTACCAAATAGAAATAATCATTGCCGATAGGGGCAAAGAGCAGGGGGTCATCCTTGTCCTCCAGCTTAAAAAGTCTGGATGGGGCCATTACTTTGAATCCTTTGAGCTCTGTGTTGTGAAGGGTTTCCAAACGCTGTATCTCGGAAAGGGCGCTTTTGGGAATGGTACCCTTAAAATAATTGCTGTCCAAAAAGCGTAGGCGATAATCAATACAGATTTCCTTGATTTGGTCTAGATGATAGATCCTGTCGGTTTCCAATAGGTCAAAATGGAAAGCATTGCCTTTGGAAACACTTTTTGAACCAAGCTCGGCCATGATCTTTGCCTCCTTCATGAAATCGCTGTTCAGAAGTTCCATGACCTCTTCCAAAGACCCATCTTCCTTTCCTTGTTTCTTTCGGGTTTTCTGTAGCCTGGCCTCAATGTCGGTCCTTCTGAAAATCATGGTTTCCCTTTAGCAATTCCCTCAAATTTAGTGATTTGAAGTTTTCGTTTCGGCTTCCATCAAAACGCACAATGTTAACATTTTGTTAAATCAAATTTTGCCTAAGAAAAACCTCTTCCATTTTAACAAAAAGATGTATCTTATCGAAGATTTTTGCATTTAATCGTAACATAGAAAAAAAAGAACCAAGTCCCAAAGTTGAGAACACCATAATGAAAGCCCCACTAACCAAAATTTTGCTAGGTCTTTGCTTGGCCTTTTCTGTACCCTCCATTGCCCAAAATGCATTAGAACTGGACAACCACAAAATTCTATTTGCGGCCGTCAAAGCGATTCATTTGGATGACATTTTGGATAAGTCAGGACCTTACACGGTGTTCGCCCCATCAGATGCTGCTTTCGAAAGGTTTTCCAATGCAAAAATAGAGCAGCTGATCAATTCCAACGACAAGAGCGCATTGAAATCATTGTTGACCTATCATATCGTAGCCGGCCATTTGACCGCGTCCAGAATCTTGCGGGCCATGTGCAGGGGAAATGGGAAGGCAAGCTTTACCACCATTCAAGGGAAAAAATTGGTCGCCCACATGGAAGGATACGACATTGTCCTGACTGATCCAATGGGCAATACAGCCAGAATCACCACGGCCGACATTAATATAAAAAATGGGGTTATCCATGAAATTGACAGTGTGATCCTGCCCACCCAAATGTAATATCAGCGCAGTTCTGCCCCCAATTCTTTTTGATATCGAGACAACAATTTGGACATGATTTTGTCAATTTGTACATCCGTCAAGGTCTTTCCTTCGTCCTGCAAGGTAAAGCTCACAGCATAGGATTTTTTTCCTTTGGGAAGATTTTTTCCTGTGTAGACATCAAAAAGGCTCACTTTTTTCAACAACTTTTTTTCAGTGCTCCATGCCAGGTCATACACTTGTTGGAAAGAAGTGGAGTCGTCCAGCAAAAGGGCAAAATCCCGATTCACCTCAGGGAATTTAGGGATTCCTTTGAAGCTAATATTTTGGGTGCCCATCGTTTCCAATACGGCATCCCAGTCAAAATCCGCGTAGAACACCTCCTGCTTGATATCGAATTTTTTAAGTAGGGCTTTATTGACGAGCCCGTAAGAACCTAAATGTCTGCCATCTATGTTGCACAACAGTCCTTCACCCAAAATTTGTGAGGTGTACGGGGCCACAGTGACATTTTTTAGACCTAGCCTATCGAATAAGGTCTCGACAACGCCCTTCAGAAAAAAGAAATCTGATTTTCTGGAGGCCAAGGTCCAGTTGCCTTCGGTTCTCTCGCCCGAAACAAAAATGGACAAGTGCCGTTTCTCCTGATTTTCACTGCCCACTTTATGGTAGGTTTTGCCAAATTCAAAAAGTTTTAGGTCAGTTGTCTGCCTGTTCAAATTGTAACTGATGGTCTGCAATCCAGAAAACAACATGGATGTTCTTAGTTCCGAAAGGTCCGAACTCAGGGGATTCAACATTTTGACGGGGCGCTGGTCGCTTCCCAATATTTCATGCGAGCCAGCGGCCACCAAACTATTGGTCATTATTTCATAAAAACCTTGGGCTGCCAACATATTTCCAATGATGCCCTGGACCCTATGGTTTTCAAATTTTGAGGTTTTGGCAATGGAGGCGGTTAGCTTTTCCTTGTAGTTGATGTTGTTATACCCATAGACCCTGAGAATTTCTTCAATAACATCCACCTCACGTTCCACATCAACCCTGTAATTGGGTATGGTGAGCCCCAATCCAGATTCCGTTACATTGTTCACTTTGATTTCCAAAGAGGCCAAAATGGATTTTATGGAATCCCTTGGGATTTCTTGGCCTATCAGAGAATTGATTTTATCAAATGTCAAGAAAACCTGACGCTCTTGGGCCCTTTTAGGATAGAGGTCCACAACTTCAGAACTAATATCTCCCCCGGCAATCTCCCTGATCAACAATGCGGCCCTTTTTAGCGCATATTCGGTCATGTTGATGTCTATTCCGCGCTCAAATCGAAAGGAAGCATCGGTATTCAAACCATGTCTTTTGGCTGTTTTTCGGATGGAAACGGGGTTAAAATAAGCGCTTTCCAAGAAAATGGAAGTGGTATGTTCCGTTACACCGGAATGGATTCCCCCAAAGACCCCGGCAATGCACATGGGCTTTTCGATGTCGCAGATCATAAGGTCCTCTTGATGAAGTTCCCGTTCCACATCGTCCAACGTCCTGAATTTTGTTCCCGCAGGCAGGGTCTTCACCTCAATTTTATTGCCCTTTATCTTGGTGGCGTCAAAGGCATGTAGGGGCTGGCCCAGTTCATGTAGCACATAGTTGGTGACATCAACGATGTTGTTGATGGGCGATAGGCCAATGGCCCGCAAACGGTTTTTCAACCAATGGGGGGATTCTTGGACAATAAGATTGCTTATGGTTACCCCACAGTATCTGGGCGCCAATTGGCTGTCTTTGACCTCCACATCTATTTTGAGAGATCTGTTGTCAATGGAAAAATTGCTGGTGGACGGAGTCACCAATTGCTTTTGGATTTCCTTCTGTTCCAAACCAGCCTTTAGGTCGCGGGCAACACCAAAATGGCTCATGGCATCGGCACGGTTGGGGGTAAGGCCTATTTCGAACACTTCGTCATTTTCAATCTCGAATACCTCGGCACAGGGAGTTCCGGGTTTCAAAGCTTCACTGAGAACCATGATCCCGTCATGGCTTTTGCCAAGACCAAGCTCATCTTCGGCACAGATCATCCCTTGACTTTCCTCTCCACGAATTTCCCCTTTTTTGATTTCCCAGGCCTCACCTTCCTTGGTGTACAAAGTAGTGCCTATGGTTGCCACGGGAACCTTTTGGCCTGCGGCCACATTGGGGGCGCCACAAACAATTTGAAGGGGCAGTTCGCCGCCCACGTCAACGGTGGTCAGCCTCAGTCGATCTGCGTTGGGATGTTTTTCACAGGTAAGCACATGCCCTACCACAACTCCCTTTAAACCTCCTTTTACGGATTCAAAACTGGAAATGCCCTCTACCTCAAGTCCAAGATCGGTCAATAACTCACCGGTTTTTTGTGAACCCCAATCAATTTTTATGAACTGCCTCAACCAGTTGTAAGAAATCTTCATACCCCAATTTTAGAGTGGACAAATATAAAACAATAGGGGAACAGATTCAATGTAAAACATCCTTTGGGACGAGTGATATTGCATGTTTTCGATAGTATTTTCTATTTTTAGGAAAAATCTTTCAAACTATGAGGCGAAGATGGATTTTATTTTTGGTTTTTCTGGGGTCGCTCACAGCCTGTAGGGAGGAGCAAAAGGAACCCATGGTAGGAGACTGGTGGGCCAAAATGTACGTTTCGCCAACCGAGGCGCTGCCGTTCACCTTCAAACTGTTCAAGAACAAAGACGGAAATTACACGATGGAGATGTACAATGCGGATGAAGTGGTGACCGTTGATGAGATCAAACTTTATGGAGATTCCATACGGATACAGATGCCCATCTTTGAAGGGTACATTTCCGGGACCTTTTCCGCAAACGAGATCCATGGTAATTTTATCAAGGAAAGCCTCAACAGGATCGTTCCCTTTAGTGCGGTCTATGGCGCGCATGAACGTTTTGAGGCGGCCAAAGACCCTGAGGTCGATATATCGGGAATTTGGGAAACCTATTTTGATGTGAACACCAATGAGGAATATCCCGCAAAGGGAATTTTCATGCAGAGCGGGAAAAAGGTTAAGGGAACATTCAGGACAAAAACAGGGGATTATAGGTTCCTTGAGGGGGTTGTCAGTGGCGATAGCCTAAAACTTTCGGCATTTGATGGCGCCCACGTTTATTTGTTCACGGCCCAGGTAACGGATAGCACACTGGAAGGACTTTTTTTTAATGGGAACCACTCCGTAAAAGAGTTCATGGCAGTGCGGAATGAGGCCTTTGAGCTGCCTGATGCCAACTCATTGACCTTTTTGAGGGAAGGGTACGATCGATTTTATTTTTCATTCCCCGATGAAACTGGCAAAATGGTGAGCCTTTCCGACGCCAGATTCAAGGATAAAGCGGTTTTGGTCCAGATTATGGGAACTTGGTGCCCCAATTGCCTGGATGAAACCCGTTTCTATGTAGATTTTTTGGAGAAGAACCCTGATCTTGACATAGAATTTGTGGCCTTGGCCTTTGAATATGCCCAAACAAGGGAAAAGGCTTTGGACGGGATAGCCCGACTCCGAAAAAAGGCAGGGGTGGAATACCCAGTTTTGCTGGCCCAATATGGAACTTCCAACAAACAAAAGGCAAACGAGAAATTGCCGATGTTGAACCACATCTTGTCTTACCCTACCACCATCTATATTGATAAAAATGGAGAGGTGCAAAAAATTCATACTGGGTTTAATGGTCCGGCCACGGGTGAAAAATATGAGGAGTTTAAAAAGCAGTTTTCAGAGACCATCCAACAACTTACAACCTCTTAAGTGACAGGCTAAATAATAGTGGATTTTCCCAGGTCGATGTTCTCATCGTTCATGGTAAGATCATCCTCACTGTCCACAATGTTATGGGCAATGTAATCGCCTACCTGATGGGTTCCATATTTTCTCTTACCGTTCAAATCTGGGGTCACAACACCCTTTTGTAGGGATTTATCAACGGCATGCCGTATGGCCTTGGATTCCTCATGCAATCCAAAATGTTCCAATAGCATTGCCGCAGAGAGGATGGAGGCTACGGGATTGGCAATGTCTCTTCCCTTGGCCTGTGGATAAGAACCATGGATGGGTTCAAAAAGGGCGTTTTCATCACCTACGGAAGCAGAGGCCAACAGACCAATGGATCCCCCGATGACACTTCCCTCATCAGAAAGGATATCACCAAACATATTTTCCGTAAGGATGACGTCAAATTGACTGGGGTTCAATATGATCTGCATGGCTGCGTTGTCCACGAACAGAAAATCCAAGGCAACCTCTGGATAGCTCTCGCCGATTTTGGGGACAACTTTTCTCCACAACCTTGAAGATTCCAAAACATTGGCCTTATCCACCAAAGTGAGTTTTTTTCTTCGGTTCTTGGCCGCCTTAAAGGCCAAATGGGCAATACGGCTTATCTCTTTTTCGGAATATTCACATAGATCGGAGGCCACAGTGCCCGCTTCGTTCAACTTTTTCTCACCAAAATAGATGCCCCCGGTAAGCTCACGATAGATTACGAAATCCGTTCCGGAAATGATCTCTTTCTTTAAGGGAGAGTTTTTAATCAGGGTAGGGAAAACCTGAACGGGTCTTATATTGGCATAGAGTCCGAGTTCCTTGCGCAGTTTTAGAAGACCTTGCTCAGGCCTCACCTTTGCGTTGGGATTATTATCGTATTTGGGATCTCCAATGGCCCCAAAAAGTACGGCATCGGCCTCCCTGCAGAGGTTGAGGGTCGTATCGGGCAGTGGATTTCCTTTTTTGTCGATGGCTATGGCACCGACAAGGGCTTCCCGGTAGGTAAAATTATGGTTGAACGTATCTTCCACAGCTTGAAGACACTTGACTGCCTGGGCCAAAACTTCTGGTCCTATGCCATCTCCCGGAAGCAGTGCGATGTTCAAATTCATGAAAGGAGAGTTTGATTTGGTAAAATCAGGATCAGGCGATGCTCTGAATGCTGATATTACTGGTCTCGATGATTTGGTGGATGTCTTCGTCCACGATTTCCTTTTTGCGGTCCGCGAACTTCAGGAAGTTTTCATAAACTACGTCCAATTGCAGCTTGGTAAGCTCGTATCCCACGTTTTTGGCACGATAGGCCAAGGCAGCACGACCACTTCTGGCCGTTAGGACAATGGAGGATTCACTAACGCCAACATCTTTCGGATCAATGATTTCATAGGTTTCGCGCTGCTTTATCACACCATCTTGATGGATTCCTGAACTGTGCGCAAAAGCGTTGGATCCCACAATGGCCTTGTTGGGCTGCACGGGCATGCCCATTTTTTGCGAGACCATTTGGCTGGTATCCAGCAAAAGTTTACTGTTGATGCCCGTATCCAAGTTTAGGTAGGGATGTTGCCTCAAGATCATCACCACTTCTTCCAAGGAAGTGTTGCCGGCACGTTCGCCTATTCCATTGATGGTGCATTCGATTTGACGGGCCCCATTGATCACCCCGGCTATGGAATTGGCGGTGGCCAATCCAAGATCGTTATGGCAATGACAGGATAAAATCGCTTTATCGATGCCTTTTACGTTTTCCTTCAAATATTTCATTTTGGCCCCATACTCTTCTGGCAAACAGTAACCCGTTGTGTCCGGGATGTTCAAAACTGTGGCGCCCGCCTCGATGACCGCCTCACATACCCGGGCCAAAAACTCGTTGTCCGTGCGTCCCGCATCCTCGGCATAGAACTCCACGTCCTCCACAAAGGATTTGGCATAACTGACCGCCTCAACGGCACGTTCGATAATTTTTTCCCTGGTGGAATTGAATTTGAACTTGATATGGGAGTCAGAGGTTCCGATTCCGGTATGGATCCTTGGTTTTTTGGCCACTTTGATGGCCTCGGCAGCCACTTCAATATCTTTTTTCACCGCACGGGTCAATCCACAGACCGTGGCACGTTTGACCAATTTGGCAATTTCATGGACCGATTTAAAATCTCCGGGACTGGAAATGGGGAAACCGGCTTCAATGATATCCACTCCCAACTCATCAAGACGTTCTGCAATGACCAATTTCTGTTTGGTGTCCAACTTGCAGCCTGGAACTTGTTCCCCATCCCTTAGTGTAGTATCAAAAATTTGTACCTTATCTTTACCCATTATTTTTGTCCATTTTCGCTAAACTATACGAAGATATAGCAGGAGCGGGCAAGAATTGGAAAAGGCTAGTATCCTTTACAATGTTAAACCGTATTTCAATAGGATTAAATGATTGAAATACAATGTATTAAATAATATTTTTTACGATGACAAATGTCCATAAGGACGCCTTGTTCGTGTTGATCAAGTCGCTTTCCAAATCTGAAAAACGTCAATTTAAGCTGTATGTGGGCCGCTTGGGTGTCAATACTGATGCTAAATTTTTGGCGCTTTTTAACCTTTTGGAGAAAATGCAGACCTACGATGAACGGCAAATATTGGAAAGCGGCATTGTTAAGAAAGCGCAACTTTCCAATCTCAAGGCGCATTTATACAAGCAGATCTTGGTGAGTTTGCGTTTGAATCCCGTAAATCAAAATATTAGGATACAGATTAGGGAACAGTTGGATTTTGCCACCATTCTGTACCAAAAAGGGCTTTACAAACAAAGTTTGAAGATATTGGACAAAGCCAAAAACTTTGCCATTGAAAATGAGGAAAAGAATGTGGCCTATGAGATCGTGGAACTGGAAAAAATCATAGAAACACAATATATAACAAGGAGCATACCCGATCGTGCCGATGAGTTGGCCGTTCAAGCGAAGGAACTCTCTGCCCATAACGTGATGACCAGTAAACTTTCCAACCTGTCGTTACAGTTGTATGGAATGATGTTGAAAGTGGGCTATGTGCGGAATGATGAGGAGTTGCGAAAGGTCAAGGGTTATTTTGAGGCACACTTACCGGCCTATAATTTGGAAGATCTTGGTTTTCGTGAAAAGCTATGGCTCTATAAGGCGCACTTATGGTACAGTTTGTTGACCCAAGACTTCTTGTCGTCCTACAAATACGCCAGCAAGTGGGTGGATCTTTTCTACGAACATGAGGAAATGATCGAATTGAACCCCGTGTTCTTTTTAAAGGGCAACCACTATCTTTTGGAATCCTTGTTCTTTGTAAAATATGCTTCCCAATTCAAAGAGACTTTGGAGCGGTTGGAGAAACAAGTGGATCACCCCAAATTTCCCCAGAACGACAATATTGCTTCCTTGGCATTTTTGTACATCAACTCCAACAAACTGAACCTCCATTTTTTGGAAGGGACTTTTGATAAAGGCCTATATCTGGTAAATATTATTGAGTATGGCATCAAAAAGCATCGGGATAGGATCGATGAGCACCATATCATGTTGCTGTACTACAAGATTGCCTGCCTATATTTTGGCAATGGGGACAACAAAAACTGCATAGCCTATCTGAAAAAGATCATTTCCAACAAAAACCTTAAAATGAGGGAGGACTTGATGTGCTTTGCCCGTGTGTTGAGCTTGGTGGCCCACTATGAGGCGGGAATGGACTATCATTTGGAAGTACAGCTTAAAAGTACCTATAAGTTCCTTCTGAAAATGAACGATTTGCATGCTGTACAAAAAGAAATGATCAAGTTTTTGCGCAGTCTTGGTGACATTTATCCGCACGAGTTGAAAAACAAGTTCCAAACGCTTTATAATGAGCTTAAAAAGTATGAGAACCACCCTTATGAGAAAAGGGCGTTTTTGTATTTGGACATCCTTTCTTGGTTGGAAAGCCACCTACAGAATAAACCTGTTGGGCAGGTAATTCGTGAAAAGGCCCTTGCGGTCACCCGTTAAACACAGGCATTCCAGATAGCGTCATCGGGAGGTGGGGCCACAACTTTGATGACTTCCTTTCTTGTAGGGTGTTCAAACTCCAAACTTCTGGAGTGCAAATGGATTCCCCCGCCCCTGTTGCTTCGGTCCGCGCCGTATTTTAGATCTCCTTTGATATGGCACCCCAAAGCGGCCAATTGCGCCCGTATTTGATGGTGTCTTCCCGTTTTTAAATCAATTTCCAGAAGGGTATAACTGTCCAATTCTTTCAGGATTTTGAATTCCAAAATAGCTTTTTTACTATTGGGCACCTCTTTTTCATGGGCATAGGATTTGTTCTGTTTTGGATTTCGGACCAGCCAATGGGTGAGGATTCCGTTTTCGCTTTTTGGGGCATTTTTCACGACTGCCCAATATATTTTTTGAGTTTTTCCGTCCGAAAAAAGCTTATTGAGCCGCGGAAGGGCCTTTGAAGTTTTGGCAAACAGGACTATCCCGGAAGTAGGCCTATCCAGTCGATGTACCACACCCAAGTACACGTTTCCCGGCTTGTTGTACTTTTCCTTGAGATATTCTTTTACCACCTCACTGAGCGGGGCATCGCCAGTCTTATCGCCTTGCACAATGTCCCCAACCCTTTTGTTGACCACAATAAGGTGGTTGTCTTCATATAGGATTTGAAGGTTTGATGAATTGGATTTTTGGATTTTTGGATTTTTGGAATTCACTTCAGTGAGGATTTGAATTTTGAAGTCATTTTTATAATTGAACTCAATTTGTCCGTTAACAATTCCAATGTTTTGTCTGTTAAAAAGCCTAAATCATTTGAGATAAATAGTTGTGTTTCGACTTCGTACATTGAACCGATAGCTATTTCTAAAAATCTTGAAAAGTCTTTATTTGATTTTCTGGAACATCCTTCAGAAATGTTTGAGGGGATTGAAACTACTGCTCGTCTCAGTTGATTGGAAATCCCGAATTTTTCGGTCTCAGGAAAGCTATCCGTTGCTTCGTAAATATCGGAACAGAATTCTCGACTCAATTTCCATATGTCCAAGTCTTTGAATCGATGCATAAGTAGGATTTTGTAAAAAGAAAGATATCAAAATATCCAACAATCCAATATTCCAACAGTCTAATAAGACTCTTCATCATTCGGAAAATCCGCACTCTTCACATCATCAACATACTGCGAAATGGCATTGCCCATATCCTCATAGAGGTTCATGTACCTTCTGAGAAACCTAGGGCTGAACTCGTGGGTCATTCCCAATAGATCATGGACCACCAAAACCTGTCCGTCAACCCCATTTCCGGCACCGATGCCAATGATGGGAATGGAGACACTTTCTGCCACCTGCTTGGCCAATTTAGCGGGAATTTTTTCAAGAACAATCCCAAAGCAGCCCAACTCTTCCAGCATTTTGGCATCTTCCTTAAGCTTCTGTGCCTCTTCTTCTTCTTTGGCACGGACTGTATAGGTGCCAAATTTATAGATGGACTGGGGAGTAAGCCCCAGATGTCCCATTACGGGAATACCGGCCTGAAGGATTCGGCTCACCGATTCCTTTATTTCGGTCCCGCCTTCCACTTTTATGGCATGGGCCCCACTTTCCTTCATGATCCGGATGGCTGAACGCAATGCTTCCTTGGAGTCGCTTTGGTAGCTTCCAAAAGGGATGTCGACAACGATCAGAGCTCTTTTTACGGCCCTTACCACAGAACTGGCATGGTAGATCATTTGGTCCAAGGTAATGGGCAGGGTGGTTTCATGGCCCGCAATCACATTGCTCGCAGAATCACCCACCAAAATTACATCCACGTTGGCCGCGTCCACAATTTTGGCCATGGAGTAATCGTAGGCGGTGAGCATGGAAATTTTCTCACCGTTCTGTTTCATTTCAATCAGGGATTTTACCGTGACCCTCTTGTATTCTTTTTTGGCAACAGACATTTGGTTCAGTTTTACGGACTAAATGTAAGCAGATTTGTTTAATTTGGACTTCAATCAAAAAACCACAGCACCATGAGAACACTCTTCAGTTTTGCACTTTTTTGTTTCGTATTCATCAAAGCCAGTGCCCAAGGGCCCAATCCTCCAGAAATTGACTCCAAAGAGCAGGTAAAAAAAGTCATCGAGACTTTTTTTGATGGATTTCACAAGCAAGATTCTTCCATCATCAAAAGCACGGTCGCGGATAGACTAGTGCTCCAGACCACTGGAAAGGACCAAGAGGGAAGGACCCGTTTTAGGGAAGAGGATTTTTCAAAATTCCTGGTCTCTATTTGTAGCATCCCGGACAGTGTCAAATACGAGGAAAGACTCACTTCGTTTTCCATTCAAGTAGACAGGACGATGGCCAATGCATGGGTAGGGTATGAGTTTTGGCTGAACGATACCTTCAGCCATTGCGGGATCAACTCCTTTCAATTGGTTGATTTTGATGGGGAATGGAAGATTATCTACTTGATTGACACCCGTGGCAAGGCGGGGTGCTTGGAAGAATAACGTTATTGTTTCTTTTTGCGGGCCCTGGCCCGCTTTGTCTTGAAATTAAAGGAGGTGGACACCGTGTGGGCCGTCAGCCCATCGGACCTGTGGTAAAGAAAATACTGCAGGGAAAAAATGTGCAGGCCTTTGTTTTTTCTTGCTGCAGGCCAATGCCGCCATCCCAGTCCAAATCTTGTCGACCGAAAAGAGGACAGATCATAGTCAGACGTGTAGTAGGTTTCATTGGGACTGTGCACGCCCAATGGTTCAAAGTATTTGGATTCTTTTTGCACATAAAACCTGAAACTGGGAAGCAATGTCCATTTAGGGCTGAGTTTGATTGCCGTCTCATGGTCCAGTGTAAGCCCAAGTATTCCAAAATCATCTATGTAAGTACCAAGTGTGTTTTTAAAGATGATCCCCCCGCCAGTGAATTTGTTCCACTTCAACGAGAGGGCCATTTTATGGCGTTTATTGGGAAACTGCTCCACGGCCTCGGTATCATCGGAAAAAAAGATTCTGTGAAAGGGCGTGGCCAGCAGTCCTTTTTGAAGACTTAAAATGCCAAAGACCCCAATGGAATTTCGCTGGTCCACAACTTGGGTGAAGCCCAAATTGAGATTATAGGAATCTCGTTCGTATTCATCGTACCATTCTTGGAACCGCAGTTCAACGGGATAGATCAAAAATTGGGGACTGGCCAAAAAACCGCCATCCAGTCGGCCCCAACGAAGGTCATCATTAAAGATCTGTAGCTGTGCGGAATAGGTCTGCATATCGTTTTTGGAAACCTTTGAGGCACCGATGTACTTCCCAATGGAGAAATAATCGGATTCTATGGAAGCCCCAAGACCTATGTTTATCGACAGTTTATTTTTCTCAAAATGCTCGGTATAGTGCAGGTTGGAATATGTCCTGGTATCCACTCTCGATGCTGATGACATAATATTGTCAATATTGTCCGTGGAAGCCGAAGAAATGACATCGACGCCAAATTGAAAATCAAGGCCGTTTTTCCCAAATTCCTTTTTATAGTTGAATGTGGGGCCATAGACAATCAGCCGCTCTGTGCCTTCGCCACCAGTAACCGCAGAATTATCGCCATCCTGGATATAGTGGTTGTAAAGCAGTTCAACCTCTGTTTCATTCACCCTAAAAGCCGGAGCCTCTTTCTTCTGTGCCTTTGAAAACAGCATTGAAAATGCCAAGCTGCCGACTAAGATGGTCCTTTTGTTCATGGGCTACCTCAATTGCAACCGCAGCCCCCACTGCCCTTGTTCCCTTCTGCTACCAGGGCACCTTCCCGTATGGCGCATACATAATGCTGAAATTTGACGATACTTGAACCCGACATGGCCATTTCTGGATCGTTCACATATTGGCGTTCATAGGGTTTGAGCGCAGTGGAACAAGAACATAGCAGTATGCCCATAAATGCAATGGATAGCATGTTAAGCAGGGACCGCTTCATAGTGCATCTGTTTTGAAAAGAAGATTTTGTTGTGGTCATTGATGATGATACAGTGTGTCTTGGGCAATTGGTCAATAAACGAAAGGCCTTTTTCAACACCCATGGCATACACGGCGGTGGCCAATGCGTCCGATAGTTCAGCGCTCGGTGAAAATATGGATACACTTTTTATGCCTTGGACGGGTAATCCTGATTTGGGGTCGATATTGTGCGAATATCGCTTGCCATTGTGCGTAAAATGCTGCTCATAATCTCCGGAGGTGGCAACCGAAACATTGTGCAACGGAATTTGGAACAGTGTTCCACCCCGAACGTCAGGATTTGCAATTCCTATTTTCCAGGGACGGCCATTTTCATCACTGCCAAAAGCGGTAAGATCGCCACTGGCATCAATATAGCCTCCCTCCACACCGTTTCCCTTCCACATTTTTTTGACCATGTCAGCGGCATATCCCTTGCCTATGGCCGCTAGGCTTATGTACATTCCTTCTTGTGACAGTGCCGCGGCACTTAAGTTTCCATCCAACTTGATTTTGGTATATCCCACCTTTTTCAATGCGGTCATTAACTGCTGTTTGCCAGGAGGTGTAAATTCTTCATTTTTGAAGCGGTACAATCGTTTCAACGGTCCAACGGTAATGTCAAAGTAACCCTTGGAAATATGTGAAATCTTTGAACATCGTTCCAAAAGAGAGAGAACTTCACCATCTACCGTAACCAATTTACCGGCGTTCCTGTTGATCAATGAAATTTGGGATGTTGGAAGGAACTCGGACAATAAATTTTCGATTCGTTGGATCTCAAAAATACCCTGTTCCAGAAAATGCTGCGCCGTTGCATTATCCTCCGATACAACGCCCAGTTCAAAGGAACATCCCATTAACTTGCATTTTCTTTTGTAGCGTTCCATGCTAGTTTGTCATGCTGGCTTTTATCTGTTGGATAAATTCATTCGGTCCTTGATCATGGTAATCAATGGTGACGGTTTCATCGGTGTTGTTCCTCACCAGCAAGATTGTTGGGAACAGACCTTGGAATCCGTATTTTTCAGCTACACTGGCATTGTATGCCTGGGTTTGTTCGTCCAGTTTTTTTCGTTGGGGAAAATCTATTCTTTCGATTTGGATATTCTCCATTTCCAAAAAATTGATGAAGGCCGTATCTGTCAGTACCGTTTTGTTCAACCGGATGCAGTTCACGCACCAATCCGATCCTTCAAAAAGGACCAATTTGTAATGGGTATCTATTTTTCCGAGGGGGATTAGGGAAAAAGATAAAAAAATGAATAGGGGCAATATGTATTTTAAATACCGCAAGGTTATCCAAAATTCAAAACTCTGGTAAGTTCCTAAATTTTATGATACAAATCAACAATCACTTAAAAAGACGCCAATGGCAAGTCCACCCTCGGAAGTTTCCTTATATTTTGAACTCATGTCCTTGGCGGTTTCCCACATGGTGTTCACTACTTTGTCAAAGGGCACTTTGGCATCATTGGGGTCGGTGTCAAGCGCAAGCTCGGCCGCATTGATGGCTTTGATGGCTCCCATGGCATTGCGTTCAATGCAGGGCACCTGGACCAATCCTCCAATGGGATCGCATGTAAGCCCCAAGTGGTGCTCCATGGCAATTTCCGCAGCCATTAGGACTTGTTCTGGCGAACCACCCATAAGTTCCGTCAGCCCAGCAGCAGCCATGGCGGAGGAAACACCTATCTCTGCTTGGCAACCACCCATGGCGGCCGAAATGGTGGCCCCTTTTTTGAATATGCTGCCCACTTCGCTGGCCACCAATAAAAACTGGCGGACATCATCAAAATCCGCATCGTGGTTTTCAATGACCATGTAATACATCAAAACCGCGGGGATGACCCCGGCACTTCCGTTGGTAGGAGCGGTCACCACCCTCCCCAAAGAGGCATTGACCTCGTTGACGGCCAAGGCAAAGCAGCTTACCCATTTGATGATTTGGCGAAACTTTACCTCGGTATCCCGAATGCTTTCCAGCCACTCCTGCGGAGTGGAGTAGGGCACATCGCCCTTTAATTTTTGGTGCATTTCAAAAGCGCGCCGCTTTACATTGAGCCCTCCGGGGAGTTTGCCTTCGGTATGGCAGCCCACATACATGCACTCCAGCATGGTGTTCCAAATGCGCCTTAGGCCGTTGTCTATTTCGGAAGCAGTGCGTAGGGAAAGCTCATTCTCCATAACGATTTGCGAAACGGATTTTCCCTGTTCCTGACAATGTTGGAGCAGTTCGTTCCCGGTCTTGACCGGATGGGGAAAAGCTTTGAAGGTTTCCTTGTTTTCCTTGGAATGGATCAGTTCTTCCTTTACCACAAAGCCCCCACCAATGGAGTAATAGGTTTCTGTGGTGCGCTTGCCGTTGGACAGCATTGCCTCAAATTGGATACCATTGGAGTGGAAGGGGAGAAATTCTTTTTTAAAGACAATATCCATGTCAAACCTGAAGGGAATTTCATGGACCCCTCCAAAATTTAACCGTTTGTCCAATCTAACCTTATCAATGGCTCCATCAATACCCTCAATGGGGACCGTTTCGGGATCAGCGCCCAGCAGCCCCATCACCACGGCAATATCCGTGGCGTGCCCTTTGCCCGTCAAGGAAAGGGAACCATAAAGAAACACGGTAATTTGGGCGACATCCTTGAAGATATCCTGCTCATTGAGCTCACTGATCCATCGTTCAGCAGCCCTCCACGGACCAAGGGTATGGGAGCTAGACGGACCCACACCGATTTTGAGCATGTCGAACACACTGATACATTCCATAGGTGCAAATTACTGTTCCAAATATAACACCCTCCTGGATATAAAATTGTGGAGGATCCCGAAGAAGTATTTTGGAAAAGTATTGGTGACATTCCCCTGATTGTTTTTCATCCATACCAGATTCGCATCAAATAGCTGACACCTTGTCATATTCTTGGCCATGGCACGATCATTGACACTTATTGAGCGAGATAGAAAAGAATTTTCAACTGAAATAACTTTAGATACGATGAGCAAAATTATAGGTATAGACTTGGGTACAACCAACTCCTGCGTCTCTGTAATGGAGGGTAACGAACCCGTGGTGATTCCAAATGCCGAGGGTAAACGTACCACCCCTTCCGTAATCGCATTCGTGGAAGGTGGAGAGATCAAAGTGGGAGATCCTGCAAAAAGACAGGCGGTGACCAACCCAAACAAAACAATTTATTCCATTAAGCGATTCATGGGGAACAAGTTCTCAGAATCCAAAAAGGAAGCGGACAGGGTTCCCTACAAAGTGGTCAAGGGCGATAACGATACGCCACGAGTGGATATCGATGGCCGTTTGTACACGCCCCAGGAACTTTCTGCCATGATCCTTCAAAAAATGAAGAAGACCGCTGAAGATTATCTGGGCCAGGATGTGACCAGGGCCGTAATTACTGTCCCTGCTTACTTCAACGACTCGCAAAGGCAAGCTACCAAGGAAGCTGGTGAAATTGCAGGTCTTACCGTGGAACGGATCATTAACGAGCCTACGGCAGCCTCCCTGGCGTATGGTTTGGACAAAAAAGACAAGGACCAGAAAATTGTGGTTTTCGACTTTGGGGGCGGTACACATGACGTTTCCATCCTGGAACTTGGTGACGGGGTTTTTGAAGTTTTGGCAACCGATGGTGACACCCACTTGGGTGGTGACGATGTGGACCAAAAGATCATTGATTGGTTGGCCGAGGAGTTCAAGAAAGACGAAGGACTTGACCTGAGGGGAGATGCCATGGCACTTCAGCGTTTGCGCGAAGCTGCCGAAAAGGCAAAGATTGAGCTGTCCTCTTCTGCACAGACTGAGATTAATCTACCGTATGTAACGGCCACTGCATCTGGACCCAAACACTTGGTGCGTACACTTTCAAGGGCCAAATTTGAGCAATTGATCGAGGATTTGGTCAAAAGAACCATTGCTCCTTGTGAGACCGCGTTGAAGTCTGCCGGACTTTCAAAAAGCGATATTGATGAAATTATTTTGGTGGGTGGATCTACCCGTATTCCTGCGGTACAAGAGGCTGTTGAGAAGTTTTTCGGCAAAAAACCATCCAAAGGTGTCAACCCAGATGAGGTTGTGGCCATTGGTGCCGCAATACAAGGTGGTGTATTGACAGGAGATGTGAAAGACGTGCTTCTGTTGGACGTAACCCCACTTTCGTTGGGTATCGAGACCATGGGTGGAGTAATGACCAAATTGATTGAGTCAAACACTACCATTCCCACAAAGAAATCACAGGTGTTTTCCACTGCAGCGGACAATCAACCTTCGGTTGAGATCCACGTGCTTCAAGGAGAGCGCCCAATGGCCGCGGACAATAAAACCATAGGGAGGTTCCACTTGGATGGTATTCCACCGGCACCAAGGGGCACACCTCAAATTGAAGTGACCTTCGACATCGATGCCAATGGTATCATCAAGGTTTCCGCCACCGATAAGGCCACCAGTAAGTCACAGGATATCAGGATAGAAGCTTCTTCCGGATTGACAGAGGAAGAGATCAAAAAGATGAAGGCCGAGGCTGAGGCGAATGCCGAAGCGGACAAAAAGGCGAAGGAAAAAGCCGATAAGTTGAACGAGGCCGATGGCATGATCTTCCAAACTGAAAAACAGTTGAAGGAATTCGGGGATAAATTGTCAGCTGACAAGAAAAAACCCATCGAAGATGCCTTGGAAGAATTGAAGAAAGCCTATGAGACCAAAGAAGTGACTGTAATTGAACCTGCTCTGCAGAAAATAAACGAAGCATGGAAGGTTGCCTCTGAAGAAATGTACAAGGCCCAAGCGGATTCCGCCCAGGCCAACGGTGCCGATGCCTCAGCGGGAGCCAATGGTGCAGCAGGTGAGGGCAGTGCCAAGGAAGGCGATAATGTTGAGGATGTAGACTTCGAGGAAGTGAAATAACATTTTGAACGTTTTGGATAAAAAAACCTGGCATTTGCCAGGTTTTTTCTTTTGGGCCCAAAATATAATCAGGCGGCGTTCAATTGTCGCGTTTCCATCTCGCGGAGCTTTTCCAAAGCCTCCGATTTTGAGTTCACATTGAGTTTGACATAGATGTTCTGAATGTGAAAATTAACCGCGCTGGGCGTCACACATAGCTTGTCCGCGATCATTTTGTAGGTAAACCCTTGGGTTAACAGTTCAATGATCTGGTTTTCCTTTCTGGAAAAAGACTCAAACTTTTTGGTCTGGAAGGAACTGATGATTTTCTTGGCAACTTCGTGCTCCAGGGCAATACCATGCTCCTGTAGGGCATCCAGGGCGTTGAAAAAGCGTTCCTTGGTAAGGGGTTTTACCAAATAGCCGTTGGCACCTTTTTTAAAGGCTTCCTTGATGATCTTGAAATCATTTTGGGGGCTCATGACCAAAACTTTAAGGGTTTCGTTCCTTTTGCGGAAATATTCAATTCCCTCAATTCCGGAAAGTCCGGTTAGGGATACTTCGGAAACGATCACATCTGGGCCGGTTCCAAAGTTGGACAAGAGTTCATGGACGGTCTTGTAGACCCCATGCAGTTTGTAGTGTAGAACTTCTTCAAAATAAAGTTTGTACATAGCGTGAAGGCTAACATCGGTTTCGATGACAGCAATTCGTAATGGCTCTGTTTTCATGACAGATAGATTTGGGATTATCTGATTTTGTTGAATGTCTTGTCGTTTGGAAAAAGACAAAACATGCCGAGACCTTGGCCGATGGCGGCCAAGTTGTAGCCAAACCCATTGATATACCCCAACGGTTAACACGTCAAGATAGCACAAGGTATTGGCTATGGACCAATAGGCAGGATGGTTGAATATCCTCCTACTTGAATAAAAAATGGCTGTTGTTCAGGAAAAAGTGTTGAGAACCTTAAAAAAGATAACCCGACCTAGTTTCTGGGGGATACTTTTTTCCGAGTGTTGTAGTTTTTTTCATGATTAAAAAGATTTGGGTTTGCATTATTTCAAGAATTAAATTAGATTTTTTTTCTTTCCGAAGGAATTTTTTGTGGCCTTTTTCGTTCAAATGCAACATGGGAGAGCTCTCATTTTAACTGAAAAAGAGGCAATAGAGCACTGGATTTTTTCTGTATAGTACTGTATTTTAAAAAGTTATAATAAAAAAATAGGATGCCTTGAAAAAGGCATCCTATTCTCGGAAAAAATCGGTCAGAGTGAAATAATGCAACCCTCTTCTATGATAATCTGTCAGTTCCCCCTGTCTTTCTTATCATGGGTCAATAGTGTTTAGGATCTCGGCAATCAAACAAAATCAGATAACCCTTGGGTAGTGAGACCGATTTAAACTTTTATCAATTATTTGTCTTCGAACGAAGTGCTGGTGTACTCATGCGATGCGCCATCGTTCAATGCGTTTTCTAGATTCCCATCGTTGTAGGCCACCATGGTGTTCTCTTTGTTTTTTCTGCCATATGCTACGGTAATCTGGGCAATGGTATGGTTTTGTCCACGGTTGGATACCACATAGCTCAAACCTTTTTCAGGGTTTATTTGAATGGCATAATCGTCCCTACTGCTATTGATGTGGCTTCCCAAATTTACGGAGGGGGTCAGGCTATTATAGGAAACCTGGGTGGCATAGAGATCCAGTCCACCAAATCCGTCGCGTCCTTCGGAGGCAAAGAACAACAGGGTTCCGTTGTATATATTGGGATATAGTTCATCTTCTTTGGTATTCACCTTTGGCCCTAGGTTTTTGGATACACCCAGACTGCCATCGGCCTTTATCTCGGCGACATAGATATCATATTTTCCATAGCTTCCGCGCATGTTGGAGGCAAAGAACAAACGCTTGCCATCCTCGGAAATGGTAGGGTGTTTTGCAGAGGCATATTTGGGGCATACGTCCAATTTGGTGACATTTTTCCATTCCCCATTTACTTTTTCGGCCCTGTAGATTTCATGGATGATCTCTTTTTTGGAGAAGACTCCGTACAAAGGTTTTTGATAGGTGGCTTGGCTGAAATAGGCAGTTTGGCCATCCTTGGTTACTGACATTTCCGGAACATACCCGTCAATTGTGGAGAGGTTACCCTTTACAGGCATTGCATCATTCATTGCAAGCTCATTGGAGTTTTGGGCAACACTGTTCTGATTAAAAAGAAAAGCGACTAGTAGGATCAAGCTAAAGTTAATTGAACGTTTCATGATATTAGATTTGGGGGTTAATACATGACAAAGTTCCAGAAAGAAGTTTGAGGAATACTTATGAATTTTTCATAGGTTTTTGATTTTAACGACTAAAAAGTGCATTTTATCGAAAATATTTTAAGGTAATGACTTATTTAAAACCCTAAAAATGGCGTTCAACGGATTTTTTGTGCGTTTTAACCTCTCTGTGAACGCTTACAACGCTGGGCCTAAAAAGCTTATTTCGACCACATTTTGTTCAAAAATGGAATCTTTGTACGGTTTTTCCAGGCCAGTATTGCACAAAATACGAAAGTCACGGATGCCAGTATGAACAGGGTGCCACCGTCGTTTTGTACCACTATGCCCAATTGGGTAAGATGCGAGAATAACGCCCCTGCCAAAATCCCCATCCCCAATAATGCGCCCATCCAGGTGGTTTTGGGCACGATGAGGAGAATTGCGGCGACAAGTTCCAAGATACCTATGCCGATACGTCCCATGGGCTCCAATCCCAAGGTCTCAAAAATATAAACGGATTCTGGTGCCGCAGTGAACTTAAAGTAAAGGGTTTGCAAAAGGATTGCTGCAGGAATGGCACGCAACAAAAAATCTAGGATTGTTTTTGACTTCATGATCAGGTAGTGTTTTAAATTTCCATGTTGGTCGTAAAATTCGGCAATACTTAACGGTTCAAATCGATATCGGCGCTTTAACCCATTTAACCTGATGAAAATCATAACTACTTAACCGCTGTTTTGCCCATCATCATGATATTTATCA
Organism: Allomuricauda sp.; assembly: GCA_041391945.1. GTDB lineage: Bacteria > Bacteroidota > Bacteroidia > Flavobacteriales > Flavobacteriaceae > Flagellimonas. The sequence goes on along the minus strand of JAWKNC010000001.1, from coordinate 1,124 downwards.
TTAAATATTGATGCGGTTGTTCATACGTTTGCGGCAAATCTCAACATGACGGCAAAAGCCATATCATTTGCACTATTTTTAGGGTAAAAGATTATTTGTCGTTTAAAACCTCAACGTATGAAAAATTACTTTTTTACATTTTGCGCCTTCCTGTTGAGCACAGTGGCTTTTTCGCAGGCAGGCCATATCATGCAGGGTGTGGGTTCCGTCAACATGTCAATGGGAGGTGCTGCCACCGCACAGCCCCTCGATATTTCTGGAGCGCTTCATTGGAACCCGGCCACCATTTCGACTTTTGATGGGAATATCTTAAAATTTGACCTCGGACTCTTTTTCTCGTCCCCTGAATTGAGCTCCACAGTACCGGAGTTTGATCAAAATGGACAACCAACGGGGAACTTTTTTAGCGGGGTCACCGAAGATGACCGTGGCGTGTCACCAATGCCGGCAATTGCCTATGTTTGGAGCAAACCGGAAAGTAAGCATACTTTTGGAGTTTCTGCCTTTGGTATCAGCGGCTTTGGGGTCACCTTTCCCGAAAGCACGACCAATCCGATCACTATGCCACAGAGCATGGGAGGATTCGGTAGGATTGAGTCGAACTATATCTTGCTCCAGATTGGTTTTGCATGGGCCTATGAACTATCCGATGAGTTTTCCATTGGGGTTCAGCCTACATTGGACTATGCTGTATTGGAACTGATGCCCAACCCAACGGCCAACCCAACCCAGGCAGGTTACCCTTCTACCGATAAGGCTTCTTCCATAGGCTATGGAGGCCAAGTGGGACTGTTCTACAATTCAAGTGCTGGATTCAAGGCAGGGGTGTCCTATAAAACCACCCAAAAATTTGGCGATTTTGAGCTTGACAATACTTATTTGGATGGGACCACGGGCACCAATGAGTTCAGTATGGACTATCCTGCTATCCTGTCCTTCGGTTTGGGATATTCCTTGGGCAACATTGATTTGGCTGTGGATTATAGGTTGGTGGACTATGAAAATACGGACGGTTTCTCAACCGTAGGTTGGACGCAGACAGCTTCTGTTGCTGGATTCGGATGGGAGAACATCAACATCGTTTCTGCAGGAATCCAGTACAAGGGGATTGACAAACTGCCTTT